>NZ_BAABVY010000011.1:0-195604 GCF_040365715.1 Acidovorax sp. FG27
ACGCGGCGGGCCTGGTTCACGATGTCGTCCATGGTGCTGCCGGCCTCGGCCACCAGCTGCGAGCCGGTCTCCACCTTGGAGACGCTCTCGCCGATCAGGCCCTTGATCTCCTTGGCGGCCTGGGCCGAGCGTTGCGCCAGGCTGCGCACTTCCGACGCCACCACGGCGAAGCCCCGGCCCTGCTCGCCCGCCCGTGCCGCCTCCACGGCCGCGTTGAGCGCCAGGATGTTGGTCTGGAAGGCGATGCCGTCGATCACGCCGATGATGTCGCCGATCCTGCGCGAGCTGCTCGTGATCTCGTCCATCGTGCGCACCACGTTGCCCACCACTTCACCGCCGCGGGTGGCCGTCTGGCTGGCGGACGTGGCCAGCTGCGAGGCCGTGCGCACGGTGTCCGCGTTCTGCTTCAGGGTGGAGTTCATCTCCTCCATCGACGCGGCGGTCTGCTGCAGGTTGGACGCCTGCTCCTCGGTGCGCTGGCTCAGGTCGGCATTGCCCGATGCGATCTGCGAGGCGCCGGTGGCGATCGATTCGCTGGAGAGCCGCACCTCGGACACCACCTGCGCCAGGTTGGCCCGCATCATGCCCATGGCTGCCAGCACGCTGGACGTGTCGCCGGCGCGCACGTCCACCCGCACGGCGAGGTTGCCGCGCGCCACCTCCTGGGCGATGGCGGCGGCATAGGCCGGCTCGCCGCCCAGCTGGCGCTTGACGTGGCGCGTGATGGCCCAGGCGATGAGCGCGCCCAGCAAGGTGGCGCCGATGGCCACGCCCAGCAGCACGGTGGCGGCGCGGTCCGCATCCGCGCGGGACCGGGCGACGGTGTCCGTCGTCTGCTTCTGCTGGTAGGTGCTCAGCGCCTCCAGTGAAGTGAAGTAGACGTTCTGCAGCTGCCGCGCCTCGTTCAGCAGCAGGGTGCGCGCCGCCTCGGCCTGGTTCGACAGCCCCAGCTCGGTCGCCCGGCGGATGCTGGCGAGGTATGGACCGCGTGCTTCGGTGGTCTTGTCGAAGAGGGTTCGCGCCTCCCCGGGTTCGATCATGCTGTCGAGCTGCTTCAGGACTTCGGAATTCTTGCGCGCCATCTCGTCGATGCGCGCCTTCTCCACCTGGATCAGCCGCTCGTCGGTCAGCATCGCGACGTTGCGCACCGCACGGGCTGCCACGTTCACGTTGTCCTTCACCTGCTGGATCAGCAGGATCTTGGCCAGACGCTCTTCGGAGATCTCCCGCACGACCGCGCTCGCCGCGACGAGGTAAGAACGCCCGAGAAGGGCCAGCGCGAGCCCGATAAGGATCACGGTGGCGAAACCGGCGCCCAGCATGGTGCCGAGCTGCATACGCGCCAAAAAGTTCTTCATCCGAATTCCTCCAGCCTGGTGATGTAACGAGATTCCTTAATTGTAAATATACGTTACATTCCACTGGAGATCAGGGGATTTACCTACTGCTGCGTCACGGGTGGCAGCCACCGCCCCAGGGCTCAGACCAGGGCGATGGCGAGCAGCCCGGCCAGCCCCGCGGCGTGCTGCGCGTTCGGCGGTTCAGCCGTTGCGAAAAAGAAAGCTGTAGGCATTGAGCGCCGGCACACCGCCCAGGTGCGCGTACAGCACCTTCGAGCCGGCCGGGAATTCGCCCAGGCGCACTTTCTCGATCATCCCGTGCATGGACTTGCCCTCGTACACCGGGTCGGTGAGCATGCCCTCGGTGCGGGCGCAGAGGCGGATCGCTTCCAGCGTGCCTTCATTGGGCAGGCCGTACTCGGGGCCGCCGAAGCGTTCGTCCAGCACGATGTCGGCATGCGTCATCTCCCGGCCCAGTTCGACCAGCCGGGCCGTGTTCTGGGCGATGCGCAGGATCTGCGTACGCGTCTGCGCCGGCTTGGCCGATGCGTCGATGCCGATCACCCGGTCCGCCCGCCCATCCGCCGCGAAGCCCACCGCCATGCCGGCGTGCGTGCTGCCGGTGACCGAGCAGACGACGATGTAGTCGAACCGGAAGCCCAGTTCCTTTTCCTGCTGGCGCACTTCCTCGGCGAAGCCGACGAAGCCCAGGCCACCGTACGGGTGTTCGGAACAGCCCGCCGGAATGGGGAAGGGCTTGCCGCCCGCCTTCTTCACGTCCTCCATGGCCTGCTCCCAGCTGGGGCGGATGCCGATGTCGAAGCCCGCGGCATCCAGGCGCACGTCCGCGCCCATGATGCGGCTCATCTCGATGTTGCCGACGCGGTCGTACACGGCGTCTGAGTAGTTCACCCAGTTCTCCTGCACCAGCACGCACTTCATGCCCAGGTGCGCGGCCACGGCGGCGACCTGGCGCGTCTGGTTGGACTGGATGCCGCCGATCGAGACCAGCGTGTCGTAGCCGCCCGCGATCGCTTCCGGAATGAGGTATTCCAGCTTGCGCGTCTTGTTGCCGCCGAATGCCAGGCCGGAGTTGCAGTCCTCCCGCTTGGCATACAGATCGACCTGGCCGCCCAGGTGGGCCGACAGGCGCTTGAGCGGCTGGATCGGGGTGGGGCCGAAGGTGAGCGGGTAGCGTTCGAATTGCTGCAGGTTCATGGAAGGCTTTCGGTGGTGATGGCGAGCGAGGAAAGAGGGATTCGGCGGCGGGCCGTCGTTGCATGACGCACCCTGTCGCACTGGCCACCATCGTAGGAAAATGCGTACGCAACAGGGTTGCAAAAGTGCTGCCACCGGCGCGCTGAAAAGCGGCTCATCAGCCATTCCACATATTTTTCATTGCTTCAAACAAGCCATGTGCGCAACAAAATCAAGATTCTCGTCGGGCGCGGCGCAGGCCGTCGACCGGCTCGGCGAACTCGACCGCACCGACCGCGCCATCCTTCGCGCCCTGCAGCGCGACGCCTCCATCTCCAACGTGGCGCTGGCGGCCAAGGTGCATCTGAGCGCGCCCGCCTGCCTGCGGCGGGTGGAGCGGCTCAAGCGCCTGGGCCTGATCGACGGGGTGGTGGCGCTGCTCAACCCCAAGGCCGCCGGGGCGGGCATGCTGGTGATGATCGGCGTGGTGCTGGACCGCTCCACGCCGGAGTCGTTCGCCGAGTTCGAGAAGGCGGCGGTGAAGATCTCCGGCTGCATGGAATGCCATGTCGTGACCGGCGAATTCGATTACTTCCTGCTGGTGCGCACGAAGGACGGCGAGAGCTTCAACCGCCTGCATGCCGAGCAGCTGCTGTACCTGCCCGGCGTACGGCAGGTGCGCTCGTTCATGGTGATCCGCAGCGTGCTGTCCACCACCGAGTTGCCGCTCGCGGTGTGACCGCCCGGGCGCACGCACCCGGCGCCCAGCCTGGGCGCGGGCTCCGGTGGCGGCACGCCCTCAAGGCGGGGAAAGTATCGCGTCGCGATACCCGGCAGCGTGCACAAAGCCACTGGCGGCATCGAATGCGGACGGCAACGCGATGCGCGGCGACGATTCGCTCCGTGTCCCACCACGGCCTTCGCGGCCCCTGCCTTCCATGACTTCCACAGACACCTTTCTCGTTCAGCGTGACACCCGTGCCTGGCAGCTGCAGGTCTGGGTGTCGTTCGGCCTCGCCGTCTTCCTCTGCGGCGTGGGCCTGGCCTGGCTGCCCGGTGCGCAGCTGGAGCGGGCCTTCATGGTGATGGGCTACGTGTTCTGCCTGTCGGCCGCGTTTGGGCTCGCCAAGTTCGTGCGCGACAGCGAAAGCGCCGCGCGCCGGGGCGGCGGCGACACGCCGCTCTGGAAGCTGGTGGTCTGGGGCGGCTTCGCCGTGGCCATGGGCCTGACGGGCTGGGGGCTGCTGGGCATGCAGATCAACGTGACCTACAAGGCCTTCCTGGGTGTGGGCTGGCTCTACCTCATCACCACCGCGTTCACGCTGGCCAAGATGCTGCGCGACCGCCATGAAGCCGACCTGGCCGACGCCCGCCTGCAGGGGCGGCGAGAGGCTGCGCGGGCGCCTGCGAGCGTGCCATGACACAGGGCCAGTCCCTCCCCGCAGCGACCTGAAGGAGTCCACACCATGATCCATTCGACCGTTTTTCGCCCGGCCTTCGCCCAAGCGTCACTCGCACTGGCCTGCCTGTGCTGCGCGGTGGCCGGGCCGGCCCGCGCGCAGAGCGAGGCGTCGGCCGCGCTGTCGCTGATGCCGGTGGCCTCGGCCGTCGGCTCGGCGGGTGCCGCCTCGGCGGCGGCCGGGGCCGTGGCGGCCTTGCCGGTGGCTCTGTCGGTGGGCGGCGCGGTGCTCACGGTCAAGGCCGTGCAGGCCTCGGCCACCGGCACCGTGTATCTGCTGGAGCGCGCATCGGACGGCGCGCAGGCCAGCATCGAAGTCACCGGCCGGGCGGCCTCGGCCGCCGCGCACGGCGTGGGCACGGTGGTGTCCTGCAGCGTGATCGGCACGGGCGTCGTCCTCTCGGCGGCGGGCGAGGTGCTGGCCTTCGTGCCCAATGCACTCGGCCGTGCGCTGCTGCACAACGAGCGTCTGTGATGCCGTGCGCCACCATCGCCTACGCCTGCGCCATCGCCCGGCGCAGCCTGCCCTCGGTCGGGGCCGCCGTCATCGCCGCGCTGGCCTTCGCCGGCACCGCCCGGGCCGGGCGCACCTGCGAGCAGCGCCCGCCCTCCGCGCAGGTCGTCGAGCGCGGCATGCAGCTGGCCGAGCGCACGGCCCGGGCCCTGGACGCGGAGCATGCGCGTTCCGGCACCCGGGTGGTGGTGCTGGCGCGGGCCGGGCAGGACCTGTCGAAGTACGGACTGCACTGGTCGCACCTGGGCTGGGCCTACCGCACGCCCGAGGGCCCGTGGCGCGTGGTGCACAAGCTCAACGCCTGCGGCACCGCCGTCGCCCACGTGTACCGGCAGGGGCTGGGCGAATTCTTCCTCGACGACCTCTGGCGCCATGAAGCCGCCTGGGCCGTGCCCACGCCCGCCGTGCAGCAGCAACTGCTGCCGTTGCTGGCCGATGGCGCCCGCGCCAAGGCCCTGCACGAGCCGGCCTACAGCATGGTCAGCTATGCCTGGGGCACGCGCTACCAGCAATCAAACCAGTGGGCGCTGGAGACGCTGGCCGCCGCCATGGAGCCCGCCACCGTGCGCACGCGCAGCCAGGCGCAGGCGTGGCTGCGGTTCAAGGGCTACGAGCCCGCCACGCTGAAGATCGGCCCGCTCACCCGCCTTGGCGGCCGTGTCGCGTCGGCCAACGTGGCGTTCGACGACCACCCGGGCGAAAGGCGCTTCGCCGACCGCATCGACACCGTGACGGTGGAGTCGGTCTTCGCGTGGCTGCAGCGCGTGCCGCTGGCCGGCCCGCCAGTGTGGCTGCAGGCCGGGCCGTGAAGCAGCCGGGCCGGCCACGGGCTTCGAATTGGCGTCAAAATGGCCGCGGGCGCTTGTGCTTCAAGCGCATGCAGCTATTAAAAACATAGCATCAACAGCAAGGAGTCCGCATGAGCAAGGGTTTGCGTCTGTCCGAGAAATGGTTTCGCCGGGGCCTTTGGCTGGTGGCGGTGGTGTTCGCCAGCTTCCTGATCGGCCTGGGCGGCACGGTGGTGGGCGATCTGCCGCGGGTGGAAGCGCCGCTGCAGCTCGACGACTACCTGGACCGCAACGCCGCCGAGGCGCTGCGTGCACAGGTCGCCGCCGCAGAGCGCGCCCAGTCCGCCGCCGAAGACGCGCTGGAACAGGCCCGGCTGCAGCGCGACAAGGCCCGCAGCGAGACCGCCGCCGAGCGCGAGACCTTCGACAACTGGCTGGCCACCCGCAGCGCCACGCAGCAGGCCGAGCACAACCCCGAGGTGGTGCGCCGCACGCAGGCGCTGGACGCGCTCAAGCAGCGCGAGCGCCAGGCGCAGCAGGCCGTGCAGGCGCAGCAGCAGGCGCACTTGGACGCCCGCCAGGGCGCCGCCGCCGCGCGCCAGCGCCTGAGCGCGCTGGAGGACGGCGGCTACCAGCGCATGCAGCAGGCCATGCGCCGGGTCGAGCTGCGCGTCTTCCTCTACCGCCTGGCGCTCACCCTGCCGCTGCTGGTCGCCGCCGGCTGGCTCTTCGCCAGGAAGCGCAAGAGCACCTGGTGGCCGTTCGTGTGGGGCTTCATCTTCTTCGCGCTGTTCGCCTTCTTCGTCGAGCTGGTGCCCTACCTGCCCAGCTACGGCGGCTACGTGCGTTACGTGGTGGGCATCGTCGTGACGGTGCTGGTGGGCCGCTACGCCATCGTGGCGCTCAACCGCTACCTGGAGCGCCAGCGCCAGGCCGAGGCCCTGCCCGACCAGCAGCGCCGCAAGGATCTGAGCTACGACGTGGCCCTGGCCCGGCTGGCCAAGGGCGTCTGCCCGGGCTGCGAGCGCGCCGTCGACCTGAAGAACGAGGCCATCGACTTCTGCCCGCACTGCGGCATCGGCCTCTTCGACCACTGCGGCGCCTGCAGCACCCGCAAGAGCGCCTTCGCCCGGTTCTGCCATGCGTGCGGAACGCCGGCCGAGGCCTCGGGCACAGCATCGGCCGCTCCACATTGAGGGGCGCAGGCGTGGACGACAATCCGGCATGGCCAAACTCTCCGACACCCTTTACGCGGACTTGCGCCGGCGCCTCATGTCCGGCTACTACGAGCCGGGAGCCAGGTTGCGTGAAGAGCACATCGCCGAGGAAATGAAGGTCAGCCGCACGCCGGTGCGCGCGGCGCTGCAGCGGCTGGTGGAAGACGGCCTGCTGGTGGCCGCCGCACGCGGCGCCACCGTGGCGGAATGGACCCGCTGGGACGTGGCCGAAGTGTTCGAGCTGCGCATGCTGCTGGAGCCCCACGCGGCGGGCCTGGCCGCCGAACGGGCCACGCCCGAGCAGGTGGCCGAGATGGAGGCGCTCAACGACGAGATGCTGGAATGGGTGAAGTCGCGCAAGGACGACCGCCTGGCCCGCATCCAGGCCGTGAACAACCGCTTCCACCACCTGCTGGTGGAAGCCGCCCGCTCGGGCCGCCTGAAGGCCATGCTGCAGAACTTCCTGGACATGCCGATCATGATCGGCTCGTTCTACTTCTACACCGAGCAGGACATGCTCAACAGCGTGGAGCACCACCGCCAGGTGACCGAGGCCATCCGCCGCCGGGACCGGCGCCATGCCGAGCAGGCCATGGCATTCCACCTGCGGGCCTCGTTCCTGCGCTTCGAGAGGCAGCGCGTGGCCTCGGCGGACGTCACTCCTGAATCGGACAGCCCAGGCGCTTGAGCGTCTCGTCGATCCAGGGTGCGCTGTACGTGCCCGCCGCGATGTCGGCCACCATCTTCGCCTCGACGACCTGCTTGCCATGCGCGGCTTGCAGCAGCGCCTCGGCCTGGCCGAAGGGCACGCACAGCAGGCCGTCGTCGTCGCCGATCACCAGGTCGCCCGGCTCGATCACCATGCCGTCGATGGCGATGGGCACGTTGATCTCGCCCGGCCCGTCCTTGTAGGGTCCGCGGTGCGTGACGCCTGCCGCGAACACGGGGAAGCTGCCGGCCCGGATCCAGGCCGCATCGCGGATCGCGCCGTGGATGACGATGCCGCCGAGCTGCCGGCGCATCGCGTCACCCACCATGATCTCGCCGATCAGCGCATTGGTGAGGTCGCCGCCCGCGTCCACCACGATCACGTCGCCGGGGCAGGCCATCTGCAGCGCCTTGTGGATCATCAGGTTGTCGCCCGGGCGGGTCTTGATGGTGAGCGCCGGGCCGGCCATGCGGCCGCCGGCATGCATGGGCCGCAGGCGGGCGCCGCCGGCCGTCATGCGGGCCATGCAGTCGCTCACGTTGGCGACGGGAACGTCCAGGTAACGCTGGGCGAGGTCGAGGCTGACGGCGCGCTGGCGCTTGAGGATTTGGAGGCCGATCATGGTGTTGCTTCAGGTTGGGATGGAAGAGAGGGAGGAAGGGCGGGTGCCGGGAACCGGTAGAGGCGCGCGGGGTTGTCCACCAGCACGCGCTGCCGCTCCCCGGGCGAGAGCCAGCGCGCGAGCCGCTGCATGAGCGCTGCGTCGTCGGGTGGGTCCGGCTCCGTGACATGCGGCCAGTCGGTGCCCCAGACCAGCCGGTCCGGCGACGCGTCGGCCAGCCGACGCACGAAGCCGTCCAGCGCCGCAGCGGGCTCGAGGCCCGGCGCGGCGATGTAGGGGGCCGAGAGCTTCAGCCACACCTTGCGGCTGGCCAGCAGGCGCGCCACCGTGTCCTCCACCGGTCCTGCCGCCACCCCGTCGGCATGCACGCGGGCGAAGTGGTCGATGACCAGCGGCACCGGCAGCGCCAGGATGCGATCGGTGAGCCCGACCAGCTCGGTGGACCGCACATGCAGCTGGATGTGCCAGCCGAGCGGCTCGATCCGGCGCGCCACCGGCTCAAGCATGTCCAGCGTCGTGGCGCCGGCCTGCACCAGGTTGAACCGGACGCCCACGACGCCGTGGTCGCGCAGCACCTGCAGCTCGGCCGGGCTGGCGTGCGGGTCGATCACCGCCACACCCCGTGCGCTGCCGCCCAGGCGGCGCAGGCCCGCCAGCAGCACGCGGTGGTCCCGCCCGTAGCTGGAGGGCTGCACCAGCACGTTGCGCTCGATGCCGAGGCGGCCCGCGAGCCGCCGGTACTGCGCCACGCTGGCCTCGGCGGGCCGCAGCAGGGCGCCGGGCGCGAAGGGCAGGGCGGGGTCGAAGAGGTGCATGTGGCAGTCGCACGCCCCGGCGGGCATGTCGAACGGCGCCGCGGGCCCTGGCGGCGCATGCCGTGCCCGGGCCGTCATGGGGTGGGCTTGGCGGCGTGCCAGAACCTGTAGGACCGGGCCAGTTCCGCGGCGGACTGCTCCAGGTCGGTGGGTGCGAGCTCCAGGGACATGTCCTGCACCTTGGCCTGCACCTCGGGGTCTTTCAGCACGCTGTGCAGCGCGGCGTTGAACTTCTCGGCCAGCGGGGCGGGCAGGCCCTTGGGCGCGAAGAAAGCGTTGAAGCTGCTCACGTTCACGCCGCTGAAGCCCTGTTCCTCGAAAGTGGGCACCTCGGGCAGCAGCGCCGATCGCTTGCCGCCCGAGATGGCCAGGATGCGCACCTTGCCGCCGCGCGACATGGTCACGCCTTCGGGCTCGCCGGTCACGCCCGAGGCCAGCTGCCCGCCGATCAGCTGCGGCATCATCTGCGCCGAGCCGCCGAAGGCGATGGCCTCCATCTTCACGTGGGCCTTGCGGCTGATCGCTGCGCCGATGATGTCTGGCACGCCGCCGATCAGCGGCATGCCGTAATTGCCCAGCTGCGGGTTCTGGCGCACCGCCTCGACGAATTCCGGCAGGGTCTTAGCCGGGCTGGTCAGCGGCACGGCGAAGGTCCACTGGAAGCGGGCCACCTGGCCGACGGGCATGAAGTCCCGCACCGCGTCGTAGCCCGCGCTCGGTGTGATGAGCGGCACGACGACGACCGAATGGTCGAGCGCCAGCAGAAAGGTGGAACCGTCCGGCGCCGCCGTCTTGACGAAGGCGGTGCCGATCTGGCCGCTGGCGCCGGGCTTGTTCTCGATGACGACGGTCTGGGACAGCTCCTTGCCCAGCCGTGGGCCCAGCAGCCGCGCCAGGGCGTCGGTGGCGCCGCCGGGCGCGAAGGGCACGACGATCTTGATCGGGTTCTTGAAGTCCTGCGCGGCGGCGCCGGCGGCCAGGGCGGCGAGGATCGCGCCGGCGAAGAGGGTGCGGAGTGTCTGCATGGTCCGTACGAGGTGAGAGCGGGCGGAGGGGCCGTGTGGTTCAGTCGAGCTTGGTGCCCGAATCGCGCACCACGGGAGCCAGGCGCGCCCGGTCGGCGGCGTAGAGGTCGCCCATTTCCTTGGGCGTGCTGCCCAGGATGTCGGCGCCGCTCGCGAGGATCTTGGCGCGCGTGTCGGGCTGCTGCAGCACCTGGTTGACGGCGGCGTTGACGCGGCTCACCACCTCGGGCGGGGTGCCGGCCGGGGCCATCACGCCCCAGACGCTCGCCAGCTCCACGCCGGCGATGCCCGATTCGGTGTACGTGGGCACGTTGGGCAGCACGGGTGAGCGCTTGGCGGTGGTGACGCCCAGCGCCCGCACCTTGCCACCCTGGATGTGGCTCTGCAGCGTGGGGATGGAGCCCATGTACATGTCGACCTGGCCGCCGATGAGGTCGGGCAGCGCCTGCGCCATGCCCCGGTAGGGCACGTGCGTGAGCTTCATCCCCGAGCTTTTCTGCCACAGCTCGCTGATCAGGTGGGCCACCGTGCCGGTGCCGGGCGAGGCGAACGTCAGGTGGCCGGGCTGGGCCTTGGCCGCCGCGATCACGTCGGCCAGCGTCTTGTAGGGCGAGTCGGCCCGCACCACCAGCACGGCCGGGCCGCTGGCGACCAGGCCCACGGGGACGAGGTCCTTCACGAGGTCGTAGGTCAGCCTGGAATAGAGCAGCGGGTTCAGCACCACGTTGTCGGTCTGCGCCATGACCAGCGTGTAACCGTCGGCCGGCGCCTTGGCCGTGGTGTCCAGCGCCAGGTTGCCGCCCGCGCCGGGCTTGTTCTCGACCACCACGGTCCACTGCAGGGTGTCGGCCAGCTTGGTGGCGACCAGCCGCGTCAGGTTGTCGGTGCCGCCGCCGGGCGGGAACGGCACGATGAACTTGATCGGCTTGGCGGGATAGCCTTGCGCGAGGGCGGTGGCGCCCGCCGCCAGCAGGCAGGCGGCGGCGAGGATGCGTTGAAGAATAGGGCGCATGGTGGTCTTGTCTCCGTGTGGGTGGGGTTCAGGCGAAAGGGGAATTCATGCGCGGCCCGCTGGCGGGGTGCGCGCCAGCGTGGCCAGCCAGGCCAGGGCATCGGCCGTGCTGCTGCCGGCGTAGGGCGCGTCGACCTGGCCCTGCACCGTGTGCTCGAACAGTTGCTGCACGCCAGGCAGCACGATGGGCTCGACGCCCGCCAGGCGCATCTGGCGCTGGGCCTCGACCACCTCGTTGCGCCGGCGGCCGGCGTGGGGGATGTGGGTGCGCACCATCGATTCCATGGTCTCGCGCAGCGATCCCTGGTCGATGTCCAGCAGCACGTCGTGCAACTCGGCGCGCAGCCCCTGCTGCTCGGCCGTCACCAGGCATTCCACCGCCAGCGCTTCCATGCCCTTGGTGAAGATGCTGCGCAGCAGCTTCAGCGCTGCGGCGTCGCCGGGCCGGGCGCCTACGGTGCGCACCGGCGCGCCGCAGGCGCCCAGCAGCGCGGCCACTTCCGGCGCCGCCGTGCCGGAACACAGCACCGGGGTGCGCGCCCCGCTCAGGTTCACCGCGCCGGTGATGGCCACGTCCACGAAGCGGTGCCCGCCTGCCTCGGCCTCGCGTGCCGCCTGCCGCATGTCGTCGGGGTCGGCGGTGGTCATGTCGACATACAGCGCGCCCGGGGGGAGATGGGCGAACGCCTGGCGGGCGACCTGCAGCGCGACGGTGCCGAACACGGCGCTCACGGCCATCTGTGCCGCATGCAGCCACGCGCCTGGCGCGGCATGCACGCCGGCCCCGAGACGCTGCGCCAGCCCGCGCAGCGCGGCGCCGGGCTGCGGGTCGACGAAGCCGGCGATGGTGTGCCCCTGGGCGGCAAGGGCCTCGGCGTAGCACTGCCCGACCACGCCTCCGCCAAAAATGACTATGTTCATAAAAATACAATAAAAGTACAAAAAAGATTGGACATGGCGAGATGTACGTCGTCAATCGCTTGAATCGACGTTTTCATTAGGGTTTGTGTTTATTTCTTGTACTTTTCAAACATGCCGTACGCGCTTGGCCGTGCGTGCGTGGCGCAGCCGCCGCCGCGTGCCGACAAGGATTGGGGCGGGTTCTCCTACAGCTCGGGCACGCCGGCGCTTCCCAGACTGCGGGGCTGGAGGCGCCCCTTCACGGCGCCCGATTCGTTTGTCCATAACCCCTCGCAGGAGCCTGTTCCATGCCTCTCGATCCCCGCACCGCCGGCCCCCGGCCCCCGTTCTCCGACCAGCAGCCCCTGACGCCGCCCGGCGCCGAAACCGACATGAATCCACGGCCCGATTACGGCGCCGACTCGTACCAGGGCTCGGGCAAGCTCAAGGGGCGCAGGGCCGTCATCACGGGCGGCGACAGCGGCATCGGGCGGGCGGTGGCGCTGGCCTATGCGCGCGAGGGCGCGGACGTGCTGATCGCCTACCTGCCCGAGGAGGAGGGCGATGCGCGCCACACGCTGGAGATGGTCGAGGCCGAGGGCCGCCGCGCCATCGGCGTGCCGGGCGACATCCGCGAGGAAGCGCACTGCAACGGCATCATCGAGCGCGCGGTGAAGGAGCTGGGCGGCATCGACATCCTGGTCAACAACGCGGCCTACCAGATGTCGCACGACAGCATCGACGAGCTCACGGCCGAGGAGTTCGACCGCACCTTCCGCACCAACGTCTACGCCACCTTCTACCTGAGCAAGGCAGCGGCGCGGCACATGCCGCCGGGCAGCGCGATCATCAATACGGTGTCGGTGAATGCGGACAAGCCGAACAAGACGCTGCTGGCCTATGCCTCGACCAAGGGCGCGTTGCAGAACTTCACCGGCGGGCTGGCGCAGCTGCTGGCCGACAAGGGCATTCGCGTGAACTGCGTGGCGCCGGGGCCGATCTGGACGCCGCTGATCCCCTCCACGCTGGACATAGAGCGTGCGCGCGAGTTCGGCAAGCAGGTGCCCTTCCAGCGCCCCGGCCAGCCGGCGGAACTGGCGCCCGCCTACGTGCTGCTGGCGTCCGACCAGGCGAGCTACATCTCCGGCGCGACCATCGCCGTCACGGGCGGCGTGCCGATCATCTGACGGGGCGCGCTGGTCAGGCCGACATGACGACCGGCCCGCCCTTGTCCAGCGCCCGCTGGTATGCGGGCCGGGCGCGCACGCGGTCGCGATAGGCGCGCAGGTGGGGGTGGCGGTCGGCGCCCTCGGCACGCGAGAGGGCGGCCTCCACCGGGAAGCTCATCTGGAAGTCCGCCAGGCTGAGGTCGTCGCCCGCGAACCAGGTGTGGTGCGACAGGTGTTCGTCCATGAAGGCGAGCGCGGTGGCCAGGTTCGGATCGACGAGCTTTTGCTGCGCCTGGCCGCAAATGCCGCGTGCCACCGGCCGCACGAAGAACGGCATGGGCCGGGTCGGCAGCGTCTTGAACACCAGCTTCAGCATCAGCCAGTTCATCAGCGAGCCCTCGGCGTAGTGCATCCAGAAGCGGCACTGCCGCAGTGCGGGCGTGCCCCGGGCGGGTACCAAGTGCGCCAGCTCGGGCGGTGCGGCGTCGCCGAAACGGTCGGCCAGGTATTCGAGGATGGCACCCGACTCGGCCACCGTGTCGCCCTCATCCGTGATGACGGGCGACTTGCCCAGCGGGTGGATGCGCTTGAGCTCGGGCGGCGCGAGCCGCGTGCGCGGGTCGCGCTGATACCGCTTCAGCGTGTAGGGCACGCCCAGCTCCTCCAGCAGCCACAGAACGCGCTGCGAGCGCGAGGTTTCGAGATGGTGGACGGTGATCATGGCTGCATGCTAGCCAGGGGTGCCGCAGCGGGTGCGTACGACAAGTTCGCCAGGCTCTGCGCGACGCCTGGGCTCCGAGCGGGTTGGCTTGCTGCGCGGGCTGGCTGCACCGCCCCTGGCGGCGAAGGCATGCCCTTCGATTCAGACGCCGCGCGCCCGGTCGGCCGCGAAGCGTTGGCGGAAGGCCGCGAACTCGCCCGCGTCCAGCGCTTGCCGCACTTCGCGCATCAGGTTCAGGTAGTAGTGCAGGTTGTGGATGGTGGTGAGCATGGGGCCCAGCATCTCGCCGCAGCGGTCGAGGTGGTGCAGGTAGGCGCGGCTGAAGCCGCCCCGGCCGCCGTCGGCCCAGGCCACGCCGTCCTTGCCGGCGCAGGCGTGGCAGGTGCAGGTGGCGTCCAGCGGCTGGTGGTCGGCCTTGTGGCGGGCGTTGCGCAGTTTCAGGTCGCCGTAGCGCGTGAAGATGGTGCCGTTGCGCGCATTGCGGGTGGGCATCACGCAGTCGAACATGTCCACGCCGTCGGCCACGCCCTGCACCAGGTCCTCGGGCGTGCCTACGCCCATCAGGTAGCGGGGTTTGTTGGCCGGCAGCAGGTGCGGCGTGTGGGCCATGATCTCCAGCATCTCGTCCTTGGGCTCGCCCACGCTGACGCCGCCCACGGCGTAGCCGGGAAAGTCCATCTCGACCAGGGCCTGCAGCGATTCCTCGCGCAGGTTCGTGTACATGCCGCCCTGCACGATGCCGAAGAGCGCGTTCGGGTTGCCCAGCCGCTCGAACTCGTTTTTGGAGCGCACGGCCCAGCGGCGGCTCATCTCCATTGACTTGCGCGCCTCGGCCTCGGTGGTCTTCTGGCCCTTGGTCTCGTACGGCGTGCACTCGTCCAGCTGCATCACGATGTCGGAGTTGAGCGTGGTCTGGATCTGCATGCTTACCTCGGGCGACATGAAGAGCTTGTCGCCGTTGACCGGGCTGGCGAAGGTCACGCCTTCCTCGGTGATCTTGCGCATGGCGCCGAGCGACCACACCTGGAAGCCGCCCGAATCGGTGAGGATGGGCTTGTTCCACTGCTCGAAGCCGTGCAGGCCGCCGAAGCTCCGCATCACGTCCAGCCCCGGGCGCATCCAGAGGTGGAAGGTGTTGCCCAGGATGATCTGCGCGCCCATGTCGTGCAGGCTTTGCGGCATCACGCCCTTGACGGTGCCGTAGGTGCCCACGGGCATGAAGATGGGCGTCTGCACCACGCCGTGGTTGAGGGTGAGGGTGCCGCGCCGCGCATGGCTGGTCGGGTCGGTCTTGAGAAGGTCGAACTGAAGCATGGGCGCGATTGTCCCAGACCGCAGGGGATTGGCCCGCCGCCGTGCCGGCCCGCCGCTACACTGAATCGGACGGGGATGGACTGGCACCGTCCCCCCCTACCAACGCTGCGAAAGGACCGACCATGACCAAGATTCTGATTGCCGCCGACGGCTCCGACCTCTCGCTGGACGCCGTGCACCACACCCTGTCGCTGCTGCGCGGCGGCCTGCGCGGCGAAGTGGTGCTGGCCCATGTGCAGGAGCCCGCCACGCTCTACGAGATGGTGACCACCCGCGACCCCGACCTCATCGCCGCGGCCAGCGTGGAGGCCGGCGAGCACCTGCTGGCCCCGGCCCGTGCGCTCATCGAGGCGGCGGGCGTGGCCTGCGAAACCGAGGTGGGCGTGGGCGACGTGGCGCACACCCTGGTGGACATCGCCGAGCGGCGTGGCTGCGACATGATCGTGGTCGGCGCGCGCGGCCAGGGCGCCATCGCCAGCGCGCTGCTGGGCTCGGTGTCGCAGGCGCTGGTGCAGGCCAGCCCGGTGCCGGTCACCATCGTCAAGCACGCCGACACGCTGGCGGAGGTGGAAGCCGAGCCTGCCCTGTCGGCGGACGTGGCCGCGGGCCGGGGCGTCCTTTGAGAAAGGGGCTGGACCGGAGGGCGGCAGCGCAGTTGCGCGGGCGGTGACGCCAGCCAGCGACCCCGCGCCCGTCCCGCCGTGCCGTCCGTTCGCCCGTTGATTCGTTCGTCAGGCCGCCTGGCGGAAGGGTTCGGCCGTGCGCTGCAGCTTGCCATGCGGCAGGCTGGCCAGGCGCTTGAACATGCGGCGGCAGTAGCCGTTGATCCAGAGGCACTTGTTCAATTCGTCCACCGGCAGCGGGCCGGAGACGACCACGATGTCGTTGGCGGCCTCCACCGCGCCGGCGGCCCGCAGGCGGCGGCGCGTGTGGCTGGCCCACGACTGGATGCGCACGGGGCTGCCGTGCTGGTGCACTTCGCCCGTGTGCGCATCGAAGGCGATGGCCACGGTGTCGGTCTTGAGCTTGAACCGCCGCTCGCCGGTGACGGCGCTGGGCGCATCGCGCATGTCGTACAGGTAGTAGCTGCCCGACTTGAGCTGGTATTGCATGTCCATTGTTTTCGTCCTCCGAGCGGCATTTTCGAGGGGGCTCGTGGCCGGCAAAGGCGGAGAAAACGGGAAGAAAACCGCTCTTATTCCAGGAGCTGCGCGGGGAGCGCCGTGTGCCTGCCGGGCTGCTGCATTGTGTCGGCGCCGGGTGGCGGCTTCAAGGCATCGGGGCCGGCAAAGGGTAACGGGTTGTGATGCGGGCGGCGCCGGGCCGCGGCGGCGCAAGTCTCGCCTCCTGCCGGCCGCCGCCCGACCGGCGCCCGGTCAGAAGTCGACCAGGCTCAGGCCCACGCTGAACACGGTGCGCTTGCGGTTGTAGTCGATCATGCTGTCGCCGTAGCCGCTGAAGAGGGCAGTGTGCAGCCGCAGGTTGCTCTTGCCCGCGCCCAGGTTCTGGCCCAGCGTCTGCATCCATTCGAAGCGTGCCGAGCCCCGGTGCGCCGAGCCCAGCGAATGCCGGCCCGTGAAGATGAAGGTGTTGTTGCGGTCGCGGTTCCACGACACCGTCATCTCGCCGCGGCCCAGGTAGTTGCTGATGCCGGGGTTGTCGTCGCTGTCCGCGCCTTCGTTCAGGCGCTTCCAGACGCGGCCGGTCACGGTCCAGCGGTCGTCCAGTTCGATACCGCTCATCAGGTAGACGCGGTTCCAGCTGCGCGACAGCGGCAGGCTCTGGCCGTTGGACTGGTGCACCAGCCCGAGGCCCGTGTAGCGCCAGCGCCAGCCGAAGGGCAGCTTGGCATCGGTCGGGTAGACGTACATCACTTCCGGCTCGTGGTCGGTGGAGCGGAAGGGGCGCGAGATGTCGGGGCTGAACAGCTGCCAGTACGACTGCTGGGTGTAGCCCACCCAGAGCGAATCGCTCAGCGTGGGGTGGCCCTGCGTGAGCAGCCCCTGGGCGAGCTTGGTGCGCACCGACAGCTGCACGCGCATCTCGGTCGTGCGGTAGTCGATGGCGGTGAGCGCGTTGTGGTCGGGCGCGTCCGACGTGGGCTGGCGGTTCACGTTGCTGCCCTTGGCCACCGACACGCTGATGGGCCGGTAGCCGCGGAAGCGGAAGGTGCCGCAGTCGCTGCCGGTCTCAAGCTCCCAGAAGCGCGACAGCGTGCTGTACTGCGCGTCGCGGCAGCCGTCGGTCTGCGCGACTTCGATCACGCGGGTGGCGGGCAGGGTGGCATCGACCGGCTTGGGCGGCGCGCTAGCGTCGGCGGGCGGCTGCGCCGAAGCGCTGGCCGCCGGTGCCTGCCACGACTGCTGGCCGGCCCACTGGTCGAAGCAGGCCAGGCGGGCGTTGCTGTCGCCCGTCATGGCGGAGCAGCGGCGCCAGGCGGCGTCGCTGCCCGGGCCGGTGGCGTTCTGGGCCGCGCCCGTCTGCGCCAGCGCGGCGCCGGCAGGGGCGCACAGCGCCAGCGCCAGGGCGCTCAGGCGGGCCGCCGGCAGGTGGCGGAAGGAAGGGGTGAAGGCAGGGGCAGAGGGCATGGTGCGCTGGTGATTCGGGCGGCAGGGGACGAGTATCGCTGCGCCGCCCGCCCACAGGAACGGGCGGAGTGGAGTGATGTTTTTAAGCCAAAAGTGCCTTCAGCGCCTATCCAATAATCGCCTTCAGCTATAAAAATTATAGCTATGGCGTCACGCGCCCGTCGCCGGCTGCGCCTTGCGGGCGGCGAATTCCGCACGCAGCGCGCGCAGCTTCTCGCGTGGGTCTTCCCGGGCGGTGTTCTTGTCCAGGCCCATTTCGGCGATGAACCGGCTGGGCTGGGCGGCCACCATCTCGCGGCCCTTCTTGCGGCGCTTGGTCCAGCTCACCGCCAGGCTGCGCTGGGCGCGGGTGATGCCCACGTACATCAGGCGGCGCTCTTCCTGCAGCCGCTGCACGGTCTCGTCGCTCACCGTGGTCGCCCGGCCCTCGTTGTCGTCCAGCTTGAAGGGGAGCATGCCTTCGGTCACGCCCACCAGCATCACGTGCGGCCACTCCAGGCCCTTGGAGGCGTGCAGGGTCGAGAGGGTGACCAGGTCTTCGTCCTTCTCGCGTTCGCTGATGGTGGAGAGCAGCGCGATGGTCTGCGCCACTTCCAGCAGGCTCTTGGTTTCCTTGGCCACCACGGCGCCGGCGGTGTCCTCGATCTGCCCGCCGGCGCGCTGGCTCATCCAGTCGCAGAACTCCAGCACGTTGCTCCAGCGCGCGGCCGCCACCGTCTCGCTGTCCTCGCTGTCGTAGAGGTACTGCTCGTAGCCGATCTCCTTGAGCCATTCCGTCATGAAGGCGCGGGCGTCCTGCGCGCCGATGGTGCGGCGGGCGCGGTACTCCAGGTCGTTGATGTAGCGGCCGAACTCCAGCACGCTTTCGTGCGCCTTGCGCGGCAGCACGGCCTCCAGCATGTGGTTGAACAGCGCGCCGAACATGCTCACCTTGTGCTGCGTGGAGAATTCGCCCAGCTTGGCCAGCGTGGTGTGGCCGATGCCGCGCTTAGGGGTCGTGATGGCGCGCAGGAAGGCCGGGTCGTCGTCGCTGTTGATCCAGAGGCGGAACCAGGCGCACAGATCCTTGATCTCCGCCCGGTCTAAGAAGCTGGTGCCGCCCGAGACCTTGTAGGGCACGTTCGCCTTGCGCAGCGCTTTTTCGAACGGCTTGGCCTGGTGGTTGGCGCGGTAGAGGATGGCGAAGCTCTTCCACGCCGGCTGCGGGTTGACCGTGGCGCGCAGGCTCAGGATGCGCGCCACGGCGCGTTCGGCCTCGTGTTCTTCGTTGTCGGCGTCCACCACGCGCACCGGCTCGCCTTCGCCCAACTCAGAAAACAGCGTCTTCGGATAGAGCTTGGGGTTGGGCTGGATGACGTTGTTGGCCGCCCGCAGGATGGCGCTGGTGGAGCGGTAGTTCTGCTCCAGCTTGATGACCTGCAGCTGCGGGTAGTCGACCGGCAGTTTCTTCAGGTTGTCCAGCGTGGCGCCGCGCCAGCCGTAGATGGACTGGTCGTCGTCGCCCACGGCGGTGAAGCGCGCGCGCTCGCCCACCAGCAGCTTGAGCAATTCGTACTGCGTGGCGTTGGTGTCCTGGTACTCGTCGACCAGCACGTGGCCCAGCGCGTCCTGCCATTTGGCGCGCACCTCGGGGTGGTCGCGCAGCAGGCGCAGCGGCATGCCGATCAGGTCGTCGAAGTCCACGCTCTGGTAGGCCGTCAGGCGCTCCTCGTAGCGCTGCATGATGAGGGCGATGCTGCGCTCGTTGTCGTCTTGGGCTTGCGCGAGCGCCTGGGCGCTGTCGAGGCCGGCGTTCTTCCAGGCGCTGATGGTCCACTGCCACTGGCGCGCCGTGGCGATGTCGGTGGTGCCGCCCGCCGCGTCCTTGATGATGCCGGTGACGTCGTCCGCGTCGAGGATGCTGAACTGGGGTTTCAGGCCCAGCACGGCGCCGTCTTCCCGCACCATGCGCACGCCCAGCGCGTGAAAGGTGCAGACCAGCACGTCCTTGGCCGCCCGGCCGATCAGGTGCTGCGCCCGCTCGCGCATCTCCGCCGCCGCCTTGTTGGTGAAGGTGATGGCGGCGATGCGGCGCGGCGCCAGGCCGGTCTCGATCAGCCGGCCGATCTTCATCGTGATCACGCGCGTCTTGCCCGAGCCGGCCCCGGCCAGCACCAGGCAGGGCCCCTCGGTGTAGTGGACGGCGCGGAGCTGGGCGAGGTTGAGGCCTGCGGACATGGGGGCGATGGAGCGGTTCGAAGGGGGAGGAAGCCGGAGGCGGTGCGTGGGCGAGCGGGAGCCCCGCAAGGGCCGAGCTCCCGGGCGCGCGCAGTTGACGGCGCCAGCCCGGCACTCCAGCGCCGGGGCCGGTGCTGGAGGGAGCGCGTCATCATATCGATCCCGGCCCTGGCCCTCCTGGCGCGGACGCGCCCGGGAAGGGGTGGCGGGCCGCCAGCCGGCACGCCGGGCGGAGATGGTGAATCAATGTCAAACGCGCCTCGACGGCGGCGTTCCCCGCAAAGTCGGGTGTCGAGATGAAGGCGTGCGCTCTTAGACTGAAAGCAGGGCTCTCGATCCTTCCGAACTCCCGTCCACCCCGCATGCCCACGACTTCGGCCACCTTCGCGACCCATCTGCTCGGCGAATCCTCCCGTGAGCGCTTCCAGCGCGTGTCGGCGCAGGTGCTGCCGCATGCGATCTGCCAGTGGCGCGAAACGCAGGCCCAGCAGGCCCAGCTCTGGCTGGTGGATGCGTCCTCCCCCATCCCGGCAGGGGCGCAACCCCTTTGCATGATCTACGTCGGGCCGACCGTCCCGCAGCAGTTGCCGCCGGTGCATTGGCTGACCCGGCTGGACATCGGCTACACCGCTGCGGACCTGACCGACGTGCTGCACCGGGCAGCGGTGTTTCTTGGCGACTGGGGCGCGCGCCACCGCGCCTGCCTGCTGCGGGACGCCGGGCCACCCGCATCTGCCGCGCCGCAGCGCTGGCGGCTCCGCGCCTGGCCGTCGCTCGGCGCACCCTACGACTCCGGCCAGCATCTGTGCGCGCTCGCGCTGCTGTCGCGCGAAGCCGTGACGGCGGACCAGATCCGGCGCCATGCCGGGCTGGACGACGCCCATGTGCGGGCCCTGCTGGCCGAACTGCAGCGGCGCGGCCTGGTCCGGGCCGTACCCGCCTCCGTCACTGTGCCTGCGGCGGGCCCTGCCGCGGTGCCGATCGCGCCGCCCGCCTCCGCCACATGGGGTGTCGGCCCTGTCCTCGCCAGCCAACCCGCCGAAGGCCCCGGCCCCGCTGCCGCTGGTCTGGCGAGGCAGCTTTCGTCGTGGGTCGGTGGCGAGGGGCATGGCGGGTGAGCTCCGGCGTCTCCCGCATCGCGTTCGTGGGCCCATTGGGGTCGGAGTTGACGACGGCGCTGCAAACGCTGTGCGGCAGCGTGCGCTCCACCGCCGATGCCTCCAGGCTGGGCCGCAGCCCGCAGGGCGAGGCGCTCACCAGCGGCCGCATCGAATTCGGCGAGATCGACCTGGGCGGCGGTCAACGGCTGCAGCTGTGCGGCTGCCAGGGCACGCAGCACCTCGACTTCGTGAGCCGGTGGGTGTTGTCGGTATCGGTGGGCGCGTTCATCATGGTCGACGTGACCGCGCCGGACGGGGCCGAGCGGGCGCGTGCCCTGCTGGCGGAGGTGACAGCGCATTCCTGCACCGCCATTGCGCTGGTGCTGAGCGCCCGCCCGGCAACGCCGGCGCAGCGCGAAGCCTTCGGCGCCGCCCTCGCGGCCGGCGGCGGCGTGATCGTCCCGATCCTGCAGGTGGACCCCGCCAACCGGCTGCAGCTGCTGGATGCGCTGGGCGTGCTGGCGTCGCTGCTGGCACTGCAGCAAGAAGCTCCCCCGGCGCGCTGAACGGGCAGCCTGGCTGTTTTCGGTCGGGCCGCCCGCTCCCCGCGGCGCGCCACATGGCGACAATCGCCCCGTGCTGTCCATCCTCGCCATCACCTTCCCCTTCTTCGCCATGGTGCTTTGCGGCTACCTCGCCGCGCGCGGCGGGGTGCTGCCCCAGGCCGCCATTCCCGGGCTGAACGCCTTCGTGCTGTTCTTCGCGCTGCCGTGCATGCTGTTTCGTTTCGGCGCGCGCACGCCCATCGCCGATCTGCTGGATCCGGCGGTGGCGGTGGTATACGTTGCCTGCGCCCTGGTGATGGTGGCCGGGGCGGTGGCGTTCACCCGGCGCCGGCTGGGCTGGAACGATGCCGCCTTCGGCGCGCTGGTGGCGGCTTTCCCCAACACCGGCTTCATGGGCGTACCGCTGCTGGTGGCGCTGCTGGGCACGGCGGCGGCCGGGCCGGCCATCTTCACCATGCTGGTGGACATGGTGCTCACCACGTCGCTGTGCATCGCCCTGTCGCGGCTGGACGGCGCGGGCGCGCACGGCGTGGCGGTGGCGGTGCGCCGGGCGCTGCGCGGCATGCTCACAAACCCCATGCCGTGGGCGATCGCGCTGGGCGCGGTGGCGTCGGCCGCCCGCTTCACGCTGCCCGGCCCGGTCGACCGCACGGTGGCGCTGCTGGCCGATGCGGCCTCGCCGGTGGCGCTGTTCACCATCGGCGCGGTGCTGGCGCGCTCGCACATGCAGGCCGCGGCCCATGCCAGCGAGCGGGTGGCGCCACGCGACTATGTGCCCATCGCGCTCGCCAAGCTGTTCGTGCACCCGCTGCTGGTGTGGGCGGCGGGCCACGCCGCCATCGCCGCCGGGCTGCCGCTCACGCCGTTCGCCCACACCGCGCTGGTGCTGGCGGCGGCGCTGCCCAGCGCCAGCAACGTGTCGCTGCTGGCCGAGCGATTCGGCGCGCACAACGGGCGCATCGCCCGCATCATCCTCGTGTCGACCGCGCTGGCTTTCCTGAGCTTCTCGGGCGCCGTGGCCTTGCTGGTTTGATGCTATCTAATTAATAGCGATAAGCGCAGGTGGATCAAGCGCCGGTGGCCTGAAACACCTGGAATTCGGTCATGCTGCGGGCGCCGGCGCGGGCCGCGCTGTGCTGCGCCGCCCCACCAGGTACACCACGCCCTGGGGGCCATACCACTCGGCATGCGGCTCTTCGTGCGCCAGGTGGAAGACGTCGCCCTCGCGGTAGGTGCGGTCGGTGCCGGCGCCGGTGCGAATGCGGATCTCGCCCGACAGGATCAGCGCCTTGGCCTCGAACGGATGGGTGTGCTCGTCCCAGCGGCCGTCTGCCTCGCGTTCCACGCGCACGGCGGGATCGAAGCCTTCCTCGGCAAGCTGGCGCTGGAATGTGGTGGTGGCGTCCATGGGTCTGCGGCGTGTGGGGTTGACAGGGAATCAAGGCTATCACCGGAGCCCGGCGGGCTGGATCGGCGTTTTCAATGTGCGCCATAGGCCAGCGGCAGTGGCCACGCGGGCCGTTGGGCGGTCCACTCCACGGCGCTCTCCGGCCGCGCCGGCCCGCCGCGGCGCGCGTCTTTACAATCGCACACCTCTCTTCCTGCCCGGCTTTCTCGATGCAAGCGACCGCCCCTTCGCCGCAGCTTTCCCTTCCACTGCGGCCCATCGCCTGGGTGGCCGTGGTGTATGTCCTCGCGTGGTCGCTGCTGCCGCCGCTGCTCAGCTCCAGCCTGCCGCTGGACGTGGTGGAAAGCCTGTCGTGGGGCCGCGAATGGCAGTGGGGCTACTACAAGCATCCGCCGCTCGCGCCCTGGGTGCTGGAGCTGTTCTTCCGCGCCTTCGGCTGGGTGGGCCCCTTCCTGCTGAGCCAGCTGTGCATCGCGGGCTCGCTGTGGCTCGTCTGGCGCATGGGCTGCCGGCTCATGTCGCCGGACCGGGCGCTCATCGGCGCGCTGCTGACGCTGGGCGTGGCCTACTACACCCGGCCCGCGCTGGAGTTCAACCACAACATCGCCCAGGTGCCGATCTGGGCGGCGCTGGGCTGGTGCCTGCTGGCCGCGCTGCAGGACGGTCGCCTGCGCCAATGGGCGCTGCTGGGCGTGATCGCCGGCCTGGGGATGCTCACCAAGTATTCGGTGGGCGCGCTGCTCGCCGTGATGGCGCTCTACCTGGTGCTGACGCCGGCGCGCCGCGTGCTGCTCACGCCCGGCCCCTGGCTGGCCCTGGCGGTGATGCTGCTGCTGTTCGCGCCGCACCTCCATTGGCTGCGCCAGTCGGAATGGCTGCCGATGGCCTATGCCCAGAGCCGCGCCGTCACCGAAAGCGCCAGCCCCCGGCTCGCAGCCCTCGCCTTCCTGGCGACGCAGGCCGTCAACCATGTGCCGCTGATCGTCATCGTGCTGGTGGCGCTGTTCACCAGTCGCCGCCAGCGCCGTGCCGCACAGGTCGCACAGGTCGCGCAGGCTGATGCGGCTGCCGGCTGGCGCCTGCATTGCCGCATGCCGGGCTACCTGCTGGCGGTGTCGCTCGGCGCCTGCCTGCTGGTCACCACGGCGGGCCTGGTCACCGGCCTGCGCCTGCGCGACATGTGGGGCGTGCCCATGTGGGTCTTCAGCGGCCTGCTGGTGGCCGCCTGGCTGCCGGCCGGCGGGCTGGCGGCGCTGCAGCCGCGCCTGCTGCGCGGCCTGGCCGTGTGGCTGGTGCTGATCTCGCTGCTGTCGGGCGCGTTTCTGGCCTATGGCGCCGCCTGGCGCAAGCGCCCGGCGCGCACCGACTGGCCGCAGGCCGCGCTGGCGCAGCAGGTGCAATCCACCTGGCAGGCGCAGACCGGTCCGCAATGCGCCCTCGATTCGGTGGCGGGCGACTACTGGCTGGTGGGCCTGGTGGCCGCGCAGCTGCCGGGGCGCCCCTCGGTCTTCATCAACGGCGACGAGCGCTTCTCGCCCTGGATCACGCCGCAGCGGCTGCAGGCGCACGGCACGCTGTGGCTCGGCGTGGAGGGCGACTTGGCGCTGCCGCAGCAGCCCATGCTGGCGCAGTTGCAGGCCGTGCCTGGCATGCGCGTGCAGCAGGGCCAGTGGCAGATCGCCTGGCCGGAGCGCCGGCTGGGCTCGCCGCTCGTCATCCACTGGCGCACCTACGTGCCGGCCGACTGTGCCCCCGCTTCCTGACCCGCTCGCAGCACCGGCCTTCACCGTACCCCGGAAAACGACCTCCTGATGAACAAGGCCTTCTTGCCGCCCACGGCGATCAACCCCGACTTCCACGCCGAATTCGCGCCGGCCGCGCCAGAAGGCGTGCTGCCCCGCGCGCCGCTGCGCCTGAGCTGCGTGGTGCCCGCCTACAACGAGGGCGAGAACCTGGACGGCTTTCTGCCCGCCCTGGCCCAGACCGTGCGGTCGCTCACGCCCGACTTCGAGATCGTCGTCATCAACGACGGCAGCCGCGACGCCACGCACGAGGTCGCGCTGCGTCTGGCGCAGGAGCTGCCGCTGCGCTACATCGCGCTGTCGCGCAACTTCGGCAAGGAAGCAGCGCTCTCCGCCGGCATCGACCATGCGCGCGGCAACGCCGTGCTGCTGATCGACGCCGACTTCCAGCACCCGCTGGAGATGGTGCCGCAGATGCATGCGCTCTGGCAGTCGGGTTTCGACATGGTGTATGGCGTCATCGCCGACCGCTGCGCCGAGAGCGGCGCCAAGCGCGTGGGCACCAACGTCTTCTACCGGCTGATGAACGCCGGCAACCACCGTGTGCGCATTCCGCCCCACGCGGGCGACTTCCGCTGGATGGACCGCAACGTGGCCGACGCCATGAAGGCCCTGCCCGAGCGCAACCGCTTCATGAAGGGCCTGTACGCCTGGGTCGGCTTCAAGACCGCTGCGCTGCCCTTCGTGCCGCTCGACCGCGCCGCCGGCGTCTCCAGCTTCAACCTGCGCAGCCTGGGGTCGCTGGCGCTCGCGGGGCTCACGTCGTTCACCACGCTGCCGCTGCGCATGTGGAGCCTGGCGGGCGGCATCATCTCGCTGGCCGCGCTCGCCTATGGCCTCTGGATCGCCGTCGCCACGCTGGTGTTCGGCAACCCGCTGGACGGCTGGCCCACGCTGGCCGCCAGCATCATGCTTTTTTCGGGCGTGCAGCTCATGTCCATCGGCATCCTGGGCGAATACATCGGCCGCATCTACGACGAGGTCAAGCGGCGCCCCATCTACCTGGTGGCGCGCGACGAAGACCGCAGCCCGCTGCGGGACCTGGACGAGCGCCCATGAGCGTGCTGCCCCGGTTGCTGCAACCGCTGCGGCGCCTGCCGCAAGGGCTGCAGTTCATGCTGGTGGGCGGTGCCGCCGCCGCCACGCACCTGGCCGTGGTGGGGTTGGCCGTGTCGCTGGCCGGCATGCCGCCGCTCGCAGCCAACGTGATCGCCTTCCTCGTCGCCTTCGTCGTCAGCTACCAGGGCCACGCCCTGCTCACCTTCGCCAGCGCCCAGGCGCGGGGCTGGGCCGTGGTGGCGCGCTATTTCGCCGTGGCCAGCCTGTCCTTCGTGGTCAACGAACTGCTCTACTTCATCGCCCTGCGCTGGCTGCACTGGCACTATCTCTGGAGCCTGTTCGGCGTGTTGGTGCTGGTGGCCGTCGGCACCTTCGTGCTCAGCAAGTTCTGGGCGTTCAAGGCGCCTGCCGCGCCCTGACCGCGCCTTCCACCGCCCATGCCCCAGCCCACCCGCCCCCTGCTGCTCTGCGCCGACGACTACGCGCTGCACCCGCTCGTCGATGAGGCCGTCGAACGGCTGACGCTCGCCCGGCGCCTGTCCGCCACCAGCTGCATGACGACGTCGCCGCTCTGGGCCGCGTCCGCGCCCCGGCTCCAAGGCCTGCGCCCGCAACTGTCCGTGGGCCTGCATTTCAACCTGACCGAAGGCCACGGCGGCGCACACCCCGCCCAGCCCCTGGGCGCCGTCATACGCCAGGCCTATGCCCGGCAAATGCTCCCCGGGGCGTCGCGTACCGCCTGGCGGGCGCAGCTCGATGCCTTCGAGCGCGCCCTGGGCACGCCGCCCGACTTCATCGACGGCCACCAGCATGTGCACCAGCTGCCCGGCCTGCGCGACGCCATGCTGGCCGAGCTGGAAACCCGCTACGCCACGCACGAACGGCCCTGGGTCCGCTCCACCGCCCCCGCCGGCGGCCTCTGGCGCCAGCCGAAGGCCGCCGTCATCGCCCTGCTGGGCGGCTGGGCCGCCACGCGCCGTGTGCGCCGGGCCGGCGTGGCCACCAACCGCGGGTTCGGCGGTGTCTATGGCTTCGATGCGGCCGACGAGGCGCAATACGGCGCGCAGATGGCGCGTTGGCTGCCGCACATGCCGGCCGGTGGGCTGGTGATGTGCCACCCGGCGACGGACGTGGTGCAGGGGGACGCCATCGGAGCGCAGCGGCCGGTGGAATATGCGTATTTGATGTCGGCGGCGTTCGGTGAACTGCTGGAGCGACACGGGTGCCGGGTGCACCAGGGACCTGCCAGGGATTGGATGAATCCGCAATCGTAGGCTGCGGGTCCTCCCCGATCCCGGATCGCTATTTCTTCTGTCCGTGATAGTGCAGGTGCACGACCCGCCATCGGGTCGCCTCCTGCCTCCACAGTTCTGTGAAATGGATGCGGCCGGTATGCCCAGAGGGTGTGGAGATCCGGCCCAGGCCATGCACTGACATGACATCCGGCGTGATGGGCAGGATCGTCGACTCGATGTCCTCTGCGCTGCTGCCTTCGGGGAACCACCTTCCGGCAGCTACCGACGCCGCGATGGTCGGAAGCCGCAGGTGCTGCTTCTCCATGCCTTCGGGGCTGATGACCACGAGGTCTGGGCTTTCAAGCTCTGCCAGCCGGTCCACGTCGCCCGCTACATAAGCCGCGTACCACGCCTTCCGGGCCTGGATGAATGCGTTGTTCGCCATGCGTTCCTGTGTCTCCAATGGGGTGGATGCCGAGTCTTGCTAGTCGCTATAGTAATAATAGCTATAGGTGCATTCGTGGCAAGCGCTGGGGGCAGATATGACCTCTTTTTTCCTGATCAGATCGCCAACGGATCCACATCCACCAGCCAGCGGATCAGCCCCTTGTGCTCCGGCAGCGCCCGGGTGGCGTGCAGCAGCGGCTGCCATGCCGCCAGAAAGTGCTGCAGCGCGGCGCGGTTGGGGCTTTCCAGCAGCATCTGAGCGCGCTCGACGTTGGCCACGCGCTGCACGGCCAGCGGCACCGGCGGGAAGATGAACACATGCTCCAGGCCCGGCAGCGCGGCAGCCTGGGCCGCGGCGCCTGCGGCAGACAGGAAGGCCTGGGCGAGCTCCTGCGTGCGGGCGTCGGCGCGCACCAGGGCCTGGTAGGCGAAGGGCGGCATGCCGGCCTCGGCGCGCTCGGCCAGCTGGCTGGCGGCGAAGGCCGGGTAGTCGTGGCGGCGCAGGGCGGCATAGAGGGGGTGGTCGGCGTGCCAGGTCTGCACCCACATCTCGCTCGCCTGGCCGCCCTGGGCGGCCACGTACTGCGCGTCGCGGCCGGCACGGCCGGCGGCCTGCATCAGCAGGGCGAAGAGCCGCTCGGGCGCGCGGAAGTCGCTGGAGAACAAGGCGCCGTCGGGCTGCACCGCCGCCACCAGGGTGATGCGCCGGAAATCGTGGCCCTTGGCGACCATCTGCGTGCCGACCAGCACGTCCACCTCGCCGGCATGAACCTGGGCCAGCTGCGCTTCGAGCGCGCCCTTGGCCCGCGTGGTGTCGGCGTCGATGCGGGCCACGCGGGCGGCGCGCCGCTCGGGGGTGATGACGTTGCGCAGCAGGGCGGCCAGCTGCTCTTCGAGCTGCTCGGTGCCCCGGCCGATGGGCGCGATGTCCGGGTTGCCGCAGGTGGGGCAGGCGTGGGGCACGCGCTGGGCGAAGCCGCAGTGGTGGCAGCGCAGCGACCGGTCGATCTTGTGGAACACCTGGTGGGCGCTGCAGTGCGGGCAGTCGCTCTTCCAGCCGCATTCGGTGCAGTGCAGCACGGGCGCGAAGCCGCGCCGGTTGAGCAGCACCAGGCACTGCTCGCCACGCTCCACCCGTTCGGTGATGGCGGCCACCAGCGGCGGCGAAAACACGGTGCCCCGGGGCTGCTGGGCCAGATCGACCAGCCGCACGCGGGGCAGGGCGCCAGCGCCGATGCGGCTGGGCATGGCCAGGCGCAGGTAGCGCCCGCCGGGGTCGTCGCCCTGGGGCGGGCGGCTGGCGTGCCAGCTTTCGAGCGACGGCGTGGCCGAGCCCAGGATGACCTTGGCACCCTGCTCGCGCCCGCGCCAGATGGCCAGGTCGCGCGCGGAGTAGCGGGCGCCTTCCTGCTGCTTGTAGCTGGCGTCGTGCTCTTCGTCCACCACGATCATCGCCAGCCCGGGCAGGCTGGCGAACACGGCCATGCGCGTGCCCAGCACGATGCGCGCGGTGCCGGCATGGGCCGCCAGCCAGCTTTTCAGCCGCTGGGGGTTGGTCATGCCGCTGTGCAGGCTGACCACGCTGCCGGGACCCCAGCGCCCGGCGAAGCGGGCGGTGAAGCGCTCTTCCAGCTGCGGCGTCAGGTTGATCTCCGGCACCATCACCAGCGCCTGCGAGGGCAGGCCGTCGGCCCGAACCGCCGCCAGCGCCTGCTCCACGGCGTGCAGGTACACCTCGGTCTTGCCGCTGCCGGTGCTGCCGTAGAGCAGGAACGGCCCGGGTTTTGAGTGAATTTGGGCGCAGGCGCTTGCCTGTTCTGTGCTGAGTGCTATGGTTTTTGAAGCGGCTGCGCCGTCCTCGCCCTGCGTACCTTCCGCCGTCGCCCGGGCTGGGCGGCGCAGGCGGCGCTCCAGCTGCTCGGGCGACAGGTCGCGCAACTGGGGAGGCAGCGCGTTCAGTGCCACCTCGCCCACCGACCGCTGGTAGTACCGGGCGGCGAACGCCACCAGCCGGCGCCAGGGCGCGGCCAGCGGCGGCAGCCCCTCCAGCACGCCCGCGATGGCCCGGGCCTCCATGCCCGGCGGCAGGGCGGCCGGCTCCGCCGGTGCGTCCCACACCACGCCCAGTACCTCGCGCCGGCCCAGCGGCACCCGCACCAGCGTGCCGGGCTCGAGCGGGCGCTCGCTGGCGTAGCTGAGCAGATCGCCCACGCTGCTGTGCGCGGGCGTCTGCACGGCCACGTGCACCAGGCAGTGGCCGGTGGCCGTCGGGGCTGGGCCTGGCGAATGAGGTCGAGGAGTTGCGGACACTTCTTCAGGGGCTGGTATGCAAAGCGGGGCTAAGTGGTTGATTCGTCAGGTGCTTCACCACCATCCACAGTTTCTGTGGATAACTTTGTTGACATCCGCAGTGGGAAAGCCTGCCAGGCCGCATGGGCGCTGGCTCGCGCCGGTATCCCCTTCTGCCGGGCGGTGCAAAAAACGTATATGAATCAAACCTCTTTGCTGCAGTGCAATGTAGACGGCTTTCGGCGCAACGCCAGACGGCGGCCGGGACCCGCTCGCAAAAATGTGTGCATAAGTCGCTTGTCAAGCGCTTCCCGGGCCCTCGAAATGTGCTAGCTGACTGG
Source organism: Acidovorax sp. FG27 (assembly GCF_040365715.1). Taxonomy (NCBI): domain Bacteria; kingdom Pseudomonadati; phylum Pseudomonadota; class Betaproteobacteria; order Burkholderiales; family Comamonadaceae; genus Acidovorax; species Acidovorax sp. FG27. The sequence continues at coordinate 29,855 of NZ_BAABVY010000011.1, forward strand.
GTTGCTGCAGGATTGTGCGTGCAGTTACGCCGCCAAGTGCTTGATTTTCCTGGGTTTGCGAAGAAATCCCGAATTTCTGTGGATAACTTTGTTGATATCCTCGATCCAACTGCCGCAAATCCTTGATTCCAAAGGATTTCGTTACATTGCTCGGAAAATCGGCAAAGGCGATTGCCCTTATGAATCAAGCACTTGGCGGCAGTGTGTGGAATTTTGAAGTTTTGTCTCGCGTTGCGGCCGACCGGCCGTAACGGCACCACCGTCTCGCGTCTGATGTGCATAAGTCAGGTGCGCTCGGCTCAAGCCCGCCCACTGCCGGCAGGCGCCGACCAGGCGCTCGCCGGCAGCCCGCTCAGACAGCGGCGCGCTGGGCGCGCGAGTGGCCGTGCACGGCCTCCACCAGCGCCGCCACGTGCTCGGGCGGTGTGAACTGGCTGATGCCGTGGCCCAGGTTGAAGATGTGCGTGGGGCCGGTGGTCGTGCGGTCGGTGTGCGGCGTGCCGAAGCTGTCCAGCACGGCGTGGGCCTCGGCCGCGATGGCCTCCGGCGGGGCGAACAGCACGTTGGGGTCGATGTTGCCTTGCAGCGCCTTGCCGGGGCCGCCCACGGCGCCGCCCACCAGGGCGCGGGCCCGGGCGAGGTTGGCCGTCCAGTCCAGGCCCAGCACTTCGCAATCGAGCCCGCCCATGGCCTCCAGCCAGAGCGCGCCGCCCTTGGTGAAGACGATGCGCGGCACGTCGGTGCCGTCCACGCCGGTGCGCTGGAGCTGCGCCAGCACCCGGCGGGTGTAGGCCAGGCTGAAGCTGTGGAAGGCCGCATCCGCCAGCACGCCGCCCCAGCTGTCGAAGATCATCACGGCCTGCGCGCCGGCCGCGATCTGCGCGTTCAGGTAGGCGGCCACGGCGTCGGCGTTCACGGCCAGGATGCGGTGCATCAGGTCGGGGCGCGAATACATCAGCGTCTTGACGAGGCGATAGTCGTCGCTGCCCTTGCCTTCCACCATGTAGCAGGCCAGTGTCCAGGGGCTGCCAGAAAAGCCGATCAGCGGCACGCGCCCGTCCAGCGCCCGGCGGATGGAGGTCACCGCGTCGAACACGTAGCGCAGCTTGTCCATGTCGGGCACGGCCAGTTGCGCCACGGCGGCCTCGTCGCGCACCACCCGGGCAAAGCGCGGACCTTCGCCCTCGGCGAACGACAGACCCAGGCCCATCGCGTCGGGCACCGTGAGGATGTCGCTGAACAGGATGGCCGCGTCCAGCGGAAAGCGGTCCAGGGGCTGCAGCGTGACCTCGGTGGCGTAGTCCACGTTCGTCGCCAGCCCCATGAAGCTGCCCGCGCGCGCGCGCGTGGCCTTGTATTCCGGCAGATAGCGGCCGGCCTGGCGCATCAGCCACAGGGGCGTGTAGTCGGTGGCCTGGCGGCCGCAGGCGCGCAGGAAGGTGTCGTTCTGGAGGGGGGCGAAACTCATGCCGGTCATTGTCGCAGGCCGCATCGCCCGTGCGCCCCGCGCGGGGCAGAGGCTTGATTCGGGTCAAGCCCGGCGGCATCGGGCGCCCGGCGGCATATGCAAATGACGGGCGATGATGTGGCCTGTGCCAGCATGCGCCCTTTCCTTTCTTGTGAGGCGCACCCTCGCCGCGCTCTCGTGTTCGCAGCCTTCTCGTCTGGAGTCTTTCGATGACCTCTCGCCGCCTGTTCCTTGCCCGCTCCGCCCTGTGGGCTGGCGCGCCCTTGGCCGCGTCCGTGCCCGCCCGGGCGCAGGACGGCACCTTGCGCATCGTCGTGGGCTACCCGCCCGGCGGCTCCAGCGACCGCGTCGCCCGCCTGGTGGCCGACGGCCTGCAGCGCGTACTGGGCCAGACCGTGATCGTCGAAAACAAGGTGGGCGCGGGCGGCCGCATCTCGGCCCAGTACGTGAAGAACGCGCCTGCCCACCAGCCCATGCTGCTGCTGGCCAACCCGGCGGTCATGGTCGTGTCGCCCCTGGTGGTGCCTGACGCGGGCTACCAGCCTGAGCAGGACTTCGTGCCCGTGAGCGAGGTCAACAGCTATGTTTTCGGCGTGGCCGTGGCCACCGCCGTGCCGGTGCAGGAGCTGCAGCACCTGCTGGCCTGGCTGCGCGCCAACCCCGCCCAGGCCAACATCGGCGTGCCGGCCACCGGCAGCCTGCCGCACTTCTTCGCGCTCATGCTGGGCAAGCAGGCCGGCGTCAACATCGAGGCCGTGGGCTACCGGGGCTCGGGCCCGCTCATCACCGACCTGTTGGGCGGCCAGGTGCCCGTGGCGGTGGACACGCTCGACTCCCTGCAGCCGCAGCACGAGGCCGGCAAGCTGCGGCTGCTGGCGGTCTCCAGCGCGCAGCGCCTGCCCGACTTTCCGAAGGTGCCCACGCTGCGGCAGGCCGGCGTCGACCTGGCCGCGTCGGGCTGGAACACCCTGTTCGCCAGCCGGTCCATGCCCGCCGCGCAGGTCGAACGCTATGCCGAGGCCGTGCAGAAGGTCATGAAAGACCCCGACGTGGTGCGCCAGTTCAAGTCCAGCCACCTCGACCCGGTGGTCAGCACGCCCGCCCAGACCCGCCAGCGCATCGCGGCATATCAGAAGCAGTGGGAGCCCGTCATTCGCAACTCCGGCTACCGTCCATGAGCGCCGCCCGCCTGGAGGGCCCTGCCACCGGCACGGCAGGTCGCGCGGCCCCCCGGCCCAATATCGTCTTCATCGTGGCCGACGACCTGGGCTATGCCGACTTAGGCTGCTACGGCGGCCGCGACGCCGCCTTCGGCCCCGTCTCGCCAGTGCTGGACGGTTTGGCCGCCAACGGCCTGAAGCTCACCCAGGGTTATTCCAACTCGCCCGTCTGCTCGCCCACGCGCTTCGCGCTCATGACGGCGCGCTACCAGTACCGCCTGCGCGGCGCGGCCGAAGAGCCGATCCGCACCGCCACGCGCGGCAACGACCGGTTGGGCCTGCCGCCCGAACACCCCACGCTGCCCTCGCTGCTGAAAGGCGCCGGCTACCGCACCGCCCTCATGGGCAAATGGCACCTGGGCTACCCGCCGCATTTCAGCCCGTTGAAGTCGGGCTACGAGGAATTCTTCGGCCCCATGTCCGGCGGGGTGGATTACTTCACCCACTGCGGCGCCAACGGCACGCACGACCTGTGGTTCGGCGAAGAAGAAAAGGCGCAGGAAGGCTACCTGACCGACCTCATCACCGAGCATTCGGTGGACTACATCGAACGCATGGCTGTCGGCGCGAAGGAGCAGGGCACGCCCTTCTTCTTGAGCGTGCACTACACCGCCCCCCACTGGCCCTGGGAAACGCGCGACGACGAAGCCCTGGCCCACCAACTGCGCGACAGCAAGCAGGCCATCTACCACCTGGCCGGCGGCAACGTGGAGACGTACCGCCGCATGATCCACCACATGGACGAAGGCATCGGCCGCATCATGGCCACCCTGCGCGCCCATGGTCTGGAGCGCGACACGCTCGTCGTCTTCACCAGCGACAACGGCGGCGAACGCTTCTCCGACAACTGGCCCCTGGTCGGCGGCAAGATGGACCTGACGGAAGGCGGCATCCGCGTGCCCTGGATCGCCCACTGGCCCGCCGCGATCGCCCCCGGCGGCACCAGCGCCCAGCCCTGCCTGACGATGGACTGGAGCGCGACGATGGTGGAGCTGGGTGGCGCGGGGCCGCATCCTGACTACCCGTGGGATGGACAGACGCTCGTGCCGCTGCTGGACGATGCGGCCTGGATCGCCGACCGCCCCCTGTTCTGGCGCATGAACCACCGCGGCCAGCGCGCCATGCGATATGGGGACTGGAAATACCTGCGGGTGGATGGGGTGGATTACCTGTTCAATCTGGCGCATGACGAGCGAGAGCGCGCAAACCTGGCGCCGCTGGAGCCCGCAAGGCTGGCGGACATGGTACTGGCATGGGAGGCGTGGGAGGCGACCATGCCCGCGATTCCGAAGGACGCGACGGTGAGCCTTTGCTATACCGAGAAGAACATGCCGCAGCGATAGGTGCGCGGCGCTGGCCGGAGGGAGGAGCTGTGACCAACCGCTACAGCCATACCCTTTCAAAACCGCCCAAGCCGATAAGCCGAAAGATCGGGCAGCGCGTGCGATGCGGCCGCTGCCCCAGGCTGCAAGACGACGGCCAACTGCGCGATCCATTCGGCCGTGATGGCGGCCTGGGTCAGTCCCAGATGCTGGTGGCCGAAGGCGAGCAGCACCCGGCCGTCGCAGACCTGATCGATGACGGGCAGCGAGTCAGGCAGGGAGGGCCGGCGACCCATCCAGGTCGTTGCGTCCTTGGCGTCCAAATCCCTGTGGAACAGGCCCTCGCTCAACCGGTGCAGTTGCCAGGCGCGCTTCATGCGCGCAGGGCTGTCAAGGCCGGCGAATTCGACGGTGCCAGCCAGCCGAAGCCCGCCGCTCATGGGCGTCATGATGAACTTGCGCTCTAGTGATGTGACGGGGAAGGGCAGCCGCCCGTGCTCGTGGGGCAGCATCAGGTGGTAGCCGCGCTCGGTATCGAGGGGCACACGCGTGCCGGTCAGTTGCGCGACGAGCGGGGCCGAGTGGGCACCGCAGGCGATTAGCACGCGCCGGGCATTCAGCTCGCCCTGGCTGGTGGCCAGTGACACACCATGGGCATGCAAGCGGCCACCGTGAACCTGCTGCTGGAAAAAGCGCACGCCGCCGGCCTCGGCTGCTTCGACCAGGCGGCAGACCGCCAGGTAGGGGTCGATGAAATGCCCCGTCTCCTGAAAGAAGAGCCCGCCCAGAAGGCGTTCGCTCAGTTCGGGGGCAGCATCGCGAACCGCCTGGGCTGACCAGAACTCGACCGGTACGCCCTGCTGTAGCCAGCGCTTGCGCAGTGGATCGACGGTTTCCAGGGATTCGGCGCGCTCGAACACCAGCAGCGAGCCCCGCTTCTGGAGCAGATCCGCATGACCGATGGATTCCAGCAGGCGCTCCCAGGCGCCCAGACTGGCTTCGTTGAGCTGGCGCAGGCCTGCAACGGTCTGCTGAAAGGGCTCGGAGCGCAGGTTCAGCACCAACCGAGCGAACCACGGCAATGCGCGAGGAAGGTATTTCCAGTCGAGGCGCAGGGGACCCATCGGGTCGATGAGCATCGCCGGAATCCGCTGGAGGATCGATATGTCGGCGATGGGAAAGACCTGCTCGGCAGCCAGGTGTCCGGCATTGCCGTACGAGGCGCCATGGCCTGGCTCCTGGGCATCGACCACCGTCACGCGCAGGCCATGACGTGCCAGCGACAACGCGCAGGTCACACCGATGATGCCCGCGCCGACGACGGCGATATCCACCGCATCAGGCGTGGAACCTATATTGGAAGAGGTTGGCATCGTGTTCCCCGTAGGGCGTTATGTAGCTGGAGCATTTGCGAAAGCTGGCGTTGTGGGTTCCGCCTTCCTGGCATCGGCCTTCAGTGAGCAGCGGCCAATCACCCATGGAGCCGCAGTACACGACGGCACGCATGCCGATGTCGATCAGCTCGGACCCGCGGCAATGGGCGGCGAACTCCGGCTTGCGGTCAGCGATGCAGGAGTTGGCAACGCGTGTATGCAGCCGTTGAACATAGTGATGTTCATTGAGATCGATCTTCGAAGTCGTCGAGGGAGGGGGGAAAGGTACGGGCTCGGATATCGGAGGGCATGCCCCAACCCTCAGATGCCCCAGGCAAAAGGATCTTGCTCATCGATCAGCAGGGTGCTGTCGGCGGTCATGTAGGCGCGGCCGGTGATGAAGGGGCGGATGCGCTCGCCTTCCTGCTCGTAGCGGCCCAGGAACCGGCTGCCGGTGATGCTGGCCTGCACCCAGGGTTCCCCGGGTGCCAGCTTGCCATCGGCCGCAAGGCATGCCAGCTTGGCGCTGGTGCCCGTGCCGCAGGGTGAGCGGTCGTAGGCCTTGCCCGGGCACATGACGAAGTTGCGGCTGTCGGCGTTGTCGTCATCGGCGAACAACTCGATATGGTCGATCAAGGCGCCGCCTTCGCCGCGAATGCCTTGGGCTTCAAGGGCCTTGAGCATCGCCCAGGTGAAATCGGTCAGGGCTTCGACATGGTCGAGTCGCAGATCCTTGCCGTGCTCGGCCACCAGGAAGAACCAGTTGCCACCCCAAGCCACGTCACCGACCACGCGGCCATGGCCGGGCACGTCCACCGGCACCTGGCGACGGTAGCGGTAAGCGGGCACATTGCCGACGGTCACCGCCCCATCCCCATGCAAGGTAGCGCTAACAGGGCCGACCGGCGTGTCGATCTTGTGCATGCCCGGTTCGATCAGCCCGAGGTAGCGCAGCGAGGCCACCAGGCCGATGGTGCCGTGGCCGCACATGCCCAGGTAGCCGGCGTTGTTGAAGAAGATCACGCCGCAGGTGGCGTCTGGCGATACCGGAGGGCAGTACAGGGCGCCCACCAGCACGTCGTTGCCGCGTGGCTCCAGCAGACAAGCGCGGCGCCAATGGTCGTGCTGATCGCGCAGGGCATCGCGCTGCTCGGTCATGGTGGCGCCGGCCAACATGGGGAAGCCCTTCATGACCAGCCGCGTGGGCTCGCCGCCGGTATGGGAGTCGATGATGTGTATGTGCTTCATAAGGCTTTCCGGTGAGGGTACCGTGGGCGGATTGCTAGGCAGAGCCCTTGGGTGCGGCGGGCATGCCGTTCGCAACCGTCTCGCTTTCTTCGTCGTCATCCAGCTTGATCAGATCAGCGGGCACGCCGGTTGCCGCGCCCCACTGGTAAATGCCCAGTGCGCATGCCGCCACCACCAGCGTGTCGAACGGATGGCTGAGCACCCCCAGGCCGCCGAAGCTGCCCAGCTTGGAGAGCACGATGGTGATGGCATAAAAGCCGATCAGCCAGGCCGACGAGCGAACCTGCTGGCGCAGATTCAGGTGAGCGGTCGGCACGAAACGGCCGCACAGCAGGTACACCACGAACATCAGGATCTGCAGGCCCAGCAGCCACGACACAGTGCTCCAGCCGGACCAGTACACGATGAGTGCGGCGATGATGAATGACAGGGGGCCGAGCAGGCCCATCCAACGCACGCGGAACGGGCGGGGCATGTCGGGTGCATTGCGGCGCAGGGCGGCGACGGACACTGGGGCGACCGCATAACTCAGCACCAACGCAGCGGACACGACGTTGATCAGCGTCTCCCACGACGGGAACGGCAGGGTCCAGAACACCGAGAGGGCGAAGGTCAGCCAGAGCGCTGGGCGTGGAATGCCGGACTTCGGATCGATCCGGGTGAATACCTTGAAGAAAGTGCCGGTCTGCGCCCAGCCATAAACGACGCGGGGGGTGGCATTCATGTAGATGTTGCCGCAGCCGCTGGGGGAGATCACCGCATCGGCCACCACCAGATAGGCCAGCCAGCTGACGCCCAGCGCCAGGGCGATGTCGCGATAGGGCAGGGCAAGCTCCTTGGACACTGCGGCCCAGCCGTTGGCCAGCATGTCGGTGGGAACTCCGCCAAGGAACGCCACCTGCAGCAGCACGTAGATGGCGGTGGAAAGCAGCACCGAGAGAATCAGCGCGATCGGAATGGTGCGCTGTGGGTTCTTCACCTCGCTGGCCACCGAGATGATGGGCGTGAGTCCCAAGTAAGCGAAGATGACGCCGCCGGCGGAAACCGCCATCTCGATGCCGGAAAGACCGAAGGGGGCGAAACCCTGAACCTGGAAATTCTCTGGCTTGAAGAAGGTGAACAGCACACCGATGACCAGCAGCGGCACGACGAATTTAAACACGCTCACCAGATTGTTGGCTTTGGCGAAGGTCTTCACGCTGCGGTAGTTGAGCACGAAGAATACGCACAGCAGCCCGAATTGCACGAGCCATCCTACGACGGTCGGCTCACCGGAACCCCCATTGGTCAACCCGGGGAACCAGGCGGCCGCGTACTGTCGCGACGCCACTACTTCGATGGCCACCAGGCTGGAGAAAGCGATCAGTGTGATGAACCCCATCAGGTAGCCGAGCAACGGGCCGTGCGAATACACCGGATAGCGCACCACGCCACCGGCACGCGGCAGCGCCGCCCCCAGCTCGCAATAGACGATACCCAGCAGCAGCACGGCCAATCCGCCCAGCAGCCACGAGAAGATGCCGGCAGGGCCGGCGATGGCGGAAACATGGCTGGCAGCGAATAACCAGCCCGAGCCGAATATGGCTCCCAGTCCTATGAATGTGAGGTCTGTCAGCGACAGCTGCTTCTTGAATTTTCCTTGTCCCAACACGGCGTCTCCTGGTGTTTTTGATCTGAAAAGGCGTGCTTCCCGATCCGTTGCGGGTCGAGGTCGAATGGCTATGAATAGGGTGCAAAACGTCTGCTTGGCATTTGTGGGGCGACGGCGTAGCACGTCTTTGTAGAGCAGAATGCTTGGTTATCTTTGAGACGGGACAGTCTTCGAATAATCCGTGACGACTGATGAGTCGGGTCGGCCCTCAAGCTAAAACAGGCCGCTGAATTATTCCGCCGTGGAGTTAGACGGTGCTTGATGGTTTTATCAAGGGAAAACGACGATATCGGCATAGTCACGTTCCAGCCGGGGCGTTCGCGGGTCCGGAGAGGCCGAGGAGCGGCACGATGGCAGAGCCGAGGCAGGATGTCTCATGGTCGGTGTCGAACTAGAATCTAATACCTACCCTGCCTGTTGAATAATTCGGACAACCGATCCATGACGCTGAAGCTGCTGAAGTCCTTGAATAGCGAGCTGGACGCATACCGGCCCGAGAATATCGAGCAACTGGTCTCGAATATGTGGCTGCTACTGCCTATTCTGGATGCGGTTCCGAACGCTGCAATATTCATAAAGGATGCGCATGGGCGTTATCTGCTCGCCAATCGCACGCTGGTGGAGCGTTGCGGACTGAATCATTTGAAGCGGCTGATTGGCAAAACCAGTGCGGAGGTTTTCCCGACCCAACTGGGATCCGCATATACCGAGCAGGACCAGCGCGTCCTGGAACAGGGGGTGGTTTTAGGCGATCAACTGGAACTGCATCTGTTCGTGAGCCGGGAGCCTGGCTGGTGTTTGACGCACAAGCGGCCTGTTCGGGGCCGAGATGACCAGATCATCGGCTTGATAGGCATTTCGTTGGATCTCCCCTCCGCCAGTGGCACCCATCCTGCCTATCCACGCTTGGTCGCGGTGGATGAACACATTCGCAACCATTTCCATGGCGCGGTCACCATGAAGGAGCTGACGTGCATCGCCGGCATGTCGGTGGCGCAACTGGAGCGGTATTGCAAGCGCATATTCCATCTGACCCCCCGGCAGATGATTCACAAGGCTCGCCTGGAGCACGCACATCGGCTGCTGCACACGGATCTGCAGATCACTGAAATCGCACTGCAGTGCGGCTACACCGATCACAGCGCATTCACCCGTCAATTCAAACTGTTGACGGGGCTCACGCCCAGTCAGTACCGGGACGCTTCAGCGTGAACTGGCGTTCCGAGTGGGAGGGGGTTTCGTAATACCGCCCAATATCGGGACGACCGGGCGCCGAGCCGTCGGATTTAGGAGATTCATTCATCCCGCTTGCTCTCAGACACGTCCCGCGGCCAGGTCTTTACCGCGTTTTCAGCGGACAGGCGGGCCGCAGTGGGCTGGGGCGAGAATCATGGCTCCTCTCTCCACCAACCTCACCACCAGCGGATGCATCACCTTCCTCGCACTGAAGATCAGGTGAAACTGCTCCTGCACCTCCGCCGTCGTCCCCACCGCCACCAGCCCATGCGTGCGCGCCAGGTGCTCCCCCATCGACTCCGGCGCGGGCATTACGCCCATGCCGGTGCCGGCGAAGGTGGCCAGCAGGGCGCTGTCCTCGAACTCACCGGCGATCCGCGGGCGGATGCGTTCCCGCTCCAGCCAGTGGTCGATGCGGGCGCGGGCGGCGGCGTGGTCGGTCGGTAGCAGCAGGGGCACCACGGCCAGGCTGTGCGGAAAGCCGCGCGCGGCGGCGTCGGCCCAGGCGGGTGGGGCATACCAGGCGATGGGGCTGGTGCCCAGCAGCTGGCTGGTGGTCTTCAGCGCAGGGTTGGGCGGGGCGGGGCGGTCGGCCAGCACCGCGTCCAGCTTGTGCAGGGCCAACTCGCCCAGCAGGGGCTGGAACTCGCCTTCGTGGCAGAGCAGGCGCAGGTGGGGCGCGTCCAGCACGGGGGTGAGCAGGCGGTGCACGGCCACCTTGGCGATGCCGTCCGAAATGCCCAGATTCAGTCGCAGTACGCGGCCGGTGGCAGCTTCGGCCACGCGGTGCTGCAACTGTTCGCCCAAAGCGAAGATCTGGTCGGCCTCGTGCATGGCGGCCACGCCGGCGTCGGTCAGCACCAGGTTGCGGCCTTCGGTGCGCAAGAGGGCGATGCCCAGGTCTTTCTCCAGCGACCGCACCTGGGCGCTGATGGTCTGCACGGCCATGTCCAGGCGCTCGGCGGCCCGGGCCACGCCGCCTTCCTTGGCCACCACCCAGAAGTAGTACAGATGTCGGTAATTGAAGGTCTGGCTCATTTTTTGTAGGACGGAACAGGAAAACACTTCGCAAAAACCGAAGTGATCTTACGGCCGGGCTATCTTCCTTTGCGGGCGCGCAGGCTCGACAGTGCGGGCTCGTGTTTCGTATTCAAAAACGTCTCTTTCCCATCCACTCGACCCCCTCACCGCCATGACCACCACCCACCGACCGACCCTGGTGCCGCATGCCGCACCACCGGGCGCCGCGCCAGCCGGGCACGGCGCTTGTCCGGGGCTGACCGCCCGGACTGCCCTGACTTCACCGCGCCGCGTGCGCCAGGAGGGCTGAAGCCATGGTGGAAACCATCGGAACCCCCATGATGTGGGCCGGCTTCGGCCTGTTCGTGGTCGTGGCGATCGCCATCGACCTGCTGGTCATGGAGCGCCAGGGCGCGCACAAGGTGACCATGAAGGAGGCGCTGAGCTGGAGCCTGCTGTGGTTCTCGCTCGCGTTCGTGTTCGTCGCCATCCTGTGGTGGTACCTCGACGGCGCGCAGGGCCGCGAGGTGGCCAACACGGTATCGATGCAGTTCATCACCGGCTACCTGGTGGAAAAGAGCCTGTCGGTGGACAACATCTTCGTCTTCCTGATGATCTTCAGCTACTTCGCCGTGCCGGCGGAATACCAGAAGCGCGCGCTCATCATCGGCATCATCGGCGCGATCGTGCTGCGCACGGTGCTGATCCTGGCGGGCGCCTGGCTGCTGGCCACGTTCCACTGGCTGCTGTACGTGTTCGGCGCGTTCCTCGTCATCACGGGCGTGAAGATGTGGATCGCCGCGGGGCAGGAGCCTGACATCTCCAGCAACCCGGTGCTGAAATTCCTGCGCAAGCGGATCCGCATGTCGGACCACTTCGACGGAGAGAAGATGACCACCGTAGTCAACGGCGTGAAGCTGTTCACCCCCCTATTCGTGGTGCTGATCATGATCGGCGTGACGGACGTGATCTTCGCGGTGGACAGCATCCCGGCGATCTTCGCGATCACGAGCGATCCGTTCATCGTGCTCACCGCCAACATCTTCGCCATCCTGGGTCTGCGGGCGCTGTATTTCCTGCTGGCCGACCTGGCGGACCGCTTTCACCTGCTGGCCTACGGCCTAGCCCTGGTGCTGGTGTTCATCGGCTCGAAGATGCTGCTGATCGACGTCTACAAGATCCCGATCGGCTATGCCCTGCTGGTAACGGGCGCGCTGATCGCCGGTTCCATCGTCGCGTCGCTCTGGACGTCCCGCGGCAAGGGCGGTGGCGATGGCACCCCGCCTCCCGCCCTGCCGGGCGCGGGCGCCTGACCCAGGTGTGATCCACGAGGACCGATTCGATGGAAATGACGATGTTCGAGGCCGTGATGGCCACCATGCTGGCCGCGCTCGCGCTCACCACCTGGATGAGCTGGCGCGGCGGCAACGAGCGCCGCGACGTGCGCTTGCTGGCGGGCCTGACCGGCGCCTGGGGCGCCGCCACCGCGGTGGCGGTCGCCCTGTGAGCTCCGCCGGGGCGCTGGCCGGCCGGGTGGCGCTGCCGCTGGCGCGGCTGATGACCGGCGTGCGCCGCTGGCTGCGCCGGCAGGAGCCGGCCACCCGCGCGCTGATGGACCGGCCATCGCTCGCCCGGCTGCGCCCCTGGCTGGAGCGGCGCCAGCTGCTCTGCCTGCGCCGCGAGGCCCTGGCACGCGGTACGGCGGCGGGCCTCTTTTGCGGCCTGATCCCCGGGCCGCTGCAGATCCCGGCCGCCGTCGCCACCTGCGCCGCATTGCGCGGCAACGCGGTGGCGGGGGCGGCTGTGACGCTCTACACCAACCCGCTCACCACCTTGCCGCTCTACGCCCTGGCGTTCCAGTTGGGCGCCTGGGTGCTGCCCGGCGAGCAGCGGCTGCCGGCGTGGGAGGGCTTTTCCGCAGCGGGCGGTGTGGAGGCCATGGCCGCGTGGGTGCACGCATTGGGCGCGCCGCTGGCCGTGGGTTTGCCGTTGCTGGCGCTGGGTTTGGCGGTGGCGGGGTACGCGGCGGTGCAGGCCTTGTGGCTGGTGCCGGTGTGGCACCGCGCGCAGCGCATGCGCTGACAACGGGCCCGGCCACGGCGGGCCGCCGCAACGCCTGCCGGGTCTGCCCGGAATGGGCGAGGGGCTCCGTCTGCCGCCCGCATCGAGGCCGGCGGGGCCGCCGGACGTGCCTACACTGGTGGCTTCCGAGTGGCCGCCGCCCCGGCCACGATCCGCCCCATGGGGCCCTGCTTCTGTCTGGAAAGCCCGCATGCCGCAAGCCCATCGCCGTTCGCACCTGCCATCGACCGCGTCCTGGCCCGTGCGCTCGCCGCAGGGGTGCGCATCGCTCATGGGCATCATGGTGGCCGCCGCGCTGCTGTCGCTGGCCGCACTGGCGCCCACGGTCCGCGCCGAGCAGCGGGCCGCGCCGGCGGCACCCGCCGTGTGGACCAATTCCCTGGGCATGCCGTTCGTTCGCATCCCTGCCGGCAGCTTTCGCATGGGCAGCGACGAGCCGGTGGAGCGCCTGGCGCGCGACTACCCGGGCATGGAGCCGAGCCGGCTCAGCTCCCTGGCCGACGAGGCTCCGGTGCACACGGTGCGCATCACCCGCGCCTTCTACCTGGGGCAGACGGAAGTGACGGTGGGCCAGTTCAGGCGCTTCGTGCAGGCGGCGGGCTACCGCGCCGAGTCCGAGGCCGACGGCACGGGCGGCTACGGCTACAACCCGGCCTACGACCCCGACAAGAGCGCGCGCGGCGACGCCTTCGAGGGGCGCGATCCGCGCTATTCGTGGCGCAACCCGGGCTTCGCGCAAGGCGACGACCACCCGGTGGTCAACATCACCTGGCACGACGCACACGCCCTCGCGGCCTGGCTGAGCGCCACCGAAGGCCACCGCTACCGCCTGCCGACCGAGGCCGAGTGGGAATATGCCTGCCGCGCCGGCAAGGCTGCGCGCTACGGGCATGGGGACGACCCCGCGGCGCTGGCACGCAACGCCAACACCTTCGACCAGGACGCCGCGCCCTACTGGCCGCGCTGGCAGGCCCAGGCCGTGCCCGGCCGCGACGGGCATGCGTTCACCGCGCCGGTCGCCAGCTACCCGGCCAACGCCTTCGGGCTGCACGACATGTCGGGCAACGTGTGGGAATGGGTGTCCGACTGGCATGCGGACGATGCCTATGCACGCTCGGCGCGCGACGACCCGCAGGGGCCCGCCACGGGCAGCGTGCGCGTGCGGCGCGGCGGCTCTTGGCACACCTGGCCGCTGTATGCCCGGTGCACCTATCGCAACTGGAACAGCCCGGACACGCGCTACACGCTCGTGGGCGTGCGGCTGGTGCGGGAGGCGGGTGATCCCTCCGGCGCATCGCCGCGACCGCTGCGCGGCAGGCCGTGAAGACGCCCTTCCTGCGTCAGACCCGGCTCAGGCCCGCCGCGACGTGAAGGCCGACAGCCCCGCCAGCACGATCAGCAGCGCGCCATACCCCAGCGCCGTGGCGCGCAGCCCCCACAGGCCGGTGAGCAGCCCGGCGGCGATGGCGGGCAGGCTGAAAGCGAGATAGCTCAGCACGAAGAAGCTGGCCATGAGGCCGGCCCGGTCCTGCGCCGACGCCAGCGGCACCAGGCAGCGCACGGCGGCGTTGAAGCCCGCGCCAAAGCCCAGCCCCGCCACCAGCGTGCCGCCGAAGAAGGCCGCCGGGCTGTGCCAGGCCACGCCGGCCAGGGTGACCGACAGGCCCACCGCCAGCGCGGCGGCGCTGCCCTGCAGCACGCCACGCGGCGGCCGCTCTCGCACGAAGCCGATGGCGACCGCCCCGGGCAGCACCAGCGCGGCGATCAGCACCCCGCCGAGCAGCGGCGACGCGCTGCCCGTCACCAGCCGCGCCAGCGAAGGCCCGAGCGACAGGAAGAAGCCGCCCAGCGCCCAGCCGGCCGTGCTGAGCGGCAGGATGCGCAGCAGCGGCGCCCGCGCGGCCTGCGGCACGTGCATGCTCGGCACGAGCGACCGCCAGACGCCCGGCCGGCGCGCCACGGTTTCCGGCAACCAGAAGGCGGCGGCGCACTGCAGCGCGATCACCCCCAGCAGCAGCTCGAACACCAGGTGGGTGGGCGCGGGCAGGTACTGCACCAGCATGCCGGTGCCCAAGGCGCCGATGGCCATGCCCACCATGGGCGCCATGCTGTTCATCAGCGGGCCGCGCACCGGGTGCAGGTCCACCAGCAGGGCACTGAGCGCGCTGGTCGCCATGCCGGTGGCGACGCCCTGCAGCACCCTCGCCGCCAGCAGCCAGGCCACCGACTCGGCCCGCCAGAAGGTGACGATCGAGACGAATTCGAGCACCAGCGCCGCGACGACCACGCTGCGCCGGCCGATGTGATCCGACAGCGCGCCGAAGCACAGCAGTGCCGCCAGCAGGGCGAAGGCGTAGCTGGAAAAGATCACCGTCAGGCTGAAGGCCGAGAAGCCCCACATCTCCCGGTAGATCGCATAGAGCGGCGACGGCGCGCTCGACGCGGCGAGGAACATCATCACCAGCGACACCGTGAGCCACAGAGCGGCGCCGGGCTCCAGCCGGCGGGCGGGCCAGGTGGGGACGGTGGAAGAGGGAGAATGGTGGAGGGCAGCAGCCATGGCATTAACGCTAAAAAATTGCGTTAACGGATTGTCGCACTAAAGCAAAGTGTTTGCTTTAGTGCCGCGCCTGCGGGCGACCCTCCTAAAATGGCGGCATGACGTCTGGAGCCACCCGATTGCGCCCCGGCGGGCGCAGTGCCCGCGTGCAGGCCGCCGTGCACCAGGCCGTGCACGACCTGACGGCGCTGCACGGCCGCGAGGCGCTAACCATTCCGCAGATCGCCGCGCAGGCCGGCGTGACGCCGTCCACCATCTACCGCCGCTGGGGCGACCTGGTCGAGCTGCTGGCTGACGTGTCGATCGAGCGCCTGCGCGACGAGGCCGAGCCGCCCGACACCGGCAGCGTGCGCGGCGACCTGCTGGCCTGGGGCGAGCAATTCATCGAGGAAATGTCGTCGGACCTCGGCCGCCAGGTGCTGAAGGACGTGCTCACCGCCAGCGGCTACGGCGACGGCTCGGCGCCCTGCCAGTGCCTGCAGATCACGGCCGGCCAGATGACCATGCTGGTCGAGCGCGCCCGCGCACGCGGCCAGGCCACGCCGTCCGTGGACTGCGTGCTTGATACCCTGGTGGCGCCCATCGTCTACCGCCTGCTGATGGGCGCGGGCACGCCCACCGGGCCGCAGCTGGCGCGGTGGGTGGATACGTGCATGGCGCAGGCGGCTGCAGCGGAGCCCACTGGCCCTTGAGCAGGCCGCCGCGCCTCGCGGGCTCTACAGGCTCTTGAGCGGCACCACGTCCTTGCCCTTGAAGGTGAACACCGTCACCGCCGACGAGCGCAGGTCGTGCTTGTCGTCGTAGCTGTACTCGCCGCTCACGCCGGCGTACTTGCCTTTGGCGATGTGGTCGATGATCTTCTTGCCGTCGGTGCCCTGCGTGGCCTCGATGGCGCCGGCCAGCAGGTGCATGCCGTCGTAGAACGCGGCGGCATAGGTCAGCGGGTCGCGCTTCCATTCGGCGCGGTAGCGCTCGATGAACTTCTGGCCCTTGTCGCTGCGGTCGAGCATGGAGCCGCCCTGGGTGCAGTACACGTTCAGGTTGCCCGCCACCTGCGACAGCGTGGCCGTCTCCGACGAGCAGATGCCGTCGCCGCCCAGCAGCGGCATGTTCAGCCCCAGCGCACGCATCTGGCGCAGCATGGGGCCGCCCTGGGGCGAATAGCCGCCGTAGAACACCGCGTCCGCCTTGGCGGCGCGCACGTTGGTCAGGATGGCGGTGAAGTCGGTGGCCTTGTCGGTGGTGAATTCGCTGGCCACCACCTTCATGCCCTGGCGCTTGGCTTCGTCGGCGAATTCCTTGGCCACGCCCTGGCCGTAGGCCGTGCGGTCGTCGATGACGGCCACTGTCTTGAGCTTCAGCTCCTGCGCGGCATAGACCGCCATCTTGGTGCCCAGCTGGTTGTCGCTCGCGCCGATGCGGAACAGCGGCCGGTAGCCCTGCTGCGTGATCTTGGGGTTGGAGGCGACCGTGAAGGTCACGATGTCGGCTTCGGCCAGCACGCGCGACGCAGGCATGGCCACGCCCGAGTTGTAGGGGCCGAGCACGAACCGGATCTTCTTGTCGGCCAGGCGCTGGGCGATCTGCACGCCCTGCTTGGGGTCGGCGCCATCGTCGTTGATGTCCAGCTCGAACTGCACCGGCTTGCCGCCCACCTTGATGCCACGGGCATTCAGCTCCTTGATGGCGAGCAGCGCGCCATCGCGGTTGTCTACGCCGTTGGCGGCCTGCGGGCCGGTGACGGGGCTCATGAAGCCCACCACGATGCGCTCCTGCGCGTGGCTGAAGCCGGCGGCGGCCAGGCTGGCGATGAGCAGGGTGGAGCGCAAAAACTTCTGTCGAATCACGGCATGTTCCTTGTGTCTGGTTGATTCAGGGGTTGCGCCCGCTTCCGCCCGGGCGGGTGGCCTGGGCGAAACGGGTGCGGGAGTATGCCGCGAGCAGCGGCTGCCTTTTTGCCGCGATGCGATCGGCCCGGACCCGGAAGGCGTCAGGGCGTGGCCTGCGCCCACGGCGCCTGCCACCCGCCCCCCAGCGCCTGCACCAGCGCGGCGGCCGCCAGCTGGCGGCTGGCCTGCAGCTGCAGCAGCGCCCGCCGGGCCGACAGCGCGGTGATCTGCGCCGTGACCACCTCGGTGTAGCCGACCTGGCCGGCGCGGTAGCGGTTCTGCAGCTGGGTTTCGGTCAGCCGGGCGGCGTTCACGGCCTCCTGGCGCAGCGGCTCCTGGGCCTCCAGCGTGCGGATGGTGCCGAGCTGGTCTTTCACCCCCTGGAAGGCGGTCAGCACCGTCTGGCGGTAGCTGGCCGCCCGGGCATCGCGCGCGGCCTGGGCGGCGTCCACCCGCGCCGCGATGGCGCCGCCGTCGAACACGGTCTGCGCGGCCGACAGGCCCAGCGACCAGAGCGCGCCCGAGGCGCTGAACAGATCGCCCAGGCCCGTGCCGCTGCGCCCCAGGGACGCGGACAGGCCGAGGCTGGGGTAGTACGCCGCGCGCTGCACGCCGATCTGCGCGTTGGCGGCGGCCACGGCGCGTTCGGCCGAGGCGATGTCCGGCCGGCGCTGCAGCAGCTCCGAAGGCAGCGTGGCCGGCACCTGCGGCACGCGGGCGATCCACGGTGCGGGCGGCAGGCCGAAGCTGCCGGGCGGCACCCCCGTCAGCACGGCGATGGCGTGTTCGTAGCGGGCTCGGTTCTGCCGCACGCCCGCCAGGTCCGCCTGGGCGTTGGCCAGCTGGGTGCGCGCCTGCTGTACGTCGGAGGCGGGCGCGATGCCGGCGTCATAACGGTTGCGGGTGATCTGGAGGCTGCGCTGGTAGGCCTCCACGATGTCCTGCAGCAGCGCGATCTCGGCGTCGGCCTCGCGCAGCTGGAAGTACGCGGCCACCAGCGATCCCACGGCCGAGAGGCGGGCCGAGGCCAGGTCCGCCTGGCTGGCCTGCGCGCTGGCCTGCGCGCCGCTCACCGCGCTGCCCAGGCGCCCCCACAGGTCGGGCGCCCAGCTGGCGCCCAGGGCCGCCTGCGCGGTCGTGCCGCGCCGGGCCGAGCCTTCGCCGCCCGAGCGCGTTGCGCCGCCCGTGAGGTCGACCGACGGCAGCAGCCCCGCGCCCTGTTCGCGCACCAGCGCCTGGGCCTGCGCGTAGGCCGCCACGGCGGCGGCGATGTTCTGGTTGGACAGCTGCACCTGCGCGGCCAGGCGGTTCAGGTCGTCGTCCTGGAACAGCGTCCACCAGTTGCCCCGGTCAATGGCGTCGGCCGGCTGCGCGGGCTGCCAGAGCGCGCCGGCGGCGCTGACCGGGCCGGCTTCCTTGTAGGCGGCGGGCAGGGCGGCCACCTCGGGGCGCTGGTACACCGGTGCGACCGAGCAGGCGGCCAGCGGCAGCAGGGCGCCCAGGCAGGCGGCGCGCAGGCTGCGGGAGGCGCGTGGGGGGAAAGGGGTGCGGCGGCCGGTGGTCATGAGAGAGGGTTCAGTGGGGCTGGGGTGCGGCGGGCGGCGGGGCCAGGCGGCTCAACTGGCGGTCGTTGGCGGCGGGGCGGCGCAGCCGGTCCAGCAGCACGTAGACCACGGGCGTGGTCAGCAGGGTCAGCAGCTGGCTGGCCAGCAGGCCGCCGATGATGGCCACGCCCAGGGGCTGGCGCAGCTCCGAGCCCTGGCCGAAGCCGATGGCCAGCGGCAGCGCGCCCAGGGCGGCGGCCAGCGTGGTCATCAGGATGGGGCGCAGGCGCAGCATGCAGGCCTCGCGCACGGCCTCGGTGGCCGAAAGCCCGCGCGCGCGCTCGGCCTCCAGCGCGAAGTCGATGATCAGGATGGCGTTCTTCTTCACGATGCCGATCAGCAGGAACACGCCGATCAGCGCGATCACGGTGAACTGCATGTGAAAGAGCAGCAGCGCCAGCACCGCGCCCACGCCGGCCGAGGGCAGGGTGGTGAGCACGGTGATCGGGTGGATCAGGCTCTCGTAGAGCACGCCCAGCACGATGTAGATCACCACCAGCGCCGCCAGGATCAGGAACAGCTGCTGCGACTGCGACTGCTGCGCGCCGAGGGCCGTGCCCTGGAAGCTGCCGCGCACGTTGGTGGGCATGGCGATGTCGGCCTCGGCCTGCGCGACGATCTGCCGGGCCTGCTCCAGCGTGGTGCCTTCCGCCAGGTCGAACGACACGGTGGTGGCGATCTCCCCGTCCTGGTGGCTGATGGAAGTGGGTGAGGCGCGCTCCACCACCCGCGCGATGGCACTGAGCGGCACCATGGTGGATGCGGTGTTGCTCAGCACCTGGCCGGTCGATGCGCCGCGCTGGCCCGGGTTGGCGGCGGTGCCCACGGCGCCGCTCGGGTTGGCCGGAACGTAGATGTCGGCCAGGGCCGGCGGGCCCCGCGTGGTGTCGGGCGCCCATTCCATGATCACGGAATACTGGTTCAGCTCGCCGTAGATGGTGGCCACCGAGCGCTGGCCGAAGGCGTTGTAGAGAGCGCTGTCGATGGCCGAGGCGCTCACGCCCAGGCGCGAGGCGGTCGCCTTGTCCACCTCCACGAAGGCTTCCACGCCGTTCTCGGCCTGGTCGCTGTCCACGTCCACCAGCTGGGGCTCCTGCTTGAGCCGCTCGGTCAGGCGCGCCGCCCAGACGCGCATGTCCGCCAGGTTGTCGCTTTGCAGCGTGTACTGGTAGGTGGAGTTGCTCGAGCGCCCGCCCATGCGCAGCTCCTGCACCGGGCTCAGGAACACGCGCAGCCCGGTGATCTGCGACAGCTGCGGCCGCAGGCGGTTGATGACGGCGGCGCTGCTGTCGGTGCGCTGGCTGGCGGGCTTCAGGTTGACGAACATGAAGCCGCCGCCCGCGCGGCCCCCGCCCGAAAAGCCCACCACCGTGTCCACCGCCGGGTCGCGGTGGATGATGTCCACCGCCTGCCGCAGCTTGGCGGCCAGCGCGGTGGACGAGATGCTCTGGTCGGCCCGTAGCCCGGCGTTGATCTGGCCGTTGTCCTGCTGCGGGAAGTAGCCCTTGGGAATGTGGCTGAAGAGGTAGACGTTCAGCCCCACCACGACCAGCAGCAGCACCATCACCAGCGCCTTGCTGGCTAGCGCCCAGTCCAGCGCATGGCCGTAGCCGCGCAGCAGGGCCTGGTAGCTGCGCTCGCCCACCCGGGCGAAGCGGCCCGGCGGCTGGGCTCCATGGGGGCCTTCGGCGCGCAGCAGCCAGGCGCACATCATGGGCGTGGTGGTGAGCGAGATCACCAGCGAGATCGCCACCGCCGCCGACAGCGTGATGGCGAATTCGCGGAAGAGGCGGCCCACCTGCCCGTCCATGAACAGCAGGGGAATGAACACCGCCACCAGCGAAAGGCTGATCGACAGCACGGTGAAGCCCACCTCGCGCGCGCCCAGCAGCGCGGCCTCCAGCCGGTCCATGCCGGCCTCGATGTGGCGGCTGGTGTTCTCCAGCACCACGATGGCGTCGTCCACCACGAAGCCGGTCGCCACGGTGAGCGCCATCAGGCTGAGGTTGTTGAGGCTGAAGCCCAGCAGGTACATCACGCCGAAGGTGCCCAGCAGCGACACCACCGTGGCCACCGCCGGAATGATGGTGGCGCGTGCCTTGCGCAGGAAGAGCCCCACCACCAGCACCACCAGGGCGATGGAGAGCATCAGCGTGAATTCAATCTCGTGCAGCGAGGCGCGGATGGAGTTGGTGCTGTCCGAGGCCACCGCGATGCGGATGTCCTGCGGCAATTGCGCCTGCAATTCGGGCAGCAGGTCGCGCACGCCGTTCACCGTCTCGATGATGTTGGCGCCCGGCTGGCGGGTGATGAGCACGATGATGGCCGGCTGGCCGTTGAAGAGGCCCAGCGTGCGCGTGTTTTCCACGCCGTCCACCACGCGGGCCACGTCGCCCAGGCGCACGGCCGCGCCGTTGCGCCAGGCGATGACGAGCGAGGCGTAATCGGCCGCCCGGCGCGAGGGCGAGGGCGTGTAGATCTGCAGGCGCCGGCCGGCGCCTTCCACCGCGCCCTTGGGCCGGTTGGCGTTGGCGGCCTGGATGGCGGCGCGCACGTCTTCGGTGCTGATGCCGTAGCGGTTGAGCGCGAACGGCAGCAGCTCCACCCGCACGGCGGGCAGCGAGCCACCGCCGATCTCGACCTCGCCCACCCCGTCCACCTGCGACAGCCGCTGGCTGATGACGTTGGAAACCTCGTCGTAGATCTCGCCCGGCGTGCGCGTCTGCGAAGTGAGCGCCAGGATGATGGCCGGCGAGTCGGCCGCGTTGCGCTTGCGGTAGGTGGGGTTGCTGCGCAGCGTGGCGGGCAGGTCGGCGCGCGACGCGTTGATGGCGGCCTGCACCTCGCGCGCGGCGCTGTCGATGTTGCGGCTCAGGTCGAACTGCAGGCTGATGCGCGCCGAGCCCTGCGAGCTGCTGGAGGTCATCTCGTTGACCCCAGCGATCACCCCCAGGCGGCGCTCCAGCGGCGTGGCCACGCTGCTGGCCATGGTCTCGGGGCTGGCGCCCGAGAGGCTCGCCGACACCGAGATCGCCGGATAGTCCACCTGCGGCAGCGGCGCCACGGGCAGCACGAAGAAGGCGGCGATGCCCGCCAGCGCCAGCCCGATGGTCAGCAGCACGGTGGCCACCGGCCGCTCGATGAAGGGGCGCGAGAGATTCATGGCGCGGCGGGGCCGGCCTCGGCATGGGTGACCGGCGCGGCGGCCGTGCCGCGGCCCGTCCACCGGCGGCCCAGGCGGTCGAAGGCCAGGTAGATCACCGGGGTGGTGAAGAGCGTGAGCAGCTGGCTCAACACCAGCCCGCCGAAGATGGCCAGGCCTAGCGGCCGGCGCAGCTCGGCGCCCTCGCCCCAGCCCAGCATCAGCGGCAGCGCGGCGAAGAGGGCCGCCAGCGTGGTCATCAGGATGGGCCGGAAGCGCAGCAGCGCGGCCTGGTGGATGGCCTGCTGCGGGCCCATGCCCTGGTGGCGTTCAGCGTCGATGGCGAAGTCGATCATCATGATCGCGTTCTTCTTGACGATGCCGATCAGCAGGATGATGCCGATGATGCCGATCACCCCCAGGTCGTTGCCCGTGAGCATCAGCGCCAGCAGCGCGCCCACCCCGGCCGAGGGCAGGGTGGAGAGGATGGTGAGCGGGTGCACGTAGCTCTCGTACAGCACGCCCAGCACGATGTACACGCAGACCATGGCCGCGAGGATCAGCCAGAGCTGGCTGGTGAGCGATTTCTCATACGCGCTGGCCGCGCCCAGGAACTCCATCGACAGCCCGGCGGGCATGCCGATCTCCTGCGCCGCCGCGCGGATGGCGCTGACGGCGCGGCCCAGCGACACGCCGGGCGCGGTGTCGAAGCCCAGTGTGGCGGCGGGGTACTGCGCCACGCGGGTCACCTGCAGCGGCGCCAGCTGCTCGCGGATGGTGGCCACCGCCGCCAGCGGCGTGGGCGCGGCGCTGCCGGTGCGCAGCGGCAGCGTGCCCAGGCCTTCGAGGCTGCCCAGTTGCTCCTGCTGCGCCTCCAGGATCACGCGGTACTGGTTCGTCTCGGTGAAGATGGTGGAGACGATGCGCTGGCCGAAGGCGCTGTAGAGCGCGTCGTCGACGGCGCTGGCCGTGACCGACAGGCGCGAGGCCGTGTTGCGGTCGATGTCCACATAGGCCGACAGCCCCTGGGCGCCCGCGTCGGTGGTGGCGTTGCGCACCTCCGGCACGGTTTTCAGCCGTTCGACCAGCTTCTGCGTCCAGCCGTTCACCTGGGCGGCCTCCACGCCGCCGATCGAGGCGCGGTATTCGGTCGGGCCGGTCTCGGTGTCGATGGTCAGGTCCTGCGTGGGCTGCAGGAACAGCGTCACGCCCGCCACGCCGGCCACCCGCTCGCGCAGGCGCTGCATCACGTCGGCCTGCGCGCCGTGGCCGGGCTTCAGGTTGATGAGCATGCGGCCGGCGTTCAGCATGGTGTTGTTGGCCGCATCCACGCCCACGAACGAGCTGAGCGACTGCACGTCCGCATCCTGCAGGATGGCCCGCGCGGCGGCCTGCTGCAGCTCGCTCATGCGGGCGTACGACACCTCCTGCG
This sequence comes from Acidovorax sp. FG27, assembly GCF_040365715.1. Lineage (NCBI taxonomy): Bacteria > Pseudomonadati > Pseudomonadota > Betaproteobacteria > Burkholderiales > Comamonadaceae > Acidovorax > Acidovorax sp. FG27. The sequence continues at coordinate 53,102 of NZ_BAABVY010000011.1, forward strand.
AGGCCTGCAGCCGCGCCTGCAGCTGGCCCGTGTCCTGCGTGGGAAAGAGCCCCTTGGGGATCAGCACGTAGAGCAGCGCGGTGAGCGCCATGGTCAGCACCGCCACCACCAGCGTGGCGCGCTGGTGGCGCAGCACCCATTGCAGCCAGCCGTCGTAGCGCCCGATGACGCGGTCGAAGCCGCGCTGCACCGCGCCCGCCCAGCCGCGCTGGCTGCCGTGGGCGGGCCCGGCCTTGAGCCAGCGCGCCGACATCATCGGCACCAGCGTGAGCGACACCACGGCCGAGATCAGGATGGTGAGCGCCAGCGTCACCGCAAATTCACGGAAGAGGCGCCCCACCACGTCGCTCATGAACAGCAGCGGAATCAGCACCGCGATCAGCGACACCGTGAGCGAGATGATGGTGAAGCCGATCTGGGTGGCGCCTTTCAGCGCGGCCTGGAACGGCGGGTCGCCCTCTTCCAGGTAGCGGGCAATGTTCTCGATCATCACGATGGCGTCGTCGACCACGAAGCCGGTGGCGATGGTCAGCGCCATCAGGCTCAGGTTGTTGAGGCTGTAGCCCAGCAGGTACATCACCCCGCAGGTGCCGATGAGCGAGATGGGCACGGCCAGGCTGGCGATGACGGTGGCGCGCAGGCTGTGCAGGAAGAAGAAGATCACCAGCACCACCATCAGCACCGCCAGCACCAGCTCCATCTGCACGTGCTCGACCGATGCGCGGATGCCGGTCGTACGGTCGGACAGCACCTGCACCTGGATGGAAGCCGGCAGCTGCGCCTGCAGCCCGGGCAGCTGACGCTGGATGCCGTCCACCGTGACGATGACGTTGGCGCCCGGCTGGCGCTGCACGTTGAGGATGATGGCTGGAGTGAGTGTGACCCCCACGCTCCCCGCTTCGCGTGGTTCGCTGCCCCCCGAGGGGGCCTCCGCTTGCTTGGGGCGGCCCGGCGCGGCGCGGACGGGGTCGCTGACCCCGGCCCACGCCCCCAGCCGGTTGTTCTCCGGTGCATCCACCACCCGCGCCACGTCCGACAGGCGCACGGGCGCGCCGTTCTTCCAGGTGACGATGAGCCGCCGATAGTCCTCGACCGTCACCAGCTGGTCGTTGGCGTTGATGTTGTAGGCGCGCTGCGGGCCGTCGAAGCTGCCCTTGGCGCTGTTGGCGTTGGCGGCGGAGATGGCGGTGCGCAGCGTGTCCAGCCCCAGGCCGTAGGAAGCCAGCGCCTGGGTGTCGGCCTGGATGCGCACGGCAGGGCGCTGGCCGCCCGCCAGCGTGACCAGGCCCACGCCCGGCACCTGGCTGATCTTCTGCGCCAGGCGGGCGTTGACCAGGTTCTGCACTTCGGTCAGCGGCAGGGTCTCGGAGCTGATCGCCAGCGTCAGCACCGGCGCGTCGGCCGGGTTCACCTTGGCATAGACCGGCGGGGCGGGCAGGTCGGTGGGCAGCAGCGAGGCGCCCGCGTTGATGGCCGCCTGCACCTGCTGCTCGGCCACGTCCAGCGCCAGGCCCAGGTTGAACTGCAGCGTGACGATGGACACGCCCGCCGCGCTGGTGGACGCCATGCGCGCCAGCCCCGGCATCTGGCCGAACTGGCGCTCCAGCGGCGCGCTGACGGTGCGGCTCATCACCTCGGGGCTGGCGCCGGGGTAGAGGGTCTGCACCTGGATGGTGGGGTAGTCCACCTCGGGCAGGGCCGACAGGGGCAGCAGGCGAAAGCCCAGCAGCCCCGCCAGCACGATGGCCACCATCAGCAGCGCGGTGGCGACGGGCCGCTCGATGAACGGGCGCGACGGGCTCAGGGCACTCATGGACGGGCGGGCGGGGCGGAGGTCAGCGGGCCGCCGGCTGCGGCGCCGGCGTGGCGGGGGCGGATGCTGCGGCCGCAGGCGGGGCCGTCTGCGCTGCGGCCGCAGGCGCCGTGCCGTCCTGCGACGGGCGGTGGCGGCGCCGCTCGCCCTGCGCCTCGGAGCCGCGCGCACGGCGGCCCGGGGCGCCTTCCGCGACGCCCGGCCGCTGCCCCGGCTGGCCCTGCTGCCCCTGGAGCTGCACCTTCACCCCGTCCTTCAGCCGGTCGCCGCCTTCGGTCACCACGCGCTCGCCGGCCTGCAGGCCTTCGGCGATGGCGACCTGGCTGACCGTAGCCTGCCCGCGCTTGACCTTGCGCAGCGACACGGTGCGGTCGTCGTTGATGACGTAGACGAAGTCGCCGTTCGCACCGGTGCGCACGGCCGTCACCGGCACCACGACGGCCGGCACCTCGCGCAGCAGCAGCCGCACGTTGACGAACTGGTTGGGAAAGAGTGCGCCCTCGGCATTGTCGAAGCGCGCCTTGGCCTTGACGGTGCCGGTGGCCGTGTCCACCAGGTTGTCCAGCGTGGAAAACCGCCCCTCGGCCAGCGCCCGGGTGCGGGTGCGGTCGAAGGCGGTCACCGCCAGCGGGGCGCCGGCCGGCCGGGCGTCGTTCGGTGGCTTCGCGTCTCTCTGCGCGGCCTGCACGTCGGCCAGCCGGTCCTGCGGAATGGAGAACTGCACGTCGATCGGCGCCACCTGGGTGATGGTGGCGATGCCATTGGCTTCGCCCGCGCTCACGTAGTTGCCGGCATCCACCGCCCGCAGGCCGATGCGGCCGCTGGCGGGGGCGGTGATGCGGGTGTAGTCCAGGTTCAGCCGGGCAGTCTTTTCCTGCGCCAGGTCGGCGGTGACGGTGCCCTGCAGCTGGCGCACCAGCGCGGCCTGGGTGTCCACGTCCTGCCGGGCGATGGAGTCCTGCGCCAGCAGCGTGCGGTAGCGCTCCAGCACGATGCGGGCATTGTCCAGCTGGGCCTGGTCGCGCTGGCGCGTGCCCTCGGCCTGCATCAGCGCCTGCTCGAAGGGGCGCGGGTCGATGCGTGCCAGCAGCTGCCCCTTCCGGACCGTCTGCCCTTCGGTGAAGAGCACCTCGGTCAGCACGCCCGACACCTGCGGCCGCAGCGCCACCGTGACGGTGGGGGTGACGGTGCCCAGCGCCTCGATGGCCACGGGCAACTGCGCCTGGCGGGCGGTCGCCTCGCCCACGGTGACCATCGCCCGCCCGCCGCCGGGAAAGCCGCCGCCCTCGGCCGGCGCCTGCGAGCGCTTGACCAGTACCCAAGCAGCCCCGCCCAGCACGGCGACGGTGGCTATCGCCACGACCGCGCCCAGCCAGCGGCCGCGGCGACGGCGCGGCGGCGGCGGCGCGGATGCATCGGCGGCGGGCGCGGGTGCTGGTTCGGGCGTGGCGGAGTCTCTCGGGCGCATGGCGGTCCTGTTGTTCTGGTCGGGGCGCCGCCCGGGCCGCCTGGGGCAGCAGGGCGCAAGTGCTGATCGTAGGTGCAGCCGGTGGCGCTTTGCCGGCGCCCGTGCGAAGAAAAGTAAAGGAAACGGGCTTCACCGCCGCGCAGGCGGGCCCTGTGGGAGTGGGCGCGGGGCGTCAGAGCGCGGCGACCGCTTCCTTCAGCTCCTTGCGGCCCAGCACTTCACTGAACACCACCGGCGCCTTGCCCGGCGCCATCAGCACGTAGACCGGCACGCCGCTGCGCCCCAGCTGCGCCAGGGCGGCGGTGATCTGGGCGTCGCGCCGCGTCCAGTCGGCGCGCAGCAGCGCCACGTTGCGGCCGGCCAGGGCGGCCAGCACCTCGGGGTCGGAGAGGGTGGTCTGCTTGTTGTACTGGCAGGTCACGCACCAGGCGGCGGTGAAGTCCACGAACACCGGCCGGCCTTCGGCCAGCAGCCGGGCGGGCAGGTCGGCCTGCCAGGGTTGCCAGCCGGCGGGCGAGGGGGCCGCCGCTGCGGTGGAAGTGGGTGTGGTTTCGATGACTTTCGGGCCGATGGCCCAGGCGAGATAAGCGCAGGCAGCTATCGAAAGAGGAGCGAGCAGCGCCCGCCCGCGCCCCGCCAGCGTGAGCGACCACACCGCCATGGCCAGCGCCACCAGCAGCGCCAGCAGGGCCGCCGCGCCGTCGATGCCGCTTTGCTGGCCCAGCACCCAGACCAGCCAGACCACGGTGGCGAACAGCGGGAAGGCCAGGAAGCGGCGCAGCGTGTCCATCCAGGCGCCCGGCCGGGGCAGCAGGCGCGCGAAGCCGGGCAGCCAGCTGGCCAGCAGATAGGGGAGCGCCAGGCCCAGCCCCAGCGCGGCGAAGATCGCCAGCGCCTGCGCGCCGGGCAGCGTGGCCGTCAGCCCCAGCGACGCGCCCATGAAGGGCGCCGTGCAGGGCGAGGCCACGGCCACGGCCAGCACGCCGGTGAGGAACGCATCCACCACCGGGTGGCGGGCCTGCAGACCGGCGACCGCGCCGGGCACCATGCGGCCGAATTCGAACACGCCCGCCAGGTTCAGCCCCAGCAGCGTGAAGAGCGCCGCCAGCGCCGCCACCACGGCGGGCGACTGCAGCTGAAAGCCCCAGCCCACCGCCTCGCCCGCCGCCCGCAGCGCCAGCATGGCCGCGCCCAGCAGCACGAACGACAGCACCACGCCCGCCGTGTACGCCAGCCCCGCCACCCGGTGGGCATGTCGGCCGTGCGCGGGGCGGGCGAAGCCCACCACCTTGATCGCGAGCACCGGGAAGACGCAGGGCATCAGGTTCAGGATCAGCCCGCCCAGCAGCGCGCCGGCCAGCGCGGCCAGGAAGGTGCCGAGCGGTGCGGGCGCCACGGGCGGCGCAGCGCCGCCCGCCTGGGCGCGGGCCTGGGCATTGGCCTGGAGGGCGGCCTCCAGCGCGGGCGACACGCCGGCGGCGTCGGGCAGCGGCGGCCAGCCGGTCAGCACGGGTATTTCCACCCGCCGGCCCTGGCCGCCGAGGGCCAGCACCAGCGGAAGCGGCTCGGGGCTGGCGCTGCGGTGCGGCGACAGCGGCAGCCGGGCGGTCCATACGTCGCCCAGCCAGTTCTGCGGCACGGCGGCGGCGGTCTCGGCCACGCCCGGGGTCTCTGCGAACACGTCCAGCGTCTGGCCGCGCCAGGCGGCGGGCAGGCCCGCCACGGTCAGCGCCACGTCGGTGCCTTCCACGTGGGCCTGGGTGCGCTCTTCCACCGCCAGCGGCTGCGGGTGGGCGCGCTCGGCGGCTTCGAAGGCGGCGGCGTTCAGCGCGGTCGTGCCGTTGATAGGCACCTGCAGCGTGAACGTGCCTTCCTCGGGAATGCATTCCTTGCGGCACACCAGCCACGACGCCCGCAGCGTGAAGGTGGCCTCGCGCGCCAGCGGCCCGGGCTGGAAGGCGGGCGAGACATGCAGGGGCACCGGCAGCAGCACCGTGCCTTCGTAGCCGTGGTTGGCCAGGTGGCCGATGGCGATCTTGCGCGGCACCGGCCAGGCGATCTCGCCCGCGTCGATGCCCGGGGGCAGCTGCCATTCCAGCTGCGTCGGCAGGCCGGAATCGCCCGGGTTCTTCCAGTAGGTGTGCCAGTCGGGCTGGTGGGTGATCGACAGGCCCAGCCACAGCGGCTTGCCCGGGCCGATGCCGTCCGGCGCCTGGGCGACCAGCTCCGCCTGCACGTGCGGCGTGGAGACCGTGCTGCCGCCCGGGGCGGAAGATTTAGGGCCAAATTGGGCGCTGGCGCCCATGGATAGGGCGCCAGTAGCTATGAAAAAGATAGTAAGCAGCCAGCGCTGCAGCGTGCGGTGGGACATGGCGCAAGGTGGGAGCGGCGGCGGGGCCTTTGGTTCCGGCGGCGGGCGGTGCGGGTTGCGGCGGGAGCGGGCAGGGCGACCCGCCCCGTCGGCCACCCGGCGTCAGGCCGCGAAGCCCAGCACCACCCGGCGCGCCATGGCGCCCTTCTTCTCGATCCTGGTGACCACCACCGCGCCGATCTCCGACGTGCGCGCCACATGCGTGCCGCCGCAGGGCTGCAGGTCGATCTGCGCGGCGGCGCCGTCGCCCGACCCGCCGACCCGCACGGTGCGCACCGTGCCGGTGCCGCGCGGCGGTTGCACGCTCATGCTCTTGATCAGCGCGGGGTTGGCGTCCAGCTCGGCGTTGTCGATGGCGCCCAGGGTGACCGGGTGGTCCTCGGCCACCAGCCGGGCGATGGCGGCGGTGAGTTCGTCCTTGTCCAGCGCGCCGTCCATGTGGAAGTCCAGCCGCGCATAGTCGGGCGTGATCGAGCAGCCGTTGACCGGCTGCGCCACCACGTGGCAGAGCAGGTGCGTGGTGGTGTGAAAGCGCATCAGCCGGTGGCGGCGCTCCCAGTCGATGCGGGCGGTTACCGCCTCGCCCACCGCGGGGCGCGGAGCGGCGGGGTCGGCCGGCAGGTGCACGATGTCGGCCGTGGGCCGGCCTTCCCCGTCCTTGCCCTTGCGCGTGTCGGCCACCGCCCAGCGGCTGCCGTCCGCCCCGATCAGCTCGCCGCTGTCGCCCGCCTGGCCGCCGCCCAGCGGGTAGAACACGGTGCGGTCCAGCACCACGCCGCCCTCGGGCGTGTGGGCCGTGACGGTGGCGCTGCATTCGCGCAGGTGGCTGTCTTGGCGGAAGAGGTCTTGGGTCATCCTGCGATGGTAGTCAATCCCGCGCCGGGGCTCGTGGGCCGAAGCGGGGGCCGGCGCGGCCTGGGGAACCTCTGCACGAATCACCGCGCCGTGTGCCTCCCGATCCGCAGCGCCCACTTTCCGCTCGATTCGTGCAGAGCTTCCCTAGAAGCGCGGCGTCTTGCCGGTGAACGACGGGTCGTAGCGGCGCATCTGCGCCAGGTCGTCGCGGTTGCGCACGCCGCATTCCAGGTACTGCGCATGCAGCGTGGCCAGCGCTTCGCGGTCCAGTTCCACCCCCAGGCCGGGCGTGGCGGGCACGGCGACCGAGCCGTTCTCGAAGCGGATGCGCCCGCCTTGGACGACCTCTTCCTCCTGCCACGGGTAGTGGGTGTCGCAGGCGTAGGTCAGGTTGGGCACGCTGGCCGCCACGTGGGTCATGGCCATCAGGCTGATGCCCAGGTGCGAGTTGGAATGCATCGACATGCCCAGGCCCCAGAGCCGGCACATGCGCGCCAGGGTCTGCGTGGCGCGCAGGCCGCCCCAGTAGTGGTGGTCGGACAGCAGCACCTGCACCGCGCCCATCTCGCAACCCCGGCGGAAGTCGTCCATGGTGGTGATGACCATGTTGGTCGCCAGCGGCAGACGGGTGTGCTTGGCCAGTTCGGCCATGCCCTGCAGGCCGGGCGTGGGGTCCTCGTAGTACTCCAGGATCTCGTCCAGCGCCGGGGCGGCGGCGATGCTGGCGGCCAGCGACCAGTTGGCATTCGGGTCCAGCCGCAGCGGCACACCCGGAAAGGCCTGGGCCAGCGCCTGCATGCAGGCGACTTCGTGCGCGGGCTCGAACACGCCGCCCTTGAGCTTGATGCTCTGAAAACCATAGAGGTCGATCATGCGGCGCGCCTGCGCCACGATCTGCGCGGGGCTGATGCCCTCGCCCCAGGCGTCGGGAGCGTAGGGCCGGCCGACGTGCTCGGCATACTTGAAGAACAGGTAGGCGCTGTAGGGCACGGCATCGCGCACCTTGCCGCCCAGCAGGTCGACGACGGGCGCGCCGACAATCTGGCCCTGCAGGTCGAGCATGCCGACCTCGAAGGTGCTGATGACCTTGGGCGCATTCTTGGCGGCGTGCGAGCCCGGCGCCAGCTCGAACTCCACCGCGCCGGGCACGGCCGTGACGGTGGCGCGCACGCGCTCCTCCATCGTGTTGAGCGCGAAGGGCGACAGCCCGATCAGCAGCGGCCGGGCCTGCTCCAGCACCCGCAGCATGGGCTCGTCGCCATAGGTCTCGGAAATGCCGACCCGCCCGTCGCTGGTCTCGATCTCGACGATGGCCCGCAGCGCCCACGGCTCGTGGATGCCGGCGGCATTGAGCAGCGGGCCGTCGCGAAAGGCGATGGGCGTGATGCGGACGTGGGTGATGGTGATGTCGCGTGGCATGGTGGTGAATGGAGAGAACAGACAGGGTCAGAAGTGGGCTGTGGTTGCAAGCCTGGGTAAGGTGGCGCAATCACTCGCGGCGTTTAACGTCAGAAGGCCGCGGAGCAGGCCATACCAGCAGACGGCGTGGAACGGGCTTCGCCCGGCCACTGCCGTCGTCCCCCTGCCCGCCGTGCGCAGCACGGCGAGAGCGGGGGGAAGCGGCGCAGCCGCTCAGGGGGGTGCCGCCTATTCAGCGCTGGCCCCCGTCTTGCGCACCAGCGCGCCCAGGCGGGCGATGTCGGCGGCGGTGATGGCGGCCAGCTCGGCCGGGGTGCTGCCCACCACGTCCATGCCGAACTGCGTCTCCAGCTTGTTCTTCAGCTCGGGCGTCTTCAGCGCCTTGACCATCTCGGCGTTCAGGCGGTTCACCACGTCCTTGGGCGTGCCCTTGGGGGCATACACCGCCTGCCACGAGACCAGGTCCAGGCCGGGAAAGCCGGCCTCGGCCGTGGTGGGCACGTCGGGCGCCAGCGGCGAGCGCGTCCTGGTCGTCACCGCCAGGAACTTGAGCTTGCCGGCCTTGACCAGCGGCAGGCCGGCCGTGAGCTGGTCGAACAGAAAGGGCACGTTGCCCGCCGCCACGTCCTGCAGCGCCTGTGGACTGCCCTTGTAGGCGATGTGCTGCATCGGTACCTTGATGAGCTCGGACATCTGCGCGCCGGTGAGGTGGGTGGAGGTACCCGCGCCCGACGAGGCGTACGACGCCTTCTCCGGGTTCTTGCGGATCCACTCGACCAATTCCTGCACCGTGTTCACCCCCAGGGCGCTGTTGACCATCAGCACGTTGGGCACGTAGGCGATCAGCGTCACCGGCTCGAAGTCCTTGACCGGGTCGTAGGGCAGCTTCTTGTAGAGGCCGGTATTGATGGCGTGCGTGCTGATGGTGCCGCCGATCAGCGTGTAGCCGTCCGCCGGTGCGCGCGCCACGGCCTGCACGCCGATGGTGCCGCCGGCGCCCGGGCGGTTGTCCACCACCACGGCCTGCTTGATCGCCATCGACAGCTCCTGCCCCAAGGCGCGCGCGACCACGTCGGTGGAGCCGCCGGCCGCGAAGGGCACGACCCAGGTGATGGGCTTGGCGGTGGGCCAGTCGCTGGCCTGGGCGCCCGTGGCAAAGAGGCACAGGGCGGAACAGGCGGCAGCAAGGGCGAGGCGGCGTTGCATGGGTTTGTCTCCAATGGGTTGTGATTTATTGGAATGAATTGAAGCACTAATGTATTAGTGTGTCAATGCGATCGGGGTGCCGCCTAGAATCGCTGCCTACCCATGCCCAGCCCGATGAAACCCCCCCACAAGCTCGATCGCACGCGGCAGGCCGCGCCCCAGGTATTCGAGTGGCTGCGCGCAGCGATCCTGTCGCTGGAGCTGGCGCCGGGCACGCCGCTGGCGCGGGCCGAGCTGGCCGAGCGCTTCGACCTCAGCCAGACGCCGGTGCGGGACGCGCTCATCCGGCTGAGCGAAGAGGGGCTGGTGGACATCTTTCCCCAGCATGCGACGCTGGTGAGCCGCATCGACCTGCATTCCGCCGAGCAGGCGCAGTTCCTGCGCTGCTCCATCGAGCTGGAAGTGGTGCGCACGCTGGCCCTGGCGGGCGACGCGGCGCTGGCCGGCCGCCTGGCGGCGCTGGTCGAGATGCAGGCCGCGCTGGCCGCCCAGGGTGGCGAGGACTTCATCGCCGCGGACCAGGCCTTCCACCGCACGATGTACGAGGTCGCGGGCGTGCCCGACCTGTACGAACTGGTGCGCCGCCGCAGCGGCCACCTGGACCGGCTGCGCCGTCTGGACCTGCCCTCGCCCGGCAATTCCGACCGCGTGGTGCGCGACCACCGCCGCATCGTCGATGCGCTGGCGGCCCGCGACCCGGACGCCGCGCAGGCCGCGTTGCGCGCGCACTTGTCGGGCACCCTGGGGCGGGTGGCGGACATTCGGGCGCGGTACCCGGAATACGTCGCCTAGCCAGGCGCCATTGGGGCTGCGGCAGACGTCGCCCTGCCTGGGATGGGCCGCGCCCTCAGCGCCCTCAGCCCCCTCAGCGCCCCCAGCGCAGCACCAGCGGATCGAGCCGCCGGGCGATGGCCAGCAGGCCGGAGCGTACCTCCGGGTGCAGCCCGGGGCAGGGGTGGCGCGGCGCCTCGCAGGCGATCACCCCGCCTGCCTTCATCAGCGCCTTGGCGGCGAGAAAGCCGGCCTGGCGGTTCTCGTGGTTGATGAGCGGCAGCCAGCGCTGGTACAGCGCGAAGGCCGTGTCCGCGTCGCCCTGGCGATGCGCCTCGATGATCGGCCGGATGCCGTCCGCGAAGGCGCCGCCCGTCATGGCGCCGGTGGCACCGGCATCCAGGTCGGCCAGCAGGGTGATGGCTTCCTCGCCGTCCCAGGGGCCTTCCACCGCCTCGCCGCCCAGCGCGATCAATTCGCGCAGCTTGCTCGCTGCACCGGCGGTCTCGATCTTGAAGTACGACACCTGTTCGATCTCCTGGGCCATGCGGGCGAGGAAGGCGGCAGGCAGCGCCGTCCCCGCGGCGGGGGCGTCCTGCACCATGATCGGTATGGAGACTGCATCGGACAGGCGCGCATAGAAGTCGTAAATCTGCCGCTCAGGGAAGCGGAAGGTCGCGCCGTGATAGGGCGGCATCACCATCAGCATGGCCGCGCCCATGGCCTGGGCGCGCCGGCTGCGCTCCACGCACACCGCCGTGCTGGTGTGCGTGGTGGCCACGATCACCGGCACGCGGCCGGCGATGTGCTCGAGCGCGGTACGCGTGAGCACCTCGCGTTCGTCGTCCGAGAGCAGGAACTGCTCGGAAAAATTGGCCAGGATGCAGATGCCGTCCACGCCCGAATCGATCATGAAGTCCAGGCAGCGCCGCTGGCTGGGCAGGTCGAGCGTGCCGTCTTGGGCGAAGGTGGTGGGCGCCACCGGAAAGATGCCGCGATAGCGGGGCGTGCGAGGGGTCGAGGTCATGGGCGGGTGCGGTGGGTGGCTGGGCGGGCGCGGACGAACGGGCATGGGGGAAGGTGGACAAACAGGCAGGCAGGCAGGCAGTCGTGCGGACGGCGCTGCCGCCGGTTCATCCGGGAGGCCCCGGCCTCTCAACCTGCCCGGATGTTGTTCTTCTTCGCGATTTCGCCCCAGATCTTGTAGTTGTCGCGGGTCAGGCTGGCCAGCCGCTCGGGCGTGCCGCCGCCCACCAGGTCGCCGTTCTTGGTGATGGCGCTGCTCACGCCGGGGGCCGCCATCGCCGCGTTCAACGCGGCATTGGCGGTGCGCACGATCTCCGGGGCGAGCCGGGGCTTGCCCCACAAGCCGACGAAGACGGTGACGTCGAAGTCCTTCAGGCCGAGCTCGGTGCCGGTGGGCACGTCCGGCAACGCCGGCAGCCGGCTGCGGCCCGTGACCAGGATGGGGCGCAGCTTGCCCGAGGTGATGAACGGGATCAGCAGCGACGCGGCGTCCACCAGGCAGGGCACCTGGCCGCCGACCAGGTCCTGGATGGCGGGCGCGCTGCCCTTGTAGGGGACCTGGTTCATGACGGGCAGGCCGGCGCGCTCGCGCAGCAGCTCCATGGCCAGGTGGGTGTTGCCGCCGCTGCCGGCCGAGGCGTAGTTGAAGCCGCCGGCCTGGCTCTCCTTTTCGACCCAGGCGCGGAACTCGGCGAAGTTGCGCGCCGGCGCGGCGGGGTTGACGCACAGCACCAGCTGCGACTCCAGGATCATGCCGATCGGGGTGAACTCCAGCGGATTGGGCGAGGGCGTGGCGAAGGTGTGCGGGTTGATCGTCAGGCTGGTGTTGGCCACCAGCAGCTTGTGGTCGTCGGCCAGCCGCAGCACTTCGGCGGAGGCCAGGTTGCCCGAGGCGCCGGGCTTGTTCTCCACCACCACCGGCTGGTTCAGGGCGGCGGCCATGCCGTTGGTGATGAACCGCGCACCGGCATCTGTCAGGCCGCCCGGCGGGTAGCCGACCAGCAGCGACACGGGCTTGGTGGGCCAGGCGGGCTGCGCCTGGGCCGCGAAGGGGGCGAGCCAGGGCGTGGCGGCGCTGGCGGCGGCCGCAGCCAGGGCGCTGCGTCGGCTGATCGATGTCATGGTGGTCTCCTTGTGCTCGTTGTGTGGTGTTGTGGTGGGGAACCGGGGCGGGACGAAACCCGTGTCAGTGCGAGTGGCGCGGCACGGCGTTGCCGCGCGAACCCACGAGGAAGTCCAGGTCGCAGCCTTCGTCGGCCTGCAGCACGTGGTCGACATAGAGCTTGCGGTAGCCGCCGTCCGCCGGGGCGGCCAGCGGCCGGACCTCGGCCATCCGCTGCGCCAGCTCCGCGTCGGGGATGTCCAGCCGCAGCAGGCCGGCGTCGCAGTCGAGCTCGATCCAGTCGCCGTCGCGCACGGCGGCCAGCGGGCCGCCCGCCGCCGCTTCCGGGGCGACGTGCAGCACCACCGTGCCGTAGGCGGTGCCGCTCATGCGGGCGTCGGAGATGCGCACCATGTCCTTGATGCCGGCGCGCAGCAGCTTGGGCGGCAGGCCCATGTTGCCGACCTCGGCCATGCCGGGGTAGCCGCGCGGGCCGCAGTTCTTCAGCACCAGCACGGAGCTGGCGTCCACCTCCAGCGACTCGTCGACGATGCGGGCCTTGTAATGCTCCAGGTTCTCGAACACGACGGCGCGGCCGCGGTGGCGCAGCAATTCGGGCGTGGCCGCCGAGGGCTTGAGCACCGCGCCGCGCGGCGCCAGGTTGCCGCGCAGGATGCGGATGCCGCCGTCGGCCATGAGCGGGTTGTCCAGCGTGCGCACCACCTCGTCGTCGTGGATCGGCGCGGCCTTCACGTTGTCCCACAGCGTCTGCCCGTTGACCGTGAGCGCGCCGGGGTGTGGCAGCAGGCCGGCCTCGCCCAGGCGGCGCAGCACCGCCGGCAGGCCGCCGGCGTAGTAGAACTCCTCCATCAGGAAGCGGCCTGAGGGCATCAGGTCCACGATGGTGGGCGTGCCCTGGCCGACGCGGGTCCAGTCCTCCAGCTCCAGCGGCACGCCCATGCGGCCGGCGATGGCCTTCAGGTGGATCACCGCGTTGGTGGAGCCGCCGATGGCCGCGTTGGTGCGGATGGCGTTTTCGAACGCCTCCCGCGTGAGGATCCTGGACAGCGTCAGGCCCTGCAGCGCCATCTCCACGATGCGCTGGCCGGACAGGTGGGCCAGCACGTAGCGGCGCGCATCGACCGCGGGAATGGCCGCGTTGTGCGGCAGCGTGGTGCCCAGCGCCTCGGCCATGCAGGCCATGGTGGAGGCCGTGCCCATGGTGTTGCAGGTGCCGGCCGACCGGGACATGCCGCCTTCCGCCGAGAGGAACTGGTGCAGGTCGATCTCGCCGGCCTTCAGCGCTTCGTGCAGCTGCCACACGGCGGTGCCCGAGCCGATGCTCTTGCCGTTGAGCTTGCCGTTGAGCATGGGCCCGCCCGAGACGACGATGGCCGGCACGTCGCAGCTGGCGGCGCCCATCAGCAGCGCCGGCGTGGTCTTGTCGCAGCCCGCCAGCAGCACCACCGCGTCGATGGGGTTGCCGCGGATGGCTTCCTCCACGTCCATGGCCGCCAGGTTGCGCGTCAGCATGGCCGTGGGGCGCAGGTTCGACTCGCCGCTGGAGAACACCGGGAATTCCACCGGAAAGCCGCCGGCTTCGTACACGCCGCGCTTGACGTGTTCCGCGATCTTGCGGAATTGGGCGTTGCAGGGAGTCAGCTCCGACCAGGTGTTGCAGATGCCGATGACCGGGCGGCCGTCGAACGCGTGGTCCGGAATGCCCTGGTTCTTCATCCAGCTCCGGTACATGAACCCGTTCTTGTCGGCGGTGCCGAACCATTCGGCGGAGCGCAGGCGGGGCTTTGAGGGGGGTGTAGTCATCGACGGGGCCACGGGGTTGGTCAAATCAGGCGGCCGAGTTTAGATATCGTTTCGTTATCCTTCCAATGAAGAATTGGCAAGTTTCTATATAGTTATCGGCATGCTCGATCGACCTCTGGACAAATCCGCGTCACCGGATTACCTGCGCACGCGCCTGAAGACGCGCCACCTGCTGCTGATGGTGGCACTGGCCGAGGCAGGCAGCATCCACCGCGCCGCGGAGCGCCTGGCCATGACCCAGCCGGCGGCCTCGAAGATGCTGCGCGAACTGGAGGAGCTGGTCGAAGCCCCGCTGTTCGAGCGCCTGCCGCGCGGCGTGCGGCCGACGCCCTATGGGCTGGCGCTCATACGGCATGCGGCTTCGGTGGCGCGCAGCCTGGACCAGGCGCGCGACGAGCTGCAGGCACTCAAGGGCGGAACCCACGGGCAGGTGGCCCTGGGCGCGATCACCGCACCCGCCGTGGGCCTGATGCCGCAGGCGCTGGCGGCCGTGAAACAGCGGTACGGCGGCATGCGCCTGTCGCTGGAGATCGACACCAGCAACGTGCTGCTGGAGCGCCTGGCGCAGGACCGGCTCGACCTGGTGGTGGGCCGGCTGGCCGCCGGCCACGACCAGCTGGAGCTGCGCTACGAGCCGCTGGGGCTCGAGCCGGTCTGCGCCGTGGTGCGGCCGGGCCATCCGCTGCTGTCGGAGCCGGGCCTCGACCTGCCCGCGCTCGCCGCCTGCGGCTGGATCGTGCCACCGGCGGGCAGCGTGCTGCGCCACCGCTTCGACCTGATGTTCCAGCGCGCCAGCCTGCCGCTGCCCGGCAACACGATCGAGACGGCGGCGCTGCTGTTCACCACGCGCCTGCTGGAGCACAGCGACATGGTGGCGGTGCTGGCGGAAGAAGTGGCGCGCTACTACGCCGCGCACCGCATGCTGGAGATCTTGCCGGTCAGCCTGCCCTGCCACATGGACGACTTCGGCATCATCACCCGCGTGGACCTGCCCCTGTCGCCCGCGGCCACCCTGGTGGCCGACATCCTGCGCAACACGGCGGCGTCGCTCTACGGCACCGGGCGGCCCAGCGGCCAGGGCGCACCGCCGGCCTTTCCGCGCTGAAGCGGCGTCAGGCCGGGCGGCGCGCCGCTGCCGGCGGCCAGGCGTCCGCGACCGGCCCCGGCTCTGCCGCAGCCGCCTGCGCGCACACGGGCGAGGGCGGCAGGCCGCCCACTTCCGCCGGGGTCGCCACCACCGGCTCGGCCGGGGCCAGCATGCGCGCCTTGCGCCAGCCGCCCCAGCGGTAGTAGGCCATCGACATCAGCATGGCGCACAGCGCGCTCGCCGGGAAGCTCCACCAGATCGCGTCGGCGCCCAGCCAGGGCTGCAGGCCATAGGCGATCGGCAGCCGGATGCCCCAGAGCGCCAGGCCCAGGATGATGAGCGGCGGCACCACCGCGCCGGTGGAACGCACCACGCCCGAGAGCACGAAGGTCACGCCGAAGAAGAGGAACGAGCCCACGGCGATGTGGTTGAGATGGCGGGCTGCTTCCAGCGACGCGCTGCCCGCGGGCAAAAAGAGCGCGAGCGCCGTGCGGTCCAGCAGCACCAGCGGCACGATGAGGGCGCCGGTCAGCACGAAGTTGAAGAGCGTGCCGCTGCGGGCCACGCCGTCCACCCGTTCCCAGCGGCCCGCGCCCACGTTCTGCGCCGCCATGGACGAGCAGGCCGCGCCGATGGCCATGGCCGGCATCTGCACGTAGGTCCAGAGCTGCAGCGCCGCGCCGTAGGCCGACGCGGTGACCACGCCCTGCGCGTTGACCAGGCCCATCAGCATCAGCATGGCGGTGGAGATCATCACCATCTGCGCGCCCATCGGCAGGCCCTTGACGATGAGCGCCCGCAGGATGGCCCCGTCAGGCACGAAGAGCCGCCAGTCGGCCCGGCCGATCCAGAGCAGGTGCCGGCGCCAGCGCAGCCAGGCCAGCAGCGCGGCGAAGCTG
This sequence comes from Acidovorax sp. FG27, assembly GCF_040365715.1. Taxonomy (NCBI): domain Bacteria; kingdom Pseudomonadati; phylum Pseudomonadota; class Betaproteobacteria; order Burkholderiales; family Comamonadaceae; genus Acidovorax; species Acidovorax sp. FG27. The sequence goes on from NZ_BAABVY010000011.1 coordinate 68,943, forward strand.
ATCGCGTTGGCCACCAGCGTGGCCATGGCCGAGCCGGCGATGCCCATGCGCGGCACGGGCCCCCAGCCGAAGATGAGCAGCGGGTTCAGCGCCGTGTCCAGCACCACCACCAGCAGCAGGAAGAGGAACGGGGTGCGCGTGTCGCCCGCGCCGCGCAGCACGGCCGAGATGAAGGCGAACAGGTAGAGCAGCGGCACCGCCAGGAACAGCGTGCGCAGGTAGGCCTCGGCCAGGGGCAGGGCGGCGGCGGGCGTGCCCATCCAGCCCAGGATCTCGCGCGACAGCGGCGGGCCGGCCGCGGCGATCAGCACCGCCGTGCCGCCGAAGAAGGTGGCGCTGGTGCCGATCACCCGGCGCGCCTGCTGCGGATTGCGCGCCCCCATGGCCTGCGCCACCAGGATGGTGGCCGCCATGCCCACGCCGAACACCGCGCCGATCAGCAGGAACAGGATGTTGTTGGCGTTCGCCGTGGCGGTGAGCGCCGCCTCGCCCAGAAAACGGCCCACCCATACCGCGTTGACCGAGCCGTTGAGCGACTGCAGCACGTTGCCCGCCAGGATGGGCAGCGCGAAGACCAGCAGCGTGCGGCCGATGGGGCCTTGCGTCAGGTCCCGGGTGGGAGCGCGGGGCGGCCGGTGGGGTGGCGAGGTACCGGCGGAGGCGGTGGAGGGCGAGGCTGAGGCGGGCATGCGGCATGTTGGCCGCACCGCTCCCGCTCTGCTGTCGGCCGATGCCGGCAACTGGGCGGCGCACGATCACCGCATGCTTCAGAACCCCGCCAGCACCACCTTGCCGATGGCCGTGCCGCTTTCCAGCAGCGCGTGGGCGCGGCGCAGGTGCGCGGCGTCGATGGTGCCCATTTCGGTGCCGAGCGTGGTGCGCAGGCGGCCCGCGTCGACCAGCCGGGCGACCTCGGCCAGCAGGGCGCCCTGGCGGGCCATGTCGGGGGTGCCGAACAGCGATCGGGTGAACATCATCTCCCAATGCAGCGACAGGCTCTTGCGCTTGAGCGGCACCACGTCGAGCGCGGGCATGTCGTCGATCACGGCGATCTGGCCCTGCGGGCGCAGCAGCTCCACGTACTGCGGCAGGTGCGCCGCCGTGTGGGTGAGGCTGGCCACGTGGTCCACCTGGTCGATGCCCATCGCGGCCAGCTGCGGCGCCATCGGCTGGCGGTGGTCGATGACGCCGTGCGCGCCCATGTCCAGGCACCACTGCCGGGTGGCGGGCCGCGACGCGGTCGCCACCACCCGCAGGCCGGTGAGCTGGCGGGCCAGCTGGATCAGCACCGAGCCCACGCCGCCGGCGCCGCCTGCGACCAGCAGCACCGGGGCATCGGCCGCCGGGGCGTTGCCGGCGGGTGCGCCATCCGGCGTGCGGGCGATGCGCAGCCGGTCGAACAGCAGCTCCCAGGCCGTGATGGCGGTCAGGGGCAGGGCGACGGCCTGGGCGTCGGTCAGCGTGGCGGGGGCATGCGCGGCGATCCGAAAGTCCACCGCATGCCGTTCGGCATTGGTGCCGGGGCGGTCGATGGCGCCCGCGTAGTACACCCGGTCGCCGACGGCGAAGCCCTGCACGGCGGCGCCGATGGCCTCCACGGTGCCCACGGCGTCCCAGCCCAGCACCTTGGCCGTGCCGGGCTCGGGCGCGCTGCCGGCGCGCACCTTCGTGTCCACCGGGTTCACCGACACGGCGTGCACCCGCACCAGCAGGTCGTGCGGCCGCGGCGTGGGCTCGGGCAGCTCGATGTCGAGCAGCGCTTCGGGGTGGTCGATGGGATGGGGCGCGTGGTAGCCGATGGCTTTCATGGGAACTCCAGGTAGGGGAAAGGCGAGGGGATGGAACGGCGAAGGGGCCGGGCCTGCGGGGCGCCAGGCTGCCCTTCACCGCATGCCCTGCACTGTAGGCCGTCAAAATGGCGGCGGTAATACCTTCCGGATTGGTGCTGTATCAAATGAGATTTGAAAATATCGCGGACCTGCGGGTGCTGGTGGAAACGGCCCGGGGCGGCAGCCTGACCGCCGCCGCCAAGGCACTGGACCTCACCCCGGCTGCGGCCAGCGCCATGCTCAAGCGGCTAGAGGCCGAAGTGGGCGCGCGGCTCTTCGAGCGGTCCACCCGCGCGATGCGGCTGACCGAGCAGGGCCAGACGCTGCTGGACTACGCCTCCCGGGCGCTCGACCTGTTGCAGGAAGGGGCCAGCCAGGCGGCGTCCCAGACCGGCGTGCTGCGCGGCACGGTGCGCGTGGCCGCCCCGTCGGACCTGTCGCGCAGCCTGCTGCTGGGCTGCTTCGACGAGTTTCTGGCGCGGCACCCGGGCGTGCAGATCGCCCTGTCGGTCAGCGACCGCCTGCAGGACGTGCGCCGGGACGCGGTGGACCTGGCGGTGCGCTACGGCGCGCTCGCCGATTCGCAACTGGTGGCGCGGCGGCTGTGCGTGACCCGGCGCGTGGCCTGCGCCGCCCCGGCCTACGTCGCCCGGCGCGGCGCGCCGATGCATCCGGCGGAGCTGGCGGGGCACGATTGCCTGACGCTGCACATCGGTGGGCGCCGCGAGCTGCGCTGGCAGTTCGAGCCGGCAGGCGGTGGCGAGGCCCTGTCGGTGGCGGTGCCCGGTGCGCGCAGCGTGGACGACGGCGCCGTCGCGCATGCCTGGGCGCTGGCAGGCCAGTGCGTGGTCTACAAATCGGCGCTGGACGTGCGGGCGCACCTGCAGTCGGGCGCGCTGGTGGCCCTGTTGCCGGGCTGGCTCGGCCAGCGCTACGAAGTCAACGCCGTGCTGCCCAGCAACCGCTTCGTGCCTGCCCGGGTGCGCGCGCTCGTCGAACACCTGGCCCAGCGTTTCGACGCGCTGGCTGCGCCGGAGGACATGCGGCGCTGAGACGCGCCATACCGACCGGATGGAGCCGTCCGTGGCATAAACGGGGCCGCGATCTCCCTCTCAGGACCGAACCGATGCTGATCCTCCACAACCCCCTGCAGTCGCGCCATGCCGGCCGCCAGGAAATGTTCCGCGGCCGCCTGGTGGACTGCCATGAGCACCCCGGCCGCTTCGACCATGTGATGGATGCGCTGGCGCAACGCCCGCAAGGGCCGCTCGCCACGCCCTGCGCGGCCGACATGGCGCTGGTGCGCCGCGTACATGCGTCCGAGTACCTGGACTTCCTGCAGAACGCCTGGGCGCAATGGCTGGCGCTGGATGCCGCCAACGCGGCGCTGGACATCCTGCCTTCCGTCTGGCCCGGCCACGGCCTGCGGCGCGATGTGCATCCGGCCAACTTCTCGGCGCAGGTCGGGCGCTTCGCTTTCGATAGCGGCTCGCCCATCACCGCCGGTACCTGGGAGGCCGCTGAGGCCGGCGCCGCCTGCGCCATCGACGCGGCCCGCGCCGTCGCCACGGCCGGCGGCCCGCGCGCCGCCTTCGCTTTGACGCGCCCGCCGGGCCACCATGCCGGCACCGATTTCTACGGCGGCTACTGCTTTCTCAACAACTCCGCGCTGGCGGCCCAGGCGCTGCGCGAAGCCGGCATGGAGCGCGTGGCGGTGCTGGACGTGGACTATCACCACGGCAACGGTACCCAGCAGATCTTCTATGGCCGCGGCGACGTGCTCACCGTGTCGCTGCACGGCGATCCGCTGACCGAGTATCCGTTCTACCTCGGCTATGCCGACGAGACGGGCGAGGGCGAGGGGGCGGGCTGGAACCTCAACCTGCCGCTCGCCGCCGGCACCGGCGTGGACGCCTGGTTCGACGCGCTGCAGCGCGGTCTGGCGCGGGTGGCGCAGTCGGACGCCGGGGCGCTGGTGGTGGCGCTGGGCGTGGACACCTTCGCGGGCGACCCGATCTCGCAGTTCCGGCTGCAGAGCCCCGACTACCTGCGCATCGGCCGGCAGATCGCCACGGCCGGCCTGCCCACCGTGTTCGTGCTGGAAGGCGGTTACGCGGTAGCGGAAATCGGCGTGAATGTGGTGAACGTGCTGGAAGGTTTCGCCAGCGCGGCCGGATAATCCACGCCGATGACCACCCGCCCGCGCACCCACCCGCTTCCGGCGATGACCCGCTGGGTGCTCGGGTGGTTCCTGCTGGCGCTGGGCGTGGCCACGGCCGCGCCGCTGGTCCACCCCCAGCCCTGGGTGCTGGTGTGCAGCACGAGCGGCGTGGTGGCGCTGGTGGCCGTGCAGGCCGAAGAAGGCGCCGGGAGCGACGGCACCGCCGCCAGCGGCGCGCACCACACGCTGGACTGCGCGCTCTGCCTGCCGGGCGGCGCGCCGCCGCCCGCGATGAACGAGGGCTGGGCGGCCGCCGCACCGCTGCCGCACGTGCTGCTGCCTGCCGAGGCGGCACGCATCGCCGCCCTGGTGGGCGCGCCCCTGCCCGCGCGCGGGCCGCCGGCCGCGATGGCGTGAGCCTTGCCGGGGCCGCAATGAACCGGGGCACGGCACGCCGTGCCCGCCGGGTCGAGCGGCAGGCTCTCCTGGTTCGGACCGAAGCGTGGTGCCCGGTCGTGCGGGTCGTGCGGGTCGTGCGCGGCAGCCTGCCTTGAAGCCGGGCCCCTCGCGCGGCGCGGGGCGGTAGGCGCGCTGGCGCCCGCTGCCGCTGGTCCATCCACCGTCCATTCATTCACTCCATCGTTCATCGACCCGCGGCGCTGCCGTGCGTGTCCGGCGGTTCTCGGCCGGTCCCCTGGCGGGACGGCCGCGCCGCCGGGTGCGTGCGGTGGGCGGCGGGCCTCCATCCGTCATGCACCCACCTTCTTCACTGTCGATCTTCAGGGCCGGCCGGCACGCGCTGGCCTGCGCCCTGGCGGGCCCGCTCATGGGCCTGCCGGCTGCCGCCGAGCAGCATCCCTCACCCCACGACGCCCCCGCGGACGCCGCGCTGAGCCTGGGCACCGTACAGGTGCAGGCCGCCTCCACCGGCCCGCTGCCCGTGCGCGGCGTGTTCAGCTCGGTGGACGTCCTGGGAGCGCCCATCGTGCAGGACCAGCATGTGGACCACAGCTGGGAGCTCTTCTCGCGCGCGCCGGGGGTGCAGGTCACGCCCTTCCGCCAGGGCACGGACGCGGGGCGCTTTTCCATGCGCGGCTTCAACGGCGAGGGCCGCGTCAACGCCGTGAAGCTGCTGATCGACGGCATTCCGTCCAACGACAACGCGGGCGGCATGCCGTACCTGGACGCGGTGTTCCCCATCGACATCGAGGCCATCGAGATCGTGCGCGGCACCAACGACCCGCGCTACGGGCTGCACAACATCGCAGGCAACGCCAATGTGGTGACACGCACCGGTGGCAACGAAGGCCGCGCCACCGCCACCCTGGGCAGCTTCGGCACGCGCGAGGTGCAAATCGCCAAGGGCATCGAGAGCGGCAACTGGAGCCAGAACTACTCGCTGGCCTGGCGTGACGGCGACGGCTGGCGCGATCATGCCGACGCCACCCAGCACGCGCTGTCGGGCAAGTGGTTCTACACGGCGGACGACGGCCGCTGGCGCGCGGGCCTCTCGGCGCGGGCCTACCGCAACCGGGCGCTGGAGTCGGGCTACCTCACTTGGGAAGCGGCCCAGGCCGCACCGCGCAGCTCGCCGTCCTGGTCCGCTTCCGACCGCAGCGAGCGCGACACCACGCAGCTGGCCCTGTACCTGGACGGCGAGCTGGCCGAGCGGCTCTCGTGGTCCACGCGCCTCTACCGCAACCAGTACGAAAACCAGCGCTGGGTGCGCTTCTCGCAGGCCGGCGTGCAGCAGGAGCGGGGCAACGACGAGACCCACCGGGGCGCCAGCACCACGCTGACCTGGCGGCCACGCGTGGCCTGGGCGCACGAATTCACGCTGGAAGGCGGGCTGGACGCGCAGTGGCAGGACAACGCCGCCCAGCGCTGGCGCACCGCCGAGCGCGTGCGCACATCGCAGATCCGCGACTGGAACTTCGACCTGGACACGCGCGGCGCCTACCTGCAGGCCGTCATCCGGCCCGTCGCCGCCTTGCGGATCGTGCCGGCCCTGCGCGTGGACCGGATCAGCGGCTCGTTCGACAACCTGCAGGCCGGCACCACGGCGCCCGTGCACGACTACGGCACCATCCGCCAGCCCAAGATCAGCGTGGCCTACGCCGTCCGCGACGACCTGAGCGTCTACGGCAACTGGGGCCGCACCTTCCAGATCGGCGCGGGCATCGACGCCTACCGCACCCAGGCGCGCAACCTCTCGCCCTCCATCAACGATGGCTGGGAGGCGGGCGTGAAGTTCCGGCCCCTGCCGTGGCTGGACGCCCGCGTGGCCTATTGGGAGCAGCGCGCCTCGGGCGAGGTGGCGCGTGTGTTGGGCGTCGACGGCCTGCCCGACCCGGGCGGCCTGGGCAACGTCGGACGCACGCGGCGCCGGGGCCACGACCTGCAGCTCAATGCCCATATGGCCCCCCAGCTGACCGGCTGGCTGGCCTGGTCGCGGCAGCGGGCCGGCATCGTCACACCGGACCCCGGCGCACCGCAGACGGCCGGCAAGGAGGTCGAGAACGTGCCGCGCCACCTGCTGACGGCCGGCGCGCTGTACCGCGCCACCGACCGGCTTCGGCTGTCGGTCTCGGCCAACGCCCAGGGCGACTACTGGCTGGACCGCGCCAACACCCTGCCGCGCACGGGCGGCTTCGCGCTGCTCAACCTGGGCGCGCAATGGCAGCTGACCCCGGCGGTGGACGTGGGCCTGCAGGTGAACAATGCGACCGACCGCCGCTATGTCTATGCCTGGTACGACAGCGGCTCGTCGGGCTATTCGCCGGGCGACGGGCGCAGCTTGGCACTGACCGTGGGCTGGAAATTCTGAGGCACCCCATGTCCACCACGACGAAAACGACCCACACGACGCACACCCCGCCGCCGCTGTCCCCCAGCCTCTACCGCGCCGTCTGGCGCTGGCATTTCTATGCCGGCCTGCTGGTGCTGCCTTTTCTGATCTGGCTGGCCGTGACGGGCGCCGCATTTCTGTTCCAGAAGGAGATCGACGGCTGGTACCACCGCGACCTGCTGAGCGTGCCCGCCGCCTCGGCCGAGCAGCCTGCGCTGCCGCACGGGCGCATCGTCGATGCGGCGCTCGCGGCGCACCCGGGCGCGCAGTGGTTCCGCTACACGCCCGCGCTGGACGGAGCACATTCCGCCAGCGTGGGCATCGCGCTGCCCCGGGGCGAGCGCCTGGCGGTGTACCTGGACCCGGCCACCGCCCGCGTGCTGGGCACGCTGCCCGAGCGCGGCACGTTGATGTGGACGGTGCGCCAGCTGCACAGCCTGAAGTACTTCGGCCCCGTGGCGCGCGGCTTCATCGAGATGGCCGCCGGCTGGGCGCTGGTGCTGGTCGCCACGGGCCTCTACCTGTGGTGGCCGCGCGGCGGCAAGGGGCAGGGCGGGGTGGTCACGGTGCGCGGGCGGCCGGGCCAGCGCGTTTTCTGGCGCGATGTGCACGCCATCACCGGCGTGTCGGTGGGCCTGGTACTGGCCTTCCTGGCCATCAGCGGCATGCCCTGGTCGGTGCTGTGGGGCAGCCAGGTCAACGCCTGGGCCAACGGGCAGGCCTTCGGCTACCCGGCCGGCGTGCGCGTTCAGCTCCCCATGTCGGGCGAGCGGCTGGCGGATGCCGCGCACCTGCCCTGGACGCTGCAGCAGGCCCGCGTGCCGGGCGACCCGCATGAAGGCCATGACGGTCATGACGGCCCCGGCAGCGCCGCGCCCGCCGTGCCGGAGCCGCTGCTGGGCACGCCGCTGCCCCTGGATGCGGCGATGGCCGTGGTCGGCCGCCTGGGCCTCGCGCCCGGCTACACCGTGACGCCGCCGCGTGGCGCCCGCGGCGTGTTCTCGGCCTCGGCCTACCCCGACGACCTGGCACGCCAGCGGGTGGTGCACATCGACCAGTACAGCGGCGCCGTGCTGCTGGACCAGGGCTACGCCGACTACGGCCCCGCCGGCCAGGCGCTGGAATGGGGCATCAACGTGCACCTGGGGCAGCAGTACGGCGCCATAAACCAGTGGGGGCTGCTGGTGGCCTGCGCGGCCGTCGTGCTGCTGTGCGCGACGGGCGCCGTCGCCTGGTGGAAGCGCCGGCCCCGCGGCGGCGGCCTGGCCGTGCCGCCGCTGCCGGCCCGGCCCGAGGTGCTGGCCGGGCTCACGGCGCTGCTGGCCCTGGGCGGCGTGGTGTTCCCGCTGGTGGGGCTGTCGCTGCTGCTGGTGCTGGCGGCGGACCTGTGGTGGCAGCGGCGGCTGGGGGCCGTGGGCCGTTTGAATCGCTAACATCGCCGCATGCAGCACCACCCTTCACGCTTCTGGGCCGACCTCTCCACGCGCGACTTCACGCAGGCCCAGGCCTCGGGCCTGGCTGCGCAGACGGTGGCCGTGCTGCCGGTGGCGGCCGTCGAGCAGCATGGCCCGCACCTGCCGCTGCAGGTCGATGCCACGCTGCTGCAGGGGGTGATCGACGCCGCGCTGCCCCGGCTGCCCGCCGACCTGCCGGCGCTCTTCCTGCCGCCGCAGAACGTGGGTTTGTCCACCGAGCACACGGCGTTCGCGGGCACGCTCACGCTGTCGCCCGCCACCGTCATCGCGCTCTGGACCGAGCTGGGCGCCTGCGTGGCGCGCGCGGGCGTGAAGAAGCTGCTGCTGCTCAACGGCCATGGCGGCCAGGTCAGCGTGATGGACATCGTGGCGCGCGAGCTGCGCCAGCAGCACGGCCTGCTGGTCTACGGCGCCAGCTGGTTCAGCCTGCCGCTGCCCGATGCCGTGCAGGGCCTGTTCACGGCGGAAGAGCACCGCTTCGGCATCCATGCCGGCGAGATCGAGACGTCGATGATGCTGCACCTGGCGCCGCCCACCGTGCGCATGGAGCACGCCGAACGCTGGCGCTCCACCTCGCAGGACCGGGCCGAACGCTTCGCCATCCTGGGCAACGGCCGCAGCGCCAAGATGGGCTGGGCCATGCAGGACTACCACCCCAGCGGCGCCGTAGGCAATGCGGCGGGCGCCACCGCAGACAAGGGCCGGGCGGTGGTCGAAGCGGCGGGCGCCGCGCTGGTGCGGCTGCTCCAGGAGATCCACACGCTGACTTGGGCACCGGCGACTGCCGCCGGCAATGCCCCCTGAACCGACGGCCCCGCCCGGGGCTGTGCGGCTCACAGACGCTTGTAGAAGAACGTGGTGCCGCAAGGGGCGCCGTCGGGCATGAGCGCATAGTCGGGCACGACACCCACGCGGCTCCACCCGGCAGTTTCATAGAGGCGCTCCGCATCGCCGCCGGTCGCGGTGTCGAGCACCAGCACGGACTTGCCCGCTGCACGGGCCGCGTCATCGATCGCCTGCATCAACTGCCGTGCCAGGCCTTGTCTGCGCGCCTTGCGATGAACCAGCAGCTTGGCCACCTCGGCGCGATGGGGCTGGTTGTCGGGCATGGCGGTGATGAGCTGGACGGTGCCCAGAATGTCTCCGCGCGGGCTTTCGGCGACCAGCAGGATGCGGTCGTCCCGCGCAACGCTCTCGGCAACGCCCTGCCAGAACTGCAGTGCCTTGTCCCGCGGCAGCGGTGCCATGAAGCTCACCGACGCGCCCCCGTCCACGCAATCGACCAGCACATCGGCCAGCGCCTCGCGGCTGCGGGCCACCTCCTGGCCGTTCAGGCGGCGGAGGGTGATTGCAAAGGCGGTGGCGCTGGCGGTCATGAAGGGTTCCTCGATGGCGGGGTGATGGAGGGGAAACGGCCGGCGCGGCTGTCCAGGTTGGTCAGTGCCACGACATAGCGCGCCGGCTTCCTGCCGGGGTTGTGAAAAACGATGGGCTGGTTGAGCCGCATGGCGAGGCAGTCCCCTTGCGTCAACCGCCACGGTGTCTCTCCGATCGTCAGTTCCATCTCGCCTTGCAGCAGCCACACCTGTTGGTGGATGTCGGCGTCGTGTACGGCCGAATCCAGGGCCACCCGGCCACCTGCAGGAAACACCACTTCGACCAGCTGCAGTGCGGAGGGCATCGACGGTGACAGCCTGCGGCGCACGTAGCCCGAAGCCGGGTCTTTCCATGTGGGCTGGTCGGCGTGGCGGCAAAGGGGAGAAGGCGCTGCGCCGTCCGGGCTGCGCTCCGACTCATCGAAGAAGGAGGCCAGCGCCACGCTCAGCCCGATCGCCAGCTTGTCGAGCACGGCTGCCGTAGGGCTGCTCTGGCCGCGTTCTATGAGCGAAATGTTGGAGCGGCTGACACCGCTGCGTTCGGCCAGCGCCTCCAGCGAGTAGCCGCGGGCGCTGCGCAGTTCGCGCAGGCGCTGGGCGATGCGTAGGTTGATGTCCATGAATCCAGTTTAATGGAAAGAAAATCCATTAATGTGGAATATGGTCGATTGCAGCGCCTGCGGCTGCGCACCCTTTTCCAACCGGGCGTGTATGCCGGTGCTCCTCCGTTCCAGAGGGCTGTCTGCGTTAGCATTGACGTTGACGTCAACGTAATCCAGCGCCGCGCCCCCCCCTCATGTCCACCACCTACACCATCAGCGACCTCGCCAAGGAATTCGACCTGACCACCCGGGCCATGCGCTTCTATGAAGACATGGGCCTGCTGCAGCCCGAACGCACCGGCCCGGGCGGGCGCAACCGCGTGTACAGCCCGCGCGACCGCACCCGCCTGCGGCTCACGCTGCGCGCCAAGCGCCTGGGCCTGTCGCTGACCGAGGCCAAGGAGATCATCGACCTCTACGACAGCCCGCGCGACACGGGCGTGCAGCTGCGCCGATTCCTGGACGTGCTGGGCCAGCACCGCAAGCAGCTCGAAGAGCAGATGGCCGACCTGCAGGCCAACCTGGACGAGGTGCGCGAGCACGAGAAGGAAGCGCGCGCGCTGCTGCAGAAGACCGCCAGGCCGGCCGCGGCCAAGAAGCCGAAATTGGCAGATAATTGAGGTTTACGTTTACGTCAACGTAAACTCTGGACCGATCCAGATCGACCGACCGACCCACGCTCGCGCCGACGAGCCCACCAGGAGACAACCCATGAGCGCCCATCCCATGCCCGGCCTGAACTTCCAGCTCGGCGAAGACATCGACGCCCTGCGCGACGCGGTGCACGATTTCGCCCAGGCCGAGATCGCGCCGCGCGCCGGCGAGATCGACCGCAGCGACCAGTTCCCCATGGACCTGTGGCGCAAGATGGGCGATCTGGGGGTGCTCGGCATCACCGTGCCCGAAGCCTACGGCGGCGCCGCCATGGGCTACCTGGCGCACATGGTGGCGATGGAGGAGATCTCCCGCGCCAGCGCCTCGGTGGGCCTGTCGTACGGCGCGCACAGCAACCTGTGCGTGAACCAGATCAACCGCAACGGCACCGAAGCGCAGAAGCAGAAGTACCTGCCGCGCCTCATCAGCGGCGAACACGTGGGCGCGCTGGCGATGAGCGAGCCCGGCGCCGGCTCCGACGTCATCAGCATGAAGCTCAAAGCCGAGGACAAGGGCGGCTACTACCTGCTCAACGGCAGCAAGATGTGGATCACCAACGGCCCCGATGCCGACACGCTGGTGGTCTATGCCAAGACCGAGCCCGAGCTGGGCGCGCGCGGCGTCACCGCCTTCCTGATCGAGAAGGGCACGAAGGGCTTTTCCGTTGCGCAGAAGCTCGACAAGCTGGGCATGCGCGGCAGCCACACGGGCGAGTTGGTGTTCAACGATGTGGAGGTGCCGGCCGAGAACGTGCTGGGCCAGGTGAACGGCGGCGCCAAGGTGCTGATGAGCGGCCTGGACTACGAGCGCGCCGTGCTCACCGGCGGGCCGCTGGGCATCATGCAGGCGGTGATGGACAACGTGGTGCCCTACATCCACGACCGCAAGCAGTTCGGCCAGAGCATCGGCGAATTCCAGCTCATCCAGGGCAAGGTGGCCGACATGTACACCGTGCTGCAGGCCGGCCGCTCGTTCGCCTACACCGTGGCCAAAAACCTCGACCTGCTGGGTGAAGGCCACGTGCGCCAGGTGCGCAAGGACTGCGCCTCGGTCATTCTCTGGTGCGCCGAAAAGGCCACCTGGATGGCGGGCGAGGGCGTGCAGATCCATGGCGGCAACGGCTATATCAACGAATTCCCGCTCGGCCGCCTCTGGCGGGATGCGAAACTCTACGAGATCGGCGCCGGCACCAGCGAGATCCGCCGCATGCTGATCGGCCGCGAGCTGTTCGCCGAGACCTGCTGACCCCCATCGACCCTGACACTCCCTTAGGAAAGTGACCCGCGCATGCCCGCCTCCATCGACGACCTCTTTGTCCACAACCGTGCGTGGGCGGCCCAGATGGAACGCGACCGCCCGGGCTTCTTCACCAGCCTGCTGGCCCAGCAGAAGCCCAAGTACATGTGGATCGGCTGCTCGGACAGCCGGGTGCCGGCCAACCAGATCACCGGGCTGGAGCCGGGCGAGGTGTTCGTGCACCGCAACGTCGCCAACGTGGTGGTGCCCACCGACTTGAACTGCCTCTCGACCATCCAGTACGCGGTGGACCAGCTGCACGTCGAGCACCTGATGGTCGTGGGCCACTACGGCTGCGGCGGCGTGCTGGCGGGCCTGACCGGCATGCGGGTGGGGCTGGCCGACAACTGGATCCGCCACGTCTCCGACGTGCGCGACCGGCACCGCAAGCTCATCGACGGCGTCGACCCGGCGTTCCAGCACGACGTGCTGTGCGAGCTGAACGTGATCGAGCAGGTCATCAACGTGGCGCAGACCACGGTGATGGCGGACGCCTGGGAGCGCGGCGACCAGGTGACGCTGCACGGCTGGTGCTATGGCTTGAAGGACGGCCTCATCAACGACATGCACATGACCGTCAGCGGCCGCGATCAGCTCGAAGAGCGGTACGCCGCCGCCGTCGACGGCGTGGCGAAGGCCGCGCGCGGGCGGTAAGCCCGCCGCCATCCCAGGGCGCCCGCCGGTCGTTCGCCACGCCATGTTCCCCCAGCGCCTCGATTCGCCGCAAGCCTGGGGCATCGCCCAGGCGATGATGGACGGCTTCGACCGCCATTACCGGCTGTTCCGCGCCGCATCGGCCGGAGCGCAGGCGCGCTTCGAGGCGCAGGACTGGCACGGCCAGCAGCGCGCCCAGCGCGAGCGCATCGAGTTCTACGAGCAGCGCGTGAAGGAATGCGTGCGCCGCCTCGACGACGAGTTCGACGCCGGCCGCCAGCCGATGGAGGTCTGGCAGCAGGCCAAGCTGCACTACATCGGGCTGCTGGTGGGCCACTTCCAGCCCGAACTGGCCGAAACCTTCTTCAATTCGGTCACCACCAAGATCCTGCACCGCACGCACTTCCAGAACGACTTCATCTTCGTGCGGCCCGCGGCCAGCACGGAATACATCGACAACGACGACCCCGGCGCGCTGCCCACCTACCGCGCCTACTACCCGGCGGGCGAGGGCCTGCCGGCTACGCTGCGGCGCATCGTGGAGGACTTCGGCCTGCAATGCGGCTTCGAAGACCTGCCGCGCGACGTGGCCCGCGTGGTGGCCGCGATGCAGCCGCACATCGCGCCGATGAAGCTGCGCGCCAACTTCCAGATCCAGGTGCTGTCCAGCCTGTTCTACCGCAACAAGGGCGCCTACCTGGTCGGCAAGCTGATTAACGGCTTCACCGAGATTCCGCTGGCGCTGCCGCTGCTGCATGCGCCGGGTGGCCGCGGGCTGGTGATCGACGCCGCGCTGTTCGGCGAGGACGACCTGCTGGCGCTCTTCAGCTTCGCGCGGGCCTATTTCCTGGTGGACATGGAGATCCCCAGCGCCTATGTGCGCTTCCTGCGCGGGCTGATGCCGAGAAAGCCCCGTGCCGAGCTGTACAACGCGCTGGGCCTGGCCAAGCAGGGCAAGACGCTGTTCTACCGCGACTTCCTGCACCACCTGAAGTATTCCAGCGACGCTTTTCGCATCGCGCCCGGCATCAAGGGCATGGTGATGCTGGTGTTCGACCTGCCGAGCTTCCCGTACGTCTTCAAGCTCATCAAGGACTTCTACCCGGCGCCGAAGGACACCACGCGCGAGCAGGTCAAGGGCAAGTACCTGCTGGTCAAGCAGCACGACCGCGTGGGCCGCATGGCCGACACGCTGGAATACAGCGAGGTCGCCTTTCCACGCGAGCGCTTCAGCGACGCGCTCATCGCCGAGATCGAGCAGTTCGCCCCTAGCCAGCTGGAGATCAGCGACCGCGACGGCGACGGCCGCACCGAGGTCATCATCAAGCACCTCTACATCGAGCGGCGCATGATCCCGCTCAACATCTACCTGCAGGAAGCGTTCGACGCCGGCCCGCACGACGCTCGGGCCGCCCGGCAGATCGAGCACTGCGTCACCGAATACGGCAACGCCATCAAGGACCTGGTGGCCGCCAACATCTTCCCGGGCGACATGCTCTGGAAGAACTTCGGCATCACCCGCCATGGCAAGGTCGTGTTCTACGACTACGACGAGATCGAATACCTCACCGACTGCCAGTTCCGCCGCGTGCCAGCGCCGCGCAACGAAGAAGACGAGATGAGCGGCGAGGTCTGGTGGCCGGTGGGCCCACGCGACGTCTTCCCCGAAACCTTCGGCCCCTTCCTGCTGGGCAACGGCGCGGTGCGAGAGGCCTTCATGCGCCACCACGCCGACCTGCTCGACCCCGCCTTCTGGCAGGCGCACCAGCAACGCATCCGCGCCGGACACGTGTTCGACGTTTTCCCCTACGACGCCGAGCGCCGCTTCCAGAGCGGCGCCGGCGCCGTTCCATCCACCCCGATTGCAGGAGACACCGCATGACCTCGACCGCGAACACCACCGCTGCCACTACCACTGCCTCTTCGACCGCGAGCGACGACCCCATCGTCATCGTCGGCGCCGCGCGCACGCCCATGGGCGCCTTCCAGGGCGACTTCGCCAGCCTGGCCGCGCACGACCTGGGCGGCGCGGCCATCCGCGCGGCGGTGGAGCGCGCCGGCGTCGCGCCCGAGGCCGTGGGCGAAGTGCTGTTCGGCAACTGCCTGCTGGCTGGCCAGGGCCAGGCGCCCGCGCGGCAGGCCGGCTTCAAGGGCGGGCTGCCGCAGAGCGCCGGCGCCGTCACGCTCAGCAAGATGTGCGGATCGGGCATGAAGGCCGCCATGCTGGCGCACGACCTGCTGCGGGCCGGCACGCACGACGTGATCGTGGCCGGCGGCATGGAAAGCATGACCAACGCCCCCTACCTGCTGCAAAAGGGCCGCGGCGGCTACCGCATGGGCCACGACCGCATCTTCGACCACATGATGCTGGACGGCCTGGAAGACGCCTACGAGCCCGGCCGCAGCATGGGCACCTTCGGCGAGGACTGCGCGGCCAAGTACCAGTTCACCCGCGAGGCGCAGGACGCCTTCGCCGTCGCCAGTGTGCAGCGCGCCCAGGCCGCCACGGCCTCCGGTGCCTTCACGGCGGAGATCACGCCGGTCACCGTCAAGACCCGCGCTGGCGAAACGGTGGTGTCGGCCGACGAAGGTCCGGCCAAGGCCCGGCTGGACAAGATCTCGCAGCTCAAGCCCGCGTTCAAGAAGGACGGCACCATCACCGCCGCCTCCAGCTCCAGCATCAACGACGGCGCCGCCGCGCTGGTGATGATGCGCGCCTCCACCGCCGCCCGGCTGGGCTGCCAGCCGCTGGCGCGCGTGGTGTCGCACGCCACCCATGCGCAGGCGCCCGAGTGGTTCTCCACCGCGCCCGTCGGCGCCACGCAGAAGGCATTGGACAAGGCCGGCTGGAGCGTGGCCGACGTGCAGCTCTGGGAGATCAACGAAGCCTTCGCCGTGGTGCCCATGGCGCTGATGAAGGAGCTGAACATCCCGCACGACATCGTCAACGTGAACGGCGGCGCCTGCGCGCTGGGCCACCCCATCGGCGCGAGCGGCGCGCGCATCCTGGTCACGCTGATCCATGCTCTCAAGGCGCGCGGCCTGCAGCGGGGCCTGGCCACGCTGTGCATCGGCGGCGGCGAAGGCACGGCCATGGCCATCGAGCTGGTCTGACGGCCCTCCCCACGGCAGGCCCGCCATGATCACCACCGAAGCCGAACTGCGCACCCTCTACGCCGCCCCGGGCGAGCGCGCCGTGCGCAAGCAACTCAGCCAGCTCGACGCGCACTGCCGACGCTTCGTGGCGCTCTCACCGCTGTGCGTGGTCGCCACCGGCGGCACGGCCGGCAGCCTGCTCGACGCCTCGCCGCGCGGCGGCCCGCCCGGCTTCGTCCAGGTGAGCGAGGCGGGTGACCTGCTGCTGCCCGACGCGGGCGGCAACAATCGGCTCGACACGCTGACCAACCTGCTGCACGACCCGCGCATTGGCATCCTGTTCCTGATTCCGGGCGTCGACGAAACCCTGCGCGTGAACGGCACGGCCCGGCTGCGCGACGAGCCCGGGTTCACCAGCCTCTTCGCGGCGGAGCGCCAGGCGCCCAGGCTGGTCGTGCAGGTGCAGGTGCGCGAGGCCTACCTGCACTGCGCCAAGGCGCTGATGCGCTCGCGCCTGTGGCAGCCCGCGGCGCAGATCGACCGCGGCGCGCTGCCCACGCTCAACCAGATGATCCACGACCAGACCGGCAACCCGGCGGCGCCGGAGTCGCAGGCCGAGATGGTCGGTCGCTACGCGCAGCAGATCGAGGCGGAGCAGCGCCGGTCGTGATTTGCTACTATTTTGGTAGCTATGGGCGCTTGATCCACCGGGGCGGGAGGCCGAAAAGGCTTGGAAACGTCGAGCCCACACCATGAAAAGGCTGACATGTCCCTCATCCTCGTGATCGGCGGCTCGCGCGGCATTGGCCTGGAACTGGTGTGCCAGTACCGCGACGCCGGCCACCGCGTGGTGGCCACCGTGCGCGACGCCGACGGCCGCGCGCGCGTGCAGGCCCTGGGCGCGCAGGCGCTCACCGTCGACGTCGGCGACCCGGCCAGCGTCAGCGGCCTTGCGTGGCAGCTCGATGGCGAGAAGATCGACGTCGCGCTCTACGTGGCCGGCCTGTGGGACGGCCACGGCGCGGCCACGCCGCCCACGCGCGAGGCCTTCGACCGCGTCATGCACACCAACGTGCTGGGCGCCATGCAGGCGCTGCCGCAGGTGGCGCCGCTGGTCGAAGAGGCGGGCGGCGTGTTCGGCTTTCTCTCCAGCGAGATGTCGCTCATCCACCAGGCGGCCGGCGATGCCTGGCTCTACCGCGTCAGCAAGGCCGCGCTCAACATGGCGGTGGCGGCCGCCCAGCCCGCCTGGCCTCGCGCCACGCTGGTCACGCTCGACCCCGGCTGGACCCAGACGGACATGGGCGGCGCGCAAGCCCCGCTGACGGTGCAGCAAAGCGTGGCCGGCCTGATCGCCACCATCGCCGGCGCCACCCCGGCGGACCGGGGGCGGCTGCTGCACCACGATGGCCGGCGGGCGGCGCAGTGGTGAGCATGGAAGTCTCGCAGGCCCCCGCCCTTGACCGGCCGGCTCACGCGCCGACGGCGCATGGCGACAACCATTTCAATGTGCTGCGCCTGGCGGCGGCCGTGGCGGTGCTCCTGTCGCATGGCGAATTCTTGTACCGGCTCACGATGAAGGTGCAACTGCCAGGTCACACGCTGGGATCGCTGGCTGTGTACTGCTTTTTCTTCATCAGCGGCTACCTTGTATGCCAGAGCTGGCACCGCGAGCCACGGTGGGGCGCGTTCTGGGTCAAGCGGATCATGCGGATCTTCCCTGGCCTCATCGTCGCTACGATTTTCTCGGTGGCGGTGATCGGCTGGGCCATGACCACGCTGGGGACGGCCGCGTACTGGTCTCACCGCGACACCTGGCTCAACCTGGCCAACAACATGGCGGGCATTGCGACGGTGCAGACGCTGCCGGGGGTGTTTGAATCGAACCCGTTCGCCCGTGCGGTCAACGGGTCGCTATGGACGATTCGCTATGAGTTGTTGATGTACCTGCTGCTGTCGACGGCCGGCGTGGCGGGATGGACCCGTCACCGCTGGGTCTATCCTTTGGGCGCTGGCGCGATGGCTGCGATGTGGTTGTGGGCGCATCAGACAGGCCATGCAGCCACGCCATGGCTTTTCAGCATGTTCACGATCGCCGACATGACGGGATTTGGGGTCGTTTTCCTGCTCGGCAGCACCTTTGCCGCCTACCAGGCGCGGCGAAGCGGGTGGTGGGCCGCCCTTGCGCTGGGCGGCGCCATCCTGGCGTGGTGCTGTCCGACGATCCGGGGCGTGCAAGTCGGGGTGTGGATCTGTATTGCCGCAGGCGTTTTCTGGGCCGCGCATGCGGGAGTGCGCCGCTGGGGTGGCGCGTGGCCCCGTGAAGACCTTTCGTACGGTGTCTACATCTATGCCTTTCCGATCCAGCAGGCCATGACCGAGATCGCCCTGCGCCGGGGGTGGAGCCTGCTCACCTGTCTGGCGCTTTCGCTGGCAGTCACGCTGGGCGCAGCCGCCGTTTCCTGGTTCTTCGTTGAAAAGCCGTTCATCAGCCACGGTCAACGGCTGCTGCAGCACTTGCGCGCCAGGCGTCCGGGGACCTCGGTACGGCCGGCCGCTTGACGCCGTGGCCCCTCATTTTTTCGCTTCCTTGCATCGACAACCATCACCGAGACAAACACCATGCTGCTGACCCAAGACCAGGAAATGATCCGCGACGCCGTGCGCGCCTTCGCGCAGGAAGAGCTCTGGCCCCATGCCGCGCGCTGGGACCGGGAGCACCATTTCCCGAAAGACGCGCACCGGGGCCTGGCCGCGCTGGGCGCCTACGGCATCTGCGTGCCCGAGGAATTCGGCGGCGCCGCGCTCGACTACGTGACGCTGGCGCTGGTGCTCGAGGAGATTGCGGCGGGCGATGGCGGCACCAGCACCGCCATCAGCGTGACCAACTGCCCCGTCAACGCCATCCTCATGCGCTACGGCAATGCGCAGCAAAAGCGCGACTGGCTCACGCCGCTGGCGCGCGGCGAGATGCTGGGCGCCTTCTGCCTCACCGAGCCGCACGTGGGCTCGGACGCGTCCGCGCTGCGGACCACGGCGGTGAAGCAGGGTGACGAATACGTCATCAACGGCGTCAAGCAGTTCATCACCAGCGGCAAGAATGGACAGGTGGCCATCGTCATCGCGGTGACCGACAAGGGCGCCGGAAAGAAGGGCATGAGCGCCCTCCTCGTGCCCACCAGCAACCCCGGCTACGTTGTGGCGCGGTTGGAAGACAAGCTCGGGCAGCACAGCAGCGACACGGCGCAGATCCAGTTCGACGACTGCCGCATCCCGGCCGACCACCTGATCGGCGCCGAGGGCGAGGGCTACAAGATCGCCCTGGGCGCGCTGGAGGGCGGGCGCATCGGCATCGCCGCGCAGAGCGTGGGCATGGCGCGCAGCGCGTTCGAGGCGGCGCTGGCCTATTCGAAGGAGCGCGAGAGCTTCGGCACGCCCATCTTCCACCACCAGGCGGTGGGCTTCCGGCTGGCCGACTGCGCCACGCAGATCGAGGCGGCGCGCCAGCTCATCTGGCATGCCGCCGCGCTGCGCGATGCCGGCCGGCCCTGCCTGAAGGAGGCTGCCATGGCCAAGCTCTTCGCCAGCGAGATGGCCGAGCGCGTGTGCAGCGCCGCCATCCAGACGCTGGGCGGCTACGGCGTGGTGAACGACTTTCCGGTGGAGCGCATCTACCGCGACGTGCGCGTCTGCCAGATCTACGAGGGCACGAGCGACGTGCAGAAGATCCTCATCCAGCGGGCGCTGGCCTGATCTGTTTTGCTATAAAAGGTATAGCTGAACGCGCTTGTGGATAAAGCGCTGGAGGCCGATTCGGCTCTGGCAACGCCGATCCATCGGCACTATTCGGAATCCCGCTTGCGCAGCACCACGGTGATCTGGCCGTTGACCTCCAGCGTGGCGCTCTCCACTTCGTGCAGGTGGCGGCAGCCGCCCGCGCGCAGGGCGGCGGCCAGGTCGTCGGCCGACAGCAGCTGCTGGCGCATCAGCGCCTCGTTCACGCGGCCCTGCCAGACCAGCTCCTTGGGCTGGCCGTCCACCAGCAGCGCGAGCTTCGGGAAGCGGTAGGTGACGTGCGCCAGCAGCACGTGGCACATCAGCAGCGTGGCGGCCGAGATCAGCCCGCCGACGAGCGAGTTGTCGCCGGCGTTCATCGAGTTCTGCACCGCGTTGGACAGCACCAGCAGCAGCACCAGGTCGAAGGGCGCGAACTGCCCCGTTTGCCGCCGCCCGGTCAGGCGCAGGAAGACCAGCAGGAAGGCATAGACCACGATGCCCCGCACAATGAATTCCCACCACGGCACGCTCATCTCCAGCATCGCGACTCTCTCCAGGCGGGGTAGGGCACGACCCCGGGACATGGCCCGGCAGGGCGCTGCGGCCGGGCAGCGACATGATGGCAGCAACCCCCGGGGAGCGTCTGTCAGCCGATGGCGTCTGGCCTGCCGTGGCGGGCGGCGGCCGCCCCGATGGTCGCGGCCGGAGTGTCTGCAAGAATGCCGGGTGGACGGTGGCGCCGCCGTCGCCCGCCTCACCTGCCCACCGCCATGCCTTTAGCCCCCCTCGCCCCCTGTCCCTGCGGCCGCCTCGCGTCCGCCGTCGCCGGTGCCCCTGCCGGCCGGGGGCGTGTGCGCGCCGGCGCGCCGCTGGCGTTCGCCGACTGCTGCGGCCGGTATCTGGACCCCCTGCGCGGCGGCCCGGCACCCGACGCGGAAAGCCTGATGCGGTCGCGCTACACCGCCTTCGTGCTGGAAGACGGCCCCTACCTGCTGGCCACCTGGGCGCCGGCGCAGCGGCCGGCGTCGATCGATTTCGACCCCGGCACGCGCTGGCTGGGGCTGGAGGTGCGCGCCCACCGCAGCACGGGGGCAGGCCGCGCCGAAGTCGAGTTCGTCGCCCGCCAGCGCGACGCCGGGGGCCGGGCGCATCGCCTGCACGAGACCAGCCGCTTCGTGCACGCGGAAGGGCGCTGGTTCTACGTGGACGGCGATCTGCGCTGACGGCCGGCCGTTCCGTGCGACAGCGCCTGCGCCACCGGCCGAGCCGGGAAGACGACGACACCCGCCCCTCCGAATGGTCGGCCTCGATGTGGGGCGAGCAGGCGGCATCGGACGCCACTGCCGGCTCCCCTTCCGGCCACGGGGCCGGCGGCGCCCCGGCGGGGGCGGGCGGCGACCGGCTTGATCTGGCCATGCAGCGCCGCCTGCTGCTGTCGCTGTCCGAGCGCGGCTCGACCGAGATCGCCGTGCTGGTCATCCCCGGCGTGTTGTGCTGGATGTATGGAAAGGGGCCGGGTTACGCCTGGCTCTGGGCCTGGTGGGCCGGCTTCGTCGCGCTGACGCTCGGAGTGGCCGGGCTGCGGCGGCGCCTGCGGCTGCGCCGGCCCCTGGTCGATGCCTCGGCCGTGGGGCACTGGCAGCGCCTCTACCGCCGCGCCGCGCTGGTCGCGGGGCTGTGCTGGTCAGCGCCGCTGGTGGTCGCGCTGCAGGGCGGCAGCACGGAGTTCAAGCTCTTTCTCTACATGGTGCTGTGTGCGGTGCTGGCCTCCAGCGCCACCTTCCTGGCGCCGCTGCCCGCCATCTTCTGGCGCTTCTTCGGCGGCATCTACCTGCCCATGGTGGTGGCGGTGTACTGGGCGTTCCCGCTGCGCTGGATGTATCTGCTGCCGCTCACGCTGCTCTATGGCGCCGTCATCGTGCGCCACGCCTGGGGCGGAAGGCGGCTGGTGGAGCAGCAGATCGACCAGGAGCGCCAGCGCCTGCGCCTGGCCGAGCGCTATCGCCTGGCCAAGGAACAGGCCGAGCGCGCGCTGGCCGAGCGCAACCGCTTCATCTCCACCACCAGCCACGACCTGCGCCAGCCGCTGCACGCGATGGGCCTGCTGGTGCAGACGGCGCTGCAGCGCAACGCCGATGCGCAACTGGCGCCGGTGCTGCACGACGTGCGCGACTGCGTGCGCTCGCTCAACTTCATGTTCAACGCGCTGCTGGACCTGTCGCGGCTGGAGTCGGGCGAATTCGCCGCGCGCCAGGGCGACGTGCCGCTCGCGGCCGTGTTCGAGGACGTGGCCACCGTGTTCCGGCCCGAGGCCACGCAACGCGGCCTCAGGCTGGCGATCTTCCTGCCGCGCCGCAACCCTGCCTGGGTGCGGGCGGACCCGGCGCTGCTGCGGCAGATGGTGTTCAACCTGGCGCAGAACGCGCTGCGCTACACCCGCTCGGGCGGGCTGCTGCTGGGCGCGCGGCGGCGCGGCGGCCAGTGGCGCGTGGAGGTGTGGGACACCGGCAGCGGCGTCAGCCCGCAGGACCGCGACCACATCTATGCGCCCTATGCGCGGGGCGAGGCCGGTGTGCGGCACGGCGTGCAGACGGCGGACCGGCCATCGACGGGGTTGCCCGGCGCCGGGCTGGAGGGGCATGGCCTGGGTCTGGCGGTGGTGGCGCGTTGCGCCCGCCTGACAGGTGCCGAATACGGCTTCGAATCCACGCCGGGCCGGGGTTCCTGCTTCTGGCTGCAGCTTCCCGCCGCCGTGCCGGCCGCACCGCGGACTGGTCACGAGGAAGCCCCGGGCGCCGCGCCGGCTGCGGGGCGGGCGACTCTGCTGTCCGGCACCTGCCTGCTGGTGGACGACGACCCGCAGGTGCAGTCGTCCCTGCGCCAGCTGCTGCAGTCGTGGGGCGTTCAGGTGCAGGTCGCGGCGAGCGGCGCGCAGGCGCTGTCGCTGGTGGGCAGCGGCTTCGTGCCCGATGCCATCCTGTGCGACCAGCGGCTGGGCGCGGGGCAGAGCGGCCTGGCGGTGCTGCAGGCGCTGCAGGCCCGCTGTGGCCACACCCGCGGCGCCATGCTCACGGGCGAGCATGCCTCACCCGAGCTGCTGCAGGCCGAGGACGATGGCTACCTGGTGCTGCACAAGCCGCTGGAGCCGGACGTGCTGCAGGCCCTGCTGGCGCGCTGGCTGCCCGCGGCCGGCGAGGCCGCCCGGGAGGGCTGATCGCGCCGGGGCCGTCGGAGGGCGGATCCGGTCCGGTCCGGCCGCCCACCCGCACGGTCAGCGCAACCGCGCCTCGTCGCCCGGCTCCAGCTGCACGCCCCGCAGCCGGGCGATCGCCTCCACCCGGTTGCGCACGCCCAGCTTGCCCAGGATGGCCGTGACGTGTTCCTTCACCGTGTGCTCCGACAGGTTCAGGTTGCCCGCGATGTGCTTGTTGGGCTGGCCTTGCAGCACCAGCGCCAGGATCTGCCCCTGCCGGGGTGTCAGGCCCAGCTCGGCGGGGGTGAGCGGCACCGCCCGCGCGGGCTGGGCGCTGGAATCGCCCGCGGGAGCGGCCGCCGCATCGAACCAGGTGCCGCCACGCAGCAGCGCGGTGGCCGCGGCCGCGAACACCTCGGGTTCCTGCTGCTTGTGCACGAAGCCATGCGCGCCGCTGCCCTGCGCCTTGGCCCGCAGGGCAGGGTGGCTGTCGCCGCTCACCATCAGCACCCGGGTCTGCGGCGCCAGCGCCAGCAGGTCGCGGATGAAATGCGTGGTCACGCCGTCGGCCAGCCAGAAGTCCACCAGCGCCAGCGCCGGCGCGCCCCGGGCCGCCACCGTGCGCAGGGCCTCTTGCGTGGTGCTGACGCACACCGCGTCGGCCAGGCCGGGGTGCAGCCGGAGGAATTCGCTCATGCCGCGCGCGACCAGCGGGTGGTCGTCAACCACCAGGGCATAGCGCTCGGGGGACGGCGCGGAAACGTTGTCGGAAGGGGTCAATTCGGGCCAGTCGTGGAAGGGGGACACCCAGCGCGCCGCCCGTCGGGAGCGCGCCGCGCCCCGGCCCGGTCTTGCGCAGCGCGTAACAAATACCCGAAGGCGGGGGGGTGAGGCGAAAGCGTGGACTGTACTGAAATTCGGGCTCGCCAATCGATTGCGGCGCGACGGGGCTGCACGCCCCTCGAGCCCGGCCTGCCACTGCAGCTCGCCAGGGCCGCATCGCTCTCGATCATTCCGCTTCTTCGTTCGATGGATCCCTGCCTATGACTCCCCTTGATTTCACCCGCCGCACCGCCACCCTTGCTCTGCTGGCTTCGCTGGCTGCCTGCGGCGGCGGTGGTGGAGGCGGCGACTCCTCCGCCCCTGCGCCGGCACCGACCCCTGCGCCCGCGCCTGCGCCCACGCCCGCCCCCGCACCGACCCCTGCGCCCGCGCCCACGCCCGCTGCCGTCACCGGCCAATACATCAGCCAGGCGCCCGCCGCAACAGGGGCGGCCTCCCTCGCCGCACTGAATGCGCAAGGCGCGCGCGGCTTCGCCTTCCTGGGCACCTTGGCCACCAACACCGGCGCCACCAGCACCGAGCAGGGCGATTTCTACGTGAGCGACACCGCCCACGGCGGGTCGCGCCTGGAATACGAAACCCTGGCACAGCCGGGCTCCGGCGACGCGCTGGTGGCTCAGCTGAACGCGCAGGGCGCGCGCGGCTTCGCGTACAAGGCGCCCGTGCTGACGGGCGGCGGCTCCAGCCCGTCCGCGCTCACCGTGCGCGACGCATCGCGCAGCACCACGTTCTCGTACGAGAAGCAGCCCATCTCGGGCGGCTTGAGCCGCGATGCCTTCCAGAGCCAGCTGAACGCGCAGGGCGCCCGCGGCTACCGCCTGGTCGGCCCCCTGATGGCCGGGGCAGACAGCTTCAACCTGTACGTGAAGGATTCGTCCGCCACCACCTACAGCTACACGGTGATCGACGGCAACGGCCCCTCGGGCGTGGGCACCAGCGACGTGCTGCGCCAGCGCCTGAACACGCAGGGCGCGCAGGGGCAGCTCTTCCTGGGCGCCTTCGTCATCCAGGGGAATGCATCGGCGCAGGTGTTCGAGCGCAGTTCCGCGCAGAACGGCCCCGTGGAATACGACGTGCGCGCCGCCACGCCGCAGGCTTCCATCGCGCAGCTGACGGCCGCCATGAACGATCGGGCCGCCCAGGGCTACTTCTTCTTCAGCGATCTGGTCGGAGCCAACGGCGAGCAGGTCACGCTGTCGGTGCGCAACGCGGCCAACCTGCGCAATCCGCTGGCGGGCATCACCTTCCCGTGACCGAAGGGCGAGGCATACTCCTTCCTGTGCAAGAAAAGGCGCCCCCGGGCGCCTTTTTCCATGGCGATGACGCCTTGGGGCGTCCTGCGCCCTGGCCTGCCGCCTTCCTTCCTTCATCCCTCCCCTCCTTCAGAAAGAGTTGTGTTCATGCTGGCCTTCGATGCGGTGCTGTTCGATTGTGATGGTGTGCTGGTGGACAGCGAGCCCATCACCCACCGCGTGCTGCGCGACCAGCTGGCGGAGTCGGGCTGGGTGATGACGCTGCAGGAGTGCATGCACATCTTCCTGGGCAGGGCGGTGCGTTCGGAGGCCGCGCGCATCGAGGCGCAGACTGGTCAGCCGCTGACGGACGCGTGGATGGAGCGTTTCTACACCCGCCGCAACGAGGCGCTGCAGGCCGAACTGCAGGCCATTGCCCATGCCGAGCAGGCCGTGGCGGCCGTGCATGGACTGCTGCAGGGCCGCATCGCCTGCGCGTCGGGCGCCGACCGGGCCAAGGTGGAATTGCAGCTGGCCAAGACCGGCTTGGCACGGTTCTTCGAAGGCCGGGTATTCAGCGGCCACGAGATGCCGCGCACCAAGCCCGCGCCCGACGTGTACCTGGCAGCCGCCGCCGCCCTGGGCGTGGCGCCGGGCCGCTGCCTGGTGGTGGAGGACTCGGCCACCGGCGTCACGGCCGGTGTGGCGGCGGGCGCCACGGTGGTCGGCTACAGCCCGTCGGCTCATGGCCACGATTCCGGCGCCGCCCTGCGCGCGGCCGGCGCCCGGCATGTGATGGGCGACATGGCGCAGCTGCCTGGGCTGCTGGCGGCTGGTTTGTAGCTCAAGCAAAGCGGTCGAGCCAGGCACTACGCAATCAGCTGCGCATAGTAGGCATCTCGGGAGGCCAACCTGTGCAGGTTGGCTGTTTCAGCGCAGGCCGCAAGCGCAGCCGCCACCATCCCCAATTAGCCGTTCAGCGCCCGCCGCGGCCCGCCTGGCGCCGGTTCTGCGCCCAGGCCATCGCGCCCAGCAGCAACGAAAGTGTCAACAGCGCCCATTGCGACATGGTCGGCACGCTTTTGGGCGTGGGCGCGTCGCCCAGGCAATTCAGCGTGGCTGTGGCTGGCGTGTTGACCTGGCCCTGGCGGGTGGTGAAGTCGGTGCCGGGGGTGATGGTGTTGGTCACTGTGGTGCCCGGCGCCTGGCACAGTGCGGCCTGGGCCACCGGCCACTGCACCGGCACGGTGATGGTGCAGCCGGTAGCTGGCAGCGTGGCGTTGGTAAGCGACACGCGGCTGCTGCCAGGGGCTGCGGCCAGCGTGCCGCCGGTGCAGGTGGTGCTGGCCGAGCCAGCCACGGTCAGTGGAGCAGGCAGGTTGTCCGTCACGTTCAGATCGCTCACGGGCGCGTTGGAGCTGTTGGCGACGGTGATGGTCAGCGTCGCATTGCCTCCAGGTGCCAGAGTGGTGGGAGCAAACGCCTTGGCGATGGACGCCGGCACACCGCAAGCGCCGCCGGCTCTGACTGCATTCAAAAATGCGGGAGCGATCTTGCCGGCGTTCTGAGGATACTGGTTGCCTGCAGCCGCCGGCGAGAACGGGGTCATGTCGATGGTGGCGAAAAGGCAGGCGCCATCCCCGTTGTAGGACTGCTGGGAGGGAACCAGCAACCCGTACACATTGTTGGCCGTGGACCCGGCAGCAGGGTTCGAGGCTCCCGTCTGCAGGTACAGCGCATTGGACGCCGGCACGTTGTTGAAGTACTGGATGTACCCGCCGTAGAGTGGATTCAGGCCGGTGAAGCTCGTGCTGTAGGGCGATGCGGTGTTCAAGGGGAAGGTGCCCAAGCTTCCGGTCGTGGTCCCCAGGGTCGGGGAAAAAGCGCCGGAAGCGGTGAACGCGGCGCCCACCGCAGCGTTGTTCGCAGGTATGCAGCAGCTGTCGACGAACATTACAAAGGCGTTGGCGCTGCGTGCTGCGATGGCGTTGTTGATGGCCGTCCAGTTGGAGCTGTCGACCGCGTTGTACACGCTTGCCACCACCACCATGTCGTAGCGGCCGCCGCCAGGCAGCACGAACGTGGCCGGGGTGACTGCATTGGCCCCGTCCAGAATGGCCTGCTGCGTCACCGATGCGCCTGTCGCAGTGAACTCCTGCACAAGATTGGCGAAGTGCGCATTGCCGTTGTTGCCGGGGCCGAACTGATCGTTGGGCTCGCTAGTGGTCAGTACCAGAACGTTCTGTGCCAGAGCCTGCCCATGCACCAGTACGACAAAGAGCCCAACAAGCACGGCCGCTCCGCGCAGTGCGCGCATCAAACGATCAATCATTTCCAGCCCTTCCAGGATCCGAGTAGCCCAAAAGGGCAAACCTTAGTAACAGGTAGAAATTGATTGTAAATTCCTATAGAAAGTTAGGAATGTGAAATTTTGTCAATTTTATGTGGCGTAGGTTCATTTACCTTGCCTGAACGCCCCAGGTGTGGTTCCCGTCCATTCACGAAAGGCGCGGGTGAAGCTCTTTTCGTTGCGAAAGCCGACGGCCAGCGCCACCTGCTTGATGGGGCGCTGGCTGCGGCGCAATTCGTCCATGGCCTGGGCCTGCCGCACTTCGTCCTTCAACGCCTGCAGGCTCAGGCCTTCCTCGTGCAGCTGGCGATGGAGCGTTCGGCTCGACAGGTGCAGCAACGCAGCCAGTGCCTCGGCGGTGTGCGCACTGCCGAGGTGGGCGTGCAGCAGTTCACGCACGCGCTGACCCAGGAGCCGGTCGCGGCGGTACTGCCGGACGGTCAGGGGCAAGGCGCGCTGCAGCATGCCGCGCAACGCGCGCTCGTCCCTCTGCAAAGGCAGGCCCAGGTACTGCTCGTCGAAGGTATAGCGCGCCGCCCGCGCACCGAACTGCAGTGCCCCGGTGAACATCAAGGGGTAGGCACTGGCGTGTGGCGGCGGGGCGAAGGGAAACTGCGCGCCCTGCAGCGGAATGCGCGAGTCGATGGCCCAGCAGGCATAGCCGTGCAGAAAGCGCAGGCACGAGACCAGGCCGAACTCCCGAAACTCTCCCAGGTCGCGGTGCTCGGTGATGGTGACGCTGGCCTGGCCGCCCTCCACGCACAGCGCCAGGCCGATGTCCTCCGTCAGCAGGCGGTGGTGGCGGCACCAGCGCTTGATGGCCACGCCCAGGTTCGGCGCGGTGATGGAGGCGCGGCAAAGCATGCCGTGGCTGCCCCAGGGCAGGCGGCGGGTGAACCAGCCCAGGGCCTCGTCGTCCAGCTCCTGCATGGCGTGAGCGTTCAGCGCTTCGAACTGCGCTGCCGTCACGCGCGCCTG
This sequence comes from Acidovorax sp. FG27, assembly GCF_040365715.1. Lineage (NCBI taxonomy): Bacteria > Pseudomonadati > Pseudomonadota > Betaproteobacteria > Burkholderiales > Comamonadaceae > Acidovorax > Acidovorax sp. FG27. Next base: position 97,307 of record NZ_BAABVY010000011.1, read on the forward strand.
CGGGTCGGTCACGTCCTGCGGCGCGATCCGTGCCGTCTGCAGGGCGCTGGCCGGATTCATGCCGCGTAATTCATACGCCCGTGTGATCGAGTGCACGAATGCCATGGGCGTGGCCGCGCGGCCGCGTGGAGCGGAGGGCAGGGCAGGGGTCGAGGGAGTCATTCGGATTGGCACGATTTGCAACCATTGTGGCTCCAAATGCGTCTTCCGAGCGCGTAAGCTGGCAGCCAGCAAAAGGTGCCACGCCGTTCCCTGGGCGTACGGCCCGTCCAGACAGGAGACAAACACGACATGCAAGCCTCCCTCGCCCCCGCAGCGGCAGATGGTCTGTCCTACGACCGCGGCGCCACCTGCACGCCGCTGATCGAGCAGACCCTGGGTGCCTTCTTCGACGACATGGTGCGCCAGGGCCCGGACCGGCTGGCGCTGGTAAGCGTGCACCAGAACCTGCGCTACACCTATGGCCAGCTGCACACCGAAGTGCGCCGGCTGGCCAGCGCGCTGCTGGGCCTGGGGCTGGCGCCGGGCGACCGCATCGGCATCTGGTCGCACAACAACGCCGAATGGCTGCTGATGCAGCTGGCCACGGCGCAGGTCGGGCTGGTGCTGGTCAACATCAACCCGGCCTACCGCACGGCGGAGGTCGAGTACGCACTCAACAAGGTGGGATGCAAGGCTCTGGTGACCATGGCCCGCTTCAAGACCAGCGACTACCTGGGCATGCTGCGCGAACTGGCGCCCGAGCTGGCCTGCGCCGCCCCGGGCCGCCTGCAGTCCGCGCGCCTGCCGCAGCTGCAGACGGTGGTGTGGATCGACGAGGCCGGGCAGGGCGCCGACGAGCCGGGCCTGCTGCGCTTTTCGCACCTCATGGCCCAGGGCGACGCGCAGGACGCGCGCATCGACGCCGTGGCGGCCGGCCTGAAGAATACCGACCCGATCAACATCCAGTTCACCAGCGGCACCACCGGATTCCCGAAGGGCGCCACGCTCACGCACCGCAACATCTTGAACAACGGCCTCTTCATCGGCGAGTGCATGCGGCTCGGTCCGCAAGACCGGCTGTGCATCCCCGTGCCGCTGTATCACTGCTTCGGCATGGTGCTGGGCAATCTGGCCTGCCTTACGCACGGCGCGGCCATCGTGTACCCCAGCGACGGGTTCGACCCGCTCAAGGTGCTGCAAGCGGTGCAGGCCGAGCGCTGCACCGGCCTGCACGGCGTGCCCACGATGTTCATCGCCGAGCTGGACCATCCGCGCTTCGCCGAGTTCGATCTTTCGACGCTGCGCACCGGCATCATGGCCGGCTCGCCCTGCCCCATCGAGGTGATGAAGCGGGTGGTGCGCGATATGCACCTGGAGCAGATCACCATCGCCTACGGCATGACCGAAACCAGCCCGGTCAGTTGCCAGAGCAGTACCGAGACGCCGCTGGAAAAGCGCGTCTCCACCGTGGGTACGGTGCAGCCGCACCTGGAAGTGAAGATCATCCATCCCGACAGCGGCGACATCGTGCCGCGCGGGCAGTCCGGCGAGCTCTGCACGCGCGGCTACTCGGTCATGCACGGCTACTGGGGCGACGAGGCGAAGACGCGCGAATCCATCGACGCCGAGGGCTGGATGCACACCGGCGATCTGGCCACCATGGACGCCGAGGGCTACGTCAACATCGTCGGCCGCATCAAGGACATGGTGATCCGTGGCGGCGAGAACGTGTACCCCCGCGAGATCGAGGAATTCCTCTACCGCCATCCGCAGGTGCAGGACGTGCAGGTGGTGGGCGTGCCCGACGCGAAGTACGGCGAGGAGCTGTGCGCCTGGGTCATCGCCAAGCCCGGCACGCGGCCCACCGAGGACGACATCCGCGCCTTCTGCAAGGGGCAGATCGCGCACTACAAGGTGCCGCGCTACATCCGCTTCGTCACCTCGTTCCCGATGACGGTGACCGGCAAGATCCAGAAATTCAAGATCCGCGACGCCATGAAGGGCGAACTCGGCCTGCAGGAAAGCACCACAGCATGATTCTCGAATCCCGACTCAATCCGCGTTCGGCGGACTTCCAGGCCAACGCCGCCGCCATGCGCGGCGTGGTCGATGACCTGCGGGCCCAGGTGGCCCGCGTGGCCCAGGGCGGTGGCGAGGCGGCCCGCGCCAAGCACACCGGCCGCGGCAAGCTGCTGCCGCGCGAGCGGGTCGACCGCCTGCTCGACCCCGGCACGCCGTTCCTGGAACTCGCCCCGCTGGCCGCGCTGAACATGTACGGCAACGACGCGCCGGGCGCGGGCCTCATCGCCGGCATCGGCCGCGTGGCCGGCGTCGACTGCATGATCGTCTGCAACGACGCCACGGTGAAGGGCGGCACCTACTACCCGCTCACCGTCAAGAAGCACCTGCGGGCGCAGGAGATCGCCGAGCAGAACCACCTGCCCTGCATCTACCTGGTCGATTCGGGCGGCGCCAACCTGCCCAACCAGGACGAGGTCTTCCCCGACCGCGACCACTTCGGCCGCATCTTCTACAACCAGGCCAACATGAGCGCGCAGGGCATCGGCCAGATCGCCGTGGTGATGGGCTCCTGCACGGCCGGCGGCGCCTACGTGCCCGCCATGAGCGACGAGACCATCATCGTCAAGAACCAGGGCACCATCTTCCTGGGCGGCCCGCCGCTGGTGAAGGCCGCCACTGGTGAGGTGGTGACGGCGGAGGATTTGGGCGGTGGCGACGTGCACACGCGCCTCTCGGGCGTGGCCGACCACCTGGCGCACAACGACCTGCATGCACTGGCCCTGGCGCGCCAGGCGGTCAAGAATTTGAATGCAAAACAGCCTCCAGCGCTTGATGTACAAGCGCCGGTTGCTCCTAAATTTGCAGCAGAAGAGCTGTACGGCGTGATCCCGACCGACACGCGCAAGCCCTTCGACGTGCGCGAGATCATCGCCCGCATCGTCGATGGCAGCGAGTTCGACGAATTCAAGGCGCGCTTCGGCACCACGCTGGTCACCGGCTTCGCCCGCATCGAGGGCATGCCGGTGGGCATCATCGCCAACAACGGCATCCTGTTTTCCGAGTCGGCCTTGAAGGGCGCGCACTTCATCGAGCTGTGCTGCCAGCGCAAGATCCCGCTGGTCTTTTTGCAGAACATCACCGGCTTCATGGTGGGCCGCAAGTACGAGAACGAAGGCATCGCCCGCAACGGCGCCAAGATGGTCACGGCCGTGGCCACGGCGGCGGTGCCGAAGTTCACCATCATCATCGGCGGCAGCTTCGGCGCGGGCAACTACGGCATGTGCGGCCGGGCCTACTCGCCACGCTTCCTCTGGATGTGGCCCAACGCCCGCATCAGCGTGATGGGCGGCGAGCAGGCCGCCAGCGTGCTGGCCACCGTGCGCCGCGACGGCATCGAGGCCAAGGGCGGCCAGTGGAGCGCCGAGGACGAGGAGAGCTTCAAGGCGCCGATCCGCCAGCAGTACGAAGAGCAGGGCCACCCCTACTACGCCACGGCGCGCTTGTGGGACGACGGCATCATCGACCCGGCCGACACGCGGCGGGTGCTGGCGCTGGGGCTGGCGGCCTCGCGCAATGCGCCCATCGGCGAGACGAAGTTCGGCCTGTTCCGGATGTAAGGCAGGGCCGGCGGATGTTCAGGGCGCGCATGCGAGCAGCAGCCTGCACGGCGGGTGGCGGGGCAGCAGTCCGTACCGCCCCCGCTGCCGTGCCTGGATGGGCCCGGCGGTGGACTGCGGCGCTGCTGTGCGCTGCGCTCGCCGCCTGCCAGGCGCCGGTCCGGCCCCCGGCGTTGGCCGATGCGCTCTCGCCCGGCTCCGCCACAGCGGCGTGGCAGCAGGCGAGCATCGCGCTGCCCTCAGGCGAATCCCTGCGCGCCCACTGGTGGCCGGCGCAGGGCGAGCAGGCCGAGCCGCGCCCGGCCGTGATCGCGCTGCACGGCTGCGGCGGCCTGTATGCCCAGGGCGAACGCCTGTCGCAGCGCTACCGCGAAACCGCTGCGCGCCTGCATGCGGCGGGGTACTCCGTGCTGCTGCCCGACAGCTTCGGTTCACGCGGCCTGCGCTCCATCTGCAGCACCCGCTACGGGTCGCGCGACGTCACCGTGGCCGTGCGGGCGCAGGATGCACGCGCCGCCATCGCCTGGCTGGCGGCGCAGCCCGGCGTGGATGCGAAGCGCGTCGGCGTGCTGGGCTGGTCCAACGGCGCCACCACGGCGCTGAACCTGCTGGAGCAACGCCGGGCGCACCCGCAACCGGCCGACCTGCCCCTGGCCGGCGTCGCCCTGTTCTACCCCGGCTGCGGCCCGCTGCTGCGGCGCCAGGCCGTGCTGGAGCCCGCGCCCTTGCTGATGCAGCTGGGTGCGCTCGACGACTGGACGCCCGCGCAGCCCTGCGCGGATCTCGCCGCGCTGCTGCGGCAGCGCCCCGGCGGCGACGTCACGCTGAAGGTGTATGCGGACAGCTACCACGGCTTCGACGGCACGGACCCGGTGCGGCTGCGCGCGGACGTGCCCAACGGCACCTCGGCGCAGGGCGTCCACCAGGGCGGCAACCCCGCGGCCCGGGTGGAGTCGCTCGCGGCGCTCGACGCTTTCTGGGCCCGCACGCTCGGCGCCCGCACCCAGCCATGAACCACCACCCATTCCTCGCGCATTTCACCCAGCTGGCCCGCTACAACGCCTGGGCCACCGGTCGCCTGCTGGGCGCCGTGGCCCAGTTGCCCGAGGCCGAGTACCGTCGCGACGCAGGGCTTTTCTTTCGCAGCATCCATGGCACGCTGAACCACCTGCTGGTGGGAGAGCATCACCTGTGGTTCGCCCGGTTCGCGGAAGGCAGCTCGCCCCGTGTCGCGCTGGACGCGGAGCTGGAACCCGACCGGGCGCGGCTCGCCGAGCGCCTGCGTGCCGGGGCCGCGCGGTGGGAACCGCTGATCGCAGCCCTGCCCGACGACCGCTGGGCGGGCACGCTGGACTACACCACGATGCGCGGCACCACGGCCTGCCTGCCTTTTGCCGCCACGCTGGCGCACGTGTTCAACCATGCCACGCACCACCGGGGGCAGATCACCGCCGCGTTGACAGCCGTGGGCAGCACGTTTCCCGAGCTCGACTTCGTCTACTACCTGCAGAACCCCTCGCAACCATGAGCCAGAACCTCTCCATCGCCCAGTCGGGCGCCGTGGCCCGCATCACCCTCACGCAGCCCGAGATCCGCAATGCCTTCAGCGACGAGGTGATCGCCGAGATCACCGCCGCCTTCCGGGACGTGGGTGCGCGCCAGGACGTGCGCGCCGTGGTGCTGGCGGCCGAAGGCCCGGCCTTCTGCGCCGGCGCCAACCTGAACTGGATGCGCCGCATGGCCGACTACACCCGCGCCGAGAACCTGGCCGACGCCGCCCTGCTGGCCGAGATGCTGCGTGTGATCTACGAATGTCCGCACCCCACCATCGCCCGCGTGCAGGGCGACGTGTATGCCGGCGGCATGGGCCTGGTGGCGGCCTGCGACATGGCGGTGGCGGTGGACACGGCGGGCTTTTGCCTGTCCGAAGTCAAGCTCGGCCTCATCCCGGCGACCATCAGCCCGTACGTGGCCCGCGCCATGGGCGCGCGGGCGGCGCACCGCTACTTCCTCACCGCCGAGCGCTTCGACGCCGCCGAGGCGCTGCGCATCGGCTTCGTGCACGAGGTGGTGCCGGCCGACCAGCTCGACGCCCGGGTCGATGCCTTGCTGAAGGCGCTGACCCAGGCCAGCCCGCACGCGGTGCGCGCCTGCAAGCGGCTGGTGCTCGACGTCGCCGAGCGCGAGATCGACGATGCGCTCATCGGCCGTACCGTGGAGGGCATCGCCGACATCCGCGCCAGCGAGCAGGGCCGCGAAGGCGTGCAGGCCTTTTTGAACAAGCGCAAGCCTTCCTGGCTGCTGGCGGACTGAACGCGGGCGCATCGGTCATGGACGCGCTCTGGCTCTCCTTCGTGCAGTGGCTGCACACGCTCGGCCTGCATGTCGATGCCGGCACGGCCCAGGCCGTGGCCGAGGGCGCGCGCCATGCCACGGGCGCGCTCGACCTGCCGGGTCTGATGGCGCTGGCCGCCGCGCTGGGCTGGGCCAGCGGCTTCCGGCTGTACGCCGTGGTGTTCCTGGTCGGCATGATGGGCTGGCTGGGCGCGCTGGCGCTGCCGCCGGGCCTGGCGTTGCTGCAGCACCCGGTGGTGCTGTTCGCCAGCGGCTTCATGCTGTTCGTCGAATTCTTCGCCGACAAGGTGCCCTGGCTCGACAGCGCCTGGGACGCGGTACACGCCTTCATCCGCGTGCCGGCCGGCGCGCTGCTGGCCGCCGGCGTGTTCGGCGCGGACAACGGCGCCATGGCGGTGGCGGCGGGGCTGGTGGGCGGTTCGCTGTCGGCCACCGCGCTGGCCACCAAGATGACCACGCGGGCGGCGGCCAACACCTCGCCGGAGCCGTTCTCCAACTGGCTGCTGTCGCTGTTCGAGGATGGCTTGGTCGTGGCGGTGGTCTGGATGGCCACGCAACACCCCGTGCTGTTCGGCGTGGCGCTGGCGGTCATGGTGGTGCTCTCGGCGGTGCTGCTGGTGGTGCTCTTCCGTTTTCTGCGCGCCGTGCTGCGGCGCGTGGCTTCTCTCTTTTCCAGTCCTGCGAAGGTAGCGTGACATGTTCAAGAAAATTCTGATCGCCAATCGCGGCGAAAGCAGCCGCACAGCCGCTGCTTCTGCAAATAGCCTGGCATGCGCAGCGTGCGCAGGCGATCTCGCCGCGGGAGGGCGCCATGTTTAAGAAGATCCTGATCGCCAACCGCGGCGAGATCGCCTGCCGGGTGGCGGCCACCGCACGCCGCCTCGGCGTCAAGACCGTCGCCGTCTATTCCGACGCCGATGCCGACGCCAAGCACGTCGCCGCCTGCGACGAGGCCGTGCACATCGGCGGCAGTGCGCCCAAGGAAAGTTATCTGCGCTGGGAGCGCATCCTCGAGGCCGCCCGCGCCTCCAGAGCCGAGGCCATCCACCCGGGCTACGGCTTTCTGTCGGAAAACGAAGACTTCGCCCGCGCCTGCGCCGAGGCCGGCCTGGTCTTCATCGGCCCGCCGCCCTCGGCCATCAAGGACATGGGGCTCAAGGCCGAGTCCAAGCAGCTGATGGAAAAGGCCGGCGTGCCGCTGGTGCCCGGCTACCACGGCGCCGACCAGGACCCGGCCCTGCTGCATCGCGAGGCCGACCGCATCGGCTACCCGGTGCTCATCAAGGCCAGTGCCGGCGGCGGCGGCAAGGGCATGCGGGCGGTGGAGAAGGCGGAAGACTTCGCCGCCGCGCTCGAGTCGTGCAAGCGCGAGGCCATCAACAGCTTCGGCGACGACGCCGTGCTGGTCGAGAAGTACGTGCAGCGGCCGCGCCACATCGAGATCCAGGTGTTCGGCGACACGCACGGCCAGATCGTCTACCTGTTCGAGCGCGATTGTTCGGTGCAGCGGCGGCACCAGAAGGTGCTGGAGGAAGCCCCGGCGCCCGGCATGACGCCGGAGCTGCGCGCGCGCATGGGCGCCGCCGCCGTGGCCGCCGCGCGGGCCGTGAACTACGTGGGCGCGGGCACTGTGGAATTCATCGTCGAGCAGCCGGGCGGCTACGAGCGGCCCGAGGACATGAAGTTCTATTTCATGGAGATGAACACCCGCCTGCAGGTGGAGCACCCGGTGACCGAGGCCATCACCGGCCAGGACCTGGTGGAGTGGCAACTGCGCGTGGCCAGCGGCGAGCCGCTGCCCTGCACGCAGGACCAGTTGCGCATCACCGGCCACGCCATCGAGGCGCGCATCTGCGCCGAGAACCCCGACAACCAGTTCCTGCCCGCCACCGGCACGCTGCACATCTACCGCAAGCCGCAGGCAGCGAGCTTCGAGCGCGCGCCCGTGCGCATCGACGACGGCGTGCGCGAGGGCGACGCCATCAGCCCGTTCTACGACTCGATGATCGCCAAGCTCATCGTGCACGGCGACAGCCGGGCGCAGGCGCTGGCCCGTCTGGACGACGCGCTGGCGCAGACGCGCATCGTCGGCCTGGCCACCAACGTGCAGTTCCTGCGGCGCGTGGCGTCCAGCGATGCCTTCGTGCAGGCGAAGCTGGACACGGCGCTGATCCAGCGCGAGGCGGCCGTGCTGTTCCAGCAGGAGCCGGTCGGCCTGCCCACGGCCGCCGCCGCCGCGGTGGCGGCCACGCTGCTGCGCGAAGGGCAGGCCGCCATCGAGGCAGGGGGCCCGTTCGGCCGGCGCGACGGCTGGCGCTCTCTCAGCGCCTATCGCCGGCCGTTCGACTTCGAGTTCGGCGGCGAGGCGGCCCGCGCCTGGCTGACCTATGCCCCGGGCGGCATGCCCACGCTGGAAGTGGGCGACGCGAGCGGGCCGCTGGTCTTCGCGGCGGCCGGTGACGACGGTATCGACCTGAACTACGGCGGCCGCCGCACCCGCGCCGACGTGCACGCGCTGGGGGACGCCCTCCACGTCTTCACGCCCCACGGCGCCACGCGCATCGACGGCATCGACCCGCTGGCCCATGCCGGCGACACGCAGGCCGAAGGCGGCCGGCTGACGGCCCCCATGCCGGGCAAGGTGGTGTCCTTCGCGGTGCAGGCGGGCGACACCGTCTCGCGCGGCCAGCCGCTGGCGGTGATGGAGGCGATGAAGATGGAGCACACCATCGCCGCGCCGGCCGACGGCGTGGTGGAGGAATTGCTCTACGCCCCGGGCGACCAGGTCACGGAAGGGTCCGAGCTGCTCCGGCTTTCCGCCGCGTGAAACACGTGGGGCGCGGCGCACGGTAGGCTCGCAGGCATGAACATCACTCTCTGCTGTACCGACACCAAGACCGAACCCTGGGTAGCCGGCCTGCGCGCGGCCTTGCCCGGCGCCCAGGTCAGCGTCTGGCAACCCGGCGCCCCGCAGGCCGACGTGGCCGTGGTGTGGGCGCCGCCCCAGCAATTCCTCGACGAGCAGCCGGGCCTGCAGGCGCTCTTCAACATCGGCGCGGGCGTCGACGCCCTGCTGCGCCTGCGGCTGCCGCCCGGCGTGCGCGTGGTGCGGCTGGACGACGCGGGCATGTCGGTGCAGATGGCCGAGTACGTGAGCCATGCCGTCATCCGCCACTACCGCGAACTCGATGCCTACGAGGCCGACATGCGGGGCGGCCGCTGGGGCTACCGCCGGCCGCGCGCGCGGTCGGAGTTCACGGTGGGCGTGATGGGCCTGGGCGTACTGGGTGAGCGCGTGGCCCGCGCCCTGGCGCATTTCGAATTTCCGGTGCTGGGCTGGAGCCGCTCGCCCAAGGAGGTGCCCGGCGTGCGCGCGTTCCACGGCGCGGGCCAGTTCGATGCATTCCTGGCGGCCAGCCGGGTGCTGGTCAACCTGTTGCCGCTCACGCCCGACACCGAGAACATCATGAACCGCCAGACGCTGTCGCGCCTGCCCGCTGGCGGCTACGTCATCAACGTGGCGCGCGGCGCGCATCTGGTCGAGGAAGACCTGCTCGCGCTCATCGATGCCGGCCATCTGGCGGGCGCGACGCTCGACGTCTTCCGCACCGAGCCGCTGCCCGCCGGCCACCCGTTCTGGAACCACCCGCGCATCGTGGCGACGCCGCACACCTCGGCCCGCACGCTGCGCGAAGAAAGCATCGCGCAGATCGCCGGCAAGATCGCCGCACTGCAGCGCGGCGAGCCGCTCGCCGGGACCGTCGATCCAGCGCGTGGCTATTGAACCCTTCCCCACTCTATTCCCAGCCCCAGGAACCGCCATGTCCCGTTATCCCGCCCAAGTCCGGCTCATCGACGTCGGCCCCCGTGACGGCCTGCAGAACGAGAAATCGCCCGTGCCTGCCGAAGTCAAGATCGGCCTGGTGCACCGGCTGCAGCAGGCCGGCCTGAAAGAGATCGAGGTCACCAGCCACGTCAGCCCCAAGTGGGTGCCGCAGATGGCGGACAACCACGAGGTCATGTCCGGCATCGAGCGCCAGCCCGGCGTGCGCTATTCGGTGCTCACGCCCAACCTGAAGGGCTACGAGGCCTCGCTGGCCGACCGGCCCGACGAGGTGGTGGTGTTCGGGTCGGCCAGCGAGGCCTTCAGCCAGAAGAACATCAACTGCAGCATCGCCGAGAGCATCGAGCGCTTCGCGCCGGTGGTGGAGGCGGCGCGGGCGCGGGGCATCGCCGTGCGCGGCGCGATGAGCTGCACGGTGGGCTGTCCCTACGAAGGCGAGGTGGCGCCCGAGCGGGTGGCCTACCTGGCCGGGCTGCTCAAGGGCATCGGCGTGCAGCGCGTGGACGTGGCCGACACCATCGGCGTGGGCACGCCGCTGAAGGTGCAGCGCGCCGTGGAGGCCACGCTGCAGCACTTCGCGCTCGACGACGTCTCGGGCCATTTCCACGACACCTACGGCCAGGCGCTGTCGAACACGCTGGCGGCGCTGCAGATGGGCGTGTGGAACTTCCAATCGTCCGTCGCCGGCCTGGGCGGCTGCCCCTACGCCAAGGGCGCCACGGGCAACGTGGCGACGGAAGACGTGGTCTACCTGCTGCACGGCCTGGGCATCGACACCGGCATCGACCTGGACCGGCTGATCGACGCGGGCGCCTACGTCAGCAACTTCCTGGGCCGCAAGCCCAACTCGCGGGTCGCGACGGCGGTGCTGAACAAGCGGGCGGGCTGATCGACCGGACGGGGCAGCGCTTCGTCAGCGGAGCCCCGCCCCGCCCAACCCCTGGCGCAGGTGCTCCAAGAACGCCTGCGCCGCCTTGGGCTGCGTGCGGCCGACGAGCGTCTGCACCTCGATGTTGCGCAGATCCAGCCCCTTGTCGCGCAGCCGCACGAAGGCCAGCTCGCCCCGGTCCACCTGGTTGCGCACGGAGATCTCCCCGCAGATGGTGACGCCGTCCTCGCGGTGGCGCAGAAAGCCGAAGAGCGCGCTGATGTAGTTGCTGGTCAGCACCGGCTCCGCCGCCAGACGCTGCCGGCTGCAGGCGATGTCGAACAGCTGGCGCACGGTGGTGTCGTCCTCGGGCAGGGCAATGGGGTAGGCCAGCAATTGCGACAGGCTGATCTGCCGGAAGCGCGAGAGCGGATGGCCCTGCCGCATCGCGGCCCCCACCGGCGCGGGCTGCAGGTGCTCGACCTTGACGTCTTTTTCGGTGTGGCGGCTCATCACGATGCCGATGTCCGCGTCGCTGAGCAGCACGCGCCGCGTGCATTCGCCTGGCGCGTGCACGCTCAGGTGGAACTGCACGCCCGGGTTGTGCCGGTGGAAGTCGCTGATGAGCCGCGGCAGGAATTCCATGGCGAAGCCCTCGGCCGAGGCGATGCGCACCCGCCCGCGCCGCATGCCCTGCAGCGACTGGATCTCCTGCACCACGCGCTCGGCATCGTGCGCGGACTTGAGGGCGTGCGTGGCCAGCAGCTCGCCGGCCGCGCTGGGCACCATGCCGCGTGCATGGCGGTCGAACAACGTCGCGCCCAGCAATTCCTCCAGATGGGCGATCTGGCGGCTGATGGCCGAGCCCGCCACGGACAGCCGCGCCGAGGCCTCGCTGATGGAGCCGCAGCGCACGACCTCCAGGAAGTAGCGCAGCGCCGTGTCCTGCAACTGGCGGGCGATGAGCGGGGTGCGGTTCATGGCACGGCGTGGTTGCACGCACCGTGCCAGCATGCCGGCCGGCCCTTGCCGCCAACAGCGCACATTGGAGCCGTCCGTTGCCGGCACGGCATCGCACGGCTGCGAAAACGGTAATAGTGCGAACGGCCTTTGTGTCCCATTCTTGCGTCTCGACACACGTTCCGTGGCTTGTCCGACGAAGGAGTTTTCGAAATGGGTCATCTTTCCACCACGCTGGTGCGCCGCAGCTGCGCAGCGGTTCTCGCGGCCTTGTCCATCGCCACCGGCGCCCATGCGGGCAAGGCGAACGACACGCTGGTCTACGCCTCGGACAACGAGGTCGAGAACGTGAGCCCCTACCACAACAACATGCGCGAGGGCGTCATCCTGGCCAGCATGGCCTGGGACACGCTGATCTACCGCGACCCCAAGACCGGCGAGCTCAAGCCCCAGCTCGCCACGGCGTGGAAGTGGGAATCGCCCACGGCGCTGCTGGTCACGCTGCGCCCGGGCGTGAAGTTCCACAACGGCGATCCGCTGGCCGCGGAGGACGTGGCCTTCACCTTCAACGTGGTCAACGGCCCGGACGCCAAGATCGCCACGCGCCAGAACACCGACTGGATCAGGAATGTCGAGGTCGTGGGCCCGCTGCAGGTGCGCATCCAGCTCAAGACGCCGTTCCCCGCCGCGCTCGAATACCTGGCCGGCCCCACGCCCATCTATCCGGCGGCCTATTTCAAGAAGGTCGGCCTGGAAGGCTTCAGCAAGGCGCCCGTCGGCACCGGCCCCTACAAGATCGCGGCGGTGGTGCCGGGGCAGGGCGTGACCATGGTCAAGAACCCGGACTACTTCAAGGACAGCCCCGTGGGCCAGCCGCAGATCGGCACGGTGAAGTTCGTCGTGGTGCGCGACCCGGAGGCCCGCGCCGCACAGCTCATGACCGGCGCCATCGACTGGATCTGGCGCGTGCCGGCCGATCAGGCCGAGTCCATGAAGGCATCCATGCCGCAGATCACGGTGCTGAGCGGCGAGACCATGCGCGTGGGCTTCGTCACCATCAACAACGTGGGCACCACGCCCGAATCCGCGCCCTTCAAGGACGTGCGCGTGCGCCAGGCCGTGAACCACGCCATCAACCGCAAGGGCTTCGCCGACAGCCTGGTGCGCGGCGGCAGCCAGCCCGTGCATGCGCCGTGCTTCCGCATGCAGGTGGGCTGCGTGACCAGCGGGGTGGCGCGCTACGACTACAACCCGGCCAAGGCCAAGGAGCTGCTGGCCCAGGCCGGCTACCCGAACGGCTTCGATACCGACCTGTGGGCCTACCGCGAGCGCGAGTATGCCGAGGCGCTGATCGGCGACCTGCGCAAGGTGGGCATCCGCGCCCGGCTGCATTTCGTGCAGTACCCGGCGTTGCGCACCGAGGTCCGCTCCGGCCGCGCGCCGCTCACCTTCCAGGCCTGGGGCTCGTACTCCATCAGCGACGCCTCCGCCTTCGTGGGCAACTTCTTCAAGGGCGGGCCGGACGACACGGCCAAGGACGCGCGGACGATCGCGCTGCTGCAGACCGCCGACAGCAGCACGGACAAGACCGACCGCCTCGCCAAGTACGGGCAGGCGCTGGAGCGCATCAGCAAGGAGGCGATGTGGGCGCCGATCTTCACGTATTCGACCAACTACGCCTTCACCAAGGACCTGGCCTTCGACGCCTGGCCCGACGAGCTGCCCCGCTTCGCGCAGGCCCGCTGGAAGTGAGCGGCCGCCGCCCGTGCGTGAACGCCGTGCAAACCCCATGCTGACAAGACCATGCTGACCTACATCCTGCGCAGGCTGGCGGTGGCGCTGGCCGTGATGCTCACAGTCGCGGTGGTGAGCTTCCTGCTGCTGCACCTCTCGGGCGACCTGGCCACGGCCATCGCCGGACCCGAATCGACCGCTGCCGACGTGGAGAAGATCCGCGTGCAGTACGGGCTGGACCGGCCCATGGCCACCCAGTTCCTCGACTGGCTGGGGGCGGCCCTGCAGCTGGACTTCGGCCGCTCGTTCTACTTCCAGAACACCGTGATGGAGCTGGTGGGCGAGCGCCTGCCGATCACGCTCAAGCTCGGCGCCGTCTCGCTGCTGCTTGCCGTGGCCGTGGCCATTCCGCTGGGCGTGGCCGCGGCGCTCTACCGCGACACCTGGGTGGACCGGCTGGCGCTGCTGGTGGCGACCATCGGCCAGGCCATGCCCAACTTCTGGTTCGCGCTGGCGCTGATCGTGGTGTTCTCGGTGGGGCTGAAATGGCTGCCCGTGGCCGGCAACACCAGCTGGCTGCACTTCGTGCTGCCGGCCGTGGCGCTGGGCTACTACGCCATGCCCTCGCTCATGCGCCTGACCCGCGCCGGCATGCTGGACGTGATGGGCTCGGACTACATCCGCACGGCGCGCGCCAAGGGCCTGTCGCCGGCGCGCGTGGTCTTCAAGCATGCGCTGCGCAACGCCATCATTCCCGTGGTGGCGCTGGCGGCGGTGGAGCTGGGCTTCATGCTGGGCGGCTCGGTGGTCATCGAGTCGGTCTATTCGATGCAGGGCCTGGGGCAACTGGCATGGGATTCCATCGCCCGCAACGACTACCCGGTGGTGCAGGCCGTGGTGCTCATCATCGCCACGTTCTACATCGCGCTCACCTTCGTGGCCGACGTGCTCAACGCCGCGCTCGACCCGCGCATGCGCACCCGCTGAGGAAAGGGCTCTCCATGACGACGACCTCCTTGCCCATCGCCGGCACCGCCGCCCTGGCTGCATTGCCCCTCCCGGCCTGGCGCCGCACGCTGCGCCGTGTGGTGGGCCACCGTGGGCTGCTGATCGGCGGCATCGTGCTCGGCCTGGCCGTGCTGGCCGCCGTGTTCGCGCCCTGGCTGGCGCCGCACGACCCCTTCGCGCAGGACGTGACGCAGCGCCTCATCCCGCCCGTGTGGCACGAGCGCGGCACCTGGGAGCACGTGCTGGGCACCGACAAGCTGGGGCGCGACTACCTGAGCCGCCTGCTCTACGGCGCCCGCGTGTCGCTGGTGATCGGCTTCGTCACCGCGCTCGTCTCCGGGCTGATCGGCACCACCCTGGGCGTGCTGGCCGGCTACTTCGGCGGCCGCGTGGACGCGGTGGTGAGCTACGTCATCACCTGCCGCCTGGCCATGCCGGTGGTGCTGGTGGCCCTGGCCATGGCCTCGCTGGTGGGCGGCTCGCTCAAGGTGGTGATCGTGCTGCTGAGCCTGCTGCTGTGGGACCGCTTCGCCATCGTCACGCGCTCGGCCACGCAGCAGCTGCGCGACGCGGAGTTCATCGCCGCGGCCAAGAGCCTGGGCGCGTCCACGCCCTACATCCTGGTGCGCGAGCTGCTGCCCAACCTGATGGGCGCGCTCACCGTGGTGGCCACGCTGGAAATGGCCCACGCCATCCTGCTCGAATCCACGCTGTCCTTCCTGGGCCTGGGCGTGCAGCCGCCGACGCCTTCATGGGGCCTGATGGTGGCCGAAGGCAAGGCGTACATGTTCTTCCAGCCCTGGGTGATCATGATCCCGGGCCTGGTGCTCGCGGTGCTGGTGCTGGCGATCAACCTCGTGGGCGACGGCATCCGCGACGTGGCCACTCCCGATGGCCGCCATTGAACGCATTGAAGGAGAACACCCTATGAGCATCCTTCTCGATGTGAAGAACCTGCGTGTGGATCTGCCCACCGAGCGCGGCCTGCTGCATGCCGTGCGCGGCATCGACTTCCAGGTGCGGCGCGGCGAGATGCTGTGCCTGGTGGGCGAGTCGGGCTGCGGCAAGTCCATGACCTCGCTGGCGCTGATGGGCCTGCTGCCGGCCAGGGCGCGGCGGTCGGCCGAGCGCCTGCACTTCGACGGCATCGACCTGCAGGCGCAGGACGAGCGCGGCATGGCGCGGCTGCGCGGCGCCCGCATGTCCATGATCTTCCAGGAGCCCATGACCTCGCTGAACCCGTCGTACACGCTGGGCGACCAGCTGTGCGAGGCGCTGCGCGCCCACCGCAAGGCGACGGCCGCCGAGGCCCGCGAGCGCGCCCTCTACCTGCTGGAGCGCGCCGGCGTGCCCCAGGCGGCCGACCGCCTGCGCCAGTACCCGCACCAGCTCTCGGGCGGCCTGCGCCAGCGCGTGATGATCGCCATGGCGCTGATGTGCGGGCCCGACCTCATCATCGCCGACGAGCCCACCACGGCGCTGGACGTGACCATCCAGGCGCAGATCCTGCGCCTCATCCGCGAGCTGCAGCAGGAATTCGGCACCGCCGTGGTGTTCATCACGCACGACCTGGGCGTGGTGGCGCGCATCGCCGACCGCGTGGCCGTGATGTACGCAGGCGAGGTGGTCGAGGCCGCGCCGGTGGGCGATCTGTTCGCCCGCCCGTCGCACCCCTACACCCAGGGCCTGCTGCGCTGCATTCCCGTGCGCGGCAAGACGTTGCCGGGCAGCCGCCTGCACGCCATCCCCGGCGTGGTGCCCAGCCTCGTCGGCGACGTGCAGGGCTGCGCCTTCGCCAACCGCTGCAGCCTGGTGCGGCCCGCCTGCAGCGTGGCGCCGCCGTTCGCCGAGGTGGCGGCCGGCCATGCCGTGCGCTGCGTGGCCGCCACCCATCCCACGACCCCGGCACTGGCGGAGGCCGCATGAACGCCATGACCGATTCCATGACCTGGACCCTGCCCGCACCGGCCGCCATGCCGGGCCCGGCGGGCGCGGTGGGCGGCTCCGAGGACATCGCGCTGGAGCTGTGCGCGCTCAGCCGCAGCTTCACGCTCAGGCGCGGCCTGTTCAAGCCCGCCGGCAGCATCCAGGCCGTCAGCGAGGTGTCGCTGCGCATCCGCAAGGGCGAGACGCTGGGCCTGGTGGGCGAATCCGGCTGCGGCAAGAGCACGCTGGCCAAGATGCTGCTGGGGCTGCTGCCGCCCACGTCCGGCAACGTGCTGGTCGGCGGCCGCGAGATCGACCCGCGCCAGCGCCGCGCGCTGGCCCGCCGCATCCAGCCCATCTTCCAGGACCCGTATTCCTCGCTCAACCCGCGCCGCACCGTGGCCGACATCGTCGGCGTGCCGCTGCGCCTGCACCGCGTGGGCACGGCCGCCGAGCAGGAACGTGCCGTCCGGGCCATGCTTGATCTGGTCGGCATGCCCGAGCGCACGCACCGGCAGTATCCCAATCAGCTCTCGGGCGGCCAGCGCCAGCGCGTGGCCATCGCCCGCGCCCTGGTGCTGCGGCCCGAGATCCTGGTCTGCGACGAGCCCACCTCGGCGCTGGACGTGTCCGTTCAGGCGCAGATCCTGAACCTGCTGCTGGACCTCAAGGCCGAGTTCGGCCTCACCTACCTGTTCATCAGCCACGACCTGGGCGTGGTCGAGCATCTGGTGGACCGCGTGGCCGTGATGCACCGGGGCCGCATCGTGGAGCAGGGCACGCGCGAGCAGATCTTCTCCGCCGCGCAGCACCTCTACACCCGCATGCTGCTGGCCTCGGCCCTGTCGCCCGAGCCGGGCCTCGGCCTGCCCGACATCGACCGCGAGGCCTTCGCCTGAACGGTTGCCGTGAACGAATCCACCCTGCAAGAGCCCGCCATGACCCGTGAATCCGCCATCGCACGCACCGTCGCCGTCTTCGACGACGGGCGCTTCCAGCAGACGCTCGACCGCCGCGTCGCCTTGCGCACCGAGAGCCAGGACGCCGCCAGCCTGCCGCAGCTGTACGCCTACCTCCGCGACGAGATCGCTCCGCTGCTGCAGCGGCTCGGCTTCGCTTGCCGGATCGTCGACAACCCCGTGCCCGGCAAAAGCCCGTTCCTGCTGGCCGAGCGCACCGAGGCGGGCGCCGCCTTCACCGTGCTCACCTACGGCCACGGCGACGTGGTGCGCGGCTACGACGCGCAGTGGCGCGAGGGCCTGCAGCCCTGGAAGATCGTGGTGGACGGCAACCGCTGGTACGGCCGCGGCACGGCCGACAACAAGGGCCAGCACACCATCAACCTCACGGCGCTGGAGCAGGTGCTCGGAGCGCGCGGCGGGGTGCTGGGCTACGACGTGAAGATCATCCTGGAGATGGGCGAGGAAGACGGCTCGCCGGGCCTGGACGAGGTCTGCGCGCGGCACCGCGACTTCCTGGCCGCCGACCTGTTCCTGGCCTCTGACGGGCCGCGCGTGTCGGCCTCGCGGGCGACGATGTTCCTGGGCTCGCGCGGCGTCTTCAACTTCGACCTGCACCTGGACCTGCGCGACGGCGGCCACCACTCCGGCAACTGGGGCGGGCTGCTGCGCAACCCGGGCATCCGCCTCGCGCACGCCATCGCCACGCTGGTGGACGCCAAGGGCCGCATCCTGGTGCCGGGCCTGCTGCCGAAGGAGCTGCCCGAGAGCGTGCGCGTGGCCCTGCGCGACATCGAGGTGGGCGGCAGCGCCGGCGACCCCGCCATCGACCCGGACTGGGGCGAGCCAGGCCTCACGCCCGCCGAGCGCGTCATCGGCTGGAACAGCCTGGAGGTGCTGGCTTTCACCTGCGGCAACCCTGCGATGCCGGTCCATGCGATTCCGGCCACGGCCCGGGCGCATTGCCACATGCGCTACGTGGTGGGCAGCGACGCGGCGCATTTCCTCGACCACATCCGCGCCCACCTGGCCGCCCATGGCTTCGACGACGTGGAGGTGCGGGGCACCGACGTGCACATGGCCGCCACGCGCCTGGACCCGGACGATGCCTGGGTGCGCTGGGGCCTGGCCTCCATGGAGCGCACCACCGGCAGGCGCCCCGCGCTGCTGCCCAACCTGGGCGGCTCGCTGCCCAACGATGTGTTCTCCGAAACGCTGGGCCTGCCCACGCTGTGGGTGCCGCACTCCTACCCGGCCTGCTCGCAGCACGCGCCCAACGAGCACATCCTGGCCGACGTCACGCGCGAATCGCTGGAGATCATGGCCGGCCTGTTCTGGGACCTGGCCGAGCAGGGGCCCGCCGTGATGCGGCAGCGCGCCGCGTGAGCGCCTGACTGCAGCGGGGCAGGGCAGGCAGGCGCCGCGTTGGCGGCGCGGTCGCTAAGATCGGCAGCTCCCTTCCCCTTTCCCGAACGATCAGGACGCTTCAGCCATGTGTGGTGCCGAACTCCGAACCCTGCCCGAGGGCGTGCAGCGCGTGGCCGCCGCCCTGCAGGCCCTAGGCCATCCCCATGCCCCGCGCATGCTCGACAACTCGGCGCGCACCGCGCAGGAAGCGGCCGATGCCCTCGGCATCGCCGTCGGGCAGATCGCCAAGAGCATCATCTTCCGCCGCAAGAGCGACGACGCGGCGGTGCTGGTCATCGCCTCGGGCGACCGGCGCGTGGATGAGAAGAAGGTCGATGCGCTCGTCGGCAAAACCGGCCGCGCCGACGCCGACTTCGTCAAGGCCAGGACCGGCTTCACCATCGGCGGCGTGTCGCCGGTGGCGCATGCCACGCCCCCCGTCACGCTGATCGACCGCGAGCTGTTCCGCTTCGACGAGATCTGGGCCGCGGCCGGGCACCCCAACGGCGTGTTCCAGCTGCGGCCGCAGGATCTGGAAGCACTCACCCAGGCGCCGGTGGCCGACGTGGTGCAGCCGCCGGCGGCGCAATGACCGATCGGCTCACGGTCGAGGATGCTATTGTTTTAATAGCTGCTCGAGCAGATGAATCAAGCGCTGCGGGCTGTTTTGATGCGCAAAACGATGCGGCCGTGCCGTCGCCCTGCATCGGCGTGTGCCGCATGGCCGCGGACGGCGGCCGGTGCGAGGGGTGCTTTCGCACGCTCGACGAGATCCGCGTCTGGTCGGCCGCCGGCCGCGAGCAGCGACGCGTCATCTGGGCCCGGCTGCTGCGCCGCGCCGGGTTGACGCCGCCAGCGTCCCTGCCGGCGGCGTCCTGACCGCTTCGTCCCTCTCCCCGCCCAGCCAATCCCGGAGCGCGCCATGCACCAGATCACCTTCTATCTCGACTTCGTCTCTCCCTACGCCTGGCTGGCCTTCGACGCGCTGCCGAGGTCGCTGGAAGGGCTGAGTCACGAGGTGAACTACCGGCCGGTGCTGCTGGGCGCGCTGCTGCAGCAGCACGGCAACCCCGGCCCCGCCGGCGTGCCGCCCAAGCGGGACTGGACGTACCGCCACGCCAGCTGGCTGGGCCATGCCCAGGGCTGCGGGCTGGACATGCCGGCCCGCCACCCCTTCAACCCGCTGCCGCTGCTGCGCCTGGCGCTGGCGTGCAGCGACGACGGCCACATCAACCGCTTCGTCGCGGGCACGGTGCTGCGGCATGTCTGGCTGGGCGGCGGCGACCCGCTGGAGCCGGCGCGCCTGGCGGCGCTGCAGGAGGCCTTGCAGGCGCAGCTGCGGCCCGACCCGGACGGCAGCGGCGCGCGGGCCAAGGCGCTGCTGCGGGCCAACACCGACGA
Source organism: Acidovorax sp. FG27 (assembly GCF_040365715.1). Classification (NCBI taxonomy): domain Bacteria; kingdom Pseudomonadati; phylum Pseudomonadota; class Betaproteobacteria; order Burkholderiales; family Comamonadaceae; genus Acidovorax; species Acidovorax sp. FG27. The sequence continues at coordinate 117,389 of NZ_BAABVY010000011.1, forward strand.
GGCCATCGCCCGCGGCGTGTTCGGCGTGCCCAGCTACGCCGTGGGCGACCGCCTCTTCTGGGGGCTGGACGGCCTACCCATGCTGCGCGCCAGCCTGCAAGGCGATGCCTGGTTCGACGGCCCGGCGTGGGACGCCGCGCCCCGGGTGCCGAGCGGGCTGCCCGGCGCGGCCTCCTGACGCGCACCGCCTGGCCAGGTGGTGGCGGCCGTTGCCGCCCGCGCCATCCACGCCTCGGCTCGCATGGCGGCCTGACCGATCCGCCATCTATTCAGGGTTTGTCCCCGGCAGGGATAACCCGCGCCGCCCGCTCGGTGTTTACCCGCGCCGGGCGGGGGGCGAATCACGTGAGTTTGGCGCCGGGCGCCGTGTTTTTCCACATCGAGAAAAACGCGCTACGGGTTGCGCCGGGTTTTGTCAGCGGCGTGTAAGACCGGGTGGAGTCCTGCGACTTCGCGGGCCATGGCGCTGTCAGTTTTCGGTCAGACGGCGCGCACATATTGCGCCGCAGGCACCTTCCGGGGTGCTGCCGTCATCGCCCGCAAATTCATGGAGACACCCACCATGGCTACCAACGTCGCTCCCCGGCCCATGTCGCCGGAAGAAAGAAAAGTCATCCTGGCCTCGTCGCTAGGCACCGTTTTCGAATGGTATGACTTCTACCTGTACGGCTCGCTCGCAGCCATCATCGCCAAGCAGTTCTTCAGCGGGCTGGATGCCGGCTCTGCCTTCATCTTCGCGCTGCTAGCCTTCGCGGCTGGTTTCATCGTGCGGCCCTTTGGCGCACTGGTGTTCGGCCGCCTCGGCGACATGATCGGGCGCAAGTACACGTTCCTGGTGACCATTCTCATCATGGGCCTGTCCACCTTCATCGTGGGCATCCTCCCCACCTACGCCAGCATCGGCGTGGCCGCGCCGGTCATCCTGATCGTGCTGCGCATGCTGCAGGGCCTGGCCCTGGGCGGCGAGTACGGGGGTGCCGCGACCTACGTGGCCGAGCACGCGCCGCAGGGGAAGCGGGGCGCATACACCTCGTGGATCCAGACCACGGCGACGATGGGTCTCTTCCTGTCGCTGCTGGTGATCCTGGGCACGCGCACCGTCATGGGCGAAGAGGCCTTCACCGACTGGGGCTGGCGCATCCCGTTCCTGGTGTCCATCCTGCTGCTGGGCATCTCGCTGTGGATCCGGCTGTCGCTGTCCGAATCGCCCGCCTTCCAGAAGATGAAGGCCGAGGGCAAGACCTCCAAGGCACCGCTGCGCGAGTCGTTCGGCCAGTGGAAGAACCTGAAGATCGTGATCCTGGCGCTGATCGGCCTCACCGCCGGCCAGGCCGTGGTCTGGTACACCGGCCAGTTCTACGCGCTCTTCTTCCTGACGCAGCAGCTCAAGGTGGATGCCGTCACGGCCAATCTGATGATCGCTGCGGCCCTGCTGATCGGCACGCCGTTCTTCGTGGTGTTCGGTACGCTCTCCGACAAGATCGGCCGCAAGCCCATCATCATGCTGGGCTGCGTGCTCGCCGTGCTGACCTATTTCCCGGTCTTCAAGGCGCTGACCGAAGCCGCCAACCCTGACCTCGCCGCCGCGCAGGCGAAGAACAAGGTCGTGATCGTGGCCGACCCCGCCGAATGCTCCTTCCAGTTCAACCCCACCGGTACGGCCAAGTTCACCAGCTCCTGCGACGTGGCCAAGCAGGTGTTGGCCGCCAACTCCGTGAGCTATGACAACGAGGCGGCGCCGGCTGGCACCCCCGCCGTCATCAAGATCGGCCAGACCACGATCCCGAGCTACAGCGCCCGCGGCCTGCCCGCCGATGAAGTGAAAGCCAAGGACGCTGCATTCAAGAAGTCCGTGGCCGACACGCTGAAGGCCGACGGCTACCCGGCCAAGGCCGACCCCGCCAAGATGAACAAGGTGATGATGGTCGTCATCCTGACCTACCTGGTGCTGCTGGTGACCATGGTCTACGGCCCCATCGCCGCCATGCTGGTGGAGATGTTCCCGACCCGCATCCGCTACACCTCGATGAGCCTGCCCTACCACATCGGCAACGGCTGGTTCGGCGGCCTGCTGCCCACCATGTCGTTCGCCATCGTGGCGCAGACCGGCAACATGTACAACGGCCTCTGGTACCCGATCATCATCGCCGGCGCCACCGCCATCATCGGCACGCTGTTCATCCGCGAGACCAAGGACGTCGACATCTACGCGGGCGACTGATCGGGCGGGTCCAGGCACGGGCGAGGGGGACGTGCAAGCACTCACCCCGTGCCTGGAGATCCGTTCCGGAGGTTTTCGTGGTGCACCGCCGCACATCATTGGTGAATGGCCCGTGAAGTGTGGCGGCGATACATCACGACAATCATGAAATCGACTTTCGCATGTGTTAACCGGGGCGTTACACCTAGAATTTGGGCGAGTAGACGCACACGGTGCTCACGGCCCATCAGGCTGCAAGCGGTGCCTACATCACCCGATGGACACAAGCATTCAAGGATCCATATGCAAAAAACCAATCGCCTGCTGCTCGCTTCCCTGGCTCTGCTGAGCACCTCCGCTGCCTTCGCCCAAAGCAGCGTCACGCTGTATGGCCGCGTCAACACCACGGTCGAACGTCAAAAGGACGGCAGCACCACCAACACCGTGCTGGCCAACAACGCTTCGCGTTTCGGCTTCCGTGGCACGGAAGACCTGGGCGGCGGCCTGAAGGCTGGTTTCGTCCTGGAAAGCGGCTTCAACTCCGACACCGGCACCACCGACTCCCGCGGCTTCTTCGCTCGTCAGAGCGAACTGAACCTGTCCGGCAACTTCGGTACCGTGCGCCTGGGCCGCTGGACCGCCGAGTCGTACTTCGCCACCGCTGACTACATCAGCCTGCACAACCACGACACCGGCTCGTCGTCCGACGCCTTCTACGCATCCGTGATGCGCAACGCGTTCACCAACTCCAACTCCATCGCCTACAAGACGCCCGACATCGGCGGCCTGACGGTCGAAGGCTCGGTGGGCCTGCACGAGCAAGCCGTCGGCGGCAAGAACGTGTACGACCTGGCTGCCAACTACACCCTGGGCGCTCTGGCCCTGGGCGCTGGCTACTCCAAGCTGGACACCGCCAACCAGTTCGCCCTGCGCGCCCTGTACACGGCTGGCCCGTTCATCGTCGGCGCCTACTACCAGCGCAGCGACGACTGGAACGCCATGACCGACTCGGCCGCTCCCGTGGGCAAGCGTGACACGTACCGCGTGTCCGGCGCCTACATCCTGGGCGCTTCGGAGTTCCACCTGAACGTCGGCCGCGCCGGCAAGTACGACAACATCGCCAACAGCTCCGCTCTGCAATACACGCTGGGCTACAACTACAACCTGAGCAAGCGCACCAAGGTGTACGGCTACTACACCAAGGTCGACAACAAGGCTGGCGCCAGCTACTACAGCTCCGCCGCCGGCAACGACTTCAGCTCCGTGGCCGTGGGCGTTCGCCACAACTTCTGATCGCCATCACCCCAGCTCCAGGCTCCTATGAGCCTGTGGCCTGCGGTCTCGCATCAGAACCCCACACCCGCAAGGGCGTGGGGTTTTTTCATGCCCGATTTCTGACCATTTCAATAACCAGGAGACAAAAATCATGTGGAAACTCGTCGTGGGCTTCGTTCTGTTCGCCGCCGTATCGCTGTTCGTGATCATGAAGGCCGGGGACAAAGTGGACATGAGCGGTGAGAAGCACGGTGCAGATGCCGTGCACGTCCCCGAGGCGCCTGCGTCCGCCGCATCCCGCTGACGCTGCTGCGCGATGGTGGACAGGCGTCGGGAAGCGAGGTCCCGGCTGCCCGCCCAGCCCGGCCTGTCTCGCAGGGTCCGGCGGCTGATTGCCGTGGTCACCGTATTGGTCGGCATTCCGTTGCTCCTGGCCTGCTGGATCGGCGGCCTGATGCTGGCCAGCAAGCTGGGTACCCCGATCTCGGCCGCGCAGATGCTGGCCTGGGTGCTGAGCGTGTTCGTGGCCGCCATCGTCTGGCCGCTCGGCATCCGCCGATTCCGAAGGGACTGTCCGTATCCCGAGGGCTCCGGCCTGACGCCGCAGGCGCCCACCCGCCTCGACGCGGCCGCCCGGGTGCTGGTGCTCTTTGCCGGCGGCATCGCCATCGTGCTGGTCTGCGGTCCGCTGGGCGTCGTCGCCATGCTGGGGGAATGGTGGCAAATGGCTTCCGCCGGCGGCCGCGCGGATGGGCCGCTGCTGCAACTGGCCGCGATACTGGTCTCGCTTCTGCTCGCGGCGCCGGTGCTGATCGCGTCCCACCGCGCGCTCCGCCATCTGCCCCCGGGCGATCCTCGCCGCTTGAAATGGCAGGAGCGCGAAAGCTGGTACTACGGCGCCGCTGTCGCGTGGGTGGTGTCGCTGGGGATCGGGATGATGGCTTCGCTCATGGCGCTGCGGATGCTCTGACCGCCGATCTCCCGCGCCTCTCCTTCAGCGTCGGAACTTCCCGTCCGTGCCGATGATGGACAGATCGGCGAAGTCCAGGCCCGAATGGTCCGTGGGGCTGTACGAGATCTCCAGTCCGCCCAGGTCGAACTTCTGCAGCCCGTCCAGCGCCGCGTCGATGCTCTCGCGCGTCGGCCGGGGACCGGAGCGGCGCAGACCTTCCACCATCACCTTGGCGGCGGCGAAGCCCTCCAGCATGGCGGGGCTGACGTCCTGCCCTCGGGCCTTGGCCAGTTCCTGCGCCTCCCGCACCATCGGGAAGTTGACCGAGCGCTCGTTGGGGAACACCTGCGTGACGATCACGCCGCGCCCGTTCGCGCCCAGGCTTTTGGCGAAGCCCGTCGAGGCATTGTTCGACAGCGTCACGATCTGCGCCGTGGAGCCCGCTGCGCGGAAGGCGGCGTAGCCGTCCACCACCGCGACGCCCGACGCGATCATCAGCACGGCCTGCGCGTTTGTCTGCATCAGCTTGGCGGCAACCGGGCCGAAATCGGGCTTGGAGCGGTCGAAGCGCTCTTCCAGCACGGCTTTCAGCTGCGCCCGTTCCAGGCCGCGCTGGGCGCCGGTCAGGCCGTCGGCGCCGAAGCTGTCGTCGGCCAGCACCACGGCGATGCGGGTGATGCCCAGCGAGGCCAGGTGGGCGATGGCTTTTTCCGCCTCGCGCTGGTAGGTGGCGCGCACGTTGAAGACGTGCTTGCGGGCGGGCTTGTGCAGCACCATGGCGCCGGTGGACGGGCCCACCAAAGGCACGCCGTACTGGTTCAGGAGAGGGATGATCGCCTCGGTGTGGGGCGTGCCCCGGGTCAGGAACAGCGCCAGCACCTTGCGGTCCTCGATCAGCTGGCGGGCGTTCTCCGCGCTCAGCTTGGGGTCGAACTTGTCGTCAAGCGACACCAGCTCGATCTTCTGGCCGCCCACGCCGCCCTTGGCGTTCACCGCGTCGAAGTACAGCTTCGCTCCATCGGTCGTTTCCTGCACGCCGGCCGCCACCGGGCCGGTGAAGCCCGCCGTCTGGCCGATCAGCAACTGCGCGTGGGCAAAGGGAGCGAACAGCGCCGTGGCGGCGACGAGCACGGCGGCAGCCTGGGGCCAGCGGATCATGGGAAAAGCTCCTTAGCAGGGGGCGAAAGGTGAGGGACGGGGCCGGCAGCCGCGCCGATTTCCGCACGGCGGCACGGCGGGGGAGGGCGCGGTACGGGCGGCACTATCACCCGGAACCGGTAGCGTGACAACTGGTAACCACCCTGTGCCCGGCCCGCACCCCGTTGCGTTTCCGGCCTACCGCCCCACCTATGACGACCGCGCAAGAATACGGCGCACTCTCTGCCCGCGCGCCGCCCCCGTCCGACGGGCCGCCCCTCCTAGAATCTTCCGCCCCGCACCAGAAAGACCCCACCCCATGACCCAGGGACTGATCCGCATCCACGGCGCTCGCCAGCACAACCTCAAGGACATCGACCTCGACATCCGCACCGGCGAGTTGACCGTGGTGACCGGCCCCAGCGGCTCGGGCAAGTCCAGCCTGGTGTTCGACACGCTCTATGCCGAAGGCCAGCGCCGCTACGTCGAAACCTTCAGCGCCTATGCCCGGCAGTTCCTTGACCGCATGGACAAGCCCGCGGTGGACAAGGTCGAGGGCGTGCCGCCGGCCATCGCCATCGACCAGACCAACCCGGTGCGTTCGTCGCGCTCCACCGTGGGCACGATGACCGAGCTGAACGACCACCTGAAGTTGCTCTTCGCCCGCGCCGGCCAGTTGTTCGACCGGCAGACCGCGCAGCCCGTGCGCCACGATTCTCCCGACAGCATCTATGCCGAGCTGCAGCAGCGCTGCGCCCGGGCGGGCGACCCGCGCATCGTGCTCACCTTCCCGGTCGAGCTGCCCGCCAACACCTCGCCCGAGCAGGTCGAGCAGTGGCTGTCCGCCAGCGGCTTCACCAAGGTGCAGGCCGAACGCGAGCAGGGCGGCCGCAAGCTGCTGGATGTGGTGGCCGACCGCTTTCGCCTCGCCAGGGCCGAGCGCGCCCGCGTGGTGGAGGCCATCGAGGTCGCGCTCAAGCGCGGCACCGGCCGGCTCACCGTCTACCGGCTGGCGGACGAGGAGGGCGGCGAGCCCGAGCTGTGGAAGTTCTCCACCGGCCTGCACTCACCCGACAGCGACCTGCGCTACTCCGAGCCCATCCCCTCGATGTTCTCGTTCAATTCCGCCGTGGGCGCCTGCGAGACCTGCCGTGGCTTCGGCCGCGTCATCGGCGTCGACTACGGGCTGGTCATTCCGAACGACAAGCTCACGCTGCGCGCCGGCGCCATCAAGACCATCCAGACCCCGGCCTGGAAGGAAGCGCAGGACGACCTGATGCGCCATGCCGAGGCGGCCGGCATTCCGCGCGACACGCCCTGGTACAAGCTCACCGACGAGCAGAAGGCCTGGGTGATCGACGGCACGCCCGGCTTCAAGCAGGGCAACTGGAACAAGCAGTGGTACGGCATCAAGCGCTTCTTCGAATACCTGGAGAGCAAGGCCTACAAGATGCACATCCGCGTGCTGCTGTCCAAGTACCGCAGCTACACGCCGTGCCCCACCTGCGGCGGCGCGCGCCTGAAGACCGAGAGCCTGCTCTGGCGCATCGGCAGCAAGGCCGCGGCCGACGCGGTGGTGGAGCCTGCGCGGCGCTTCATGCCTCGGGGCGTGGCCTGGAGCCGCGCCCAGCTGGAGGCGCTGCCCGGCCTGGCCCTGCACGACCTGATGCTGCTGCCCATCGACCGGCTGCGCCGCTTCTTCGCGCAGATGGGTGACGAGCAGATTGCTCCTGGTTTGATAGCTGCTGGCGCAGATGGATCAAGCGCTGGCGGCCAAAATGACCATGAAAACGCTGCCGCGTCCGGCGACGCGCAGGCGCTCAAGCTCCTGCATGAAGAAATCACCACCCGTCTCAAGTACCTGTGCGACGTGGGCATCGGCTACCTCACGCTCGACCGGCAGAGCCGCACGCTCTCGGGCGGCGAGGTGCAGCGCATCAACCTCACCACCGCGCTCGGCACCAGCCTGGTCAACACGCTCTTCGTGCTGGACGAGCCCAGCATCGGCCTGCACCCGCGCGACATGCACCGCATCACCGAGGCCATGCTGCGCCTGCGCGACGCCGGCAACACGCTGGTGGTGGTGGAGCACGACCCGGCCGTCATGCTGGCGGCCGACCGCGTGATCGACATGGGCCCGGGCCCGGGCGAGCGGGGCGGCTCCATCGTGTTCGACGGCACCACCGCCGAGCTGCGCCGCGCCGGCACGCTGACCGGCGTCTACCTGAGCGGTACCAGGCAGATCACCTCCGGCATGAAGCGGCTGGTGACCGACGCCACGCCCCGCCTCATCCTGGAAGGGGCGCGCGAGCACAACCTGCAGAACGTCTCGGTGGACTTTCCGCTGCAAAAGCTCGTCACCGTCACCGGCGTCAGCGGCTCGGGCAAGTCCACGTTGATCCAGGACGTACTCGCGCCCGCGCTGCTGCGCCACTTCGGCAAGGCCACCGAAACGCCCGGCGCGCACGACCGGCTGCTGGGCGCCGACCACCTGGGCGACGTGGTGTTCGTCGACCAGTCGCCCATTGGCAAGACGGCGCGCTCCAACCCGGTGAGCTACGTGGGCGCGTGGGACGCCATCCGCGAGCTGTTCGCCGTGGCGCCGCTGGCGCGCCAGCGCGGCTATACGGCCGCCAAGTTCAGTTTCAACTCGGGCGACGGTCGCTGCCCGACCTGCGGCGGCTCGGGCTTCGAGCACGTGGAGATGCAGTTCCTCTCCGACGTGTACCTGCGCTGCCCCGACTGCGACGGCAAGCGCTATCGGCCCGAGATCCTGGAAGTGACCATCGAGCGCGGCGGGCGCACCGTGAACGTGGCCGACGTGCTCGACCTGACGGTGAGCGAGGCCGCCGCCGCCTTTGCGCAGGACCGCGACGTGATCCGGGCGCTGCAGCCCATCGTGGACGTGGGGCTGGAATACGTGAAGCTCGGCCAGCCCGTGCCCACGCTCTCGGGAGGCGAGGCGCAGCGCCTGAAGCTCGCCGGCTTCCTGGCCGAAGCCGCCAGGAGCGCCAGCAGCAGCCGCCAGCCGCTCGCCAGGAAGGGCACGCTGTTTCTGTTCGACGAACCGACGACGGGCCTGCACTTCGACGACATCGCCAAGCTCATGCGTGCGCTGCGCAAGCTGCTCGACGCCGGCCATTCGCTGATCGTGATCGAGCACAACCTGGACGTGATCCGCGCCAGCGACTGGCTGATCGACCTGGGGCCGGAAGGCGGCGACGGCGGCGGCCTGGTGGTGGCCGAGGGCACGCCCGAGGACGTGCGCCAGCACCCCACGTCGCACACCGGCGCGGCGCTGCGCGACTACGAACTCGCCCTGGGCGAGGGCGGCCACTCGGTGCACGAAAAGGCCGCCGTGCTACGAAAAGAGAAGCGCGCAGCCCAGGTGGAATCGGCGCTGGAGCCCAAAAACGCCATTGAAATCGTCAACGCCAAGGAACACAACCTGAAGAACCTGTCGGTGGACATTCCACGCGGCAAGTTCAACGTGGTGACCGGCGTGTCGGGTTCGGGCAAGTCCACGCTGGCCTTCGACATCCTGTTCAACGAAGGGCAGCGCCGCTATCTGGAATCGCTCAACGCCTATGCCCGCAGCATCGTGCAGCCGGCCGGCCGGCCCGAGGTGGACGCCGTCTACGGCATTCCGCCCACGGTGGCGATCGAGCAGCGCCTCTCCCGTGGGGGCCGCAAGAGCACGGTGGGCACGACCACCGAGGTCTGGCACTTCCTGCGCCTCCTGTACGTGAAGCTGGGCGTGCAGCACTGCATTTACGACGGCGCGGCCGTACAGCCGACGAGCGCCGACAACATCGCCGCGCAACTGCTCACCCAGTTCAAGGGCCAGCACATCGGCCTGCTGGCGCCCCTGGTGATGAACCGCAAGGGCGTCTATACCGAGCTGGCCGACTGGGCCCGCCCGCGTGGCTACACCCACCTGCGGGTGGACGGCCACTTTTTGCCGACCACCGGCTTTCCGCGCATCGACCGCTTCAAGGAGCACACCATCGAGCTACCCGTGGCCAGCCTGGACGTGGCGCCCGCGCAGGAGGCCGAGCTGCGCGCCGCCCTGTCCCGGGCGCTGGAACTGGGCAAGGGCGTGGTCCACGTGCTGAGCAGCCTGGACGGCCTGAAGGACGCCATGCTGGCCGGCCGGAGCACCGCCGCCATCGGCACCCTGCAGGCGTTCTCGACCAAGCGCGCCTGCCCGGTCTGCGCGACGAGCTATGCCGAGCTGGATCCGCGCCTCTTCTCCTACAACAGCAAGCACGGCTGGTGCCCCGACTGCGTGGGCACGGGCGTGAAGCTCACCAAAGAACAGCGCAAGGTCTTCGACGACTCGGTGCAGGACGACAAGGACCGAGGCCGCGAGCAGACCTTCGCCGAGCCGGAGGCCGAGGACGTGGCCGAGACCGCCTGCCCCACCTGCCAGGGCACGCGCCTGAACCCGGTCGCCCGCACCGTGCTCTTCGCCGGCACGCCGGTGACCGAGGTCGCGCGCCTGTCGGTGTCCGAAGTGCGGCAGTGGATCGAAGGCCTGCAGCTTTCCGGCCGCGAGGCCGAAATCGCCCGCGACCTGGTGCCCGAGATCAAGAGCCGGCTGGAATTCCTGGAGGAAGTGGGCCTGTCGTACCTCACGCTCGACCGGGGCGCGCCCACGCTCTCGGGCGGCGAGGCGCAGCGCATCCGCCTGGCCGCGCAGCTGGGCAGCAACCTGCAGGGCGTGTGCTACGTGCTGGACGAGCCCACCATCGGCCTGCATGCGCGCGACAACCAGATCCTGCTCAACGCCCTGCACAAGCTGGGCGACAAGGGCAACACCCTGGTGGTGGTGGAGCACGACGAAGACACCATCCGCCGGGCCGACCACATCATCGACATCGGCCCCAGCGCCGGCAAGCGCGGCGGGCGGCTGGTGGCGCAAGGCAGCGTGGCCGACATCCAGGCCGCCGAGGATTCGCAGACCGGCCGCTACCTGCTGCACGCCATGCGCCACCCGCTGCAGGCGCGCCGCGCCATGCAGCCGGCCGAGGTGGACGCAGGCACCCTGGCGTTGGCCGAACCCGCCGTGACCCCGGCCGGCCGCCAGAGCGCCGCCGTCAAGAAGCGGGCCGCGCAGGCCGCGGCACTGCAGGCCGCTGCGCTGGAGGATGCCAAGGAGCGCGCCGCCATCCGCTGGCTGACGGTGCATGGCGCGAACCTGCACAACCTGCAGAACGTGACGGCCACCGTGCCGCTGCACCGCCTCGTCGCCGTCACCGGCGTCAGCGGCTCGGGCAAGTCGACCCTGGCGCGCGACGTGCTGCTGGCCAACGTGCAGGCCTGGGTGCAGCAGCGCTCCACCAAGGCCGGGCGCGACGCCATGGACGCGGGCAAGGCGCCGCCGCTGGTAGGCTGCACGGGGCTGGCGGGCTTCGAGAGCATCGACCGCGTGCTGGAGGTGGACCAGACCCCCATCGGCAAGACGCCGCGTTCATGCCCTGCCACCTACATCGGCTTCTGGGACACCATCCGCAAGCTGTTCGCCGAAACGCTGGAGGCCAAGGCACGCGGCTATGCGGCCGGGCGCTTCAGCTTCAACACCGGCGAGGGCCGCTGCCCGGTCTGTGAAGGCCAGGGCATCCGCACCATCGCGATGAGCTTCCTGCCCGACGTGAAGGTGCCGTGCGAGGCCTGCCACGGCGCGCGCTTCAACCCCGAGACGCTGGCCGTCACCTGGCGTGGCAAGAGCATCGGCGACGTGCTGCAGATGGAGGTGGACGAGGCGGTGGATTTCTTCGCCAGCATGCCCAGCATCGCGCATCCGCTGCAGCTGCTGAAAGACGTGGGCCTGGGCTACCTCACGCTGGGCCAGCCCAGCCCCACGCTGTCGGGCGGCGAGGCGCAGCGCATCAAGCTCGTGACCGAACTCACCAAGGTGCGCGACGAGGTGGGCCGGCGCGGGCAAAAAAGCCCGCACACCCTCTATGTGCTGGACGAGCCCACCGTGGGCCTGCACATGGCCGACGTGCACAAGCTCATCCAGGTGCTGCACCGGCTGGTGGCGGGCGGCCACAGCGTGGTGGTCATCGAGCACGACCTCGACGTGATCGCCGAGGCCGACTGGATCATCGACCTGGGACCGGAAGGCGGCAAGGATGGCGGCCGCATCGTCGCGGCGGCCACGCCGGAAGAGGTGGTGCGGCTGGGCACGCACACCGGGCGGGCGCTGGCGCCGGTGCTGGCACGGTAGCCGGCGGCCGCCTGCAGGGCCGCCCTCCTACAGGGCGCGCCAGGGCAGGACGACACGGCGCCGGGCCCGGGAGTTTTTAGGATGCCCTCATGGCCCGTCGCGCCTGCCGCCTGCGGCAGGATGCCAAGGCGGCGGGCGTGCATCGGGCCTGCTGCCGCACCGCGGCCAGCGCGCATCGAGGCCCCGCGGGCGATGGCCTGCCGGGCACGGACCCCACCGCTTGTGTCTCCGCTTCCCTCCAGCGGGCTTCACCCCGGGGGCCTTCACCGGCCCCCGGGGGCTTTTTGCGTGCGCCGGCACGTCTGCACGCATCATCCCTAGCTCCCGTAGCCGGCGGCCCGATGGGCCAAGGTTCGCCCGCGGGCGGAATGGGCGCCGGGCCGCAGTGGAATGGGACAATGCCGCCCCATGACCGCAGCCGCCCCCACCACCACCGCCCAGGCCCTGGGCCCCGACACCCTCACCATCACCCGCCCCGACGACTGGCACCTGCACGTGCGCGACGGCGAGGCGCTGCGCACCGTGGTGCCGCATACCGCCGCCCAGTTCGGCCGGGCGATCATCATGCCCAACCTGCGCCCGCCGGTGACCACCGCCGCGCAGGCCGCCGCGTACCGGGGCCGCATCCTGGCCGCCGTGCCCGAGGGCGTGGCGTTCGAGCCGCTGATGACCCTGTACCTCACCGACAACCTGCCGGCAGACGAGATCGCCCGCGCGCGGGAAGCCGGCGTGGTTGCCGCCAAGCTCTACCCGGCGGGGGCCACCACCAACAGCGATGCCGGCGTGACCGACATCCGCAAGACCTACGCCACGCTCGAAGCCATGCAGAAGGCCGGCATGCTGCTGCTGGTGCATGGCGAGGTTACCTCCAGCGACATCGACCTCTTCGACCGCGAGGCGGTGTTCATCGAGCAGCAGCTCATGCCGCTGCGCCGCGACTTCCCCGAGCTGAAGATCGTCTTCGAGCACATCACCACGAAAGACGCCGCGCAGTACGTGCGCGAGGCCGGCCCCTTCACGGCGGCCACCATCACCGCGCACCACCTGCTCTACAACCGCAACGCCATCTTCACGGGCGGCGTGCGGCCGCACTACTACTGCCTGCCGGTGCTCAAGCGCGAAACGCACCGCGTGGCGCTGGTCGAGGCCGCCACCAGCGGCAGCGACCGGTTCTTCCTGGGCACCGACAGCGCACCCCACCCGGCGCACCTGAAGGAGCACGCCACCGGCTGCGCGGGCTGCTACACCGCCCACGCCGCCATCGAGATGTATGCCGAGGCGTTCGACCACGCGGGCGCGCTCGACCAGCTGGAAGGCTTCGCCAGCTTCCACGGCCCGGCCTTCTACGGCCTGCCGCGCAACGAAGGCACCATCACGCTGCGCCGCGAATCGTGGACGCCGCCCGACAGCTTCGCCTTCGGCGAGGCTGAGCTCAAACCCCTGCGCTCGGGCGAGGCGCTGCCCTGGCGCGTGGTGGCCTGACGGCTTGGTTGGCCGAGGCCCCCAGCGATGGGTCGAAAACAAGTACACCAGGGAAGCTGACTGATGATCGCTTTTTTTATCGACGCAGATAATCTGTGCTCTTGCGCGTGGGTGGAAGAGGCTTGCCTTCTGCTGGACGCAGAAGGCACCGTGTCCTTGCGCAGGGCATACGGCAGTGCCGAAAAGCTGAAGGGACTGGCGGACGTTCTGCGCACGCGTCTGATCCGACCCTACGTGAACCTGTCGCTCTCGAAAAATACAACAGACGTGGCCCTGGCCATCGACGCGATGGAGGTGTCCTGCGCGGCGCCGTGCCCCGCCGTCTTTGCGATCGGCTCGGGAGACGCGGACTTCGTTCCGCTGGTACTCCGCCTGCGTGAACGGGGCTTCCGGGTCATCTGTGTTTCACAAAAGGGGAAGATGGCGCCGGAAGCCGTCTATGCCTATGACAAGGTGTTTTTTGTCGGCGAGGGCGATGGACTCGCCCTTCCCAATGCGCCCGCCTTCGCTGCACGCGATGAGCAACTCGTTCCTGTTGCCAAAACAGTAACGGCGCCCGTGGCAGCGGCTGAGACGGCGCCAACCAAAAAGCCAGCAGCCAAGAAGACGGCTGGAGCCGTCAAACCCGGCGCTGCTGCGAAGGTAGCGAAGAAGACTCCGGCAAAGAAAGATACGCCGACTGCAAAGAAGGCGACAGTGGCCAAGTCGCAACCCGGCACGCCCAAGTCCGTCTCCATGGAAGATGTTCTGAAACATGCGCCCGTGTTGAGGAGTGGGGAAGTGCAGCCGTTGGGCGAAATCGTCAAGCTGTTGCACGACGCCAAACTACTTGGAAAAAACGCGGCGTCCACCAAACTTTTCAAGAAGTACCCACAGCATTTCGAACTGTCCCCGGCGCGGCAACCGAACAAGGTGCGATACATCCTGACTGCGCATTGAGCCGTGAAAGGCAGTGTCTTCGCGGCAGCGGCTCCCTGGCTGTCGCCTTATGTCGATTTGGGATCACAGGTGGAGCGGCGCTGGCAGCATGCGGGGTGCCTGTGGGACGCATTGAATGGCTCGCAGGCGCAATCCCTGGCAGGCGTTCGCTTCGTGGCGTCATCGGCCTTGCCCGCCGGCACCGCCTACGAGCAGTTCATCCACGCCACCCGCACCGTCCCCACCCGCGACAACCTGCACGACTTCTTCAATGGCCTCGTCTGGCTGCACTACCCGCAGACCAAGCGCCTGTTGAACGACTGGCAGGCCCGGGCCATCGCGTCGCAGGGCATCGGCGCGGTGCGCGGGCCGCTGCGGGACGCGATCACCGTGTTCGACGAGAACGGCGCCGTGCTGTTCGCCCCGGCCGCGCTGCGCGAAGCGCTGCGGGAGCGGGCGTGGCGGCGCCTGTTCGTGGACCTGCGCCCGCTCTGGGCCGAGGCCACGCTGCTGCTGTTCGGGCATGCGCTGCTCGAAAAGCTGGTCCAGCCGCGAAAACCCATCACCGCGCACGTCCACTGTGCTGGAGATGCTATTGAATCAGTAGCATCGGCCGACGCCTGGCTGGCGCAATCGCTGGATGCCGAGGTTTTCGCCGGCAAGCCGTTCAATCCCCTTCCCGTCCTGGGAATGCCCGGCTGGTGGCCCGAAAACGAGAACTTTTGCTTCTATGATGACTCCCACGTTTTCCGCAGCAGACGCCCCGCATAAGCACCACAACAGGGCGCGCAACCGCTGCGGAAGCGGCTTGAACCGCTGGGCAGCACCCCCATTTTTCGTGCTGCGCACCTGCGTCATGCTGCAGTGCCCAACCCAACCCCTGTTTATCCCTTTGCGGAGAACTTCCCGATGAAACGTATCGCCCTTTTTCTGTTGACCAACATCGCCGTGGTGGTGGTGCTGGGCATCGTCGCCAGCCTGCTGGGCGTCAACCGCTTCCTTACGTCCAACGGACTGAACCTGGGGGCGCTGCTGGGCTTCGCCTTCATCATGGGCTTCGGCGGCGCCATCATCTCGCTGTTGATCAGCAAGCCCGTCGCCAAGTGGAGCGCAGGCGTCACCATCATCGACGGCACCGGCTCGCCCGATGAGCGCTGGATCGTCGACACCGTCCGCCAGTTCGCCGACAAGGCCGGCATCGGCATGCCCGAGGTCGGCATCTTCGAGGGCGAGCCCAATGCCTTCGCCACGGGCGCCTTCAAGAACAACGCGCTGGTCGCGGTCTCCACCGGCCTGCTGCAGGGCATGACCCGTGAAGAGGTCGAGGCCGTGATCGGCCACGAGGTCGCCCACGTGGCCAACGGCGACATGGTGACCATGGCGCTGATCCAGGGCGTGATGAACACGTTCGTGGTGTTCCTCTCGCGCGTGATCGGCTACGCGGTGGACAGCTTCCTGCGCCGCAACGACGAGAACAGCTCCGGCCCCGGCATCGGCTACTACGTCACCACCATCGTGCTGGACATCGCCCTGGGCTTCCTCGCCGCCATCATCGTGGCCTGGTTCAGCCGCCAGCGCGAGTTCCGCGCCGACGCGGGCGCCGCGCAGCTCATGGGCCGCAAGCAGCCCATGATCAACGCCCTGGCCCGCCTGGGCGGCGCCGGCCCGAACGAGCTGCCCAAGAGCATGGCCGCCATGGGCATCACCGGCAACATCGGCAAGCTGTTCTCCACGCACCCGCCGATCGAAGAGCGCATCGCCGCGCTGCAGGCCCGCTGATCCCGACGCCCGCCGCGCCCGTCCTGCCCGCCCCGCCGTGTCGCCACGGCGGGGTTTTTTTCTAATTCATCGGTGCATCCAGGCCAGCTGCACCGCCAGCAGGCCGAAGGACACGGCGAAGCTCCAGCGCACCCACCGCAGCGCGCCGGGGCGCGCCAGCACCCGGTCGCGCACCGCGACCGCCAGCAGGCCGTAGCCCGCGAAGACCGCGAACGTGAGCGCCATGAACACTGCCGACAGCTCCAGCATGCGGCGCGTGGGGTGTGCGCTTGCGGGCTCCACGAACTGCGGCAGGAAGGCGAGGAAGAACAGGGACAGCTTCGGGTTGAGCGCATTGACCAGGACCGCCTCCCGGATGACCTGCCAGCGGGAAGGATCGCCCTGCACGGGCTGGAACTGCAGCGGGCCGTTCGCCTGCAAGGTGGCCCACGCCATGTAGAGAAGATAGGCGGCGCCGGCGTAGCGCAGCGCGTGGAAGGCGATGTCGCTCGCCTGCAGCAGCGCCGCCAGGCCGGTGACCGCCCCCAGCATGTGCGGAACGATCCCCAGCGTGCAGCCCATGGCCGCCACCACGGCGGCTCGCCGCCCGCGCGCGAGGGCGGTGGCCAGGGTGACCAGCGCGCCCGTTCCCGGAGCGGCAATCACCACCAGCGATGTCAGCAGAAATTCAGGAGTGAAAGGCACACGCGACCATGGGAAGCTCTGCACGAATCGGGCGGAAAGTGGGCGCTGCGAATCGGGAGGGGCTGCAAGGCGCAAACCGCAGCCATAGCGGGCTATGGCGAGGATTTGCAACGCCGCAGACTGCCCGAATCCGCAAATGCCCACGGCGCGGTGATTCGTGCAGAGGTTCCCTAGGGTTCGGGGGGAGATGCGCGATCCTCCCCGGCCCCGGGGCCGACGTCTTGAATGAAATTGCGCCGGGATTTCAACTCTTCGCCGCTGCGGCGTAGCGCCCTGGCGCCATGCCGAAGCTGCGCATGAAGAGCCGGTTCATGTGGCTCTGGTCACAAAAGCCGCTGTCGGTGGCCGCTTCCGCCAGCGGTGCGCCAGAGGCGATCAAGCGGCGCGCCTGGTGGGTGCGCCGCTGCATCAGGTAGGCATGCGGGGTCAGGCCGGTCGCCCGCGCGAAGGCGCGCAGGAATTGGTAGCGGCTCAGGCCCGCTTCCCCCCCCCAGGCTGGCCAGGCTCGCCGGCGCGGCGGGTTCGTCGTCCATGCGCGCCATGGCCCGGGCGATGCCTGGCGGTGTCGGGCCCTGCGGCGCTGCGCCAGCGGGGTGCCGCTGCAGCAGCCCGGCCAGCACCTGCAACAAGGCTTCGTCCGTGGCAAGGCCGTCCAGGTGGCCATCGGCGACCGTCAATGTCTGGAAGAGCCTGCGGAAGGCGCTGGCCAGCACCGGGTCGTGCAGCGCGGGGCGGGTGAATTCAGCGGCGGGGGCTGGCGCTTCCTGCGCGATGTCGCCGGTGGCGCGCGCCAGCACGGCGGGGTCCAGGTACAGCATGCGCCACGCGCGGCCGCCGTGTCCGATGGGAGCGCCGTCGTGCACCTCGCCCGGGTTCACCGTGATGAGATCGCCGGCGCTGGCCTCGACCCCGCCACGGCCGCTCGCCGATTTCTGCGCGCCACGCTCGATCAGCCCGATGCCGAACTGCTCGTGCGTGTGGCGACCGAAGGCCAGGGTGGTGTCGGCCGCCACGGCTTCGATGCCTGGCGAGCGGCAGCGCAGCAGCTCGACACGGTGGTGAGCGGCGGCCATGCCGGCCTTCACGCCATCGCGGGGCGCGGCCCGCGGCGGAAGATGGGGGTGGACATGACGATGGCGGTGCGGGTCTCGCCCCAGCGGTTGATGTCGCCCAGGAAGGACTCCAGCGCTGCCATGTCCGCCACCGCCACGGTCATCATGTAGGAGTCCGCACCGGTGACGTGGTGGCATTCCAGCACTTCGGCGCGTGAGCGCAGGGCCTTGATGAACGCCTGCTTGTGCGGCTGCGCCACGGTGATGCCGACCAGCGCCTGGACGGGCCGCCCCAGCCGGGCCGGATCGAGGTCTGCATGCACGCCGCGCACCACGCCCGACTCCTGCAGTCGCCTGAGCCGCTCGGCCGTGGCGGCCACCGACAGGCCCGCCGCCTGGGCCAGCGCCTTGAGCGGCGCCCGGCCGTCGGCCTGGAGGGCGTCCAGCAGCTTCCAGGCCTTCTCGTCCAAAGAGGGTGTTTCGGTCATTCGCCGGATTCTCCGTAAAAGCAGCGGCGAATGGAACGAATCGCCAGAAGAAACGGCTTCTGCGTGGCGGCGCGCGTACCTACGATCGATGCCATGACGCTACACGACGCTTTGCTTCCTTCGATGCTGATCGGCCTGTCGATCGCGGCGCCGGTCGGCCCGGTGGGGGTGCTGGTCATCCAGCGCAGCCTAGACCACGGCCCGCGTGCAGGCCTGGCCACCGGCCTGGGCGCCGCGGCGGCGGATGCGGTCTATGGCGCGCTGGGCGCCTTCGGCGTGCACTGGCTGATCCATGCGCTGGTGGCAGTGCGCACGCCGCTGGTGCTGGCGGGCACGGCCTTTCTCTGCGCCATGGCCTGGAAGATCGCCCGCACGCCTGCCGCCGCCGGCGGCGCGGCGGCCACGGGCCCGGCGCGCGGTGGCTGGCAGCTGTTCGCCAGCACCTTCGTGCTGACACTGTCCAACCCGGCCACGATCCTGTCGTTCATCGCTGTCTTCGGGGCCATGGCGGGCCGCTCGGCCACGGCGGCGCCCGGGGTCATGGTCGCCGGGGTGTTCGCGGGTTCCGCCGCGTGGTGGCTGGTGCTGAGCACCGCCACGGGCCTGCTGCGCGGCCGGCTCGACGGACGCTGGCAGGGCCGCATCCACCGGGCCAGCGCGGCGCTGCTGGCGGCGTTCGCGTTGTGGCAGGTGTGCGCGGTGCTGTGATTCGAGGGATGCGCGGCGCGGGGCGGGTCAGCGGGCCGCGGGCGGCTCCGCGGCGGCGCGCATGCGCTCGGCCAGCGCCGGCTGGCCACGGCCCGCCGCGCCTTCTGCCGCGCCGGCGCGGTCGCGGGCATCCTTGTTCTGGCTGAGCTTGCGCTTGCCGACCAACGAGGTCACGGCGATCTCGATGCCCACGATGTGCTGCAGCAGGCCGTCGATGAAGCCAGGGGCGGAGTCGGACATCTTCCAGGGGCGCGGCTCGGCCGCTTCGTGCCGGCGGGTGAGGCGGCCCACCAGGCCGCGCACGAAGCGCTCGTCGTCGCGCACGGTGAGCGTGCCGTGCGCGTGGACGACCTCGTAGTTCCAGGTGGGCACCTGGCGGTGGGCTTCATGCTTGCTGGGGTACCAGTTGGGCGAGACGTAGCCCTCGGCGCCCCGGAAGACGACCAGCACCTGCCCCCCCGCGCCGTGTTGCCACACCGGGTTGGCCCGCGCCACGTGGGCCGTCAGCAGGCCATGGGGGCCGGCGGCGGGGTCGAATTCGAAGGGAATGTGGTCGGCGTCGAGGCCATCGGCCCCCTGGGTGACGAGCATGCCCAGCGGGTGCGCGTGGATGATGCGGGCCAGTTCGTCGGGCCGGTTTTCGGCGAAGTGCGTGGGGATGTACATGGGGGTCGGACCGGGCGTGCGGCGGCGGGAGGGCCCGCCACTTTTGCGCAAACCGGCCGGCAAGGCAAGCGCCGCGTGCGGCGGCGGCCTCGCGGTCAGCGCGCAGGCTGCGCCGCCACCGGGGCATCATCGGCCGGCGCGGCGCCCGACTCCCGCAGGCGCGCCTTGTCCAGCAAGAAGTCGATGCAGGTGCGCACCGCCCGCGTCTGGTGGCGGTTGGGCAGATACAGCAGGTACATGTGCGTGCCGAAGATGCTGAGGCGGTATTCGTCCAGCGTGGTCAGCACCTCGCCGGTGGCCAGCTTGTCCTGCACCACGTAGTCGGGCACCAGGCCCACGCCCAGCCCGGCCAGGATGGCCTGGCGCAGGAACGGGAAGTGCTCGGAGATCAGCGTCGGCTCCAGCATCACCTCGTGCCGCTCCGCCCCCTGGTAGGCCGCCAGGCGCAACTGCCGCCCGGTCACGCCTGCGGTGATGACCGGGCTGGTGCGCAGCGCGTGCAGGGTGCGCGGCAGGCCGTGGCGGCGGGCGTAATCGGCCGACGCGCAGGCCAGGTAGCGCACGTTGCCCAGGCTGCGCGCCACCAGCGACAGGGGCGGCTCCTGCACCACGCGGATGGCGATGTCCACTTCATCGCGCAGGTTGTCGGCCCGGTTTTCGAACAGCACGTCCAGCACGATGCCGGGGTACATGCGCTTGAATTCGACCAGCCAGTCGCTCATCACGATCTGGCCGTAGCCGCTGGGCACGCTGATGCCCACGCGGCCCTGCAGGCCCTGGCCCAGCGTGGTGACGGCTTCCTGCGCGGCCATCAGCTCGTTGCGGATGGTGCGGCCGTGCTCGTAGAGGCGCAGGCCGATCTCGGTCGGCTCCACCCGGCGCGTGGTGCGCTGCACCAACTGCACGCCCACAGCCTTTTCCAGCTTGGTGAGGTGGTAGCTCACGTTGGCGCGGGTCATCTTCAGCTTGCGAGCCGCCTGGCTGAGGTTGCCGGCGTCGATGATTTCCACCAGCAGGGTCAGGGAAGGCAGATCCATGGCGTCACGTCCGATTGGTCTAAATCATTTGACAGTCTGTCAATGATTGATGTGATTGTCAGAAAACATTGTCGCCGCAAGAATGGGGATGGCTTTTCCAAGAACCATTCAGGAGACAAGTGCATGACGTCTGAAGCGACCGGATCCGTCGTTCGAATGCAGGAGCAGCAGGGCGTGGCGGTGGTGAGCATCGACAACCCGCCGGTGAACGCGCTCGGCGCCGCCGTGCGCCAGGGCTTGCTGGCGGCGATCGAAGAGGCCGAGGCGAACGCCGCCACCCGGGCCGTGCTGATCGTGGGCGAGGGCAAGGCCTTCATCGCCGGCGCCGACATCCGCGAGTTCGGCCAGCCCCCCGTGCCGCCGGCGCTGCCCGATGTGTGCCACCGCATCGAGTCGTGCGCCAAGCCGGTGGTGGCCGCCATCCATGGCGCCGCCCTGGGCGGCGGGCTGGAGGTGGCGCTGGCCGCCCACTACCGGCTGGCCCTGCCCGCCGCACAGCTGGGCCTGCCCGAAGTGAAGCTGGGCCTGCTGCCCGGTGCCGGCGGCACGCAGCGCGCACCGCGCCTGATGGGTGCCAGGCCTGCGGCCGAGATGATGCTGAGCGGCAAGCCGCTGAACGCCAGGGCGGCGCAGGCCGCGGGGCTGGTGGACCGGCTGGCCGAGGGCACCGATCCCGTCGCCGCGGGCCTGGCCTATGTGCACGAGCTGCTGGCCGCGAATGCCCCGGTGCGCCGCACGCGCGAGCTGGCCGTGCCCGACGCGGCCGCCGCGCTGGTCGAACTGGACGCGCTGGCCGCCGACACCGCCCGGAAGTCGCGTGGGCTCTTTTCGCCGCAGAAGATCGTCGAATGCGTGCGCAACGCCGTGGAGCTGCCTTTCGATGAAGGCATGCGGCGCGAGCGCGCGGCCTTCATGGAATGCATCGCCAGCCCGCAGCGGGCGGGGCTGATCCACGCCTTCTTCGCCGAGCGCGAAGTCGCCAAGGTGCCGGAGGCGAAGGCCGCCGCGCCGCGCCCGGTGGCCTCCATCGCCGTCATCGGCGGCGGCACCATGGGCGCGGGCATCACCGTGTCGGCGCTGGACGCCGGCCTGCCGGTGACGATGATCGAGCGTGACGACGCTTCGCTGGCCCGGGGCCGCGCGCACGTCGAGAAGGTGCACGACGGCCTCGTCGCCAAGGGCCGCATGACGGCGGACGCCAAGGCCGCCGTGATGGCGCGCTACACGGGCAGCACGCGCTACGAAGACATCGCCGCCGCCGATCTGGTGATCGAGGCGGTATTCGAGGACCTGGAGGTCAAGAAAGCCGTGTTCCGCGAGCTGGACCGCGTCTGCAAGCCAGGGGCCGTGCTCGCCACCAACACCTCGTACCTGGACATCGACGCCATCGCCGCCGCTACCGAGTGCCCGCAGGACGTGATCGGCCTGCACTTCTTCAGCCCCGCCAACATCATGAAGCTGCTGGAGATCGTGGTGCCGGTGAAGGTCAGCGCCGACGTGGTCGCCACCGCCTTCGCGCTGGCCAGGACGATGAAGAAGGTGCCGGTGCGCGCCGGCGTGTGCGACGGCTTCATCGGCAACCGCATCCTGGCCGTGTACAAGCAGGCGGCCGACTACCTGATGGAAGACGGCGCGTCGCCCTATGAGATCGACGCCGCCGTGCGCGGCTTCGGCTACCCGATGGGCCCGTTCCAGGTGACCGATCTGGCGGGCGGCGACATCGGCTGGGCCACGCGCAAGCGCCGCGCGGCCACGCGTGACCCCAAGGCGCGCTACGTGGAGATCGCCGACCGCATCTGCGAACGCGGCTGGTTCGGCCAGAAGACCGGGCGCGGCTTCTACCTGTATCCCGAGGGCGCCCGCACGGGCCAGCCCGATCCGGAGGTGCTGGCCATCGTCGATGCCGAGCGCGCCAGGAAGGGCGTCACGCCGCGCAGCTTCACGCCCGACGAGATCATGCGCCGCTACCTGGCCGCCATGGTCAACGAAGGCGCCAAGGTGGTGGCCGAGGGCATCGCCCTGCGCCCGCTGGACGTGGACGTGACCTTTCTGTCGGGCTACGGCTTCCCGCGCTTCCGTGGCGGGCCGATGAAGTACGCCGACACGGTGGGGCTGGACACCATCCTGGCCGACATCCGCGCGTTCGCCCAGGAAGACCCGCTCTTCTGGCAACCCGCGCCGCTGCTGGAACAGCTGGTGGCCGAAGGGCGTGACTTCGACAGCCTGAATCGGGCAGCAGCCAGCGCGTGAGCGGCTGACAACGCCACGCACTATCAAAAAGAGAGCTGCCTACGCTGATGCATAGGGCGATTCGGATGCATTTGGCTCTGGATCGTCCATGGAGCCAGCGCGGCCAGCTCCTGAATCCATAGCAAATTCACTTCGGGACTAAAGACACCCATGCGCGAAGCCGTCATCGTTTCCACCGCCCGCACCCCGCTGGCCAAGTCCCACCGCGGCGAATTCAACGCCACGCCCGCGCCCCAGCTGGCCGCCTACTCGGTCAAGGCCGCCGTCGAACGCGCCGGCATCGATCCGGCGCTGATCGAGGATCTGATCCTCGGCTGCGGCAACCCCGAAGGCATGCAGGGCAGGAACCTGGGCCGCCAGACGGTGCTGCGCGCGGAGCTGCCGCTGTCCATCGCCGGCACCACGGTCACGCGCTTTTGCGCCTCGGGCCTGCAGGCCATCGCCATCGCGGCGGGCCGAATCGTGGCCGAGGGCGTGGACGCCATGATCGCGGGCGGCGTGGAGAGCATCTCGGGCGCGCGCGCCCTGGGCACGCCGGCCGACCTGGACCCGTGGCTGGTCGAGCGCAAGCCGGAACTCTTCATGGCCATGATCGACACGGCCGACGTGGTCGCCAAGCGCTACGGCATCACGCGCGAAGACCAGGACGCCTTCTCGCTGCAGAGCCAGCAGCGCACGGCCGCCGCGCAGCAGCAGGGCGTGTTCGCCGATGAAATCATCGCCTGCGCCGCGCGCATGGCCGAGAAGAACAAGGAGACCGGCGAGGTCACCTGGCGCGACGTGGTCGCCACGCAGGACAACTGCAACCGCCCGGGCACCACGCTGGAAGGCCTGGCGAAGCTGGAACCCGTGAAGGGCCCGGGCCACTTCGTCACCGCCGGCAACGCCTCGCAGCTGTCGGACGGCTCCAGCGCCTGCGTGCTGATGGAAGCCAGGCAGGCCGAGCGGCTGGGCCTGCAGCCGCTCGGCGCCTTCCGCGGCATGGCCGTGGCCGGCTGCGAACCCGACGAGATGGGCATCGGCCCGGTCTTCGCCGTGCCCAAGCTGCTCAAGCGCCACGGCCTCACGGTGGACGACATCGACCTGTGGGAGCTGAACGAGGCCTTCGCCTCCCAGGCGCTTTACTGCCAGCGCCAGCTGGGCATCCCGATGGAGCGGCTGAACGTGAACGGCGGCGCCATCTCCATCGGCCACCCCTTCGGCATGACGGGTGCGCGCCTGGCCGGCCACATCCTGCTGGAAGGCCGGCGCCGCAAGGCCCGGAACGCATCCGTCAAGTACGGCGTGGTGACCATGTGCATCGCCGGCGGCATGGGCGCGGCCGGCCTGTTCGAAATCTATTGAGACCCCTTCCGGAACCTACGCCATGGATCTGCAATTCACCCCCCAGGAAGAGGCCTTCCGCGCCGAAGTCCAGACCTTTCTGAAAGACCACCTGCCCGCGCGCATCGCCAGCAAGGTGAAGGCCGGGCAGCGCCTGACCAAGGCCGACCAGGAGGAGTGGCATGCCATCCTCAACGCGCGCGGCTGGCTGGCCAACCACTGGCCCGAGGCCTACGGCGGCCCGGGCTGGGGCGCGGTCGAGAAATTCATCTTCGATACCGAATGCGCGCTGGCCGGCGGCCCGCGTATCGTGCCCTTCGGCGTGAACATGCTGGGCCCGGTGCTGATCAAGTACGGCAACGAGCAGCAGAAGGCTTACTGGCTGCCGCGCATCCTGAGCGGCGAGGACTGGTGGTGCCAGGGCTATTCGGAGCCGGGCGCGGGCTCGGACCTGGCGTCCGTCAAGACCACGGCTGTGCGGGACGGCGACCATTACGTGGTCAACGGCCAGAAGACCTGGACCACCCAGGGCCAGCACGCCAACATGATCTTCTGCCTGGTGCGCACCCAGCGCGAGGCCAAGGCCCAGGCGGGCATCAGCTTTTTGCTGGTGGACATGAACAGCCCGGGCGTGGAGCTGCGCCCCATCCGCACGCTGGACGGCGATCGCGAGGTCAACGAGGTCTTCTTCACCGACGTGCGCGTGCCGGTCGAGAACCTGGTGGGCGAGGAGAACAAGGGCTGGACCTATGCCAAGTACCTGCTGACGTACGAGCGCACCGGCATTGCCGGCGTGGGCTTTTGCATCGCGGCGCTGGTCAAGCTCAAGGTCATTGCCGACAAGGTGTACAAGAACGGCAAGCCGATCGCGCAGGACCCGCTGTTCGGGGCGCGCCTGGCGCGGGTGGAGATCGACCTGGAGAACATGAAGACCACCAACCTGCGCGTGATCGCCGCCGTGGCCGGTGGCGGCGTGCCGGGCGCGGAAAGCTCCATGCTCAAGATCCGTGGCACCGAGATCCGCCAGGAGATCCTTTCGCTGATCCGCCGTGCGATGGGCGTGCATGCCGCACCGTTCATCGAAGAGGCGCAGTACGAAGGCTATTCCGATGCGCCCGTGGGACCGGCGGAGGCCGCCACGGCCGCGGCCAACTATTTCAACTACCGCAAGCTGTCGATCTTCGGCGGCTCCAACGAGATCCAGAAGAACATCATCTCCAAGATGATCCTGGGCCTGTGACCCCGCAACGGAAGGAATCAAGACCATGAACTTCGTGCACACCGAAGACCGCCGCATGCTGGCGGACACCTTGAACCGCTTCGTGGCCGAGCAGTACGGCATCGAGCACCGCAACCAGATCGCCTATGGCGACGCGGGCCACAGCCCGGCGCTGTATGCCCAGTTCGCGGAGCTGGGCGCCATCGGCGCGCTGTTCCCCGAGGCCGCTGGCGGCTTCGGCGGGTCGGGCTTCGACATCGGCGTGGTGTTCGAGGCACTGGGCCGCGGCCTGGTGGCCGAGCCGCTGCTGGGCGCCCTGGTGGTGGGCCAGGCGCTGATCGCCGCAGGCACCGATGCGCAGAAGCAGCGGCTGGAAGGCCTCATGGCTGGCGGCACCCTGGCCGCCCTGGCGCACGACGAGTCCGGCAGCCACTACGAGCTGGCCAACGTGGCCGCGACGGCCACGAGGAACGCCTCGGGCTGGACGCTGAACGGCGCCAAGTCGGTGGTGGCCTTCGGCGACAAGGCCGATCTGCTGCTGGTGTCGGCCCGCACGTCCGGCAGTGCTTTCGATACGGATGGCATCAGCCTGTTCCTGGTGAACGGCCAGGCGGCCGGCATCGCCCGCCGGGGCTACGGCCGCATCGACGGTGGGCGCGCGGCCGAACTGGCGTTCACCGATGTGCAGGTGGGCGCCGATGCGCTGCTGGGCCGGGAAGGGCAGGGCCATGCCGTGCTGGAGCACATCCAGGGCTACGCGCTGCTGGCGCTGGCGGCCGAGGCGCTGGGCGCCATGGACGTCGCCAAGCAGAGCACGCTGGAATACCTGCAGACGCGCAAGCAGTTCGGCGTGGTGATCGGCACCTTTCAGGCGCTGCAGCACCGCATGGCCGACCTGCTGCTGGAGGTGGAGCAAATGCGTTCGGCCGTCATCAACGCGGCCGATGCGATCGACAACGCGCAAGGCGCGGCACGCCAGAAGATGCTGTCGGCGGCCAAGTACACGGCCGGCTACGTGGGCGCGCTGGTGGCCGAGGAAAGCATCCAGCTGCATGGCGGCATCGGCATGACCTGGGAACTGCCGCTGTCGCACTACGCCAAACGCCTGGTGCTGATCGACCACCAGTTCGGCGACGAAGACCACCACCTGGGCCGCTTCATGGCCCTGTCGCAGGAGGGTTGAGTCATGGACGCACCGATGCTCGTTCGCCGCGAAGGTGCCGTTCTGGTGCTGAGCAACAACGATCCGGCCACGCGCAACGCGCTGTCGCCAGAGTTCTACACCGCGCTGGCGCAGGCCCTGGCCGACGCCGCGTCGGATGCCACCGTGGGCGCCGTCGTGCTCACGGGCGAGGGCGGGCATTTCTGCTCGGGCGGCAACCTGAACCAGCTCGCCAAACGGCGCGAGCTGCCCGTGGAGGAGCGACGCGCCAGGCTGGAAGGCCTGCACGGCCTGGTGCGTGCGGTGCGCGACTGCCCCAAGCCCGTCATCGCGGCCGTCGAGGGCGCGGCCGCCGGGGCGGGCCTCTCGCTGGCGCTGGCCTGCGACATGCTCGTCGCCGCGAGGAACGCGGTGTTCTCCGTCGCCTATGTGAAAGTGGGCCTCACGCCCGACGGCGGGGCCACGGCCTTCCTGGCCGAGTTCGTGTCGCGCCAGGTGCTGACCGAGCTGTGCCTGACTGGCGAGCGCCTGAGCGGCGAGCGCATGGCGCAGCTGGGCCCCGTCAACCGCCTGGCCGAGCCGGGCGACGCCCTGGTCCAGGCCCTGGTGCTGGCGCGGCAGATCGCGGCCGGCCCCGACCAGGCCATGGCGCGGATCAAGCACCTGTGCCGCCAGGCGCCGCACCACACGCTGGAAGAGCAGCTGGACATGGAGGCGCAGTACATGGTGCTGTCGCAGGCGACCGCGGAGTCGCAGGAGGGCATCGGCGCCTTCCTTGCCAAGCGCAGCCCCGACTTCGCCCAGCTGCGCCGCACGCCTGGCTGACGCCTGCCGCGGCCCCACCCATCATCGAGGAGACAAAGAACATGAACCCGAACCCGACATCCGACGGCATCGACTTTCCGCTGGAGGGCGTGCGCGTGCTGGACCTTTCCCGGGTCTTCGCCGGCCCGCTCTGCGGCCAGGTGCTGGCCGACTTCGGCGCCGAGGTGGTGAAGGTGGAGCACCCCGGCCGCGGCGACGACACGCGCGACTGGGGCATGCGCATCGGCAAGACCGAGACCACCTACTACAACAGCATGAACCGCAACAAGCGGTCGATCACGCTGGATCTGCAGAGCCCCGAGGGCGCGAAGATCGTGCACGACCTGCTGCCCCGGTTCGACGTGGTGATCCACAACTTCAAGACCGGCGGCGCCGAGAAGCTGGGCCTGGGCTACGAACAGCTCAAGGCGATCAAGCCCGACCTGATCTACTGCGCCGTGGCCGGCTACGACGTGACCGGCCCCGAGGCGAAGCGGCCGGGCTACGACCTGGTGATCCAGGGCGAGACGGGGCTCATGGCCCTCAACGGCGAGGCTGGCCAGCCGCCGCTGAAATTCGGCGTGGCTGTGGTCGACCTGATGACCGGCATGTACGCCGCGCAGGCGGTACTGGCGGCGCTGTTCCAGCGCGGCCGCACGGGCCGGGGGCGCCTCATCGAGATGGCGCTCTACGACTGCGGCCTCATGGTCACCGGCTACTACGGGCTCGATGCGATGCAGCTGGGACACGATCCGGCACGCTACGGCAACGCCCATCCGTCCATCGTGCCCTACGGCATGTTCGAGGCGGCCGATGGCCCGCTCATCATCGCCGTGGGCAACAACGCGCAGTTCGACAAGTTCTGCCGCCAGGTGATCGCACGGCCCGACATCGTGGAAGACCCGCGTTTTGCCACCAACGTGCAGCGCGCGAAGAACCGGCACGAGATCGGCCCGATGCTCACGGAGCTGATCCGCAGCTTCCCGCGCGACGTGCTGCTGGAGCGCATGACGACCTGCGGCATTCCCTGCGGCAAGGTGGCCGGCCTGCATGAAGCGCTGACCAGCGAGCGCACCCGGCGCGGCGGCCTGCTGCAGGACATGCCGCACCCGGTGGTGGGCACCACGCCGGTGTTCGCGCCGCCTTACCGCATCGACGGCCAGCGCCTGCCCATCCGCCATGCACCGCCCACGCTGGGCGAGGGCACGCGCGAGGTGCTGCAGCGCCTGCTGCAGATGAGCGACGAGCAGCTGCAGCAGCTGCAGCAGCGCGGCGTGCTCACGCTGCCGGAGGCGCCGCCCGCCGCCGCCTGATTCGTTCCCGTCACCGGCCCGGTGGCAAGCCAAGCCGCACAGACGGCGCGCCGGGCCGGTTCCTTCGTGCCCACCCTACAGGAGACAAGACCATGACAGGTTCCCGATTCGATCGCCGCGCCGTGCTGCGCGGCCTGGCCGCCCTCGGCGGCGGCAGCTGGCTGGGCGGTGCCCGGGCCCAGCCGGCCAAGGCGGCCTGGCCGACCAAGCCCATCCGGCTCATCGTGCCGTTCAACGCGGGCGGCGCCACCGACATCATCGCCCGCAGCGTGGGCGAAGCGCTGTCCCAGCGCCTGGGCCAGCCGGTGGTGGTGGACAACCGGGGCGGCGCGGCCGGCATCCTGGGCACCGACGCCGTCGCCAAGGCCGCGCCCGACGGCACTACCCTGCTGCTCTCGCTCAGCACCTCGATGCTGATCAACCAGTTCCTCTACACCAAGCTGCCCTACGACCCGCAGAAGGACCTGACGCTCATCACGCAGATCGCCGCCGCGCCCGTCACGCTGGTGGTGCACCCTTCGGTGCCGGCCAGCAACATGAAGGAGCTGCTCGCCTACGTGAAGGCGAACCGGGGCAAGGTGTCGTACGGCTCCTGGGGCGTGGGTTCGTACGCGCACCTGGGCGGCGCCTACATGAGCAAGACGCAGGACGCCGACATGGCCCACGTCGCCTACAAGGGCGAGGCGCCGATGATCCAGGACCTGATCGGCGGCCAGCTGCAGCTGTGCTTTTCCAGCGCGCAGAACACCAAGCCGTTCATCGACTCCGGCCGCCTCAAGGCCATCGGCGTAACGGGCCTGCAGCGCATGGACATCCTGCCGCAGGTGCCCACCATCCACGAACAGGGCGTGACCGACGACGCCTACGCCGTCTTCGGCTGGGTCGCCATGGGCGGCCCGGCGAACCTGCCCAAGGACGTGATGGACGTGCTGCAGGGCCACCTGCGCGAGATCGCCCGCGACCCCAAGCTGCTGGAGCGCATCCGCGGCGCCGGCTTCATGCCGGTGATGAACACCCCGGAGGCCTTCCAAGCCAACTACCGCCGCGACATGCCGGTGTGGAAGGCGCTGGTCGATGCGGCCGGCGCCAGGCTCGACTGACCTCTCGTCGTGCGCGGCAAGGAGCTCCACCACCGCCATGCACGCCCTGTCCGGTGGTTCCCAACGCCCTCTTTTCCCCAATCCACGGAGACTGCCCTTCATGCCTCGTTTCTTCACTGCTGCCGCACCGTTGGCCCGCGCCACCCGCCGAACGCTGCTGGCCCTGGCCGCCGCGCCGTTCGTCGTCGGTGGCATTGCCCACGCGCAGCCGGCGGCGCCGTCGCCCGCCTGGCCCACCAAGGCGATCAAGCTGGTGGTGCCCTTTCCACCGGGCGGCCCGACCGACACCGCATCGCGCATCGTCGGCCAGCAGCTGGGCGAGCGGCTCAAGCAGCCGGTGGTGGTCGAGAACCGGCCCGGTGCATCGGGCTCCATCGCCGCCGCGCAGGTCGCCAAGGCCGATGCCGACGGCTACACGCTCGTCATGCTGGCCACGCCCACGCTGCTGGCGCCGCACCTCTACAAGAAGGCCGGCTACGACACCACCAAGGACTTCGCGCCCGTCGCCACCGTGTACGACCTGCCCATCGTCGTGGTGGTGAACCCCACGCTGCTGCCGCAGGTGAAGGACCTGCGCCAGCTGATCGCGGCCGCCAAGGCGCAGAAGACGTCGCTGAACTACACCAGCTCGGGCACCGGCAGCTTCGGCCACCTGAGCATGGAGCTGCTCAAGCAGATGGGCCAGTTCGACATGCAGCACGTGCCCTACAAGGGCGGCGTGCCGGCCATCACCGACACGCTGGGCGGCCAGGTGCCGGTCATGTACGCCGATCTGGTCGCGGCGCTGCCGCACATCCAGGCGGGCAAGCTGCGCGCCATCGCCGTGGGCTCGCCGCAGCGGGTCGCCATGCTGCCGGACGTGCCGACCATCGCCGAGCAGGGCTTCAAGGGGTATGACGCCGTGTCGTGGGGCGGCCTGCTGGCGCCGCGTGGAACGCCCCAGCCGGTGATCGACCGGCTGGCGACGGAAGTGCAGCAGATCCTGGCCGACAAGGCCACGCAGGACAAGCTGCTCAACGCGGGCGCCATCGCCAACTTCCAGAACCCCGCCGGCATGGAGCGCCGCATCCAGCAGGACTATGCGAAGTGGGGCCAGGTGATCCGCGACAAGGGCATCACCACCGACTGAGCGCGCAGCGCTCCCCGCATTTCTTTCACACCCTCTATCTCTCTTTTCAGCAAAAGGTCATCCCATGAAAATCCTGGTCCCGGTCAAGCGCGTGGTGGACTACAACGTGAAGGTCCGCGTGAAGTCGGACGGCACGGGCGTGGACATCGCCAACGTCAAGATGAGCATGAACCCCTTCGACGAAATCGCGGTGGAAGAAGCCGTGCGGCTGAAGGAAAAAGGCGTGGCCACCGAAGTCATCGCCGTGAGCTGCGGCGACGCCAAGTGCCAGGAAACGCTGCGCACCGCCATGGCCATCGGCGCGGACCGCGGCATCCTGGTGGAAACGACGGAAGAGCTGCAGCCGCTCGCCGTCGCCAAGTTGCTCAAAGCCCTGGTGGACAAGGAGCAACCCCAGCTCGTCATCCTCGGCAAGCAGGCCATCGACGACGACTCCAACCAGACCGGCCAGATGCTCGCGGCCTTGGCCGGCCTGCCGCAGGCCACCTTCGCCTCCAAGGTCGAAGCCACGGGCGACACGGTGAACGTCACCCGCGAAGTCGATGGCGGCCTGGAGACCCTCGCGCTCACGCTGCCCGCCGTCATCACCACCGACCTGCGCCTCAACGAGCCGCGCTACGTCACGCTGCCCAACATCATGAAGGCCAAGAAAAAGCAGCTCGACACCGTCAAGCCCGAAGACCTGGGCGTGGACGTCAAGCCGCGCCTGAAGACCCTGAAGGTGGCCGAGCCCGCCAAGCGCGGCGCCGGCGTCAAGGTGCCCGACGTCGCCGCCCTGGTCGACAAGCTCAAGAACGAAGCCAAAGTGATCTGAACAGACTGAGACAAGGAATACACGACATGACCGCACTCGTCATTGCAGAACACGACAACGCCGGCATCAAGCCCGCCACCCTCAACACCGTCACCGCAGCTCTCGCCTGCGGCGGCGACGTCCACATCCTCGTGGCCGGCCAGGGCGCCGACGCCGCTGCCCAGGCCGCAGCCCAGATCGCAGGCGTTGCCAAAGTCATCCAGGCCGACGGCGACAGCCTCAAAGACGGCCTCGCCGAGAACATCGCCGCCCAGGTCCTCGCACTCCAGGGCAATGGGGCAGGCAACTACAGCCACATCCTCTTTCCCGCCACCGCCGGCGGCAAGAACGTGGCGCCCCGCGTCGCCGCCCAGCTCGACGTCGCGCAGATCAGCGACATCACCGCCGTGGTGAGCGCCGACACCTTCGAGCGCCCCATCTACGCGGGCAACGCCATCGCCACTGTGCAAAGCAGCGACCAGACCAAGGTCATCACCGTGCGCACCACCGGCTTCGACGCCGCCGCCGCCACGGGCGGCAGCGCCGCCGTGGAAAGGGTGGACGCCGCAGCCGACTCCGGCAAGAGCCAATTCGTCGGTCGCGAAGTCACCAAGAACGACCGGCCCGAACTGACGGCCGCCAAGATCATCGTCTCGGGCGGCCGGGCGCTGGGCAGCGCGGAGAAGTTCAACGAAGTCATGACGCCGCTGGCCGACAAGCTGGGCGCGGCCATCGGCGCGAGCCGCGCGGCAGTCGACGCGGGCTACGCCCCGAACGATCTGCAGGTGGGCCAGACGGGCAAGATCGTGGCGCCGCAGCTCTACATCGCGGCGGGCATCTCCGGGGCGATCCAGCACCTGGCGGGCATGAAGGATTCCAAGGTGATCGTGGCGATCAACAAGGACGCCGAGGCGCCGATCTTCAGCGTGGCCGACTATGGGCTGGAGGCGGATCTGTTCACGGCCGTGCCAGAGCTGGTCGGTCGCATCTGACAGCCTTCCCGCCCGGCATATCCCACTCCCCTTGCATGGAAGGACGATTTCGATGAACGCGACCCTTGCATCCATCACCGACCCCGCCGCAGCGTCCGGCGTGCGCGCCCAGGTCACGCCCGAGGAATGGCAGACCCGAGTCGAGCTGGCCGCCGCCTACCGCCTGGTGGCCCACTTCGGCTGGGACGACCTGATCTTCACGCACATCTCCGCGCGTGTGCCGGGCGAGCCGGAGCAATTCCTCATCAACCCCTACGGCATGCTGTTCGACGAGATCACGGCCTCCAGCCTGGTCAAGGTGGACCACCACGGCGAACCCGTCATGGCCACCGAGTACGACGTGAACCCGGCGGGCTTTTTGATCCACAGCGCCATCCACGAAGCGCGGCCCGAGGTGCAGTGCGTGCTGCACACCCACACGCAATACGGCGTGGCCGTGTCGGCGCAGGAGGGCGGGCTGCTGCCGATCTCGCAGCAGTCGATCTTCCCGCTGGCGAGCCTCGCCTATCACGGCTACGAAGGCGTGGCGCTGAACGACGACGAGCGCCCCCGCCTCGTGGCCGACCTGGGCAGCCGCAACAGCATGATCCTGCGCAACCACGGCCTGCTGACCTGCGGGCGTGGCGTGCCCGAGGCGCTGCTGGCCATGTACACGCTGGAATCGGCCTGCCGCATCCAGATCCTGGCGCAAGCCGGCGGTGGCGTGCTCACGCGGATTCCGGGCGAGATCATCGCCAACTCGGTGCAGCAGTCGCGCCAGGTCACCAAGGGCAAGGGCGCCGGCCTGGCCTGGCCCGGCCTGCTGCGCCGGCTGGACCGCATGGACCCGAGCTACCGCACCTGAGCCGTCAGGGCTGAACCACCCAAAAACAGGAGACGACACGCCATGCCATCCCTTCCTTCTCGACGCCACTTCCTGCAGGCCGGCTCCGCCGTCGCGGCCGGCGCCCTGCTGCCGCTGGCGCCAGCCCGTGCGCAGGGCGCCTGGCCCGCCAAGCCGATCCGCATCGTCGTGCCGTACACGGCGGGCGGCTTCACCGACCAGATGGCGCGGCTGCTGCAGGTCGGCCTGCAGCAGCGCCTGGGCCAGCCCATCGTGGTGGACAACAAGCCCGGCGCCAACAGCATCATCGGTGTCGACGCGGTGGCCAAGGCCGCGCCGGACGGCTACACCTTCGGCGTGTTCATCGCCGCCTATGCGGCCAACACCACGCTTTACCCCAAGCTCCCGTACGACCCGCAGAAGGACCTGACGGGCGTCTCGCTGATGGGCGTGTCCCCCCTGGTGGCGGCCGTGTCGATGAACGCGCCCTTCAAGACCATGGCCGAGCTGGTGGCCTACGGCCGCGCCAACCCGGGCAAGATCAGCTATGCCTCGTCCGGCAGCGGCTCGGCCGCGCACCTCACGTCGGAGCTGATGCGCATGGTGACGGGCGTGGAGATGGTGCACGTGCCGTACAAGGGCGCGTCGCCCGCGCTGGCCGACCTGATGGGCGGGCAGGTGCCGCTGTTCCTGGACCCGCCGCCCAACCTGATCCAGCCCGCCAAGGCCGGCAAGATCCGCCTCATCGGCGTGGCGAGCGACAAGCGGCTGCCGGCGCTGCCGGATGTGCCCACCTTCGCCGAGCTGGGCTTTCCGGCCCTGGTCGGCAGCACCTGGGCCGCGATGCTGGCGCCCGCCGGCACGCCGGTGGACATCGTGCAGCGCATGTCCGAGGAGGTGGCGCGCATCGTCCGCAGCCCGGAGGTGAGCCGGCGCATGGAGCAGACCATGGGCACCTTCCCCGAAGGCTCCACGCCCAAGGAGTGCGACGCCTTCATCGCCGCGGAAACCACCAAGTGGGCGAAGGTGATCCAGTCGGCGGGCGTGAAGCCGGACTGACTGGCGGGCCGCCTGCCACGGGCTGAAGCGCCCCGCTGGTCCACCCCTGTGGTTTGCCTTTCTTTACAGGGCGGGCGTGCGCTGAGTGCCGCCGGGGCGCGTTGAAACTCCATCCCCATGGCTCAAGGACTGGAGCGTTGCATATGGTGTTCAAGACGGATCGGAACCGCCTCGGCGGGATGGGCGTGGCCGCTGCCCTGGCAGCCGCCCTGCTGGCAGGCTGCGCCGCACCGCCGCCCCCGCGGCATGTGGTGGTGCAGGAAGAGGCCGTCGTCGTGGCGCCCTCGGCCCCGCCTGCGCCCTATGTGGAGACGATCACCGTGGCGCCGTCACCGGCCCATGTGTGGGTGGGCGGGTTCTGGGAATGGAGCGGGGGCCGGTATGCCTGGCGGCCCGGCCACTGGGCCACGCCGCCCAAGCCGGGCTGGGTCTGGGTGCCGCACCGCTGGGAGCCGGGCCCGGGCGGCTGGCACATGCGGCCGGGCCATTGGGCCTACCGCTGATACGGCCTTGCCTTCCATCGTCTGACGCAAGTTGGTTCGCCCCGCCGTGCTAGGGCACTGTCTTCGGCTTCCCGCCAGGTGATCCGATGAAAGGCGAACCCGCAGGCGCGGCTGAAGCGCCTACGGGTTCGCCGCCGGCCTGGCTGCCGCGAGAGGGCGCCTCCAGGCCTTTCAGCACCAGGTGGCAGAGCAGCGTCTCTGCATGCTCGTAGTCGCGCTCGCTCAGAGCGGGCTGGCCCAGCAGCAGCGCGAACTGGGTCTGCTGGTCGGCATAGGCCTGCGTGACCGACCAGATGATGAACATCAGGTGCATGAAGTTCACCCGGGCGATGCGGCCTTCGCTGGCCCAGCGCTCGAAGGTGCGCACGTCGTTCTTCAGCACCGGCCCGACCCGCGCCGCGATCACGTCGGCATAGCGCGGGGCGCCGGCGATCACCTCCCGGGCGAATACCTTGGCGGCATCGGGCCGCTCCAGCGACGACCGCAGCTTCGCGCGGATGTACTGCCGCAGCGCCGCCTGCGGCTCGTCGCCCTGTGACATGGCTTCCATGCCCGAGAGCCATTGCGTGAGCACGTCGTCGAGCACGCGCAGGTAGAGCGCTTCCTTGCTCGGAAAGTAGTAGAGCAGGTTGTGGCGGCTGATGTTCGCGGCCGCCGCGATGCTTTCGAGCGAGGCGCCTTCGAAGCCGACCTGGGCGAACTGGCGCTCGGCTTCGGCGAGGATGGACTGCTCCTTCTTCAGCCGGGCAGCGCTGGGCTGCCGGATGCCTGCCGGGGGAATCTCTGGAGAGGTGCGCTGGTGCACAGGCACCGGGCGCCGGGTGGACGGGGGACGGCTCATCGCACCATTGTGGGGTGAATGCGGAAGGCTTTGCCTGGCATGCCGCTTGCAGATGGGTTTTTACTGATTGGTAAATTTTTACCAAGCGGTAAATTGACCAACAGGCAGGGCGACGGTTTCGCCGATGACACCTGCCACACCCCGTGAGGCCCCGATGAAAGCTCCGCAGATCGCACGCACGTGCGCCGGGTTTGTCGCCTGCGCATGCCCCATGCCGCGCCGAAAACGTTCGGGCCTCCGCCTTGCGCGATCGCGCTCGCGCATCCCCCACGACTGATCCCCCTCTGCTGGAGAAAATCCGATGGAAACGACCGCAAGCCGCGCCTGCGGCGTGCATGCCGCACGCCTGAACCTGGCAGATTACGCCGTGAATTTCAGCGACGCGCACCCGCCGCTCACCCGCGCGCAGGCCCTGGTGGAGGCCGAGCGCTGCTATTACTGTTTCGATGCGCCGTGCGCCACGGCCTGTCCCACGGGCATCGACATCCCGTCCTTCATCCACCGCATCGCCCAGGGCAACGAGCGGGGCGCGGCGCAGGCCATCCTGGAGGCCAACCCGCTGGGCGGCATGTGCGCCCGGGTCTGCCCGACCGAGGTGCTGTGCGAAGAGGCCTGCGTGCGCAACGCGCACGACGACAAGGCCGTCGAGATCGGCGCGCTGCAGCGCCATGCCACCGATGCCTACTTCGCTCAGCCCGGCGCGCCTCTCTTCACCCGCGCCGCGCCCACCGGCAAGCGCGTGGCGGTGGTGGGCGCAGGGCCGGCGGGCCTTGCCTGCGCGCACGGCCTGGCGCGGCGCGGGCACGACGTGGTGCTGTTCGAGGCCCGGCCCAAGCTGGGCGGTCTGAACGAATACGGCTTGGCCAGCTACAAGACCACGGGCGGCTTCGCGCAAAAGGAGGTCGAGTGGCTGCTGTCCATCGGCGGCATCGAGGTGCGCTGCCGCCAGGTGCTGGGCCGTGACATCACCGTCAATGGCCTGCTGCAGGCCTACGACGCCGTGTTCCTCGGGCTGGGGCTGGCCGGCGTGAACGCGCTCGGCATCGCCGAGCCGCAGTTGCAGGGGCTGCGCAACGCGGTGGATTTCATCGCCGACATCAGGCAGGCGGCCGACCTTTCCGCCGTGCCGGTGGGCCGGCGCGTGGTGGTGATCGGCGGCGGCATGACGGCGGTGGACGCGGCGGTGCAGGCGCGCAAGCTGGGCGCCGAGGAAGTGACCATCGTCTATCGCCGCGGGCCGGACGGCATGTCGGCCTCGGCGGTCGAGCAGCAGTGGGCGCAGACCAACGGCGTCACGATCCGCCACTGGGCCGCGCCGCAGGAGTTGCTGGGTGGGGACGGCGTGGTGCGCGGCATGCGCTTCGCCGCGACGGCGGTGGATGACACGGGCCGGCTGGCCGCGACCGGCGAGACCTTCGTGCTGGAGGCCGACATGGTGCTCAAGGCCATCGGCCAGAGCTACCTGCACGAGCACGCCGGCCCCGCCATCGCGCTGCAGGCCGGCCGCATCGCCACCGACGAAGAAGGTCGCACCAGCGTGGCGCGTGTCTGGGCCGGTGGCGA
Source organism: Acidovorax sp. FG27 (assembly GCF_040365715.1). NCBI lineage: Bacteria > Pseudomonadati > Pseudomonadota > Betaproteobacteria > Burkholderiales > Comamonadaceae > Acidovorax > Acidovorax sp. FG27. The sequence goes on from NZ_BAABVY010000011.1 coordinate 154,873, forward strand.
CTGCCGTGCCGGCGGGCGCGACCTGACCGTGGAGGCCGTGGAGCACGGCAAGGTAGCTGCCGCCTCCATCCACCAGGCCCTGCTGGGCTGAAGCGCCGCCCAGCCCCACGAACCGAACCGAACAGAACACCGAACGACAGGAGCCGCACATGGCCGACATCCGCAGCGAATTCCTGGGCATCCGCAGCCCCAACCCGTTCTGGCTGGCCTCGGCGCCGCCCACCGACAAGGAGATCAACGTCACCCGCGCCTTCGAGGCCGGCTGGGGTGGCGTGGTCTGGAAGACCCTGGGCGAAGACCCGCACGTGGTGAACGTGAACGGGCCGCGTTATTCCACGCTCATGTCGCAGGACCGGCGCGTGATCGGCCTGAACAACATCGAACTCATCACCGACCGGCCGCTCGCCGTGAACCTGGAGGAAATCCGCCGCGTGAAGCGCGCCTGGCCCGACCGCGCCATGATCGTCTCGCTGATGGTGCCCTGCGTGGAAGAGAGCTGGAAACGCATCCTGCCCATGGTGGAAGACACCGGCGCCGACGGCATCGAGCTGAACTTCGGCTGCCCGCACGGCATGAGCGAGCGGGGCATGGGCGCGGCCGTGGGCCAGGTGCCCGAATACATCCAGATGGTGACGGCCTGGTGCAAGCAGTACAGCCGCCTGCCGGTGATCGTGAAGCTCACGCCCAACATCACCGACGTGCGCCACCCCGCGCGGGCCGCCAAGGCGGGCGGGGCGGACGCGGTGTCGCTCATCAACACCATCAATTCCGTCATGGGGGTGGACCTGGAACGCATGGCGATGAGCCCCCACACCGGCGGCTGGGGATCGCACGGCGGTTATTGCGGGCCGGCCGTCAAGCCCATCGCGCTCAACATGGTGGCCGAGATCGCGCGCGACGCACAGACCGCCGGCCTGCCCATCAGCGGCATCGGCGGCATCACCACCTGGCGCGACGCGGCCGAATACATCGCGCTGGGCTGCGGCACGGTGCAGGTCTGCACCGCCGCCATGGTGTATGGCTTCAAGATCGTGCAGGACCTGTGCGACGGCCTCTCCAACTTCATGGACGCGCACGGCTATGCCTCCATCGACGACTTCCGGGGCCAGGCCGTGCCCACCGTCAAGGACTGGAAGCAGCTCGACCTGAACCACATCGAGAAGGCGGTGATCGACCAGGACGCCTGCATCGGCTGCGGCCGCTGCCACGTGGTGTGCGAGGACACGTCGCACCAGGCCATCACCTTCGACAAGCTGGGCGGCGTGCGCCGCTTCGAGGTGAACGAGGCCGAGTGCGTGGGCTGCAACCTGTGCGCCTCGATCTGCCCGGTGCCCGAGTGCATCAGCATGCGCAGCCTGGCGCCCGGCGAGGTCGATGCGCGCACCGGCAAGCTGGTCACCGGCGAATACGCCAACTGGACCACGCACCCCAACAACCCGCAGCGCGTGGCGGCGTAAGGCCCCCTGTCCACAACGTACCGGAGACACTTCCATGAACACCGTGCAACCCCCCGGCTCCCACAGCGAGCTCTGGAACGAGGACCTGGCCCCCACGCAGGCGCACCAGCGCACCTGGCGCTGGTACCACTTCGCGGCGCTGTGGGTGGGCATGGTGATGTGCATTCCCGCCTACACCCTGGCCGCCAGCCTGATCGAGAGCGGCATGTCGTGGGGGCAGGCTGTGGGCACCGTGTTCCTGGGCAATCTCATCGTGCTGGTGCCCATGCTGCTGATCGGGCATGCGGGCGCCAAGCACGGCATTCCGTACGCGGTGCTGGCGCGCTCTTCGTTCGGCACGCGCGGCGCCAAACTGCCGGCGCTGCTGCGGGCCCTGGTGGCCTGCGGCTGGTACGGCATCCAGACCTGGTTCGGCGGCATGATGATCTACACGCTGGCCGGCGTGCTGATCGGCCATCCGCTGGAGGGCGAGAAGATCGCGGGGCTGGGCATCAACCTGGGGCAGCTCGTCTGCTTCCTGGTCTTCTGGGCGATCCAGTTCTACTTCGTGGTGCACGGCATCGAGTCGATCCGCAAGCTCGAGACCTGGACGGCCCCCATCAAGATCGTGATCTGCTTCGTGCTGCTCTGGTGGGCATACGACAAGGCCGGCGGCTTCGGCCCCATCCTCCAGCAGCCCTCGCAGTTCGCCCCCGGCGGGGCGAAGGCCGGACAGTTCCACTCAGTGTTCTGGCCGTCGCTCACCGCCATGGTGGGCTTCTGGGCCACGCTGGCGCTGAACATTCCCGACTTCACCCGCTTCGCCAAGTCCCAGCGCGACCAGGTGGTGGGCCAGGCCATCGGCCTGCCCGTGCCCATGGGGCTGCTGGCGGCGCTGGCGGTGATCGTCACCTCCGCCACGGTGGTCATCTACGGCAAGGCCCTCTGGGACCCGGTGGACCTGGCCAGCCGCATGACGGGCGCGGCCGTGCTGATCGCGCTCATCATCCTGCTCATCGACACCGTGAGCGTGAATCTGGCGGCCAACCTGGTCGGCCCCGCTTACGACTTCTCGGCGCTGAGCCCCTCGCGCATCAGCTACCGGGTGGGCGGCTACATCACCGTGGGCATCGCCATTGCGATGATGCCGTGGAAGATCCTCGAATCCACCCAGGGCTACATCTTCACCTGGCTCATCGGCTACTCGGCGCTGCTGGGGCCGGTGGCCGGCATCCTGATGGTGGACTACTACCTCATCCGCCGCACCGAGCTGGACGTGAAGGCGCTCTATGCCGATGACGGCCCCTACCGCTACCGCGGCGGCTGGAACGCGGTGGCCGTCGTCGCCTTCGTGCTGGGCGTGGCACCCAACGTGCCGGGTTTCCTGAACGCCGCCTTTCCCGCCGCCTTTCCGGGCGTGGGCGAGGTCTTCAAGCAGATCTACGCCTATGCCTGGTTCATCGGCCTGGCCATCGCCGCCGTGGTGTATCGCCTCGGCATGGCGGGCCGGATGCAGCCCGCGCCCGCGGCATCGCGCCGCGCCTGACAACCCCTTTCTCCCAGGAGACGAGCCATGACCCCAACCCCTTCGAAAGCCCTGCTGATCCGTGGCGGCACCGTGGTGAACGCCGACCGCGAGGAGCGCGCCGACGTGCTCTGCGTGGACGGCCGCATCGCCGCCGTGGGCGAGACCGCCGCCGCCCAGGCGCCCGCCGGTGCCGAGACGCTGGACGCCAGCGGCCAGTACGTGCTGCCCGGCGGCATCGACCCGCACACGCACATGCAGCTGCCGTTCATGGGCACCGTCACCATGGACGACTTCTTCACCGGCACGGCGGCCGGGCTGGCGGGCGGCACCACCAGCATCATCGACTTCGTGATTCCCGACCCCCAGGAGCCGCTCATGGACGCCTACCGCAAATGGCGCGGCTGGGCGGAAAAGTCCGCGGCGGACTATTCCTTCCACGTCGCCGTCACCTGGTGGAGCGAGCAGGTGCATGCCGACATGGGCACCCTGGTGCGCGAGGAAGGCATCAACAGCTTCAAGCACTTCATGGCCTACAAGAACGCCATCATGTGCGACGACGAGACGCTGGTGAACAGCTTCAAGCGTGCGCTGGAGCTGGGGGCCATGCCCACCGTGCATGCCGAGAACGGCGAACTCGTCTACCTGCTGCAGCAGGAAGTCGCCAAGATGGGCATCACCGGCCCCGAGGGCCACCCGCTGGCGCGCCCGCCCATGGTGGAGGCCGAGGCCGCCAACCGCGCCATCGCCATCGCCGACGTGCTGGGCGTGCCGATCTACGTGGTGCACGTGAGCTGCGCGGAGGCGGCCGAGGCCATCGCCCGCGCCCGGGCGCGCGGCCAGCGCGTGTTCGGCGAGGTGCTGGCCGGCCACCTGCTGGTGGACGACAGCGTGTACCGCGACCCCGACTTCGCCACCGCCGCCGCCCACGTGATGAGCCCGCCCTTTCGCTCGCGCGCGGGCGGCCACCAGGAGGCGCTGTGGCGCGGCCTGCAGTCGGGCCAGCTGCACACCACCGCCACCGATCACTGCACCTTCTGCGCCGCGCAGAAGGCCATGGGGCGCGACAACTTCGCCAAGATCCCCAACGGCACCGGCGGCGTGGAAGAGCGCATGGCCGCCATCTGGGACGGCGGCGTGAATACCGGCCGGCTCACGCCCAGCGAGTTCGTGGCCATCACCTCCGCCAATGCCGCCAGGCTGTTCAACATCTACCCGAGGAAGGGCTTCGTGGGCGCGGGAGCCGATGCCGACCTGGTGCTGTGGGACCCGGAAGGCACCAAGACCTTTTCCGCGAAGACGCAGCACAGCAAGGGCGACTTCAACATCTTCGAAGGCCGCACCGTGCGCGGCATTCCCAGCCACACCATCAGCCAGGGGCGGGTGGTGTTCGCGCAGGGCGATCTGCGCGCCGAGCGGGGCGCGGGCCGCTACCTGCCGCGCCCGGCCTTCGGCCCGCAGTTCCAGGCCCAGCAGCGCCGCACGCAGGACCTGGCGCCCACGGCGGTGGCGCGTTGACTTGTCGCCCGTGTAGTGAACCAGCCAGGCCGGCGCCACGCTTCCTTCCCCCTATTCCGGAGACCACCATGGATACGAAAGTGACAACAGACACCAGCCACCTGCGCATCAACGGCGAACGCCTCTGGGATTCGCTCATGGAGCTGGCGCAGATCGGCGCCACGCCCAAGGGCGGCGTCTGCCGGCTCACGCTCACCGACCTGGACAAGCAGGGCCGCGACCTGGTCACGCGCTGGGCGCGCGAGGCGGGCATGTCCGTCACCATCGACAAGATCGGCAACGTCTTCATGCGCCGCCCCGGCCGTAACGACAGCCTGCCGCCCATCATGACCGGCAGCCACATCGACACCCAGCCCACGGGCGGCAAGTTCGACGGCAACTACGGCGTGCTGGCCGGCATCGAGGTGGTACGCACGCTCAACGATCACGGCATCCAGACCGAGGCGCCCATCGAGGTCGCTTTCTGGACCAACGAGGAAGGCAGCCGCTTCGTGCCAGTGATGATGGGTTCGGGCGTTTTCGCCCGTGCCTTCACGCTGGAGCACGCCTACGCCGCGACCGACACCGAAGGCAAGACCGTGAAAGGCGAGCTGGAGCGCATCGGCTACATCGGCGACCAGGAGCCGGGCGACCATCCCATCGGCGCCTATTTCGAGACGCACATCGAACAGGGCCCGGTCCTCGAGGACAACGACAAGACCATCGGCGTGGTCAGCGGCGTGCTGGGCATCCGCTGGTTCGACTGCACCGTGACGGGCATGGAGGCCCATGCCGGCCCGACACCCATGGCCCTCCGCAAGGATGCGTTGTTCGCCGCCACCCGCATCATGCAGGACGTGGTCGCGGCCGCGCACCGGCACCCGCCGCACGGCCGGGGCACGGTGGGCATGGTGCAGGTCTTCCCCAACAGCCGCAACGTCATTCCCGGCCGGGTCAAGTTCAGCATCGACCTGCGCAACAGCACCGACGCGCTGGTCGATGCGATGGCGGCCGAGGTGAAGGCCCTGGCCGAACAGGTGGGCAAGGAGCACGGCGTGCAGGTGCAGATCGATCTCGTCTCCAGCTACCCCGCGCAGCAGTTCCACGCCGAATGCGTGGAGGCCGTGGGCCGCGCCGCCGCCCGGCTGGGCTACAGCCACATGCCGGCGGTGTCCGGCGCCGGGCACGACGCGGTGTACATGGCCAAGCTGGCCCCGGCCGGAATGATCTTCATCCCCTGCAAGGACGGCATCAGCCACAACGAGATCGAGGACGCCAAGCCCGAGCACATCACCGCAGGCTGCAACGTGCTGCTGCACGCCATGCTGGAACGCGCGGGATAGCAGGGAAGGGTGCGCGGGGCGCGGCGCCTGAACCCTCAGGCCGCCTGGCCCAGCAGCGCACGGGCCACGGCCTCGCCCACCTTGATGCCGTCCGCCCCGGCCGACAGGATGCCGCCCGCGTAGCTGGCGCCTTCGCCGGCGGGGTAGAGGCCGGCGGTGTTCAGGCTCTGCAGGTTCTCGCCCCGGCCGATCTTCAGCGGCGACGAGGTGCGCGTCTCCACGCCGGTCAGCACGGCGTCGTGCATGTCGTAGCCGCGGATCTTCCTGCCGAAGGCGGGCAGGGCTTCGCGCATGGCATCCGTGGCATAGGCGGGCAGCGCCTCGCGCAGATCGACCATCGTCACGCCCGGCTTGTACGACGGCTCCACGCTGCCCAGCTGCGTGGAGGCGCGTTGTGCCAGGAAGTCGCCCACCAGCTGCGCGGGGGCGTTGAAGCTGCTGCCGCCCAGCAGGTAGGCGTTCGATTCGAGCTGCCGCTGCAGCACGATGCCGGCCAGCGGATGGGCCTGGCCAGCCGCCAGCGCCTCGACGCCATGCGTGCCGCCCAGAGCCGCGGCGAAGGCCTCGGCATCGTGCGGATAGTCGCGCGGGTCGATGGCCACGACCATGCCGGCGTTGGCGTTGCGTTCGTTGCGCGAATACTGGCTCATGCCGTTGGTGACCACGCGGCCGGGCTCGCTGGTGGCTGCCACCACCGTGCCGCCCGGGCACATGCAGAAGCTGTACACCGCGCGGCCATTGCCGGCGTGGTGCACCAGCTTGTAGTCGGCCGCGCCCAGCAGCGGGTGGCCGGCATGGCGGCCCCAGCGCGCACGGTCGATCACGCCCTGCGGGTGTTCGATGCGCACGCCTACCGAGAACGGCTTGGCTTCCATGTGCACGCCCCGGTCGTACAGCATGGCGAAGGTGTCGCGCGAGCTGTGGCCCAGCGCCATCACCACATGGTCGGCGCGCATGGTGTGCGACTGGCCGGTGGCCTGGTCCAGCACCTGCAGGCCGCGCAGATGGCGCTGGCCGCTCGCGTCTCGTTCCACCACCACGTCGGTCACGCGCTGCTCGAAGCGCACCTCTCCGCCCAGGGCGATGATCTGCTCGCGCAAGGTTTCCACCACCTTGACCAGCTTGAAGGTGCCGATGTGCGGGTGGGCGACGTAGAGGATCTCCGGCGGCGCGCCCGCCTGCACGAATTCTTCCATCACCTTGCGGCCGAGATGGCGCGGGTCCTTGATCTGGCTGTAGAGCTTGCCGTCGCTGAAGGTGCCTGCGCCGCCCTCGCCGAACTGCACGTTCGACTCGGCGTGCAGCGCGCGCTTGCGCCACAGGCCCCAGGTGTCCTTGGTGCGCTCGCGCACCGGCTTGCCGCGCTCCAGCACGATGGGGCGAAAGCCCATCTGGGCCAGCACCAGCGCGGCGAAGATGCCGCAGGGCCCGAAGCCGACGACGACCGGGCGGTGCGCCAGGTCCGCCGGTGCCCGGCCCACGGGCCGCCAGGCCATGTCGGGCGTGGGCTGGATGTGCGGATGGGCCGCATGGCGGGCCAGCAAGTCGGGCTCCTGCGCCGGGTCGGCCAGGGTGACGTCGAGGATGTAGACCGCCAGCAGCTCGGGCTTGCGCGCGTCGAAGCTGCGCTTGTGGACATGCAGGTGCGCCAGCGCGCCCTCGGGAATGCCGAGCAGGGCCGCCGCCTGCGCGAGCAGGGCGGCGACGGGGTGGGCGTGCGGGTTTTCGGGGGAGTCGGCGGTACCGGCGTCGGCCGGCAGGGCCGCCAGCGGCAGCTTGATTTCTGAGAGACGGATCATGGCGTGCAGGCCCGTGGCTATCGGGCGTGTGGCAGGTTCGCGGGGGCGCCCATGATACCGAAGGGGCGCGTTGTCCGTGCGCCGCGGCGCCGCCGGCTTACCGGTCGCGCCACGCGGCGCTCTGCGCCTTCAGCCAGCGCTTGAGCTCGGCCGGGTGTTCCAGGGCGCGGCGCTGCATCCGCCAGTCGGCGATGTCTTCGTGCAGCTGCTGGGCCTGCACTCGCAGGTGCTTGTCCAGCGACTGGGGCGACAGCTGACCGGGCGCCGTCAGGCCGAAGCGGGCCTTGAAATCGTCCTGGATCGCGCGCACCTCGCGCTGCAGGCCGGCCAGCTCAGCCGCCAGGGCCTGGTTGTAGTGCGCCAGCCGCTCCTCGCCCAGCCGGGCGAGATGGTCCGGGTCGATCTGCTGCACCTCCAGCTGCAACTGCAGCAGCTCGGTCAGATTCTCGTCCGCGTAGGCCCGGTTCACCCGCTGCATCAGCGCGGTCTTGCGGTCGCGCTGCGCAGGGTCGGGCTCGCGATCCGGGTGCAGTGCACTGGCCAGTTGCCGATAGACCGAGCGCACCGACTGGCCGGCCTGCTGGGCGGCTTCCTGCTCGCGCCGCTCCCGGGCCGTGGGCTTCCTGGCGCGCTGGGCGCGGTGGCGCTGGCGCTCGGCCTCCACGCGGGCCCGGTCGGCGCGCATCTGCGCTTCCACGCGCTCCAGAATGGCTTCCGGCGAGTCGTCTTCCGGCCCGTCCACGCTCGGCCCCTCGGGGGCCGTGGGCGCTGGCGCGGCCGGTGCCGGCGCGTCCTGCGGGCCATAGCGCGCATGTAGGGCCTGCATGGCGGCACGGGTGTCCTCGTCCAGCACGCCTTCGGCCAGGTAGGCGGACATGCTGGCGATGACCTCGCCCACCGTCTGCTGCATGGACTTGCTGAGACCCATGCGCCCGGTGGCCTCGGTATCCAGCCACTGCACCAGCTCCACGTGGATGGCGTGGTAGTCGCGGATCAGCGGCTGCAGCTCGCGGGCGTAGCGCTGCTGGTAGGCGGCGATGGCGGCATTCCAGGTGCCGAGTTGCGCGCGCTCTTCGCCGATCCGCTCCACCAGGGTGTTGAACTGCTGCTGCGATTCGGACAGCGGCGGCGGCGAGACCGCGTCCGCGATGCCCACCCGTGACGGAATGGCAATGGAGGCTGAAGGCGTCGAGGTTTCGCGGGGGCCGGACATGGGGCGATCATGCCTGCGCGCAGGCGGCGCGGCGCCGCATCACAGGGCGTGCGTGGACGGCCGCGAGCCGTTCGCCGCAGCCGTCGCCCCATGCATGGCCTCGGGCGGCGCAGCCCGGCGGCGCCACCAGATCTCGGTGGCCGCGAACGCCAGGGCCGCCAACGCCAGCGGCGCGAAAAAGTAGAGCGCCCGATAGGCCAGCACGGCCGCCAGGGCCTGCGGCGCCGGCATGTAGGCGGACAGCACGGCCGTGCCCACGGCCTCCAGCACGCCCAAGCCGGCGGGAATGCGCGAGATCACCCCGGCCACGGCGCCCAGCAGGATCGTGGCGAGCGCGGCCGCGTAGGGTGCCTGCTGCTGGGTCAGCCACCACAACGCGGCGGCCATCAGCATCCAGTTGGCGGCCGACACGGCCACCTGCAGCAGGCCCACCGGCCAGCGCGGCATGGGCAGCGGGTGGTCGCGCACCACCAGGGGTTCGCCCCGGCGCCACGCGCAGAGCACCAGGTAGGCCAGGCTGACGCAGGCCAGCGCCGTGCCGGCCCAGCGCAGTTGCTGCGCACCCACGGTCCACCCCTCGGGCAGCTGCGGCGTCCAGGCCCAGAACACGGCGCCCGCCAGGGCGAAGTAGCCCAGCCAGTTGGTCAGGATGGACAGGCCCACGATATGGCCGATGTGGGCCAGGCTCACGCCCTGGCGCGAATAAAGCCGGTAGCGGGCGCTCACCCCGCCGATGACCGACCCCAGGTTCAGAGTGAACGGGTAGGCGATCAGCGTGATGCCCATGGTGCGGGCCACCGTCAGGCCGTGGCCGGTGTAGTGGCGGCCGAAGAGGTCGAAGGTGCTGTAGAGCAGGTGGCTGCTCCAGGCCAGCGCGCCGGCCGTCAGCACCACGGCGGGGGGCAGGGCGAGAAACGAGTGCCACACCGACCCCCAATCCACCCGGCTGCCCTGGTGCCACAGCAGGTACACCACGAAGCCGATGAAACCCCCCGTCAGCCCCGTCAGCAGCCAGGGCCACCAGCGCTGACGGCGCAACCGGGCGAATCGGCCCGCCAGCCCCGGCCGCTCGGGTGCCGGCGACGTGGGCTGCGAAGACGGCATGGCAGGCGGGCGCCGGGGCTCGCGCTTCACTGCGCGCCCGACGGGCGCTGCGAGGCTTCGGTCGCCAGGGCGGCTTCGTCCACCAGGGAGATTTCCGGCTCGTGCCTGGGCAGCCAGCCCGCCCAGGTGGGGAACCAGCGCATCAGGTGGAACACGCAGTAGCTGCGCACCAGCCGCAGCCCTTCCCAGCGGCCCTTGGGCTCGGGTTCCACCTGCTTGCAGCTGTGCTCCATCAAGTGCGCCAGGCGCTCGTACAGCCGCCGGTTGAAGCCCGCGTCGCGAATGATGACGTTGGCCTCCAGGTTGAGCGACAGGCTCAAGGGGTCGAGGTTGCTCGAGCCCACGGTGGACCATTCGTCGTCCACCAGCGCCACCTTGCCGTGCAGCGGCCGGTCGCAGTATTCGTAGATGCGCACGCCGGCACGCAGCAGGTGGTCGTACAGCAGGCCGGCGGCGGTCTTCACGATGGGCATGTCGGGCTGGCCCTGCAGGATCAGCCGCACGTCCACGCCGCGCTGGGCGGCGCGGCGCAGTTCGCGCACAAAGCGGTAGCCGGGAAAGAAGTACGCGTTGGCGATGACCACGCGCTTGCGGGCCGAGCGCAGCGCGATGCGGTAGTGCCGCTCGATGTCGTTGGTGTGGTTGTGGTTGTCGCGGGTGACGAAGAGGGCCTGGGCCGGCCCGGCGTGGGGCGTGTCGGCCGCCGCCTTGTTCTGCTTCCACTGGCGCAAGCGCCGCCGCTGCTTCAGCGGCACCACGGCGTCCTGCACGAAGGCGTGCATCTGCGCCACCAGAGGGCCGCGCACCTCGACGGAATAGTCCTGCTTGGCCTCGGGGCCGAAGTCGGCCACGTGGTCGGCCGAGTAGTTGATGCCGCCGATGAAGGCGCGCTCGCCGTCCACCACCACGATCTTGCGGTGCATGCGGCGCAGCACGTTCAGCCGCTGGCCGAAGAGCTGGCGGCCCGGGTCGAAGATGCGGAAATGCACGCCGGCCTCCACCAGCTCGCCCACGAAGCGGTCGGACAAGTCGGGCGAGCCGAAGCCGTCCACCAGCATGTGCACCGTCACGCCGCGCCGGGCGGCTTCCAGCACGGCGGCATGCAGCTGCAGGCCGATCTTGTCTTCGAAGAGGATGAAGGTTTCGAGCCACACCTCGCGCTTCGCCGCGCGGATCGCGTTGAACACGCGGGGAAAGAATTCCTCGCCGTTTTCCAGCAGGTCGAAATCGTTGCCCGGCACCCAGCGGCTGCCGGCGCCGCGCTCGCCGCGTGCGGCGCCACCCTGCGCGGCGGAAGGGCCGCTCACAGCGCGATCTCCGCCGCCAGCGGCGCATGGTCGGAGAGGCGGTCCCAGGGCTTGCGCGGCAGCGTGACAGGGGTGAGCACGGAAGCGTTGCGCACATAAATGCGGTCCAGCTGCAGCAGCGGCATGGACGCCGGAAAGGTGCGCACAGCCTTGCGCCCGCCCTGCATGAATACCTCGTGCAGGCCGGCCCCCTTCTTCAGCACTTCGTGGGCACGGCCCCGCCAGTCGTTGAAGTCGCCGGCCAGCACCACCGGCTCATCCGGGTCGAACGTGGCCACCAGGTCGCAGATGCGGCGCAGCTGCCGCTGGCGGTGCGCTTCCTGCAAGCCCAGGTGCACGCAGATGGCATGCACCGGCGTGGGGCTGCCGGGCGGCTGCAGCACGCAGTGCAGCATGCCGCGGCGCTCGGGGCCGGTCACCGAGATGTCGTGGTTTTCGTAGTGGGTGATGGGGAACTTGGAGAGCAGCGCATTGCCGTGGTGCCCGTTGTCGTACACCGCGTTGCGGCCATAGGCATGCTGCTGCCATATCGTATCGGCCAGGAATTCGTAATGCGGCTCCTGCGGGAAGTTCTCCACGCGGCCGGCATGCTTGTGGTGCGTGCCCAGCACCTCCTGCAGGAACACCAGGTCGGCCGACACCTCGCGCACGGCGTCGCGCAACTCGTGCAGCATGAAGCGGCGGTTGAAGCTGGTGAAACCCTTGTGGACGTTCACGGTCAGCACCTTGAACGCAATGGGCTTTGGGGTGGCGGTGTCCATCAGTTCGATCGCAAAAGGGGCAGGTGCGTCGCCGAAAGGGCGGGCGGTCTGCGGTGGTCGATTGTTCCAAATCGGCCCTTCCACCCCCTGTAGGACGGGTGGCCGACCCCTTGACGCTGCATGCCGGAAACGCCTGCACAGCCGCGCCGTGGCGGCCCCGCAGGCCCCGTGGCCAGGGCGGCCGTGCGCCGCTCAGCCCGGCAGGAAGCCTTCGACCGACAGGTAGCGCTCGCCGGTGTCGTAGTTGAAGCCCAGCACCCTGGCGCCGGCCGGCAGCTCGGGCAGCTTCTGCGCGATGGCCGCGAGCGTGGCGCCGGAGGAAATGCCCACCAGCAGGCCTTCTTCGCGCGCGGCGCGGCGGGCGTATTCGCGGGCCGGTTCGGCATCGACCTGGATCACGCCGTCCAGCACCGTGGTGTCCAGGTTGGCGGGAATGAAGCCCGCGCCGATGCCCTGGATCGGATGCGGCCCGGGCTGCCCGCCGGAGATGACGGGCGAGGCCACCGGCTCCACCGCGAACACCTTCAGCTGCGGGAACTTCGCCTTCAGCACCCGACCCACGCCGCTGATGTGGCCGCCCGTGCCCACGCCGGTGATGACCGCGTCCAGCCCCTCGGGGAAGTCCGCCAGGATCTCCTGCGCCGTGGTGCGCACGTGCACGTCGACGTTGGCCGGGTTTTCGAACTGCTGGGGTACCCAGGCGCCGGGCGTGCTGGCGGCCAGCTCCTGCGCGCGGGCGATGGCGCCCTTCATGCCCTTTTCCTTGGGCGTGAGGTCGAACGTGGCGCCGTAGGCCAGCATCAGGCGGCGGCGCTCCAGGCTCATGCTCTCGGGCATCACCAGGATCAGCTTGTAGCCCTTCACGGCCGCGACCAGCGCCAGGCCGATGCCGGTGTTGCCCGAGGTCGGCTCGATGATGGTGCCGCCGGGCTGCAGGGTGCCGCTGCGTTCGGCGTCTTCCACCATCGCCAGGGCGATCCGGTCCTTGATCGAGCCGCCCGGGTTGCCGCGCTCGGATTTCACCCACACGTTGGCGCCGGCGCCGAAGAGGCGGTTGATGCGCACATGGGGCGTGTTGCCGATGGTTTGCAGGATGTTCTGTACGGGCATGGCATCTCCGAAGAAAAAGTGGAAGGGGTGGAAAGCGAACGGGAAACGGCGATCATTGTGGGCCAGCCCAACTGCCGTTCGGCAATATGGTTATGCCCCGCACCAGGGGCACCTGGCCGCCCCGCCGTGGCCCGCCCGATCGGATGGGATAATGCGCGCCGTGAAGCACGCCAGACCGTCGCTGGTGCCGTATGGAAACCTGGCACTGGAGGAACGTCCGGACTGCACAGGACAGCGTAGCAGCTAACGGCTGCCCACCGTGAGGTGAGGATCAGAGCAACAGAGACGAGTTTGGGTACGGACAGCCACGGAGTGTTCTGTGGGTCGCCAGCGCAAGCTGGCGCCGGATGGCGTAAGCCAGACGGTTCCCGGCGAAAGCCGGGAAAGCCCACAGCCACCTTGGGCGCGTTCCGCGCCCAAGGTGAAACGGGCAATCTCTACGCGCAGCAATACCAAGTAGGCCAGCCACGGGAGCAGGGCAATCTCTCCCGACCTTGTGGTTCCGCAGGGCGAGCTGGCGGGTAGGTAGCATCGAGCCGGGTGGGCGACCCCCGGCCCAGAGTAATGGCGGTCACACCCGGGCAACCGGGTGCACAGAATCCGGCTTATCGGCGCGCTTCACACTTTCTTCCATCGAGGCCCCGCGCGGGCGCGGCCGTCAGCGCGCGCAGCCCGCCAGCGAGCCCGTCCGCAGCGCCTGGGCGCGCTGCACCGTGTCCGGGTGGCTGCTCAGAAGCGACAGCACGGAGGCCTCCCGGGCGCGGGGGCTGGATGCCGGCCGCGATGCGGGGGCCGCCGCCGGGCCCCCACCTTCATCCTGGCCCTTCTCCTGATCGCGCTCCTCCCGCGCCAACGCCAGCAGCAGGTCGGCCATGGGCGCGGTGGGGAGCCGCGCCTCGCCCATCAGCGCCACGGCAAAGCAGTCGGCCTCGCGCTCGTGGCTGCGGCGGTAGGCCAGGCCGGTCAGCAGGGCGCTGCCGGTGGACAGCAGCGCCGACACGTCGCCCAGCGCCAGCCCGAGCCCGACGTTGAGCACGCCCTGCTCGACCAGCAGGCGCGTGGTGTGGCGGTGCGCCACGTGGCCGATTTCATGCGCCAGCACGCCCACGATGGCGGCGTCGCCCAGCTGCCGGCCTTGCGCCTCGCGTACCAGGTCGTCCGTCACCACGATGGCGCCGCCGGGCAGCGCGAAGGCATTGGCTTGCATGCCCGACCGGAACGACAGCGTGTAGCGCGGCGCGTAGCCGCCATAGCGCTGCAGGGCCGGGGGTGCCTGGGCGACGAGGTTGTCGAAGCGCTGGCGCAGCTCGGCCTGGCGTGCGGCGGGCAACTGGCTGGGTTGGAGGTAGCCGTCGTCCATGCGAGCGAGCGCGTCGCCGGCGAGCGCGATCTCCCACGACAGCGGCACGAAGCGCGTGAGCTGGGTGGCGGCCCAGGGCGTACCGTAGCGGTAGAACAGCGTGAGCCCCACGGCCGCGAGGGCCACCACCGCCGCAAGGGTGGTCCAGCGCGTCTGCATGCGGTGCGCCAGGGTCGGCCGCTGGCCGGCCGCCCGCAGCGCGGCGTGCCAGCGCGGGGCGTCGTCCACCTCCAGGCTGCCGCCGTCCTGCAGGTCCACCACCAGGCGCTGCTGCACGCGCTGCGCGTGCCAGGTCTCCGGCCAGCCGACCTGGGCGTGGCGGTAGGTCAGCGGTGCCGCGCCGCCGCCGCCCTGCACCGGCTGCACCGGGTGCAGCACCAGCGAGGGGCCCTGCGCCGTGGGCCAAAAGCCGACCAGCGCCGGCCTGGGCCGGCTGCTGCGGCCGTCGTACCAGCGGGCGGGCACCAGGTCGCCGCCCGCCCAAGGCGTGTTCGCGGTGGCGGCAGGTCGGGGTTGCGGCATGCGGGCGGCGTCTTCAGCCGACCAGGTCCAGCCCGGCGGCGTCGGCCAGCGCGTCGCCGATGCCGTCGCGCTGCTGCTCCACCAGGCGGCCCGCCACCTGGTCCACGCCGCCCTTCACGTACAGCGTGACCGATTCCAGCTTCATGCGGTACTCGCTCACCATCGCGAACGGGCGAAAGAAGCCCAGCGTGAGCGCGGTGAAGAGCATGTTGCGCAGCCGCAGGGCCACGTAGGAGCCGGTGCGCAGCTGGCACTTGAAGCGGGCGATGCGGCCCAGCCCGACGTTGTCCCACGTCAGCTGGAACATGCGTGCCTCGCGGTACGCACGGGCGGGGGCGGTGGCCACCAGCACCATGAAGAGCGCCACTACGAACGACACGATGATGGCGATGAGCAAGAAGAGGCCGAAGCCACCGCTGCGGGCCGCCGCCGCCCATGCCACGATGCCGCCCGCAGCGGCGGCCACCAGGGCCGACAGCAGCACCGCGCAGAGGATGAACACGGCCACGGTGGCGAGCCAGATCTTCACGAAATCCATGTAGACGGGCTTCCAGCGGCCGGGCTCGTCGCCCAGCCGGGCGCGCAGCACCAGCAGGCTGCGGTAGTTGTATTCGAGGCGGATGACGCACAGCACCGACAGCACCAGGCCCAGCGCCAGCAGGCCCCACATGGGCGCGGTGATCTGGCCGGGCAGGCGCCTGCCCCGGGCGGGGTCGGGAGGGATGTCCTGCCACATCGCATGCAGGCCGTACGAGACCACGATCCAGATCAGCGCGAAGGCGAATACCGGCCAGCTGGCCCGGTAGATCTCGGCCCAGCGCGCGGTGAACTGCAGGCGCAGGCCGCGCCAGCGCGTGTTGCCCAGCCGAAATCGCATGGCGCTGCCCCAGATGAAGGGCGCCAGCAGCGCGCCCCCCAGGATGAACAGGCCCGCCACCAGGTCCTGCCCCGTGTTGGCCGCGATCTGGTAGGCCACCGTGATGCCGACCAGCACCAGGAACCCCACCACCATGCGGCGCTGCTGCGCGGTGAATTCCAGCGGGCTCCCCGCCACCAGCGTGTGGCCGTAGAAGTACTGCGCCGTGCGCCGGCGGGCCCACGGGGTGTAGAGGCCCAGCGTGACGATGGTGAGCAGCAGGTTGACGATCCACACCCGGAAATACTCGCCGCCCTGCCCGGTGAATCGCATCGGATGGGCTTCGATCTCCTGCGAGACGAAGGGCGGCCGCAGGCCGGCACGGTCGGTCGTTGGATGGATGCGCATGGCTCCCTCTTTTTGGAATGGCGCGCAGTGTATAGCAGCGTTTTTGCGCTGCCTCCCGCAGTGCCCCGGTACCGGGGCGGATGCTGCCCGCTCAGTCCTTCCTGCTGCGCCGCGCCCGCGGGTGGGCGGCGTCGTACACCTTGGCCAGGTGCTGGAAATCCAGGCGCGTGTAGACCTGCGTGGTGGTGATGTTGGCGTGGCCCAGCAGCTCCTGCACGGCGCGCAGGTCGCCGCTGGACTGCAGCAGGTGGCTGGCGAAGGAATGCCGCAGCATGTGCGGGTGCACCGGCGTGGTCAGGCCCGCCACCTGGCTGCGCTGGCGCAGGCGCAGCCACACCGACTGCGCGGTGAGCCGCGCGCCGCGCTGGCCGACGAAGAGCGCCGCATCCAGCCGGGCCGACGCCGCACCGCCGAAGGGCAGGGCGCGCTGGGCCAGCCAGGCCTGCAGCGCGGTGATGGCCGCGCCGCCCACCGGCACGCTGCGCCGCTTCGATCCCTTGCCGAAGACATGCGCCTCTCCCGCCTGCAGGTCTATCCAGCCGCGCCCGGCGCGTTGCGTGTCCGGGCCGGGCAGGGCGTCCAGGCCCACCAGCTCGCCCACGCGCAGGCCGCAGCCGTAGAGCAACTCCACCATGGCGGCGTCCCGCGCCTCCAGCCAGGGGTCGCCGCCGGCATGTTCGTGTTCGGCCAGGCGCACCGCGTCGTCCACCGGCAGCGCCTTCGGCAGGGGCTTGGGCGCCTTGGGCGCGCGCACGTCCAGCACCGGGTTGTGCGGCACCAGGCCCTGCCGGCCCGCCCAGGTGAAAAAGCCCCGCCAGCCCGAGAGGATCAGCGCGATGCCGCGCCCGCTGCGCCCCGCCGAATGCATCTGCGCGACGAAGCGGCGGATGTGCGCGGTGGACAGCTGCAGCAGCGGCACGCCCACGTCCGCCGCGTGGCGCGCCAGCCGCTCCAGGTCGAGCGTGTAGAGGGTGAGCGTGCGCGCCGCCAGACGCTTTTCGACCCGCACGTGCTCCAGGTAGCGCAGCGCCTCGGGCGGCAGCGCGGCCGGTGGGTGGCCTGTGCCGGGATCGGCTGGGGCGGCGGTCATGTCGGCCCAGGCCGGTGGCACTTCAGCGCAGGCGGGACAGCGCGCCGCTCGCCAGCTCGGCGATGCGCACGAGAAAGTCCGTGCCCATCTCGGCGGTGAACCGCTGGGTATCGGGCGAGCCCAGCACCAGCAGGCCGAAGGCCGGGGTCTCGCCGTCCAGCGCGCCCTCGCGCAGCGGCAGCAGCGCCAGCGACTGCACCTGCGACGCATCGGGCAGCCACGCCGTGGGCTCGAAGCCCAGGTTCGCGCCGCAGAAAGGCGCGGTGAGCGATGAGGCGAAGGCCCGCGCATCGGGGCTGGCGCCGCCCAGCGCGGCGTTCTGGAAGGGCGCCGCCGCGTCCCAGACGCGCAGCGCGGTCTGGGGCACGTCGAACAGGCGGCGCAGGCCCTCGGTCACCGCGCCGGGCAGGGCGTGCGGGTCCTTCACGGCGGCCAGCTCGCGCGACCACTGGTGGATCTTCTGCGCGATGTGGCCGTTCTCGTTGCCGTTGCGCACCATCTCCATCACGCGCTGCTCCAGCGCCTTGATCTTCTCGCGCAGCATCTCGGCCTGGCGTTCTTGCAGGCTCACGGCGCGGTGGCCGTGCGGGCTGGTGAAGGTGACGCTGGCCAGCACCTCGGCGTGGCGCTCGAAGAAGCCGGGGGTCTGCTGCAGGAATTCGGCGATGTCCTCCTCGGTGATGGGAGGCACGGAAGCGGATGAAGTAGGAATGGCGGATTGGGTCATGGTGTGTCGGGAATATCGATCTGGCCTTCGAAGACCGTGGTGGCCGGGCCGGTCATGAAGACCGCGTCGTCGGCACCGCCGGCCCAGGCGATGGTGAGCAGGCCGCCGCGCGTGTGCACGTCCACACGCGCGTCCAGCAGCCCCAGGCGAATGCCGCAGGCCACGGCCGCGCACGCGCCCGAGCCGCAGGCCAGCGTCTCGCCCGTGCCGCGCTCGAACACGCGCAGGCGGACTTCGCCGCGGTGCACGACCTGCAGGAAGCCGGCGTTCACGCGCTGCGGAAACCGCCGATGGCCTTCGATCAGCGGGCCGACGGCGGCGACGGGCGCGGTGTCCACGTCGTCCACCAGCTGCACCGCGTGCGGGTTGCCCATGGAGGCAATTGCTATGAAAACAGGAGCATCAGGCCCAGTGATATCAAGCGCCAGCGGCCATTTTTCTCCCGAACCCTGGGCCACCGGTACCAGGCCCTCGGCATCGAACGGCACCTCGGCGGGCGCGAAGCGCGGCCGGCCCATGTCCACCGTCACGCGGCCATCGGCCGTGAGCCGGGGCGCGATCACGCCCTTCATCGTCTGCACGCGCAGCGCGTTCTTGTCGGTCAGGCCCTTGTCGCGCACGTAGCGGGCGAAGCAGCGCGCGCCGTTGCCGCACTGCTCCACCTCGCCGCCGTCGGCGTTGTGGATCACGTACTCGAAGTCGATGCCCGCCGCCGGCGACGGGCGCACCGTGAGGATCTGGTCGGCGCCGACGCCGAAGTGGCGGTCGGCGAGGAACCGGTACTGCGCAGGGGTCAGGCCCAGGCGGCCTTCGGTCTCGTCGAGCACGACGAAGTCGTTGCCCGCGCCCTGCATCTTGGTGAAGCGGATGTGCATGGGCTCGATTATCGCCACCGGTCCGGTCGACACGGCGCGGGTCACCCGTTTCACATGGCGCTCCGCGCAGGAATGAATGAATGCTGGCCTGCTGGCGCGAATCCGCGGTTGACAGGGTGCGCCAGGCATGCTTTGCCTACTTTTCGTTACATGGAACGCACAGGCTGCCTTGGGTTACCACAATGGCGGTACCTCCCTTTTTTGACGAAGCCCGCCCTCCTGCTGGCGGGCTTTGCCGCCCCATGCGCCTCTTCGCTGCACTCGATTTCTCGCCGCTTCCCGCCTGGAACCGGCCCTCTCTGATCTTGCGTGCACGGCCGGCATGGGTGCGGGTGGCCGCAGGCCTGGCCATGGCGGCCAGCCTGAGCGCGCAGGCCGCGCAGCAGCCCTCCGCGCCGGACATGACCGCAGCCTCCGACAGCGGCATTTCTTCCATCGACAACATCACCAACGCCACCACTCCTACCTTCTCTGGCACGGCGCAAGCCGGGGACACCGTCAAACTGTACGACTCGGATGGCGTCACCTTGCTGGGTTCGGGCACGGCCATCGGAGGCCACTGGTCGATCACCAGCAGCGTGTTGACCGAACGCTCGCACACTCTGACCGCCAAAGCATCCGACGCAGGCGGCGGCGTTTCGCCGGCTTCCGACCCGCTGGTGGTCGTAATCGACACCACCGCCCCGACCTCCCTCGCGCTGAGCAGCACCCGCGTGCGCAGCGATGGCGCCTCAGCCCATGCTGCCGTGGCCATGCTGTCGTCCCTGGATGCCACCGCCGTCACATACGCGCTGGCCAGCGGCGATGGCACTAACGATGCGGACAACCCTTCGTTCAGCATCGGCGGCACCACGCTGAGTGTGGGCGGGACGGCATTGTCGGCCGGCACCTACCGCATCTACCTGGCCGCCACCGACGCGGCGGGCAACGTCAGCTATCTCGCGCAGGACTTGACCATCTATACCCCGCCCACGGTGACCTCCATCGTGCGCGCCAGTGGTGCAAGCGGTGCCGTCGCGGCCAGCACGGCGTCGGTCAGCTACACCGTGAGCTTCAGCCAGAGCGTGACGGGGATCGACCTGGGCGATTTCACCTTGACCACAGCAGGCTCCGCCATGGGTGACCTGTCCGGTCTTTCCGGCAGCGGGACGACCTGGACGGTGGCCGTGTCCGGCCTGAGGGGTGATGGCGTCCTACGCCTGGATTTGAAGGCCGGCGGTACCGGCATCACCAACGCTGCTGGCGATGCCATCGAAGGGGGCTATACGGCCGGCGCCGTGTACGTGCTCGACCACACCGCGCCTCTCGCGCCTTCCCAGCCAGCCGTGGACCCCCGCGACGTCGCGGGCCAGTCCAGCGGCGGTGGCATCGTCACCCGCACGCGTGAACCGCGCTTCACCGGAACGGCCGAGGCCGGCAGCACGGTGGCCCTGTACTCCACCGACGGCACGCCGGCCGGGACGTTGCTGCTCGGCTCCACGACTGCCGCGGGAGGCAACTGGGCCATCCAGCATCGGTTCCCGCAGGACGGCGCGTACACGCTGCTGGCCCGTGCAACGGATGCCGCCGGGAACACCTCGGCCGACTCCACGCAGCTCTCCGTCACCATCGACTCGACCGGGCCGCAGAGCACGTCGGTCGGCGTGCCGGCATCCGCCACCTACACCGCAGGCGAGGTGCTCGATTTCACCGTGAACTTCAACGAGCCGGTCTTCGTGGACGCGACCGCAGGCACGCCTGGGGTCGCCCTGACCATCGGGTCCACTGCGCGGACGGCCGGCTACGTGTCGGGATCGGGCGCCAGCGCGCTGACGTTCCGCTACACCGTGGCGGCCAGCGACCTCGATGCCAATGGCATCACCCTCGGGGCCTTGCAGACCCGGGGCGGCACGCTGCGCGATGCCGCCGGCAACGATGCCAGCCTGGTGCTCAACGGCGCCGCCAGCACCGCCGGCGTGCTGGTCAACGGCGCTGCCAGCGTGCCCGCCACACCGGTGCTGGCCAGCGCCACGCCGGGCGACGGCGAGGTCACGCTCACATGGACGGCGCCAGCGGCCAACGGCAGCGCCATCACGGGCTACCAGGTGATCGGCAACCCGGCCGGTTTCTGCACGCCCCCCACCGCCTCGGCCACCACCTGCACGGTCACGGGCCTGACCAACGGCAACACCTACACGTTCACGCTGCGGGCCACCAACGCGGTCGGCACCAGCCAGGCCTCGCCCCCCGTCGGCGCCACGCCCGCGAAGACCCGGGCCAGCGGCATGATCACGGGCGTGGCGGGCATGGCAGGCATGGCGTCGGTGCAGATCAGCGGCGGCCGTGCCACCTGCACGCTGGACTCGACCCAGTTCAACGCCGCGTTGTCTGCCGGCGCGCCGGCCGGAGCCACCCAGCCCGCAGGTGTCTTCAGCTTCCGCGCCACCGGATGTCCGGGCGACCGGCTGACGGTGGCGCTGACCTATCCGCAGCCCTTGCCTGCGGGCGTGCGCTTCTTCAAGTACGGGCCGCCCGACACCGGACGGACAGCGGCGTGGTTCGAGTTGCGCGACGCCGATGTGGCCCTGAGCAGCGACCGTCGCACCGTGAGCTATGCCGTCACGGACGACCAGGCGGGCGATTCCAACCCGGCGCCGGGCGTCATCGACGACCCCTTCGCGCCCATGCTGGTGCCGCAGGCCGCGCCCGGCGACGCCACCGCCGTGCCCACGCTGTCGCATGCCGGCCTGGCGCTGACCAGCGCGCTGCTGGGGTTGCTGGCCTGGCGCCGGCGCCGGCACCGGCCGGCGTGAACCGGCGCGCCCGGCCGGGGCGAAGGCGCAGGAGCCGCATCGCAATCGATGAAGAACATGGCCCGTGGCGCCCGCTGCGCCTGGGCATGGCGCTCTCTTTTCAGGAGTGACTGCCGAAGCCCGGCACTCTGCCGATAATGAGGCGATGCCCCGCACCACCCAACAACTCCACCCCCACCGCGAGCCCGTGGCGCCGCGGGCCGCGGCCACCGTGCTGCTGCTGCGCGACGCGCCCGCGGCCGATGGCGAGGCCGGCACCGTGCTCGAAGTGCTGATGACCCGGCGCTCGCCGCAGGCCAGCTTCGCCCCCAGCGCGTACGTGTTCCCGGGCGGCGCTGTCGACGCGCTGGACTCGACGCCCGCCACGCACGCGGCGCTGCGCCGCCGGCCCGGCCAGTCGCCGGCGCAGCTGACGCAGGCCGTCGCCGCCATCCGCGAGAGCTTCGAGGAGCTGGGCGTGCTGCTGGCGCGCCATGCCGACGGGCGCTTCGCCGATGCCACCGACATCGCCGCGCTGGACCGCGCCGCGCCGTTCGTGGCGCAGTGCCAGGCGCGGGGCCTCGCGCCGGCGGCGGACGCGATGTTCTGGCTGGCGCACTGGACGGCCGACCGCGACCTGCCCAAGCGCTTCGACGTGCACTTCCTCGTCGCCCGCATGCCCGAGGGGCAGGAGCCGGTGGCCGACGAGCGCGAGCAGTTCGAGCCCGTGTGGGTGCGCCCGGCCGACGCGCTGGCGCGGCACGCGGCGGGCCAGTTCTTCATGATCTTCCCGACCATCCGCACGCTGGAGCGCCTGGCCGCCTTCGCCAGCGCCGACGCCGTGCTGCAGGCCGTGGCGCAGCAGCGGGACCAGGCCCCGCTCTGGACCAGCTGCCCGCGCAGCGGGCTGCTGGCCGGCCGGGAGTCGCGCTACATGGAGCACGAGCCGCCCTTCGGCGAGCTGGCGCTGGTCTGCCCCGACGGCCAGATGCTGCACGCGCTGGACTGGCAGACCGAGCGCCCCGTGCCCCTTTTGAAGAACGTGCAGCGCCTCACCGCGCCCAACCCGGGCGTGATGACCGGCCCCGGCACCAACAGCTACCTGGTGGGCGACCCGGACACGGGCTACATCGCCATCGACCCCGGCCCGGCGGACGAAGCGCACCTGGAGCGCCTCTGGCGCGCGGCGGGCGGCGACATCCGCGCCATCGTCTGCACCCATTCGCACCCCGACCATTCGCCGGGCGCCGCGCCGCTGGCCGCCCGCGTGGCCGCGCACGGCCGGCCGCGCCCGCCGGTGCTGGGGCTGCCCTCGGCCCCCACGGCCCGCGCCGCCAGCCGGTTCACGCCCGAGCGGGTGCTATCGAATGGAGAGCTGCTCACGCTCGCTGCGCCTGCGCCAACGCCCGAAAACACCCACACGCTGGAAGTGGTGCACACGCCCGGCCACGCGGCCAACCACCTCTGCCTGCTGCTGCGCGAGGACGGCCTGCTCTTCAGCGGCGACCACATCCTGAACGGCAGCACCACGGTGGTGGACCCACCCGACGGCAACATGGCCGACTACCTCGATTCGCTGGACCGGCTCGATGCGCTCTGCGCGCAGCACGGCGTGGAATTCATCCTGCCCGCGCACGGCTACGTGCTGGGCGACGCACGCGGCGCCATCGCCCACCTGAAGGCCCACCGCCTGGCACGCGAGGCCAAGGTGCTGGCCGCCATGCAGGCGCTGCCCGAGGGCGGCACGCGCGACTGGGTGCGGCATGCCTATGGCGACGTGCCCGAGCGGCTCTGGCCGGTGGCCGAGCGATCGCTGATCGCCCACGTGGAGCGCATCCGCGCCATGGAGCCCGGCCATGCGTGAACACCGCAACCCTCCCCAGCCGGCACCCGGCCCACCACACGACCACCGACAGGACGACCCATTGCAGAACCCTCCCGAGCACGTGCGCCTGGCCAAGCGGCTGGCCGAACAGCTGAACTGCTCACGCACCACGGCCGAGCAATACATCGAAGGCGGCTGGGTCAGCGTCGACGGCCGCGTGGTCGAAGCGCCCGGCGCCCGCGTGTCGCCCGGCCAGACGGTGGCGCTGGCGCAGGGTGCCAGCCTGCTGGAGCTGACCCCCGTCACCCTGCTGCTGCACAAGCCCGCCGGCTATGAAGCCGGCCTGGGCGCCGCCCCGTTGCAGGGCCCCGGCCACCACCAGAGCCACGGCAGCCGCAGCCAGGGCGCGCCGCAGGCCGTCACGCTGCTGCGCGCCGACACGCATGCGGCCGAAGACGCGAGCGGCATCCGCGTGCTGCAGCGCCATTTCCGCCAGCTCGAATGCTTCACGCCGCTGCCCACCCCGGCCAGCGGCCTGGTCGTCTACACGCAGGACCGCCGCGTGGCCCGCAAGCTGGCCGAGGACATCGAGTCGCTGGAGCAGGAGTGCATCGTTACCGTGTCGGGCCAGATCGCCGAGCGCGGGCTGGAGCGGCTCTGCCACGGCCTCTCGTTCAACGGCCGTCCGCTGCCGCCCATCAAGGTCAGCTGGCAGAACGAGAACCGCCTGCGCTTCGCGCTCAAGGGCATCCGGCCCGGGCAGATCCCGTCGATGTGCGAGGCGGTGGGCCTGCAGGTGGAGGCGATCAAGCGCATTCGCATCGGGCGCGTGCCGCTGGCCAAGGTGCCGGAAGGCGGGTGGCGGTTCCTGCAGGGGTGGGAGCGGTTCTAGGCGGGCGCTGCACGCACCGTGCGCCCAGGGGGGCGCTGCGGAGCTGGAAGGGCACGCCCCCCGCTTTACGCATTTCCGCAGTGCGATGCGGGGGCCGTAAGACAATGGCCCTCCGCCCACAAGCGCGCACGCTGGAGCCCAGGTGAGACTGAACGCAAAGACCATCGCGGGATCGATCGCAGGCCAGGTGCAGCGGCGCCTGAATGGGGTGCGCGTGGTCGTGGCGTTCATCGCCTTCGCGCTGTTGACGCTGATCGGAAGCAATGCCTGGCTGGCGTGGCGCAGCTACCAGAAGGAACTGGGCCTGGCCGAGGAATCGGCACGCAACCTGTCGCACGCCGTCGCCCAGCACTTCGACGGGATCTTCTCCGATGTCTCCCGCACGGTGGAGAACATCGCTTTCCGCATCGAGCAGGGGGACCTGCTGGCGCCGGACATCGAGGCGCTGCAGCCCGAGCTGGTGAACACGCTCAGCCACAGCGACCACCTGCATTCAATCTTCGTTTTCGACAAGGACGGCCGCTCCATCGTCAGCACGCAGCCCGGTCGCTCCTCCACCATCAGCAACGCCGACCGGCCCTACTTCCTCGCGCACCTGACGAGCCCGAGCACCATGACGCTCATCAACCCGCCGCTGACGCCCCGGCTCTCCAGCACCTGGGTGATTCCGGTGACGCGGCGGCTCAACGATTCCGAGGGCCGCTTCGCTGGGGTGGTGCTGGCGTCGATCAAGGTGGACTACGCCCGGGCGGTGCTGGAGGGCTTTTCCATCGGCGAGCACGGCGCCGCCGCGCTCACGCTGGCGGACGGCACCATCCTGGTCCGGCGGCCCTTCGCGGCCAGCGACCTGGGGCGCAACATCGGCAACCCGTATATCGCCAGCGAGCTCAAGCGGGCCCGTGCCGGCACGACCCGCATGCGATCGCCCGTCGATGGCGTGGCCCGGGTGCTGGGCTTCGAATTCACCCAGAACCACCCGGTGGTGGCCGCCGTCGCCCGCGCCGAGAGCGAAGTCTTTCGCAGCTGGTGGCGCTCGATCACCGTGCAGTGCCTGACCGTGTTCGTGCTGTCGGTGCTGATCGCGGTCTTCGGCCGCTTCGTGATCCAGATGATCCGCCTGCGCAGCGACGCGCAGCGAGAGATCGTGCGGGCCCACCGGCAGGTGAGCGACGCCAACATCCGGCTGGAACACCTGGCCACCCACGACGGGCTCACCGATCTGCTGAACCGCCGGGCCTTCGACGCGCAGGCCGCCGCCCTGGTGGCCACCTGCGCCCGGCACCGGCGCCACCTCTCGCTGCTGCTGCTCGACGTCGACCATTTCAAGGCCTACAACGACCACTTCGGCCACCAGCCCGGCGACGAATGCCTGCGCCTCGTCGCCAGCGCCTTGCAGACCACGGCGCAACGCCCGGGCGACATCGTGGCCCGCTACGGCGGCGAGGAATTCATCATCGTGCTCCCTGAAACCGATGCCGCTGGCGCCCGCGTGATCGCGCAGAGCGCCCTGGAAGCGGTGCGGGGCCTGCGGGTCGAGCATCCGGGAAGCCCGGAGGGCATGGTCACGATCAGCGTCGGGGTGACCTCGACGCGGTTCGAGCAACGGCCGGCACTGGCGCTGTCGGACCTGGTGGCGCAGGCAGACCGGGCCTTGTACGAGATGAAGCATGCCGGGCGCAACGGCTACCGGGTGTACCAGGGCGGGCCACCTGAAGCCTGAGGGGGTCTGCCAGCAGCCGTCTCAGGAATCTTCGAGGGGGCGGAACGTCAGTGGATTCGCGCGCAGTCGTCGAAGAATTCGTCGAGTTCGGTGGACTTGTCGAACACCGCATTGGCACCGAGCTGGGTGCATCGCTCCCGCATGTCCGCCGTCGCGTAGTTGGTGAGCACCACGATGCGCTGCAGCGGGCTGCGATGGCGCAGCCGGTCGAGCACGGTCAGCCCGGAGCCTTCCCGCAGGAACATGTCGAGGATCATCAAATGCCACTCATGGTTGTCGCTGGCCGAGAGCGCCTCCGTCACGGTTTCCGCGCAGGCGATGACCTGCACGTCGGCAAGCTCGCGCACCGCGGGAATCAGGGTCGCGCGGATGGCTGCACTGTCTTCGACCAGAATGGCTCGAGTGGGCATCGATGGGTTGTCGCTGTCGGGGATTCATAAAGCTTAGGCCCGCTCCCGGCCGCGGCGCGTAGGCCAAAGCGCTGTAACAATCTGTGAGGGGCTCACATTCCAGAGTCCATGGGGGAGGAGGCGCGCTTCCGACGTATAAACCGCCAACTCTTTGTGAGAAAAGCAATGCGCCTGGCCAGATTTCTCGAAACGGATCGCGAAGCCATCCTCTCCGCCGCGTCCGCCTACGCTCGAACCATTCCTGCCCTGGCCGCCACGAATGAAGAGACCCTGCGCGACCACCTCCCGCATCTGCTCGAAAGCATTTCCGCAGACTTGCGCACGACGCAGACCAGGCAGCAGTCCATCGAGAAATCGCATGGCGATGCGCCGGAGGGCGATGCGGTGACTTCGGCACAGGTCCATGGGCTCCTGCGCGCTCGCCGCGGCATCAGTATCGAGCAGCTGGTCGCCGAGTTCCGCGCCCTGCGGTCCAGCATCCTGCGGCTGTGGATGGACAAGGCCGACGTCGATGGGAGCTCGGTGGACGACATCGTCCGTTTCAACGAGGCGATCGACCAGGCCGTGGCCGAATCCGTGCAGTACTACGCGCAGGAGCGCGAGCGTTGGCGCCAGATCTTTCTGGGGGTGCTGGGCCACGACCTGCGAGGCCCGCTCAGCTCGATCGCGCTGACCATCGAGGTGATGCGTCGCGCGGGCACGGCGCCAACGCATCACACGGCGCTGCTGTCCCGCGCCGTCAAACGACTCACCTCATTGCTCGACTCCCTGCTGGAATACAACCGGGCGGGGTTCGGCGCGGGAATGCAGTTGCAGCGCGGGGCCACCGACCTGCGGACTGCCTGCGCAGACGAGCTCGAGCTGCTGCGGGCCGCCAACCCTGACGCCGACATCCAGCTGATCGCCACCGACCCGTTGCACGCGGAGGTCGATGCATCGCGCGTGCGCGAGGCGCTCTCCAATCTCGTCTCCAACGCGGTGAAGCACGGGGAGGCCGGCCAGCCCGTGCTGGTCACCGTGGCCGACGGCTCCCCGGTGGCGCGCATATCGGTGAAGAACGCCGGCCATATCCCTGCGGGCGAGATGGAGCCGCTCTTCGAGCCGCTGCGTCAGCGTGACTCGCCATCCGTGCGGACCGAGCGAACACATCTGGGGCTGGGCCTCTTCATCGCCCGGCAGATCGCGAGGGCCCACGGTGGAGACGTGGTGGGCGCCAGCGGCGAGGGGACGGTGGAATTCACCATCCAGCTGCCCACATCGGTCACGGAGCCCCGGCAGGACGCCTGAGAGCGGGTGGGCGATCCCCCGCGAGATCGACCACACGGTCTGGGGAAACTCTGGCAAAAACCACCGCGCCGCGTGCGGCTGCCGGAACCGGTCAGAACGTCACGCCCGCCACCAGCACTACGTTGGCGTAGGGCGTGCACTCGCCCGTGCGCACCATCACCCGCGCCTGGGCCGTCAGGCGCTTGAAGTCTTCATGCGGCACCTGGCCGGGCGTGACCGGCAGCGCGCACCAGCCGGGCAGGCCGCCGCCTTCGCGTGCCACGGCCTCGGCGGCGATCACGGCGCGTTCCACCTGCATCTCGGACAGCACGGCGCGCAGCACGTCGGCGACGGACGGGATGCCCGGCGTCAGCGCCAGGTCGATGCGGCGCGGCCCCGGCGGTATGGGCAGGCCCACGTCGCCGATGACCAGCATGTCGCCATGGCCCAGGCTGGCGATGGCGTGGGAGAGTTCGGCATGGAGCAGGGTGGTGCGTTTCATGGCAGGGCGGTCCAGGCGGGGGCGGGCGGGCTCTGCAGCACGGCGGCCCGGGTGGGAATGGAGGGCTGCGCGCCGGGCTGGGTCACGCACAGGGCCGCGGCGCGCATGCCGCCTTCCACGGCGGCGTCCAGCGTGTCGCCGCGCGCCAGGGCGACCGACAGCGCGCCCAGGAAGGTGTCGCCGGCGGCGGTGGTGTCCACGGCGCGCACGGCGATGCCGGGGTGGTGGCGGCAGCCGGCCCCATCGGCCGCCACGGCGCCGGCGGCGCCCAGCGTGACCACCACCTGCGCCGGCCCGCGCGCGCGTAGCGCCTGCGCGGCGGCGGCGGCCTCTCGCGGCGTGGCGACGGGCAGGCCGGCGAGCGCGGCGGCTTCGCCTTCGTTGACCACCAGCGTGTCGACCAGCGGCCAGAGCGCGGCGGGGAGCGGCTGGATGGGCGAGGGGTTGAGCCGCACCGGGCAGCCGGCGGCGCGGGCCTGGTGGGCGGCGGCCAGCACCTCGGCCAGGGGGCATTCGAACTGCAGCACCAGGCCGCCCGCGCCGTGCAGGGCGGCGTGCAGCAGGCCGGCATCGAGCGTGAAGCGGCCGTTGGCGCCCGGCACCACGACGATGCGGTTCTGGCCGCCCGCCTCCACCGTGATGACGGCCACGCCGGTCGGCTCGATGGGGTCGGTCAGCACGCCGCCGTGGTCGATGCCGTCGGCCTCCAGCGCGGCGCGCAGGGCGCGGCCGTGGTCGTCGTCGCCCACGCGGCCGAACAGCGCCACGCGGGCGCCCTGGCGCGCGCAGGCCACGGCCTGGTTGCCGCCCTTGCCGCCGGGTATCAGCCGCAGGCCCTGGGCCAGCACGGTTTCACCGCCCTCCGGCGCGCGGTCGACCTGGAGCACCAGGTCCATGTTGAGGCTGCCGACGACGGCGATGCGGGGCGTGGTCACGCGGTCATTCATGGGCGGGGGCTAGAGACGGGGAGGAAGCCGGGGCAGGGATGTCGGCGCAAGGCGCCGCGGTGGAGGCGCGCACGCGCAGCTCGGGCTGCAGCATCACCTGCCGGGCGGCCTGCCGCCGGCCGTCGATGCGTTCGAGCAGCATCTCCACCGCCAGCGCGCCGATGCGCAGCTTGGGCTGGGCGACGGTGGTGAGCGGCGGGCTGGTGAAGGCGGCCAGCTCGATGTCGTCGAAGCCGACGAGGGAGAGCGACTTGGGCACGCGCAAGCCGCGCTCGTGCGCGGCGCAGAGCGCGCCCATCGCCATCAGGTCGTTGCACACGAAGACGGCGGTGGGCGGCGCGCTGGCGGCGTCCGCATGGGCCGCCAGCATCGCCTGCATGGCGTCGTGCCCGCCCTGGCTGGTGAAGTGGCCGTTCCAGAGCAGCGCGTCGCCATGCTCGCAGCCGGCGGCGGCCAGCGCGCTGCGCCAGCCGGCGATGCGCTGCTCGCTCGGGCGCAGGCCCGCCGGGCCGTGGATGCAGGCGATGCGCCGGTGGCCCAGCGCCAGCAGGTGCTGCGTGGCCAGCAGGCCGCCCTGCATGTGCGCCGTCTCCACCAGGTCGCCCGGCTGCTCGTCAATCTCGACCTCCCGGTCCACCAGCACGGTGGGCACCTGCAGGCCCGCCAGTTGCGTGGGCAGGGTGGCGTCCTGGCCGGTGGAGACGACGATCAGCCCGTCGATGCGGCGCTCGGCCAGCACCTGCAGGTAGCTGCCCTGGCGGTGCGGCTCGTCGTTGGTGTTGCACAGGATGACGTTGTAGCCCGCGCCGAAGGCCCGGTCTTCCACGGCGTGGACGATCTCGGCGAAGTAGGGGTTGGAGCTGTTCGGGATCAGCATGCCCAGCGTGCGCGTGTTGTTGCGCTTCAGGCTGCGGGCGATGGCGCTGGGCACGTAGCCCAGCGCGCGGATGGCCTGCTCCACGCGCTCGCGCCCCTCGGCGCTGACGTGGCGCGTGCCGTTGACCACGTGCGACACCGTGGTGACGGACACCTCGGCGTGGCGGGCGACGTCCTTGATCGTGGCCATGGGATCGGGGGGGGGCTAGTGCGTGGCGCGGCGCTGGCGCAGCGTGTCGATGATGACGGCGGCGACGATCACGCAGCCGGTGATGATGCGCTTGCTCGGCTCGCTTGCGCCCACCTGGGCCAGGCCCGCCTCCAGCACGGCGATGATCAGCACGCCGAAGGCGGTGGTCACCACCGAGCCGCGCCCGCCCATCAGGCTGGTGCCGCCGATCACCACGGCGGCGATCACCTGCAGCTCCATGCCGCTGCCGGCGTTGGGGTCGGCGGCTTCCAGCCGGGCCGACTGCATCAGTCCCGCCAGGCCCGCCAGCAGGCCGGTGGCGGCGAAGACGATGATGCGCACCGGGCGAGGGTCCACGCCCGCCAGGCGCATGGCTTCTTCATTGGTGCCGATGCCCACCACGCTGCGCCCGAACACCGTGCGCGAGAGCACCAGCTGCGCCACCACCACCAGCACCAGCGCGATCAGGAACGCCACCGAGATGCCGCCCACCAGCGGCGCGGCCAGCCAGGAAATGGCGTCGCCCACGTACTGCGTGCGCGAATCGGTCACCAGGTAGGCGCTGCCGCGCACGGCCTCCAGCATGCCCAGCGACACGATGAAGGACGGCAGCCGCCAGGCGACCGAGATGGCCCCGGTGATGGTGCCGCAGACCAGGCCCGTCGCCAGCGCCAGCGCGGCGGCGGCCGGCACCGGCCAGCCCCACTGCAGGATGGCGGCGGCCGAGGTGGCGGCGGCCAGCGCCATCACCGAGCCCACCGACAGATCGATGCCCGCGATGATGAGCACGAAGGTCATGCCCACGGCCATCACGGCCAGCGCCGGAATTTCATTGGCGATGGTGACGAAGGTCTCCATGCTCCAGAAGTATTCGGACAGCCAGGAGAAAAGGCCCACCATGCCGGCCAGCACCAGGGCCAGGCCCAGGTAGGTGCCCAGCTGGGTGCGCCAGATCGGCGTGGCGGATGGGGTTGCGGGCGCGGCCGCAGCGGTGGTGGAGGGGGGCGTGGAGGGGTTCATGCGGCGACGGGGGAAACGGGTTGCGCCGGGGCGGGGCGGCCCGCGGCGTCGGAAAAGGCGGCGGCCAGCAGCGACTGCTCGGTCCACTCGCCGCGCTCGAAGATGGCGACCAGCCGGCCGGCGCTCATCACGCCGATGCGGTCGGCCATGGCCATCAGCTCGCGCAGGTCGGACGACACCATCAGCAGGGCGCGGCCCTCGGCGGCCATGCGGTCGAGTTCGCCATAGATCTCGGCTCGGGCGCCGACGTCCACGCCGCGCGTGGGCTCGTCCAGCAGCAGCACGCGCACCGGCCGGTGCAGCCAGCGGGCGAACACCACCTTCTGCTGGTTGCCGCCCGAGAGCTGGCCCACCGGCTGCTCGCCGCTGGTGCAGCGAATGCGCAGCGTGCGGATGAAGCCCTGTACCAGGCCGTGCTCGCGCGCGCCCTGCAGCCAGCCGCCGCGCGAGACGGCGGACAGGTCGGACAGCGTGGCGTTGACGCGGATCGGCTGCGCCAGCAGCAGGCCTTGCGACTTGCGGTCTTCGGTCACCAGGCCCACGCCGGCGGCCATGGCCTGCAGGGGCGACCGGAAACCCCTGGCAAAGGTCTTGAAAACACCTTTTGCTATATCTTTGATAGCTGTATGCGCTGGTGCATCAAGCGCTACAGCCTGATTTGGCTTGAAATCGTCCACCGGCAGCGACACGCTGCCACGGTCGGCCCGGTCGGCGCCGTAGAGCAGGCGCAGCAGTTCGGTGCGGCCCGAGCCCACCAGCCCGGCGATGCCGAAGACCTCGCCGGCGCGCAATTCCAGGCTCACGTCCTGCACGGCGCCGGCGCGGCCGATGCCGTTCACCTGCATCACCACCGCGCCGGCGGCCCGCCGCGGGCGGTGTTCCAGGTCGTTCACCGATCGGCCCACCATGCGGCGCACCAGGTCGTCCTCCGAGAGGCCCGCCATCGGGCAGGCGTCCACCAGCCGGCCGTCGCGCAGCACGGCCACGCGGTCGGCGATGCGGCGCAGCTCTTCCAGCCGGTGCGACACGTAGACGATGGCCACGCCCCGCGCCGTCAGCCGCGCGATCTGCTCGAACAGGTAGTTCGTCTCGCGCGGGGTCAGCATGGCCGTGGGTTCGTCCAGCACCAGGATGCGCGTGTCGTCCTGCAGGTTGCGGGCGATCTCCACCATCTGCTGCTGGCCGATGCCCAGCCGCGCCACCGGCGTGGCCGGGTCGATCGATTCGAGCCCGATCTTGGCCAGCTGCGCGCGGGCGGCGGCATGCAGCTCGGCGCGCCGCACCCAGCCGGCGGTGCTGGGCATGCGGCCCAGCAGCAGGTTCTCGGCCACGGTCAGCGTGGGCACCAGGCCCAGCTCCTGCATCACCATGCGCACGCCCTGGCGCTCGGCGTCCTGGCGCGATGCGGGCGGATAAGCGGCGCCCGCCAGCCGCATGCCGCCCCGCGTGGCGGGCGTCAGGCCGCAGACGATCTTGGACAGCGTGCTCTTGCCCGCGCCGTTCTCGCCAGTGAGCGCGAGCACCTCGCCCGCGTTCAGCGCCAGCGTCACGTCGTGCAGCACGGTGGTGCCGTGGTAGTCCTTGCCCACCGCGTCGATGTGCAGCAAGGGCGTGGCGGGGGTGGGTGAAGGCGTGTGGGGCATGGGGGAGGGGCGGGGCTTCACGGGTGAGCGTTCCAGGGTCGATGGGTCCGGTGGTGTCCCGCATTCGGTTCAGTGCGAACGGGAGGCGGGCCACCGCAGCCCGACCGGGCTTACTTGCTGCCCTTGGTCACCAGCACCACGTCGGTCTTCACCTCGGCGGGCAGCTGGGCCTGCGGGGTCTTGGCGGCCAGGGCCTTCTGCGCCAGCTCGATGCCGAACACGGCCTGCTTGGCGGCGTACTGGTCGGCGGTGGCCAGCACGCGGCCGTCGGCCAGCATGGGCTTGATGGCCTGGATGTTGTCGTAGCCCACCACCTGCACCTTGCCGGTCTTGCCGGCGGCCTTCACGGCGGCGACCACGCCCAGCGCCATGCTGTCGTTGCCCGCCAGCAGGGCCGTCAGGTCGGGGTGCTCGCGCAGCATGCCGGCGGCGACCGTGTTGCCCTTCTCGATCTCCCACTGGCCGGACTGCACGCCCACCACGTTGATGCCCGCGGCCTTCATCGCGTCCTGATAGCCCAGCGTGCGCTGCTGCGCGTTGAAGGTGGTGGACACGCCCTCGACGATGCCGACCTTGTCGCCCGCCTTCAGCTGCCTGGCCAGGTAGTCGCCCACCAGCTTGGCGCCGGCGCGGTTGTCCGGGCCGACGAAGGGCACGTTGATGTTCTTTTCCTTCAGGGCGTCGGCGTCCAGCCGGTTGTCGATGTTGACGACGATCACGCCCTTGTCGATGGCCGCCTTCACGGCCGGCACCAGGGCCTTCGAATCCGCCGGGGCCAGCACGATGGCGCTGGCCTTCTGCGCCACGGCCTGCTCGACCATCTTGATCTGCGCGGCGGTGTCGGTTTCGTTCTTGATGCCGTTGGACACCAGCGTGTATTCGCTGGCGTGCGCCTTCTGGTGCGCCTTGGCGCCGTCTTCCATCGTGCGGAAGAATTCATTAGCCAGCGACTTCATGACCAGGGCGATCTTGGGCTTGCCGCCATCCTGCGCGAAGGCGGGGCTGGCCAGCAGGCCGCCCATCAGGGCGAGGGCGGCGGCGGTGTGGATGGTGGTGCGGCGGGTGAACGGCATGGTGTCTCCAGTGTGGTGATGCGGTGCGGGCGCGGAACGTGGGGCGTCGGCGGCACCCCTTGAGCGAAAAGCCGACGGAGCCGGGGCTGGCGGCGGGTCGCCGTGCCCGTTCCGGCGTGGCCGAGGTGGCGGATGTTAGCGATGTAAAACGTTTGCGCAAACGTTTGCGCGTGGTGGATTACCCCTAATGGCGGGGGTCTTCCCAAGCCGCGGGCCGATGGCGGGCAGCCGGTCGGTAACTGCGTCACACAGTGGCCGGCGCGGCGGATCGGCTGCCTGCGCCGTGGAATGCCGTAACCGAATCACCAGTCGGAAACTTTTTGGAGACAGGCGTGGCGGCGGCAAAAAATCCGGCCTGGTGCGCTGCCCGGTCCCCGGAATCGGCGGACTTCCGCGCCCGCCCGCGCCCCCCGGCGCCTAAGGCAGCGCTGAACAAGTCCCCGCGATGCGGCGCGCTCTGCTCGGGGGATGGGCTGCAAGGCGCCAACCGCAGCAATAGCCGCAGCTATTGCGAGGATTGGCAACGCAGCAGACCGCCCCCGGCAGAGATGCGCCGCGCGCGAGGGGCTTGTTCAGCGCTGCCTTAAAGTCGGGCCTGCATCCCCATGGAAGGAACCAGCGATGATGAAGATCGACGGCCAGTGCCATTGCGGCGCCATCGCCTACGAGGCCGAGGTGCAGCCCGGCAGCATCACGGTCTGCCACTGCGACGACTGCCAGGCGCAGTCGGGCTCGGTGATGCGCGCCAACATCCCGGCGCCGGCGGCGGGCTTTCGGCTGGTTCGCGGCACGCCGCGCACCTATGTCAAGACGGCGGACAGCGGCCGCCGGCGGCTGCTGGCCTTCTGCGAGGTGTGCGGCAGCGCGCTCTATGCCTGCGACGTGGACCGGCCCGCCGCCTATTCGCTCAGGGTGGGCACCATCCGCCAGCGCCAGCAGCTGGGCACGCCGCAGCGGCAGATCTGGACGCGGCGGCGGCATGCCTGGGTGGAGCTGCCCGCCAGCGTGGCGAGCTTCGACGGGCAGCCCTGACGCATCGGGCCGCGCGCGCCAGTCAGGCCGCCGGCCCGCGCAGCTCCCGCCGCAAGATCTTGCCCACGTTGGTCTTGGGCAGGCTGTCGCGGAACTCGATGTGCCGGGGCCGCTTGTAGCCGGTCAGGTTCTCTTCGCAGTAGCGCGCCACGTCGTCCTCGGTCAGCGCCGGGTCGCTGCGCACCACGAAGACCTTGATCGCCTCGCCCTGCTTTTCGTCGGCGATGCCAATGGCCGCGCATTCCAGCACGCCGGGGCAGAGCGCCACCACCTGCTCCAGCTCGTTGGGGAAGACGTTGAAGCCGCTCACCAGGATCATGTCCTTCTTGCGGTCGATGATGCGGGTGTAGCCGCGCTCGTCCATCACGCCGATGTCGCCCGTGCGCATGAAGCCGTCGGCGGTGAAGGCGCGGGCGTTCTCCTCGGGCTGCTGGTAGTAGCCCTGCATCACGTTCGGGCCCTTGATGCAGATCTCGCCCGCCTCGCCGAGGGGCAGGCTCTCGCCCGCGTCGTTCTTGATGGCGATGTCGATGCCCGGCAACGGCAGGCCGATGGTGCCGGTGAAGGCCGTGTTGCTGACCGGGTTGTTGGTGCCGATGGCGCAGGTCTCGCTCATGCCCCAGCCTTCGATCATGGTGCTGCCCGTGACCTTCTGCCACTCTCGCGCCGTGCTCTCGCTGGCCGCCATGCCGCCCGCCTGCGACACGCACAGCGGCTGAAAGTCGAGCGCGCGGAAGTCGGCGTTCTGCAGCAGCGCGTTGAACAGCGTGTTCACCGCCGGCAACATGTGGAAGGGGCGCTTTTTCAGCACGGCGACGAATTTCGGGATGTCGCGCGGGTTCGGGATCAGCGTCAGGTGCGAGCCCTGGCGGATGGCCAGCAGGCAGAGCGTGAGCGCGAAGATGTGATAGAGCGGCAGCGCGGCGATGGAGTTGGCGCGGCTCACGTCGCCCACCCGGGCCAGCGCCGGCGTGAACCAGGCCTCGGCCTGCAGCGTGGCCGCGACGATGTTGCGGTGGGTCAGCACCGCGCCCTTCGACAGGCCGGTGGTGCCGCCCGTGTACTGCAGGAAGGCGGCCGATTCCAGCGTGGCGGTGCTGGGCGCCAGCGTGCGGGCGGCCCCCTGCGCCAGCGCTTCGGGGAAGGTGGTGACCCGGCGGCTGCCCGTCAGCGGCAGCGCATAGGCCGGCACCATCTTGGCCAGGTGCCGCACGGCGAAGGTGATCCAGCGGCCGTAGACCGGCCCCAGCAGGTCGCCCATGGCGGCCATCACCACGTGCTGCACGGCGGTGCGGTCGATCACCTCGGCCAGCGTGCAGGCGAAGTTCTCCAGGATGAAGATGGCCTCGGCGCCGGAATCCTTGAGCTGGTGCTCCAGCTCGCGGGCCGTGTAGAGCGGGTTCACGTTCACGCAGGTGTAGCCCGCCCGCAGCACCGCCGCCATGGTCACGGCGAACTGCGGCACGTTGGGCAGCATGATGGCCACGCGCGCCCCGGGCGCCAGCCCCTGGCCCTGCAGCCAGGCGCCCAGCTGGGCAGAGAGGCGGTCCAGCTCGCCGTAGCTCATCCACCGGTCCATGCACACCGAGAACGGGTGGGCGGCGTGCTTTCCGAACGATTCCTCGAGCAGGTGCGCCACCGAGCGGTACCGGTCGGGATCGATGTCGTGCGGCACGCCGGCGGGGTAGTGCGCCAGCCAGGGGCGTTGCAGGGTCATGGGTGTCTCCTTCGAACGGGCATTGTGGGAGCCACCGCGCCCGCCCGCCTCGGGGCCTACCCAGGGCTGCGTCATGCAGGTGACAGCGGGTGGCGGCGCGCAGGGTCAATACAATTGGTTCGCATTAACGGGGCGGCGTCGCGGCGGTATGGATACCGCCCCGCCGTGCCGCGCACGCCCCGACCATGCTCTCGCCTTCGCTCACGTTCAAGAATCTCTGGTTCCAGCTGCACTGGTTCGTCGGCATCACCGCCGGCACCGTGCTCATCGTCATCGGCCTGTCCGGCGCGGTGTTCTCCTTCCATGAAGAGATCCTGGACTGGGCCAACCCCGGCACCGCGTCGGTGCCCGCGCGTGCCGCGCCGGCACTCACTCCGCCGCAGATCGCCCAGGCCCTGCGCCAGGCGGGCGAGACACGCACGGTGCAGCGCATCGCCGTGCAGGCCGAGCCAGGGCGCTCGGCGCGGGTGAGCTTCGCGCCGCCGCCCGGCCAGCGCCGGGGCGAGGCCGTGTTCATCGACCCCTACACCGCCGCCGTGCTGCCCGCCCAGCGCGGCGCGGCCTTCTTCGACTGGGTGGAGTCGCTGCACCGCTGGCTGCTGCTGCCGCGCAGCGACGGCCGCACCGTCACAGGCATCCTCGCTGCCTGCCTGCTGGGGCTGGCGCTGTCGGGCCTCTATCTGCGCTGGCCGCGCCGGCCGCTGTCGTGGCGCGCCTGGCTCACGTTCGACCCGGCGCTCAAGGGCCGCTCGTTCCTGTGGGGCCTGCATTCGGTGGCGGGCACCTGGGCGCTGGTGGCCTATGTCGTGTTTGCGGCCACGGGCCTTTACTGGGCGTTCGACGCGGTGCGCGCGCCGGTGGACCGCTGGGCCGGCGTGCCCGCCCGGGCCGCCGCCATGGCCCCCGCGCCCCGGCCCGCGAACGGGGCGCCGGCGGCCGAGCGCACGCCGCCCGCGCCGGCCGACCTCGCGCCGGCCTGGTCGGCCTTCGAGCGCCTGGCGCCGGGCTGGCGCAGGGCCGACCTGCGCATGCCCGAGCGGGCCGGCCAGCCCCTGCAGATCGCCTGGCTGGGCGCGGACGCGGCGCACGAACGCGCCCGCAACCAGCTGCGGCTGCGGCCGGACGGCACGGTGCAGCAGGACGAGCGCTTTGCCGACCTGCCGCCCGGCCGCCGCGCCGTGGCCGCCATCTACCCGCTGCACATGGGCACGTATTTCGGCCTGCCGGGGCGCATCGTGATGACGCTGGCCTCGCTGGCCATGCCGCTCTTCGCCATCACCGGCTGGCTGCTGTACCTGGACCGGCGGCGCCGCGCCCGCGCCGTGCGCGCCGAACGCGCGGCGCTCGCCGCGTCGGCCCCGCCGGTGGCCCCGGCGGCGACGGGCGACGACGCCGTGCTGGTGGCCTATGCCAGCCAGTCCGGCCGGGCCGAGCGGCTGGCCGTGCGCACCGCCGCCCTGCTGCGCGGCGCCGGGCTCGCCGCCACGCTCGCGCCTGTGGCCACTTTGGGCGCCGAAGCGCTGCGCCATCACCGCCGCGTGCTGTTCATCGCCAGCACCTTCGGCGAGGGCGACCCGCCCGACGCGGCCCGGCGCTTCGCCCGCAACCTGGCCCAGGCGCAGGGCACGGCGCTGGCGCCGGTGCGCTACGGCCTGCTGGCGCTGGGCGACCGGCACTACGCCGCCTTCTGCGGCTTCGGCCATGCGCTGGACCACCAGCTGCGCCGCCTGGGCGCGCAGCCGCTCTTCCCGCTGATCGAGATGGACGGCGAGGACGCGGCCGCCTGGCCCGCGTGGCTGGCTGCGCTGGCCGGCCACCTGAACGCGCCCGGGCTGGCGGCGGCGGCCGATGCGGCCCCGCCCCTGCTGGGCGATGTCGGCGCCCCGGCCTTCGCCGACTGGACGCTGGCGGCGCGCGCGCTGTGCAACCCCGGCAGCCAGGGCGCGCCGCTCTTCGCCCTGCAGCTCACGCCGCCGCCCGGCGCGCCCGCCCCCGGCTGGCAGGCCGGCGCATTGGTCGAAGTGCTGCCGCGCCATGACGACGCCACCCTCGACACGCTGCTGCGGCGCCACGGCTGGCCGGGTGATGCCCCGGTGCGCCGGGCCGGCCGGACGGTGAGCCTGCGCGACGCGCTGGCGTGCAGCGTGCTGCCCGTGCCGGCCGAGACGCCGGCCCTGACCGGCGCGGATGCCGGCACGCCGCCGGCCGGCGCCTGGCAGGCCCTGGCCGACACGCTGCAGCCGCTGGCGGCGCGCAGCTATTCGGTGGCCTCGCTGCCCGGCGACGGCCATCTGGCGCTGCTGGTGCGCCAGGTGCGGCACGAGGCCGGCTTCGGCCTGGCGTCGGGCTGGCTCACGGCGCATGCGCCGCTGGGCGCGCCGGTCGCGCTGCGGCTGGTCGAGAACATGGCCTTCGCGCCCGCCGAGGACGGCGCCATGCAAAGCGGCGCGCAAGCTGGCGCGCAAGCCCCCGCGATCTTCATCGGCAACGGCTCGGGCTATGCCGGCCTGCGCGGCCACCTGCTGGCGCGCATCCGCGGCGGGCGCCACCGCAACTGGCTGCTGTTCGGCGAACGCCAGCGCGCCTGCGATGCCTATTGCGAGACCGAGGCCGCCGGCTGGCTGGCGGCCGGCCAGATCGCGCGGGGCGACTTCGTCTATTCCCGCGACCAGCCCGAGCGCCGCTACGTGCAGGACGCGCTGCGCGACGCCGCCGACGTCCTGCGCGCCTGGGTGGACGACGGCGCGGTGATCTACGTCTGCGGCAGCCTGCAGGGCATGGCCGCCGGCGTGGACGCCGCGCTGGCCGAGGTGCTGGGCAGCGACGCACTGGACGACCTCATCGCCGCCGGGCGCTACCGGCGCGACGTTTATTGACGAAAATGGCCTCCGGCGCTTGAAATTCAAGCGCGGATAGCTATCAAATGCATAGCGTCACGGCGCGTGGGCGCCGCGATGCCCCCTGGAAAGGCAGCCCCTTGAGCAACGCACGCTGGCAGCGCTGGATGGTCTTCGTCAACCTGGCGCTCACCGCCGCCTGGATCGCCTGGCAATGGCCCCCGCTCGCCCGGCTGGGCGCTGGGCGGGCCGGTGCTGGCGCTGCTGGGCTTTCGCTTGCTGATGGGGCTGCAGTTCGTGCTGATGGCCCGCGCCAACCGGGCCGACCCTTCGCCCGCGCCCGGCGCCGGGCAGATGCTGCGGGCCTGGTGGGCCGAAAGCGGCTGGGCCACGCGGGTGTTCGGCTGGTGGCAGCCTTTCCGCCGCGGCGCCATCGCCGACTGGCTGCCCGAGCGCCGCGGCGAGCCCGGCCCGGCGCCGCGCGGCGTGGTGCTGGTGCACGGCTTCCTCTGCAACCGGGGGTTCTGGACGCCCTGGCTGCCGCTGCTGCGCGAGCGCGGCCATGCCTTTGTGGCGGTGGACCTGGAGCCGCCCTTCGGCTCCATCGACGACTACGCCGCCACCATCGACGCGGCCGTGGGCCGCGTGACCGAGGCCACCGGCCGCGCGCCCGTCGTCATCGGCCACAGCATGGGCGGCATCGCCGCGCGGGCCTGGCTGCGGGCCTGCGACGCCGGCCGGGCCGAGGCCTGCGCCCACCGCGTCATCACGCTCGGCTCGCCCCACGGCGGCACCTGGGCCGGCCGCTTCAGCCACGCGGTGAACGGCCGGCAGATGGCGCTGGAGGGCGAATGGGTGCAGGCCCTGCGCCGCGCCGAGCCGCCCGGGCGCGCGGCTCTATTCACCTGCTTTTATTCCAGCTGCGACAACATCGTCTTTCCGGCCGGCACCGCCACGCTGCCCGGCGCGGACAACCGCTTCGTGCCCGGCGTGGCGCATGTGCAGATGGCGTTCCATCCGCCGGTGATGCGGGCCTGCCTGGAGCTGCTGGCGGACTGAGCGCTGGCGGACTGAACGC
>NZ_BAABVY010000012.1:0-317500 GCF_040365715.1 Acidovorax sp. FG27
GGGCCTCGGCGGCGCCCGCCATGCGCGGCGGCGGCAGGGGCCGGCCCAG
The DNA here is from genome assembly GCF_040365715.1 of Acidovorax sp. FG27. NCBI lineage: Bacteria > Pseudomonadati > Pseudomonadota > Betaproteobacteria > Burkholderiales > Comamonadaceae > Acidovorax > Acidovorax sp. FG27. The sequence goes on from NZ_BAABVY010000012.1 coordinate 50, forward strand.
CAGGCCCCAGGGGCGCCACACCAGCACGGCCGCCATCACCAAAAATTCCACCACCAGCGTCAGGCGCGGGAAGGCGATGGCCACGCCCGCCACCTCCACCACGCCCAGCCAGATGCACACCGCCTTCAACTCGGCGATCAGCAGCGCCGCCACGAAGGCGCCGGGCATCGACCCCATGCCGCCCACCACCACCACCACGAAGGCGGCGCCGATGGTGGTCATGTCCATGTCGAGATGGGCCGGCTCGCGCGGCAGCTGCAGCGCGCCGCCCAGGCCGGCCAGCAGCGCGCCCAGCGCGAAGACGGCGGTGAACAGCCACGCCTGGTTCACGCCCAGCGCGCCCACCATCTCGCGGTCCTGCGTGGCGGCGCGCACCAGCGTGCCCCAGCGCGTGCGGTGCAGCAGCAGCCAGAGCAGGCCCAGCACCAGCGGTCCCACGCCGATCAGGAACAGGTCGTAGACCGGGAACTGCCGGCCCAGCAGCGGCACGGCGCCTTCCAGGCCGGGGGCACGCGGGCCGAAGAGTTCTTCCGGGCCCCAGGCCCAGAGCACCGCGTCCTTGATGACCAGCACCAGCGCGAAGGTGGCCAGCAGCTGGAAGAGTTCCGGCGCGCGGTAGATGCGGCGCAGCAGCGTCAGCTCGACCAGCGCGCCGAGCAGCCCCACGGCGAGGGGCGCCAGCAGCAGCGCGGGCCAGAAGCCGATGGCGCCCGCGAGGCGCTCCACCAGCGAATAGGCGATGTAGATGCCCAGCATGGTGAACGAGCCATGCGCGAAGTTGACGATGCGCGTGACGCCGAAGATCAGCGACAGGCCCACCGCCACCAGGAACAGGGTGGAGGCGCCGGCCAGCCCGTTCAGCAGCTGCAGCAGCAGGCCGGAGAAATCCACGGTCGCGGCGTGCGGGTCAGGTGAAAAGGTCTCAGGGCGCGGCCGGCCGCAGCTGGCGCACCTGGGCGTCGGAGGGCTGGAACTTCGCGCCGTCCAGGTAGCGGAAGTCCACCATCACGCCGCGGCCGTTCTCGTTCTTCGTTTTGCCGACGAAGGCGCCCATGGTGGACTGGTGGTCCTGCGCACGGTAGGTGATGGGGCCGAAGGGCGTGTCCAGCTGCAGGCCGCGGAAGGCGGCGATCAGCCGCTCCGTGTCGGCCGAGCCGGCGCGCTGCAGGCCGGCCGCCAGCGACAGGATGGCGTTGTAGCCCACCACCGAGCCGGCGCGGGGGTAGTCGCCAAAGCGCTTCTGGTAGGCGTCGAGGAAGGCCTTGTGTTCGGGCGTCTGGATGGCCTGCCACGGGTAGCCGGTGACGATCCAGCCGTCCGGCGTCTCGCTTTTGAGCGTGTCCAGGTATTCGGGCTCGCCCGACAGCAGGCTCACTACGCCCCGGCCCTGGAACAGGCCGCGTGTGTTGCCTTCGCGCACGAACTTGGCGAGATCTGCGGCGAAAAGCACGTTGAAGATGGCGTCCGGCTTGGCGTCCTGCAGTGCCTGCACGACGCTGCCCGCATCCACCTTGCCCAGCGGCGTGGCCTGCTCGGCGACGAATTCCACGTCGGGCTGGGCCGCCTTCATGAGTGCCTTGAAGGTGGCCACGGCCGATTGGCCATATTCGTAGTTGGGATAGACCAGCGCCCAGCGCTTCTTGCGCAGCTGCACCGCGTCGGGCACCAGCATGGCGACCTGCATGTAGGTGGAGGGGCGCAGGCGGAAGGTGTAGCGGTTGCCGTTCTCCCAGACGATCTTGTCGGTGAGCGGCTCGGCCGCGAGGAAGAACACCTTCTTCTGCCGGGCGAAGTCGGTCATGGCCAGGCCCACGTGCGACAGGAAGGTGCCCGTCAGCACGTCGACCTTCTCGCGCGCCAGCAGTTCCTCGGCCGCCCGCACGGCGTCGCCGGGGTTGCCGTTGTCGTCGCGGGTGACCAGCTGCAGCTTCTTGCCCTGCACGCCGCCGCCCGCGTTGACCTGCTCGATGGCCAGCTCCATGCCCTTCTTGTAGGGCTCCAGGAAGGCGGGCTGGGCCTTGTAGCTGTTGATTTCGCCGATCTTGTAGACCGACTGGGCATGCGCCTGGCCGGGCAGCAGGGGGGTGGCCAGGGCGAGGGCGGCAAGGGCTGCCAGGGAGGCGCGGCGGGTCGAAGGCATGGTGTGTCGTCCTGGGTGCGTAACCGGGGGCATAAGCTTCTGCAATATGGGAATGTACCCGCGCTGCCGGTTTGCCCGACAATGCTGGGGTTTGCCCGCATGGCAGGGGGCAGCTTCAGGAACGCTCCACCCCTTGGTGCGTGGGCCCGTTCCGGCCACCGGCCCTGCCGCCCGAGACGGGTCGACCGTCATCGTCGTCGAATCTTTTCTATTCCGGACACAGCCATTCCATGAGCGCCTTTCTCGAAGAACGCGTCTTGACCGTTCACCACTGGACCGACCGCCTGTTTTCCTTCACCACCACGCGGGACCCGGCCCTGCGCTTCTCCAACGGCCACTTCACCATGATCGGCCTGAAGGTGAACGACAAGCCGCTGCTGCGCGCCTACTCCATCGCCAGCCCGAACTACGAGGAGCACCTCGAGTTCCTGTCGATCAAGGTCGAGGACGGCCCGTTGACCTCTCGCCTGCAGCACATCCAGGTGGGCGACACCATCATCGTCGGCAAGAAGCCCACCGGCACCCTGCTGATCGACTACCTGCTGCCCGGCAAGAACCTGTATCTCATCGGCACCGGCACCGGCCTGGCTCCGTGGCTGGCCGTGGCGCGCGACCCCGAGACCTATGAGCGCTTCGACAAGGTCGTTGTGGTGCACGGCGTGCGCCAGGTCGAGGAGCTGGCCTACCAGGACCTGTTCGAGAAGGAGTTGCCCGAGCACGAACTGCTGGGCGACATCGTGCGGGACAAGCTGGTGTACTACCCCACCGTCACGCGCGAGCCCTTCCGCAACCAGGGCCGCATCACCGACCTGATCGAGAACGGCACCTTCCCGGCCAACATCGGCCTGCCGGCGTTCGACCCCGCCGTGGACCGCGTCATGCTCTGCGGCAGCCCCGCCATGCTGGCGGACCTGAAGGAGATGCTGGAAAAGCGCGGCTTCCAGGAAGGCAACACCAGCACGCCGGGCGACTTCGTGGTCGAACGCGCCTTCGTCGAAAAGTAAGCCAGGGCGCTGCGCTCAAAGCCCAGTCCCCAATGCAAAAGGCCGGCCCGGAAACTCCGGGGCCGGCCTTTTTGCTGGCGCGCGCGGCCGGCGACCGGCCGCAGGGCATCAGTACGCGTTCACCACGCGCACCGGCTGGCCGTTGCCGTAGCGGGCGTCACCGCCCTGGTCCACGCGGAACGAGCGGCCATCGACGCGCACCTGCGTGCCTTCGGCCACCGGCTGCGAGCGCGTGAAGGTGCGCAGCGAGCCGTCGTCCATGCGCACACGTACCTGGTAGGCCGTGGTGGTGCGGGTGCGCTGTTCCACGGTGTGGCCCAGGTAGCCGCCGCCCACGGCGCCCAGCACCGTGGCCGCCGTGCGCCCATTGCCCTTGCCCACCTGGTTGCCCAGCACGCCGCCCAGCACGCCCCCGGCGACCGCGCCGATGCCGGTGGCCGGCGCCGCCTGCTGCACGGCCTGCACCGACTCCACCCGGCCGCAGCTGGCGCACACGGGCTGGGCCGAGACGGGGCGGGAATACTGGGGCGACGCATAGCCGCCGCCCTGGGCATAGTCCTGTCGCGCGGGAGCGGTGGCCGGAGCGCGATTTGCTACGGAATTGGTAGCGGGCTGCGCCCGCTGCACCGGCGCTGCAGGCACTTTTGCCGCAGTATTTTCGTCCACCAGCGCGGTGTGTCCGGCCGCGCCTTCCGGCAGCGGCGCAGCGGCCGCAACGGACTGCACGGCCGCTGCGTTGCGGCCCGACTGCTGCACCACCAGGGTGGCGCCCAGCGCCAGCACGCTCACGCCCAGCGCGCCGACGGCGGCCCAGAGCCACTTGGTCGATGCGCCCGCCGGGGCGGCCTGCGCCTGTGCGGGGAAGAGGGGGTTGGAAGGTCGAACGATGAGACCCATGATGAAAGTCCTCCTTGGAGTAGTCGTCGGCAGCGTACCCGCGACATCGCTTTACAAGCCGAGGCCATTTGTAACGGCCGTAAGAAGCCGTCGGGGCCGCCTGCCGTGCCTGTAGGCGGTCTTCCAGCCTGTGTGTCCGCCGGTGGCGCACCTTCGGTTTGCGGCGTGCAGAGGGTGGTGACATCGGCGGCGCAAGTCCGTAGGCTGGATCGGTCCCCTGGCCCATGTGACCCGCTTTGCCACGCAGAGCGCACCAGGCACCTGCATACTCCTACGCACCGATCCCATGCAAGCACAGATCCGCATCGGCATCTCCGGCTGGCGCTATCCGCCGTGGCGCGGCCCGTTCTACCCGCCCGGGCTGGTGCAATCGCAGGAGCTGCGCCACGCCGCGCACCAGTTTCCGGCCATCGAACTGAATGGCTCGTTCTACGCGCTGCAGCGCCCCGCCAGCTACGCCCGCTGGGCGGCAGACACGCCCGAGGGCTTCGTGTTCACCGTGAAGGCGCCGCGTTTCATCACCCATGTGCTGCGCCTGCGCGATGCGCGCGCGGCGGTGGCCAACTTCTTCGCGTCCGGTCTGTTCGGCCTGGGCGCCAAGCTCGGGCCCATCCTGTGGCAGCTGCCGCCGAACCTCGCGTTCGATGCCGAGCTGCTGGACGCCTTCCTGGCCCTGCTGCCCCACGACACCACTGCCGCCGCCGCCCTGGCCGCCGACCGCGACGCGCAGCGCATGCGCGGCCGCGAGCTGCTGGAGCCCGAGCGGCCCTGGCGCGTTCGCCACGCGCTGGAAGTGCGGCACGACAGCTTCTGCCACCCCGACTTCGTCGCGCTGCTGCGCCGCTACGGTGTAGCGCTGGTGGTGGCCGACACGGGCGGCCGCTGGCCCGAGCTGGGCGACGTCACGGCCGACTTCATGTACCTGCGCCTGCACGGCGCGAGCGCGCTCTACGCCAGCGGCTACGGCGACGCGCAGATCGACCGGTGGGCGGCGCGCATCCGCGCCTGGGCCGCAGGCGGTGTGCCGGCCGATATGCGCACGGTGGCGCCCGCGGCACGCAGGGCTTCGGCCCCCGGCCGCACGCCACGCAACGTGTTCTGTTTTTTCGACAACACCGAGAAGATCCACGCGCCCGCCAACGCGCTGCGGCTGGCCGACCGGCTGGGGCTGGGCACGGGGCTGCAAATCACCCGCTGACCGGCGGGCGTGGCCTTGCCGCGTCAGGCAGAACGTTTCTCGGGCGGCAGCCCGGTGCGCAGGGCGTTCTCTTCGCGCACTTCCTGCAGCGCACGGGCGCAGGCGGCAGAAAACAGCAGCACGGCCGACGAGAAGAAGATCCACATCAAGAGCACCACCAGCGACCCCGCGGCGCCGTAGGCCGACACCACCGCCGCCGTGGAGAGATAGAGCGCCAGCAGCTGCTTGCCCACCGTGAACAGGATGGCGCCCACCACGGCACCGAACACCAGGCAGATCATGGACGGCTTGGGGCCGCCGCCGATGCGCATCAGGCCCACGAACAGGCCCACGGCGATGGCGAACGCCACCAGCTCGTTGACCACCAGCAGCAGCGTGCCCGAGCCGACCGGCAGCGCATCGCTGGCCCAGTGGCCCACCATGTTGATGCCGGTGGACACCACCAGCGACACCAGCAGCAGGAAGCCGATGGCCAGCACATAGCCCAGCCCGCGCAGCCGCAGCGACGCCATGCGCCACCAGGCCTTGGTGGTCTGCGGTGCCGGAGGCTGGCCGCCCAGCCAGAGGCGCTCCAGCGCCGACTGCAGCTCCACGAACACCCCGGTCGCGCCGGACAGCAGCAGGCCGAAGCCGAACAGCGACGCCAGCCGGCCCTGCGACGGCTCCTGCGCGCTCGCCAGCGCCACGCGGATCGCGTCCGCGCCGCGGTCGCCTACCACGTGCTGCACCTGGGCGATGAGATTCGTTTCGAGGTAGGCCTTGTCGATCCACCAGCCCATCACGCCCACCAGCAACAGCAGCAGCGGCGCCAGGCTCAGCATGCCGTAGAACGACATGGCGGCGCTCATGCGCGGGCCGTCCACGTCCATCCACAGATTGGCGGCGCGAATCAACGGGGCGATGGGCCGCAGCATGCGCTGGACGCGGTCGGCCACACGTTCCTTGAAAGAAGAAAGTGCCATGGCTGATTGTCGGCCACGCAGGCTGGGGCGACTGTCAGTTGATGCCGACAGGCCGGCCGTGGCGCAGAGGGCCATCGACCGAGAATGCGGGCCGTACACTCCACGGCTCCGATCGCACCCACCGATAACGACAGACAGGACACAAAGAATGCAGACGCGCTGCGCACTGGTTGGCATGCCAGGCTCGGGCAAATCCACGGTCGGCCGTCATCTGGCGCGGCGGCTCGATGTGCCCTTCGTGGACCTGGACCAGCGGATGGAAAGTGTCCTGGGCACCAGCATCCGCTCGTACTTCGAGCAGCACGGCGAAGACAGCTTCCGCGAGCGCGAAACCGCCTTGATGGCCGAGATCGCCGCCGAGCCCGGCGACATGGTGCTGTCGACCGGCGGCGGCATCGTGCTGCGCCAGCCCAACCGCGTGGCGCTACGCGACTTCGGCCACGTGCTGTATCTGCGCGCCTCGCCCGACGAGATCTTCAAGCGCGTGCGCCACGACAAGGCCCGCCCGCTGCTGCAGGTGGCCAACCCGCTGGAGCGCCTGCGGGAGCTCTATGCCGTGCGCGACCCGCTCTACCGCGAGGTCGCCCATTTCACGGTGGAGACCGGCCGCCCGACCGTGAGCACGCTGGTCAACATGATCATCATGCAGCTGGACATGGCCGCCTGACCCCTTCGCTTCCTCCTGCCCAGGTCCACCCATGACTTCCCACGACATCCAATTGCTGGTCACCGCGCTCGTCAGCGTGCTTTGCCTGGTGGCGCTCATCGTGTCGCGGCTGCGGGTGCACCCGCTGCTGGCGCTGCTGATCGTGTCGGTGGGCGCAGGCCTCTTCACCGGCATGCCGCTGGACAAGCTGGTCGCCGCCATCTCGGGCGGCGCGGGCAAGACGCTGGGCGCGGTGGGGCTGGTGGTGGCCCTGGGCGCCATGCTGGGCAAGGTGCTGGCGGACTCGGGCGTCACCGACAGCCTGGCCAGCGCCATCCTCGACCGCGCATCCCGCAGGGCGCTGCCCTGGGCCATGGCCGGCGTGGCCTTCATCGTCGGCATTCCGATGTTCTTCGAGGTCGGCCTGATCGTGCTGCTGCCGCTCATCTTCGGCGTGGCCCGCAAGCTGGAGGCCGAGCAGCAGGGCAGTGGGTCGGCGTACGTCTACGTCGGCGTGCCCGTCATCGCCGCGCTGGCCGCCATGCACGGCATGGTGCCGCCGCACCCCGGCCCGCTCACCGCCATCGCCACGCTCAAGACCAGCGTCGGCGCCACCATGATCTACGGCTTCATCGCCGCGCTGCCGGCCATCGTGCTGGCCGGGCCGGTGTATGGCAGCTTCATCGCCAAGCGGCTGACGGTGCGCCCGGACGACGCCCTGATCGCGCAGTACGCACCCGACACCACCGCCGACGCCACGGCGGCAACGGAAGCCGCCCACAGCGCCCCGGCGGCGCACAGGCAGCCTCCCGGTCTGGCCCTGGGCGTGCTGGCGGCGCTGGCGCCGGCCCTGCTCATGCTGATGCATGCGCTGGGCGAGATGCTGCTGCCCAAGGGCTCCGCGCTGCTGCACTTCACCGCCTTCGTGGGGAACCCGATCATCGCCATGCTGCTGGGCGTGGTCTTCGCCGTGCTGGCGCTGCGCCCCGGCCAGCCCGAGGCCGTGCGCAAGGCGCTCAGCGACAGCATCAAGCCCATCGCCAACGTGCTGCTCATCATCGCGGGCGGCGGCGCCTTCCAGCAGGTGCTGACCGACGCGCGCGTGGGCGACGCCATCGTCCACCTGAGCCAGCAACTGCCCGTGTCGCCGCTGCTGCTGGGCTGGCTGATTTCCATGCTGCTGTCGGTCTCCACCGGCTCGGCCACCGTCGGCATCGTGGGCGCAGCGGGGCTGCTGGCGCCGCTGGCTGCCTCCGGCACGGCCGTCAACCAGCCGCTGCTGGCGCTCTCCATCGGCTGCGGCTCGCTGTTCTTCAACTACGCCAACCATGCGGGCTTCTGGCTGGTGAAGGAATCGTTCGGCATGAGCCTGGGCGAAGCCACCAAGACCATCTCGGTCGTGCAGTCCATCGTCGCGCTGGTGGGGCTGGGCATGGTCCTGCTGATGAACCTGCTGCCGCCGCTCGGGTGAGGGCGCCGCCATCGATCCGCGCTGGCAGGCGGTCAGAACGACGTAAAACAAAGAGCCCTGCACCGCATCGCTGCGGTGCAGGGCTCTTTGTTTTGGGGCCGGAGCCTGCGGTGGGGTCAGGCGTGTGCCCTTCCGTGCTTACTTCGACGTCTTGGGCGCGTGGTAGTTGTTGCCCACCGGGTCGGTGGCCATGCTGCTGGCCAGCACCTTGTCGTAGGCCGACTTGCTCAGGTTCACGGCGCAGTACTGGTCCAGTTCGGGCTTGATCTTCTCGATGGCCTCTTCCTCGAACACCACCTCCTTCGCGCCCTTCTTGCCGTGGCCCACCGCGTAGTAGATGAACTTGGGCTTGATGGTTTCGTTCAGCGCCACATAGTCCGCGCAGGTGGTCTTCACGACCGGCTTGGCCGGTGCGGCGGGTGCTGGCGTCTGGGCCATGGCGGCGGTGGCGGTCACGGCGGAAACCGTCAGGGCGGTGAGGTAGGCGAGAACTCGCATGGTGTGACTCCTTCATTCAGTGGTTCATCCGATTCGGCCCCGGCACTGCGGTGCGCCGCGCCGGACCCATTGCGTTGACGCTGCCCGGCGGGTGGATTGCAGCGACGAATTCACTGTAGGAGCGGCCACTTAGGCGGCGCTTAAATTCGCGCCGCGTCGGGAAGACTGGTGCACCAGATCGCATTGGCATTGCACCCGCGCTTTCACCGCGTTGGCGATAAAGCACGCCGCTTCTCTCAGATCCCGCCACCGGTGCCGCTATCAGGTCCTGGGCACAACGCATTCGTCGTGCAAGTGCCGTTCGGCGCAACCATCGCCCCTGGCTAGCAGCTGCCGTAGGAATCGGCGTTCGAGTTGCTCACGATGCGCACGGGCACGCCGCTGGTGCCGCCAGCGAACGCCCGAGCCTATTCAAGAACGAACCGATAAGGCGCGCTGATGCAGCTTTTCACCCACTTGCCCGACGCCGTCTGCGCAGGCCGGAACCGCGAACGCTTCACCGCATCGACCGCCGCGCCGTCCAGCTCCGCGCTGCCAGAGCTTTCCTTGACGTGGATATCCACCACCGCGCCATCGGCCCGCACGCAAAACTGTACGCGCACGGCGCCTTCGATACCGTACAGCCTGGCAGTCAACGGATAGACCGGTACGGCAGCCTGCACACTCGCCACCGGATGAACGATGGCATCGGTGGGTAGCGTGCAGGCGGTCAGCATCGCTGCGAGCAGGGTTGCGGCGAGCAGGAGCGTGGAGCGGCCTCGGTAGGGCTGGGCGCCAGGCTTGGAAGGACGGCCGGGGAAAAAGGGCGAAATGGTCATACGCCATTTTCCTGAGTCAGAGTTCGACTCTGAAATCGGTACGCGTGCCAGCGGCCGCGATGGGTTTGATTTATTGAGCGGTCTAACGCCCGAGTCGACAGGCACCAGAGCGTGCACCGGAGGCGTCCGCTGCGATGACTAATTATGACTCGCCGCTCTGAGGCCCACAAAACACAACCCACGTAGAAAAGTCGGCACTGAATTTCACAAACTTGTGGTCAGCACCCGCTGGAACAAAGGCAATCGTGCCTGGATGGCACTCATGGGAATCGGATCCAATGAGAAGGGTCGCGTGACCCGAATGTACGAAGTAAAGCTCGTCTTGCTCATGTGGCGTTTGCGGGTCAGTGCCGACCGGTGAGTAGATCTCGACTGACATGGTTCATGCGCGAGCGCATGAACAAAGCGCTTGCCGTCCCGCCCTTTCGAACTGACGACGCTTGGCAATTGCGCAAGTAGATCTGCGGCGTGGGAGATGAGCGCCATGGCTACAGTGTCCTAACGAATCAGCTAAGCCGACCGCCGAAGGCGGTTCGGCTTGAGCGCCGTGTTAGATCGCGACGGCGTATGCAACGAGCCCTCCAGCGAGCAGCACATAGAACGCTATTCCAACAAACAGCTGGCCAGTAGTTGTTATCACACGATGCCCTTCTCGTACAAATGAAAGAGCACCTGCAGCACCGTGGATTCGACCCTCTTGACCATCGAACGATTCGCCTCGCCAACGTCTGAGAGTGAGGATCGAAATAATCATCCTCCCCGTGAGGCTCACCACCATGCCCAAAGAGATTCCGATCACTTCATCCATGTGATCTAACGCTTACGGTAAGCCGCGCCGGAGTGCAAAGCACGGAGGGTACCCACAAGCGGAGCTTGTGGGCGTCGGCTTGACCAACCGGTTAGACTGGTGGCAAAGACTCGTTCGGTGGGAGCACTCACCCGCGCGACCTCTTTTGCCTGTCGTTAGGAGGAACTAGCATCGGTTCAAGCCATGCCTTGTTTGCAGGCGTTGAGAACATTGAAAGTTCTCGGAGTTTGCCTTGATATCGGCGGTAGAGAGCAACCAACTCTAAGATAGAGCTACGGCTCAAGCGCGTGGATCGAATTTGGATATGAAGCTCTCGTCCCAAACCCTTTACGGAAAGGATGCCGGGAATGTATTGCAGGCAGTTGAAGAAAGCTGCTTCTTCCCCTGGTGCGTAGTAGCTCATTGGAGCCTTGTTGCCATAAAAAGGCCTAACGAAATAGGTAAGCTGCCCGCAGTGTGCGGGTCGGCTTGAGTGCTAGGTTAGCTTGTTTTGGCCTTCCATTGTGCACTAATCTCCTTGCAAGCCGCTTCAATATCAATCATTCTCTTCTTTTCCGCTTTCGGTGCAGAAATAACACTTGAAGAGGGTACGTCAATGATAATGCATAACTTATGATCAATCGTATTTTCTGAGTTTTCTTGAACAAATGTTTTTAAAGTGGTTGCAACATATTCTCCAGAAATTTTATCCAGGGGATTTGATTTTGGAAAATGAAGCTTTAATGCGCCAATCACTTCATCATTGTCATTTTTTATATAAGCATCGGGTCTGATGGAGACGTCAACACCTGCTATTCCCATAGTTGATTTTTCATTTGCAGGTGCTTTTTCAAATTTGTAATTTTCTGGCAATTGATCCGATATTTCAAGAAAACTATCTATAGCATCAGCCGATAGATTCTTGTCTTGTGCAATAAATTTGCTTTCATATTCTTTATTTCGTAGATCTTCTGCTACCTGAGTTAGCTGGTCTTCAGAAATAATTCCTGCAATGCAGTTGACAATGCTTTCGCGTGCATCGGTGTATCGAGCCACAACAAAATCCTTCGGGGCAATCTGATCTTCAATGATGCGCCGCCGTCTTGCTGGTGTGGCACTCATATACTCGCCAAGCTTATTCAAACTGATTTTTGGAGCTGACATTGAAAGCCCTTCAAAGCTAACGTACGAGCTAAGCGGCGAAGCAAAAGCGCAGCTTTTGCGTAGTCCGCTTGCGCGAAGGGTTAGATCACACGGTTCACCACTTGAGGCGAAAGTAGTGATGCAAGAGGGCAAAGAATACATCTGTGTCTGCCAGCGTACTAACCCCATGCCGTCTACCGCTGAGTTCTTGCTTCGACTTGCGAAGAACTCTTGCGGCAAAGCTCTCTTGCTTTGGGACCAACTCAATAAATCCGTAGCTCCGCAAGAATTGCAGCTCATCTATGGAATGGGCAAGACCTGAACTCTCATGGATGAGCTTCTGCTGCTTAGGCGAGAACCGCCAACCGCCATAGGAGAAGAAGCCGCTAGCATCAACTTGACTGACATATTTTTGACGCGCTGATCAAAAGTCTTCGCGCATATGGCATCGAACGCCTGTTGCAACTGGTCGACACGAGCGTGCTTAGTTGACGACGTGAGCGTGGATTGCTCAGTCACTTGGATATGTTCTCCATCGCGCATGACAAGCAAGAACGACATGGCTGGGTCGTGACTTTCAGTAACGCCTACCGAGATATGCCGCGTCTGATGGATAACCCGGGAGCTTCGGGTTTCCACTACATCGGCAAATGCATACTTCCGACCGCGAAAGTTGAACCCCGCTTCATCCACTTGGAAACTCGTTTGCTCAAGCGTATTCTTCTTGAATAATGGGGCGATCATGGATGTGGGCTTTTTGAGGACTAACGGACAAAGTAAGTCGCCCCCCGTAGGCGGGTCGGCTTGACTGCAATGTTAGAACTCAACAATGGACAACTAAATGCCCAAAATGGCAGAGTATGACTACCTGCCCTCCAGTTTCAATCATATGAAGGCCTCGTGCTTGAGCCTTTTAAATAATTTCCAAGAGCGATGAATATTGATCGACATCAGCACGCGAGCGACGAACAACACCACCGTTTGCGGCAACTGCTTGAAAAATTTGATCAGACCATGCACTCATAGATTATCCTTAAAATTATAATGCACCAAGCTAAAAGGCGGAGTAAACGTCCGCTTGAGCGACGGGTTAGAAAAGCAATTTAACGAGAAAAGCTTCATTTATTTTTTTGGGGATTAATCCATTTGCTAGGTTTGAGGTTTGGTGTATTGCCTGGTGTAGTTTTGTTATCCCGACGGCGCTTATCCAGCTCTCCTGTTGAGGGTGCTATCGGCTTTGGTCCTGGTTTAAGTGGCATGAGTTATCTCCTTAGTGGTTAAAAAATTACAGTGCTCGCATATCGTCTAACGGCGGAGGTAAGCCGCCCGCCGGAGGCGGGTCGGCTTGACCGAATGGTTAGGCGAGGACGCCAAGAGGGAGAGCCACGATGTGCAGACGTGCGCAGCCCGAGAAAAAGCGCTGTGCCACGGAAGAGGCGCAGCGCTGCCAAAACGATAGCAGGTGGCGGTGGGTGAATGGGCGCCAACAGCCAAAAAGGCTTGAAATTGACGAAGCGAACGCAGGCGAAGCCCAGCAAAGCGCCAAAACCCCCAAGGAGAAACCTTCGAGAAAGGCGAAACGCTGGAATGGGTGCGGGCCTGCATGAAGCGGAATACGAGGCTAACTAGAAATAGACGACGTTCATCCTACCGTTCGCAGTCCGCCAACACAACACACTTGGTCGCATCCACTCGCAAACCCCAACATCATCACATTTAGGCAAACCTAAAATTTTGCAGGTGGCATCCATGCAGCCTCTACTATCCGATCCGCTGGCGGAAAGGCCGCCGCCCAAGTTGCTAGACCGAATGCGCATCCACCTGCGCACCCGGCACTACAGCATTCGCACGGAGCAGGCGTACGTTGACTGGGCGCGCCGCTTCATTCTCTATCACGGCAAACGCCATCCGCAGGACATTGGCGCGGTGGAGGTCGAGGCGTTTCTGAGCAATTTGGCGGTCGACAGGCACGTTGCGGCATCCACGCAAAACTAGGCCAAAGCGGCGGTTCTGTATTTGTACAAACAGGTTTTGGGAATGGAGCTGCCCTGGCTGAATGAAGTCGCACAGGTCAAGCGGCCACAGCGTCTGCCGGTGGTGCTCACGCCGACCGAGGTGCGCGGACTGCTGTTGCACGTCGATGGCACGCCGGGGTTGGTGGCGCAGTTGCTATACGGCACGGGGATGCGGCTGGTAGGGAACCTCTGCACGAATCGCCGCGTCGCGTGCATCTGCGGACTCGGGCAGTCTTCGGCGTTGCCAATCCTCGCGATAGCTACGGCTATCACTGCGGCTTGCGCCTTGCAGCCCTCCCGATCCGCAGCGCCCACTTTCCGCTTGATTCGTGCAGAGCTTCCCTGGAGGCGCTCCGCCTGCGGGTCTAGGACGTGGAATTCGCCCGGCGCGAGGTGATCGTGCGCGAAGGCAAGGGCAACAAGGACCGGGTGACGGTGCTGCCGGAGAACCTGATTGCGCCCTTGCAAGCGCAATTGCACAAGGCTCGGGCTTTGCACGACAAGGATGTGGCGGCGGGGTTGGGCCGGGTGTATCTGCCGCATGCGCTGGCGGTGAAGTACCCCGACGCAGACCGCAGCTGGGCGTGGCAGTGGGTGTTTCCGTCACCGGTGCGATCCATCGACCCGCGCCCGGATGCGCGTACCGGGCAGTCGGTGGAGCGGCGCCACCATGTGTATCCGGAGTCGGCGCAGCGTGCGGTGCGAGAGGGTGCGCGGCGTGCGGGCAGTGACAAGCCAGTGTCGCCCCATGTGCTGCGGCATTCGTTCGCTACCCATCTGCTGCAGGCGGGCTATGACATTCGCACAGTGCAGGAGCTGTTGGGCCACGCGGATGTGAGCACCACCATGATCTACACCCACGTGCTGAACAAGAGTGGGCGCGACATCTTGAGTCCGCTGGATGCGCTGTGAACCCGCGAACTTGCGGCCGAAACGCCTGCCTGATGGAGTACGCCAGGGCAACACTGTTCGCTCGCCAGCCCTCCAGCCGTGATGTCCAAAACGTGCCCTGGCTTCGACAAGCTCAGCCCGAACGGTGGAGGCGCGGCTGGGACACGTTGCTTGATAGTCAGGCCAAAATGGCTTGTGGCGCCCGCCCATCCAGCGCGGGTAGCTACCAAATCAATAGCGACCAACGCTCGATCACATCGCAAAGATCTTCCCCGGATTCAAAATGTTCTTCGGGTCCAGCGCCTGCTTGATCGCCCGCATCATCGCCACGGCCCCCGGCCCGGTCTCGTCCAGCAGAAACCCCATCTTGTGGATGCCCACGCCGTGTTCACCGGTGCAGGTGCCGCCCAGCGCCAGGGCACGGGCCACCAGCTGGTGGTTCAGCGCTTCGGCCTTCTGGCGTTCTTCCGCGCTGTTCGGGTCGATCAGGTAGCCGAAGTGGAAATTGCCGTCGCCCACGTGGCCGACGAGGAAGTACGGAATGCCGCTGGCGTCGGCTTCGATCACCGAGTCGAGCAGGCAGTCCGCCAGGCGGCTGATGGGCACGCAGGTGTCGGTGCTGATGGCGCGGCAGCCGGGGCGGCTTTGCACGGCGGCGAAATACGCGTTGTGCCGCGCGGTCCAGAGGCGGGTGCGCTCCTCGGGCGTGGTCGCCCATTCGAAGGCGTTGCCGTTCCATTCCTGCGCGATGGCCTGCACGGTCTCGGCCTGTTCCTGCGCGCCGGCGGGGGAGCCGTGGAATTCCATCAGCAGCATGGGCTCTTCGCGCAGGCCCAGCTTGCTGTGGGCATTCACCATGCGCACGGTGTGCTGGTCGATCAGCTCCACGCGGGCAATCGGCACGCCCAGCTGGATGGTCTGGATGACGGTGCGCACGGCCTCCTCGATGCTGGGGAAGGAGCAGATGGCGGCGCTCACCGCTTCCGGCAGGGGGTACAGGCGCAGGGTGACTTCGGTGATCACGCCCAGCGTGCCTTCGCTGCCCACGATCAGGCGCGTCAGGTCGTAGCCGGCGGCGCTTTTCTTGGCGCGGGTGCCGGTGCGGATGGCCTCGCCGCTGGCGGTCACCACTTCCAGCGCCAGCACGTTCTCGCGCATGGTGCCGTAGCGCACGGCGTTGGTGCCGCTGGCGCGGGTGGCGGCCATGCCGCCGATGCTGGCGTCGGCGCCCGGGTCGATGGGGAAGAAGAGGCCCGTGTCCTTGATGGCTTCGTTCAGCTGCTTGCGGGTGATGCCGGGCTGCACGGTGACGGTGAGGTCGTCCGCATCCACGCGCAGCAGGCGGTTCATGCGGCTCACGTCGATGCTGATGCCGCCCTGGATGGCCAGCAGGTGCCCTTCCAGCGACGAGCCGGCGCCGTACGGAATCACCGGCACGTCGTGCTCGGCGGCCAGGCGGATGGCATCGGCCACGTCCTGCGTGCTTTCGGCAAACAGCACGGCCGAAGGCGGCGGCGCTTGGATGGAGCCTTCGTCGCGGCCGTGCTGTTCACGCACCGCCAGCGCGGTGGACAGCTGCGCGCCGAAGCGTGCCGCGAGCGCATCGAGCATCGCAGGGGGCACCGGGCGCAGGGGCACTTCGGGCAGCAGATGGGTGGCGGTGGCAGGGGCGTTCATGGCGGCGGTCTTTCGGCAAGTCGCAGGCGGTGGGCTGCCCCCGGCAGGGCGTGGGGCGCGCCGGGGGCCCGAAGGAAGAAGAGGCAGGGGTGACCTTCATTCTAGAAGCCGCTGCCCGCGGGCGTGCGCCCCGTGTCGCTTCACCCCGCGCAGCGGCGGCGTGTCCGCCGGGCCGGGCCGGTGCGGTGGCGGTCAGGTCCGCTGCGGCGTGACGTGGTCCGCAAAGCGCTGCGCGGCCACGGGCAGGTCGGCAAAGCGCAGGGCGTACAGATTCAGCTCGCGGTCGGCCCAGGCGTCGGTGAGCGCGACGGAGCGCAGCTGGGTGGCCTCGCCCAGCGCGCGGAAGGCGCCCTCGGGCATGACGCCCAGGCCCAGGCCGCTTTCCACCATGCGGCACAGCGCGCTCAGGCTGTCCACCTCCATGCGGCGGGCCAGTACGCGGCGGGTGGCGCGGGCTTCCTGCGCCAGCGACTGCTGCACCGTGCTGCTGTCGCGCAGGCCGATCTGCGGGTAGGCCAGCGCGCGCTCGTATGGCACCTGCTTGAGCCGCGCCAGCGCGTGGCCGCGCGGCACCACCAGCACCAGGCGCTCGCACCGGTAAGGGCGCGACTCCAGCCCCAGCACTTCGTCGCTGGCGCCGCAGATGCCGATGTCGGCCGCGCCTTCGCGCACCGCCTGCGCCACGGCGCGGCTGGCCGCCTGGCGCAGGTCGATGCGGATGTCGGGATGGCGCTGCATGAAGCCGGCCATCTCCGCCGGCAGGAACTGCTCGACCACCGACGCGCTGGCGCACACCCGCACGTGGCCGCGCACGCCGCGCGCGAATTCGCCCAGGTCGGCGTGCAAATGCTCCACCGCCAGCAGGATGGCGTGGGCGTGCTGCAGCAGCTGCTCGCCCGCCGGGGTGGGGCGGGCGCCGCGCGCGTGGCGAGCCAGCAGCGGCGCCTGGGCCAGGGTTTCCAGCTCGGCGATGCGCTTGCTCACCGCCGAGGGCGCCATCTGCCCGCGCTCGGCCGCGCGCGCGATGCTGCCGGCCTCGCAGACCATGATGAAGAGATCGAGCGTGCCCAGATCGAGCTGGCGCAGAAAGCTGCGGGATGAGAGGAGACGGGACATGGGAAAGGGAAGGGGCTGGCGGGCACTGCTGCGACCGGCCCTCGATGCAAGAGCCAAGCCAGCGCAGCCGCCGGGGTCGGGCGAGCCATCGCGTTTCGGAACGGCTGGCGGAGATTTTTGCACTTCTCCCCACCCGCGCCTCTGCCTACAGTGCATCACTTGCTCATTCAGCAGGTAGCCGATGGTCTTCTCACCCTCCGATGCGGAGCGCACCGCCCGCGCCCTGGTCGCCACCGATGCCGTGCGCATCGCGGGCGACACGCCCTTTTTCTACACCTCCGGCTGGGCCAGCCCGGTCTATGTGGACGTGCACGCCCTGCTGAGCGACGTCGCCTGGCGCACCGACCTGATGGACGCCGCCGCGCGGGCCGTGGCGCCGCTCGTCACCCAACAGGGCATCGGCGCCGTGGTGGGCTCCGAAAGTTCCGGCATCGCCTTCGCGGCCTGGCTGGCCGACCGGCTCGCGCTGCCCATGCTGTATCTGCGCAAGCGGCCGATCGGCTGGGGCGTGCAGGCGCAACTGCAGGGGCGGCTGCCGCAGGCGGGCGCCAACGTGCTGCTGGTGGACGACGTGACCACCGACGGCCGCTCCAAGCGGGCCGCCGCCGCCGCGCTGCGCCAGGCCGGCACGCAGGTCACCGATGCGCTGGTGCTGTTCGACTACGCCATCTACCCGCACGCCGCCACCGGGGCGGCCGCGCAGCAGGCGCTGCAGCTGCACGCGCTGGCGTCGTGGCCGCACCTGCACGCCGCGCTGATCGCATCGGGGCGGCTCGGCGCGCAGCAGTTGCGCACGCTGGCCGACTTCACCGCATCGCCCACGCAGTGGTCGCTGGCCCACGGCGGCACCGGCGGCGCGCCGGTCGGAGGTGCCGCGTGAGCGCCGCCGCGTGGCGCGTGCAGGCCGTGGCGATGCTCACCGAGGTGGCCGACGCCACCCGCGACGGCCCCGGCATCACCCGCGAAAGCTACGGGCCCGGCGAAGACGCGGCCCTGCAGGTGCTGGAGCGGCATGCCGCCGCCCTGGGCCTGGCCTGCGAATACGACCGCGCGCGCAACCTGTGGATGCGGCTGCCCGAAGACACGCGCCCCGGCCCGGTGGTGGTCATCGGCTCGCACGTCGATTCCGTGCCCCAGGGCGGCAACTACGACGGCCTGGCCGGCGTGGTGGCGGGCATGCTGGTGCTGGCCGCGCTGCGCGGGCGGCATGACCGCGGCGCGCCGCTGCGCGTGCTGGCGCTGCGCGGCGAGGAAAGCGCCTGGTACGGCCGCGCCTACATGGGCTCGATGGCGCTGCTGGGGCGCCTGCCCGCCGCCGCCCTGCGCCTGCCGCACCGCGCGGACGGCGGCACGCTGGGCGACGCCATGGCGCGCTGCGGCGCCGACGTGGAGGCCATCGCGCAGGGCACGCCGCTGCTGCCGTGCGCCGTGGCCGCCTATCTGGAGCTGCACATCGAGCAGGGCCCGGTGATGGTCGCACGCGGCTGGCCGGTGGCGGCCGTCACGGGCATTCGCGGCAACGTGCGCCACAACCGCGTGCGCTGCATCGGCGAGACCGGCCACTCCGGCGCCGTGCCGCGCTGGCTGCGCAAGGACGCGGTGCTGGCCGTCTCGCAACTGCTCTCCCGCATGGACGAGCACTGGCGCGTGCTGCTGCAGATGGGCATGGACCTGGTGATGACCAGC
This sequence comes from Acidovorax sp. FG27, assembly GCF_040365715.1. Lineage (NCBI taxonomy): Bacteria > Pseudomonadati > Pseudomonadota > Betaproteobacteria > Burkholderiales > Comamonadaceae > Acidovorax > Acidovorax sp. FG27. The sequence continues at coordinate 18,999 of NZ_BAABVY010000012.1, forward strand.
GGCATCTGCACCACGCCCGCCCAATCGCACGCCGTGTCGGTGATTCCTGGCGAGGTGCAGTTCAGCTTCGAGGCCCGCAGCCAGGACGCGGCCACGCTGGAGCGTTTTCACCAGCTGATGCAGGCCGAGTGCAGCGCCATCGCGGCCGACCGGGGCGTGCGCTTCGAATTCGACGAGCGCCTGACCACGGCCCCCGCCACCATGGACGAGGGCTGGATCCAGCGCTTCGAAGCCGTGGCCGCGCGTGCCGGGCAGACGCTGGAGCGCATTCCCAGCGGCGCCGGCCACGACGCGGCGGTGTTCGCCGCCGCCGGCATTCCCGCCGCCATGCTGTTCGTGCGCAACGCCCATGGTTCGCACAACCCCCAGGAGGCGATGGAGATCGACGACTTCCTGCTGGGCACGCAGTGGCTGGCGGAGGGGTTGCTGCAGGGGCCGCTGGCCGACTGATCGGCGCGCGGGTGTGCCCCGCAGGGGGGCGCCCGCCGCCCCGGGCGGCGCCACCCTGGTGCGCTGGCGGCGCCTGGCCCGGTTCAGGGGCGGGCCCAGTCCCTGGTATGGCGCGCTGAGTGAACCAGTGCTGTGCACGCAGCTTGCATACAAGCAGGCACGGTTCCTGCTGAGACCTGGGCATGGCTCCTGCCGCATCCGTTCCCTCTTCCTCTGCTCCCGCCTCTTCCGCGTCCGCCATCAGCGACCGCATCATGGAAGCCGTGATGGCGCAAAAGCTCGCGCCCGGCACCCGGCTGGGCGAGCAGCAGCTCGCGGCGCTGTTCGACTGCAGCCGCACCGTGGTGCGCGAGGCGCTGATGCAGCTATCGGTGCGCGGCATCGTCACCGTGAGCGCACGGCGCGGGTGGTACGTGGTGGAGCCCTCGCAGGACGAAGCGCGCGAGGCCTTCGAGGCGCGCCGCGTGATCGAGCTGGGCCTCATCCGGGGCTTGAAGCAGCCGCTGGAGAAATCGGCCCTGCAGTCGCTCAAGGCCCATCTGCGGCGCGAGAAGGCCGCCGTGCGCGGCACCGACGTGGCCGCCCGCAGCTTTCTGCTGGGCGACTTCCACGTGTGCCTGGCCGAGTGCCTGGGCAACCACCTGCTGGCCGATACGCTGCGCGATTTCACGGCCCGCACCACGCTCATTGCCATGCTCTACCAGTCGTCGCACGACGCGGCCCAGTCCTGCGACGACCACGTGCGCATCGTGGCCGCGCTGGAGTCGGGCGACGTCGCCGCGGCCGAGGCGCTGATGGCCGAGCACATCGGCACCGTGCAGGCCCATCTGCGCCTGCCGGCCCTGGCCGACCCGCTCGCCCGCCTGCGCGGCGCGCTGGCGCCGCTGGGCACCAGTGCGGTGCCCGGCGGCGGCGCGCCCGATGCGGCACAGCCCTTGCATTCCCCGACGCCGCGCACGCCGCGGCGCACTCCCCGCCGGCCTGCGGACCCCGCACGGACGGCCCTGCCTCTCGCCGATCCTCTGTCCTGACCTTCCACTGGAGCGCTCCCATGACCTTCTCTCTTTCCCGCCGCTACATCGCCCTGGCATTCGCCGCCGCCTCGCTGCTGGGTGGCACCGCCGCCCACGCGCAGACGGTGCTCGACAAGATCACGCAGACCAAGACGATCAAGATCGCCGTGCCCACCGACTACCCGCCCTACGGCTTCGTCGGCCTCGACCTCAAGCCCCAGGGCCTGGACATCGCCATGGCCGAACTGATCGCCAAGCAGATGGGCGTGAAGCTGGAGATGGTTCCCGTCACCAGCGCCAACCGCATTCCCTACGTGCAGACCAAGCAGGTCGACCTGGTGATCTCCACGCTGGGCAAGAACCCCGAACGCGCCAAGGTGATCGACTTCACCCACGCCTACGCACCGTTCTTCCAGGGCGTGTATGCGCCCAAGAGCCTGTCCATCAAGTCGTTCGACGACCTGGCCGGCAAGACCATCGCCGTGGCCAAGGGCGCGATGGAAGAGCAGGAGCTGGCCAAGGTCGGCCCCGCTTCCATGCAGTTCAAGCGCTATGAAGACCAGGCCGCGTCCACGGCGGCCTTCGTGGCGGGGCAGGCGCAGGTGCTGGCCACCAGCGTGTCCAACGCCGGCCTGATGGCCCAGAAGAACCCGCAGCTGGGCGCCGAATACAAGCTGCTCATCAAGGACAGCCCATGCTTCGTGGGCGTGGCCAAGGGTGAAGACGCGCTGCGCGCCAAGGTCAACGAGATCATCCTCGCCGCCAAGAAGGACGGCACGCTGGACGCCATGGCCGAGAAGTGGCTCGGCCGTCCTGCGGGCGATCTGCCATTGAGCGAGTGAACACCCCCCTGAGCGGCTGCGCCGCTTCTCCCCGCTCTCTCCGCGCTGCGCGCTACGGGCAAGGGGACGACGCCAGTGGCCGGGCGAAGCCCGTTCCACGGCGTCTGCTGGCGTGGCCTGCTTCGCGGCCATCGGACGGGGGAGAGCGTGACGGTTTCAAAGGGTTGTGTGCTGCGCGCGGCGCAGCCCACGGGATGAATTGATATGCAAATCCAACTCGATTTCGCGGCCGTGCTGGTGCAGTGGCCATTTCTGCTGCGCGGGGTGCTCTGGACGCTGGGCCTGACGGCCGTGTCCATGGCCGTCGGCATGGTGGTGGGCATCGCCTGCGCCTGGGCGCGCTCCAGCGGGCCGGCGCCGCTGCGCGTGGTGGTGGGCGCCTATGTGGAGCTGATCCGCAACACGCCCTTCATCGTGCAGCTGTTCTTCATCTTCTTCGGGCTGCCCTCGCTGGGCGTGAAGCTGGGGCCGGAGGTGGCTTCGGTCATCGCCATGGTGCTGAACCTGGGTGCCTACGCCACCGAGATCATCCGCGCCGGCATCGAGAACACGCCGCGCGGGCAGATCGAGGCCGCGCAGAGCCTGGCCCTCAACCGCATGCAGGTCTTCACCCGCGTGGTGCTGCCGCCCTCGCTCAAGCGCGTGTGGCCGGCCATGGTCAGCCAGATCATCATCGTCATGCTGGGCTCGGCCGTGTGCGGGCAGATCTCCACCGAGGAGCTGAGCTACTCAGCCAACGTGATCCAGGCGCAGAACTTCCGCACCTTCGAGGCCTACATCGTCGCCACCGGCATCTACCTGCTGCTGTCCATCGCCGTGCGGCACCTGCTCCACTGGGCGGGTCCCCGGTTCATCTTTGGCCGCTGAAGGGAGCATCGCCATGGTCGAATTCACCTTCTGGGACATCTTTCGCAACCTGCTGCTGGCCGCCCGCTGGACGGTGGTGCTGTCGCTCATCGCCTTCATCGGCGGCGGGCTGGTGGGCGCGCTGCTGCTGGTGGGCCGGCTCACCCGCATCGGCTGGCTGGACCGCGCCATCGCCGGCTACGTGCAGCTCTTTCAGGGCACGCCGCTGCTGATGCAGCTCTTTCTCGCCTACTTCGGCATCGGCCTCTTCGGCATCAACGTGTCGCCCTGGGTGTCGGTCACGCTGGCGCTCACGCTCTACACCAGCGCCTATCTCGCCGAGATCTGGCGCGGCTGCGTGGCCGCCATCCCCAAGGGGCAGTGGGAGGCCGCGCAGAGCCTGGCGCTGTCTTTCGGCGAGCAGCTGCGCCACGTGGTCTTTCCGCAGGCGCTGCGTATCGCCATCCCGCCCACCGTGGGCTTCATGGTGCAGGTCATCAAGGGCACGGCGCTCGCGTCGGTAGTGGGCTTCGTGGAGCTCACCCGCGCCGGCAACATGATCTCCAACGTCACCTACCAGCCCTTCACCGTGTTCGCCTGCGTGGCGCTGATGTACTTCGCGCTCTGCTACCCCATCAGCCTCTACGCCAAGTTCCTCGAAAGGAAGATCTCCCATGCCAACCGTCGCTGAAACCCCGCTGGCAGGGGGCCGCCCCGCCGCTGCGCCCGTGGCCGGCGCGCCCATCGTCAACATCACCGCCCTGCGCAAGTCCTACGGCGCCAACGAGGTGCTCAAGGGCATCGACCTGCAGGTGGCGCGCGGCGAGGTCATCGCCATCATCGGCAAGAGCGGCTCGGGCAAGAGCACGCTGCTGCGCTGCATCAACGGGCTGGAGCAGTTCCAGGACGGCGCGCTCACCGTGGACGGCAAGCCCCTGCTGCACGACAGCGCCATGGCCATGCGCGAGCTGCGCCAGCGCGTGGGCATGATCTTCCAGAGCTTCAACCTGTTCCCGCACCTGTCGGTGGGCCGCAACGTGATGCTGGCGCCCACGCTGGTCAAGAAGACCGACAAGGTGGACGCGGCCGAGCAGGCCCGCCGCCTGCTGCTGCGCGTGGGCCTGGCCGAGAAGTTCGACGCCATGCCCGAGCAGCTCTCGGGCGGCCAGCAGCAGCGCGTGGCCATCGCGCGCGCCCTGGCCATGGAGCCGGCGGTGCTGCTGTGCGACGAGATCACCTCCGCGCTCGACCCCGAACTGGTGGGCGAGGTGCTGCGCGTGGTGGAGAGCCTGGCCGACGAAGGCATGACGCTGCTGATGGTCACGCACGAGATGAGCTTCGCGCGCAAGGTGAGCGACCGGGTCATCTTCATGCACCAGGGCCGGGTGCACGAGATGGGCCCGCCGGCCGAGATCTTCGGCGCGCCCAAAACGCCCGAGCTGCAGCAGTTCTTGTCGTCGCTGCACGACTGAGCCAGGGTGAAATAGCCCGACCTGCCCGCTCGTGCCGCTCCCGCCGGGTGGGCAGGACGTCGGAGCGCCCGCCTCCCCTAGCTGCCAGCGTCTGCGGCAGGAGCGGCCTTCACCGCCAGGGCGCCAGAGGAGGTCGCGGTGCCCCCGAACACGGCGCGCTGGGCGGCGGGGGACGGCGGGGTCCGTGGGCTCGCGCCCTGGCTGCGGGAGGCGGAGGCGGACGTCTTCGCGCCGGACTTCGGGGCGGGGCCTTGCGCATGCGCTCCCAAGCCGCTGACCGCGATCGCCGCGAACAGCACCACACTGCGGGCATCGAACGCATTCGGCCGGTTGCGTCGGATTCTGGACATGGAATCGGTCTCCTGAAAGGCGTTGAACAGGCGGCCATTGCAGCGCCTTCGCCCGGTCAGCGCCAGTACTCTTGCCGCTGGTTGCTTGCCTCCACAATTGGGCAGGGGGTGTAACGCCCAATCCGAGCATCCAAAGCCAACCGAGGAGATACCGACCCATGGGAAACCGACTGACACAGATCGCCACTCGCACGGGCGACGACGGCACCACCGGCCTGGGCGACAACACGCGCGTGTCCAAGGCCAGCCTGCGCCCCCATGCCATGGGCGACGTGGACGAGCTCAATTCGCACATCGGCCTGCTGCTGTGCGAGCCGCTGCCCGATGACGTGCGCACGCTGCTGGGCGACGTGCAGCACCAGCTCTTCAACCTGGGCGGCGAGCTGTCCATTCCGGGCTTCGAGCTGCTCAAGGACGATGCCCTCTCGCAGCTCGACGACGCCCTCTCGCACTACAACGCCGCCTTGCCGCGGCTGGCGGAATTCATCCTGCCCGCCGGCACCCGCGCCGCGTCGCAGGCCCATGTCTGCCGCACCGTCGCCCGCCGCGCCGAACGCGCGGTGGTCGCCCTGGGCGAGCAGGAGGACGTGCGCGCCGCGCCCCGCCGCTACCTCAACCGCCTGTCGGACCTGATGTTCGTGCTGGCCCGCGTTCTCAACCGCATGGAAGGGGGCGACGACGTCTACTGGAAGAGCGAGCGCATGGCGCAGGCCACGCCCTGAAGCACCGGCAGCGCATTGGCGCAGTGGCGCAGTGGCGTGCGCCGCCCGCCTTCAAGCCGCTGGCGCCGAGCCGGGTCCGGCGTGGGTGGAGGAGGCCGCGGCGGCTGCGGCGCCCGGTGGATCGGCGGGCGGCGACGCATCCGCAGGCGCGGGCATCTCGCGGTCCCTGTCCCTGGCCCGGCCGCGCTCGTGCAGCACCCCGTTCACCTCGGCCCCGAAGATCAGCGTCGTCGCGCTGATGTAGAGAAACACCAGTGTGGCCACCACGCCCGCAAAGCTGCCGTACACCAGTGCCAGCTTGCCTGCGCTGCGCAGCGTGTACGACAGCGTGGCGGCCGCGGCCACCCAGAAGGCCGCGCCCACGATGGCGCCGGGAATGACCGTGCGCAGGCGCTGCCGCAGATCGGGCAGCCAGCCGTAGAGCAGCGCGTACAGCACCGTCAGCACGATAAAGGCCGAGCCGTAGCGCACGCTGTTGCGCAGCCAGGGCGCATCGGCATCCACCATGGCGCTGTTTTCCAGCAGCTGCCAGACATAGGGCATGACGATCACCGAACTGAAGGCCGCCACCACGCCGCCGCCCACCACCACGGTGAACAGCGTGACCTTGATGCGCGCCTTCCAGAAGGGCAGGCCGCGCTGGATGCCGTAAGAGCGGTTCAGCGCCGTGCGCGCCGCCTGCATGCCCGATGACGCCGTCCACAGGGTGACGACCACGCCGATGGTCACCAGCGCCTGGTTGCGCTGCGCCATCACCTGCTCGATGACCGGCTGCATCGCCTCGCGCACCAGCGGCGGCGCGTAGTCCATCACCCGCTGCGCCAGCGCGGCCGCGTCGCCCGGCTGCCCGATGTAGGCCGCCGTGGCCGACAGCAGGATGAGCAGTGGGAACATCGCCAGCACCGAAGAGAACGCCATGCTGCCGGCCTGATTGGCGCTCTGGTGCAGCACGTAATTGCGCACGGCGAACACCAGCACGGGCAGGCCGGGCAGGGCCATCGCCTTGTGCCGGATGCGCTGCAAGGCGGCGGTCCAGGGGCTCATGGGGCAGGGTCCGGTGGGTGATGGAAGGTGGGGGCGAGGGGAGCGGTGGCGCCGCCACCCGCTAATGTGCGCGAGCGGCGGCGCGCGACCTGTAGGACGCCAGGATCAAGCAGCGGGGCGATCCATGGCCTGCGGCCCATGGCCCATGGCCCGTCGCCGGGAGGCCGGCTTCCGATGGTTGAGCTAGCGTTCCTCCTACGGCCCGGCGCAAGGGCAGGCCTTAGGTTGAAGGCTCCGAATTCGAGGGAGCCTCCCATGGCCGGACCATTCGCGCTCGCCACCCAGATACACAGCACGGCGGGCAGACCAGCTCACTCTGCCTTCCCGTCGTTCCATCCGCTTTCGCTGTGGCCGGCCGGAGCGCGTCCATGATCGGCGTGGTCGTTCCGGCCCACGACGAAGAGGCCGTGCTGGACGCCTGCCTGCAGTCGCTGCAGGTGGCCGCCACGGACCCCGGCCTGTATGGCGAACCGGTGCGGATCGTGGTGGCGCTGGACGCCTGCTCCGACCGCTCCGAGGACATCGCCCTGCAGCGCGGCGTGCAGACGGTGCGAGTCGATCGGCGCAACGTGGGCGCGGCGCGCTCGGCCGGGGTGGACCTTGCCCTACAGGCGGGTGCGCGCTGGCTCGGCTTCACCGATGCCGATTCCACCGTGGCGCCCGACTGGCTGGTGCAGCAGTTGCGGCATGCCGAGGGCGCGCAGTGCGACGCGGTCTGCGGCACCGTCGAAGTGCGCCAGTGGGGCGGCTACGGCCTGGCCGTGCAGCAGCGCTACCACGCGGGCTATATCGACGCGCCGGGCCACCGCCACATCCACGGCGCCAACCTGGGCGTGAGCGCACGGGCCTATTGCCATGTCGGCGGCTTCGCCGAACTGCGCACCGGAGAGGACGTGGCGCTGGTGGGCGCGCTGGAGGCCGCGGGCCTGCGCATCGCCTGGACCAACGCGCCGCGCGTGGTGACCAGCGCACGGTCGCACTTCCGCGCGCCCGCGGGCTTCGGGGCGCACCTGGCCGGGCTGGTGGTGCCGGCGCTGCTGACCGCGGGGGCCGCCGCATGACGCCGCAAATTCCGGATGATTTCACGGATATCGAAGCGCTGCGGCAGGCACTGGCCGGCAGCCGCCATCTGGGCGCCGGCGTGCGCATGCAGCAGCTGGTGGCCGGTGGCCACGCCCGCCTGCCGCTGCCGGGCCAGGGTGCCACCCTGCAGCGCTGGCGCGCGCTGGCCGAGGTGTCGCGGCACGACCTGTCGCTGGCGAAGCTGTACGAAGGGCATACCGACGCGATCGCCATCCTGCGCGAGCTTGAGGCCCCGGACGGCGTGGCCGGCAGCGGTGCGGATGCCCTCTGGGGCACCTGGGCGTCCGAGGCGCCCGGCGAGCGCGTGACCTTCACCGAACGATCCGTGGGCGACGATGGCGGCGGCCCTGCCGATGCCGATGCGGGCGCCCACGCGCTGCACGGCCAGGCCGTCTGGCTCACCGGCACCAAGGCCTGGTGTTCCGGCGCCGAGCACGCCACGCACGCGCTGCTGACCGCCTGGCGCCCCGACGGGCGCGGCCCGCAACTGGTGGCGGTGGACCTGCTGCAGCCCGGCGTGACGGTGTCCACCCAGGCCTGGCGCGCCATCGGCATGGCCGACAGCGCCAGCGCCGACGTGACCTTCCAGCAGGTGCGCGCGGTGGCGGTGGGCGGCGAGGGCGACTACCTCCACCGGCCGGGCTTCTGGCACGGCGGCGCTGGCATTGCCGCCTGCTGGTGGGGCGGCGCACTGGCGCTGGGCCGCGTCTTGCAGGCGGCGGTGGCGCAGGCTCCGACCGCGCAGCGAACACCGTTCCGCCTGGCCGCCCTGGGCCGCGTGGACGTGGCGCTGGGCGCCACCGCCGCGCTGCTGAAGGACACAGCGGACTGCATCGACCGCCAGCCCACGGCCGACGCCTTCGCGCTCGCCCTGCGCGCCCGGCAGGCCGCCGAGGCCTGCGCCCGCCGCGTGCTGGACGACACCGGCCGCGCCCTCGGCGCCACGCCCCTGTGCCGCGACGCCGACTTCGCCCGCATGGCGGCCGATTTGCCGGTGTTCATCCGCCAGAGCCATGCCGACCGCGACGACGCCGCGCTGGGCGAGCGCCTGGCCAGCCAGGAGGGCGCGCCATGGACGCTGTGACGCCCCTGCTGCCCGACGCGCCCGACCGGCCCGGGGAGGGTGCTGCCGACCGGCTGCCGCCGCGCCATATCGGCCCCCATCCGCGCCATGCGCCGGGCGTCTGGCAGGAATGGCTGGCCGGCCGCACCGTGCCGGCGGTGTCGGCGGCCGACATCGTCACCCCCGCGCGCCGCCTGGTCGTGGTGGCGCCGCACCCGGACGACGAACTGCTGGCCTGCGGGCTGCTGCTGCAGGCCCACCTGCAGCAGGGCGGGCGGGTGTACATCGTCGGCGTGACCGACGGCGAGGCCAGCCACGCCGGCGACCCGGGCTGGCCCGCATCGGCCCTTGCCACCACCCGGCGGGCCGAGCGGCGCTCCGGCCTGCGCGCCCTCAGGCTGCAGTCCGCGCCGCTGCTGCGGCTGGGGCTGCCCGATGGCGGCGTGGCCGCGCACGAGGCGGCCCTGTCCCGCACGCTGCGCGAAATGCTGCGTGCGGACGACGTGGTCGTCAGCACCTGGCGGCTCGACGGCCACCCCGACCACGAAGCCTGCGGCAGGGCCGCCGCCGACGCGGCCCGCGCCGCGGGCGCCACCCTGTGGGAGGCGCCGGTCTGGATGTGGCACTGGGCCGACCCCTCGCATGCGGAGATTCCGTGGCACCGGCTGCGCACGCTGCGCGCCGCCCCCGGCGTGACCCGTGGGCAGGCCGCCGCGCGCAAGGCGACGGCGCTCGCCTGCCACCTGTCGCAACTGGCGCCGCGCGCCGGCGGCGACGGCCCGGTGCTGGACGACGCGATCCGCCAGCGCGCCCGCTGGCCGTTCGAAACCTTCCTCGCCCCCGCACCCGCGTCCGCATCCGTATGAATCTGGCGCCTCCACCCGGTCCGCCCACCGCGCACGACTTCGACGCGCTCTATGCGCGCAGCGCCGACCCCTGGCACTTCGACGGCAGCTGGTACGAGGCGCGCAAGCGCCGGCTGCTGCTGGCCAGCCTGCCGCATGCCCGCTACGGCCGCGCCTTCGAGCCGGGCTGCGCCACGGGCCTCCTGACGGCGGAGCTGGCGCCGCGCTGCGGCCACCTGCTGGCCAGCGACGGCGCCGAGCGGGCGCTGGCCACCGCCACGGCCCGCCTCGCCGGGCAGCCGCAGGTGGCGTTCGCCAGGCTCTGGCTGCCCGGCGACTGGCCGGCGGGCCGCTTCGACCTCGTCGTGCTGAGCGAATTCGTCTATTACCTCGTGCCTGCCGACATCGACCGCCTGGCCGACTGCGTGCGCGAGGCGCTGGCGCCGGGCGGCGTGGTGGCCGCCTGCCACTGGCGCCGCCCCATCGACGGCTGCGTGCTGGCGGGCGACGCCGTGCAGGAGCGGCTCGATGCACGGCTGGGGCTGCGGCAGGTGACCGATGTGCGCGACGCCGACTTCCGCCTGGGCGTGTGGACCAGCGCGGCCAGCGCCTCGGTGGCCGACACCGAGGCGCGGGGCTGACCCGCGACGCGCCAGACCACGCCGCACCACACCGCATGCCCGCCCCATGAACCCTTCCAGCTCACCGCCCGCCCCGCTCACCGAGAAGCAGAAGATGCTCGCCGGCGCGCTCTACCTGGCCTGCGACCCCGAGCTGCGCGCGGACAGCGAGGCCGCCATGCGCTGGCTGGCCCGCTACAACGACGCAGCCGCCCATGCCGCGCTCGACGCCGCCGGCCGCCACGCGCTGCTGGCCGAGGGCCTGGGCGCCCTGGGCGAGGGCAGCGTGGTGCGCCCGCCGTTCCACTGCGACTACGGCTTCAACCTGCGCATCGGCGCGGGCGTGTTCCTCAACTTCCACTGCGTGGTGCTGGACGTGGTGGAGGTCACCATCGGCGACGGCACGCAGATCGGCCCCGGCGTGCAGATCCTGGCGGCCGACCATCCGCGCGATGCGGCCGTGCGCGCCACCGGGGCCGAGTTCGGCCGGCCGGTGCACATCGGCCGCCACGTGTGGATCGGCGCGGGCGCGCTGCTGCTGCCCGGGGTGACGGTGGGCGACGGCGCGCTGATCGGCGCCGGCAGCGTGGTCACCCGCGACGTGCCGGCGGGCGTGGCGGTGGCCGGCAACCCGGCGCGGCCCTTGCCGCCGCGCCGCCCGGCGGTGCAGGCCTGATCGGTGGTCGATTTGCTATCGAATTAATAGCTTAGTGCGCTTGATTAATCGGCGCTGGAGGCCGATTGGGCTATGAAAATCGCGCTTGCGGCCCGGCGCGCCGGTCAGCCGCGCGGCGCCAGCATCGCCATCGTCAGGCGCGATACGCAGGTCAGCTCGCCGGCCTCGTTGGCCATGTCGATCTGCCAGACCTGGGTGGTCTTGCCGATGTGGATCGGCCGGGCGGTGCCGGTGACCCAGCCGTGCGTGGCGGCGCGCAGGTGGTTGGCGTTGATGTCCAGGCCCACGGCGCGCCAGCCTTCGGGCGAGGAATACACCGCGCCCACCGAGCCCAGCGTCTCGGCCAGCACCACGCTCACGCCGCCGTGCAGCAGGCCATAGGGCTGCTTCGTGCGGTCGTCCACCGGCACGCGGCCGCGCAGGAAGTCGTCGCCCAGCTCGGTGAATTCGATGCCCAGGTGGGTGATGGCGTTCGGCGCGCCGCTGTTGAGCTGCGCGAGGTCGATGGGGCGTTTCCAGATGGGCATGGCGTCGGGGTGATGGGGCGTGGACGAAGGGCAGCGGCTGCGGGAGATGGTAGCAGCGGGGCCCGGGACCGCGCAGTCGCGCCGGGCTCGCGGCCGCAGCGGCTACAGCGGCTAGGATGTGGCCACCCATGTCCACGCCGCATCCTCCCGCCGCCACCGCTTCGTCCCGCACGGCCGCGCCATCGCCCTGCGCCTCCTGCCGCCAGCCGGCGGCGGTGCACCGCTTCGCCGCGCACGGCAGCGGCACGGTGGACCTGGACCTGTGCTTCGCCTGCCAGGGCCTGTGGTTCGACCCGCAGGAAAACACCCGCCTGGCGCCGGCCGGCGTGCTGGCGCTGTTCGAGCTGCTGCACGACCACCGGGGCGACGCGCACCGGCCCATCGCGCAGCGGCTGCAGTGCACCCGCTGCCCGCGCACGCTGGAAGGCGGCTTCGACGTGGCGCTGGGCGGGCGCTATCGCACCTACCGCTGCCCGGCCGGCCATGGCCGATTCAGCACCTTCGGCTCGTTCATGGTGGAAAAGGGTTTCGTGCGCCACCTCTCGGCCCGCGAGATCGAGGCGCTGGCCGACCGGGTGGGCACCATCCAGTGCACGCATTGCGGCGGCACGGTCGACATCCGCCGCGACCATGCCTGCCCGTACTGCCGCTCGGCCCTCTCGCTGCTCGACCCCCAGGCGGTGGACGCGGCGCTGCAGCGCCATCGGCAGGCCGCCCGGCGCGCCGAGGAGCCGGTCAGCCCGCCCGCGCTGGCCGACGCGCTGGTGGCGCTGGAGCGCGAGCGCAACCGGGAGGAACGCCGCCGGCAGCAGGAGCGCTTCACCGAAGGCACCACGTCCGACCGCTTCGATCTGCTCGCGGCCGGGGTGGAGCTGGTCTGGAACATCCTGCGGCGTTGACCGCCCGCCAGGCCGGTCACCCCAGGCCGCCGGCCGCCGGTCAGCGCCGGCGGTTCAGCAGCGCGTAGAGGATGATGGCGCCGAAGGTGGCGGTGCCGATGCCGCCCAGCGCGAATTCACCGAACTTCAGCGTGAAGTCGCCCGTGCCCAGGATGAGCGTGATGGCAGCGACGATGAGGTTCTTGTTGTCGGAAAAGTCGACCTTGTTGTCCACCCAGATCTTGGCGCCCGCCACGGCGATCAGGCCGAACACCACGATGGAGACGCCGCCCATCACCGGCAGCGGAATGGCCTGGATCAGCGCGCCGAACTTCGGAGAGAAGCCCAGCACCAGCGCGATCAGCCCGGCCACCAGGAACACGGCGGTGGAATAGATCTTGGTGGCGGCCATCACGCCGATGTTCTCGGCATAGGTCGTCACTCCCGTGCCGCCGGCGCTGCCGCTCACCATGGTGGCGAGGCCGTCGCCGATGAAGGCGCGGCCCATGTAGCGGTCCAGGTTCTGGCCGGTCATGGCCGTCACCGCCTTGATGTGGCCCAGGTTCTCGGCCACGAGGATGATGGCCACCGGCGCGATCAGCAGCATGGCGGGGCCGCTGAAGACGGGCGCGGTGAAGGAGGGCATGCCCACCCAGGCCGCCGCGGCGATGGGCGACAGGTCGAGCGGCTTGCCCCAGCCCAGCACGTTGGTGAACACCGCATAGATCACGCTGGCGGCGATCAGCCCGAGCAGGATCAAGAGGCGCTGCGCCATGCCGCGCGTCAGCACGGCGACCAGGCCCACGCAGACGAAGGTCACGGCCTGCATCCAGCTCTCGAAATTGTTGGCCGCCATGTTCTTGATGGGAATGCTGGCCAGGTTCAGGCCGATCACCGCCACCACCGCGCCCGTCACCACCGGCGGCATGAAGCGCTCGATCCAGCCGGTGCCGATGGCCTGCACCAGCGCGCCGATCAGCGTGTAGACCAGGCCGCAGGCGATGATGCCGCCCAGCGCCACGCCCATGTTGGCGTTGGGCCCCTTGCCGGCATAGGCCGACGCGGCGATCACCACGCCGATAAAGGCGAAGCTCGAACCCAGGTAGCTGGGCACGCGCCCGCCCGTCACCACGAAGAAGATCAGCGTGCCCAGGCCGCTCATCAGGATGGCCACGTTCGGGTCGAACCCCATGAGGATGGGCGCCAGCACCGTGGCGCCGAACATGGCGATGACGTGCTGCACGCCCATGACGGCGGTCTGGCCCCAGGGCAGGCGTTCGTCGGGCGCCACGACGGCGCCCTCGGTGGCGTGGGTCTCGCGCCAGCGCGGGAAGTAGGTGGACAAGGCAGGGCTCCTCGATGAAGGAAGGAAAGAAAGAAAAGAGAAGAAAGGGCCGGGACAGGGTCGGCGCGAAGTGTAGGGGCTGCGCGCGGGCACGGCGGGCCGTCCCGCCCGGAGTTCGAGCCTTTGGCGCACAGGGGCTGTAGGCGCGCACTCACGGGGTCCGCCGGCGGCGGCCCGTAAGGTCGTTCCAGCCTGGGTGGACCGGCCCCGGCCGGCGCCCCATCGGCCGCCGGCGGCAGCCCTCCCCAACCTCTCCCTGGCCGGGGCCGCTCCGGCCCGATGCCCCTTTATCCTGTCGCCCCTCGCCACCACCAGCTCCTTCCATGCCCCAGCGCCGTACCGTCCTTGTCGCCTCGGGCACCTCCGCGGGCCTGTTGCTGCTGGCGGCGCTGGCGGTCTGGGCCTGGCTGCCGACCGACGAGGAACTGGCCCGGCGCGTGGAGGCCGAGGCGACCGAGAGGCTGGGCGTGCGGGTCACCGTGCAGCGCCTGCACTGGAGCCTCTGGCCCGCCCCCCGGGTGGAGCTGCAAGGCGTGGCCACCGAGCAGCCCCAGCCGCTCACCGCCGCCCGCATCACGGCCCAGGCGCAGTGGTCGCAACTGCTGCGCCTGCGCCTGGCCCTCAGCCACCTGTCGCTGGAAGACGCATCCCTGCCGCAGCGCTCACTCTCCGGCTTCCAGATCGCGCCTGCGGAGGACGGCGCCCGCTCCGGCTCGCCCTTTCAGCTGGCCGAGGTGCCGGTGCAGCAGGTGCGCTGGCGCAACGTGCGCTGGGTGTCGCGCACCGACCGCACGCTCGCCTACGCGGGCGAGGCGCAGTTCGATGAACCCGGCTGGCGGCCCCGGCATGCGCGCATCGAGCGCGAGGGTGCCTCGGTGCCGGCGGCGCTGGACATCACCCGCGAGGGCACCGAGGACCGCTGGCGCGCCGAGGTGACGGCTGGCGGCCGCACCGAACGGGGGGAGCTGCGGCTGAGCGTCATCGAAGGCCGCTACCGCGTCACCGGCGCGCTCGACTTCACCGGTGTGGACATCGCAGGGCTGATGTCCGCCTTCGAGCGCCGCGCCATCGTGGCTGGCCAGGCCGACGGCCATACCGACCTGATCGCCGAGGGGGCCGACCCCGCCGAGGCGCTGCGCTCGCTGCAGACCCGCACCCGCTTCGACGTGCGCCGCGCCCGGCTGCTCACCTTCGACCTGGAGCAGGCCGTCAAGAGCGCCGGCCAGAACCACAAGGGCACCACCCCGCTGGACCAGCTCACCGGCATCGTGCGCACCCAGGGCGACCGGGACGGCACCATCGTGCGCTATTCCGACCTGAAGGCCACCTCGGGCGTGCTCACCGCCACCGGCAGCGCGGTCATCCAGAACCGGCAGGTGCGCGGCGATGTGGCCGTGGACCTGGTGGAGGGCGTGGTGGGCGTGCCGCTGGAGTTCGGCGGCACGGTGTCGGACCCGACGCTCAGCCTGCCGCCCGCGGCCCTGGCCGGCGCGGCAGTGGGCACCGCCGTGGCGCCCGGCATCGGCACCGCCATCGGCGCCCGGCTGGGCGAGACGCTGCGGCGGCTCTTCGGCGGAGGCAGCAGCGGCAGCGGCAGCGGCAGCGGCAGCGGCAACAGCGCCAAGGGAGGCCGCGCCACGCCGGCCCCCGTCATCCGCGACTGAATTCACCGAAACGGCCCGCACCCTGCCATCCGTCCATCAGAATCCACCGCCATGCCGTGCATCGACCGCCTGCCGTCCACGTTGCCGCCTCCGGCCCCCGAGCTGCCGCCTTTTCTGCGCGGCGGCGGGCCGATGGCGTCCCTGATCGCCGGGTTCGACTGGGCCGCCACGCCGCTGGGCCCCATCGGCGGCTGGCCCGCCCATCTGCGGCTGGCCGTCTCCAGCATGCTGCGCTCGCCGGTGCCCATCGCCACGCTGTGGGGCGCGCAGGGCATCCTGATCTACAACGCCGCCTACGGCGAATTCAGCGGCCAGCGCCACCCCGGCCTGCTGGGCATGCCGATCCGCGAGGCCTGGCCCGAGGCGTGCGAATTCAACGACCGCGTAGTGCGCGAGTGCATGGCGGGCGGCACGCTCGACCTGCGCGACACCGCGCTGCAGCTGAACCTGCACGGCGTGCCGCAGACGGTGTGGTTCAACCTCAGCTACTCGCCCATTCCCGACGAGGAGGGCGTCATCGCCGGCGTGCTGGCCATGGTCACCGACAACACCGCCAAGGTGCAGATGGAGCGGCGCCTGGTCGCCGAGCGCGAGCAGTTCGCGCAGCTGTTCGAGCAGTCGCCCAGCTTCATGGCCATGCTGGAGGGCCCCACGCACCGGCTGACCCTGGCCAACCCCGGCTACCGGCGCCTGGTGGGCCCCCGCGAGCTGATCGGCCTGACGGTGGCGCAGGCCCTGCCCGAGGCGGTGGAGCAGGGCTACGTGGATCTGCTCGACCAGGTCTACCGCAGCGGCGAGGCCCTGACCGCCCATGGCGCGCGCTACGACTCGCCCGAGGGCGAGCACTACGTGGATTTCGTCTTCCAGCCCATCCGCGACGCGCAGGGCGCGGTCACCGGCATCTTCGTGGAGGGGGTGGACGTCACCGGCCGCATGGCGGCCGAGGCGCGCCGCACCGCGCTGGCCGAATTCACCGACCTGCTGCGCTCGCTGACTTCGGCGCACGCCATCTGCGCCGCCGCCGCCGAGCTGCTGGGCCGCACGCTGCGCGTGAGCCGCGCGGGCTATGCGCGCGTCGAGCACGCCAGCGACGACGTCGAGATTCCCTGCGACTGGACGCAGCCGGGCGTGGCGTCCATCGCCGGCACGCTGAACCTGCGCCACTACGGCAGCTTCGTGGACGACCTGAAGGCCGACCGCGTGGTGAGCATCGCCGACGTGCGCGACGACCCGCGCACCCGCGATGCGCTGGAGGCGATCGGCAAGCGCGGCGTGGCCGCCTTGCTCAACCTGCCGGTGCTGGAGCAGGGCCAGCTGGTGGCCCTGGTGTTCGCCAACCATGCGCAGCCGCGCAGCTGGTCGGCCGAAGACGTGGCCTTCATGCGCGAGGTGGGCGGCCGCACCCGCACGGCGGTGGAGCGCGCGCGCACCGAGGCGCAGCTGCGCGAGATGAACGAGCTGCTGGAGCGCAAGGTGGCCGAGCGCACGCAGGAGCTGATGGAGGTGGAGGCGAAATTCCGCCAGGCGCAGAAGATGGAAGCCATCGGCCAGCTCACGGGCGGCATCGCGCACGACTTCAACAACCTGCTGGGCAGCATGAGCGCCAGCCTGCAGGTGCTGGAAAAGCGCCTGGCCGCGCAGCGCTTCGACAACGCCGAGCGCTACATCGGCATGGCCCAGTCGTCCGTGCGGCGGGCCGCGTCGCTCACCCAGCGGCTGCTGGCCTTCTCGCGCCGCCAGACGCTGGACCCCAGGCCCACCGACGTCCACCGCCTGGTGAGCGGCATCGAGGAGATCGTGCGCCGCACGGTCGGCCCGTCGGTCGAGCTGGAGGTGGTGAGCGCGGGCGGGCTGTGGCTGACCCGGGTCGACGCCTCGCAGCTGGAGAACGCCGTGCTCAATCTGTGCATCAACGCCCGCGACGCCATGGCGCCCCACGGCGGGCGCCTGACCATCGAGACGGCCAACCAGTGGCTGCATGAACCCGAGGCCAGCGAGCGCGAGCTGCCGCCCGGCCAGTACGTGATGATCTGCGTGACCGACACTGGTGCGGGCATGACGCCCGACGTCGTCGCCCGGGCGTTCGACCCCTTCTTCACCACCAAGCCCATGGGCCAGGGCACCGGCCTGGGCCTGTCGATGGTGTATGGCTTCGTGCGCCAGTCGGGCGGGCAGGTGCGCATCCATTCCATGCCGGGCGAGGGCACGCGCATGTGCCTGTACCTGCCCCGCCACCTGGGCGAGGCCGAGCCCGACGCGGAGCAGGAGCGCAGCCGCTACACGCACCAGGCCGACGGCGAGGTGGTGCTGGTGATCGAGGACGAGGCGTCCATCCGCAGCCTGGTCACCGAGGAGCTGCAGGACATGGGCTACCAGGTCATCTCCGCCGCCGACGGGCCGGCGGGGCTGCACCTGCTGCAGTCCGAGCGGCGTGTGGATCTGCTGCTGACCGACGTCGGACTGCCGGGCGGGCTGAACGGCCGGCAGGTGGCGGACGCGGCGCGGATCTCGCGGCCGCAGCTGAAGGTGCTGTTCATCACGGGGTACGCGGAGAACGCGGCGGTGGGGAACGGGTTGCTGGAGGAGGGGATGGAGGTCATCACCAAGCCGTTCGATATGGGGGTGTTGGCGGGGCGGGTGAAGGAGATGATTGGGCACTGAGTGCTGGTGCTGGCGGGCGGCTGATCTGCGGCTCTACCGTTTACCGGGGTAGCTCACCTGCTGACCGTTCGGGGTGAGCCTGTCGAAGCCTTGTCGGAGTCGGGGCGGTGCTGGCACGTGCTGGGTGGTTGCTTCCCGGGGCCGGGATGTGCGCCCGGCGGCGCACTCACTTTCTTTCGTTTCGCCGAAAGAAAGTAAGCAAAGAAAGGGCGACCCCCAGTCTGCGACCCCTTCGCTGCGCTACAGGGCGACCTGCGTCGGGGCGCTTGCGGGGTGCCGCCGCAGAACTCACTGCGCGCACTGCGTGCGCTCCATTCAAACAGCTGCGGCGAGTCAGAACTTGAAGCATGCGCGCTCCGACGCGCATGCGCACCCCGCAAGCGCCCCGCCGCAGGCGCAGCCAGCAGGGGTGGGACAGCCCGCACGGGCCATCGCTGCGCTCGGCCCCCAACGCGCGCGCTGCGCGCTGCGCTCCAGGCCGAGCGCAGCGACGGCCCGGAGCGGGCGGTTGGGTTCCCTTCTGTGCGTGCCGAAGGACACGCATGCTTCAAGCTCTGACTTGCCGCAGCTGTTTGAACGGAGCTGCAAAGCAGCGCAGTGAGTTCTGCGGCAGCCCTCCACGCGCGAGCATCGCAGGTTGCCCGTAGCGAAGCGAAGGGACACGCACAGCAGGGTCGCCCTTTCTTTGGTGACTTTCTTTCGGCGAGACGAAAGAAAGTCACTCGCCCGCCGGGGCGAAATCCCGGCTCCGGGAGGCAACCACCCAACACGTACCGGACCGCCCCCGCAGCGCCCCCCGGCTCCGGGAAGCAATCGCCCAGCACGTGCCAGCACCACCCCCACAGCGCGCCGCGGCATCGACAAGCACCCCTTGCGACACATCAAGCCCCCCCACCCCTGGCGACCCACAATGCTCGCGCACTCACCCCGCCCCGGAACACGCATGCCCTCCAAACCCCAGCACCACCGCAACCACCGAATCGAGGCCGACGCAACCGCCCCCGCCAGCGACGTGCTGATCGTGGGCGCCGGCCCGGCCGGCCTGTCGCTGGCGACCGCGCTGGGCCAGGCGGGCCTGCAGGTCACGGTGCTCGAGCGGCAGGACGAGGCCGCGCTCGCCGACCCCGCGCCCGACGGCCGCGAGATCGCCCTCACCCACCCCAGCGCCGACCTGCTGCGCCGGCTGGGCAGCTGGCAGCGCCTTGCCAGCCATGAGATCGGCCGCATCGCCGAGGCGCAGGTGCACGACGGGCCGGTGGGCCACCGGCCGGCGCTGGAGCTGACCGCACGGGGCGGCGGCGCGGCCCACCTGGGCTGGATCGTGCCCAACCAGGCGCTGCGCCGCACGGCCTGGCAGGCGGCCCGGGCCACGCCGGGCGTGCGCATCGTCTGCGGGGCGCAGGTCGGCAGCGTGGCCACGCTCGCCACCCATGCCGAGGTGGACTGCCGCCTACCCTGCGGCGGCGACGGTGACGATGGACAGGTCACGCGCCTGCGGGCACCGCTGGTGGTCGCCGCGGACAGCCGCTTGTCCGCCACGCGGCGGCAGCTGGGCATCGGCGCGCAAATGACGGACTTCGGCCGCAGCGTCATCGTCTGCCGCATGCGGCACGCGCAGCCGCACGGCGGCGTGGCGCACGAATGCTTCGACTACACCCGCACGCTGGCCGTGCTGCCGCTGCCGGACGACCCGGCCAGCGGCGCGCACCAGTGCTCGGTGGTGGTCACCACCGGCACGGCCGATGCCGAGGCGCTGATGGCGCGGGGCGCGGGCGCGTTCGCCGCCGAGGTGCAGGCGCAGTTCCGGCACCGCCTGGGCGGCATGCAGCTGGTGGGCGAGCGCCATGCCTACCCGCTGGTGGCCGTCTACGCGCACCGGTTCGCGGCGCCGCGCTGCGCGCTGCTGGGCGATGCCGCAGTCGGCATGCACCCGGTGACGGCGCATGGCTACAACCTGGGTTTGGCGGGGGTGGACACGCTGGCCCGGGTGCTGGCGGACGCCAGGGCGCGGGGGCGGGACCTCGGCGCGGCGTCGGTACTGGCGGGATATGCCCGCGCCCACCACCGCCGCGCCCTACCGATTTACCAGGGCACCAACGCCATCGTGCGCCTCTATACCGACGCCCGGCCCCTGCCCCGGCTGCTGCGGCAGTGGGTGCTGCAGGGCGCGCGCCGGTTGCCGCCCCTGCAGGCCGCCATCACCCGGCAGCTGACCGGGCGCGGCACGCCAGCGGGCGGGACGCCCACCGGCCGATAGGCCGGCCGGCCCCATCGCCTCCACACAACCGACAAGGAAAGGGTTTACCCTTGCGCCCTTTGCGGCGTGTGGCTTTTTCGCCGGCCCGGCCGCCGTTGCTACCCCTTCCTGTTGCCGGCACCGCCATGACCCAGCCCCAGCGCCGCGAATTCCTTGCCCGCCAGATCGTGGACGCGCCGCCCAACCGGTGGGACTGGGCGCTGCTGCCGCTGGTGCTGGCCGCCATCGTGCTGCTGGCCTACGGCGCCGCGCAGATGGCCCAGCCCTTCCACATGGGCGACGCGCTGCCGCTGTCGCTCGACCCCCGGCAGTTGCCCTACTACCTGCTGCGCACCACGCTGCGCATGTTCATCGCGCTGGGCGCCTCGCTGGTCTTCGCCTGCGTGTTCGCGGTGCTGGCGGGCAAGTACCGGCTGGCCGAGCGGGTGCTGGTGCCGCTGCTGGACATCCTGCAGTCCATTCCCATCCTGGGTTTTCTGTCGATCACGGTGACGGGCTTCATCGCGCTCTTTCCGGGCAGCCTGCTGGGCGTGGAGTGCGCGGCCATCTTCGCCATCTTCACCTCGCAGGCGTGGAACATGGCCTTCAGCCTCTACCAGTCGCTGCGCACCGTGCCGGCGGAACTGCAGGAGGCCGCGCGCGTGTTCCAGCTCTCGGGCTGGCAGCGCTTCTGGCGGCTGGAGCTGCCCTTCGCCATGCCGGGCCTGCTGTGGAACATGATGATGTCCATGTCCGGCGGCTGGTTCTTCGTGGTCGCGTCGGAGGCCATTTCCGTCTCGCACCAGGACATCAAGCTGCCCGGCGTGGGCTCGTACATCGCCCTGGCCATCGAGGCGCGCGACCTGCCGGCGATCGGCTGGGCCATCGCCTGCATGCTGGTGGCCATCCTGCTCTACGACCAGTTGCTGTTCCGCCCGCTGGTGGCCTGGGCCGAGAAGTTCCGCTTCGAGGAAGGCAGCGCCGACGCCGCCCCGCGTTCGTGGCTGCTGGACTGGCTGCGCCGGGCGCGCACCACGCAGCAGTTGGCCGGCTGGTGCCAGCGGCAGTTGGGCCGCACGCTCACGCTGTTCAAGCGCAGCCACGACGGCACCTCCATCCGCGCCCGGCCGGCCGTGCCCTCGGCCCGCGCCGAACGGGTGTGGGACGCGGTGCTGGCGGCCGGCGTGCTGTTCGCCATCGCCCGGCTGGTGCAGTTCGTCCACACCGAAGTGGGCTGGCACGAGGTGGCGCATGTCTTCACCCTGGGCGGCTACACGCTGGTGCGGGTGCTGGTGCTGATCGCCCTGGCGGCGCTGGTGTGGGTGCCCATCGGCGTCTGGATCGGCATGAACCCGCGCTGGTCGGGCCGGCTGCAGGCGGTGGCGCAGTTCCTGGCCGCGTTCCCGGCCAACCTGTTCTTCCCAGTGGCGGTGATGCTGGTGGTGCACTGGAAGCTCGATCCCGACGTGTGGCTGTCGCCGCTGATGATCCTGGGCACGCAGTGGTACATCCTCTTCAACGTGATCGCGGGCGCATCGAGCATTCCCAACGAGCTGCGCCTGGCCGCGCAGAACCTCGGCCTGTCGGGCTGGCTGAAGTGGAAGCGCTACCTGCTGCCGGCCGTGTTCCCCAGCTTCGTGACCGGCGCCATCACCGCCAGCGGCGGGTCGTGGAACGCCTCCATCGTGGCCGAATACGTGACCTGGGGCGACACGACGCTGCAGGCCCAGGGGCTGGGCAGCTATATCGCGCAGATGACGGCGACGGGCGACTTCCCGCGCATCGCGCTGGGCATCGGCGCCATGGTGGTCTTCGTGATGGGGCTGAACCACTTCCTGTGGCGGCGCCTCTACCGCCTGGCCGAAGACCGAATGCACATATGAGCTCACCCCGTTTGAATGTCTCACTGCGTGTAGACATTCCATCCCCCTCAAGGGGCCGAGAGCCGCGGCTCCCGGCCTGCCTGTGCAGGCCGGGACGGCACGAGGAGGCGGCGCCTCTGGCGGTGCCGCGGCCTGCAAGGCACGCCAGCGGCCTGGCAAAGCCAGTTCCGCGGCGTCTGCTGGCATGGCCTGCTTCGCGGCCCCCAGTACCTTGGTGCGCACGCAAGTTCTGTGCGGTTGGAGCGCCGTGTAGCGCATGGAGCACTGATATATGACGCAATCCATCATCGAACTCCAGGGCGTGGGCAAGCGCTTCCGCTCGTCCGACGGCCGCGAGCGCCCCGTGCTGAGCGGGGTCGACTTCACGCTGCGCGAAGGCGAGATCGTCGCCCTGCTGGGCCAGTCGGGCTCGGGCAAGAGCACGCTGCTGCGCATCATGGCCGGGCTGGTGCCGGCCGACGAGGGCAGCGTGCGCTACCGCGGCCAGCCGCTGCACGGGCCGGCGCGGGCGATCAGCATGGTGTTCCAGTCGTTCGCCCTGTTCCCGTGGCTCACGGTGCAGCAGAACGTGGAGCTGGGCCTGGAAGCACGTGGCGTGCCGCAGGCCGAGCGGGCGGTGCGGGCCGAGGCCGCCATCGACCTCATCGGCCTCGCCGGCTTCGAGGGCGCGCTGCCGCGCGAGCTCTCGGGCGGCATGCGCCAGCGGGTGGGCATCGCCCGGGCCTTGGTCACCCAGCCCGACGTGCTGCTGATGGACGAGGCGTTCTCCGCGCTGGACGTGCTGACCGGCGAGCGGCTGCGCGAAGACATCTTGCAGCTCTGGCGCAGCGGCACCATGCCCACCCAGGCGATGCTGGTCGTCTCGCACAACATCGAGGAGGCCGTGATGATGGCCGACCGCGTGCTGATCTTCGCGAGCGACCCGGGCCGCATCCGCTGCCAGCTGGCCATCCAGCTGCCGCAGCCGCGCGAGGCCGACAGCCCGCAGGTGCGCGCGCTGATCGACGAGGTGTATGCGCTGATGACGACGGGCGCCACGCGCCACGCGGCCGTGGCCGGCGGGGCGCCGGCCGAGCAGCCGGCACCCGCGAGCCTGACCGACCGCCTGCCCGAGGCCGACGTGGCGCGCATGGACGGCCTGCTGGAGCTGCTGGCCGAGCCGCCGTTCGGTGGCCGCGCCGACCTGCCGCCGCTGGCCGAGGCCACCGGCCTGACCGATGCCGAGCTGCTGCCCCTGGCGCACGCCGTGGCGCAGCTGGGCCTGGCCACGCTGGAGGGCGGCGACCTGCAGATCACCCCGCTGGGCCGCCGCTACGTGGACGGCGGCCACCGCCTGCGCCAGCAGCTCTTCGGCCAGCAGCTGCTGGCCCACGTGCCGCTGGTGGCACACATCCGCCACAGCCTGGAGCAGGAGGCGCAGGGCGAGCTGCCCGAGGCGCCCTTCCTGCGGCTGCTGGCCGAGCAGCTGGGCGGCCCGCAGGCCGAGAGCGTGCTGCGCACGGCCATCACCTGGGCGCGCCACGGGGAAGTGTTCGAGTACGACTTCCATACCGGCGTGATGCGCCTGCCCACCGGCGACGCGGCGGCGGCCTGAGCGGCCAGGCCGCCTCCCCGGGTTCAGTTCGAGGACCGCGGCGCCTGGGGCGCGCGCCACCAGCGGGCCGTGGCCACCGGTGCGCCGATGTCCACCCGCTCGCCCATGGCGGGCGTGAGCAGCGGCACGCCCTGCTGCGCCGCCAGGGCCTCGATGCGGTCGAACGGTTCGTTCCACGGGTGCATGGACAGGTCGAACGTGCCGTTGTGGATGGGCAGCAGCTGGCGGCCGCGCACGTCCAGGTGCGCCTGCAGGCTCTGCTCGGGCTGCATGTGCACGTCGGGCCAGTCCTCGTTGTAGGCGCCCGTTTCCATCAGCGTCAGATCGAAGGGGCCATGGCGCTCGCCGATGGCGCGAAAGCCGCCGAAGTAGCCCGAGTCGCCGCTGAAGAAGACGCGCCGGCCCCGGGCCAGCAGCACCCACGACGCCCAGAGCGTGCGGTTGCCGTCGGACAGGCCCCGGCCCGAGAAATGCTGCGCCGGCGTGGCCACCAGCTCCACGCCCTCGATGGCGGTGCGCTGCCACCAGTCGAGCTGCTGCACCTTCTGCGCCGGCACGCCCCAGGCGATGAGCCGGTCGCCCACGCCCAGCGGCGCCACGAAGTGCGCCACCCGGGGCGCCAGCGCGCGGATGGCGGCGCAGTCCAGATGGTCGTAGTGGTCGTGCGACAGCACCACGCCGGTGATGGGCGGCAGATCGTCGATGCCGATGGGCGGCGCATGGAAGCGCCTGGGGCCGGCGAAGCGGACCGGCGAGGCGCGCTCGGAGAACACCGGGTCGGTCAGCCAGAAGCCGCCGGCGAGCTTCAGCAGCACCGTGGAATGGCCGAGCCGCCAGAGGCTCATGTCGGGCGCGGCCAGCAGCGCGGCGCGGGTCAGGGGGCGCACGGCGATGGGCTGGCGGGGCACGGTGCCGGCGGGCTTGCGGCCGGTCGCGAACTTCCAGAAGACCGCCACCGTTCGGGCCAGGCCCAGCGCGTGGCGCGGTGCCTGGTTCCGGAACCGCCCGTCCAGGGCCCGCGACGCGTGTGCGTCGGTCGGGGAGGGCGGCGCGTCGCTGGAGGAGGGGCGTTCGGTCATGCACCCAGCATAGCGGAGGCAGACGGGGCCTGAACCCACAAGCGGCCCGCCGCGCGCACGCTACATTGCGCCGCATGAATCCGTTCATCGAGCAACTGTCGGAGTCGGTGTCCCAGGCCCGCACCCTGGAGGAACTGACGCGCCCGCTTCTGGAGCTGCTGGAGTCCATGACGGGCCTGGAGTCCGCCTTCCTCACGTCCATCGACGAAAGCCGGGGCGTGCAGCACATCGTGTACGCCCACAACTCGCGCGACCTGCGCATTCCCGAAGGCCGGTCGCTGCAGTGGCAGGACTCGCCCTGCCGGCGGGCGCAGGACGAGGGCGTGGTCTTCACCGACCAGGTGCTTGCCCGGTGGCCGGACCTGGCCGTGGCCCGCGAGATCGGCATGCAGACCTACGCCGGCGTGCCGGTGCGCACCAGCGACGGCGCCATGTACGGCACGCTCTGCGCGGTGGACGGCGAGGCCCGCCCGCACCTGCCGCACACGGAAAGCGTGCTGAAGCTGTTCGCCTACCTGATCGCCCAGCAGGCCGAGCGCGAGCAGCTCATCCGCCAGCTGCTGGCCACCAACGCCCAGCTGGCCGCGGCCGCCTCCACCGACCAGCTCACCGGCCTGCCCAACCGCCGCACGCTGATGGCGACGCTGGGCCGCATGCTGGCCTATGGCCAGCGCCAGCAGGCCAGCGTGCTGATCGCCTTCATCGACCTGGACGGGTTCAAGGCCGTCAACGACCGCCACGGGCACGACGCGGGCGACCAGTTGCTGATCGCGATGACGCAGCGGCTGCAGGGCGTGCTGCGCGCCGAGGACATCGCGGCCCGGCTGGGCGGCGACGAGTTCATCGTCGCGGGCATGGGCTCCACGCCGGACGACGCCGCGCCGGCGACGCAGCAGGCCTGGGCCGAGCGCATCGCCCAGGCCACCCGGGGGCGCTTCGAGCTGCCGGGCGCGTCGCTGGACTACCCCGGCGCCAGCGTGGGCGTGGTCACCGTGGCGCCCGGCCAGGTGCGTGACGCGGAAGAGGCCCTGCGCCTGGCGGACCAGGCCATGTACCGCGTCAAGCTGGCGCGCAAGCGGCCCGCCGGCGCGGACCGCTGAAGCAGGCCGGGGCGAACCTCCACGGCAGCGATACGGCGGAAGGCGGATCCGTGTCAGGCCACGGGCCGGCCGGCCTCGGTGATGGCCTGCACCACCGCGTGGAGCGCACGGCCCAGCGGCTTGTCGTTGCGCAGCACCAGGCCCATGCGGCGCTGCAGCCGGGGCACGAGGGGGCGCACTTCCAGCTCGTGCGGCAGCCCCGGCCCGCCCACGGCCATGCGCGGCAGGATGCCCACCCCCAGGCCCGCGAAGACCATCGCCTTGATGGCCTCCACGCTGTCGAACTCCATCTGCGGCCGGGGCACGGCGCCGCTCCTGCGCAGCCAGGCGTCGACGATCTGCCGGGTGGTGGCCGTGGCGTCCAGCGCCAGCAACGGCAGGCCGGCCAGCGCGCCGGGGGTGCAGCGCGCCGGCAGCGCGGGCGTGCCGCCCCTGCGGCCCACGGCCACCAGCTCGTCCTGCAGCACGTCGACCACGGCCAGCGCGCGCGAGGCGACGGGCAGCGTCACCAGCGCCAGGTCCAGCGTGTTTGTCTCCACGCCGCGCAGGCACTGCTCGGTGTTGCCGGTGCTGACCACCACCTCCAGCCGCGGATGGGCGGCCCGCAGCTGGTGGAGCACCGGCGGCAGCAGGTACAGGCAGGTGGTGAGCCCCGTGCAGAGGCGCACGCGGCCGGCCACCTCGCTCGCGTGCGAGCCCACCGCCCGCAGCGCCGCCTGCAGCGCCGCGGCGATGGCGGGCACGTGCTGCAGCAGCTCCGCGCCGGCGGCGGTGGGGCGCACGCTGCGGCCCACGCGCTCCAGCAGGCGCACGCCCAGGCGGCGCTCGAGCTGGCGCACCTGCAGGCTCACGGCCGGCTGGGTCAGCCCCAGCCGCTCGGCGGCGGCGGAGAAGGTGCCCTCGCGCGCCACCAGATCGAAGGCGCGCAGCGGGTCCAGCGGCAGCTCGGAAGGCAAAGAAAATTTTATGCTTTGCATGCGTTACCCCAGATTCCTTCGCACAGCATAGCGCGGCACGATCGGCGGCATGGACACCTCCTGCGCCCCTCCCACTCCCGCCACCCCTGCCACCCCCGCCACCACTCCGCAGGCGGCTGCCGCCGCGCTGCTGCAGCCGCTGCGGCAGGCGCTGCCCGATCTGCCCCTGCGCGGCGACCGGCTCTGGCGCCGGCTGGAAGCGCTGGCCGGCTTCACCCGCCCCGACCTGCCGTGGACCCGGCGCGCCTTCTCGCCCGAGTTCATCGCCGCCCGCGCCTGGCTGCGCGAGGAATTCGCCAGCGCCGGCCTGGCGGTGCGGCTGGACGCGGCGGGCAACCTGATCGGCCGGCGCGAGGGCCGCATGCCCGGCGCACCCGCACTGGCGAGCGGCTCGCACAGCGACACCGTGCTGCAGGGCGGCCGGTTCGACGGCATCCTGGGCGTGGCCGCCGCGCTGGAAGTGGCCCACGCGCTGCACGACGCCGGCCAGACCTGGCACCACCCGCTGGAGGTGATCGACTTCCTGGCCGAGGAGCCCACCGACCACGGCGTCTCCTGCGTCGGCAGCCGCGCCATGGCGGGCCTGCTGGACATGCCCCTGCTGCAGGCCGCCGACGCAGGCGGCGAGACGCTGGCGCATGCCATGCGCCGCATCGGTGGCATGCCCGAACTCATCGACACCGCCCGCCGCGAGCCCGGCAGCCTGGCCGCCTTCGTGGAGCTGCACATCGAGCAGGGCCCGGTGCTGGAGCAGGAGCACCTGGCCATCGGCGTGGTGACGCACATCGTCGGCATCCACCGGGTGGAGATCACGGTCACCGGCCAGCCCGACCACGCCGGCACCACGCCCATGCACCTGCGTCACGACGCGCTGGCCGGCGCGGCCGCGCTCATCACGCTGGCGCACCACCGCGCCCGGGCGCTGAACCAAGCGGAGCGCTACGTGGTGGCCACCGTGGGGCGGCTGGCCGTGGAGCCCAATTCCACCAACACCGTGCCCGGGCTGGTGCGCATGAGCCTGGAAGTGCGCAGCGACGACCCCGAGGTGCTGCGCAGCTTCGCCGACGACCTGCTGCACGGCGCGCAGGGCGAGATGCAGCGCTGCCGCGTCTCGGCCACCGCCCGCACCCAGACGCTGACGCCGCCCACCCGCGCCGACGACGGTGTGATCGCCGCCATCGAGCAGGCCGCCCGCCGGCACGGCCACACGCATCGGCGCATGCCCAGCGGCGCCGGCCACGACGCCGCGCCCCTGGCCCGCATCGCCCCGATGGGCATGGTGTTCATTCCGTGCCGGGGCGGCCGCAGCCACTGCGCGCGGGAGTGGAGCGACCCGGAACAGGTGCTGGCGGGCACCCAGGTGCTGGCCGCCACGCTGCAGGGGCTGGACCGGCAGCTGGCGACGGCGGCTGCCTAGCCCCGCATCGTTCTCGCTCTTTCCCCCCGCGCCCGCCTTGCGATCGCACGGCGCGGCGGCCCGGTGGCCCGGCAGTAACCCGGCCCGCACGGGGCCGGCCGGCGGCCCGGATAATCGGGGGCCTTGCCGCCCACGCCGTCCATGCCCGATTCCGCCTCCCGCGTGCTGGCCGTCATCCCGCCGATGACGCAGCTGAACACGCCGTATCCCTCCACCGCCTACCTCACGGGTTTTCTGCGCTCGCGCGGAATCACCGCGTTCCAGGAGGACCTGGCCCTGGCCCTGGTGCTGCGGCTGCTGTCGCCCGAAGGCTTGCAGCAGGTGGCCGCGCAGGTGGCGGCCCTTCCCCCGTCGCGGCGCAGCCCGGCCGTGCAGTCGTTCGCGGCGCAGCAGGCGCGGTATCTCGCCACCATCGGCCCGGCCATCGCCTTCCTGCAGGGGCGCGACAGCACCCTGGCGCACCGCATCGTCGGCCGCCACTACCTGCCCGAGGGGCCGCGCTTCGCCACGCTCGACGTCTATGTGGACGACGAGGGCGGCGACCCGCTGGGCTGGGCCTTCGGCGCCCTGGGACTGCACGACAAGGCCAAGCACCTGGCCACGCTGTACCTGAACGACCTGGCAGACGTGCTGCGCGATGCGGTGGACGAACGCTTCGAGTTCGTGCGCTATGCCGAGTCGCTGGCCGGCAGCCAGCCCACCTTCGACCCGCTGGCGAGCGCCCTGGCCGCGCCGCCCACGCTGGTGGACGCGATGCTGGTGCAGCTCACGCACGAGGCCATCGAGCGCCACCAGCCCAGCGTGGTGCTGCTGTCGGTGCCGTTTCCCGGCTCCGTGTATGCGGCCTTCCGCATCGCCCAGGCCGTGAAGGCGCGGCACCCGCACATCGCCACCGTGCTGGGCGGCGGGTTCGTGAACACCGAGCTGCGCGAGCTGGCCGATCCGCGCGTGTTCGACTTCGTCGACTACGTGACGCTGGACGCCGGCGAACGCCCGCTGCTGGCGCTGCTGGAGCACCTGGAAGGCCGGCGCGGCAGGCAGCGCCTGGTGCGCACGTTCGTGCGGGACGATGCCGGCGCCGTGCAGTACGTCAACATGATGGAGGCCGACGTGGCGTTTGCCGAAGTCGGCACGCCCACCTGGGACGGCCTGCCGCTCGACCGCTACCTGTCGCTGCTGGACATGCTCAACCCCATGCACCGGCTCTGGAGCGACGGGCGCTGGAACAAGCTGACGGTGGCGCACGGCTGCTACTGGAAGAAATGCAGCTTCTGCGACGTGAGCCTGGACTACATCAGCCGCTACGAGGGCGCCAGCGCCCAAGTGCTGGCCGACCGCATCGCGGCCATCGTCGCCGAGACGGGCCAGACGGGCTTTCACTTCGTGGACGAGGCCGCGCCGCCCAAGGCGCTCAAGGCCCTGTCCACCGAACTCATCGCGCGCAACGCCGGCATCAGCTGGTGGGGCAACGTGCGCTTCGAGAAAACCTTCACGCCAGAGCTGGCCGAGCTGATGGCCGATGCGGGCTGCATCGCCATCTCCGGCGGGCTGGAGGTGGCGTCGGACCGGCTGCTGCAACTGATGAAGAAGGGCGTGTCGGTGGACCAAGTGGCGCGCGTGACCAAGGCGTTCTCGGACGCCGGCATTCTGGTGCACGCCTACCTGATGTACGGCTTTCCGACGCAGACGGTGCAGGACACGGTGGATGCGCTGGAATACGTGCGCCAACTCTTTGCCAACGGCTGCATCCAGAGCGGCTTCTTCCACCGCTTCGCCTGCACGGTGCATTCACCCGTCGGCAAGAACCCCGAGGAATACGGCGTGACGCTGGCGCCGCTGCCGGCCGGGGCGTTCGCCAGGAACGACGTGGGGTTCATCGATCCGACGGGGGTGGATCACGATGCGCTGGGGTTGGGGTTGAAGAAGGCGATCTACAACTACATGCATGGGATCGGGCTGGAGGAGGATGTGCGGGCGTGGTTTCCGTTCCATGTGCCGAAGACGACGGTGCATCGGCGGCGGATCGAGAAGGCGCTGGCTTCTTCTTCTTAAATTTTTGGCTGGGTCGGGGCTGGGAGGTGCTGGGCGGTTGCTTTCCGGGCCCGGGGTGCGCTGCGGGGGGGCGGTGCTGGCACGTGTTGGGTGGTTGCCTCCCGGAGCCGGGATTTCGCCCCGGCGGGCGAGTAACTTTCTTTCGTTTCGCCGAAAGAAAGTCACCAAAGAAAGGGCGACCCTGCTGTGCGTGTCCCTTCGCTTCGCTACGGGCAACCTGCGATGCTCGCGCGTGGAGGGCTGCCGCAGAACTCACTGCGCTGCTTTGCAGCTCCATTCAAACAGCTGCGGCAAGTCAGAGCTTGAAGCATGCGTGTCCTTCGGCACGCATGCGCCCTCCACGCGCTGCGCTTCTCGGCACGCACAGAAGGGAGGGGGGAGCCAATCGGGCCGTCGCTGCGCTCGGCCTGGCGTTCGCGGCGCACAGCGCCTGCGTGGGGGTGATCGCTTTGCGGTGCGCAAACTCACCCCCTCGGTTGAACCCCCGCCCGTTCGGGCTGAGCTCTGCAATTGCTATCGATTCAATAGCTGCAGGCGCTGATGGATCAAGCGCTGGAGGCTCAAATGACCTTCGAAAATGGCCGCCCGGGACCACCTAGCGGGCAGGGGGCCCCGGGCGAGTTTCATCACACCGGAACGCCCTGCCGCGCGGCCAGCCAGCCCGGTGCGTCCTGCAGCACCACCGGGCGCAGGAAGCGGTCCAGCGCCGCGTAGCCCACCGAGGTGGTGAACGGCGCGGTCGATGCGGGGAAGGGGCCGCCGTGGTGCTGGGCGGCGGTGACGGCCACGCCGGTGGGCACGCCGGTGAAGAGCACGCGGCCGGCCACCTGGGTGGCGGCGCGCACCAGGTCGCGGTGCTCGGCCGTGTCTTCGTCGGCGCCCCAGACCGTCACGGTGAGCGAGCCGCCCACGGCCTTGAGCACGGCGATGGTCTCCGCCACCGAGGCCACGCGCACCACCAGGGCGGCGGAGCCGAAGACTTCTTCATGCAGCTGGTGGTCGGCGATGAAGTCGGCCGCCCGCACTTCGGCCAGGAAGGGGCGCGGCGTGGCGCCGGCGTCGGCCACGTCGCTCACCAGGGGCTTGAGCCGGGCGTGGCCCTTCCAGGCGGCCACGCCCTTGTCGAAGGCGCTGCGGATGCCGGGCGTGAGCATGGCGTGCGGGGCCAGCGCGGCCAGCTTCTCGGCCAGCGTGGCGACGAAGGCGTCGCCGGAGGCATCCTGGCGCACGACGATCACGCCGGGGCTGGTGCAGAACTGGCCCGCGCCCAGGCAGATGGAGCCGGCCAGCGTCTCGGCCAGGGCGGCGCCGTTGGCCTGCAGGGCAGCGGGCAGGGCGACCAGCGGGTTGACCGAGCCCAGCTCGCCGTAGAAGGGGATGGGTGTGGGGCGCTCGGCCGCCACCTTGGCCAGGGCCGTGCCGCCCTTGAACGAGCCCGTGAAGGCCACGGCCGCGATGGCGGGCGCCCGCACCAGCGCCACGCCGGCGTCGATGGAGCCGCCTTCGACCAGCTGGAACACGCCTGCCGGCAGGCCGCGCGCGGCCACCACCTGCTGGGCCAGGGCTGCCGTGCGGCGCGTCAGCTCGGGGTGGGCCGGGTGGCCCTTGACGACCACCGGGCAGCCGGCGGCCAGCGCCGAGGCGGTGTCGCCGCCCAGCACCGAGAAGGCGAAGGGGAAGTTGCTGGCCGAGAACATGGCGACCGGGCCCACCGGCACGCGCACCCGCAGCATGCGCGGGCGGCCGGCGGGTGGCGCGCCGGCGACGGCCGGGTCGTCGATGGTGGCGTGGGCATCGCCGCGCTCGATCACATCGGCGAAGCCGCGCAGCTGGAAGGCGGTGCGGTCCAGCTCGCCGTTCAGCCGCACGGGCCCCAAGCCGCTTTCGCGGTCGGCCACCGGCACCAGAGTGTCCCGCTGCGCTTCCAGCGCGCCGGCCAGGTCGCGCAGCAGGGCGGCGCGGTCGGCGGCCGGGGTGGCGGCAAAGGCATCGGCCACCTGTGCGGCGGCGGCCACGGCGGCATCGATCTGGGCGGGAGTGGATTCGGGCCAGGCTTCGCCGTGGGGCTGGCCGGTACGGGCGTCGATGGACTGGAGGGTGTGTAAGCTCATGGCGTTGTCTGATGTCTGATGAGTAGCAGGGCGGGCGGAGCATAGCCTGTCCGGACCTGGCAACGCAAGTTGCGGGCCGGCAGGGCGTGTCCAACGCCGGGCCGCTTCTGCCGACGCCGGCTGGGGTGCGAATTCCTACGTGTCGCGGGGCGCGCCGTCGCTAGAGTGGACGTTTCTTCAACCGACCCAGGAGTGACCCATGCGCGTGGACATCTATCGCCGAACCGAAGCCGAAGGCAAGTTCTCTCATCTGGTGGTGCCCGAGGGCCGCCCCATCCCGCAGGAGGCGATCAACACCGACTGGGAGAGCGAGATGTCCGGCCAGGAACTGGACGAGTCCGCTGCGCACTGGGACGATTTCGGCATCGCCGAACCCGGCCGCCAGATCAGCGAGAAGGGCTATGCCATCACCAGCGTGAAGGAACAGACGGACTGACCGGTCTTTCGCCGGGCGGGCGCGGGCTGTAGCTGTATGACGAGCCCGGTCGCCCGCTCCAAAAACGATCCGCTTCCTGCCCACCCGCGCCCCCCCTCCGTTCGGGCTGAGCCTGCCGAAGCCAGGGCACGCTCCCCGTGCCCGAGCGCTCGCCGGCCGCGCCCACACTGCTTGTCCGGTGCGTGACGCCCCGCCACCCGCCCCCGTTGTCGCCCCTGCCGCCGCGCTGCTACGCTGCGCCGCCATGGAGACAAAAAAACCTTCCCCCCCGCCATCCGCCACGCCGCCCTACATCCCGCAGATCCGCCTCTACCAGCAGTGGCTGGAGCGTGAGCGCGGCCTCGCCTTCGGCGACTACGACGCCCTCTGGCGCTGGTCCACCACCGACCTCGACGCCTTCTGGCAGAGCCTGTGGGACTATTTCGACGTGCAGTCGCCCACGCCGCACACGGCGGTGCTGGCACGCAACGCCATGCCGGGGGCCCGGTGGTTCCCCGGCGCGCAGGTCAACTACGCGCGGCAGGCGCTGCGGCACGTGGACGCGGCCCACGCCGCCGGCCAGCCCGCCGTCATCAGCCGCAATGAAAAAGGCCAGCACCGCGAACTGGGCTGGCCCGAGCTGCGCCGGCAGGTGGCGGCGCTCGCGCTGCACCTGCGCCGCCAGGGCGTGGGCCCGGGCGACCGGGTGGCTGCCTACCTGCCGAACGTTCCCGAAACCCTGGTCGCGCTGCTGGCCACCGTCAGCCTGGGCGCGGTCTGGAGCGTCTGCGCGCCCGACATGGGCACGGCCGCCGTGCTCGACCGCTTCCGCCAGATCGAGCCCAAGGCGCTGATCGCGGTGGACGGAGTGACCTATGGTGGGCGCGACCTGGACCGCACCGGCGTGCTGGCCGAGCTGCGGGCCGGCCTGCCCACGCTGCAGCACGTGGTGCTGGTGCGCCAGACGGGTGCTACTGAAATGATAGCTGGCTGCGCAGACTACATCAGCGCCACGGCCCAAAACGATGCCGAAGTGGCGGCCTTCGAGCCGCTCTGGGTGGCGTTCGACCACCCGCTCTGGATCGTCTATTCCAGCGGCACCACCGGCCTGCCCAAGCCCATCGTGCACGGCCATGGCGGCATGGTGCTGGTGGCGCTGCAGCTCAAGTGCCTGCACAACGACATCGGCTGCAGCTACGAGCCCAATTCCTGGGGCGAGCGTTACCACTGGTACAGCTCCACCGGCTGGGTGATGTGGAACGCGCAGGCCAGCGGGCTGCTGTCGGGCACCACCTGCGTGATCTACGACGGCAACCCCGGCGGCAGCAAGGACCGGCCCGACTGGGGCGTGCTGTGGCGCTTCGCCGCCGAGACGGGCGTGACCTTCTTCGGCGCCGGCGCGGCCTTCTACGCCAACTGCATGAAGGCGGGGCTGGAACTGGCGGACTGCGGCGACCTGCGCCGCGTGCGGGCCCTGGGCACCACCGGCTCGCCACTGTCGGCCGAGGTGCAGGAATGGGGCAGCCGGCAGTTCGAGCGCCTGCGCGATGGAGCCACCGCCGACCCCGCCGCCGCGCCGGGCCGCCCCAAGCAAGGCGCGGCCCCCTTGGGGGGCAGCGACCCATGCGAAGCAGGGGAGCGTGGGGGCGATGCGATCTGGTGGAACAACATCTCAGGGGGCACCGACTTCTGCGGCGCCTTCATCGGCGGCCACCGCGAGCTGCCCCAGGTGCCCGGCGAGATGCAGTGCCGCATGCTCGGGGCCGCCGTCGAGGCCTGGGACGCCGAGGGCCACCCGGTGGTCGACGCCGTGGGCGAGCTGGTCTGCACCCAGCCCATTCCGTCGATGCCGCTCTACCTCTGGGGCGACACCGACGGCAAGCGCTACCTGGCCAGCTACTTCGACATGTACCCGCCCGGCCACGGCCGCCGGCCCGGGGGCGGCGACGGCCCGGCCGAGATGGGCGCCGTCTGGCGGCACGGCGACTGGCTGAAGGTCACCTCGCGCGGCAGCTGCATCATCTACGGCCGCAGCGACGCCACCATCAACCGCCACGGCCTGCGCATGGGCACCAGCGAGCTCTACAGCGCCGTCGAGGCGCTGCCGGAAGTGCTCGACAGCCTGGTGGTCGACCTGGAATACCTGGGGCGCGAGAGCTTCATGCCGCTCTTCGTCGTGCTGCGCCAGGGGGCGGTGCTGGACGACGCCCTGCGCCAGCGCATCGCCGGCGCCATCCGCACGGCGCTGTCGCCCCGCTTCGTGCCCGACGACATCGTGGCCGTGGCCGAGGTGCCGCGCACGCTCACGGGCAAGAAGCAGGAGCTGCCCGTCAAGAAGCTGCTGCTGGGCCAGCCGCTGGACAAGGTGGTCAACAAGGACGCCATGGCCAACCCGGGCAGCCTGGACTGGTACGTGGCCTACGCGGCGCGGCGGGCTTAGGCAGGGCCCGGTTCCGCCCTGTCAAAGGTACATGACGCGAGAGACGGCGCGGCTATCATCCGCCAACCCCGCCGCATCGCCATGTACCCTCCCACGCCACCTGTCGCCGGCGCGCAAGATGCCGTGCCGGTTCCCGACTTCGCCCGGCCTGGCCGGGCGTTCGCGGGCTACAACGTGTCGGCGGTGCTGTACGAGGGGCCGCGCTCCGTGGTGCTGCGCTGCCACCAGGCCGACGGGCAGCCGGCCATCGTCAAGCTGCTGCGCTGCGAGCGGCTGGGGCCGGGCGAGGTGGCGCGGTTCAGGCGCGAGTACGAGCTGTCGCGGCAGGTGGCGCATGAGCGCGTGGTCAGCGCCAGCGCCCTCGGCAGCCATGACGGCGTGCTCTTCATCGCCATGCCCGACGACGGCGCCGCCGCCCTGCGCGACTGGCTGCGCGCCGGCCCGCTGCCCATCGCCCGGGCCCTGGACGTCGCCCTGGCCGTGGTGGACGGGCTGGAGGCCATCCACCTGCGCAACATCGTGCACAAGGACGTGGCGCCCGGCAACATCATCGCCCGCCCGGACGGCACCGTGCGGCTCATCGACTTCGGCATCGCGGCCAACGTGTCGGTCGAGCGCACCCAGGCCGTGAGCCTGCGCGAGCTGGAGGGCACGCTCTCCACCATGGCGCCGGAGCAGACCGGCCGCATGAACCGCGACCTGGACTACCGGGCGGACTTCTACGCGCTGGGCGCCACGCTGTACGAACTGCTGACCGGCGCGCCGCCCTTCGGCGCCATCGACGACCCGCTGCAGGCCGTCCACGCCCACCTGGCGCTGCTGCCGCCGCCGCTGCAGGCGCGCTGCCCCGGTGCGCCCGCGCTGCTGGGCGCGCTGGTGGACCGGCTGCTGGCCAAGGAGCCCGAGTCGCGCTACCAGAGCCACCACGTGCTGCGGCGCGACCTGCGGAGCATCCGCGCCGGGCTGGACGACCCGGAGGCACTGCAGGGCCTGGTGCTGGCGCAGGGCGACCTGCCGGAGCGCCTGCACACGGCGGGCCGCCTCTACGGCCGCGCGCCCGAGGTGCGCCGGCTCCTGGCCGCCTTCGACGCGGCGGCGGCCGGCGCCGCCCGGCTGGTGACGCTGGCGGGCGCGCCGGGCGTGGGCAAGACCGCGCTGGTGCAGGAGGTGCAGCGCACCCTGCTGGCGCGCCAGGGCCACATGGCCAGCGGCAAGTTCAACCAGTTCGGCCAGCCCGCGCCCTGCGCGGCCTTCGTGCAGGCGCTGGCGCAGCGCACCCGCCAGGTGCTGGCGCTGCCGCCGGACGAACGCGCGGTGTGGGGCGCGCGGCTGCAGGCGCTGCTGGGCGCCAACCGGGCGCTGGCGCTGTCCACCCTGCCCGAGCTGGTGGCGCTGCTGGAGCCCGCCGCGGCGCACGAGCACGCGCTGGGCCCCGTCGAGGCCGAGAACCGGTTCGTGCGCACCATGCAGCTGTGTTTCGCGGGCCTGTGCAGCGCGCAGTCGCCGCTGCTCGTGTTCATCGACGACCTGCAGTGGAGCGACCGGCTGTCGCGCCGGCTGCTGCGCGAGATGGTGCTCGACGACGGCTTGCGCCACCTGCTGGTGATCGGCGCCTACCGCGCCGACGAGGTGGTGGGCGACCACCCGCTGGCGCAGGACCTGGCCCTGCTGGCCGAGCCGGCGGCCGGGCTCGACGCGAACGATGGCCGCTACCTGGCGCTGCGGCTCGATCCGCTGGCACCGGGCGATGTCGCCCAGTGGCTGGCCGACATGCTGCAGCACCCGCAGCCCGAAGTGCAGGCGCTGGCGCAGCTGTGCCATGCCAAGACGGGCGGCAACCCGTTCTTCCTCGGCCGCTTCCTGCACGATCTGCACCAGCGCGGCCTGATCTGGCTGGACCGGGCCGGCCCGCGCTGGAGCTGGGACGCCGACCGCATCCGCCACGAACATGTGGCCGACAACGTGGTGGCGCTGATGCTGGAGCAGCTGCGCCGCCTGCCGCCGGACACGCGCGACGTGCTGGCCACCGCCGCCTGCCTGGGCAGCCGGTTCGACCCGCACCTGCTGGGCGTGGCCAGCGGTAGCTCCACGCAAGGCGTGGCCCGTGCCCTGCACCCCGCCCTGGAGGCCGGCCTGGTGCTGCCGCGCGACGCCCGCTACAAGTGGCTGCCGGTGCTGGACGCGCAGGAAAGCGAACAGGTGCAGGCCGAGTTCGCCTTCGCCCACGACCGCGTGCAGGAGGCCGCGTACCTGCTGTCGCCGGCCTCGGCGCGGCCGGCGCTGCACCTGCGCATCGCCCGCCTGCTGCGCGATGCGCGGCCGGGCGGGCAGCCCGACTTCGCCATCGTCAACCACTTCAACCTGGGCCAGGCGCTGCTGGATTCACCGGCCGAGCGCGCGCTGCTGGCCGGCTACAACGCCCGCGCCAGCCAGCAGGCGGCCGACGCGGCCTCGTTCGATCTGGCCGCCCACTACGCCGGCCAGGCGGTGGCGCTGGGCGGCGCGGCCGGCTGGGTGGCCGACGCGGCCGGCACCCTGGCGCTGCACGTGCATGCGGCCCGCATGGCGGCCCTGACCGGCGATGCGGCGGGCATGGAGGCGCTGATCGACTCCGCGCTGCCGCATGCCGCCACGCCACTGGACCGGGCGCGGCTGCTGGACGTGCGCATCGAATCGTTCTATGCCTCGGGCCGGCTGGACGACACGCTGGAACTGGGCCTTTCCGTGCTGGCCCTGCTCGGCGCCTCGCCCCCGGCCGCCGCGTCGCCCGCCGATGCGGTGCAGCTGGTGACCGACGTGCGCGCAGAGATCGAGGCCCTCGGCTTCGACGCGCTGGCCGCCCGGCCCGTCATGACCGACCCGCTCTGCCTGCAGCAGCTGTCGGTGGTGGCCAAGATGACCGCCGCCGCCTACATTGCCCGCCCCGCGCTGCTGCCGCTGCTCACGGTGCTGCAGGTGCGCCTCATGGTGGCCCACGGCCATGCGCCGGTGGCGCTGTCGGCTTATTCGGTGATGGGGCTGATGGTGGCCGAATTCCTGCAGGACTACCCGTTCGGCTACCGGCTCGGCCGCCTGTCGATGGAACTGGTGGAGCGGCAGGACTGGCGCCATGTGCAGGCGCATGCCGGCTTTTCGTTCAACGCCTTCCTGCGCCACTGGATCGAGGGCATCGCCAGCGGCCTGCCCGGCCTGATGGCGGTGCACCGCGGCGGGCTGGAGACCGGCAACCTGCGCCACGCGGGCCTGGGCCTGTACGTGCACGGCTACCACGCTCTGCTCGCGGGCATGCCGCTGGCCGACCTGGAGGCGCAGCTGCAGGCCGACGCCGCCACGCTGCAGCGCATCCGGCAGCCGGTGGCGCACGACTACCTGGGTGCGCTGCTGGCCGTGGTGCGCGCCCTGCGCCGCACCGTCCCGGACGACGCTCACCCCCTGGAGCAGCCCGCGGCCGGCTTCTCGGCCGAGGCGCTCGCGCGCACCTACGCCGCCCGCGCCGACCAGACCGGCAGCATGTTCCTGCATGCCTGGCACTGCATGCTGCACGCGCTGGCCGGCCGCGCCGATGAAGCCGTGGCGGCCGGCGACGCGGCCCAGGCGCTCTTTGCCGCCGGGCGCGGCATGGTGATGGTGCCGTTCTGCGTGTTCTTCTCCGCCATGTCGGCGCCGCGCAGCGGCCGGCCCGATGCGGCGCAGCGCTGCCAGGCGGCGCTGCGCCGGCTCGACCTCTGGGCCCACCACTGCCCCGACGTGCGGCCGCTGGCGCACCTGCTGCGCGCGCGCATGGGCGCGAGCGGCATCCGCCCGCCCGGCCCGCCCATCGACGTGGCGGCGGAAATCGAGGCCGCCCGGCGCACCGCGCAGGGGCTGGACAACCTGTTCCTGCAGGCGCTGGTGCACTGGTGCGTGAACGCGCAGGCAGCGCCGGCCGACCCGGCCGATGCCGCTGCGCGCGCCGAGCGGGCCGAGGCCCGGGCGCTGTGCCTGCGCTGGGGCGGGGCGGCGCTCGCCGGGCGCATCGAAGAGCCCGCTGCGGCGTCGGCCGGCCCGGTGCGCCCGGCCGCCAAGGTCGCGCTGCCCCAGGGCACCGTGCCGGTGGCGCCGGGCAGCGCCCTCGATCTGTCCACGCTGATGAAGGCCGTGCAGGCCGTCACCGCCGAGATCGCGCTCGACGCGCTGCTGCACCGCCTGCTGCGGGTGCTGCAGGAAAGCGCTGGCGCCAGCCGCGTGGCCGTGGTGCTGGGCGACGGCACCGGCTCGGGGGCCGCGTGGTCGCTGCGGGCCGACAGCGCCACGGCCGACGCCGCCGCGCACGCCGAAGGCCTGCCGCTGGAAGCCGCTGGCGCGCACCTGCCGCTGGAGGTGCTGCGCACCGTGCTGCACCTGGCCGCGCCGGTGCTCATTCCCGACGTGCTGCAGGCCCATGTCTGGCGGCGGCTGCCGTACTTCGGCACGCGCTCGGTGCGGTCGGTGCTCTGCGTGCCGCTGGTGCGGGTCGGCAGCACCCTGGGGGCGCTCTACCTGGAGAACGACGCGCTGCCGGGCGTGTTCTCGCAGGAGCGCATCGAATTCCTGGAGCTGCTGTCGGGCAACGTGGTCAACGCCATCGACAACGCCCGGCTGTATGCCCAGTGGCGCGGGCTGGCGCAGACGCTGGAGCAGCGCGTGGCCGAGCGCACCCGGGCGCTGGCCGAGAGCGAATCGCGGCTCTTGTCCATCCTGCACAACGCGCCGCTGCCCATGGCCGTGACGCGCCTGTCCGACAACACCTTCGTGTACGTCAACGAGCGGGCGGCGCAGCTGTCGGGCATGAGCGTGGAGGAACTGTTGGGGCGCGAGCCGCGCAGCCTGTACCGCAACCCCGCCGAGCGCGACCGCGTGATCGCCCGCTACCAGCGCGACGGCGTGCTGCGCGACTACGAAACCGGGCTGATCGCCGCAGAGGGGCGCGAGGTGTGGGCGCTGCTGTCCATGGTGCCCATCACCTACGACGGCGCGGCCTGCGCGCTCTCGACCATCGTCGACATCACCGAACGCAAGGCCATGGAGGACGCGCTGCGCGTGGCGGCCACCACCGATGCATTGACCGGCACCGCCAGCCGCCGCAGCTTCATGGAGCGGGCCGGCGCGGCCGTGGCGCAGGCGCGCCGCGCGGCCGCCGGCAGCGCCGCGGCGGCGCTGTCCATGGTCATGCTCGACGTGGACGACTTCAAGCGCGTCAACGACCGCCATGGCCATGCGGCGGGCGACGCCGTGCTGCGCGCCGTGACGGCCACCTGCATGGGGCGGGTGCGGACGGGCGATCTGGTCGGCCGGCTGGGCGGCGAGGAGTTCGGCATCCTGCTGCCCGCCACCCCGCTGGACGCCGCCACCGCGCTCGCCGAGGCACTGCGCGCCGCCATCGCCGCGACAAGCGTGGCCGTGCCGCCTGCGGCCGCCGCCGACGCGCAGCCGCCCGGCCCCGTTGCGGTGCGGGTCACCGCCAGCTTCGGCGTCAGCACGCTGGCCGCCGGCGACACGCTGGACAGCCTGCTCGCGCGGGCCGACGGCGGCCTCTACCGCTCCAAGCAGCAGGGCCGCGACCGGGTGAGCTGCCTGCCCACGCCCGGGCCGGGCGAGGCCCCGGGTGCCCTGGGCGCGGCGGGTTCGGCTGCCGAGCCGCCGCCGGCGCCGTAGGATTCGCCTGACGGGCCGCGCCATGCCCGCGTTCCATAATGGCTCGCACCGCCGGCCGCACCATCTTTCACGGGCCGGCCGCCGATCGCCCATGCAAGGAGCCCCATGAACGCCCCCGCCCCCAAGCGCTTTTCGATGATCCGCGAGTTCCATCTCGCGGACTGGTTCACGCTGGGCAATGCCGTGTGCGGCGTGGGGGCGCTGTTTTCCTGCATGACCTACCTGGCCGCGGGCGACGTGCGGCACATCTACTTCGCCGCCGCCCTGGTGCTGGCCGCGCTGATCTTCGACGTGCTCGACGGCCGCATCGCCCGCTGGCGCCAGAAGTCGTCGGCCATGGGGCGCGAGCTGGACTCGCTGGCCGACGTCATCTCCTTCGGCGTGGCGCCGGCCATCATCGCCTACGCCTGCGGCATGCAGGGCCTCTACGACCGCATCGTGCTGGCCTACTTCGTCGCCTGCGGCGTGTCGCGCCTGGCGCGCTACAACGTCACGGCGGAAACGCTGTCCGAAGGCTCGGGCAAGGTGAAGTATTTCGAGGGCACGCCCATTCCCACCTCCATCGTGCTGGTGGGCCTGCTGGCGCTGGCGGCGGCGATGGGCGCCGTGGGCCCGAACCTGTGGTTCGGCCGGGTGCTGGTGGGGGGCTTCACGCTGCACCCGCTGGTGTTGCTGTTCGCGGTGTCGGGCTCGCTGATGATCAGCCGCATCCGCATCCCGAAATTCTGAACGGCCCCGCCCGCAGGGGCGGCGGCCGCCGGGTGCCGGATGGGATTCACCCCATGCGCCGGCGCATCCTCCACGCCGCCAGCGCCGCCAGGCACAGGCCCAGCAGTGCCTGCGCGGCCTGCGACAGCGTGGGAACGGCTCTCGCGTCGTCCGGCGCGGCGGCCACGCCGACGGCCACCGGGTCCACGATGATGCCGTTGACGGCGAAGTCCTCGTCGCCCGCACCGCCGTCGGTCACGGCGTAGCTCACCGACCGTTGGTCAGCGGACCAGCTGGCGGCGACGGCGTACCAGCGCGCCGCTGCGCCGGCCGTGGGGCGGCCGTATTTCCAGAGCGTGGCGCCCGCGGGGGCCGGCTGCGGCAGGTCCAGCCGGAGCGTGGCCGTGGAGCCCGGCGTGCCGCTGGCCAGCGAGAAACTGAAGATGCCGAACGGAAAGGCGATGCCCGGCGGAGGCCCGGCCGGCAGTGACGACGCGGGCTGGAACCCGGCCGACTGCGCCGTGAACCGCCAGATGCTGCCGCTCACCGCACCGCTGCGCCCGCCGCTGCCCGCCAGCGTGGCGCCCGCGATGTTGGGCGGGGCCACGGCGAAGCTGCGGTCCACCGGGTCCGAGGCGCCGTAGAGGGCGTTGCCGGCCTGCGTGGCCCGCAGCGTGCACGTGCCCGCCGTCAGCAGCGTCACCCGGAGACCATCCACCCGGCAGACGGCCTGCGACAGCGACGACAGCACCAGGGGTTGGCCCGAGGGGCCGCCCGCGACGCTGGCATCGAAGGGAAAGGCACCGAGCATGCGGTTGCCGGGGTCGTCGAAGGCGATGGATTGGGGCAGCCCGCTCGCCGCCGTCGTGAAGGCCTGCACGGCGATCGCCCCGGGGTGGCCCGCTGCCGTCACGGCCACGCCGTACAGGCGGTAGCCGGTGGCCGCCGCCAGGCCCGTCGCCAGGCGGCTGGCCGGCACGCCGGCCGAGAGGGCGACGGGGCCGCTGGCCCAGGGTGCGGCTCGGCCCTGGGCATCCTGCCCGGCAGCCACCTGCTCCCAGCTGGGTGCGGCGGCGGCGGCCGGCAGCACCACGGCGTGGAACGTGCCGTCCACGGGCAGCGCGGCCCGGAAGGCGAGCGAGGTGGCGCCGGTCGCGGTGTCGCCCAGCGTCACGCCGGCCAGCGGCGCCAGCGTGATCGGGTCCAGGCGGAACTTCTTCCACGCGGCATGGGGCAGGTCCTTGGCGGCCTGCCCGT
The DNA here is from genome assembly GCF_040365715.1 of Acidovorax sp. FG27. Classification (NCBI taxonomy): domain Bacteria; kingdom Pseudomonadati; phylum Pseudomonadota; class Betaproteobacteria; order Burkholderiales; family Comamonadaceae; genus Acidovorax; species Acidovorax sp. FG27. The sequence continues at coordinate 62,042 of NZ_BAABVY010000012.1, forward strand.
CGCCGTAGAAGTCGGCATCGCCGCAGTCGCCGATCACGTCCACCGTGCCGCCGGCGTCCAGGCGGTCCGGTATCGCCGCCAGCCCTTCGGGCGAGCAGCCGGTCAGGGGGGCGGCCACGGCGTTCACGTCCGCATCGCGCAGCCGCAGGTCCAGCGCCAGGCCGGCGGCGCTGGTGCGGCCGCTCCAGGAGTAAAGACGGAAGTCGCGCGGCGCCGTGCCCGTCGCGCCGTTGGGCGGGCCCGCGATGATGAGGTATTCGCCCGCGCCGTTCTTGCGGATCTCGCGGATGCCGCGCCCGCCCAGGTCCAGCCGGATCGGCGCGCCCAGCGTGGCCGAGCCCGCGGTGCCGCCTGCCGCCGCGGGAAGGGCGGCGTAGTTGGCCACCGGCACGATCAGGGCGTGCGTGCGGCCGGCGGCGCTGTCGGCGGCCGCGGCAGGCTGGCCCGGCGCCGCCACCAGGGGCGCGCGGAAGGCCAGCCACGCGGCGCCGTCGCCGGGGCTCGTGGACATGCCCTCGATCGAGAACCCGCTCAAGGTGTCGGTCTCGGGCGCCTTCAGCGGATCGCCGTCGCCGCCGTTCGAGCTGGCGACCAGGCCCAGGTAGTCGGCGCCCAGGCCGTGGCTGCCGGCCCGGTCCCAGGCACGCAGGTCTTCGCGCAGCCACCGGTAGTAGCCGGCGGTGGACAGCGCCGGGCCGGCGCCCGCATCCACGGCCACGAAGCGCCACCGGTCGGGGCGCGACCGGCCGCTCTTGTTGTTGGAGTGCGACCCCGCCATGTAGATGCGGCTGCCGACGGAGAAGCTGGCCTCGGTGTCCATCTCGCCGTCCGTCTTGCAGTTGGCCAGGCCGCTGTAGCCCGGCGTGGCGCAGTCGGCATTGCCGGCGCTGCCGAGGCCCAGTGCGCCGGCATCGAGGGTCAGGGGCGCCGTCGGCGCTCCGCCCGTACCGCGCGCATAGGCCATGAAGCCGTTGCCGCCCGGCAGGGCTTGGGGTGCGGCGTCCTGCGCGGGCGCCTCGTCGTCGCCCACCAGCATCGTGGCCGCGTCGAGCACGATGGCCGTGGAGGCGTCGGAGCGGCCGGTGAACCAGCGCGTGCCGGCGGAGGCCGCCACCGCTGCGGAGGCCGCGTACCGCAGCGTGCGGGTCGCCGTGGCGCCCGACGGATTGGCCACGGTGACGGTGATGTCCGCATAGCCCCTGCCCGCCGGGGTGATGCGCAGCAGCGCCTGCCCACCGGTGTGGGTGAGCGCGAGGCCGGCGGGCGGCACCACCGCGGGGTTGCTGGAGCTGGCGCTCACCGTGAGGCTGCCGGCCGTGGCCACCGGGTCGCCGAGGGTGAAGGCGATGCCCGTCGTGGCGACAGGATCGTTCGGGTCGCCGGCCACGCCTGAAAAGGCGGAGCCGTCGGCCAGGGAGAGCTGCGGTGGATCGGCCGCCGTGAAGGCCGCCGCCGCCGTGGCCGGCCCGCCGCCGCGGCTGTTCACGGCCCGCACCCGCGCCCGGTAGCTGCCTGCGGACAGCCCGCCCACGGTCTGGCGGGTGCCGAAGACGGCCAGGGTGCGGTCCACGGTGGCGAAATCGTCGCGCGAGAGCTCGACGAGGTAGTAGGCCGGTGCAGCCCCGTCCGCTGGCGCGCCCCATTGCACCGTCACGGCGTTGCCGGAGGGCGTCGCGGAGACGGCTGCCGGCGCATTCGGCGTGGCGGCGGGGGCCGTGTCCTCGGGCGCCCAGGCCAGGCCCATGAACCGCTGGCCGGCCGCCGCGCTGGCCAGCAGCTGCGGCGCACCGGCGAGCGTGCCGCCGTGCCCCGAGGTGTCGAAGAGCCGGTAGAGGCTGCCGTCCGCGGCCGTCGCCAGCAGCATCACCGTGCCGCCGCCGGTATCGAGGGCGGCCAGGCCATGGGCGTTGGCCAGGGGCACGGAGCCCCGCGCCGTCCAGGTGCTGCCGTCGAAGGTGAACTTGCGCAGCGTGCCCGTGCCGTCGTTGTTGGCGGCCGCATAGAGCGTGTCGACGCCGGGCACGCCGGCATCCAGGTCGAGGAACGCGATGCCCCGGTAGTTGAAGGCCGTCACGCCGGGCAGGGCGGCCAGGGCGGGTGTTCCGCTCGTGGGCAGGCCCGATCCCACGCGGTTGATCGTGGCCCCGCCCGCGAAGGCGGTGTAGAGCTGTCCCGCCGCGATCGTGATGCCCTGTGCATTGGTGGCATTGAGGCGGCTGGCGGTGCCAGCGCCCTTGGCCGCATACCAGAGCCCCCGGCCGGCGCTGTTGCCGTTGCCGCTCAGCCAGGCGGCGGTGCAGTCGGCCGTGGCCGCGCCGCGGATCGCATCGGTGCCGAAGGCGGTGCTGCCCAGGGTGGTCGTGGCGTCGACGGCGCCCCCGGCTGCGACGAACGCCACGGCCCGGGCCACGGCGCTGGCCGCCGCGCCCTTGGGGTCACTGCCCCCGGCCACGGCCGCATAGCCCGGTGCGACCAGGCAGCGACCGTCGGCCGACCGGCCGAGCAGGCCTTCGGACGTGGTGCTGCTGGCCGTCAGCGGGGTCGATCCGCCCGAAGGAAGCGGCAGGGATTGCACCAGGGTGCCGTCGGGCCGGTACTCATCCAGGTAGACGGGAAGCGCGCCCGTGCCCGAGGCATCCACCCGGTAGGCGACGATGTTGCCGCCCATGAAGGCGGCGGCGCCAGCGGCCACTGGAAGGGCGGCAACAGCGGCGGCGGCCGTGGCGAAGGCCAGGCTGCGGGCGGCTCGCGGCGTCGGCTGCACGGGGCGGAGGTCTGGGGTCCGGAGGCGTGGCACGGTGGAAATTCCCTGGAAACTGACAAAAGCCCGCCAATCTAGGGCTGCCGCATGGCAGTTGCGTGACAGGGTGCCGACATGTCCGCCGGACCGCCAGGCGGTCGCATTCCCTGGTGACGGTAAACTTCGCCGCTTTGAGCCGCGTCCTTCGCACTCCTTTCTTCCATGGCCGTTGACACGGCGGGCGCCGCCCGCACCAGCTTTGACCTCAAGAGCGCCCAACTGCCCGTGGTGGCGGTGGCGCTGCGCACGACCGACGCCGCCGTGCTGGCCGCCGATCTGGCGGCACGCCTGGCCGACGACCCCGAATTCTTCGACAACGACCCGGTGCTGATCGACCTGGCGGGCGTGCGCGACGCGGCCGAGCCGGTGGATTTCGCCGCGCTGACCGCCTCATTGCGGGCGCTGCGCACCCGGCCCGTCGCCGCCCGCGGCGGCAGCCCCGAGCAGATGCAGGCCGCGCTGGCCGCCGGCCTGGTGGCCGCCCCGGAAGCCGCCCCCGCACGCGCTGCCGCCGCGCCGGCCGCCCCGGCCCGCGAAGTGGTGCGTGAAGTCGTGCGCGAAGTGGAAGTGCCCGCCCCGGTGCCGGTGGCCGGCCCCGCCACCGTGGTGGTGGACAAGCCGCTGCGCTCGGGCCAGCAGGTCTATGCCCGGGGCGGCGACCTGGTGGTGATGGCGGTGGTCAGCTTCGGCGCCGAGGTGATCGCCGACGGCAACATCCACATCTACGCGCCCATGCGCGGCCGGGCGATCGCCGGTGCGCGGGGCAATACCGAGGCGCGCATCTTCAGCACCTGCCTGGAGCCGCAACTGGTCTCCATCGCCGGCATCTACCGCACCACCGAGACCGAGCTGCCCGAGAACGTGCGCGGCAAGCCGGCCCAGGTGCGGCTCGAAGGCGAGAAGCTGCTCATCGAGCCGCTCTGAAGCCACCCCCCTTTTTTTTGACTTAGAACCATCCGTAGCTTCGGATCACCAACGCAGGGAATCAGCACACCATGGCCAAAATCGTCGTCGTGACCTCCGGCAAGGGAGGCGTGGGCAAGACCACCACCAGTGCCAGTTTTGCATCGGGCCTGGCCCTGCGCGGCCACAAGACCGCCGTCATCGACTTCGACGTCGGCCTGCGCAACCTCGACCTCATCATGGGCTGCGAGCGCCGCGTGGTCTATGACCTCATCAACGTCATCCAGGGCGAGGCCAACCTGAACCAGGCCCTCATCAAGGACAAGCAGTGCGACAACCTGTTCGTGCTGGCCGCCAGCCAGACGCGCGACAAGGACGCGCTCACGCAGGACGGCGTCGAGAAGATCCTGAACGACCTGGCCGCAATGGACTTCGAGTACATCGTCTGCGACTCGCCCGCCGGCATCGAGAGCGGCGCGCTGATGGCCATGCACTTCGCCGACGAGGCGCTGCTGGTGACCAACCCCGAGGTTTCCTCGGTGCGCGATTCCGACCGCATCCTGGGCATGCTGGGCAGCAAGACCAAACGCGCCATCGAGGGCAAGGAGCCGATCAAGGAGCACCTGCTCATCACCCGCTACAACCCCGGCCGCGTGCAGGACGGGCAGATGCTGAGCCTGGAGGACATCCAGGACATCCTGCGCATCGATCTGATCGGCGTGATCCCGGAATCGGAAAGCGTGCTGCAGGCCTCCAACCAGGGCACGCCGGCCGTGCACCTGCAGGGCTCGGACGTGTCCGAGGCCTACAAGGACGTGGTGGCCCGCTTCCTGGGCGAAGACAAGCCGCTGCGCTTCATCGACGCACAAAAGCCCGGCTTCTTCAAGCGCATCTTCGGCGGGAGGTAACCGGCATGGCATCGTTTCTCTCCTTCCTCCTGGGCGAAAAGAAGAAGACCGCCAGCGTCGCCAAGGAGCGGCTGCAGATCATCCTGGCGCACGAGCGCAACGGCCGCAACGCCGCCGAGCCCGACTACCTGCCGGCGCTGCAGCGCGAGCTGGTCGCCGTCATCTCGAAGTACGTGAAGATCAGCCCCGACGACCTGAAGGTGCACCTGGAGCGCCAGGACAACCTGGAAGTGCTCGAGGTGAAGATCGAGCTGCCCGACGCGGCGAAATAGCCCCCGAGCCGCTGTTTTGCAGGTTGAAATGGGCTCTGGCGCTTATGGAATAAGCGCCTGCTGCTATCATTTTTGATTTGCGCTCGCCAGCTGCGGCGCGGCGCCCAGCGGCAGTTCGGCGTAGAACATGCCGCCGTGGTAGAGCAGCGGCGAGACGCCTGCCAGGTGGCTGCAGCGCTCCACCTCGCCCACGAAGATGGTGTGGTCGCCCTCCACATACTGGCTGCGGTTGAAGCATTCGAACACCGCCACCGCGCCCGCCAGCACCGGCGCGCCGGCCACGCCGGGCGCGTGGTCCACGCCCGCGAACCGGTCGATGCCGCGCGTGGCGAAGCGCTCGGCCAGGGCCTGCTGGCCGGCCGCCAGCACGTTGATCGCATAGTGCGAGCCCGCCGCGAACGCGGCCAGCGACGACGCCCGGTGCGCCAGGCTCCACAGCACCAGCGGCGGATCGAGCGATACCGAATTGAACGAGCTGGCCGTCATGCCCACCAGCGTGCCGTCGGCCGCGCGCGCGGTGACGATGGTCACGCCCGTGGCGAACATGCCCAACGCGTCGCGGAACTCGCGCGGTGAGAAACCCGGCGGGCGGGCGGCGTGGGAGGCGGGCGTCGGGGAATTCACGGGTGGCGGGTGGCGGCGCGGCGTGCGCGGCGGCAGGGAAAAGGGTGGGCTATTATGGTCCGGTGGCCCCTCCCCACGGCGCGGGCCGCCGGCTTCCCACTCTGTAGTCCATGGCTCTTCTTCCCCACTTCACCACCCTCGGCTCCGGCCACACCGTGCTCATGCTGCACGACGCGGACGGCAGCCACCTCAGCTTCGCTCCCCAGGTCGAAACCCTCGCCAGCGCCGGCTACCGCGCCGTCGCGTGGGACATGCCCGGCTACGGCCACAGCGCGCCCATCGAACCCTATGGCTTCATGGGCCTGGCGCAGAGTTGCCTGCGCCTGATCGAGGCGCTGCAGGGCGGCGCCGTCACGCTGGTCGGCCATGGCCTGGGCGCCATGCTGGCGCTGGAAGTGGCCCTGCGCCAGCCGCAGGCCGTGCGCCGGCTGGTGCTGTGCGCCGGCGGCCCCGCGCTGGACGCCGCCAGCGAGGCCGCCTGGGTGGCGCCGCGCCTGGCCGCGCTGCAGTCGGGTGCGTCGATGGAGGCCATCGCGCAAAGCCTGGTGCCGCGCCAGGTCGGCACCGGCTCGCTGCCCGAGGGCGTGCGGCTGGTGAGCCACGCGCTGAGCCAGGTCAACCCCTCGGCCTGGCGGCGGGCGCTGCAGGCCCTGCCCACCTTCTCGCGCGGCGCCGCCGAATTGGCCCGCGTGCAGGTGCCGGTGCTGATCGTCGGCGGCGCGCAGGACCGGTGCACCCCGCCCGAAGCCCTGCAGGCGCTGGCGCACGTGTTGCCCGATGCGCGCCACCTGTCCCTGCCCCACATCGGCCACTGGCCGCCCCTGGAAGACCCCGACAACTTCGACGGCGCGCTGCTCGGCTTCCTGGCCGAGGCGTCGGGCCGGGTGCTGCACTGATGCGGCCGGGCAGGGGACCGGCGGCGGCGCCCGGCGCCGCGCCACGCGCCAGCGGCGCGCAGGCATGGCGCTGGGCCGGGCCCGCGCTCGCCGCCATCGCGCTGGCCTGGGGCGGCTGGCACCTGCAGCCGTCGTGGCAGAAAGGCGAGCCCATCGCGCGCGGCCCGGTGGGCGCGGCGCTCTTCGCCAAAGGGGCAGATGCACCGCTGCAGCTGCTCGGCCCCCGCGCCCTGCCGCAGGCCGGCGCCGCCTCGGCCCAGGCCGCGCCGCCCCCGGGTGCCACGGCCCCTGCTTCGCCGGCGGCCGGCCAGGGCGCCGCGCGCCCGGCCGCGCCGCTCCAGGCCGCGTCACCCGAAGCGGCGGCCGCCGCCTGCCAGCGCTTCCTCAAGCGCCTGCCCACCATCGACGCGGCCACCTGCGCCGCTGCGCGCCTGGCCGACGGCGGCGCGGCGTCGGTGCGGGGCACGCCGCTCTATGGGCGCGACGTGGGGCCGCCGCCCGCATCGCGCGCTGCTGGCGGCGGCGCCGAACCGCTGCGCGTGCTGGTGGTGGGCGCCATGCATGGTGACGAGCTGACGTCGGCCTCGCTCGCGCTGCGCTGGGTGGGTCTGGCCGAAGCGCAGGTGCGCGATGCGGGCTCCAACCTGCCGGTGCACTGGCGTTTTCTTCCCATCCTCAACCCGGACGGCCTGCTGGCCCGGCAGCCGACGCGCGTGAACGCCCGGGGCGTCGATCTGAACCGCAACTTTCCCACCCCGAACTGGGAGAGCGACGCGCCCATCTACTGGGAAAAGCGCACCCGCCGCGACCCGCGCCGCTGGCCCGGCCCCGAACCGCTGTCCGAGCCGGAATCACGGTTCCTCTACACGCAGATGGAGCAGTTCGCTCCCGATCTGGTGGTGAGCATCCACGCCCCTTACGGCGTGCTCGACTACGACGGCCCGGTGCCGCCGCCCAGCCGGCTGGGCCGGCTGCGCCTCGATCAGCTGGGCATCTTCCCGGGCTCGCTCGGCCACTACGGCAGCGTGCGCCAGGGCATGCCGGTGGTCACCATCGAGCTGCAGCACGAGCTGCGCATGCCCGAGGACGGCCAGGTGCGCCAGATGTGGCGCGACCTGCTGCGCTGGATGGGCACCCATCTGGCGCGGGATGGAGCCCCGCGCCCGACACCTTGAGCCTGCACCAAAGCGGGCGGCGCAGCGCGAATGTCGGGGCCGCCGTGCGGCGCCCGGCCGGCGACGGCCTACCGCCGCTGGTTGCGATAGGCCGCGGCCGCCATCTCGGCCAGCAGCGGTGCCTGGCTCTGCGGCTCCTGCCGGGGTTTGTCGATCAGGAAGTCGTCGCGGTTCTTGCCCTGGATCCAGGCCGGCGGCTTGCCGCGCCCGGTCCAGGTGGCGCCGGTCTTCTCGTCCAGGTACTTGGCCGCCACCTTCTGGGTGGCCGGGGCCTTCCACGGGAAGACCTGCTGGGCCGTGAAGCCGAAGTCGTCGATCCAGGCGTGGATCTGGGCCAGCGCCGCCTTCGATTCCACGGTGCGGGCTTGCGCGATCTGCGCTTCCAGGGCGGCGCGAGCGGCCAGCAATTGCTTCAAGTCAGTTGTCATCGGGTTGCAGGAATGTGGCAGGGAACGCGCCGGCCGGGCAGGCCGCCGCGGTGCATGAGAGGCCGGTGCGCGGGCTTGGCGGCGGATGCCGGGAACGTCGTCCCGCTCCCGGCGCCGTGGCGCGTCGAAGCCCCGATTATCCCGTCGGCGCGGGCCCAGGCCGGCCTGGGGAAGGAAAGTCCGTTCCGGCCGGGCAGACGGTCACCGGCCGTCGCCTGCGGGGTGGAAAATCCGGGCTACCTCCGCGCCCACCCTTTCCAGCCTGTCTCCACGGGCCTGTCCATGCACCGCCGTGACCTGATCCGCATCGCCGCCGCCGCTGCCGCTGCCACCCCCATGCCGCGCTGGGCTTGGTCGGCCACCCTGCGCCAGCGCGACCTGTTCCCGCTCGGCGTGGCGAGCGGCGCACCGACGCCGGACGGCTTCGTGCTGTGGACCCGCGTCGCTGCCCCCCCTGCCGCTCCGGCGGCCGATGCCCTGCCCGGCACGCTGACCGTGCGCTGGGAAGTGGCCGAGGACGAGGCGTTCCGGCGCATCGTCCGCCAGGGCCAGGCGCAGGCGCTGGCCGTGCTGGGGCATGCGGTGCATGTCGAGGTGGCGGGCCTGGCGCCCGGCCGCTGGTACTTCTATCGCTTCCTGCATGGCGACGCCGTCACGCCCCCGGCCCGCACGCGCACCGCGCCGGCCCCGCACGAGATGCCGCGCCACGCCCGCCTGGCCTTCGCGTCGTGCCAGCGGTGGGAGCAGGGCCACTACGCGGCCTACCGCCATCTGGTGCAGGAAGACGTGGACCTGGTGCTGTTCCTCGGCGACTACATCTACGAGTACGCCATGCCGCGCCGGCCGCCCGTGCCGCCCGAGCCGCCCCCCGTGCGCACGCACGACCTGCCGGTCGCCACCACGCTGCAGGACTTTCGCGACCGCTACGCGCTCTACCGCAGCGACGAGGCGCTGCAGGCCGCGCACCGCGCCTGTCCGTGGCTGGTGACGTGGGACGACCACGAGGTGCAGAACGACTATGCCGGACTGGCCGGACTGGGCGGACTGGGCGGCGTGGACGCGGCGGCCGGCTTCCTCGCGCGGCGCAATGCCGGCTACCAGGCGTTCTACGAGAACATGCCGCTGCGCGCCTCGGCGCTGCGGCGCGGCCTGGCGGGGCTGGGCACGCTGGACGGCGTGCGCGTGCACGACCGGCATGCCTGGGGCCGGCTGATGGACTTCCACGTGCTGGACACGCGCCAGTACCGCGATCGGCAGGCCTGCCGGCCGGCGGGCGGCGCGGCGCAGGGTTCCGTGTCGCCCACGCGCTGCGGCGAGCTGCGCGAGCCAGCGCGCTCCATGCTCGGGGCCGACCAGGAGCGCTGGCTGGCGCAGGGCCTGGCGCAGGACGCGGCCGGCGGCGTGCGCTGGAGCGTCATCGCGCAGCAGACGCTGTTCTCGCAGCGCAACACGGCGCAGCCGCCCGCCGAGCGCTTCGGCACCGACACCTGGGACGGCTACCCCGCCAGCCGCCAGCGCGTGCTGGACGCGCTGCGGGCCGCCGGGCCGCGCAACACCGTCTTCCTGGGCGGCGACATCCACCAGAACTATGTCTGCCGGGTGCTGGCCGACTTCGCCGATGCCCGCTCGCCCGTGATCGCGAGCGAGTTCTGCGGCACCTCCATCACCTCGCTCAGCCGGGTGCCACCGGAGCGGGCCGCCGAGATCGTGCGCCGCAACCCGCACATCCTGCTGGCGCGGCCCGAGCAGCGCGGCTATGCCGTGGCGGACATCACGCCCGAGCGCTGGACCACCACGCTGCGGGTGGTGGACGACGTGGCGCGGCCCGACAGCGGCATCGCCACCCAGGCGCGCTTCGTGGTGGACGACGGCGTGCCGGGGCCGCGCCCGGCCTGAAAGGCGAGGCGGCTTCGCCGGTTCAGGCCGCCAGCGCGGTGGCGGCCGGGCCGCGACGCGGCGCATCCATGCCCAGGAAGCCGAAGGCCATCGCCGGGCGCTCGCCGCTGATGAGCTCGGCCATCGCCTTGCCCGAGCCGGCGCCGTGCGTCCAGCCCAGCGTGCCGTGGCCGGCGTTCACCCAGAGCCGGCCCACGCGGGTTCGGCCGATGAACGGGATGTTGGTCGGCGTGGCCGGGCGCAGGCCCGTCCAGTACTGCGGGTTGCCGCCTTCCTCGGGCGTGCGGGTGTCGCACACGCCGGGCAGGATTTCCTCGATGCGGCGCGACAGCATGTGGCAGCGCGCGCGGGCCAGGGGGCTGTCCAGCGACAGGTCGTAGCCGCCCAGCTCGATGGTGCCGGCCACGCGCAGGAAGTTGCCCAGCCGGCTCATGGCGATCTTCTTGCCGTCGTCGATGGTCGAGACCATGGGCGCGCCCTCGGCCTTCAGCAGCGGGAAGGTGGCGCTGTAGCCCTTGCCGGGGTAGATCGGCAGGTGCACGCCCACGCTGCGCAGCAGCGGCGCGCTGTAGGAGCCGCAGGCCACGACGATGGCGTCCGCCGCCAGGTTTTGCAGGTCTTTCGTGCCCGCACCGCCCATGGTACGGGCGCGGACTGCTACGGATTCGATAGCGCCGCCGGCCTGGTTCAGCCGCACCACGTCATGGCCGTAGAGGAACCGCACGCCCCGCTCGGCGCAGCGCCGGGCCAGGGCCTGGGTGAAGACACGGGCGTCGCCGCTCTCGTCCGTGCGGGTGTAGGTGCCGCCGGCGATGCGGTCGCCATAGGCGCGGAAGGCCGGCTCGATCTGCAGCAGCTCGTCGCGGCTGACCAGGCGGCGCTGCACGCCGTGGCGGCGCATCACGTCCACCGCATGGCCGGCGGCGTCGAATGCCGCCTGGTCGGTGTAGAAGTGGGCGATGCCGCGCTCCAGCCGGTCGTATTCGATGCCGGTGGCGCGCACCACGTCCTTCAGCGCGGCGTGGCTGTAGGCGCCCAGCGCCACGATCTGCTGCACATTCCGCTCGAAGGCCGCGTCATTGCATTGCGCGAGGAACTTCAGGCACCAGCGCCATTGCTCGGGGTCGAGCTGCGGGCGAAACAGCAGCGGCGCCTCCTTGTCGAACATCCACTTCAGCGCCTTCCAGGGCGCGCTGCGGTTGGCCCAGGGCTCGCAGTAGCTGACCGAGATCTGCGCCGCGTTGGCGAAACTCGTCTCCAGCGCCGCGTCCGGCTGGCGGTCGACGACGATGACTTCGTGGCCGCGCTCGAGCAGGTGCCAGGCGGTGGAGATGCCGATGATGCCGGCGCCGAGAACGAGGGTTTTCATGGCTGGGCAGTGTGCTGCGCGTTGCCGGGAAATAAAAGCAAAATTAAACTTGCTCCGATTTCATCAGCAGAACTAATCGAAGGCACGCCATGAGCACCTATGACCCCGCCGCGCTGGAGTGCCTGGCCGCCATCGTGGAAGAAGGCGGCTTCGAGCGCGCCGCTCAGCGCCTCAACGTCACCCAGTCGGCCGTGTCGCAGCGCCTGCGCGCGCTGGAGGCGCAGGTCGGCTCTGTGCTGATCGTGCGCAGCCGGCCGCTGCGGCCCACCACCGCCGGCCAGTTGCTGCTCAAGCACACCAAGCAGCTGCGCCTGCTGCGCGCCGACCTGGAGCGCGACCTGCAGGAGCTGGCGCCCAGCGCGCCGGGCGGCGGGCGGGAGGACGAGCGCATCTCCATCGCCGTCAACGCCGACAGCATCGCCACCTGGGCGCTCGACGCGCTGCAGGGCCTGGTGCGCCAGCGGCTGCCGCTCGAGATCATCGCGGACGACCAGGACTTCACCCAGGAATGGCTGCGCTCCGGCCAGGTGCTGGGCTGCGTCACCACGCTGGGGAGCGCATTGCGCGGCTGCAAGGTGCTGCCGCTGGGCGCCATGCGCTATGTGGCGGTCGGTTCGCCCGACCTCGCCAACCGCTACCTGCCGCAGGGCCTGACGGCGCACAACTTCCGCGACGTGCCGTTCATCGCCTTCAACCGCAAGGACGACCTGCAGGCCGAGTTCGTCGCCCGCACCTTCGGCCTGAAGCGCGTGGCGCTGAACCAGCTCTTCGTGCCCAGCTCCGAAGGCCAGGTGCGCGCCGTGGCCGCCGGCTGGGGCGTGAGCGTGGTGCCCGAGCTGCTGGCCCGCCCGCTGCTGGCCGAGGGCCGGCTGGTGGATTTGGCGGCGGGCCAGGCCCTGCCCGTGCAGCTGTACTGGCACTGCTGGAACCTCGAGTCGCAGGTGCTGGACGCGCTGACCGAAGCCCTGACCGGCGCCGCCGCGCGCCAGCTGTCGCCGCCCCGTTGACGCTGCGGGCCGCCCGCCCGTGACGCTCTTGCAACAGCATGTATCAGCCTGTGGGGTCTTGACAGCGCGATGACAGAGGCTATCGATAAGATCGGTGTGATGAACATCCCTCAGCTCCGCCGCTCCTTCAAGGAGCAGATGCACCAGGCGCGCGAGGAAGCCATCGTCACCGCCGCCAGCCGCCTGATGGGCAAGAAAGGCTTCGAGGCCATGACGGTGGACGACGTGGCCTGCGCCGTCGGCATCGCCAAGGCCAGTCTGTACAAGCATTTCGCCGGCAAGGACGAACTCTGCGCGGCCGCCATGGTGCACGTGGTGGACCGGGCCGCCCGGTTCCTGCGGGAGCTGCCGGCCAGCCTGCCGCCGCTGGAGCGCATGCGCGCCCTGCTGCGCTGGCTGCTGGAACTGCAGCTCACCGACGAGATGCCGCTGATGCTCAGCCGCAATTCCGGCCTGGCCGGGCCGCTGAAGGCTTGCGAGGCGTACCAGGCGGCCCTGCGGGACCTGCACGGGCTGGTGATCGGCTGGATCGAGCAGGCGCAGCAGGCCGGCCAGATCAACCCGGCCCTGCCTTCGGACGTGGTGATGTGCGCCATCTTCGCCCGGGCCGCCGACCCCATGCTCAGGCTGCTGCGCGACCGGGGCACTTACAGCGACGCGCAGATTGTCGACTGGGCGGTGGACAGCTGCCTGTCGGGCCTCGCCGCACGCGCCTGACCGAGCCTGCGGCCGGGGCGGTCGTTCAGAGGGTCACGGTTCCGTGCGGCTGGAAGGCCGCCTGCTCGCCCTTGCGCGCATAGCCCAGCGGGTTGGCCACCACGCGGCAGCGCCAGGGCGAGCCGTCCGCATGGGTGCCCTGCACGGTGTAGTCGCTCGGCGCATGCAGGTGGCCGTGCAGCCACAGGTCGGCCTGCGGCAGCAGATCGTCCAGCGCATTGCAAAAGCCCGCCGTGCCCGGCACCAGGCCGTAGCGCGGGTCGGCGCTGCGCAGGCTGGGCGCGAAGTGGGTGACGACCACCGTCGGCCCGCCCGCCCAGGGCGCGGCGAGCGCATCGCGCAGCCAGCGCTGGCAGGCCAGCGATTCCTCGCGCATCGGCTCGGCCAGGAAGGGCTCGCCCGCGCGGGTGCCGCCGGTCTTCTTCAGGTAGAAATTGGCGGCGCGGAAGGCCTTGTCGCGCTGGCGCAGGCGGCGCGTGGCGTCCGCGCTGCCTTCTTGCCCGGCCAGCGCGTCGAAGTCGCTCCAGAGCGTGGTGCCGACGAAGCGCACGCCCTGCAGCACCACCGTCTCGCGCTCCAGCCAGACGATGCCCAGGCGCTCGCAGGTGCGGCGCAGCCGGTCCTGCGCGGCGTCGAAGTCCTGCGCGTCGTACTCGTGGTTGCCGGGAACGAACAGCACCGGCACGGGCCAGCCCGCGTGCTGGGGCAGAGGCGAGAAGCGCGCCAGGCCGAAGTCCTCGTCCGCGAGCATCGAGCCCTGCTGGTAGGAGCCGATGTCGCCGGCAAGCACCAGCACGTCGGCGCCCGGCGCAGGCGTGGCGGTGAAATGCGGGTGCGTCTCCAGGTGCAGGTCGGACAGCAGTTGAATCTTCATGCGTCCGATTGTGGCGGCGGTACCGATTCATGCGGCGCGCCGCTGCGCAAGCCCGACTGTTCCATCGCCTGCCGCAGCCAGCGGTGCGCCGGGTCGTGGCGGCGGCTGTGGTGCCAGAGCGCATCCACGTGCACGGTGGGCAGCGGCATGGGCAGCGGGCGCCACACCAGCTCGTCCTTCAGGCTGGCCACGCCGACGAAGTGGCGCGGCAGCACGGTGAGCAGATCGCTCGCGGCCACCACCCGGCCGGCGGTGAAGAACTGGTTGACGGTGAGCACGATGCGCCGCTCGCGTCCCAGCGCGGTCAGCGACTCGTCGATGAAGCCGTAGGGCCGGCCCGAGAAGCTCACCAGCAGGTGGCGTGCCGCGCAGAAGCGGTCGAGCGTGAGCGGCACCCGCGCCAGCGGATGGCCCTGGCGCATCACGCACACGTATTCGCCGTCGTAGAGCCGCGTGCTTTCGTAGGCGACCAGGTTGCCCGACTGCGCCCGCGCCGTGAGGTCGGCCATCACGGCCGGAAAGTAGCCCACGGCCATGTCGGCGGCCTCGTCGTCCAGCAGGCGGCGCGGGTCGCGTGTGGTGAGTGGCACCACGCGCAGCGACACGCCGGGCGCGTCGCGCTCCACGATCTCGATCAGCGGCGGGATCAGCGTGGCCCCGGTGGCGTCGGCCATGGCCAGCACGAAGGTGGTGTTGGCCGTGGCCGGATCGAACGCGCCGGGCGCCAGCGACTGTTGCAACTGCGCCAACGCGGCACGCACTGCCGGCCAGAGCGCCAGGGCCCTCGGCGTGGGCTCCACCCCCTGGCCGCGGCGCACCAGCAGATCGTCGCCCAGCGCGTCGCGCAGGCGCCGCAGCGCGTTGCTCACGGCCGGCTGGGTGAGCGACAGGAGCTCCGCCGCCCGGGTGAGGTTGCGCTCGGACATCACCGCGTCGAAGACCCGCAGCAGGTTCAAATCGAACGTGCGGAAGTTGAGCGGCTGCATGGCTGAATCATCACTGATGTGAATGACTGAGATTCAAAATATAAAGTGGAGTCTATCTGGGGTAAACCCTAAGATACAGCCCATCAGCCCGGCAATTTCGCCACAAGCGGCTTAAAAAGGGTACTCATCATGACCAGCTTCGTCCAAGTCGACTATCGCACCGAACATCCTGGCGTGGAACGCGCTGAAAACGCCGTCGCCACCGTCAAGAACTTCGTCGCTCAATTCAACGGCGCCCGTGTCGGCGCTTCCCTGCTGCTCGCCGCCGTCGTGGCGTCGCTGCTGGTGGTGGCCAACCAGGTGATCGACACCTGGGGCGAAGGCCACCTGCTGGCCGCCTGGATGGTGCTGTGGATGGTGGCGTTCGTGGCCCTGGCCCTGCTGGCCGGCCCGGCCCGCAGCGCGGTTGCCAGCCTGCGCGTGCAGTACGCCCACTGGGCCGAAGCCCTGCGCCGCCAGGAAGAAGACGAGCGCACCTGGAACGCCGCCCTGCGCGACGCCCGCATCATGGCCGACCTGAGCCGCGCCATGAACGGCATGGCCGTGGACAACATCCGCCGCTACTACTGATCCGCCAGACCATCCCACGGGCCGTGGCCCGGGGATCGGACGCAACGAAGGGCACCGCGGGGTGCCCTTTTTTTCGTGGTGGGCCGCCGCGTCCCCCAGGCTGCATCGGCGCAGCGGCAAGGCGCCGCAGGCGCACGGCAACCTGGCGTTGCAAGGGTCGCTCGCGCAGCGCCAATGCATTGGTGCTGCTATATTTTTCATAGCTGCAGGCGCCCACTGGATCAGCGAACGGGCTCTAAAAAGCCCCGGCCACGGGTGTGGTGCGGGGCTTCGGCTGCCGCCTGCGGGCGGTGGGCGGCAGAGGGTGCAGGTCAGGCGCCCAGGCGCTCTTCCAGGGCGGCCTTGGTCTTGAGCATCTGCGCCGGCAGGTGGTAGGCGAGCTGGTCGAAGTGCGCGGTGTGCAGCTTCAGCTCGTCGGCCCAGGCGGCGCGGTCGATGCGGGTCACGGTGTCGAACTGCTCGCCGGTGAAGTCCAGGCCCGTCCAGTTGATCTCGCCGTACTGCGGCGCCACGCCGAAGGCGGTTTCCTGCCCGGTAGCGCGGCCTTCGATGCGGTCGATCATCCACTTCAGCACGCGCATGTTCTCGCCGTAGCCGGGCCAGACGAACTTGCCGGCCTCATCCTTGCGGAACCAGTTGGTGGTGTAGATGCGCGGCAGCGCGGCGCCCGAGGCGGCGATCTTCTCGCCCAGGTTCAGCCAGTGCTGGAAGTAGTCGCTCATGTTGTAGCCCATGAAGGGCAGCATGGCGAACGGGTCGCGGCGCACCACGCCCTGCGCGCCGAAGGCGGCGGCGGTGGTCTCGGAGCCCATGGTGGCGGCCATGTAGACGCCTTCCTGCCAGTCGCGGGCCTCGGTCACCAGCGGCACGGTGGTGGAGCGGCGGCCGCCGAAGATGAAGGCGTCGATCTTCACGCCCTTGGGGTCGTCCCAGGCCGGGTCCAGGGCCGGGTTGTTGGTGGCGGCCACGGTGAAGCGGGCATTGGGGTGGGCGGCCTTGGCGCCGGTTTCCTTGGCGATCTGGGGCGTCCAGTCCTTGCCCTGCCAGTCGATCAGGTGGTCGGGCAGCTTGCCGGTGTCCTTTTCCATGCCTTCCCACCACACGTCGCCGTCGTCGGTCAGCGCCACGTTCGTGAAGATCACGTCACGGTCCAGGCTGGCCATGCAGTTGGGGTTGGTGTGGTAGTTGGTGCCGGGGGCCACGCCGAAATAACCGGCCTCGGGGTTGATGGCGCGCAAGGAGCCGTCGGCCTGGGGCTTGATCCAGGCGATGTCGTCGCCGATGGTGGTGACCTTCCAGCCCTCGAAGGCCTTCGGCGGCACCAGCATCGAGAAGTTGGTCTTGCCGCAGGCGCTCGGGAAGGCGGCGGCCACGTGGTATTTCTTGCCCTCGGGGTTGGAGACGCCCAGGATCAGCATGTGCTCGGCGAGCCACCCCTGGTCACGGCCCATGGTGGAGGCGATGCGCAGCGCGAAGCACTTCTTGCCCAGCAGCGCGTTGCCGCCGTAGCCGGAGCCATACGACCAGATCTCGCGCGTCTCGGGGTAGTGCACGATGTACTTGGTCTTGTTGCAGGGCCAGGACACGTCCTGCTGGCCGGCCTGCAGCGGCGCGCCCACGGTGTGCACGCAGGGAACGAAGTCGCCTTCCACGCCCAGCACGTCGTACACCGCACGGCCCATGCGGGTCATGATCTTCATGTTGACGGCCACGTAGGGGCTGTCGGACAGCTCGATGCCGATGTGCGCGATCGGCGAACCCAGGGGCCCCATGCTGAAGGGCACGACGTACATCGTGCGGCCGGCCATGCAGCCGTCGAAGAGGGGCTGCAGCGTGGCGCGCATCTCGTCCGGGGCCATCCAGTTGTTGGTCGGGCCGGCGTCTTCCTTCTGGGCCGAGCAGATGTAGGTGCGGTCTTCCACGCGGGCCACGTCCGACGGGTCGGACCAGGCCAGGTAGCTGCCGGGGCGTTTGGCGGGGTTGAGCTTCTTGAACGTGCCGGCGTCCACCAGCTGCTGGCAGAGGCTGTCGTACTCCTGCTGCGAGCCGTCGCACCAGTGGATTTTTGCGGGCTTGCAGAGGGCGGCCATGTCGGCGACCCAGGCGACCAGCCGAGCGTTCTTGACGTATGCGGGTGCGTGGAGGTCGAGGCCTTGCATGGTGGGTGCGTTCATCGGGGAGCTTCCTAAGGTTGAAAAACGGTCTTTTCAAAGGAAGCGCACGCACCGCCCAAGCGGTGGTCGTCGGCCTGCCGGCGCACGCTGTCGAGACTCCTGAGCGCTGCCTTTGAGAAAACGGCTGGATGCTCAGTCGGCGGGTGGATGGAGTGGCGGCCGGTGCGTTCAGGGAGCGCCGGCACCGAGCCTTCCACGGGTCGGCTGGGATGACGATTTTATGAACCCACCCCCCGCGTGTCTGTCAGACACCGGGGAAATCCATGCAAAAGATGCATGGGGTTATGTCGTAAGCTCCAAGCCGTTTTCCGAGGAACGACCTACCAGCTGTAGCGTGCGGTGAGGTACACCGTGCGGCGCTCGCCGTAGTAGCAGCCTGCCGATGCCAGGCAGGACGCCACGTATCGCTTGTCGGCAAGGTTGGCAAGGTTCAATGCCAGCCGCACTCCCTTCCATGCAGGCTGCAGGCGGCCCAGGTCCCAGCGCACGGCGGCGTCGAACAGCGTGACGCCGGGCACACGGTACACATTGGCCGTATCGCCAAAGGTGGTGCTGGTATGGCGCACGCCCCCTCCGAGCGACAGGCCGGCGAACGCTTCGCCCTGCACCGCATAGTCAAGCCACAGCGCGGCCTGCTGCTGCGGAACGAAGGCGAACCGGTTGCCCTGGATGTTCACGCCAGCGGCATTCGGCTGGGCTTGGGTGACGCGGCTGTCGGTGTAGGCATACGACGCGACGGCATCCAGCCCCCGGGCCACCGGGCCGCGGGCTTCCAGTTCAAGGCCGCGCACGCGCACTTCACCCGTCTGCTCGCTGAACGAACGGCTCAGCGGGTCGGGCGTGAGCACGTTCTGCTGCGTCAGCTGGTACGCGGCTGCGGTGAACAAGGCGGTGGACCCGACCGGCTGGTACTTCACGCCCGCCTCGATCTGCCGGCCGGTGGTGGGGCGGAACACCGCACCGAGCCGGTCGGTGCCGGTGGCGGGCTGGAACGAGGTCGAATAGCTCACATAGGGCACCACGCCTGCGTCCAGCGTGTACATGACGGCCGCGCGCCCGGTGAACTTGCCATCGCTTTGATCGGTCGTCACGGTACGGCCCGTCGCCAGGGTGGACGTCCGGGTGTCCGTGTCGGCACGGTCATGGCGGGCAGCGAACACGCCGATCCAGCGGTCCCACTGCATCTGGTCCTGCAGATAGAACCCCAGTTGCCTGCGCTTTTGCGCTATGTGCGTGGCGACTGAAGGAACCACTCCGCTGTCGGTGCCGTAGACAGGCTGGTAGGCATTGAAGGGCGTGGCCAGCACGCGGAGATTGCTCTCGTCGTAGGTGGCCTTTTCATCGGAGAAATCCATGCCTGCCAGCACGGTATGGGCCACGGAGCCGCTGCGGAGGTTGAACTGCGCCTGCGTGTCGACGGTCAGCAGATCGGCCTGTTCGGGAAACGCCCAGGCGTAGCGTCCCAGCGCGGAGGGATCGCAGGCCGTCTGGCAGAACGCCTGGATGCGGCGTGTTTCCGCCGTGACCTTGCCGTAGCGCAGGTTCTGCCGCAGCGTGGTCTGGTCGTTCAGCCGGTGCTCCGCCTCGTATCCGACGAAACGCTGGCGGTTCCGATAGCGGTCGAAGGCGGGCTCCCCGACGAAGGCGCGGGTCGGCAACGCGGCATAGCGGCTGGTGTCCAGCGTGCCCGACACCGGCAGGGCGGGCGCTCCGCCGCCGCCGGGTGAATCGAGCGACTGCCACTGGCCCAACAGGGTGATCTGCGTCGCATCGCTGGGACGAAATGCCAGCGACGGCGCCAGGTAGGTTTTTTTCTCGGACACATGGTCAAACGAGGTGTCGGCCTCGCGGCGCAGGGCGACCAGGCGGTAGCTCCAGACGCCTTCTTCGTCCACCCTGCCGCCGATGTCGATCGCCGCCTGCCGGCGTTGGTGGCTGCCGGCCTGCAGCTCGATGTCGCGCACGCGCTCGCCGGTGGGGCGCTTGCTGACCATGTTGATCAAACCGCCCGGCGCGGCCTGCCCATAGAGCACCGACGACGGGCCCTTCACCACCTCGGTCCGCTCCAGGCCCCAGGGTTCGATCCGGGGCTGCGAGTAGCCCCGCGCACCGAAGGGCAGGCGCAGGTTGTCCAGATAGCGCGCCGGGGGCGTGAAGCCGCGCAGGGTGAGCCAGTCGTAGCGCAGGTCGGTGTTGCCGTACTGCGCCACGATGCCCGGCGTGTAGCGCAGGCTTTCCACCAGGGTGGTGGCGCCCTGGGCCTCCATCTGGCCTCGGGTGACGACCGAGATCGACTGCGGCGTGTCGAGCAGCGAGGTTCCGGTCTTGGTTGCTCCGGTGGCGCTCTGGGCCACGAAGCCCGTGCCGGGCCCCTTGCTCGATTCCTCCGCCCCACTGGCCGTGACGGTCACCGGGGCGAGCATGGCCGTGCGCTGGCCGGTCACGCGTACCTCCGACATGGGGGGGCCGCCAGCGACCGTCTGCAGCGCATAGATTCCGTCCGGCCCGCGCACCGCCTGCAGGCCGGTCCCGGCGAGGGCCGCCGCCAGGCCGTCGCCCACGCTCAGGCGGCCGCGCACGCCAGGGCTGACGACGCCGGAGGTCACGGCGGCGTTGGCGGACAGAAGAATGCCGGCCTGGCCCGCAAACTGGCTCAGCACGGTGCTCAGGGGCCCGGCGGGAATGGCGTAGTCGCGCGTGGCCGGGGCCGTGTCCTGGGCTTGCACGGGCAGGGCGGTTGCCGCGGCCACCGCCACCGGCAAGGCCAGCAGGGCGGCGCGCAGCGCGTGGGCCGACGCCGTGCGGCGCAACGGCGGGAGCGGCGAGCGGGAGGGCGAAAGAAGATGAACAGGCATGGTGCGATCGGGTCCGGTGAAGTGGTCGGCACCCGGTATGCCCACCGGCTCCATCGAAAAGGGAACCGCTGCCCGAGAAAAATTTCAGCGAAGCGGAGCGGGCGCCTCGACCACGGTCCACCACGGCCAAGGCTGCCGGACCTGCACCGGCAAGGTCGACTGGAGAGCCGCCAGCACGCGGCCGGTGTCCGCCAGCGGGTAGGCGCCCACGATGCGGAGGTCCGCCACTTCGGGCGCGCAGGCAAGGTGCCCGCGCCGGTAGCGGGCCAGTTCCGCGATGAAGTCGCCCAGGCGCATGCCGTCGGCCACCAGCATGCCTTGCTGCCAATCCACGGCGTAGCCGGCCGCATCGCTCGGGGCGTCGATGCCGTCGCGCCGCAGGCGCACCTGCTGTCCGGCGTGCAGAACGCGGGTTTGGGCGGCGCCGGCAGGGCGTACTTGCACCGCGCCGTCGAAGACCGCCACCCTGAAGGCGCCGTCGTCTTGATCTCGCACCGCAAAACGGGTCCCGAGCGCCGTCAGGCGCCCGGCGGCGACGTCCACGACCAAGGGGCGTGGCGGCGTCAGCGTGTCGTGCCCGGACGTGACGAGCAGTTCTCCCCGGTGCAGCACGATGCGGCGTAGCGTGGCGGAATAGTCCACATCGACGGCGGTCGCGGTATTGAGCAGCAACTGGCTGCCATCCGCCAGTGTCCAGGCGCGCTGCTGGCCCGTGTCGGTCCGGTAGGCGGCCGTCCATTCCTGCCAGGGCGCCTGGCGCGTCACCGCCCATCCGGCCAGGCCGGCTGCCGGCGCCAGCAGGAAGGCGCGCAGCACGGCGCGCCGCCGGCGCGACACGGCAGGCCGGGCCTCCAGCGCCTGGCGCACCAGGGGACCCGACACTGCCGACATCTCGCTGGCCACTGTTTCGACCCGCCGCCATGCCGCCTGCTGGCGCGGCCCGGTGTCGAGCCAGCGCTGCCATTGGCGCCGGTCCGCGTCGGTGACGCGATCGTCCTGGAGAACGGCGAACCAGTCCGCTGCCTGCCGCAGATCCTCCAGGGCCGGCGGCTCGTCGGCCGCGTGGCTGTTCATTCCCTGGCCAGCAGCAGGCACTGCAGCATCGCTTGCGCCATGTACTTCTTCACCATCCGCTCCGACACGCCGAGCTGCTGGCCGATGTGCGCGTAAGTCAGTCCATCGATCTGCGACAGCAAAAAAGCGCTGCGGGCCTTGGGGTTGAGCCGGCCCAGCATGGCATCGATGCGGCAGAGGGTTTCCATCACCAGCGCGCGTTCTTCCGGGGAAGGCGCTTGCGGTTCTGGCTGGGCGGCGAGCGCCTCGCTCCATGCGCGCTCGATGTCGAGCCTGCGCCAGTGGTTGACGACCACTCCGTGCGCCAGCGTGCGCAGGAAGGCCTGGGGTTCGCGCAACGCCACGACATCGCGTGACGCCATGAGCCGCAGGAAGGTGTCGTGCGCCAGGTCCGCCGCATGGGACGCACTGCCCAGCCGCCGGCGAAGCCAGCCCAGCAGCCAGCCGTGGTGAGCGCGATAGATGGTTTCGACGGCGGCAGCGGCGCAAGGGTGCAAGGAGGCTGACATCAGGAGGGTCGCCGAGAGAACAAACCGTGTGGATGGGAATTGTTCTCATTCTAATCGCCCCGTTCCGGCCACCCATGGACGGTCCGCTATCGGTGTCCGGCCTTCCAGCGCTCGTATCCGGCGCGGCGCAGCGCGCAGGCCGGGCACTCGCCGCAGCCATGGCCCCAGGCGTGCAGCGTGTCGCGCACGCCGTGGTAGCAGGTGTGCGACTGGCGCACGATGACGTCCACCAGGGCATCGCCGCCCAGCTGCCGGGCCAGCTCCCAGGTGTCGGCCTTGTCGATCCACATGAGCGGCGTCTCGAAGGTGAAGCGCCGGCCCATGCCCAGCGACACGGCTACCTGCAGCGCCTTGAGCGTGTCGTCGCGGCAGTCGGGGTAGCCCGAGAAATCGGTCTCGCACATGCCGCCCACCAGCGTGTGCAGGCCCCGGCGGTAGCCCACGGCCGCGGCCAGCTGCAAGAACAGCAGATTGCGGCCGGGCACGAAGGTGTTGGGCAGGCCGGCTTCCGTCATCTGGATGGCGGTGTCGCGGGTCAGGGCGGTGTCGCTGATCCGCCCCAGCACGGCCAGGTCGATCATGTGGTCCTCGCCCAGCCGGCCCGCCCACTGCGGGAAGCGCTCGCGCACGGCGCCCAGCACCTCGGTGCGGGCGGTCAGCTCGATCTGGTGGCGCTGGCCGTAGTCGAAGCCGATGGTCTCGACCCGCGCGAAATGGGTCAGCGCCCAGGCCAGGCAGGTGGTGGAATCCTGCCCACCGGAGAACAGGACGAGTGCGTGGCCATCTCTCATGGCGGTGATCCTCATGTCAAAGAACGGGCGCGTCGAAAAAAGAAAAAGCCCCGCTGGGCGGGGCTCCGGGCGATGCCAGGGCGGGGGACGGTCAGGCCATGTAGATCGCGATGAACGCCAGCAGGAACATGATGACCGCGCCGACCGCGGGCAGCACGATGGGCATGAGCGGCACGATCGCCTCGATGGCGTCGGGTGCGTGCGTTTCGCCGGCGTGGGGTGCCGTGGTGCTGTCGTGGGCCATGCGGTTGTCTCCTGCGGTGTTCTGCCTAAAAGTTACGCAATTCTAGCCACGCCGGGGCCGGGGTGCATGCGGCCTTTCCCGGAGGGCCGGGCCGCCCGGCCATGCCAGGGCACAGCCGCCGATCAGACCAGCTTGCGGTCTGCAGCGGCCGGGGGTACCCACTGGTAGAGCCAGGTCTCGGTGATGGGGCGGCCGTTCTCCCGCAGGAAGAGGCGGATGGTGATGGGCGCCGTGCTGTCGTCGTCCGGCCGCACGTCGAACATGGCGCGCCAGCCGTTGACGGCGTCCAGCGGCCGGGCCGAGGTGATTTCGATCTGGCCCCGGCTGACGGTGATCACCGGCTCCACCTTGGCATCGCGGCCCAGGCCGGCCAGGCTCTCGCCCGCGAAGTCCACGGCGAAGCGCCACGAGAAATACTTGCGCGGCTGGCCCACCACGCCGCCCAAGCCGGTGCGGGTGGCCACGCAGCGTGCCAGCTGCGGCTTGGCCGGCGCGTCGGCGCCCCAGAACAGGCGGTAGCCGATCAGCCATTCCTCGCCGGCCTGCGGCTTGCGTTCGGGGTTCCAGAAGGTGACCACGTTGTCGAAGGTCTCGTCGACGGTGGGAATCTCCACCAGCTGCACCGAGCCCTTGCCCCAGTCGGCCTTGGGCTCCACCCAGAGCGAAGGGCGGCGCTCGTAGAACACGCCGTCGTCCTGGTAGTGGTCGAAATTGCGGTCGCGCTGCAGCAGGCCGAAGCCGCGCGGGCTTTCGTCGGCGAAGGCGTTGAACTGCAGGGTCGGCGGGTTGGTGATGGGCCGCCAGACCCATTCGCCGTTGCCGCGCCACATTTGCAGGCCGTCGGAGTCGTGGATCTCCGGGCGCCAGTCGTTGGCCATGCGCCGGTCGTTCTCGCCGTGCTGGAACATGCTGGTGCAGGGCGCGATGCCGAGCCGCTCGATGGCCTTGCGCGGGTAGAGCGCGGCGTCGATCTCCATCACCTGGGTGTCGCCGGGGGTGATGGCGAAGCGATAGGCGCCGGTGATGCTGGGCGAGTCGAGCAGCGCCAGCACCACGACGGTGTTGGAGCCCGGAGCGGGCCGCTCGAGGTAGAAGGCGGTGAAGTCGGGGAATTCCTCCGGCCGCTCCATGCCGGTGTCGATGGCCAGGCCCCGGGCCGACAGGCCGTACTGCCACTCGCCGCCCACGGCGCGGAAGTAGCTCGCGCCGAGGAAGGCCGCCACGTCGCGCACCGGGTCGGTGTGGAAGTTGAGCCGAAAGCCCGCGAAGCCCAGGTCGGGCGGCAGGTCGCCGGCCTTCAGGCCGCTCTTGCCGTAGTCGAACATGGCCGGGTCATAGGCCAGCTCCTGCGCCTGGCCGTTGGCCAGTTCGTACATGTGCACGGGCTTCTTGAAGAACAGGCCCAGGTGGAAGAACTTGGCCTGGAAGCGCAGCTTTTCGTCCGCCCACAGGGCATGGTCGGCCTGAAACTGCATCGACTGGTACTGGTCCCAGTCCAGCGCCGACACCGACGGCGGGATGGTGCCCGCGGGCGGCGTGTAAGGCTTGGCGGCCAGCGCCCGGGCATCACCCTTCAACGCGGCGAAGTCGAAAGTGCGGGGCTGGCCCAGAGGCTTCATGGCGGCGAAGGCCTGGGTCCAGTTCAGGCCCAGGCCGCCGGCGGAAGCCAGCGCGGCGCCGCGGCCGAGGGTGCGCAGGAAGTGGCGTCGTTGTGGTTTTTGCATGGGTGGGCAGTGTGCCGAAAACGGGGGCGCCGGATGCAACGGCCTGTGAAAGATCGGGGTTTTCTCGCCGAACGGCGGCGTTTTCCTACAAGGCGGCACGGTGGCGTCCTGCAGCGATCGGCCGGCCCGGCGGCCCCGCCCGGGCTGCTACATGAGCTCGACCTGCATCTGCGCGCTGCGCAACTGCTCCATCACCTGCTGGGCATGGGCGTGGCCCCGGGTCTGCAGCACCAGTTCGATCTCCACGTTCTGCGCGGCCAGCATGGTGAAGGCCCGCTGGTGGTGCACCTCTTCCACGTTGGCGCCGGCCTCCGCCACGGTGGCGGTGATGCGCGCCAGCGCGCCGGGCACGTCGCGCACGCTGACCTTGATGCGCGCCAGCCGGCCCGAGCGCACCATGCCGCGTTCGATGATGGCCGCCAGCAGCAGCGGATCGATGTTGCCGCCGCAGAGGACGAGGCCGATCTTGCGGCCCCGGAAGCGCTCCGGGTAGCGCAGCAGCGCGGCCAGGCCCGCGGCGCCGGCGCCTTCAACCAGCGTCTTCTCGATCTCCAGCAGCATCAGCACCGCCTGCTCGATGTCGCCCTCGTCCACCAGCACCAGGTCGTCCACCAGGCGGGTGATGATCTCCTGCGTGATCTTGCCGGGCCGGCCCACCGCGATGCCCTCGGCGATGGTCGAGGTGCCCTGTTCGTAGTGCGTGCCCTTGACGGCATTGACCATGGCCGGAAAGCGCGAGGTCTGCACGCCCACGATCTCGATGGCCGGATTCAGCGCCTTGGCGGCGGTGGCGATGCCGGCGATCAGCCCGCCGCCGCCCACGGCGATGACCAGCGTGTCCAGGTCGGGCACGGCGCGCAGCATCTCCAGGCCCAGCGTGCCCTGGCCGGCGGCCACGGCCTCGTCATCGTAGGGGTGCACGAAGGTCAGCCCGCGCTGCTCGGCCAGCGCATAGGCGTGGGCGCGGGCTTCTTCCAGCGTGTCGCCATGCAGCACGACTTCGGCGCCGAAGCCGCGTGTGCGCTCCACCTTCACGCCGGGGGTGAAGCGCGGCATCACGATCACGGCCTTCAGCCCCAGGCGCTGCGCGTGGTAGGCCACGCCCTGGGCGTGGTTGCCGGCGCTCATGGCGATCACGCCGCCGGCGCGCTCTTCGGCCGACAGCTGGCTGAGCTTGTTGCAGGCACCGCGTTCCTTGAAGGTGGCCGTGAACTGCAGGTTCTCGAACTTGAGGAACACCTGGGCGCCGACGATCTGCGAGAGCGTCTGCGATTCGACGCACGGGGTGTCGAGCACCTGGCCCTGCAGGCGGGCGGCGGCGGCTTGGATGTCTTGAAGGCTGAGCATGGGCGGTATTGTGGTGCAGGCGGCCGGGGTGCGGGCTGCCTGCTGGTTTGCTATGAAAATAATAGCTATAAGCCCATGATGAATGGGCGCGGGAGGGCGATATGGCGCTTATTTTCGGGGCGCGGGCCGCAGGTGCGACAGCGGCAGCGCGCCGCTGGCCTTCACCTCGCCCAGCGAAAAGCTGGTGTGCATGTCCTTCACGTTGGGCAGGTTCAGCAGCACGTTGCGGGCGAACTGCGAGAAGCTGTCCAGGTCACGCGCCACCACCTGCAATTCGAAGGTGCCGGTGCCGCTGATGTAGTGGCAGGCCACCACCTCCGGAATCTGCGCGATGGCCTGCTCCATCTCGCGCGTCAGCCCGCCGGTGCTGCGGTCGGCGTCCAGCCGCACGAAGGCCAGCACGCCCAGGCCGATCTTGTGGCGGTCGATCTCCGCCCGGTAGCCCTTGATGTAGCCGGCCTGCTCCAGCGCCCGCACCCGGCGCCAGCAGGGCGCGGCCGACAGGCCCACCCGCTGGGCGAGCTCGGCATTGGTCAGCCGGGCGTCCGTCTGCAGTTCTTCGAGGATGGCCAGGTCGTATTTGTCCAGTTCTTCCATTCTTGGATTGTTTCAAGAAAGGATCTTTCTGAAACGAGGGTAAACACGGCACGAATGAGAAAGGACATATCCGCCCCGCGTGCCTAAACTGCCCTGAAGCACCAGGGCGCCCGCCGACCCGGCGCGTGCCCGACCCCAGCGCCCACGAAGCGCCGCCCACCACGATAGGAAAAACCCCATGAACGCCCCGCTGCCAGAGCACATCCGCCGCGCGATCGAGACAGTGACTCTTGACGACAAATACGCGCTACCTGAAGGCCGTGCGTTCATGAGCGGCGTGCAGGCCCTCGTCCGCCTGCCCATGCTGCAGCGCCAGCGCGACGCGATCGCCGGCCTGAACACCGCCGGCTTCATCAGCGGCTACCGCGGCAGCCCGCTGGGCACCTACGACCAGGCGCTGTGGTCGGCCAAGAAGCACCTGGCGGCCAACCACATCGTCTTCCAGCCCGGCGTGAATGAAGAGCTGGGCGCCACGGCCGTGTGGGGCACGCAGCAGCTGGACCTGTACCCGCAGTCGAAGAAGTTCGACGGCGTGTTCGGCATCTGGTACGGCAAGGGCCCCGGCGTGGACCGCTGCTCCGACGTGTTCAAGCACGCCAACATGGCCGGCACGTCCAAGCACGGCGGCGTGATCGCCATCGCGGGCGACGACCACATCAGCAAGAGCAGCACGGCGCCGCACCAGAGCGACCACATCTTCAAGGCCTGCGGACTGCCGGTGTTCTTTCCCAGCAGCGTGCAGGACATCCTGGACATGGGGCTGCACGCCTTCGCCATGAGCCGTTTCTCCGGCGTGTGGTCGGGCATGAAGACCATCCAGGAGGTGGTGGAGTCGTCCAGCAGCGTCTCGGTGGACCCGGACCGCGTGAAGATCGTGCTGCCCGAGGACTTCGCCATGCCGCCCGGCGGCCTGCACATCCGCTGGCCCGACGCGCCGCTGGAGCAGGAAGCGCGCCTCATGGACTACAAGTGGTACGCCGCGCTCGCGTACATCCGCGCCAACCGGCTCAACTACAACGTCATCGCCGGCTCGCAGGACCGCTTCGGCATCATCGCCAGCGGCAAGGCCTTCAACGACACGCGCCAGGCGCTCATCGACCTGGGGCTCCACGATGACGTCTGCCACCAGCTGGGCATTCGCCTGCACAAGGTGAACGTGGTCTGGCCGCTGGAGGCGACCATCACCCGCGACTTCGCCCAGGGGCTGCAGGAGATCCTGGTGGTGGAGGAAAAGCGCCAGGTCATCGAATACCAGCTGAAGGAAGAGCTCTACAACTGGCGTGCCGACGTGCGCCCCAACGTGCTGGGCAAGTTCGACGAGGTGCCGGGCGACAACTCCGGCGGCGAGTGGAGCATGCCCAACCCCAGCCAGAACTGGCTGCTGCGCCCCAAGGCCGACCTGACGCCCGCCATCATCGCCCGCGCCATCGCCAAGCGCCTGAAGAAACTGGGCGTGCCGGCCGACGTGGCGGCCCGCATGGACGAGCGTCTGGCCGTGATCGACGCGCGCGAACGCGGCATGGCCGAGCTGAAGGGCGAAACCGGCGACCGCACGCCCTGGTTCTGCAGCGGCTGCCCGCACAACACCAGCACCCGCGTGCCCGAGGGCTCCCGCGCCGTGGCCGGCATCGGCTGCCACTACATGGTCAACTGGATGCCCGACCGCAACACGTCCACCTTCACCCAGATGGGCGGCGAGGGCGTCACCTGGGTCGGCCAGGCGCCGTTCACCACCGAGAACCACGTCTTCGCCAACCTGGGCGACGGCACCTACTTCCACAGCGGCCTGCTGGCCATCCGCCAGAGCATCGCGGCGGGCACCAACATCACCTACAAGGTGCTCTACAACGATGCCGTCGCCATGACCGGCGGCCAGCAGGTGGGCGAGCGGCCCGAGGGGCACTCGGTGCTGCAGATCATGGCCAGCCTGAAGGCCGAGGGCGTGGCCAAGCTGGTCATCGTGACCGACGAGCCGCAAAAGTACGACGGCGTGCAGCTCGCCGACGGCGTGACGGTGCACCACCGCGACGAGCTCGACCGCATCCAGCGCGAGTTGCGCGAGATCCCCGGCTGCACGGCCATCATCTACGACCAGACCTGCGCCACCGAAAAGCGCCGCCGCAGGAAGCGCGGCACGCTCGCCACGCCCGACAAGACCGTCGTCATCAACGAGCTGGTGTGCGAGGGCTGCGGCGACTGCTCGGTGCAGTCCAACTGCCTGTCTGTCGAGCCGGTGGAAACCGAATTCGGCCGCAAGCGCCGCATCAACCAGAACAGCTGCAACAAGGACTATTCCTGCGTGAAGGGCTTCTGCCCCAGCTTCGTCACCGTCGAGGGTGGCCAGCTGAAGAAGCCGAAGAAGGAGAAGAAGGGCGATCTGTCGCTGCTGCCGCCCATCTCCGAACCCGTGCTGCCCGTGGCCGAGAGCGCCTGGGGCATCGTCGTGGCCGGCGTGGGCGGCACGGGGGTCATCACCATCGGCTCGCTGCTGGGCATGGCCGCGCACCTGGACGGCAAGGGCGTGGTCACGCAGGACGCGGCGGGCTTGGCGCAAAAGGGCGGCGCCACCTGGAGCCACATCCAGATCGCCAACCGGCCGGATGCCATCTACACCACCAAGGTGGACACGGCCAAGGCCGACCTCGTCATCGGCTGCGACCCCATCGTCGCCGCCACCAAGACCACGCTGGCCGCCATGCAGCCGGGCCGCACCTATGTGGCGTTGAACACGCACGGCACGCCCTCGGCGTCCTTCGTGCACAACCCCGACTGGCAGTTCCCGGCCGGCAGCTGCGAGGCCGCCATCGCCGGCACCGTGGGGCCGCAGGGCCTGGGCGCGTTCGATGCCGACCAGGTCGCCGTGCAGTTGCTGGGCGACAGCATCTACACCAACCCGCTGATGCTGGGCTATGCCTGGCAGCAGGGCCGGGTGCCGCTGTCGCATGCCGCGCTGATGCGGGCGATGGAACTGAACGGCGTGCAGGTCCAGAACAACCAGGCCGCCTTCGAATGGGGCCGCCGCTGCGCGCACGACCTGGCGTCGGTGCAGGCGCTGTTCAAGGCCGCTCAGGTCATCCAGTTCGTGAAGAAGCCCGGCCTGGCGGAAATGGTCGCCCGGCGCGTGGAGTTCCTCACCGCCTACCAGAACGCGGCCTATGCGGCCGAGTACCAGGCCTTCGTCGGCAAGGTGCAGGCGGCGGAAGCGCGGCTGGGCGCTTCGCCCGCCACGCGGCTGAGCGAAGCCGTGGCCCGCTACCTCTTCAAGCTGATGGCGTACAAGGACGAATACGAAGTCGCCCGGCTGCACACCGACGCCGCCTTCGCCGCGAAGATCGACGGCATGTTCGTGGGCGACTACCGCGTGGTGCACCACCTGGCGCCACCGCTCACGGCCCGCAAGAACGACAAGGGCGAGCTGGTCAAGCAGGCCTACGGCCCCTGGATGCGCCGCGCCTTCGCGGTGCTGGCCCGGCTCAAAGGCCTGCGCGGCACGGCGCTCGACCCGTTCGGCCGCACCGAGGAGCGCCGCACCGAGCGCGCGCTGATCGGCGAATACCGCGCCGCCATCGACGAGGTGATCGCCGGGCTGACGGCCGAACGCCTGCCGCTGGCCGTGGAGATCGCCAGCCTGCCCGAGGGCATCCGCGGCTACGGCCACGTCAAAGAGCGCCACTTGAAGGCCGTGCGGCCGCAGTGGGCGGACCTGATGGCGCAGTGGCGCGACCCGCAGGCCGAGCGCCGCATGGCGTGACCCGGCGGTGCCAACCGGTCGCCCCGCCGATCTGCTATTAAAAGCATAGCTTCCAGCGCTTGTTCCACAAGCGCTGGAGCTGTTTTTGGGCATGGTTGGGCGGTCCGCATCGGCGCCTGGCCCGCGAAAGCCCGGCAGGGGGCGGGTTATGGCCGGCCACTTTCGGCGGCCCCGAATACAATGCCCGGTTACGCCCGCCCGGCCGCGTTGGCCGCAGCGCGGGCGTCCGAATCGACCCCTCACTCCGTGGAGCTTCCCGCCGTGTTCATTTCTTCCGCCTTCGCCCAGACCGCCCCCGCCGCCACCGCCACCGGCGGCGGCCTGATGGGCTCGCTCACCGGCATGCTGCCGCTGGTGCTCATGTTCGTGGTGCTGTACTTCATCATGATCCGGCCCCAGATGAAGCGCCAGAAAGAGCACCGCGCCATGATCGAAGCCATCGCCAAGGGCGATGAAGTGGCGACCTCCGGCGGCCTGCTGGGCCGAGTGTCGCGCCTCTCGGAAGGCTATCTGCACCTGGAGATCGCCTCGGGCGTGGAAGTGCAGGTCCAGCGCAGCGCCGTGGCGCAGGTGCTGCCCAAGGGCACGGTGAAGTAAAGGACAACCCCCTGGATAGAGGACAACCCCCTGAGCGGCTGCGCCGCTTCCCCCTTCTCTCATCACTGCGTGATGGGAAGGGGGACGACGCCAGCGCTGCGGGGCGGCCCTTGCGCGGCGTCCGCTGGCCTGGGCTCATGGATAACTGAGTAAAGAGCGCGATCATGAACCGTTACCCGGTCTGGAAATACGCGATCCTGGTGATCGTCCTGCTGGTGGGGGTGCTCTACACCCTGCCCAATTTCTTCGGTGAAGCGCCTGCGGTGCAGGTCTCGTCGGCCAAGGCGACCGTCAAGGTGGACACGGCCGTGCAGCAGCGCGTGGAAGCGGCGCTGCAGGCGGCGGGCGTCACCGCCGACCAGATCGTGCTGGAAGGCAACTCGGTGCGTGCGCGCTTCGACACGCCCGACAACCAGCTCAAGGCCAAGGACGCCATCCAGCGTGCCCTGGTCCCCGACGCGAACGATCCGCCCTACATCGTGGCGCTGAACCTCGTCTCGCGCTCGCCCGCCTGGCTGACCGCGCTGCACGCCCGCCCCATGTACCTGGGGCTGGACCTGCGCGGCGGCGTGCACTTCATGCTGCAGGTGGACATGCAGGCCGCGCTGACCAAGCGGGCCGAGTCGCTGGCGGGCGA
The DNA here is from genome assembly GCF_040365715.1 of Acidovorax sp. FG27. NCBI lineage: Bacteria > Pseudomonadati > Pseudomonadota > Betaproteobacteria > Burkholderiales > Comamonadaceae > Acidovorax > Acidovorax sp. FG27. The sequence goes on from NZ_BAABVY010000012.1 coordinate 93,767, forward strand.
CCTGCGCACCACCATGCGCGATAAAAACATCCGCCACGGCGGCATCAGCCGCGACGGCCAGACGGTGGACATCCGCGTGCGCGACGAAGCCACGCTGACGGCCGCGCGCAACCTGGTCTCCGACCAGTTCCAGGACCTGCAGACCACCAGCACGCCGGACGGCAGCGGCTTCTTGCTGCGCGCCACCATCAAGCCCGAAGCGGTGCGCAAGGTGCAGGAGCAGGCGCTCAAGCAGAACATGACCACGCTGCACAACCGGATCAACGAGCTCGGCGTGGCCGAGCCGGTGATCCAGCAGCAGGGTCTGGACCGCATCGTCGTGCAGCTGCCCGGCGTGCAGGACACGGCCAAGGCCAAGGACATCCTGGGCCGCACCGCCACGCTGGAAGTGCGCATGGTGGACGAGGGCGCCGATGCGCGCTCCGCCGAAATGGGCTCCGGCCCCGTGCCCTTCGGCTCCGAGAAGTACCTGGACCGCAACGGCCAGCCGATCATCGTGAAGAAGCAGGTCATCCTGACCGGCGAGAACCTGACCGACGCGCAGCCCGGCTTCGACGGCCAGACGCAGGAAGCCACCGTCAACCTGACGCTCGACGCCAAGGGCTCGCGCATCTTCCGCGACATCACGCGCGAGAGCATCGGCAAGCGCATGGCCATCGTGCTGTTCGAAAAGGGCAAGGGCGAAGTCGTCACCGCGCCGGTCATCCGCAGCGAGATCGGTGGCGGCCGCGTGCAGATCTCCGGCCGCATGACCACGGCGGAAGCCAACGACACCTCGCTGCTGCTGCGCGCCGGCTCGCTGGCCGCGCCCATGGAAATCATCGAGGAATACACCATCGGCCCGAGCCTGGGCGAAGACAACATCCAGCGCGGCATCCACAGCGTGGTCTGGGGCTTCGTCGCCATCTCGGTGTTCATGTGCATCTACTACGCGCTCTTCGGCGTGATCTCGTCCATCGCGCTGTCGGTGAACGTGCTGCTGCTGCTGGCCATCCTGTCGATGCTGCAGGCCACGCTCACGCTGCCCGGCATCGCCGCGCTGGCGCTGGCGCTGGGTGTCGCCATCGACTCCAACGTGCTGATCAACGAGCGCATCCGCGAGGAACTGCGCGCGGGCGTCGCGCCGCAGGCGGCCATCCATGCGGGTTACGAGCGGGCCTGGGCGACGATCCTCGACTCCAACGTCACCACGCTGATCGCCGGCCTGGCGCTGCTCGCCTTCGGCTCCGGCCCGGTGCGCGGCTTCGCGGTGGTGCACTGCATCGGCATCCTGACCAGCATGTTCTCGGCCGTGTTCTTCTCGCGCGGCCTGGTCAACCTCTGGTATGGCCGCAAGAAGAAGCTCAAGAGCGTGTCCATCGGCCAGGTATGGAAGCCCGCTCCCGATGCGGTTCCTGGCACCGGCACCGTTGCCAAGAACGTCTGAGGAAGCTGAGTCCATGGAATTTTTCCGCATCAAAAAAGACATCCCGTTCATGAAGTACGCGTTGGTCCTCAACGCGATTTCCTTCCTGACGTTCGCACTGGCGGTGTTCTTCCTGGTCACCCGGGGGCTGCACCTGTCGGTCGAATTCACTGGCGGCACGGTGATGGAGGTGGCCTACACGCAGACCGCCGACATCGGCAAGGTCCGCGACACGGTGACGAAGCTCGGCTACCCCGAGGTTATCGTGCAGAACTTCGGCACCTCGCGCGACGTGATGATCCGCCTGCCGGTGCAAAAGGGCGTCACCTCGGCCCAGCAGAGCGAGCAGGTGCTGGGCGCCCTGAAGGCGGCCGACCCCGAGGTGACGCTGCGCCGCACCGAATTCGTCGGCCCGCAGGTGGGCGAGGAACTGGTGCACGGCGGCCTGATGGCGCTGGGCGTGGTGGTGCTGGGCATCGTGATCTACCTGGCCTTCCGCTTCGAGTGGAAGTTCGGCGTGGCGGCGGTGATCGCCAACCTGCACGACGTGGTCATCATCCTGGGCTTCTTCGCCTTCTTCCAGTGGGAGTTCTCGCTCGCCGTGCTGGCCGGCGTGCTGGCGGTGCTGGGGTATTCGGTCAACGAGTCGGTCGTGATCTTCGACCGGATCCGCGAGGCCTTCCGCAAGTACCGCAAGATGAACACGCACGAGGTGATCGACCATGCCATCACCAGCACGATGAGCCGCACCATCATCACCCACGCCTCGACCGAGGCGGTGGTGCTCTCGATGTTCTTCTTCGGCGGCCCGAGCCTGCACTACTTCGCGCTGGCGCTGACCATCGGCATCCTGTTCGGCATCTACTCGTCGGTGTTCGTGGCCGCCGCCATCGCCATGTGGCTGGGCGTGAAGCGCGAAGACCTGGTCAAGACGCCGGCCCGCAAGGAAGGCGACCCGAACGATCCGAACGCCGGCGCGGCGGTCTGACCCCGTTCCCGGCGCCCGCCGTGGCCGTGTTCGCCCAGTCCTCGCGGGCCTGCCGCTCCGGCGGCCGCGCAGCAGTGTCCCCGCGTGCCGTGTGCCAGGGTTCACCATGCTTTCGGCCCCGGGGGCCGCGCGACTAAGATCGAACGCGTATGCCAGCAGCCACGCCGCCTCCCGTTCCATTCCGCCGCCTGACCCGCCTGGTGCGGCACCGGTTCGCGGAGGGCCTGTGCGCCGGACTGCCGGCGCTCGACCGGCGGCTGCAGGGCTTCTTCGACGAGACGCCCGCCGTCTCGGCCTCCCCGGCGGCCGTGCAGAGCCACCGAGAGGCGGGAAGACGCTACCACCTGTTCCGGTCGAAGTGGATCGAGGGCCTGGCCCAGGCCTGGCGCAGCAGCCTGGCGCCGCTGGTCAGCACGTCGCCCGGGCCCCTCGCCCTGGGGGCCGACAGCTTCGAGCTGGTCACCGACGACATGGTCGAGAACAAGATCTTCGCTTCGCGCCTGGCGCTCGTCGTGGCCGAGCATGCCGGCGGCCAGGACGACATATTGCGCCGCCTCGTCATGCAGGTGGAGGGTCAGGAGCTGGACGCGCGCGATCTCCTGCGGCCCGAGGTGCAGTGCCTGGCCGTGCTGGACCAGTGGGTGCATGCGGGGCTGCTGCGTGCCGATCTGCAGCTGGTGCTAGACCCGCTGCAAAAGGGGCTGGCGGACCTCGTGCGGTCGCAGTGCGAGGAGGCGGTGGCGTTCCTGAACGCCCAGGGCATACAGGCGGACGGCGATCTGCGTGCCCGCGTGCGCCGTGCGGCCGACGCGCCCGCCACCGGCGCGGGCGCCGTGGCGCCTGTGAGCGCCGCGAGCCCCCTGGCGCCGTCCAGCTCCGTGGCCGGCGGCCTCGCCAGCCAGATGCTGGCAGCCTCCCGCGAGGCGATGGCCGCCCGGCGGTCCGGCTTCAACCCGCCCGCCGCCCCGACGGGCGGATCGGCGCCGGGCCTCTTCGCCACGCCGCTCGTGCGGGCGCGGCAGCGCGCGCAGGGGGTGATGAACCAGCTGCGCCGGTTGCTGCTGCAGCCGGGGAGCGGCATCGACCCCTCGGTCTTCGGCGCCACGCTCGCCCCTGGCGCCACCCGGCCTGCCGGCATGGGCGGCGCGGGCGGTGGCCGTCCCGCCATACCCGCCTCGGCCGCGCTGGCGCAGGCGCTGGCCGCGCAGCGCCTGCAGGCCGACAGCTTCTACGACGCCGCGGGCGGCGGCGTCCTGGTGCAGGACTACAGCCCGGTGGCCGTGGTGCGCCTGGCGGGCGAGGTGCGCGAGCGCTCGGCCGAGCTCAAGCAAAAGGCCGGCACGCCCAGCGAGAAGGCCGTCATCGAGGTGGTGGCGCTGATGTTCCAGAGCATCCTGAGCGAGGACCGCCTGCCCCCGTCGGTGCGGGTCTGGTTCGCCCGCCTGCAGGTGCCGGTGCTGCGCGTGGCCTTGGCCGAGCCCGAGTTCTTCAGCGACCTGGCCCACCCGGCGCGGCAGCTCATCGACCGCATGGGCGCCGTGGTGCTGGGCTTCGACGCCTCGGCCATCAGCGGCAGCGCCATGGAGGCCGAGATCCGCCGCGTGGTGCAGGTGATCGAGCAGTACCCCGAGACCGGCCAGCGCGTGTTCCAGCTGGTGTACGACGAATTCGAGAAATTCCTCTCTCGCTTCCTCACCGAGAAGCAGTCCACCGCCCGCGTGGTCACCGTCGCGCAGCAGGTCGAGCAGAAGGAGGCGCTGGCGATCCAGTACACCATCGAGCTGCGCACCATGCTCAAGGACATGCCGGTGCGCGACGAGATCCGCGAATTCCTCTTCAAGACCTGGGCCGAGGTGCTGGCCATGTCCGCCGTGCGCGACGGCCCGCAGCATGCCGACACGGCCGTGCTCAAGCAGACGGCGGCCGACCTGGTGTGGGCGGCCAGCGCCAAGCCGCAGCGCGCCGACCGCGCCAAGGTCATCCAGGCGCTGCCCTCGCTGCTGCAGCACGTGCGGCGCGGACTGGCGCTCGTGGGCATGCATGGCCAGGCGCAGGACGCGCAGGTGAAGGTGCTCACCGACACGCTCACCGATGCCTTCCTCTCCAAGACTGCGTCCATCCCGCAGGCCCAGATCGACGCCATCGCGCGCCGGCTGGCGCACCTGGAGGACTACCTGACCGACGCCACGCTCGGCGAGATGCCGCTCAACACCGACAGCATCGAGATGCTGCTGGGCATCGACGCCTCGTCCATCCACGTGATGGCCGACAACGGCACGGCGGTGCAGCCCGAGATGCTGGCCTGGGCCCACCAGCTGCCGCTCGGCAACTGGTTCACGCTGGACCATAGCGGCGCATCGGCCCAGGTGCAGTACATCTGGCACAGCGAACGCAAGCAGCTGCACCTCTTCGCCACCACCGACGGCAGCAGCTACCTGCTGCAACTTCAGCGGCTGGGCGCCTACCTGCAGGCCGGCCTGCTGGTGGGGCAGGACGAGGAAGGCATCACCACGCGCGCCACGCGCGACGCGCTGGCCAAGATCGACGCCAACCCCGAGCGCCTGCTGAGCTGACGCGCGCCGCGGCTACTGCTTCGGAATGCCGACCCGATCGATCACGCCGCTCCAGCGGCGGATCTCGCCGGCCAGCAGGGCGCCCAGCTCGGCCGGAGTGCCGCCCCGGGGCTCCACGCCCAGCTCCTGCAGCTGCCGGCGCAGCGCCGGCCGGGCCAGCGCGGCCTGCACTTCGCGGTTCAGCCGCGCGACGACTTCCGGCGGGGTACGGGCGGGCGCCGCCAGAGCGTTCCAGGACGACACGTCCAGCCCCGCCGCGGCGGCGTCGCTCTGCGCCACCGTGGGCACGTCCGGCAGCGCCCGGGCCCGCTGCCCGCCCAGCACCGCCAGCACGCGCAGCGCCTGACCCGTCACCTGCGGCATGACCGGCGCGAGGATCTCCACCGCCGCATCGATCTGCCCACCCCGCAGCGCGGTCACCACGGCGGGCGTGCCGTTGAAGGGCACCACCTGCACGTCGATGCCCAGCGTGCTCTTGAGCAGCTCGGCCGCCAGGTGCTGCGTGCTGCCGACGTTGATGGTGCCGATGTTGAGCAGGCCCGGGCGCGCCCGCGCCTGCTGGATCAGCGCCTGCAGTGAAGCGAGCCGGCCGTTCGCCGCCGCCAGCACCGCCAGGTCGAACGTGCCCAGCGTGGAGATGGGCGCGAAGTCCTTGAGCGTGTCGTAGGGCAGGGTGGCAAAGAGGCCCGCGCTCACCGCCGTGCCGTTGGACATCAGCAGCAGGGTGTGGCCGTCGGGCGCCGCCGTGGCCACCGCGGTGGCGGCCACCACGCCGCCCGCGCCGGGTTTGTTGTCCACCACGATGCTCTGGCCCATCGAGGCGGCCATGGCCTGCGCCACGCTGCGCACCGTCAGGTCGGCCACGCCGCCCGGCCCAAAGGGCACCACGATGCGGATGGGCCGCGAGGACAGGGGCTGCGCCGCTGCCCCCAGGGCGGAAAAGCCCAGCGCGAGCAGCGCGCCGCACACCGGGCGTCTCTGAATGTTCATGGCAGCAAACCTTGTGGATGGGAACACCGGAGCATGGGTGCCGTACCGGCAGAGCGCCCGGGGCCCTGCACTATGCCGGCCCGCTGCCGGCCTGGCTAGCGGGGGCCGGCGCTGGCTGCTATGCCGTGGCGGCATGGCATGCGGCAGCGCACGGCGACTCAATCCAGCCCGCCACCCTCTTCGCCCTTTTCATCGTCGTCGCCCGGCGCGCCGTTCAATACCTTGCGCACCGTGTCGCCGCCAAAGCCCCGCGCCAGCAGAAAGCGCGTCTGCCGCGCCCGCTCCTGCAGGCTTTGCGGCGGGCCGTCGAAGCGGCGGCGCCAGACGCCCCGGGCGCGTTCGAGCTCGGTGTCCTTCAAGCGCTCGGCGGCGGCGCGCACCAGCGCTTCGTCCAGGCCCTTGCTGCGCAGTTCCTGCAGCACCCGCTGGGCGCCCAGCCGGGGCGCGCGCCGGTGCACCACCGAATCGGCGACGCGGGCGGGGTTGATGAAATCCCGGGCTTCCAGCTCGTCGAGCACGGCGGCCAGGTCCTCGCCCTCCTGCACGTGGCGGGCCAGCTTGGTCTGCAGCTCGGCGCGGGAATGCTCGCGCTGCGCCAGCAGGCGCAGCGCCCGGCCCTTGATCGATAGCGTGTTGAAACCCATTTGCTATTAAAAAAATAGCTGCATGCGCTTGCCAATCAAGCGCTGCAGCCTGTTTTCATGCCATTTTGGGGCCGGTGCCGGCCCCTCCGGCCGGGTTACTTGTCGGCCTTCTCGGCCTTGGGCGCCTTCTCGGGCTTGCCTTCGGCGGCCGGCGTGCCGCCCGGCAGCAGGGCGATGCCCAGGCCTTCGCGCACCTTGTTCTCGATCTCGATGGCGAGGTCGGGGTTCTCGCGCAGGAATTCCCGCGCGTTGTCACGGCCCTGGCCGATCTTCTCGCCGTTGTAGGCGTACCAGGCGCCGCTCTTCTCGACGATACGCGCCTCCACGCCCATGTCGATGATCTCGCCCTCGCGGCTGATGCCCTCGCCGAAGAGGATGTCGAACTCGGCCGTCTTGAAGGGCGGGCTGACCTTGTTCTTCACCACCTTGACCTTGGTCTCGTTGCCGATGGCCTCGTCGCCCTTCTTGATGGTGCCGGTGCGGCGGATGTCCAGGCGCACGGAAGCGTAGAACTTCAGCGCATTGCCGCCGGTGGTGGTTTCGGGGCTGCCGAACATCACGCCGATCTTCATGCGGATCTGGTTGATGAAGATGACCATGCAATTGGTCTTCTTGATCGTGGCGGTGAGCTTGCGCAGCGCCTGGCTCATCAGGCGGGCCTGCAAGCCTGGCAGGGCGTCGCCCATCTCGCCTTCGATTTCGGCCTTGGGCGTCAGCGCGGCGACCGAGTCGATGACGATCAGATCGACGGCGCCCGAGCGCACCAGGCTGTCGACGATCTCGAGCGCCTGCTCGCCGGTGTCCGGCTGGCTGATTAGCAGGTCGGACAGCTGCACGCCCAGCTTCTGCGCGTACTGCACGTCCAGCGCGTGCTCGGCATCGACGAAGGCGCACTGGCCGCCCAGCTTCTGCATCTGCGCCACGACCTGCAGCGTCAGCGTGGTCTTGCCCGAGCTTTCCGGGCCGTAGATCTCGACCACGCGGCCGCGGGGCAGGCCGCCCACGCCCAGGGCCACGTCCAGGCCCAGCGAGCCGGTGGAGACCACCTGGATGTCCTCGATCACCTCGCCTTCGCCCAGGCGCATGATCGTTCCCTTGCCGAACTGCTTTTCGATCTGCGCCAGGGCGGCCTGCAAGGCCTTGGCCTTCTCGCTGTTCACGGGTTGGGCGGGGTTGGGGTTCTTGACGGCGACGTCCATGGGAAACTCCTGTAGAAACAATGGGTTATGCGTTTCATCCCGGACGCCGTGGGTGGCGGGCTGGATGCTTGAACAGTAGTTTATGGCCCGAGCTCCGGATTTCAAACATCAATTTGGTCAGTTTGGCTGACAATCCGGAGATGAACGATCCCACTTTTGCGCTCCGCGCGCCGCCTGAAGACGGCTGGCGCCAGACCCACCTGGGGCGCCTGCTGGGCCACGCCATGCGCCGCTTCGACGCCCGCGTGCTGCAGCTTATGGCGCACGACGTGGAGGTGCCGCTGGCCCTCTCCAACCTGGCGGCGCGCGATCAGGTCAGCGCCGCGCACATCCACATCACGCGGCACCTCGCGCTGCAGGGCGACCGGCTCACCGACCTGGCGCGCCGCGCGGGCATGACCAAGCAGGCCATGGCCAGCTTGGTGGACCAGTGCGAGGCCTGGGGCCTGGTGCGGCGCCTGCCCGACCCGGGCGACGCCCGCGCCCGTCGCGTGTGCTTCACGGGCACCGGCCTGGCGTGGCTGCAGGCCTTCCAGCGCGCCGTGGCGCAGGCGGAGGCCGAGTTCCGCGAGGCGGTCGGCCAGGACGTGGCCGTGGTGGTCGCCATCGGGCTGGAGGCTTACGCGGGCGGTGATGACTGGGCGGACTGATCTAGCGCCCACCCGGTGAAGAACGAAAACATGGCGCCATCTGTCGGCAGCCCGCTACGGCGGCACCCTCCGCCACCGCGATGCGTGAAATCTGTGTAAGGATGTGTAGCAAATCTTTGTCAATCGTCGGTGCTCGCATGAATCTCCACAACCTTCGCATGGGCGCCAAGCTGGCGCTTGCCTTCGCCGTCACCACGCTCATCACCCTCGTGCTGGGCGCGGTGGCCTGGAACCAGATGGTCCACATCAACGCCAGCGCCGAGGAACTGGGCGACAACTGGCTGCCCAGCATCCAGGCCGTCGGCAACGTCCGCGTGGCCGCCAACCGGTTGCGGCGGGCGGAAAGCGAGGCGCTGCTGCAGGCGAGCGCCGCCGGCCACGACCGGATCAAGGCCGAACTGGAGAAGCGCCGCAGCCAGCTGACCGACGCCGAGAAGGTGTACGAGCCGCTCATCACCGACGGCGACGAGCGCCGGGCCTATACGGTCTACCAGACCGACCGCACCGAATACCTGAACGTGCAGCGCCGCCTGATGGACCTGCCTTTCGACGCGCGCGATGGCAAGGTGGAGCTGTTCCTGGGCGAATCCGACAAACGCTTCGAGGCCATGGTGCAGGTGCTGGGCCAGCTGGCCGACATCAACCGGCGCGGCGGCGACATGGCGCACAAGGACGCCGAGCGCGTGTTCGTGCGCGCCCAGGTGGTGCTGCTGGTCATGCTGCTCGTGGCGGTGGGCGTGGCCGTGCTGCTCGCCTGGTGGATCACCCGCCAGATCACCCGGCCGCTCGCATCGGCGGTGGAGGTGGCGCGCGGCGTCGCGGCGGGCGACCTGACGATGGACATCGCCGTGCGCGGCAAGGACGAGGCGGCGCAGCTGATGCAGGCGCTGAGCGACATGCGCGCCAGCCTGGCGGACGTGGTGGGCTCGGTGCACGGCGCGGCCGGCGGCGTGGCCACGGCCAGCGCGCAGATCCAGCAGGGCAACCACGACCTGTCGGCCCGCACCGAGCAGCAGGCCTCTTCGCTGGAGGAGACCGCCGCATCGATGGAGGAGCTCAGCTCCACCGTGCGGCAGAACGCCGACGGCGTGCAGCGCGCCGCCCAGCTGGCGACCGAGGCCTCGGCCGTGGCGCAGCGCAGCGGCGAGGCCGTGACCGGCATGGTGGGCACCATGAAGAGCATCGACGAAGCCTCCCAGCGCATCGCCGAGATCATCGGCGTGGTGGACGGCATCGCCTTCCAGACCAACATCCTGGCGTTGAACGCGGCGGTGGAGGCGGCACGCGCCGGCGAGCAGGGACGCGGCTTCGCCGTGGTCGCCTCCGAAGTGCGCACGCTCGCCCAGCGCAGCGCCGAGGCCGCCAAGGAGATCAAGGGCCTGATCGGCACCAGCGTCGAGCGCGTCGGCCAGGGCTCGGCCCAGGCCCACCGCGCGGGCGACACCATGCGCGAGCTGGAGCAATCCATCCAGCGGGTGGCCACCATCGTGGCGGAGATCAGCATCGCCACCCGCGAGCAGAGCGAAGGCATCAGCCAGGTCGGCGAGGCCGTGGCGCAAATGGACCAGGCCACGCAGCAGAACGCCGCCCTGGTGGAGGAAAGCGCGGCGGCCGCGTCGAGCCTGAAGATGCAGGCCGACCAGCTGGTGCAGGCCGTGTCGGTGTTCCGGCTGGCGTCCGCGCAGGGCACGGCGGCCGTGAGTCGGGTTGCTCCGCAATGAGCATTTGCGGGCTGTAGAAGTTGACGTGGCTTTTTTCGCTCTGGCGAGTGCCTGACTGGGGACGTGGCTATTGCGCGCCGTTGACTATGTCGTCCTGGACCTTGGCGTCCGTTGATTTACGTCGCGACTAGCGTGGGCCCGCTGGCGGTGGGCAGGTAGATGATCTTGGTGCTGTCCATCTCTCCCGTCGGGGCGGCGCTGCCGGTGCTGCGCTGGTTGCTGTACTGGTCCAGCACGGTGGAGCCGATGTCGTCGTCGACGTACACGGGGCGCAGGCGTATCCCGGTGTTGGCCCTGCCCCAGGTGGCCAGGACGCTTGCCGTGTCGCTGGAGGAACTGTTCGGGCAGGCCCGGCAGGCTTCACGCTCCAAGCGCGGGCCGGCTTCCAGGCTGGAGCAGCAGGTCGAGCGCATCGCCACGCTGTCCAAGCCCCGACAGCGCGCCGTCATCGAGGTGATCGGTGCCCTGCTGGCCCAGCAGGCAAGGTAGAGCCAACAGCGCCGCTAGTCAGAAGAACAGAAGCCACCCGAAACCCCCAGCTTCAGCGGCTGATGGGGGTTGGGGGTGGCTTTTTGGTTTGAAGAAGAGTGATGAGGAACTTACTGCCGCGTGGCTTGGCTTTTGAAGAAGGCCCGGTTTCTGCTCGCGGCGTCTCCTAACTGTTCTAACTCAACCATTGATTTATTAATTATATCTTTTTCGGAATCGGTTAATTTTCTGCTGTTGTCTATGGCGTCGGCATTTATTTGCTCCATCGACAACAAAATAGGAAAGGTACTATCTCTAAATTCCGCCGAGTCTACCGCCGCAACAATTCCCTCCATTCTTTGAATGAATAAGTTTAGCGGCAAAATGCCATCCTTATATTCGCAAATAAATGAATTCAACAGATCCAACTGTCTTTGAAGAAATTCTTCCACAATCGAACTTTCTAACGTGGAATGACGGTAACTACTCGTCCACCGGTGCCAGTGATCACAACAACCCCGTTTGACCCATTATTGACTGTAGTGCCAGGAGTATTTCCCGGCGACTTGGTGCCGTTATTTATTGCATCCTCAACGGCAGACGGTAGTATACCGCGCCCCTGCATGCGATCAAGTGAGTGACCAGAATAATCGCGCCCCCCGATATTTGTCGGGCTATTCGCGCCTGGCGTAACATCTAATGGATTTCCTCTGCGTCCTGTGGGGGTGCTAGGATCTTTGTCGCCGTCATCCGCACTTTCATTAAAACAAGCGTCTACAGTTCTACGAATAAAGTCGCGGCAACCCTGAGATAAATAACAGCCGATCGCTATGGGAATTAAGGTGCCTGGATTAAAGATGGCTTGCGCTTGACGGCCGTCACGATCGACGTAACTCAGCGGATTCCCGCCTACATAGGCATACGTGTTGATGCCACCCTGAAGTCCTATCGGGTCACTTTGCACATACCGCCCGGTCCCCGGGAAGTAGTCCCGCATGTAGTTGTAATGTAGCCCCGACTCCTGATCGAACACTTGCCCAGGCAACCTCAGACTCACCTTCAGAGGCGCCATCGATGCCGTGGGCGCCTCATTGGCCGCACTGGCCCCAAACGGATCAGCCAGCCAGCTCCAGCGGACATTGCCCGATGTGTCCATGGCCACCCGAGGTGTTCCCAGATGATCTGCATGCAGGTAGTACACCACCGGGGGCGCTGTCACCGCGTGTAGGCGTACGTGTTGAAGCCACCCTGAAGCCTTCAGTGGGTCACTTTGCACATAGTTCCGCCCGGGCACGCATCCGTCGTAATCGAAGAACGTTTTCCTAAGCCTTGGCGAAAATTTACGGAGCGAAGAAGCAGGCAGACTTCCTATGGCTAGGAATTTCTCGAAGGACTTATCTTTCACTGTCTCCCAAATTAAATAGGGAGGGTAAATGACAATGGTGCCTTATATTTCTATCGAACAGCTGCTCGTCAAATCGCCAGGAATGTATTGATATATATCCCACCAAATATCTAAGCAGAGAGCACCCAATTCTTTCATGTGCTCAAAACTCATCGTCGGTCCTCCTTGACCCTCCGACAAATAGTAGCAGCAAATATCCATTTCGACGCCTTGTCCTCTTAGAAAATCAAGCGCAACAGCCTGCTCTTTTAGCCTTTCTATAATCCATGCAATGTGACGCCTTGAATCAAGAGAGGTAACCATGTTTCGTGAGCTAAGCAACCATCCGGTTTGCGTGCGCACGTGATTGCTTTTGCCAAATAAATCACCTCTTGAAAAACATTCGGTTGGCTTTAATTTTATAACATTTGATATTTCATCTGCAATTAATGTCTTGGAAAAAGCCCTAAATGTTACGTAGGTTTCTTTACAGGAGGGGTAGTCGTCATCAAAATCCATGAGTCACTTCCTTGGTGCATCGTCCAAATCTCCAACAATATCCCCATTAGGGTCGCAAACCTCTCCCGTTTGAGGATTGACGCCATATCTGTCACGACCCCGACCCTTATTGCTCTGCTTGATTCCATGAAAGCGCCCGCGGGCGTCGTTTGGGTCCACTCCATTGTTCCTTCCCCATTGCTCTGCACCTTTGTCGCCGGGAATAAATCCACGGGGGAGGCCAGAGCTCAGCATTCTGTCAAGTCCAATCATTGCGCTTGCCCCGGCTAAGCCCGCTGCAACGTCCGCCGCAGTGATGCCCCCTCCAACTAGCGGCACGGCCAGAAACAAAGGACACAAGCCACTAGGGTCCGAATAGCTAAGTGGGTGTCCGCCAACGTAGGCAAAGGTGTTGACGCCGCCTCGCAACCCGATGGGGTCGGACTGCACATACCGCCCGGTCCCCGGGAAGTAGTCCCGCATGTAGTTGTAATGTAGCCCCGACTCCTGATCGAACACCTGCCCAGGCAACCTCAGACTCACCTTCAGAGGCGCCATCGATGCCGTGGGCGCCTCATTGGCCGCACTGGCCCCAAACGGATCAGCCAGCCAGCTCCAGCGGACATTGCCCGATGTGTCCATGGCCACCCGAGGTGTTCCCAGATGATCTGCATGCAGGTAGTACACCACCGGGGGCGCTGTCACCGCGCTGGTGGCGCTTTGCGGGGTGAAGATCGCCACTGGCATGCTGTGCAGCCACACATATTCCCGAATCGCTCTGCCGGCGCTGTCGTACTCTCCCAGCAGTTGCCCTTGCGGATCGTAGACATACAGCACGGTGCCCGTCGCCGGCCCCGCCTTGCGCACACGCTGGCCGCCAGCGTCGTAGGTGTAGCGAGTCGTGCCGGCCGTGGTGGTCAGGGTTGCGAGACGCTGGCGCAAGTCGTAGCCGAGAGTGATTCCGTTGCCATCCGCGGTCATGCTTCCTGCCGCGTCGTAGCTGAAGTTGGCTGTGGGTACGGCTGTGGCCAGCAGGCGGTTGCTGGTGGACGCGATGGTGTAGGCCGCTGGAGCACCTGAGCCAGTGGCAACGCTGGTGCGCTTGCCGTTCGCGTCATAGATGTAGTTGGCGGTAGTTTTTCGGGTATTGCCGCGCGCGGCCTACCAGGCCGGCTATCGTCGAATACCCGGGGGACAGGCCTTGGTTTTCAATAACATAATCGAACGCCATCTTTAGTTTCAATTACAAGTCTCTCCGCAATTACCGTCAGAAGATTTTCACTGGACCTCCCCTGTGAATCAACTACACCAAGACCAAAGACAAACTCCCACGCATCCGCTTTATCATTCAATTGCGTGACAGAAACTGGCTCAATCCAATCATTTGGTAATTGCCCATTAACCTCCAACCTACAGCTAGATACGCCTTCAAAAACTAAGAATCCTTCTTGCACGTCTTCAGCAGCGTAATAATTCCATGAATTTCCACGCACTCTGGATATGCAATCGACTTTCAATAGCAATCTCTTCTTCGTGCCTTCCATCGCAATAGAAAGACACAAGCGATCACCAAGATAAATCGTTTTAATGAATTGATCTGGAGTCATTGCACGCACCTAATTAATCGGCCAGTGTGCCGCGCCGCTATTTGCTGGAACCACATTGCCATTGACATCAACTGATGGACCTTGTCCGGCCCGTCCTGGCCCTGTCCCCATTAGATGCCCATGACCATGAGGCGTTGGATTGTTTGGATGGCCGTTGGGATTTATCCGCTGGAAGTTTGAACCGTTCGGGAACAATGTATGAGTATCAACCCCAAAGCGACCGTATGGAACGGTTGATCCACCCGCAGGTTCAATCATCACGTTAGCGTTGTGGCCAGCAATAAACCTGCCAATAGGGACTCCATCCCTCGTACACACCTGCGCGTTTTGATAACCACGAAGAACACCCATCAACAAAGCAATGTCTGCGTGGGTGTAACCACTTTCAGGCCCCGCGCTTGGGCGAATTGCTTGATATGAGTAACTGGAGTTGTATTGCCTAATTTGACTCAATAATGTTTGTACACGCGACGCAGTAATTGTTCCTGAATATGGCAGTACCGGAGACCCCTGTCGCACCTGCAACCCTTTTGGATCCAGGTATGAAAGTGGACTCCCCTCCACATAGGCATAAGTATTAATGCCACCCTCAAGTCCTATCGGGTCACTTTGCACATACCGCCCGGTCCCCGGGAAGTAGTCCCGCATGTAGTTGTAATGTAGCCCCGACTCCTGATCGAACACCTGCCCAGGCAACCTCAGACTCACCTTCAGAGGCGCCATCGATGCCGTGGGTGCCTCATTGGCCGCACTGGCCCCAAACGGATCAGCCAGCCAGCTCCAGCGGACATTGCCCGATGTGTCCATGGCCACCCGAGGTGTTCCCAGATGATCTGCATGCAGGTAGTACACCACCGGGGGCGCTGTCACCGCGCTGGTGGCGCTTTGCGGGGTGAAGATCGCCACTGGCATGCTGTGCAGCCACACATATTCCCGAATCGCTCTGCCGGCGCTGTCGTACTCTCCCAGCAGTTGCCCTTGCGGATCGTAGACATACAGCACGGTGCCCGTCGCCGGCCCGGCCTTGCGCACACGCTGGCCGCCAGCGTCGTAGGTGTAGCGAGTCGTGCCGGCCGTGGTGGTCAGGGTTGCGAGACGCTGGCGCAAGTCGTAGCCGAGAGTGATTCCGTTGCCATCCGCGGTCATGCTTCCTGCCGCGTCGTAGCTGAAGTTGGCTGTGGGTACGGCTGTGGCCAGCAGGCGGTTGCTGGTGGACGCGATGGTGTAGACCGCTGGAGCACCTGAGCCAGTGGCAACGCTGGTGCGGTTGCCGTTCGCGTCATAGGTGTAGGTCAGGGCTCCTGTGGCGCCCGTCACAGAAACCAACCGATCAAGCTTGTCGTGACCGAATTGCTGGTCCAGGGCAGGAGCCGCGGTCCCGGTAGAGGCGGAAGCTCGAAGATAGTGGGTATAGCGGCTGATCCGGCCTGCGGCGTCGTAGCTCACATCCCGCACATGCTTGCCCAACGGGTAACGCACCAAGCGCCCACTGGCGTCGAACACCCGCGTGTGGGCCACAGCCCCACCCGTCGTGGCCCAGTTCCAGCTTTGCACGCTGCCAAAGGGGGCAAACTTGATGGCACTCATCAAAACGTTGGAGCTGGCGCCAGTCGCCGCAGCCAGGCTCAGCGTGGTGGGCAAGCCTTGCGCGTAAGCGGTGGTGAGCACCCGCCCGGACGGGTAACCGACACTGGCCAAGTTTCCCGATGGGCTGTATGTATAGCTGGCCGTCAGGCTGACCGTGGATGTGTTGGCGCCCGTCGCCGGGTCCAGCGTCTGCAAGGCGGAGGTCAGCCGCCCCAATGCGTCGTAGGCGTAGCGGGTGCTGCCACCGGCAAACGTGCTGGATGTCAGGCGGCCAATGCCGTTGGTGAAGCCCGTGCCCGTTTGGTCATACGTCCAGGCGAAGCTTTGGGTGGTCTGACCGGTCAGGCTGTAGCTGGCGCTTCGCAGACGGTTCAGTCCGTCGTAGGCGTAGTTCGCCACGATGCCGCGGCTGTCGGTACGCCGCGTCACGTTGCCCGCAGTGTCGGTGACTACAGTGGCTGTGCCGGTGTCCGGGCTTTGGGTTTTCCGGACTTCTCCGAACCCATTGCGCGGGTAGAAAGTCTGCAGGCTGCGCGGGTCTGTGACACTGATGACGTTATCGGCTGCGTCATAACCTACGCTGGTGGTGCCGGCGTCGGGATCAGTCCAGTCCTTTGGACGGGATAGCTGGTCGTAGGTAATGCTGTTGGTAAAGCCAAAACCAGCGACATCGGGAGCCTTGATGATATGGGTTGGATTTCCGCGAGTGTCGTATTCATAACGGATCACCGGCACTGGCGAGGCAGGAGGGATGGGAAGCGTCTGGGCTATGGCTGCCTGACTGGCGCACAAGGCTGCCACATGGACAAACACATAGCTGATACGGGCCATGATGCAGGCATTCAAATTGCTCATACACCCTCAGTCCGTACCGGTAACTTGATATGTGCGGCTTAGGGCGTCGTAGCTGCGAGCCATTTGCCGTCTCAATACACCAGCGGGATCCTTGACTATTTCCGCGGTTCTGTTGCCCGCGTTGTCCAAGGTGTAGTTCACGCTATTGCCCGCCCCATCGAAAAACCCCGTGAGGCGGTGGGCGGGATCATAGTTGTACCCAATATAGCTGTTGTCAGGCAATGTGACGCGTGTGAGCTGGCCTATTGGATCGTATGAATAATTGGTAGTTTTTCCGCCCACGGTCGAGCTGAGCAGTCGCTGGCGCAGGTCGTATTTGAAGCTGCTTACCACGCCGTTGAGGTCGATGCTCTCCAATAGCTGACCATGCTTGTTGTACTGGGTGTATTGGGTGACCTGTCCCAAAGCATTGGTGACGGACTTCAAGTCTCCCATTGTAACGCCCACGGCATAGGGATCAGAGCCGGTGAAGGCGGTGGCGCTATGATAGGTATAGCTGGTGATGTCTGCCAGATCGGTGCGTGGGCCATCTTCGGTCAAGACTTGGCCATACTGGTTGTATGTATATCTCCAGATGCGCGGGGCCAGTCCAGCTTCCGGTGTAGCGTTAAATCCCTTGGCTCCATTCTTGTCAGTAGTGGATGTCAGTACTTTTTTGCACACGGCGGCAATAGGTTTTCCGCCCGGTAAGATTGCTGAGGCAGGCGCACAAGATGCGATTGAATTGCCCGCCGTGGGGTCTGGCTGACCGTTGTATACTAGAGTGGTAATTTGGCCGGGTTCGGAAATTTTGCTTTTTATTCGCAGTTCGGGGAGCCACTGAATAGACGTCTTGCGTTCTGCGCCCGCAGGTAAATGTTCCTGAAGATCGTTGGGGCAGCTGGCTCCTCCCTCCAGAAAAATAACAGGTCGATTGATTTCCGGATCGAATTTTGAGCAGTTGGCGTGAATATCACCGCCATTATTCATTCCGGTGTCGATAAATTGGGTTGCATTGCCCTTTTCGTCATACGATAAATAGACGGTATGTGTGCAATTGGGGAATGCCGGATCATTGTGCATGATGGATGCCAAGTAATTTTTTTCGTTGGCAGCCTGAAAGAGAAAAGTTGCTGTCGAACCTAACGGAAAGGTGACGGAGTTTGATCCATTATCGTAGCTGAAATGGTGGCGATATGTACTTCCTGCCCGTTCTGAAGCTACTACCCGGCCTTGATTGTCATAATTAAAATTGGCATACGATCGTCCCAGCTCATCCACTTTACCGGTGAGGTTGAAGAATGATCTTCCGTAATGAAGTGCCTCCGTGGACATTATCGTTTCTCCCTCGCTGGGACTGTTTGCAGGAACTTGCCAGACGGCTAGACCGGCATATGACAAAGAACCATTTGACTGTAATGTCGGCAAAGTCATTCCAGGCGTATATTGAAAATTAACCGAATTTCCATCAGCGTAAGTGATTTACTGAGATACGTGCCAAAGATGTTTTTGCTGGAGTTGGACTCCACTTTGTAGGTCAATGCCAAAGCTAATATTGTGGCTTGTCGTATCCCGATCAGTCGATCGTCAGAGTATTCGAAGTGAATCTCATGACCCGTACTGCTGACAAGCTTGAGAGGATGAAGCTGGGATTCGACGTAAACCATGTCGAATCCACCGCCACCGAAGTACCGAAGTGACAATAACCGGCCTAGTGCATCGTAAAGCTCAATTTCGCCCGCATCGTAGTCGAGACGCTTCCACGGGGTGACGGTCGAATCGGTCTTTTGAAGAGTTACTTGGGAATCGAAACTTGTGTAGGAGCCATCAGCTTGAAGGTGAAACTCTTCAGACTGACCGTGACCGCGGTACGAAATTACACGAGACAGGTATTGGGAGGACGAATACCGCATATTCAATCGCCTGTCTATTGGGTCTAAAAACCAGCTCGGTTCACCTAGTACACCAGCCGTTGCCAGGTGAAATTAGTTGCCGTATCGAAGTTCGATTGGAACATATTTCGAGCCGCTGGGGAGGGAGATGATTGGAATTGATTCTTGTTTGCAGCCACTGCCTAAAGAAGTCGGATTTCCGCATTTTGGAGTGTGTTTGGAATATGGATATGATTCGGATGGTTTGTGGCATGTGTTCTGATCGAATTGCTGCCAGCCATCTGACTGTTCGCAAATGCGGACCTCTACTACCGTTCTTCTTTCTGCAATACTACCACCAGTCCATGTTCCGGGGCTGCTCCCACAAGCTTCTGGCTCGCCTGAAAGTGTGAGTGTACTAGTGAATTTGACCAGGCATGCAAATGCATTTGGATTTTGTTCGGACGCTTTGCTGCCAACATAAACAGCAGTGCTGGTCTGCTCCTGAATCATATTTGCCGTAGGCGAACATGCAATAATATCCTTGGTGCTATAGTTATGTACTTCAATGTCGCCTTTCACTCCGTCTGTGCAAGCTGCGTCAAGATCTTTAAATATTTCTGGAGGGTTCCAGGAATAAGCTTTCTTGGCTGGAATTATGTTCCTTTGGGCTAGTGCCAATGGGTTGGATAAAGTTGCAAAAACTAAAAAAATGATTTGCAGCCCGGTATGATATTTTTTGCGGTCGGGAGATTTCATTATTTGTACTCTCGGTATGATTTATTGAATGTTCGCCCGTCGAATGATGGTGTTATATGTGCCAAATGGTTGGCCGAAATAAGGTAATGTAAAATAGAGAAATGCAAATCGATTTTGACGAATAATCTATGCTCGTGGATCGCTGGGCGGCAAGTCAGATTTCGTCGAGTACTGTTGGTTGATCGATTAACGCACCGCAATCTTACTGCGTGCTTACTGTTGACTGATCAATTGTCAAGCGAATCCCTCTGGGGTCTTGAAAAATCGCATCGACTCGTAGTTGGTCGTGTGCTAAACGCCATCACAATTGAATGTCGCGGCCTCGATCGAGCGAGACCAATACGGTGAGCGTGAAGGCGATATGCGCTAAGCGTTGAAGCCTAAGCAGAATACGGCGCAGATCTTCACGCTTCTTCCACTGGAACGACCTATAGATGGCAAGGCGCTAGTTGCTCGTAATGCGGTAGGTGCACGCCCCCGTAAAGACAAAGCCTGCGGAACGGCAGGAATGCGCGGCGAACGCGGAGGCCTTGTTCACGCTATCCGCAGAAGACTGGCAGATCTTCGATCAGGCAAGAGCGATTTGCGCAGACCATCCCTAGAATCCGGCATCCAGCGGCAGGGCGATGGCGCCCCAAGAAATTCCACGGCCGCGCACCAGGAGACAACGACCCATGCGCATCCTCATCGCCGAAGACGACCAGGTGCTGGCCGACGGACTGCTGCGGACCCTGCGCGGCTCGGGCGCGGCGGTGGACCATGTGGCGAGCGGCACCGAGGCCGACGCCGCGCTGATGGCCAACAGCGAATTCGATCTGCTCATCCTCGACCTGGGGCTGCCCCGCCTGCACGGGCTGGAGGTGCTCAAGCGCCTGCGCGGCCGGGGCTCCGCCCTGCCGGTGCTGATCCTGACGGCGGCCGACAGCGTGGACGAGCGCGTCAAGGGCCTGGACTTCGGCGCCGACGACTACATGGCCAAGCCCTTCTCGCTGCAGGAGCTGGAGGCGCGCGTGCGGGCGCTGACCCGGCGCGGCATGGGCAGCACCACCAGCGTCATCCGCCATGGCCCGCTGGTGTACGACCAGGCCGGGCGCGTGGCCACCATCGACGGGCGCATGGTCGAGTTGTCGGCCCGCGAGCTCGGCCTGCTGGAAGTGCTGCTGCAGCGCGCCGGCCGGCTGGTCAGCAAGGAGCAGCTGGTGGAACGCCTCTGCGAATGGGGCGAAGAAGTGAGCAACAACGCCATCGAGGTGTACATCCACCGCCTGCGCAAGAAGATCGAGAGCGGCCCGATCCGCATCGCCACCGTGCGCGGGCTGGGCTACTGCCTGGAGAAGGTGGCGCCCGACCGGGTGGTCGCCTGACCAGTTGCGGATCGATTGCTATGAATTTAATAGCTTCTGGCGCTTGATTGACGGGCGCTGCGGCATGAAAACACCTTGAAGATCGGCGGCAGGGCCGGCGGCATGAAAATCTTCCAGCGCGAGCAGCGCTCCCTCTTCGGCGAGATCCTCGACTGGATGCTCACGCCCCTGCTGCTGCTCTGGCCCGTCAGCCTGGCGCTGACCTGGCTGGTGGCGCAGGGGCTGGCCAACAAGCCGTTCGACCGGGCGCTGGAATACAACGCCCACGCCCTGGCGCAACTGGTCACGGTGCAGGGCAGCCGGGTGCAGTTCAACCTGCCGCAGCCGGCCAGCGAGATCCTGCGCGCCGACGAGTCCGACATCGTCTACTACCAGGTCGTGTCGCCAGATGGCACGCACCTCTCGGGCGAGCGCGAGCTGCCCAAGCCGTCCGACGACGAGAAGCCCTTCTCGGGCGAGGTGCGGCTGCGCGACGCCGAACTGCGCGGGGTGGACATCCGCATCGCCTACCTATGGGTGCGGGTGCCGCTGCCGGGCGCGCCGGCCGTGCTGGTGCAGGTGGCCGAGACGCGCGAAAAGCGCAGCGTGCTGGCCACCGAGATCATCAAGGGCGTGATGCTGCCGCAGTTCGCCATCCTGCCCCTTGCCGTGCTGCTGGTGTGGCTGGCGCTGGCGCGCGGCATCAAGCCGCTGTCGCAGCTGGAAGAGCGCATCCGCGCGCGCAAGCCCGACGACCTCTCGCCGCTGGACCACAAGGCCGTGCCCATGGAAGTCGCGCCGCTGGTCGATTCGGTGAACGACCTGCTCGGCCGGCTCAACGACTCCATCGCCACGCAAAAGCGCTTCCTGGCCGATGCGGCGCACCAGTTGAAGACGCCGCTGGCCGGCCTGCGCATGCAGGCCGACCTGGCGCAGCGCGAGGGCTCGGACACCGAGGCGCTGCGCCGCTCGCTGCAGCAGATCGGCCGCAGCAGCATGCGCGCCACCCACACCGTCAACCAGCTGCTGGCGCTGGCGCGGGCCGAGGGCGGCACGGGCATGGTCCGCCATCCGGTGGACCTGGCGCAGCTCGTGATCGAGGTGGTGCACGACTGCGTGCCGCGCGCGCTGGAGCTGCGCATCGACCTGGGGTATGAAGGCGCCCGGCCGGGCACGCCGGGCGTCTGGATGCAGGGCAACGCCACCCTGCTCAAGGAGCTGGCGCGCAACCTGCTGGACAACGCCATGAACTACACGCCCTCCAGCGCCAAGCACCCGGGCGTCATCACCGCCCGCGTGCTGGCCGACACCTTCGGACAGGTGCTGCTGCTGCAGATCGAAGACTCCGGCCCGGGCGTGCCCGCCAGCGAGCGGGAGCTGGTCTTTCAGCCCTTCTACCGGGCGCTCGGCACCGACGCGGACGGCTCGGGCCTCGGCCTGCCCATCGTGCTGGAGATCGCGCGCCAGCACGGCGGCACGGTGCGGCTGGAAGACGCGCACCCGGGCCACACGCCGCCCGGTGCGCGCTTCACCGTGCAGTTCGCTTCCCGTCCCGCGCCCGGCCCTGCTCCCGCACCGGCAGCGCCGTGAACGGTGGCCTGCGATGCACGGGGGCGGACGCCACGCGAGCGCGGCATGAAAAAAGCCCGCGCATCGGCGCGGGCTGGTCGCGGCAGGTCACGCCCCGAGAGGGCGCGGCGCCGATCAGTTCGTCATCGGGACGGTGCGGCTTTCGTACACCGAGGCCACGGCGCTGGTCTCGCCGCCCAGGCGACGGACTTCGGCCAAGTACTCGGGGCCGCTGCGCAGGCGCTGGTATTCGGCGTAGCGCTGCTGGTACATCGGGTCGGCGGCAGGCGAGCCTTCACCCACCTGGTACATGCCCAGGCCCGCCTTCTGCCACAGGTTCCAGTCGGCCTGCACTTCGGCGCGCGACACCTGGCGCGACGTGTCCGACACCATCGGCACGGGCGTGGGGCCCGCCCAGACTTCCTGGTTCACGGGGCCGGTCATGGCCGGGCCGGCAAAGGCGGCACCGGAGAGGGCGAGGGTGGCGGCAGCGATGATGTGCTTGCTGTTCATGGTCTGAAGTCCTTTCGGGTGTGGATCGGTGAGATCGTCGGTACGAGGATTGCAATCCAAGGGGTTGCCGGTCTGGCGGGTCGGTCGGTGACCCTGGTGCCGTGTCGGCAGCGCTTTGGGCTGCGAGGAAGTTCAGTGTCTGCCGCCCTGCGGGGCGCGCCGTGTGCGAATCGGCAGAGATTGGTGTCGGGCCCCGTCCGACGGTGCTGTGCGGTGCGGCGCCAGGCCGTGTCCGCCAGCCGTCCGTTTCTCCAATGGCGCAGTGCCACCGCCGGCGGGCCCGTGAAAGCGGTATCGTTTCCCACCGCGCCGGCGGCGTCATCGCGCCGTCACGCGCTGTCTGTATGCATTTGCACGCGTCTCGATACGAGTGGAGACGCGTATTGATGCATAGTTACAGCGCGGGCCCGCACACGGCTGTGCGATCAGTTGACCGCGTTGCGCACGGCGGCGCCGGCGGTGTTCACGCTGCCGCCCAGGCGCTGGACTTCGGCCACGTATTCCGGGCCGCTGCGCAGGCGCTGGTAGGTGGCCAGGCGCTGTGCGTAGGCGGGGTCCGCCACGTCGTTGTGGTCACCGGCGTTCAGCTGGTTCAGGCCGGCACGGTTCCACAGGTTGAGGTCGGCCTGGACTTCGGCACGCGACAGCGGAGCGCCCGAGGCCACAGGTTCTGCGCCGAACCAGACTTCCTGCGAGGGGGCCGCGGCGGAGGCGGTACCCGCGAAGGTGGCGGCGGCCAGGGCGGCGATGGCGATCAGGTGTTGGGTGTTCTTCATGGCAGTGCTCTCTTTCAGTGAATTGCAGGGCGTGATTGCCAACTGCATGGACTGAAGTGTGGGCTCGTGCGGCGCCGGTGTATGTGCGCAAACGCACAGCTTTCGGCCATCGGGCAGCGGCGTCGCAGCGGGCGCGGCGGCGCGCTCGGAGCCCAGCTGTCTCAGCCCGGCGGCCACTGGCGCGCCGGGTGCGGCACGTGCAGCACCTCGAGCGGCTGCGAGCGCCCGCGCACCGCCACCTCCACCGGCATGCCCAGCGCCCGTTCCACGCCGGCACCGCGCGCGGCCTGCAGCGACAGCACCAGCCGCGCGCCCGCCACCTTGGAATAGTCCTGCAGGCGGCTGGCGGTGTTCACCACCTCGCCCACGGCGCTGAAGGTGGTGGACTCGCCCCAGCCCACCCGGCCCACCGCCACCCGGCCCGCGTGCAGCCCCATGCCGAAGTCCAGCGCATGGCCGAACTGCGCGGCGAAGCTCTCGCCCCAGGCGTCCATGCGCGCCTCGATCAGCGCGGCGGCCTGCACGGCCTGGCGGCAGGCGGTGGGCAGGTCGGTCTGCAGGCCGAAGATGGCCATCACGCTGTCGCCCACGAACTGGTTGGCCAGGCCGCCGCTGGCCTGCACGGCGGCGCCCACGCGGGCGAAGTACTGGTCCAGCACCCAGGCCAGGTCGAACGGCCACTGCCGCTCTGCCAGGCCCGACCAGCGGCGCAGGTCCACGAACAGGATCGCCACCTCGCGCTCTTCGTGCACGGCCAGGGCCGGGGCGTGCGGGGTGGCCGCGTCGGCCGGCAGCAGCGGGGTGACGGTGGCGTCGCCCCGCGGGCGCAGCTGGCAGGCCAGCCGCACGTCGGGCGGGGCCTGCACGCGGGCCAGCGTCTGGCGCTCATCACGCCCGGGCGGGGGCAGGTCGCCCGGCGCGGCGTGCACGCGCACCCGGCAGGTGGAGCAGCGGGCGCGCCCGCCGCAGCGCGACAGGTGGGCGATGCCGTGGGCGCGGCTGGCCTCCAGCACGCTGAAGCCGCGCGGCACCTGCACGGCGCGGTCGGGGTAGCGCAGGGTGATGGGGCCGCCGCGGCGCCACTGCCGCGTGGCGTCCCACGCCCAGCGCAGCCCCAGCAGGGCGGCCAGCGCCAGCAGCCAGCCCATGCGCAGATGGTCGGTCAGCGCGCCGGCGGCGGCGGCGCCCCCGGGCGTGGGCCGGGGCGAGGGCGGCAGCGCGAGCCACTGCAGCTCGCGCGCCAGCGCCAGCACGCCCAGGGCCGCCAGCACCGGCAGCAGCACGGCGCCGGTCAGCAGCAGCGGCTGCCAGCGGCGCCAGGCGGGCCGCGCGCGCAGGGCCAGGTGCAGGCCCAGGCAGCCGTGCGTCCAGCTGGCCGTCAGCAGCAGCCATTGCAGCGTCAGGCCCTCGGGCGTCCAGATGGCGCGGACGACGCGGGCGTAGGTTGGCTCCACCCCCAGCCAGTCATGGGTGAAGCGGGTGCCCACCGCGTGGCCCGCCAGCAGCAGCGGCAGGGCCAGGCCCAGCGCCAGCCGCAGCGCCTCGATGGCCGGCATGCGCAGGCTGCGGCGCTGCCAGACGGCCACGCAGGCCATGGCCAAGTGCGTGGCGAGCGCGCCGTAGAGCACCAGCGTGCCCGGCAGCGTGGCCCAACCGGCGTGCACGGCCCCGCGCACCGCCTCGGCCGCCGCCAGCGACACCAGCCCCACCGCGTGGTTGGCCAGGTGCAGGGCCACGTAGGTCCACAGCACCAGTCCGCTGGCCCAGCGCAGGTTGCGCAGGGACGGCCAGGCGAGGCGACGGGACGAAGGTGCGGGTGTGGGCATGCGGGGAGCAGGGCAGGGCAGGGCGGAGCGGTGCGCGCGGAGGGAGCGAGAGCATAAGGGCAACGCTCGGCAAGTCCCTCGCCGGCGGGGGCTGGCCTCGCGTTGCCATAATCCGCCCCCGGCCGCCCGGCCATGCCCCCTCCCCTGCTGCGCCGCCATGACCCCTGCCACCCCCGTCCGTTCCAGCCTGGCCTTGCGCCGCATCGAGCTCTTCGAGGGCCTGGGCGACGCCTGCCTGGACCAGATCGCCGCCGACTGCGACTGGCGCGCGGTGGAGGCGCGGCGCCCGCTCTTCACCCGCGCGTCGGACGGCGGCGAGGTGTACTTCCTCGTCTCGGGGCGCGCCCGCATCACCACCTACTCGGCCAACGGCCGCGAGGTCGCCTTCCGCGACTGCGAGGCCGGCGAGCATTTCGGCGACCTGTCGGCGCTGGACGGCCAGCCGCGCTCGGCCGACGTAGTGACGCTGGAATCGTCGCTGGTGGCCTGCATGGCGCCGCAGGCCTTCCTGGCGCTGCTGCAGCGCGAGCCGATGCTGGCGATGCGCATGATGCGCAACCTGACCCGCCTGGTGCGGCGACTGACCGAGCGGGTGATCGACCTCAGCACGCTGGGCGTGCACACGCGCCTGCACACCGAGCTGCTCCAGCTGGCCCGGGCGGCGGGCGTCGCGCCCGACCATAGCGCCCGCATCGACCCGATGCCACCACACGCCGCGCTGGCCGGCAAGATCAGCACCAACCGCGAGCAGGTCACCCGTGAGCTGGGTGCGCTGACGCGGCGCGGCGTGCTGAAAAAGGAAGGCGCGCACGCCGTGCTGGTGCCCGACGTGCGCGCGCTGGAGGCGCTGGTGGCCGCGGTGCGGGGCGACTGATCGACCCGCTGCCAGTGGGGGCCGGGGCTGCCCCTTACTTGTCGTGATGCAGGTAGGACGCCTGCCTGGGCAGCAGCAGGCTCACCAGGAAGGCGATCACCATCATGCCGGTGACGTACCAGTAGAAGTACGACTCGTGGCCCATCGACTTCAGCCCCAGCGCCACGTATTCGGCGCTGCCCCCGAAGATGGCGTTGCCCACCGCGTACGACAGACCCACGCCCAGCGCGCGCACCTCGGGCGGGAACATCTCGGCCTTCACCACGCCGCTGATCGAGGTGTAGAAGCTCACCACCGCCAACGCCAGCGTGATGAGCGCGCCGGCCACGAGCGGGCTGCCCACGTGCTGCAGGCTGCTGAGCACCGGCACGGTCATCAGCGCGCCCAGGGCGCCGAACAGCAGCATGTTGTTGCGGCGGCCGATGCGGTCCGAAAGCGCGCCGAACACGGGCTGCATGCACATGTAGATGAAGAGGCAGGCGGTCATCACGTTGCTGGCCGTCTTGATCGACATGCCGGCCGAGTTGACCAAGTACTTCTGCATGTAGGTGGTGAAGGTGTAGAAGATCAGCGAGCCGCCGGCCGTGTAGCCCAGCACGACGAAGAAGGCGCGCTTGTGGTGGGTGAACAGCTCGCGCATGGTGCCCGCGCCTTGGGCCGTGCTGTGCTGTTTCGTGGCCGTCTCGGTCAGCGTGCGGCGCAGCGCCAGGGCCACCACGGCGGCCACGGCACCCAGCACGAACGGAATGCGCCAGCCCCAGCTCTTGAGCTGGGCCTCGTCCAGCGTCTGCTGCAGCAGCACCACGACCAGCACCGCCAGCAGTTGCCCGCCGATCAGCGTGACGTACTGGAACGACGAAAAGAAGCCGCGCTGGCCGCGCATGGCGACCTCGCTCATGTAGGTGGCGGTGGTGCCGTATTCGCCGCCCACCGACAGGCCCTGCAGCAGCCGCGCGGCCAGCAGCAGCGCGGGCGCGGCGGCGCCGATCTGCGCGTAGGTGGGCAGGCAGGCGATGACCAGCGAGCCGGCGCACATCATCGTCACGGACACCACCATCGACGTCTTGCGCCCCTTGCGGTCGGCCAGCCGGCCGAAGAGCCAGCCGCCCACCGGCCGCATCAGGAAGCCCGCCGCGAACACGCCGGCCGTGTTCAGCAGCTGGACCGTCGGGTCGGACTTCGGGAAGAAGGCCGGCGCGAAGTAGATCGCGCAGAAGGCGTAGACGTAGAAGTCGAACCACTCCACCAGGTTGCCCGAGGAGGCGGCGAAGATGGCGAAGATGCGCTTCTTCTTCTCCTCGAAGGTGTAGGGGGTGGGGTCGGCGGCCGCGTGGGCCGTGGCGGTGGTGATTGTCGTGGTCATGGATGCGGTCCTTGTCTCGGTCTGCCTTGCTCGGTCTGCCTTGTGTCCGTGCTGCCCGAGTCTGCGGCGCCGGGCGCCGCCTGTCGTCCGTAGCCGGGCGCCATGCGCCTGCGTACCGCTACGCAAGGGTTAACACTGAGAAGGCGCGCAGAGGCCGGACGCGCTCCGGGTGGACCGCTACAGGCCGTGCTCGCGCAGGAAGCGATCCAGCTGGTGGCTGTTGGCCAGCCCCAGCTTGGCGAAGGCGTGCGCGCGGTGCGTTTCCACCGTGCGCTGCTCCAGCGGGGCGAGCTCCTGCGCGATCTGCTTGTTGGGCTTGCCCTCGGCCACCAGCCGGGCCACCTGCATCTCGCGCGGGGTAAGCTTGTCCCAGAGCGCCTGGGCCGCCTGCCGGGCCTGCCGGCGCGTGGCGACCTCGCCCGCCCGCTGCAGCGCGCGGCCCACGATGTCCAGCAGCCGCTCGTCGTGGCAGGGTTTCTCCAGCCAGTCGAAGGCGCCGTTCTGCACGGCGGCGACGGCCATCGGGATCTCGCCGTGGCCCGAAAGGAAGACCACCACCAGCGGGCTGCCCTGCGCCCGCAGCGCATCGAACACCTCGAGGCCGCTCATGCCGCCCAGCCGCAGGTCGAGGATGGCGCAGCCCGGGCGCTGCAGGTCGGCGCTGGCCAGGAAGTCCTCGCCCGAGGCGAAGGTCTGCACCGCATGGCCGCGCGAGAGCAGCAGCAGGCCGAGCGAGCGGCGCACCGCCTCGTCGTCGTCCACCACGCAGAGGTGGTTGGCGGGGGCGGCCGGGGTGGTGGCGTTCATGGCGCGGTGGTCTCCAGTTCCAGGGTGAATACGGTGCCGCCGCCGGGCCGGTCGGCGAACGACAGGCGGCCGCGGTGGGCCTCGGCGATGGTGCGGCAGATGTTCAGCCCCAGCCCCAGCCCGGCGGGCTTGGTGGTGAAGAAGGGCGCGAACACCTGCTCGGCGAGCGCGGCGGGAATGCCCGGCCCCCGGTCGGCCACCCGGATGCACAGGCGCCCGCCGCAGGCCTGGGCGTCGATGTCCACCGTGCGGTCCTGCGGCGGCGTGGCCTCCATGGCCTGCAGCGCGTTGGCGATGAGGTTGAGCAGCACCTGCTCGAGCAGCACCCGGTCGCCGCGCACCGCGCCCAGGCCCGGCGCGATGCGCACCTGGGCGCGCGCGCCGCGCTGGCGCATGTCGCCGCGCACCAGCGCCAGGGCGTTGGCGACCAGCGCATCCACCGCGCAGTCCTCGTGGCCGGCGGTGTGCTGCCGCACGAAGCCGCGGATGCGGCGCACGATCTCGGCGCTGCGCTGGGCCTGCGCCACGGCCTCGTCCAGCGTGTCCGCGAGCAGGTCGGCCCGGCCCTGCTGGGCGAAGGCCTTGGCGGCGCTGGCGTAGTTG
Organism: Acidovorax sp. FG27; assembly: GCF_040365715.1. Taxonomy (NCBI): domain Bacteria; kingdom Pseudomonadati; phylum Pseudomonadota; class Betaproteobacteria; order Burkholderiales; family Comamonadaceae; genus Acidovorax; species Acidovorax sp. FG27. The sequence continues at coordinate 122,619 of NZ_BAABVY010000012.1, forward strand.
CTGAGCGCCATCAGCGGCTGGTTGAGCTCGTGCGCCAGGGTGGAGGCCATCTCGCCCAGGCTGGCCAGGCGCTGCGCGTGCTGCAGCTGCTCGTCGTTCTGGCGCTGGCGCTGTTCGGCGCGCTTTTGCTCGGTGATGTCCACCACCGAGCTCATCCAGCCCGCATGCGTGCCGTCGGCCAGCACCAGCGGCGCGGTGTAGACCATGGTGATGACCTCGCGGCCGCCCCGGTGCATCAGGCGCGACTCGAATCCCGAGAGCGCGGGCTCCCCGCGCATCATGGCCTCGTAGTGCTGCCAGTGCTGCGGCACGTCGTCGGGGTGCCAGTACGGGTAGGGCGGCAGCCGGCCCAGCAGCTCCTCGGCGGCGTAGCCCGTCATGGCGCAGAAGGCGGGGTTGACGTAGGTGATGCGGCCCTCGGCGTCGCGCGCGCGCATGCCGACCAGCAGCGAATCCTCCATCGCCTTGCGGAAGGCGTGGGCCTCGTCCAGCGCCTGCGTGCGTTCGCGCACGCGCAGCTCCAGCTCCTGCCGGGCATCGCGCTGCTCGGCGAAGCGCCGCTCGCGCAGCTGCCAGTAGAGGCCGCCCAGCAGCAGCACCGCCGCGCCCAGCAGGCCCAGCAGCCAGGCGCGCTCGCCGGCGCGGGCCACCTCGGCATGGTCGGACAGCACGGTGAGCGTCCAGCCCAGCTCGGGCAGGGGCTCGTCCACCGCCAGGAACCGGCGCGCCGTGCCGGCGAGCTCCGTGCGCACCAGGTAGCCGGCTTCGCCTGCCGTGCGATCGACCCGCCACGGCAGCGCCGGAAAGCCCGGCCGCGGGCCGTACTGCTGCTCGCTGCGCATGCGGGCCAGCTCGGCGGGCGGCACTGCGCGCAGGGTGTGATACAGCCAGCCGGGCACCGAGCTCAGGAACACCACGCCGCGCGCGTCCGACAGCAGGATCGGGTCACGCGCATAGGCCCAGGCGTCCTGCTGCGGGTGCAGGCTGACCTTGACCGTGACCACGCCCTGCACCGCGCCGTTCTCGGCGCGGACCGACGCGGAGAGAAAGAGCCCCGGCTCGCCGGTGGTCTGCCCCACGCCGTAGAACATGCCGCCGCGGCCCGCCAGCGCGTCGACGAAGTACGGCCGGTTGGCGTAGGAATGGCCCACGAAGCTCTGCGGCGTGTCCCAGTTGCTGGCCGCGCGCGTCACGCCGTCGGTGCCGATGAGGTAGAGCGCGTCGGAGCCCGCTTCGCGGTTGACCTGCGCGATGTAGCGGTTGGCGCGGGCTTGCGCGGCCGCGTCCTCGGGGTGGGCCAGCGCGGCGCGCAGGTCGGGGTGCAGCCCGGCGGTGAAGGGCAGGTGCCGGTACTTGCCGGCCGCATCGCGCAGCGCCAGGGCATGCACCTCCATCGACCGGCGCGCCGCATCGGCCTGCAGGCGCGCCTCGCGGCGGCCGGCCCAGGCGGCGGCCAGGCCAATCAGCAGCAGCGCCAGCCCGAGGGCGGCCGCCCACGCGGCGATGCGGCGCAGGCGGGGAGCCGGGGGCCGCATCACGCGCTTCCCGGGCCGGGCGCCGGCCGGGCCGGCGCGTTCAGGCCCAGCAGCCAGTCGCGAAAGCGCACCAGCGGCGCCAGGTGCGCGCGCGCCTCCGGGTAGCAGAGCCAGTAGCCGGTGTCGCTGGTGTAGCCGCCCTGCGCGAGCGGCTCGGCCACGGTGCCGGCGGTGATCTCGTCCTGCACCAGGCAGCGCGGCACCAGGGCCACGCCCATGCCCACCGACACCGCGCGGATCAGCGTCTGGAACTGGTCGAACTGCGGGCCGGCCAGCGTGCCCGCCAGCGGTACGCCGTGCGCCTCGCTCCAGTGCTGCCAGGCCCCGGGCACGTTGGCGTGCCGCAGCAGCGTGCAGCGCGGCACGTCGCGCGGGCTGCGCACCTCCACCTCGCCCACGCCGCTGCGCGGCGCGATCAGCGCCACGTCGTTGCCCGCCAAGTAGTGCGAACGCGCCCCGGGCCAGTGCCCGTCGCCGAAGAGGATGGAGCAGTCCAGGTTGGGGTCGGAGAAGTCGTAGCCGTGCACGAAGGGCACGAAATGGAGCGTCACCTGCGGATGCAGCTGGTGCAACTGGGGCAGCAGCGGAATCAGCCACTTGGCCGCGAAGGTCGGCAGCACCGACAGGTGCAGCGCGCCGCCGCCGTCGCTGCTGGTGATGAGCTCCAGCGTGGCGGCCTCCAGCCGGGCCAGCAGGGCGCTGACGGCCTTCTCGTAGCGCTCGCCCGCCGGCGTGAGCGACAGGCGCTTGCGGCTGCGCTCGAACAGGTCGATGCCCACCCAGCGCTCGAGCTCCTGCACCTGCTTGCTGACGGCGCTCTGCGTCAGGTGCAGCGCCTCGGCGGCGCGCGATATGCCCCCGAACCGGGCCACGGTGCAGAAGGCGCGCAGCAGGTGCAGCGGAGGGTTCAGTCGGCGCAGGGACATGGCGTGGGAGAGCAGCCGGGGCTGGATCAGTGTCTGCCAGATTCAAATCATTCCAGATCGGAATGTTATCAGGCATAAGCATTGCTTTTTGATGGGAACCGATTCCGGTAACCTGCGTCTCATATTCAAAGGAAGTCCCCTATGCAACGTCGTCACATCCTGGCCGTCCTGGCCGCTGCTTCTGTCGCTCCTGGAATGTCCTTCGCGCAAGACAAACCCTTGCGCATCGTCGTGCCCTTCCCGCCCGGCGGCGCCACCGACATCGCCGGCCGCGCGCTGCAGGAGCCGCTGCAGCGCCTGCTGGGCCAGCCCGTGGTGATCGAGAACCGCGCCGGCGCGGGCGGCTCCATCGGCATGGCCGAGATCGCCCGCGCCCCGGGCGACGGCCTGACCTTCGGCGTGGCCACGCTGTCCACCCACGGCGTGAACCCGGCCGTCTATGCCAAGCTTCCCTACGACCCGATCAAGGACTTCGTCGGCGTGACCGAGATCGTCAAGGCGCCCGGCGTGCTGGTGGTGAACCCGCAGGTGCTGCCCGTCAAGGACTTCGCCGAGCTGGTGGCCTACCTCAAGGCCAACCCCGGCAAGATCTCCTACGCCACGCCCGGCAACGGCACCATCGGCCACATGTGGGGCGAGCTGTTCAAGAGCAGCACCGGCACGGCCATGGTGCACATTCCCTACCGCGGTGCAGGCCCCGCCATCAATGACGTGCTGGGCGGCCAGGTGCCGGTGTACTTCGACCAGGTCGCCTCGTCGCTGCCGCACGTGAAGGCGGGCAAGCTGAAGGCGCTGGCCGTGTCGTGGCCCGAGCGGCTGGACGTGCTGCCCGACGTGCCCACCTATGCCGAGCTGGGCTACAAGCAGGCCAACGAACCCTCGTGGTTCGGCCTGGTGGCCCCGGCCGCCACGCCGGCCGCCGCCGTGCTGCGCGTGCAGCAGGCCGTGGCCACCGCGCTGAAGGAGCCGGCCGTGCGCGACCGGCTGGCCGGGCAGGGCCTCTATGCCTCCGGCACCACGCCGGCCGACTTCTCCAAGCAGATCGTGCGGGAGATCGACAAGATGAAAAAGGTGGCGGCCTATGCCAAGATCAAGATCGAATAACCCTGCCGCCGGAGCGACGTGCCTATGCAAGCCGTGCTGAAACTCATCCACAGCCACTACCAGCAGGCCGAACCCGGCGCGGCCGGGGCGCCCTGCGCGCCGCCGGCCCAGCGCATGGTGAGCGTGGTGCCCGGCCGCACGCCGGTGGTGCTCGACTCGCCGCACAGCGGCACGGTCTATCCGGAAGACTTCCGTGCCGCGCTGGCGCTGCCCGTGCTGCGCCGCGCCGAAGACACCCACGTCGAGAAGCTCTACAGCTTCGCGCCTTCGCTGGGCGTGGGCTGGGTGGAGGCGCACTTCCCGCGCATCTACCTGGACGCCAACCGCGACACCACCGAGCTGGACGTGGGCCTGCTCGATGCCGAATGGCCCGAGGCAGTGACCACCGACCCGGTGGTGCTGCAGAAGGTGCGCCTGGGCAAGGGCCTGATCTGGAAGTTCACCGACGAAGGCGTGCCGATCTACGACCGCCTGCTGGGCGTGGACGAGATCCGCGCCCGCATCGACCGCTGCTGGCGCCCCTACCACCAGGCGGTGGCGCGGGAGATCGACGCGGCCCATGCCCGGCACGGCTACAGCATCCACATCAACTGCCACTCCATGCCGGCCGTGGCGGCCAGCCACGCCACGCTGCACCCCGGGCTGGCGCATGCCGACTTCGTGGTGGGCGACCGGGACGGCACGACCGCCGACCCGCGCCTGTCGCAGCGCATCTGCGCCTTCCTGCAGGAGCGCGGCTACAGCGTGGACTACAACCACCCCTACAAGGGCGTGGAACTGGTGCGCCGCTATGGCGATCCCGCGCAGCAGCGGCACAGCATCCAGGTGGAGATCAACCGCAAGCTCTACATGGACGAGCAGACGCTGGCGCTGGACGCCGCCGGCTTCGAGCGCCTGCAGCGCGACCTGCGGGCGCTGGTGGAGATGCTGCTGGCGACCGACCCGCGCGGGTGACCGGCGGCTCCGGCCGCGCGGAGCCTGCCGCTCAGCGCCGCTGCAGCGCCGCCAGCAGCGAGGCCGAAACGATCAGCGCCCCGCCCAGCAAGGTGCGCGGCTGCAGCTGGGCGGCGGACAGCACCACCGACGACACGCTGGCGAACACCACCTCCGAGAGCAGCACCACCGCCGTGGTGCCCGCCGCCAGCCGCGCCGCGCCGAACTGCAGCGCCCAGTTGCCCAGCAGCAGCAGCACGGCCAGCCAGGCGGCCGTCACCACCCAGGTGGCGTTGGGCGCGGGGAAGGCCTCCACCACGCCCGCCTGCAGGCCGATGCAGGCCACCGCGGTCGCCATCAGCATGCAGCCGCCGAACATCGAGAACATGCGCGCCTGGCCGGGCACCGCGCTCAGCCGGCGCAGCGTGACGTTGGTCATGGCGAACATGAAGCCGCCCAGCAGCGCCAGCCCGTCCGCCAGCGACAGGCCCTCCAGCAGCCGCGCCGGCGTGGCGCCGGGCGGCACCAGCACCAGCCCCAGGCCGGCGAAGGCCAGCAGCAGCCGGCCGATGGCCATGGGCGTGGGCCGCTCGCCCAGCACGCGCCACGCCAGCAGCACGGCCCAGGCGGGCATCAGGTAGAAGAGCAGGATCACCCGCACCACGTCGCCCACCGTCACGGCCCAGTTGAAGGCGACGTTGTTCAGCCCCGAGCACACCGCCAGCAGCCACAGCTGCGGATGCGCTCGCACCTGCGCCCAGAGGCCCGGGCGCAGCGCCAGCAGGGCCAGCAGCACGCCGCAGTACATCACCGCCGTGGCCCAGAGCGGATGCAGCCCGGCGCCGTGCATCAGCCGGAACGGCCACCAGGCCAGGCCCCACACCAGGGCGTTGAACAGCAGGGCGCAGATCGGCAGCAGCGGAGACGGGTTCATGGGTCAAATACGGTGCTGGCGCTTGATGTATCAGCGCGGACAGCTATTCAATTGATAGCAAGCCTGCTCTGCGTGGGCCGCGGGCCGGTCAGTGGTGGTGGTCGTGCCGGGCGATGTGCAGCAGGTGCGCCACCTCTTCAGGGTGGTGCGTGCAGTTGTGGCGGTGCCAGCGCTGGATCAGCCACATCACGCCCGCCACCACCAGCCCGAACGCCGTGATGGCGCCGAACACCGACAGGCCCATTTTCAGCGACAGGCTGTAGAACGCGCCCAGCGCCAGGATGCAGGCCTGCTCGTTGAAGTTCTGCACGGCGATGGAGCGGCCCGCGCCCATCAGGTTGTGGCCCCGGTGCTGCAGCAGCGCGTTCATCGGCACCACCAGGTAGCCGCCCAGGCCGCCCAGCAGGATGAGGAAGGGAATGGCGATCCAGATGTTGCTGATGAACACCATCAGGATCAGCAGGAGGCCCATGGCGATGCCCAGCGGGATGACCTTGGTGGCCGCGTCCAGCCGCATGCGCATGGAGGCCACCACCGCGCCCACGGCCGTGCCGATGGCGACCACGCCCGTGAGCGCCGATGCCTGCGTGGTGTTGTAGCTCAGGGCGGCGGCGGCCCAGGCCAGCACGATGAACTTCAGGTTGCCGCCCGCGCCCCAGAAGAGAGTGGTGGTGGACAGCGAGATCTGGCCCAGCTTGTCGCGCCACAGGCGGCTGTTGCAGGCCCAGAAGTCGGGCAGCATGGCCAGCGGGTTGGCGGGCATGGGGCGCATCTCCACGCCGGTGTGCGGAATGCGGGTGTTGAACCAGGAGGCCACCAGGTACAGCAGGATCATCGCGGCCACGGCCGCCTCGGCGGGGGTGTCCACGCCCGTATCGAAGACCGGCATGTCGAACGACAGGAGCTGGCCCGACACGGCCGGCCCGATCAGCTGGCCGCCCAGCAGCACGCCCAGGATGATCGATGCGATGGTCAGCCCCTCGATCCAGCCGTTGGCCTTGACCAGCTGCGAGGCGGGCAGCAGTTCGGTGAGGATGCCGTACTTGGCGGGCGAGTAGGCCGCCGCGCCCAGCCCCACCACCGCGTAGGCGACGAGCGGGTGCGAGCCGAACAGCATCATCAGGCAGCCCACCACCTTGATGGCATTGCTGAAGAACATCACCCGGCCCTTGGGCATGGCGTCGGCGAAGGCGCCCACGAACGGGGCCAGCACCACGTAGAACAGCGCGAACATGGGCACCAGGGCGGCGCGCTGCCATTCCGGAGCACCTCCGGTGCGCAGCAGTTCGACGGCGGCCACGAACAGCGCGTTGTCGGCCAGCGAGCTGAAAAACTGCGCCGACATGATGGTGTAGAAACCGCGCTTCATCGATTGGCTGGGGGCTGCATCAGTCGGGCTGATGTCCTGTGAAATATCTCAACTTGCAACAAGCGAGCGGCGGTTATATCACGCACCCCGCGGCGGCCAGTGCCAGAATTCCGACCTTTCTCCCCGTAGAAATACCTGCCATGCCGCGTCCCATTCTGGCCACCGTCCACCCCGCTGCGCTCCAGCACAACCTGGCGCGCGCGCGCCGCGCCGCGCCCGACGCGCTGGCCTGGGCGGTGGTCAAGGCCAATGCCTACGGGCACGGCATCGAGCGCGTGTTCGGCGCCCTGCGGTCGGCCGACGGCTTCGCCCTGCTGGACCTGGCCGAGGCCGAGCGCGTGCGGGCCCTGGGCTGGCGTGGCCCCATCCTGCTGCTCGAAGGCGTCTTCGAGCCGCGCGACCTGGAGCTGTGCTCGCGCCTGGGCCTGTGGCATGCCGTGCATTGCGACGAGCAGATCGACTGGCTGGCCGCGCACAAGACGCAGGCGCCGCACCGCGTCTTCCTGAAGATGAACAGCGGCATGAACCGGCTGGGCTTTCCGCCCGACCGCTACCGCGCCGCGTGGGCGCGGCTGAACGCCCTCACGCAGGTCGACGAGATCTCGTTCATGACCCACTTCAGCGACGCCGACGGCCCGCGCGGCACGGCGCACCAGATGGACGTGTTCCGCACCGCCACGCAGGACCTGCCGGGCGAGCGCAGCCTGAGCAACAGCGCCGCCACGCTGCGCCAGGGCGGCGACGCGGCGGTGCGCGCCGACTGGATCCGCGCCGGCATCGTCATGTACGGCAGCGCCCCGGACCACCCCGAGCGCACCGCCGCCGACTGGGACCTGCAGCCCGCGATGACGCTTTCCACGCGCATCATCGGCGTGCAGCACCTGCGGGCGGGCGACACGGTGGGCTACGGCTCGCGCTTCACCGCCGACGGCCCGCTCACCATCGGCATCGCCGCCTGCGGCTACGCCGATGGCTACCCCCGCCATGCGGGCGACGGCACGCCCGTGCTGGTGAACGGCGTGCGCACCCGGCTGGTGGGCCGCGTCAGCATGGACATGGTCACCGTGGACCTGACCGGCGTGCCCGACGCCGGGGTGGGCAGCGAAGTCACCCTCTGGGGCCGCGCCGCCAGCGGCACGGTGCTGCCCATCGACGAGGTGGCCCATGCGGCTGGCACGGTGGGCTACGAGCTGATGTGCGCCGTGGCGCCGCGCGTGCCCTTCGCGGTGGATTGATTTGATGCGGAACGTGGCCCGCAAGCCGGCGCCTGCATCGAACTGGCGCCGCATCCAGGCGCCGCGCCGGGCGCTGGCCGAGCGGCTGCAAAGCCGCCACCGCCTGCGCGTGCACGGCTGGTGCATCGGCAGCTTCACGCTGGCGCTGATGTGGGCCACGTCGCACCTGCAGATGCTGTGGGGCGTCGATTCGCTGGCCCTGCGCTACCTGAGCACGTTGGGCGTGGGCTACGTCGCCTACCTGCTCGTGCTGCGCGCCTGGGCGGCCTGGCTGGTGTGGCCGCACCGGCGCGGCGAGGGTGTCGACCCCGGCCTGGACCTGGTACCCGAATGGCCCGGCACGCAGCCGGCCGGCCGCGGCCCACCCGAGCCCGGTGGCGGTGGCGACTTTGCCGGCGCGGGCGCCAGCGGCGATTTCGACGGGCCGCTGGCGCAGGCGGGCGAATCGATGGGCGACGGCTTCGGCACGGCGGCCGGCCACGCCCTGGAAGCCGCGGCCGGCGCCGACGAAGGCGCGGTGGTGGTGGTGCCGGTGGTGGCCATCTTCCTCATCGGCCTGGCCATCGCCTTCGGCGCGGGCGCGCTGGCCTGGCTCTATTTCGGCTGGGAGGTGCTGCTCACCGTGGCGGTGGAACTGGCCTTCTCGGTCGCCACGGCCCGCGCCGCGATGGGCGCCGAGCGCGCCGGCTGGCTGGGCGCCGCCGTGCGGCTGACCTGGAAGCCGCTGCTGGGCGCGCTGCTGTGCGCCGTGGCGCTAGGCGCGGCGCTCGACCATTTCATGCCGCACGCGCAGTCGCTGCCGCAGGCGCTGCGCATGCTGCGCGCGCATTGACGCGGCGGCCCCGTCTCCGCGTGCCCGGGGCCGCCACCCCTTAGAACGTGTTGACGATCTCCCAGGGGTCGCGCAGCGGTGTGGGCGGGTGGGGTGCAAGGCGCGGTGCGCAGTGAATAGCTTGGGCTATTCACAAGCGCCGCAACGCCGCAGAGCGCCCGCCCACACCGCTGCCCTTCGGGTTGGAGCGAAATCGGGCGATTGGAGGCTCCGGCTGCTTGCATGGGCACGAGCCCATGCGGCGCATCCGCAGCATCCACTCATCCCGATTGCGCTCCAACGCGATCCCCTGCGAGATCGTCAACACGTTCTTAGGCGCCGCGTGAGCCCGGGCTGCGCCGGCGCCGCAGGAAGGCGGCCATGCCCACGAGGCCCGAGAGCATCGCCAAGCCCCATTCCGACAGCGTGGGAATGGCTTTCGCCCCGGCGCCGGGCCCCGCATCGGCGGCGGCCGAACCGCGCACCAACTGGTAGGCGCGGCTGCGGCCCGCCGTGTTGACCTGCAGCGTGTAGTGGAATCCGCCCAGCACGACCGAGCCGCCCTGCAAGGTGACCGTGGGCGCGGCGTCGATGTTCCCGCACAGCATCAGCGTATGCGGCGAGGTGGCCGGAGCAGGCTGGCTGGTCGGAATCTGCAGGGTCACCGTGGCCGTGCCGCAGCCGGTGCCCAAGCTGGGCGCATCGCCCCGCAGCTCGATGCGGTCGTTGATGTCGTCCATGCGGAGGGTGAGCGTGCCGCTCATGCCCGACAGTGAGTTCAGCGTCGCCGACCCGGGGTCGCCGCCGGTGTTCCATGTCGAGTCATTCGGGTTCAGCCACAGCCGTGCGCCGGTGTCGGTGACGACGGGGCCATTCAGGCGGCCGCCGGTCATGAAGAGGCGGTTGTCGGCGCCCGAGGTGCTGACGACGGCATAGCCGATGGGCACCGAGTCGGCATCCACCCCGCCCAGCGTCGGAGACTGCGACGCGACCGTGACATCGCCCAGCTCGACGTTCGCCGTGCCGGCCCCGCCCGTGAACGCGATGGCGCTGCCATGGGTGGACGTGATGCTCCCCGATTGCTGGAGGTAGTACATGACGGAGCTGCTGGAATTGCCGTGGTGCAGGTGAACGCCCGAGTCGTGCGCGGTGATGGCCGCGCTGCTGAACTGCGCCGTGCCGACGTTGGCATTGCCGCTGGAGGCGCCCTCCAGTGTGACGCCGTTGCCGCCCGCCTGCAGCGTGAACAGCGGGGCTGCCATGCTCACGCTGCTGGGGAGGGTGCCCGTGCCGGCGGCCCTGACATAGATCCCCGAGCGCGCGCTGCGGAGTGAGCCGCCGCCCCAGATGGTGATCGCTCCGCCGTCCGTGGCCTCGACCGCGAAGGCGGTCTGCGCGGCCTGCGTCGTGTCTACCTCCAGCGCTCCGTCCACGGTGACGCCCGATGGCGTCGTGGCCAGCGCGCCCACCCCGGTGCCGTGGGCCACCACCGCCCGGGCCGTGGTGCCCGGCTGGGTGGTACTGGTGGTGACGCTCAGGCCGCCGCCGATCTGAACCTGCGCGCCGTTCGACGCATAGACGCCTTCATTGGAGGTCGGGTTGTAGACGCTCGTCGCTTCGATCGTGATCGTGGTGTACCCGTCGGTGCGGGCGCGGCTTGGCTCCGGCGGGCTCGCCGCGCTCTGCCCATCGGCATAGATCCCCCGCGTGCCGCTGTTGCCGCCCCCCGGTGGTGGCTCGTTGCTGTTGTAGATGGAGAGGCCGGAACCCACCCTCGCATACTGCCCGCCGTACACCACTTTGATGATGGCCGGGTCGAACTCGCCGTGGCCTGACCAGGAAATGGTGTTCATGCAGCCCGCGGGCGTGACACCCGCCACCGCGTCCACATAGCAGGCAGGGGCCGCGTGGACCGATGCCATGGCCATGCATTGCAGCCCCAGCAACGTGGCGGCTTTCGTGGTGCGGGAACGGCGGCGAAGGTTTCGTTTCATGGTGAGAGGGGCCGATGTGGGACCGATGTGGGACAGGTGCCGCGATCCTTGCGCAGCCGTCCTGGCGGCGCCATTCCCCCCAGGGGTACCCCCCGGCGCCCAAGGCGGCCGGAGGGCACGGGCCCTGCCTACAATGAATCCACAGGCGCTCTCATCGCCAGCGCGCCGAAGAACAGGAACGCTAAGGAAGGGGTGGGCCATGCGGCGTCTGACCGAGAAGAAGCGCCACGAACTGGATCTGCTGTGCCGCGCGGGGGCGGGCCTGGCACCCATCGCGCCGGCCGTCTGCCGCCTGGCCCGCGAGATGGTGGGCGCGGAGGCCTGCGCCCTCTTCTGGCTCGATGCCGACGGGCACCCCGAGGGTTTCTTCCACGAGCACTCCACCGCCGACGCGCAGGAGCTCTTCCTCAATGAATTCGACCGGCTCTTCGTGGGCCCGGCGGAAATCAATGTGGCCGCATTGGCGCAGACCCAGGGCGCGCGCGTGGGCCGGCTGCTGGACGTGCCCGCTTCCTACTACCGCTCCAACACCTTCAACCTGCTGGTCAGGGCGAGCGGCCACCACCACAGCCTCGACCTGCGGGTGGACGTGGACGGCCGGGCGCGGGCCGTGCTGCTGCTCTTTCGCACGCGGGTGCGCGCCTTCGACGACGGCGATGCCGCCCTGCTGACGCGCATCGAGCCCTACCTGCAGCGGGCGCTGAGCGGTGCGCGGGAGGCTGCCGCGCGGAGCAGGCCGCCGCTGCGCACCGGCCACCTGCTGCTGGGGCAGGGCGGCCGGCAGCTGCTCATGCTCTCCGGCGACGCGGAGGCGCTGCTCAAGGCCTGCACGCTGGTCGGCCAGGACGTGCGCCTGACAGGCCCCCTGCAGGTGGTGCCGCGCTTCGTGCGCGACCTGTGCGCCCAGATGGAGGCATCGGGCCAGCCCACGGCGCGCCGCTGGCTCGACATCCCGGCGGGCCGCCTGGCGCTCACGGCCTGCCGCCTGCACGCGCCGGCGCAGCATGCGCAGGGGCCCGCCCTGCCGACGCTGGTCACCCTGGAGCTGGCGGCGCCCGAGCGCCTGCACCTGGTGCAGCGCGTGCTGGAACTGGAGCTGTCGCCCCTGCAGCGCGAAATCGCCCTGCATGCCGGCCTGGGTGGGGTGCGCGCCGATTGCGAGCGCGAGATCGGCGTGAGCAAGGAGGCACTGAAGAAGCACCTCAAGGCCATCTATCGCGCGGCGGGCGTGGTGGACTGGACGGGGCTGTCTTCGAGCCTGGGCGGCGTTGGCGAGCGGGCCAGCGGGTGAAAACCGGTGGGCGGTGCGCGGCGCCCACCGCGGATGCACGGGCCCGGCATATGGATAACACCAGAAATTGCTTACGTTCGGCGGCCCGGGGCGGCATAGTGCTGCCACGTTTCACTGCAACCCTCCGCCCGACATGCGCACTTCGCCCCCCCTGACACAGACCTTGTTCGCCCCCGCCGCCGCGGCCGTTCTCGCCGCGTCCGCCCTCCTGCCGCTGGCGGCCGATGCCGCCACCTTCCGCTTCGCCCGCTCGGCGGACGTGTCGTCCTGGGACATCCATGCGCAGAACGTGGGCGTGAACAACGCGCTGCATTCGGCGGTGTACGAAACGCTGGTCGAATACAACAGCAAGACCTTCAAGCCCGAGCCGCAGCTGGCCACCGGCTGGAAGCAGGTCACGCCCACGCAGCTGCGCATCAGCCTGCGCCTGGGCGTGAAGTTCAGCGACGGCTCGCCGCTCACGGCCGGCGACGTGAAGTTCTCGCTGGAGCGGGCCAAGGCCAAGACCTCGAACTACGCCGTCTACACGCAGGGCATCGACCGCGTCGAGGTGGTGGACGCGAACACTATCGACATCTTCTCCGACGTGCCCAACCCGGTGCTGGTCAACCAGCTGACCGAGCTGCGCATCATGAGCAAGCCCTGGGCCGAGAAGAACAACGCCCTGCTGCCCAAGGACATCAAGACCAGCGACGAGCCCTACACGCACCGCAACACGCTGGGCACGGGCCCGTTCGTGCTCACGTCGTGGGCGGCCGACCAGCGGCTGGTGCTGGCCGCCAACCCAAACTGGTGGGGCCGGGGCAAGTTCGCGGGCAACGTGACCGACGTGGTCTACACGCCCATCAAGTCGGACGCCACCCGCACTGCCGCGCTGCTGTCGGGCGAGGTCGATTTCGTGCTCGACCCCAGCCTGCAGGACGTGCCGCGCATTCGCCAGCAGCCGGGCCTGAAGGTGCTCGACGGCGCCGAGAACCGCACCATCTTCCTCGGCATGGACCAGTTCCGCGACGAGCTGCAGAACTCCAGCGTGAAGGGCAAGAACCCGCTCAAGGACGTGCGCGTGCGCCGCGCGCTGTACCAGGCCATCGACATCAACGCCATCCAGCGCGTGGTGCTGCGCGGCCTGGCCCAGCCCACCGGAGCCATCGTTGCGCGGCAGGTCAACGGCTGGACGCCCAAGGCCGACGTGCGCTGGCCCTACGACCCCGCCGCCGCGCAGAAGCTGCTGGCGGAGGCCGGCTATCCGCAGGGCTTCGAGGTCGACTTCGCCTGCAGCGCGGGCCGCTACATCAACGACGAGCAGCTGTGCCAGGCCATCACCGCGCAGTGGGCCAAGGTGGGCGTGAAAGCCAAGCTGCGCTCGCTGCCCTTCGCCACCTATTTCCCGATGATCCAGCGCAACGAGGCCAGCATCTACCTGCTGGGCTGGGGCGTGCCCACCTTCGACGCGTTCTATTCGCTGCAGTCGCTGATCCGCTCGCCGGGCGCGGGCGGTGACGGCAACTTCAACCTGGGCCGCTTCAGCAATCCGCAGCAGGACGCGCTGATCGAGCGCATCAAGAAGGAAACCGACACCGCCACCCGCAACGGCCTGATCGAGCAGGCGCTGGTGAAGGACCACGAGCTGATCTCGCACATCCCGCTCTACAACCAGGTGATCCCGTGGGCGGCGACGCAGAAGGTGGAGATCATCCACCGCGCCGACAACCGCATCGACTGGCGGCTGCTGAAGGTGAACTGACCCGGCGCGGCGACGCGGCGGCGCGGCGCCGCCGCTACGCCAGCGCGCGCTGCACCGCAGGCCGGGCGGCCACGCGCTCGTGGTGGGCGTGCACCTTCGGAAAGCGGGCGATGTCCACGCCGTCGCTGCGCAGCCAGCCGGCCACGGTGAACAGGTAGCCGTCGGCCACCGAATACCGGTCGCCCAGCACCCAGGGGCCCTGCAGGTAGTGGCGCTCGATGAGCTCGAAGCCTTCCTCCATGTTCTGCGGCACCTTGCGCTGCATGGCGGCGATGGCCTCGGGCTCGTCCGCCCAGCGGCTGGCACGCGGGCGGTGCGCATGGGCCACGTGCACGGTCGAGGCGAGGTAGGCGTGCACCTCCTGCATGCGGGCGAAGCCGAATGCGTCGGTGGGCGCGAGTTGCGCGGCCGGAAAGCGCTGCGCCACATAGGCCAGCAGAGCCGGGGTTTCCGTCAGCACGCCTTCTTCCGTCACCAGGGCCGGCACGCGGCCCTTGGGGTTGACCGACAGGTACCCGGCCGACTGCTGCTGGCGCGCGGCAAAGTCCAGCAGGTGCAACTGGTAGGGCGCGCAGGCCTCTTCCAGCGCGATGCGCACGGCCAGCGCGCAGGTGCCGGGGGCGTAGTAGAGGGTCAGGGGGGTGGCGGGCATGGCGGGGTCTCCGTGGCGTGGAAGCAGGCGAGGGGGATGAAGCCAGCAATGCTATCGAAAGCGAAGCGGGATGCGCTCGCCGGCTCGAGGTTTCAGGCATTTTGGTGCCGAGCCGCCCGGAACTGCTGCGCCGGGAGCTATCAATATGGTAGCAATCGGATGAGCCGGTGCCCCAACGACAAGGCCCCGCCACGGGCATGCCGTGCGGGGCCTGGGAAATGCGGAACCTGGAAAGTGCGGAACCTGGGAAATGCGCGCCCGGTGCCGGGCGCGAGCGGAGCCGGTCAGTTCGTGCGGGGTGCGCTCGACGGCTGCGACGCGGGCATGGCGGGCGATGCCGGCGTGGTCGTGCTGCCGCCAAAAGTGGGGGCGGCGCTGCTGCTGGTGCCCATGGAAGCGCCTGTGCCCGTGCCGGCACCGGTGCCCGTCGTGGCGTCGGGCGTCGGCGTGGGGGGAGCGGAGGGGGCCGGCGTCATCGGCGCGGGCGTGGTGGTGTTGGCG
This sequence comes from Acidovorax sp. FG27, assembly GCF_040365715.1. Lineage (NCBI taxonomy): Bacteria > Pseudomonadati > Pseudomonadota > Betaproteobacteria > Burkholderiales > Comamonadaceae > Acidovorax > Acidovorax sp. FG27. The sequence continues at coordinate 137,648 of NZ_BAABVY010000012.1, forward strand.
GGCTCACCGGGCTTGTTGCGGTCGCAGGCGGTCAGTGCCAGGGCCGACACCATCACCAGCGGTGCGGCCACCAGCCAGCGAGGCGTGTTGCGGGAAGAATTCATGGCTCATCTCCTTGGAATAAAGGGTCGCGGCGAACTGCTGCGAGAGCCGCCATGCTAGGCAGCGCCCGGGCCGCCCAGGGTAGGATAGTGCTGACATCGCATTTGCTTACGTCCGGCCCTGATGCCTCCGAACACGGGGTTGCCTCAAGGCCCTTGCAGACGGGGTCGCGGCTCGCATCTGTGCGGGGTGCCGCCGCGGAAATCCCCCGGCGCCTGCGCACCTTCGCCCGTGGCGGCGCTTCCGATCAATCTCCCCTCCCCCATGGCCAAAGAAAAGACCCTCTTCACCTGCACCGCCTGCGGCGGCACCAGCCCGCGCTGGCTGGGCAAATGCCCGTCCTGCGGCGCCTGGAACACGCTGGTCGAGACCGTGGCCGAGGCCGGCCCCGGCAAGAACCGGCTGAGCGCGCCGCAGTACGCCGGCCTGGCGCAGGCGCAGGCCGTGATGCCGCTGGCCGCCATCGAGGCCAGCGACGTCGCGCGCACGCCCAGCGGCATCGACGAGCTGGACCGCGTGCTGGGCGGCGGCGTGGTGGAGGGCGGCGTGGTGCTGATCGGCGGCGACCCGGGCATCGGCAAGTCGACCCTGCTGCTGCAGGCGCTGGACGCGCTGCAGCGCCTGGGCCTGCCCACGCTCTACGTGACCGGCGAGGAAAGCGGCGCCCAGGTGGCGCTGCGCTCGCGCCGGCTGGGGCTGGACCACAGCCAGGTCAACGTGCTGGCCGAGATCCAGCTGGAGAAGATCCTCGCCACCATCGAAGCCACCCAGCCGGCCGTAGCGGTGATCGACTCGATCCAGACCGTGTATTCCGACCAGCTCACCAGCGCGCCCGGCTCGGTGGCGCAGGTACGCGAATGCGCGGCCCACCTCACGCGGGCGGCCAAGGCCACCGGCGTGACCATCGTCCTGGTGGGCCACGTGACCAAGGAGGGCGCGCTCGCCGGCCCGCGCGTGCTGGAGCACATGGTCGACACGGTGCTGTACTTCGAAGGCGACACGCACAGCCAGTTCCGCCTGGTGCGCGCCATCAAGAACCGGTTCGGCGCCGTGAACGAGATCGGCGTGTTCGCCATGACCGAGAAGGGCCTGAAGGGCGTCACGAACCCCAGCGCCATTTTCCTCAGCCAGCACAGCGAGCCGGTGCCCGGCAGCTGCGTGCTGGTCACGCTGGAGGGCACGCGGCCCATGCTGGTGGAGATCCAGGCGCTGGTGGACGAGGGCGGGCCCAGCCCGCGCCGCCTGTCGGTGGGGCTGGACCGCGACCGCCTCGCCATGCTGCTGGCCGTGCTGCACCGCCACGCCGGCGTGGCCTGCATGGACCAGGACGTGTTCGTGAACGCCGTGGGCGGCGTGCGCATCAGCGAGCCGGCGGCCGACCTGGCGGTGATGCTCGCCATCACCTCCAGCCTGCGCGGCAAGCCCCTGCCCAAGGGCTTCATCGCGTTCGGCGAAGTGGGCCTGGCCGGCGAGGTGCGGCCCGCGCCACGCGGGCAGGAGCGGCTCAAGGAAGCTGCCAAGCTCGGCTTCAGCGTGGCCGTGGTGCCCAAGGCGAACGCGCCCAAGAAGCCCATCGAAGGGCTGACCATCCACGCGGTGGAACGGGTGGACCAGGCCATGGAAGTGGTGCGAGGCATCGGCTAATTCTTGCTGCGTCAAGGCTTCGCTGCCAGAGTTTTGAACCTGGCCTCTCGTTGGCAAGGCAATGTGGACACCTGGGACGGGGCGCGGACAAATTGCTGCTGTGCTCCTTGGTTCGGGCAGCATCAGGTGAGCGGAACAACAAGCTTCGCCTAACTTTTAACAAATGTTAACTGCTGTATCTTTTTGTTGGCTATTACGATACTCTGACGATAGCTTTTCCCTTTTATGAAGCGAGGCTGCATAGAAACTCCTGCTGATTTCACAGCTTGGTTTCTCTTGGGGTGAGAGCGAAGTTGCGGCTCTCAACGGGTCTGTCGTCTACCTGCTCCAAGGATGGTTGCCAAATGTTCCGACCCACCACACCCCACGACTTTTCCCCGACAGATCCTTCTAGCGGCAAGCGGTCCCTGACGACAATTGGCAGCCTAGTCGTGGCGGTTGTTCCAGCGCTGCTCTGCAGCACCTCGGCCTGGGCCGACTGCACCAGCACGGACAGCGTGACCTACACCTGCGCGGGCACGACTACGAGCAATCAAACCATCTCAGGCTCGAATTTGAATATATCTGTCGACAGCAGCTTCAATTCGACCCTTGCCAGTGGCGATGTCATAGGAGTGACCAATTCCAGTGGCCCCGTGTCCTTCTCGTCGTCTGGAAACTTTTCAAGCACCGGCAGTCCAGCAGCGGCAAGCGGATTGAAACTTCGGCAGACTGGCAACGGGTTGGTCACGGTCAACCAAGTCTCCGGCAGCGTTACCGGCTACTACATGGGTCTGGAGATCGTGAACGCTGGCACAGGAAGTGCGACGCAAATCAATACTGCGGCCGACATTACGGCGCAGACCAACTACGCTGTCTACTTCAACGGGCAACCTGACGCGGGCGACGCCACCATCCAGCAAACTGCCGGTGCGCTGTCGGGAGTCATTGCCGGCATCGTTGGTACTTCTACAGGTCTAAGCTCCATTCAGGTGAGCACGGCTTCTACCGTCACGGGTGGAGTTACCGGCATCAATGTCAGTAGCCTTTCAACTACCAGCGGTGCTCGACTGAGCGTTTTTCAGACGGCGGGGAGCATCACGGGCGCTGAGTCAGGCATCCAAGCCTCGGGGTCGGCAAGAGGCTCTGTCAGTGTGGCTACAGCCAGCGACGTCACTGCGACCACCGGAGCGGGGATTCAAGCGTCGCAGGTGAATACCGGAAACACCCAACCGCTGTCCGTTAGTCAAACTGGCGGACGCATCATCGGAGCCAGAACGGGTATCGAAGTCCGAAACGCGAACGCCGCTTCTGGCACCACCTCCGTCGACGTCGGCGGGCGGACTTCCGCCTCTGGTAGCACCCAGGTCACGGACGTCTTTGACACAAATACTGTTTTCTCCTCGGGTTCACTGCCCACGCAAACCGCCACCACCACCGAACTGGTCGCGACCGTCTCGCCCGCGGCCATCGCGGTGCGCTCTGTCGGCGGCACTACCGCACTGAATCTCAACGCAGGGGCAGACATTGCTGCCACCTCCGGGTTGGCGATTCGTGCCTACCGCAGCAGTGACAAGGTCACTCTCAATAGCGGCTCCAAAGTAGCAGGGCAGATTGCACTTGGCAGCGGGAACGACGCGCTGGCGATCAAAGGTTCTGCGGATATCAGCGGAGTGACTTTGCTCGATGGCGGAAACTCGCTCTACGACGAACAGCAAGTAGTGACTGTTCGCAGGCGCTTGAGCAATGCGCTCATCTCTGGCCCCACCGTGACCGGGGTACTCAGCGACATTCTGGGCACGGCTAACGCCGCGACAAACCAGCTGAGTTTTGAGGGTACTACCCAGAGCCTGGCGGGCTCAGTGATGAAGAACTGGCAAACCGTCACGCTGGATGCTTCCCGAGTCACCTTCACAGGAGACGCCGCACTGGTGACCGGTACGGGCTCCAATCCCGACAGCAGCCTGCAAGGCCTGGTTCTGCAGGGTGCTTCAACACTCGCCAGCCCGGTGGCGCTGGTGGTCACGGGTGACGTCCATGTGGGTGCTGGCTCCACGCTGAGGCACGCTCTAGGCGGCAATATCGTCGGCAACCTGGCCAATGCCGGGCTGATGTATTGGGGAAATCTCGGCCAAACGTTGACCGTCACGGGCAACTATTCCGGCGCTGCGGGCTCGGCGCTGTCGCTGGAGACCTACTTGGGCGGCGATGGCTCGGCCAGTGACACACTGCGCGTCACCGGTGATACCACCGGCACTACCGAAATTACCGTGCGGTCCGCCAGCGGCAGTCCTGGAGCCCTGACCGGTACCGGAATCCTGTTGGTTCAGGTCGATGGCAATTCGGATGGAGTTTTTTCTTTGGCAGGTGGGCAGATCAGGGCTGGGCAATACAGCTACACATTGAAGAAAGTCGGTAAAAACTGGTATCTGCAATCTGCCCTTGCGCCGGTAACCTCTACGCCCTCAGGTACGGTGGTGAGTACAACCACTACTGATACGACTCCTCCGATCACCGGCACGGTCAATGACCCGACTGCCACGGTCCAGGTCACCATCAACGGGGCGACTTACACCGCCACCAACCTTGGCAACGGTACTTGGACGCTGGCAGACAACATGGTGGCTGCCTTGTCGGTGGGCACTGCTTACCCCGTCACTGTGACGTTCACCGACACGGCTTCAAACGTGGCAACTGCTTCAGGGACGATAGCGATCGTTTCGGCAACCGCTGCAGCTCGGCCCGTTCCAACGCTGTCTGGTGCAGCGGTCTGGCTGCTGTCGCTCATGGTCGCTGGGTCTGCATTTTTCCTGCGCCGCAGATGATTCCGACTCGGCAGCATTGCAGAAACGCGTATCGGCAGTAGTTCTACGGCTCCGCCAGCCAAGCCCGGCGCACCATTCGTCCAATGGGCCGGTGGACGCTGGCTGATTTGGCCCTGAGCAATGCGTGCCGCTGGCTGGAGCGAGTTGCACGCCATTAATGCACCCTGCAAGTCATTGCTGGTGGCAGCGTTACCTCGCACCTGGCTGCCGTCAGGTGTGCTGGGGAGTTAGGTCGCTCGGCGCTGCGACAATCTTCTCCATGAATTTCAAGAAATTTTTGATTCCGCTAGGCATTCTCGTGCTCTGTTTCGCCGCCTGGCGCGCCATGGGCTGGCAAGGCCTCTTTGCCGTTGGCGGCGGCCTGCTCATGTGGGCGCTGCTGCACTTCACCCGGCTCATGAACGTGATGAGCAAGGCCTCCAAGCGGCCCTTGGGCTACGTCGGCAGCGCCGTCATGCTCAACGCCAAGCTGCGCGAGGGCGTCAACCTCATGTACGTGGTGGCGCTCACCCGCTCGCTGGGCGAGCCGCTGACGCCCGAGGGCACCGACCCCGAGCGCTACCGCTGGACGGACGGCACCCAGTCGCACGTGACGTGCGAATTCCGCGGTGGCCGGCTGGTGCAGTGGGAGCTGGTGCGCCCCTCGCCCGCCGAACCGTCCTTCGCCGAACCGTCCACCACCGAGCCGCCCGCCGCCTTGCCGGATGCGCCGGACGCGCGGCGCTGAGCCGGCCACCCCGCCCGGGGCGCATCCCGGCGGAGGCGCCGCCGGGCCCACCGTCGCCTAAAATCGCGGGTTTTGCGACTTCCCGCTACCACACAAGGATGACGATGAGCCCCGTAGTTCCCTCGATGGCCGACCGTGACGGCAAGATCTGGATGGACGGCCAGATGGTCGACTGGCGCGACGCCAAGATCCACGTGCTGACCCACACCCTGCACTACGGCTGCGGCGCGTTCGAAGGCGTGCGCGCCTACAAGACCGCGCAGGGCACGGCGATCTTCCGCCTGGAAGAGCACACCGAGCGGCTCTTCAACAGCGCCAAGATCCTGCGCATGAAGATTCCCTTCACCCCGCAGGAGGTGAACGAGGCGCAGCGCGCCGTGGTGCGCGAGAACCAGCTCGAATCGTGCTACCTGCGCCCGCTGACCTGGATCGGCTCGCAAAAGCTCGGCGTCTCGCCCCGCGGCAACCAGATCCACCTGATGGTGGCCGCCTGGGCCTGGGGCGCCTACCTGGGCGAGGAAGGCATGCGCCGCGGCATCCGCGTCAAGACCAGCAGCTACACGCGCCACCACGTCAACATCACCATGACGCAGGCCAAGGCCGTGAGCAACTACAGCAACTCCATCCTCGCGAACATGGAAGCGCTGGACGACGGCTACGACGAGGCGCTGCTGCTCGACGCCTCCGGCTTCGTCTCGGAAGGCGCGGGCGAGAACGTGTTCGTGGTCAAGAACGGCGTGGTGTACACGCCCGACCTATCAGCCGGCGCGCTCAACGGCATCACCCGCAACACCATCTTCCACATCTGCAAGGACTTAGGGATCGAGCTGGTGCAAAAGCGCATCACCCGCGACGAGGTGTACATCGCCGACGAGGCCTTCTTCACCGGCACGGCGGCCGAAGTCACGCCCATCCGCGAGCTCGACCGCATCGAGATCGGCGCCGGCTCGCGCGGCCCCATCACCGAGAAGATCCAGGCGGCCTTCTTCGACATCGTCAATGGCCGCAATCCGAAGTACGCCCACTGGCTGACGCTGGTCTGATCCCTTTCTTTCCTTCCTGCCTGCACGGACCGAACCCCACCATGACGCAAGCCATCATCGAACTGCTCGCCAAGGACCTGAATCCCCAGGGCGGCGTCTTCTGCCCCAGCCCCAAGGCCGACATGAAAATCTGGAACACCCATCCCAAGGTGTACCTGGACGTGGCCCAGACCGGCGAGGCCAAGTGCCCGTATTGCGGCACCGTGTACCGGCTGAAAGCGGGCGAAACCGTCCGTGCCGGCCACTGATCCAGCGCCAGGGCCCGGCCTTCCGGCCGCACGGGCTCTGACCCGCCGCCCGCCGGGCGGCTCCCAGCGGCGCCTTCGGGCGCCGCTTCGCACCACCGGGCGCCGCAGGGCGGCCCGCTCGCCCATCGGCCCCTGCGCCACGCCTGCGCGGTTCGCTGCCACCGCGTTTTTTCCTGTCCGTGCGCCCGCGATGCCTGGATCGCCCACCCGATGAACTCCGCCCCCTTCCTTTCGCTCCTGGGCCCCGGTCCCTGGCCGCGCCGGCTCGCCACGCTGGCCGCCTTCCTCGTTCCGGCCCTGGCGCTGACCGTGGCCTCCGGCTACTCCTACGGCGCGATGCTGCTGCTGCTGGGCGCGCTGGCCACGCTGCCGCGCTGGCTGCGCCACCAGCCTGACAGGGGCACCCTGGTGCTGGCCTGCGTGATCGCCTGCATGGGCGGCTTCTGGTTGATCCTGGCGGCGCCCGAACCCGGCTGGAACCAGTTTGACCGGCCGGTGAAGTTCTTCCTCGGCGCGGCCTGCCTGCTGTTCGTGACCCGCTATCCGCCCCGGCCGGCGGCGTTCTACGCCGGCCTGCTGGTGGGCTGCATCGGCTGCGCCGGGGTGGCGCTCTGGCAGGTGTACGTGGAGCACCAGGCGCGCGCCTCGGGCTTTCCCACCGGCCGCACCAACGCCATCCAGTGGGGCAACCTGGCGATGCTGCTGGGCGCCATCCTCGCCGTGCAGACCATCGCCCTGCGCCGGCAGCTGGGCCGCTGGCGCGTGGTGCTCGCGGGCCTCGCGTCGCTGGGCGCGGTGAACGCCTCGGTGTTGTCGCAGTCGCGTGGCGGCTGGCTGGCGCTGCTGCTGTGCATCCCGGTGATCCTGCTGCTGCTGTTCCAGCTCAACCGCAAGGAGATGTGGCGCTGCCTGGGCGTCACGGCCGCCGCGCTGCTGGTGATGACGGTGCTCAACCACCAGATGCTGGCCCAGCGCTGGGCCGTCATGGAAGTCGAGGTGCAGGGCTACGAGGCCCAGCGCGCCGCCGACAACTCGGTCGGCCAGCGCCTGGAGCACTGGCGCTTCGCCTGGGACATGGGCCGCGAGCGGCCGCTGCTGGGCTGGACCACCCGCGGCTACATGGAGGAAAAGGAAAGGCGCGTCGCGGCGGGCCTCTACAAGCCTGCCATCACCGAATACGTCTACGTGCATAACGAGGTGCTCGACGTCTTCGTCAAGGCCGGCGCGGCGGGGCTGGCCTGCCTGCTGGCCCTCTACCTCTGGCCCGTCTACCTGTTCTGGCCCAGCCGCAGGCGGCTGGCGCGCCACGCGGCCCTGCCGGCCGACTGGCAGGCGGGCCTGCTGGCCGTGCGGCTGGGTGGGCTGTGCGTGCCGCTGCTCTACATGGGCTTCGGGCTCACGCAGGTGTTCTTCGCGCACAACAGCGGCATCATGGGCTACCTGTTCCTGGTGATGCTGCAGTGGGCGGCGGTGCTGGGCCTGGAGCGCCAGGCCGCCGCCGCGCAGGCCACGCCCGCATGACCGCCCCCGCCGCCGGCGCCGCGGTGCGGCCCAGGGTGCTGCATTTCGTCACCGGCGGGTTTTCCGGGGCGACGCAGGTGGCCGTCGATCTGGTGCGCGCCCATGCCGCGTCGGGACATTTCCAGCCCCTCCTAGTGCTGCGCCGCAAGCGCACCACATCGTCCGAGCGCGTGGCCGCACTGCGCGCCGAGGGCATCGACGTGCGCATCGTCCCCGGCTGGGCGCACCTGGCCACCGTCTGGCAGCTGGCGGCGCTGTGCCGCGCCTGGCGGCCCGACGTGCTGGTCGCCCACGGTTTCAGCGAACACCTCTGGGGCCGCTATGCCGGCCTGCTGGCCGGCGTGCCGCACCTGGTGCATGTGGAGCACAACTCGCGCGAACGCTACAGCGCCTGGCGGCTGCGGCAGGCGCTCTGGCTCAACGGCCGCACCGATGCCATCGTCGGCTGCTCGGAGGGCGTGCGGCGCAGCCTGCTCGGGCGCGGCTTTCCGGCGGACAAGACCCAGGCGATCTCCAACGGCATCCGGCTCGAACCCTTCGCCGTGGCCGATGCGCGCCCGTGGAGCGAGCGCGAGCCGGCCATCGTGATGTCCGCCCGCTTCGCCCGCCAGAAGGACCACGCCACCCTGCTGCGGGCGGTGGCGCTGCTGCGCACGCGGGGCCTCGCGCCCCCCGTGCGGCTGGCCGGTGGCGGCAAGGCCGGCGCGCGCCGCCAGGCCGAACAGCTCGCCGCGCAGCTCGGCCTGCAGGATCAGGTGCAATTCCTGGGGCATTGCAGCTCGGTGCCCGAACTGCTCATGCGGCACCGCATCTGCGTGCTCTCCACCCACTACGAAGGCATGCCGCTCGCGCTGATCGAAGGCATGGCCGCCGGCTGCGCGGTGGTCGGCAGCGACGTGGTGGGCGTGCAGGACGTGGTGGAGCCGGGCCGTAACGGCCTGCTCGCCGCTGCGGGCGACCCGCAGGCGCTGGCCGACGCGCTGGAGCGCCTGCTGACCGAGCCCGCCGAGGCCGAGCGCCTGGCGCAGGAGGCCCGGGGCGACGCACTGCGCCTCTACGGCCTGCCCACCATGACGGCGCGCTACGAAGCCCTGCTGCAGCGGCTGCTGGTCCCCGGCGGTGCCCATTGCGGAGGCTCTCATGTCGACGCCTGACACCGGCCTTCCGCCGCCGCCGCCCTGGCTGAGCGTGCTCATCCCCGTCTACAACGTCGAGCCCTACCTTGCCGCCTGCGTGAAGTCGGTGGTCGAGCAGTCGGCGGGCGACGCGGCGGGCGTGGAGCTGCTGCTGCTGGACGACCGCTCCACCGACGGCTCGGCCCAGCTGATGCAGGAGCTGGCCGGGCGCTGGCCCGGCCGGCTGCGCCTGCTGCAGCACGACGCCAACGCGGGCCTGAGCGCCGCGCGGAACACGCTGATCGAGCACGCCCGGGGCGACTATCTCTGGTTCCTCGACTCCGACGACAAGCTGCTGCCGGGCGCTATCGACGGCCTGCGCCGCATCGTGCAGCGGCATGCGGTGGACGTGGTGCTGTGCGACTTCCGCGTATGGCGCAAGAAGGAGCGCATCAAGCACGTGCTGCGCGGCGAGCGCCACCGTGCCACGTTCGATGGCCGCTCCGGCGGGCCGCAGCCGGGCGGCGACGCGCTGGCCGCCGATTTGCTGATGACCGGGCAATTGCATGCCTGGTCCAAGATCTCGCGGCGCGCCCTGTGGACGGGCGACCTGCGCTTTCCGGTGGGCCGCTATTTCGAGGACATGGCCACCATGCCGCTGCTGGCCCGGCGCGCGCAGCACTTCTACTACGCGCCCCGGGCCTGGGTGGCCTACCGCCAGCGCGAAGGCAGCATCCTGGCCAGCACCGACCTGCGCAAGGCGTCCCACCAGTCGGCGGCGCTGGCGGAGTTCGCCGCCGAATGCGCCGCGCAGCCGGCGAGCGGGCCGCTGCGCTTCGCCCTCGCGCACCAGAGCGCCCGCAACCTCGCCGGCGCCCTGCGCAGCCTGCAGCGCTTGGGGGGCGAGGTGCCCCTGGCAGAGCGGCAGGCGGCGGCTGACCGCTTTCGCGCCGAGTTCGACCGCCAGTCGCCCCTGCCCGTGCCCGCGCTGCGCTGGCAGTACCTGCGGCGCGGCTGGTGGCTGCGCGCCCTGCGGCTGGGCCGCTGGTACGCTTGGCGACCCCGATGACGACCGCCCCGAGCGCTGCCTCCGTGTCCTCTTCCCACCTGAGCTTCAAGAACCGCGCCGAGCTGTGGCTGGCGCGGGCCGTGCGCGGCTATTGCCGGGCCACGGGCCGCACGCTGGAGCCGTACCAGCCGCAGCCGCTGCGCTGCTACCCGATCGGCACGCCCGCGCCGCTGGCGGCCTCCGCACCGATCCCGCGCGTGGTCTGGACCTACTGGAACAGCCCCACGCTGCCCCTGCTGGTGGAGCGCTGCATCGCCAACTGGCGGCAGATGAATCCGGGCTTCGACATCCGCGTGCTGGACGACGCCAGGCTGCGCGAGTGGGTACCCGACGCGCCCGATGCCCTGGCCCGCGTCGCCCCGGCCCGGCGCTCCGACTGGATCCGCCTGCGCCTGCTGCGCGACCACGGCGGCATCTGGATCGACGCCAGCACCATCCTCACGCGCTCGCTCGACTGGGTGATCGAGGCGCAGCAGCGGGAAGGCGGCTGCGACCTGGTGGCCTACTACCTGGACCGCTTCACCACCGACGCCGACCACCCGGTGGTCGAGAGCTGGTTCCTCGCCGCGCCGCCCGGCAGCCGCTTCGCCGCCGATGCCTTCGCCGAGTTCGACGCCCACTGCCTGGAAAGCACCGGCGAGGCCTACATCGAGCACCTGCGCGCGCAGGGCGTGTTCGACCAGGTGCGGCAGGCCATCGACGCGCCCGCCTACCTCAGCATCCACCTAGCGATGCAGTACGTGATGCGCACGCGCGGCGGCTACCGGCTCTGCCTGGCCTGCGCCGAGGACGGCCCCTTCCAGCTGCACGTGCTGGGCCAGTGGCGCCGCACGCCGCTCAAGCTGCGGCTGCTGTTCTCCCGCGTGACGGGCGAGCTGCCGCCGGTCATCAAGCTGCGCGGGCCAGACCGCCGGCGGCTGGACGACTACCTGGCCCGCGGCCTGTACCTGCCCGGCAGCGTGGCCGACCGCCTGCTGATAAACCGCCGGCCGGGTTGACCTATTGCTACTATTTCGATAGCTACTGGCGCTTGATTCACAAGCGCCAGAGCCATTTCTGATGCTCAATGCGCAGGCTGCGCCGCCGCTCGCGCCCATTCCTGCGCCAGCAGCCCCACCAGTTGGGCCGCCGGCAGCGGCCGCGCCGCCGCCACGCCCTGGCCGGCCCAGAGTGCCACGCCTTCGGCCCGGCCCTGCGCGGCCGCCGCGCGGCGCAGTGGGCCCATCAGCGCGTTCTGCACCGGGTAGGCCGGCACGCTGGCCTCGCAAGCCGCCAGCCGCTCCATGGTGGCGTTGACGATGCCCCGCGCCGGCCGGCCCGAGAACACGCGGGTCAGGCGCGTGTCGGTGTCGCCCGCTTGCGCCAGCGCGGTGCGGTAGGCGCTGCCGATGCCCGATTCCGGGCACACCAGGAAGGCCGTGCCCATCTGCACGCCCTGCGCGCCCAGCGCCAGCGCGGCGGCGATGCCGCGCCCGTCCATGATGCCGCCGGCCGCGACCACCGGAATGCGCACGGCGTCCACGCACTGCGGCACCAGCGCCAGCGTGCCCACCTGGCTGGCGGCGAAGTCGGCAAGGCTCGGCCCACCGGGTGCGGCCGGCCCGGCCCGGCCCACCTGCAGGAAGGTGCCCCGGTGCCCGCCGGCTTCCACGCCGCTCGTGCAGACCGCGTCCGCGCCCACGGCGGCCCAGGCGCGGGCCTCGGCCACGGTGGTGGCGGTGCCCACCACCACGCAGCCGGCGGCATGCAGCCGCTCGACCTGCGCCGCGTCAAGGATGCCGAAGGTGAAGCTCGCCACCGCCGGGCGCGCCTCGACCAGCGCCTCGAACTGCGCGGCGAAGTCCTCGCACCACTGCGCGGGCACGGCGGGCTGCAGGCCGTAGTCGGCGTAGAGCGGCTCCAGCCGCTGCAGCGCCGCGCGCACCGTGGCGTCGTCGGGCCGGGGTGTTTCCAGCACGAAGAGGTTCATGCCGAAGGGCTTGTCGGTCAACCGGCGCACCTCGGCCGCGGCTTCGCGCATGGCGGCGGGCGAGCGCATGCCGCAGCCCAGCTGCCCCAGCCCGCCTGCGCTGGAGACGGCTGCGGCCAGGGTGGGCGTGTCGGCACCCGTCATCGGCCCCTGGAAGATGGGCAGGGCGATGCCCAGGCGGTCGGTGAATGGCAAGGCCGGGAAGGTGCGGGGCTGGGTCATGACGGCTTTTCGGAAAAAGGAAGGACGAGGACTGCGGGTCAGGCGCGCTGCAAGCTGGCCAGCAGCGCGTCCAGCGCGGCCGACTGGTAGCCACGCCGGCGCACCAGCACCGTGTCGCAGGTAGCCAGCGGCAGCAGGCGCAGCGCGGGCGGCTCGCGCATCAGGTCGATCACCGCCTGCGGCACCACGCCCGCGCAGCGACCGGCGGCCACGCAGGCCAGGATGGCGTGGTAGGAGGCCAGCTCCAGCACCCGGGGCGCGGCGCCGTGGAAACGCCCGTGCAGGTGCTGGCGCATCCAGTCCTCGCCCATGCGGCGGTAGGTGCAGGCGCGGGTGAAGGCGGCCAGCGTGTCCACCTGCAGGTCGCCGGGCCGGTCGACCGGCGGGTGGTCGGCGGGCAGGGCGATGCAGAGCGATTCGGTGAACACGGCGGTGCGATCGAGCGGCGCTTCCGGGTCCACGCCCGGCGGCGGCCAGGCGACCAGGGCGCAGTCGCTGGCGTGGGCCAGCACCTCGTCCACCAGCGTGCCGGAGGCACCCGTGCGCAGCTCCAGCTGCACCTCGGGCCACTCGGCATGCAGCCGCGCCAGCGGCGCCGGCAGGCGGGCGGCGGCGGTGCTTTCCATGGCGCCGAGCCGCAGCCGCCCGCCGGGGCGGCCCGGGTGCACGCTCTGGCGCGCCTCCTCGGCCAGGGCCAGCAGGCGGTCGGCATGGCCGCACAGCGACTCGCCGGCCGGCGTCAGCACCATGCGGCGGCCCTCGCGCAGGAACAGCGTGGCGCCCAGCTGCTCCTCCAACTGCTGCACCCGCGTCGTCACGTTCGACTGCACGCGGCCCAGCCGCTCGGCGGCGCGCGTCACGCTGCCTTCCGAGGCGACGGCGCGAAAGATCTCGAGTGCGGACAGGTCCATCGAATGGTTCTCTTGTGGAGATGGTTGATGGTTATGATAATCTGAAAAAGAGATCGATCCAATCGCCAGCCCCGATGCCCCCCACCCCTCTTTCCCAACGCCCGCTGGCCGTCGCCCTGGCCGGCATGCTCGCGCTCGCGGCGGCCATGGGCATCGGCCGTTTCGCCTTCACGCCGCTGCTGCCGATGATGCTGCGTGACGGCACCGTCAGCCTGGCGGGCGGCAGCTGGCTGGCCGCCGTCAACTACACCGGCTACCTGGTGGGGGCGCTGGCCTGCATGGCGCTGCCCTGGGTGGCGCCGCGCACCGCCCGGGCGTGGCAGGGCGCGCGGCTGGCGCGCTGGGGGCTAGCGGCCACGGTGCTGCTGACCGGCGCGATGGCGCTGCCCGTGGCGCCCGCCTGGCCGGCGCTGCGGGGCGCGGCGGGCATCGTCAGCGCGGTGGTGTTCCTCAACGTGGCGGCGTGGTGCATGGTGCGGCTGACGGTGCTGGGCCAGCCCGCGCTGGGCGGGCTGATCTTCTGCGGCCCGGGGGTGGGCATCGTGCTGACGGGGCTGTCGGCCAGCGCCATGGTGGCCGCGCACTGGCCGGCCGCGTTGGGCTGGGCCGCCTTCGGGGTGCTCAGCGCGGCGCTGGCGGCGCTGGCGTGGCCGGTGCTGCGCGGCGCCGCGCTGGGCGAGGAGCCTTCCGCCCAAGCCGCCGGTGCCGCCGCCAGCACGCGCACCGCGCCGCCGCCGGGCGGCTGGGCGGCCTGCGGGCTGCTCACGCTGGGCTACGCGCTGGCAGGCCTCGGCTACATCGTCACCGCCACCTTCCTGCCCGTCATCGCCCGCGCCGCGCTGCCGGCCGGCTCGCCCTGGCCCGACCTGTTCTGGCCGCTCTTCGGCGCGGGCGTGGCCCTGGGCGCAGCGCTGTCCACCCGCACGCCGGCGGCGTGGGACCGGCGCTGGCTGCTGGCCGGCTGCTACGCGCTGCAGGCCGGCGCCATCGGCCTGGGGCTGGTATGGCCGCAGGCGGCCGGGTTCGCCCTCGGCAGCCTGCTGCTGGGGCTGCCCTTCACCGCCATTACCTTCTACGCCCTGCAGGAAGCCCGGCGCCTGTGGCCCGGCGCGGGCGACAGCTTCGCCGGGCTGCTGACAGCCGCCTACGGCCTGGGCCAGATCGCCGGGCCGCCGATGGTGGCGTGGATGCTGCACCACGCGGCCACGCCGGGCCAGGGCTTCGTGTGGGGGCTGTCGGTGGCGGGGGGTGCGCTGGTGTTGGGCGCAGGCCTGTGGGTGGCGATGGCGCGGCGCTGGCCGCCCCAGGATGCGATGACCGGGACGCGATGACCGTGACCGGATGATCGTGGCGCGATGAAGGCCGCTGCGCTCAGCCGCCGCGCGGCAGGCTGAGCACGAAGCAGGCGCCCGGCGCGCCGTCCGGCCGGTCGGTGCAGCGCACCGCGCCGTCATGCCGCTGGGCGATGGAGCGCACCAGGGCCAGACCCAGGCCCACGCCGCCGGAGCGCTCGCTGGCCCCGGGCAGGCGGTAGAAGGGCTCGAAGATGCGCTCGCGCTGGTCGGGCGGCACACCGGGGCCGTGGTCGCACACGCTCACTTCCACCCGGCCGCCCACGGCGCGCAGCGTCATGGTGATGTCGCCCTGGCTGTAGCGGCGGGCGTTCTCCAGCAGGTTGCGCAGCGCCCGGCGCAGCAGCTTGGCCACGCCGCGCACTTCCAGCGCATCGGCCGGCGTGCCGGGCTCGGCCTGCAGTTCGGCATCCACCCGCACGCATTCCTCGGCGGCCAGGCCCATCAGGTCCACCGCCTCGACGGTGCCCACGTCGGCCTCGCGGGCGTCCAGCCGGCTGGCCAGCAGGATCTCGTCGACCAGCTGGTCCAGCTCGGCGATGTTGCGCAGAATCTCGGCGCGGAAGTTGGGCGAGGGCGCGTTGCCCTGCATCAGCTCCAGCCCCATGCGGATGCGCGTGAGCGGCGAGCGCAGCTCGTGCGAGGCATTGGCCAGCAGCGACTTGTGCGAGGCCACCAGCGTTTCGATGCGCGCCGCGGCGGCGTTGAACTGGCGCGCCAGATCGGCCACCTCGTCCTGCCCGCGCTCGGCCACCCGCACCGACAGGTCGCCCTCGCCGAAGCGCTGCACGCCGCGCTGCAATGTCTCCAGCCGCTGCAGCAGCCGGCGGATGATCGGGAACACACCCACCGTCACGGCGATGCCCACCAGCGCCAGCACCCAGAGAAAGCCGAACGGCGGGCTCAGCCAGAACGCCGCGTCGTAGCGGCCGGGGCGGGGCGGGCGCGGGCGGGGCGACATCTCCAGCGTGTAGGCCGCGCCGTCCAGGCCTTCGAGCATGAATTCCAGCCCCTCGCCGGGTTCGGTCGGCCGCCGCAGTGCCTGGCCCTTGAGCTTGGGGTGGCCTTGCGCATCGCGCAGCACGAACTCGCGCCCTGGTGGCTGCTGCACCGCGTTCTGCTGGGCGTTGTGCTCGGCCGCGATGCGCCAGGCCACGCCCACCACCAGCGCGAATACCGCCACGCCGCCCACCACGGCGAGCCAGATGCGCAGGTAGAGCCGGCGGGAAAAGGGGCTGACCAGGGACATCTAGTCTTGCTGCTTGGCGAAGACGTACCCGACGCCCCGCACCGTCAGGATGCGGCGCGGGTTCTTGGCGTCCTGCTCGATGGCGGCGCGGATGCGGCCCATGTGCACGTCGATGGAGCGGTCGAAGGCCTCCAGCTCGCGGCCGCGCACGGCCTCCATGATCTGGTCGCGCGTCAGCACGCGGCCGGCGCGCTCGGCCAGGGCCACCAGCAGGTCGAACTGGTAGGAGGTGAGTTCCGCCGGCTGGCCGCCCACCGACACGGTGCGGGCGTCGCGGTCGATCTCCAGCGTGCCGAAGCGCAGCAGCTGCGGCGCGGGCCGGGCGCCGTTTTCGCGGCGGCGCAGGATGGCGCGGATACGGGCCAGCAGCTCGCGCGGCTCGAAGGGCTTGGGCAGGTAGTCGTCGGCGCCCAGTTCCAGGCCGATGATGCGGTCCATCGGGTCGCCCTTGGCGGTGAGCATCAGCACCGGCACCTGGGCGGCGGCGCCGGGCAGGGCGCGGATGCGGCGGCAGACCTCCAGGCCGTCGATGTCCGGCAGCATCAGGTCGAGGATCACCAGGTCGGGCAGCGTGGCGCCGCCGTCGCCCTGCAGGTGCGCCAGGCCGCTGCCGCCGTCCGCCTTGTGCGTGACCTGCAGGCCCGACTGGGCCAGGTACTCGCCCACCATCTCGGCCAGGCGGGCATCGTCTTCGATCATCAGCAGTTGAGAACTCATGGCGGGGTGTCGGGTGGTGGGGGTGCGTGGAGTTTCATGGTCGCGCCGGGCCATCTCGGCGCGTTGAAGTCTCTGTAAAGTTAGGTAAACCGGGCGGCGCGCTCGGGCTTCAGTCCATCACGCAGCCGCTGGTGCGCCGGCCGCGAAGTCGATGGCGTCCGCCGGCACGGCGCGAATGGGTGTGCCGAAGCTGGTGAGCGAGGGCAGCGTGGCGTTGTGGTGGGCGCGGATGGCGGCCGCGCCGGCATGGGGCTTGTCATGCGTGGTGTGCGCGTCGGCCGCCAGCGTGACCGGAAAACCCAGCGCGGCGGCGCGGCGCACGGTGGTGTCCACGCAAAACTCGGTGGCGTAGCCGCAGACCACCAATTCGGTCGCGCCGCTGGCCAGCAGCTTGTCGGCCAGATCGGTGCGCAGGAAGGCGTCGGGCGTGGTCTTGCGCACCAGGGCGTCGCCGTCCTCCACCCGCAGGCCGGCCTGCAACTGCCAGCCCGCGCTGCCATGCACCAGCGGCCCGCCGCTGTCCTCTGCCTGCTCGTGCTGCACGAAGACCACGGCCGCGCCCGCCGCGCGCGCCCGGGCGGCCAGCGCATCGATGCGGGCGATGACGGCGTCGGCCTCGGCCGGGCGCGGGGCCGGGTCGAACAAGGCGGCCTGGGTGTCGATGACGAGCAGTGCGATGGGCATGATTGCTATTGATTTGATAGCTGCAGGTATTGATAAATCAAGCGCCGGGAGCCATTTTGACCTTGGAAGCCAGCGCCACCAGCAGCAGGACCGGCAGGCCCAGCAGCGCGGTGGCGACGAAGAACTCGGGGTAGCCGTACGCATCGACGAAGCGGCCCGAGAAGCCGGCGATCCATTTGGGCGCCAGCAGCATCATGGAACTGAACAGCGCGTACTGCGTGGCCGAATATTGCACGTTCGTCAGACTGGAGAGGTAGGCGATGAACGCGGCCGAGGCGATGCCGCCCGAGAGGTTGTCGGCCGACACCACCAGCATCAGCAGCGTGACGTCGTGGCCCTGCGTGCTGAGCCAGGCGAAGAGCAGGTTGCTGAGCGCGCTCAGGCCCGCGCCCAGCATCAGCACGCGCATGACGCCCAGGCGCATCGACAGCACGCCGCCCACGAAGGCGCCGGCCAGCGTGGCCAGCACGCCGAACACCTTGCTGACGGCGGCCACCTCGTCCTTGGTGTAGCCCATGTCCACGTAGAACGGGTTGGCCATGATGCCCATCACCACGTCGCTGATGCGGTAGACGGCGATGAGCGAGAGCAGCAGCGCGGCCTGCCAGCGGTAGCGGCGGATGAAGTCGGCGAACGGCTCGATCAGCGCGCCGCGCAGCCATTCGGCCGCGTTGCGCGCGGGCGGCAGCGGGCGCGGCGCGGGCTCGCGCGAGAGCAGCACGGTGAGCGTGCCCACCAGCATCGATGCGGCCATGACGAGGTAGGCCACCTGCCAGGCGCCGTGCTGGTAGGTACCGGCGGCGGCGGGCGATTCGGCCCGCGCCGCCACCCACAGCACGCCCGCGCCGGCCCAGATCATCGCCAGCCGGTAGCCCGTCTGGTAGGTGGCGGCCAGCGCGGCCTGGCGGTCGGCGTCGGCCGATTCGATGCGGAAGGCGTCGAGCGCGATGTCCTGCGTGGCCGAGCCGAATGCGACGAAGAGGGCGCACCACACCATGGGCGCCAGCGCCACGCGCGGGTCGTTGAACGCCATGCCGGCCAGCCCGCCCATGACGAGCAGCTGCGACAGCAGCAGCCAGCTGCGGCGCCGGCCCAGCGCGCGCGTCAGCCAGGGCAGGGGCAGCCGGTCCACCAGCGGCGCCCAGACCCACTTGAAGGCATAGGCCAGGCCCACCCAGCTGAGATAGCCGATGGTGGTGCGGTCCACCCCCGCCTCGCGCAGCCAGAAGGACAGCGTGCCCAGCACCAGCAGGAGCGGCAGCCCGGCCGAGAAGCCCAGCGCCAGCATGCGCAGGCTGGCGGGCTCGCGGTAGACGCGCAGGGCCTGGGCCCAGGTGCGGCGGGTGGCCAGGGGCACTGCGGCCGGTGCGTTCGCAGGTGTCTGATCGGAGGGCAGCGGGGCAGGCGTGGGCGTCGAAGACATGGCGGGCGGGGCGCGGGAGGAAGGGGCGTGCCGGCGCCCGAAGGCTGATGGCGGGTGCGGTCAGGACCGCCTGCGGGCAGATCCGGCAGGCCGGGTCGTTGGCACGGACAGGTGCGATGGACGGTGATTATCGGCCTGCACCGCCTCGTGCCGCGTCGTGTTGCCTTGTGCCGCCTTGTGCCGTGGGCGGCGGCCGGCCAGCGGCGGGTGGCCGCCGCTGGCCGGGTGCCTGTGGCTTCGGGGCGCCGGCCGTGCCGTCCATCATCCGCGTGGCGTGCGAACGCCTGCCGGTTGCATTCCCGTCTCCGGGCCACCCCCTCGGCGGGCGAGGTAGTCGGCCAGCAGCGCGGCGGCGGCAGGCAGGCCGTCGCCGGCGCGGGCGCAGATTGCGAAGCGGCGCTGGGCCCACGGGTCGGCGAGCGGCACCACCCGCACGCCGCTCGCGGCGGCGAAAGGCTCGGCGACTTCGCGCGGCACCACGCTGATGGCGAGGTTAGCGCGCACCACGCGCAGCGCCGCGTCGAAGTTGGAGACGAACACGCGGTGCAGCAGCGTGCGCCCCTCCAGCGCGGCGGCGCGTGCCAGCAGCACCTGCACCGCGCTCAGCGCCGGCATGCTGACGAATTCGTGGCCCAGCACGTCGGCGAACCGCACGCTGTCCAGCGCCGCCACCGGGTGCGAGGGATGGGCCGCGATGGCCAGGTGGTCGCTGCGGTAGGCGCGCGTGTGCAGGCCCTGCAGGTCGGCCGCGTCCCAGCAGATGCCCAGCGACGCGCTGCCCTCGCGCACGCCGCGCACCACGTCCGGGCTCACGCGCTCTTCCATGCTCACCTGGATGTCGCGGTGCGCGGGCTCCTGCAGAAAGGCGGCCACGTCGTCGGCCAGCGATTCGGCCATGACGGAGGCGGTGACCAGCATGCGCACATGGCCGCGCACGCCCGTGGCGAAGCCGGCCATGTCCCGCTCGATGCGGCCGGCGGTGGCGAGCATCTCGCGCGCGTGCTCCAGCAGCGTCTCCCCCGCCGGGGTGGGCGCCACGCCGTGGCGCTTGCGCACCAGCAGCTGCGTGCCCACCGTGTCTTCCAGCTGCGCCAGGCGCTTGCTGACGGCCGAGCCCACGATCGCTTCGCGCTCGGCCGCGCGCGCGATGTTGCGCTGCTCGCAGACGGCCACGAAAAGCCGCAGGGTCAATAGATCGAGGGAGCGCATGGGGCAAGGTGGAGATGTTCCATTCGGGAAATTCTGGCCTTCCCAAATTGAGATCATGGAGTGTGCGGGAATTTCTAGAATGGGGCGTTCCTCCTGCACACAGGCCCGGCCCGTCCGGGAGCGCCCATGCCCGCCACCCCCCTGCCCGCCACCCCGCCCGTCGCTCCGTCCCCCACGCTGGCGTCCGCCGCGTCCGGTCGCACGGCAGGCCGCCCCCGCGCCGAGGTGCGCGAGGTCGGCCTGCGCGATGGCCTGCAGAGCATCGCGGCCACCGTGCCCACGCACCGCAAGATGGCCTGGATCGCTGCCGCGCACGCGGCCGGGCAGCGCGAGATCGAGGTCGGCTCCTTCGTGCCCGCGCGCCTGCTGCCGCAGCTGGCGGACACGGCCGAGGTACTGGCGTTCGCACGCACGTTGCCCGGGCTGGTGGCCTCGGTGCTGGTGCCCAACCTGAAGGGCGCCGAGCGTGCGCTCGAATGCGGCGCGCACCTGATGGTGGTGCCGCTCTCGGCGAGCCACGCGCACAGCCTCGCCAACCTGCGCAAGACGCCGGACGAGGTGGTGGCGGAAGTGGCGCGCATCCGCGCCGCGCGCGACGCCGCCGGCAGCCGCACGCTGATCGAAGGCGGCGTGGGCACGGCCTTCGGCTGCACGCTGCAGGGCGACGTGGCCGAGAGCGAGGTGCTGCGGCTGATGCAGGCACTGCTGGATGCCGGCGCCGACCGCGTGAGCCTGGCCGACACTGTGGGCTATGCGGATCCGCAATCGGTGCTGCGCCTTTTCGGCAAGGCCCGGGCACTGGTCGGCGACCGCCTGGCCTGCGCGCATTTCCACGACACGCGCGGCATGGGCCTGGCGAATGCCTACGCCGCCTGGCAGACCGGCGTGGCGCGCTTCGACGCGAGCCTGGCGGGCATCGGCGGCTGCCCGCATGCGCCGGGCGCGAGCGGCAACGTGGCCACGGAAGACCTCGCCTTCATGCTGGAACGCATGGGCGTGGACACGGGGCTCGATCTGCCCGGCCTGCTGGCGCTGCGCGAGCGCGTGCGGGACTGGCTGGGCGGCGAAACCCTGCACGGAACGCTCTGGCGCGCGGGCCTGCCCAAGGGCGGGCTGGTGGCGCGGCCCGCGGCGCTTGCCGAAACCGCCCCCGCCTGAGCGGGCCCGGCGAGCGCTCTCTACCATCTCCCTTGCGACATCGCTGCCTCGGCCGTTCGCCGCACTGCATCGGGTCACCCCTTCCTTCACTGCCTCTTCGTCCCAGCGCATTCCCATGACCTCTTCTGCCGTCTCCGACACCCGCTCCCCGGAACGCACCCTGCCGCTGGCGGGCTTGCGCGTGGTGGAGTTCACCCACATGGTCATGGGCCCGACCTGCGGCATGGTGCTGGCCGATCTGGGTGCCGAGGTCATCAAGGTGGAGCCGGTGGAGGGTGACCGCACGCGCGAGCTGCTGGGCGCGGGCGCGGGCTTCTTCCCGATGTTCAACCGCAACAAGAAAAGCATCGCGATCGACCTGCGCAGCGCCGAGGGGCTGGAAGTGGCGATCCGCCTCGCGTCCTCCGCCGACGTGGTGGCGCAGAACTTCAAGCCCGGCGTGATGGCCAAGTACGGCCTGGACTACGCCGCGCTGTCGCGCCTGAACGAGCGCCTCATCTATGTGAACCACAGCGGCTTCCTGCCCGGGCCGTACGAGCACCGCACCGCGCTCGACGAGGTGGTGCAGATGATGGGCGGCCTCGCCTACATGACCGGCCGGCCGGGCGACCCGCTGCGCGCCGGCACCAGCGTGAACGACATCATGGGCGGCATGTTCGGCGCCATCGGCGCCATGGCCGCGCTGATGCAGCGGGGTATCACCGGGCGCGGGCAGGAGGTCGATTCCGCCCTGTTCGAGAACAACGTCTTCCTCGTCGGCCAGCACATGATGCAGTACGCCGTGACCGGGCAGCCGGCAGCGCCCATGCCCGATCGCATCTCCGCCTGGTCGCTCTACGACGTGTTCGACGTGAAGGACGGCGGCCAGATCTTCCTGGCCGCCGTGAGCGATGCGCAGTGGGCCACCTTCTGCGACGCCATGGGCTATGCCGACCTGAAGGCCGACCCGGCGCTGGCGCTCAACAACGACCGGGTGCGCGCGCGCCCCACGCTGCTGCCCGAGCTGCGCCGCCGCCTGGCCGCGCACACCGCCGAGGAACTGGCCGCCGTCTTCGAGCGCCACGGCCTGCCGTTCGCCCCCATCGTCCGCCCCGAGGAGCTGTTCGACGACCCGCACCTGAACGCCACCGGCGGCCTGGCCGAGGTGACCCTGCCGGACGGCGAGCGCGCCGGCAGCACCGCCCGCGTCACGCTGCTGCCGCTGCGGCTGGATGGCGAGCGCCTGGGTGTGCGCACCGGTCCGCCCCGGCTGGGCGAACACACGCGTGAACTGCTCGAAAGCCTGGGCTATGCACCCAGGGCCATCGACGCGCTGCGCGAGGCCCGTGCCGTGGCTTGATGGCCGACCGTTTTCCCCGGGCCTTATCGACCAGCGCGGCGCCAGTCCGCGCGGCCCACCCACCACGATGGAGACATGCGCATGCCGATCCCGACACCCGAACTGGCGACCTCCAGCCGCCGTTGCCCCGCTGCCGATGACCGAGCGCCCCCGGCGCACGCCGGCCGTTCAGCCGGCGCCGCCACGGCCCTGACGCGGCGCGCCGCCGTCACCCTCGGCACCGCGGCCCTGGCCACCGCCTGGAGCGGCCTGCGGCCCGCCCGGGCCCAGGCCCACCCGGACAGGCCGCTGCGCATCATCCTGCCGCTGTCGGCCGGCTCGGGGGCCGACGGCGCCATCCGCGCCATCAGCGCCAGCCTGGGCAAGGCGCTCGGCCAGCCCGTGGTGATCGAGAACCTGCCCGGCGCGGGCGGCATCACCGGCACCGCGCAGATCGTGCGCGCGCCCAAGGACGGCTCCGTCATCGGCGTGGTCTCCAACAACCACGTGGTGAACCCCAGCGTCTACAAGAACATCCCGTTCGACTCGCTCGCCGACATCGCCCCCATCACCATCCTGGGCGCCACGCCGTTCGTACTGGTGGCGAACCCTGCGGTGCCGGCGGCGAACGTGCGCGAGCTGATCGCCTATGCGAAAGCGAAACCGGGCGTGCTCAACTACGGCTCCTCCGGCAACGGCACCATCCTGCACCTGGGCGCCGCGATGTTCGTCGACCAGGCGAAGCTGGACATCAAGCACATCCCCTACAAGGGCATGGGCCCGCTCATGAACGACGTGCTGGGCGGGCAGGTGCAGCTGGCCGTGGTGGCGGCGGCGCCCGCCGCGCCGCACATCAGGTCCGGCGCGCTGCGGGCGCTGGGCGTGACCACCGCGACGCGGGTGCCCACGCTGCCGGGCGTGCCCACGATCGCGGAGCAGGGACTGCCGGTCTTCGAGCTCGACGGCTGGATCGCGCCCGTGGCGCCGGCCGGCATCCCGGCCGCCGAACTCGCGCGACTTTTCGCCGGCTTCAAGACCGCAATGGAGATGCCCGAGGCACGCGATGCGCTGGTCGCCCAGGGCTACGAGATCAAGCTCACGCCGCCCGAGCAGGCGGCGGCCTTCTTCCGCAGCGAGGCCGCGCGCATGGCACAGGTGGTGAAGAGCGCGCACCTGACCATGGATTGAGAGGGGCCCGAGGCCCTCGGCCTCAGAAGGTGTGACCGAATCCGTCGCGCCCGAGCAGGCATGGCGGGTTCTTTCACGCCTTCTCAGGCCGCTGGCGCCATCCGCAGTGGCGCCGCCGCGGCCGGCTGCGCCTGGGCGGGCTCTGCGGACTCGCCCGGGGCGGGCGCGGTGCTGACCAGGAACGCGCCGGCGGCCTCGGCCGCCATGGGCCGCGCGAACAGGTAGCCCTGCAGCAGGTGGCAGCCCCAGTGCTTGAGCAGCTGCGCCTGCTGCACCGTCTCCACGCCTTCCGCGACGATCTCCAGGCCCAGGTCGAAGGCCAGCCCGATGGCGGTGGCGCAGACGGCCTGGCCGCGGCCGCTCAGGTCCACGTCGCGGATGAACGAGCGGTCGAGCTTGAAGGCATGCACCGGCAGGCGGCGCAGGTAGGTGAGCGACGAGTAGCCGGTGCCGAAGTCGTCGATGGACAGCCGCACGCCCAGGGCGCGCAGGGCGGCCAGCCGTTCGCTGGCGCGTTCGATCTGCGGCATGAGTACCGACTCGGTGATCTCCAGTTCCAGGTCGGCCGGGCGCAGGCGGTGGCGTGCCAGCGTGTCGGTGATGAGCGCCTCCAGCCCTTCGTCTTCCAGCTGGTGCGCCGACAGGTTCACGGCCATGCGCAGGCCGGCGTGGCCCTGGGCATGCCAGGCGGCCAGCTGGCGGCAGGCCTCGTTCAGCACCCACGCGCCCAGCGGGTGGATGACGCCGCTCGATTCGGCCAGCGAGATGAAGCGCAGGGGCGACACCAGCCCGCGCACCGGGTGCTGCCAGCGCACCAGCGCCTCCATGCAGGCGACCTGGCCGGTCTCGCCGTTCACCTGCGGCTGGTAGTGCACCACGAATTCGTGGCGCTCGATGGCCTGGCTGAGCGCGTCCTCCAGCTCCATCTGCTCCTGCAGGTGGTCCTTGAGCGCGGGCGTGAAGGTCTTGAGCGGGCCGCCGCTGCGGCCGTTGGTCTTGGCGTCGTGCAGGGCCAGCTCGGCCGCGTTCATCACCGCCTCGGCCGTGACGCCGTCGCCCGGGAAGCGCGCCACGCCCGCGCTGGCGCGCACGTTCAGCACCTTGCCCGACACCGCGACGGGCAGCGCGAAGGCATTGTCGAGCTGCGCGTACCGCTGGGCCACCGCCTGGGGCGCCAGGCCCGTGCAGACCACCACGAAGCTCGCCCCATGGCCGCGCGCCAGCAGGCCCTGGCCCTGCACCGCCTGCTGCAGGCGGCCCGCCAGCTGGGCCAGCAGCGCGTCGCCGGCCGCATGGCCGTGGGTGGCGCACAGCAGGTCGAACCGGTCGATGTCGAACACGAACACGGCCAGCGACGCCGCCTTGCGCTGGTGTTCGTCCAGCAGCGGGGTCAGCTGGCGCAGCAGCCCGGCGCGGTCGGTGAGCGCGGAAAAGCGGGTGTCGTCCGCGTCGGCCGCGCGGCGCGCCAGCCGGCCCGCGGGCTGCAGCGCAGCGGACGTCTGCGCCGGCTGGGGCTGCTGCTGTTGCTGCGGCTGTGCGGCGGGGCGTGGGCGCGGCGTGGCCGCCGGCGGCATGGCAGACGTGGTGGTGGGACGCGACAGGGCGGCGTCGCCCGCCTGGGCCCGGCGCCGGCGCGACCGCAGGCGCGAATGCAGCCGGCCCAGGTCGGCCATCACCACCCAGAGAAACCCCACGCTCATCAACAGGAAGGCGAAGCCCGACAGGTAGGGCAGCGACAGCGCCCCGGTGTCCGACAGCAGGGCCAGCACGGCGGTCACGGCCATCAGCGCCATGCCCATCCAGGGCAGCTGGCGCCAGTGGGCGCGGTCAGGGCGGCCGGCGTCTGCAGGGCGCAGTCCCGGCAGGCTGGCGGCCATCAGGCCCAGCGTCACCACCCGCAGCAGCTGGAAGGGCATGTCGGCCGTGCCGGAAAGCAGGCGGATCGATTCGCCCCAGGGCAGGGTCAGCACGCGGTCGCCCTCCACCTGGCTGAACCGGTAGCCGTGCGCGGACAGGAAGTTGTACGCCACCAGCACCAGGGTGATGGCGCCGGTCGCTGCCGTGAGCCGCAGCCGGGGCCGGCGCACGCCCAGCGATTCGAAAAGGAACACGGTGACCGGCATCACCAGCAGCGACCAGAGGTTCAGCCACCGGTGGGCGCGCAGCGCGGTGGCCGTGTCCGGGGCGGCGTACTGCATGGCGCAGCACATCTGGAACAGCGCGAACAGGACGCACAGCGCCCCGTAGCCCCACTGCAGCCGCGGCTGGGTGCTGTGGCGCGCGAGCACGACGGAGTACCCGGCACCCATGAGCAGGAAGCCGACTGAGATCAGGTACGCCGTGACGAGTGGGCTTTCCATGGACGAGGCGCGGACAGGCGCGCCTATTACAAAGTTTGACATTTCATTGTGCCCGAGTTGTGTGAAGTCGGGTGGCCCGCTCTCCACGGCTGTACAGAAGCTGGCGGTGCCGTCCTACAGCCTTGGCGGTACCATCGTCCGAATGACCTCCCTTCCGCTCCCTGCGGCGTGCTCCGTGCGCACCTACAGCGGCGAGTACGCCGTGCACGCGCATGACCATGCCCAGGTGGTCTATGCCGTGGCCGGCCGCATGGAGCTCGAAGTGGACGGCCGCGCCCTCTGGGTGGACCGGGCCAGCGGCATCGTGGTGCCGGCGGGCGTGCGGCACGGGTTCCTCGCCCCGCCCGGGGCCCGTTTCTGCGTGATCGACCTGCCTGCGGGCCGGGGCACCGAGCGGGTCCGGCGCTTCGCCGTGCCCGAACGGGCCCGGGGGTGGATCGAAGCGAGCGGGCCGGTGGCGGCGCACGACCCGGAGACCACCGCGCCCGCCTGGCCCAGCGGCGTGGCCCAGGCCTGGCTGGCGCACGGCCCCGCGCTGGCTCAGCAGCTGGCCGGCCTGCTGCACGCCCCGCGCGTGCTGGCGCGGCGGGCCGTGCCGGCCGAGCGGGTCGAGCAGGCCGTGCGCGGCGCGCTGCACGAAGCCTGGCCGACCGCCCGCATGGCGGCCCTCTGCCACCTGAGCGTGCCGCGCTTCCACACCCGCTGGATCGAGCTGACCGGCGCCACGCCCCAGGCCTGGCTGCGCGGCGTGCGGCTGGATGCGGCCGCGCGCTCGCTGGCGGCGGGCCAGCCGCTGGAGCGGGTGGCACTGGCCTGCGGCTATGCCACGGCGTCGGCGCTGGCGTCGGCCCTGCGGCGCGAGCGCGGCGTGGGCGCGCGGCAGTTGCGCCGGCGCTAGGGAAGCTCTGCACGAATCGAGCGGAAAGCAGGCACTGCGGATCGGGAGGGGCTGCAACGCCGCAGACCGCCCGAGTCCGCAGATGCACACGGCGCGGTGATTCGTGCAGAGGTTCCCCAAGCGCCCGGACACGTTCCCAGGTTGAGCGTTGCGCGACATTCGCGCGCGGCCCCGCATGGCAACCTCGCGGCATGGCTGCTTCCTCTCCTTCTTCGTCTTCCCCGTCGACTGCCCCCGCCTCCACCGGAGCCTCCAGCGCGGCGCGCCACGGCGCGCGCGGCGTGGCCATGGTGCTGCTGGCCGCCATGCTCTGGGGCACCACCGGCACGGCGCAGAGCCTGGCGCCGGCGGGCCTGTCGCCCTACTGGGTGGGCGCCCTGCGGCTGGCCGTGGCGGCGGCCTTCTTCGCCGTGCTGGCAGGGGTGCTGCGCCAGCGGGGCGGCCGCCTGGCCTGGCCCCGCGTGCTGGCGGCGGGCGCCTGCGTGGCCGTCTACAACCTGAGCTTCTTCGCGGGCGTGAAGGCCAGCGGCGTGGCCCTGGGCACGGCCATCGCCATCGGCAGCGCGCCCATCTGGGCCGGCCTGCTGCAGACGGTGCAGCTGCGCCGCTGGCCCACGCCCGCCTGGTGGGCGGGCACGCTGCTGGGCGTGGGCGGCGGCGTGGCGATGGCGCTGGACGGGGCGGCCGGCGGCCGCGGCGGCGCCACGGTCCTGGGCATCGCGCTGTGCCTGGCTGCCGGGCTGACCTATGCGGGCTACACGCTGTTGAACAAGCCGCTGGTCGAGCATGCCAGCGCCCCCACGGTCAACCTGGCCGTGTTCGGCACGGCCGCCGTGCTGTCGGTGCCGGCCGCCGGCTGGCTGGCCGGGCCGCTGGCCCTCTCGGCCGGTACCTGGGTCACGGTGGGCTACCTGGGCCTGGTGGCGACCGGGCTGGCCTATCTGCTGTTCACCAGCGCGTTGCGGCACATCTCGGGCGCCACCGGCGTCACCCTGGCGCTGGGCGAGCCGGTCACTGCCTTCGTGCTGGCCGTCGTGGTGGTGGGCGAGACGCCCTCGGTGCTGTCGGTCGCCGGGCTGGTGGCCGTGCTCTCGGGCCTGCTGGTGGTGGTGTGGGCCGAGCTGCGGACGGCACGCTGACGGCGGGCGCTGGCGGCAGCGTGGCTCGGCTGCCTACAGCGGCGCGGGGCCGGCGCCACTAGACTCGGGCGCCATGAAAAACGACCACCTCTCCGCAGCCCCGGCCCTTTCCCGCGATGCCGGTGACGGCCACGACGCCGGCTGCCGCCTGTGCGCGCTGCGGCAGGGCCACGGCGCGTGGAATGCACGCCGCGGCTTCCTGCTGGCGGCGGGAGCGGCCCTGGCCGGCCCGGCGCGGGCGCAGGTCGACGTGGGCTCGTCCTCCGCCATGCGCCAGCTGGTGCCGGCCGAGGGGCTGGAGCAGGCTGCCACCCAGCAGTACGGCAAGATGCTGGAGCAGGCCAAGGCGCAGCGCGCGCTGGCGGGCGACTCCAACCCGCAGCTGCAGAAGCTGCGCGGCATCTCGCAGCGCTTGATTCCGTTCAGCCCGCAGTGGAACAGCCGCGCATCGTCTTGGAAGTGGGAGGTCAACCTGATCGGCAGCAAGCAGATCAATGCCTTCTGCATGCCCGGCGGCAAGATCGCCTTCTACACCGGCATCCTCGACCAGCTGAAGCTGACCGACGACGAGGCCGCCATGGTCATGGGCCACGAGATGGCACACGCCCTGCGTGAACATGCCCGCGCCCGGCTGGCCAAGACGCAGGCCACCAGCATGGGCCTGTCGCTGGGCGCGCAGCTGCTGGGCCTGGGCGACCTGGGCAACGCGGCGGCCAACCTGGGCACGCAGCTCATCACGCTGAAATTCAGCCGCACGGACGAAACCGAGGCCGACCTGGTGGGGCTGGAGCTGGCCGCCCGCGGCGGTTTCGACCCGGACGCCTCGGTCAGCCTCTGGCGCAAGATGGGCGAGGCCACCAAGAACCAGGGCGGGCTGGCGTTCCTCTCCACCCACCCCAGCGGCCCGGACCGCATCCGCCAGCTGGAAGCCAACGTGCCGCGTGTCGAAGGGCTGTACCAGGCCGCCAAGCGCGGCTGACCGCAGGCGCCGTTCGCGCCACCGGATTTCATGCCAAAAGAGCTGCCAGCGCCCGTCCGAAGGGCGTTGGCAGCTCTTTTTTTGATAGCGCGGTGAAGGCGCCGGTCAGAACAGCCGCACGATGGCCGGCACGCTCAGCACCGCCGTGTAGTAGCCCATGAACTGCACGCCGGTGTTGAAGCCGAAGTTGCGCGACAGCAGGCCGCCCAGCAGGCCCATGGTCAGGATGACGAGCAGGCCCAGCAGCTGGCCTTCCCACACGCTGATGACGATGATGAGGCCCACGAAGGTGGCGATGATGGCCTCGTGGCTCACCCGGCGCGAGACGAACAGCGCCGCGCGCCGCGCGAAGTTCATGGCGAACGGGTACGACACCACGGCGGCCAGCAGCACGGCTAGCATGCCGTAGCCCAGGAACTCCCAGTGGTTCAGCAGGTTGTGCAGGTTGTGCGTCTGGCCGGTGGCGGCATCGACGGTGAAGCGCGGCGGTGCGTTGAAGAGCGGCGCGGCCGGGCCCGCGGCCACGGGGCTGAGCGGCAGGCCGAAGGCGATCAGCGGGATCAGCGCCTCGGCGATGTAGGTCGCCTCGGTCACGCCGTTGCGCGCGCTCAGCACGGTGGTCAGCCGGTGGTAGGCGTGCTTGATGCGCGAGCCGACCAGTTCGCCGAGCACCACCGTCATGGCGACGGGGCTGAACACGAAGGTTGCGCTGGAGATGGTGGCGGTGATCAGCGTCCAGCGGGTCTGCACGCGGTCCATCACCTTGAGCGGGTTGGGGAAGTAGCCCGACCAGCCCTTCACGTCCGGCGCCAGGTTGAACTGCCGCACCTGGTCGCGCAGCATGCGCTGGCGGCCGGCCGGCGCGATCACGGTGAATAGGTCGGCGATCAGCGGGCCGATGGCGATGCCGAGGAAGTAGCTGATGCTGAGCTTCACCTCGTACTTCGCCGTCAGCGCCTGCAGCGCGATGATCACCACCACGAAGGGCACCAGCAGCGCCACCGAGGCCCAGCGGCCCGCCGAGAAGTAGGCGATGAGCAGCGCGGCGGCCAGGAAGATCCAGGGCGCCGTCTTGGTGATGGCGGCGCCGAACGGCGCGAGCATGACGGCGAACAGCACGGCCAGCGGCACGGCGACGAAGGCCGCGACGATGGCGCCCGACACCATCTTGCGCAGGGCGATGTGCGGCACGCCCAGCTTGCGCAGCATGTTGGCGTCCTGCAGCAGCGGCGTGGCCAGCGTGTCGCCCGGTATGCCCAGCAGGGCGGTGGGCACGGCATGCGTCATGTGCTTGGCGACGGCGCCGGCCAGGAAAAAGGTGAACACGCCGGCGGGCGGCACGCCCAGCAGCACCACCAGCAGCGTGAGCGGTGCCAGCGTGGTGGTCTCGTCGGTGCCCGAGACCAGGCCGATGGCGGCGAACACTACGGCGCCGATCAGCCCCATGGCGGCGGCGACGGCGATGTCGTTGAGGAGTTGCGGATCCATGTCTTCGGCTCCTTTGCGTCAGCGCGGCGCGCGGCCGGGGGCCGCGGCCGGGGTGGTGGGAGCGTGTGCGTTTTCCAGGAACAGGTCGTAGAGCTTGAGCTCCTTCAACTCCTGCACCACCACCGGCGGCAGGTCGGCGATGGAGCCCAGCCCGCCGGGCTGCGCGGCCAGTTCCTCCAGCACCTCGCGGCGCCAGGCCGGGTCGGTGGAGATGTCCTGCTCTGTCACCTCGCGCTTCGGCGGAAACGCCCGCGCGCAGATCACGCCGGCCGTCACGCAGCCGGCCAGGCCCGCGAGCATGGCGTAGGCGTGCGCCAGCTGCTTCGATTCGACCATCGTGGCGAGCCAGCGGCTGGCCAGGTAGAAGCCGACCACGCTGATGCCGATGCCGATCGCGATGGACCAGGCCAGGTGCCGCAGGTCGACGGTGTCGCCCCAGACTTCGGCCAGCCGCCAGCCGGCGGGATTCGGGGTTGCCATGTGTTGTCTCCTTCGTTGTAGTGTGGCGTTGTGCAGGAAAAGTGCGGGCCGCCCGACGGCGCGGTCGCCTGGCCGGTCGGCGTCCGTGCTGGAGGATCAGCCCTTGGCGCGCAGTTCCTGCAGCACTTCCAGCGCGCGGTCGGTGCGCACGTCGTGCTCGGCGGCCAGGCGCCGGGCCACGGCGTCCACCTCGTCGCCCGTGGCGCCCGCCACCAGGGCGATGTTGCGGGCGTGCAGGGCCATGTGGCCGCGCTGGATGCCTTCGGTGGCGAGGGCCCGCAGGGCGCCCATGTTCTGCGCCAGTCCCACGGCCGCGGCGATCTCGCCGAGTTCCTGCGCGGTCTTCACGTCCATCATCTTGAGCGCCAGGCGCGCCAGCGGATGCGTCTTGGTGGCGCCGCCGACCAGGCCCACGGGCATGGGCAGCTCGATGGTGCCGACCAGTGCGCCGGAGCCGTCCTTCTCCCAGCGCGTGAGCGAGGTGTAGTGGCCGCCTCGGCTGGCGTAGGCATGGGCGCCGGCTTCCACCGCCCGCCAGTCGTTGCCGGTGGCGACGATGACCGGGTCGATGCCGTTCATGATGCCCTTGTTGTGCGTGGCCGCACGGTAGGGATCGATGGCGGCGAAGGTGTAGGCGTCGAGGATGCCTTCGATGATCTCCTCGCCGCTGCGCTCCCTGGTCGCCAGCATCCCGGCCGTGAGCCGCACGCGGGCGCGCGCCAGCCGCAGGTCGGCCAGGTTGGAGAGGATGCGCAGGCGCACCGCGCCGCCGGTGATCTCCTCCACCAGCGGCGCCACCGATTCGGCCATGGTGTTGACGGTGTTGGCGCCCATGGCGTCGCGCACGTCCACGATCAGGTGCATGACGATCATCGCGCCACGCGGCGAGTCGGGGAACACGTGCACCTCGATGTCCTTGCAGCCGCCGCCCAGGCCGATCAGCACCTTGTCGCGGCTGTTGGCGCGCTCGATGATCCGATCCCGCGCCTGCAGCACGGCGATGCGGGCGCCGTACGGGTCGGTGATGCCCACCACCTGCACCTGGGCGCGCATCAGCGGCAGCGTGCTGGAGGTCTGGAAGCCGCCGCCCTCGCGCGCCAGCTTGGCCATGTACGACGCGGCGGCGACGATGGAGGGCTCTTCCACCGCCATCGGGATCAGCACGTCGCGGCCGTTGATCTGGAAGTTGCTGGCCACGCCCATCGGCAGCTCGAAGGTGCCGAACACGTTCTCGATCATGCCGTCCGCCAGGGGCAAGGGCAGGGCGCCGGGCTGGCGCACCAGCGCACGCTCGGCGTCGGTCAGGCCGCAGGCGTCGGCGAGGAAGTCCCAGCGCTGGGCGGGGGTGAGGGAGCGGAACTGGGGCAGGCGCGAATCGGCAACCATGAAGGCGATCTCCTGAAAGTCATGAATCCATCGGATCGCCGGACTGTAGGCAAGGTGTACCATTTTCAAAAGGTACAGTTTGCGAGAACAGTACCATCGCAGTGCAACATGAACGGGAACTGGGAATGGACATGGAGAAGCCAGGCAAGCGGGCGCGTTCGGCTCCCATCGCGAGCCAGCTGGCCGACCTGATCGGCCAGCAGATCGCGGACGGCGTCTACCGCCCCGGCGACAAGCTGCCCTCGCTGCGCGAGCTGGCGCAGCTGCACCGCTATGCCAAGAACACCATCGTGGCGGCGTTCGATCTGCTGGTCTCGCGCGGGCTGGTGGAGCCGCGCCGGGGCTCGGGCTTCTACGTGCTGGGCACGGCGCGGGCCGCGCAACGGGCGCAGGAAGAGTCCGGCCAGCTGGGCCGCGCCATGGACATCGTCTGGCTGATGCGCGAGCAGCTCAAGACCGAGCCCGATGCCGTGGCCGTGGGCGACGGCTTTCCGCCGGTCGAATGGCTGGCCGACATGCGGCTGGACCGCTACCACCAGAAGGTGGTGCGCACCGGCCTGGGCGCGCTCTTCCGCTACGGCAGCCGCTACGGCTACGCGCCGCTGCGGGACAGCCTGGTGCGCAAGCTGGGCGACTTCGGCCTGCAGGCCACGCCCGGCCAGCTGGTGCTGACGCACGGCGCCAACGACGCGATGGACCTGGTCATCCGCTACTTCGTGCCGCCCGGCGCCACGGTGCTGGTGGACGAGCCCGGCTACTACCCGCTGTTCGGCAAGCTCCAGCTGGCCGGCGCGCGGGTGATCGGCGTGCCGCGCCTGGCCGACGGCCCCGACGTAACGGCGCTCGAGGCCCTGCTGCAGCAGGAGCGCCCGCGCCTTTTCTTCACGCAGTCGCTGGCGCACAACCCCACGGGCTCGGACATCACCGCCGCCAAGGCCTACAAGGTGCTGCAGCTGGCCGAGCGCCACAACCTGCTCATCGTGGAAGACGACCCGCTGGCGGACTTCAAGCCCACCTCGGCCGTGCGCCTGTCCACGCTCGACCAGCTGGAGCGCACCATCTACATCGGCAGCTTCTCCAAGTCGTTCTCGGCCGCGCTGCGTGTGGGCTTCATCGCCTGCAACGACGCGCTGGCCAGCGACCTGGCCGACCTGAAGGCGCTGATCCACGTGAGCGGCTCGGAGTACTGCGAGCGCATGGTGGACGTGATGCTGCGGGAAGGCCACTACGCCCGCCACCTGGTGCGCCTGCGCCAGAAGCTGGGCCAGGCCACGGCCCAGGCGCTGGCCTGGCTGGACGGCGCGGGCTGCGAGGTGTTCGCGCGCAGCGCGCAGAGCCTCTACCTGTGGGTGGCGTTCCCCGGCGTGGCCGATTCGCTGCCGCTGGCCGAGCGGCTCATGGCCCGCAAGGTGACCATGGCGCCCGGCCGCGTGTTCCAGGTCGATCCGGCCGTGACCTCGCGCTGGTCGCGCTGCAACGTGGGCGCGATGGCGGACGCACGCTTCGCGGCGGCCATGGCCGGCGTGCTGCCCCAGGCCGGTGGCCGGGCCCGTTCGCCGTGAGCTCTCCCGGCGGTGGGGCTGCCAGAATTTGAGTCAAAATGGCCGCAGGCGCTTGATCTATCTGGGCTTGCAGCTATAAAGATGGTAGCGAAAGGCCTGGCCGGTGCCCTGCTCCTGGCCCGCCGCCCGCCGCCCCGCCGCGTCAGGTATTGCCCACGTAGGGGTTGCTGCGCCGCTCGCGCCCGAACGAGCTTTCCGGCCCGTGGCCGGGAATGAACACCGTCTCGTCGCCCATGGGCCAGAGGCGCTGCACGATGCTGTCGATCAGCTGCTGGTGATTGCCCTGCGGGAAGTCGGTGCGGCCGATGCTGCCGGCGAACAGCACGTCGCCCACGAAGCAGCGCTGGATCTGCGGCGCATGGAACACCACATGGCCGGGCGTGTGGCCGGGGCAGTGGCGCACATGCAGCGTCTCCCGCCCGATTTGCACCGTGTCGCCGTCCTGCAGCCAGCGCGTGGGCGTGAACGATCGCGCCGGCGGAAAGCCGAACATCGCGCTTTGCTGCGGCAGCCCGTCGATCCAGAACTGGTCGCCCGGGTGCGGGCCGGTGATGGGCAGCTGGTGCGTCTCTGCCAGCTCGCCCGCGCCGCCGGCATGGTCGATGTGCGCATGGGTGAGCCAGATCTGCGTGAGCGAGAGGCCGCGCTCGGCCACGGCGGCCAGCAGCCGGTCGATGTCGCCGCCCGGGTCGACCAGCGTGGCTTCGGCGGTGGCATCGCACCAGAGGAGCGAGCAGTTCTGCTGGAAGGCGGTGACGGGGATGGTGTGGTAGTGGAGCATGGGGCGGATCGGCGTGGTTGTCCCGAACGGCGGGCGATGGACGATGGTGGCCAGGGGGTGGCGGTGGAGGGGGCCGGCTTGCGGATTTCCGATTGTCCGTGAGTACGGCAGGGCGCCTGGCGATCACCCGTGGGGCGTTGGCGTGCCGACGTCTTTCAGACATTGCAGCACAGGGCCTACGCCCTCCTGGGACGACGCACCCGAGGCTCTGCGAGGCCGGAGTCTCCCGGCGCCGACCACTCATCGACCATGAACATTGCTTGCCTTGGCTGGGGTTCTCTCATCTGGAAATCGGGGGTGCTTCCGGTGGCATCCGAGTGGCACGACGATGGCCCACGGCTTCCCATCGAATTTGCGCGCGAAGGCGATCACGGCGAGCTGGCGACTGTCCTCTGCGCTGGCGCAGAGGAGCAGGCCGTATGGTGGGCGATGCTCTCGTCCACCGACCTGCGCCAGGCCCGCGAGCTGCTGCGCCAGCGCGAAGAGATCGACCCTGAGCACCCCGAATGGGTGGGCGATACCGAGGCGGATCGGCACGGAGCGGCCGGCGAAGCCATTCGCGCATGGGCGCGTGCCGAGGGCATCGACGCCGTGGTCTGGACCGCCTTGCCGCCGCGGTGTGACGGCATCGACGGACAGGTGCCTTCCGAGGACGATGCAGTCCGGTATCTCGACGCGCTGGAGGGCGAGGAGCGTGCGCATGCCGAGCAATACGTCAGGCGCGTGCCGGCCATGATCGCCACCCGCAACCGTGCGGCCATCGAACGCGCGCTGGGCTGGACGCCGGCGCCTTTCGATTCGTGACCCGCTCCTGCCCTTCGGAAGACTGCAAGCCGATGACCGAGTCATTCCAGCCTTTGCCCAAGAGCGGGTCGGCTGCCGAACCGGATGCGACGGCGCTCATCGTCACGCTGCAAATGGACCCTACAGCCTCGGCACGGTTCACCGCGCTGCGGCGACAGCATTTCCCTGCGCATCGGAACTGGCTGGACGCGCACATCACGCTGTTCCACTCCCTGCCCGTGGGGTCCGTGGACCTCGTACTGCGAGACGCGCAAGCGCTCGCATCGAGCATCGAGCCGTTCGGGCTGCATGTCGATCGGGTGCAGTTCCTCGGCGCCGGCGTGGCCTATGCCTTGTCGTCCGTGCAGGCGGTGCGGCTGCGCAGCGCGCTGGCCGAGCGCTGGTCCTCCCTTTTAGGCCCGCAAGACCGGGCCAAGCGGGGAGCGCTGCACATCACGGTGCAAAACAAGGTGCCGCCTGCCGCCGCCAGGCAGTTGCAGGGCGAACTCGAACAGGCGTTCGAGCCGCACGACATTGCCGCGGTGGGCGTTCAGGTCTGGTACTACGTCGGCGGTCCGTGGCGGCACGCAGCGACTGTTCCGTTCTCGGGCAGGGCATGAAACCAGGTCATCGGGCCTGACGCCCTTGCGCACTCGGCCCCTCAGAAATCCACCTTGAGCGTGATGCCCACAGTCCTCGGGGAACCCACCGTGGCCACGTAGGCACCGTTGGCTGTGGCCGTCACCGCCGGGAAGTACCGCTTGTCCAGCGCATTGCGAACCCACAGTGACAGATTCCACAGCCGCCCCCCTTCCGCCAGGTCCCAGCTGCTGGCCACGTTGAACACGCCGTACGAGGGCGTGCGGGCATCGATCGAGGCTTCCAGCGTGCCGTCCTTGCCGGACTGCCAGGCATAGGCTGCCGTAACGGCATGGGTGACGGAGGGCGACCAGCGGTAGCGGTACTCCCCGCCGGCCCGGAACATCCAGCGCGGCGCACCGGCCACCTGGCGGCCGGAGAGGCTGCAGCGGGCCGCCGGCTGCGCCAGGGCAGTCTCCGGCGGGCAGGGCGCATTCTCGTAATTCGAATAGCGCGCATCGTTGAAGGACCCGTTCGACCAGAGCGTCAGCCCCCGGGCCGGCCGGCCCTGGACTTCGAGCTCAACGCCCCTCGATCTCACATCCCCCGCATTGGTCAGTATCTGCACGAAGTTGCCCACCCCGGCGCCGGATGGCACCAAGTAGGCCGTCTGGTATCCGCCCACCAGGGCCGCGAAGACATTCACGTTGACGTGCAGCCGGTCATCGAGAAAGCGCCCCTTGAAGCCGACGTCCAGGCTGTTTATCCGTTCGGGGCCGACCATCAGCGACTGCACGCCCAGCGGGCCCGGAGCGGCGCCCGGGCCCGCGAGGTTGATGCCGCCGGACTTCTCCCCATGCGACAAGCTCACATATCCCAGCAGCGCCGGGTCCCATCGGTAGCTCGCGCTGAGCAGTCCGGAGGGGCTGAACTGGCGTGTGCGCAGCGGACCGGTGTCGTAGGCGCCCAGCACCAGCGGGTTGTTCCGCAGGCTGGCAGTGGCAGGCGAGCCGCCGATGGAGTCCCCGCGGTGGATGCGCGCCTTCTTCGCCTCCTGCGTGACGCGCAGCCCCGCAGTGATGTCCAGCCGGTCCGTGGAGTGCCAGGTGGCCTGGGAAAACAGCGCATGGCTCTGCGTGTCCAGCGCACCGTGATTGATGCTGTAGGCGTTCGCGAATACTGGGATGGGCGTGCCTTGCAACACGATATCGGCGCGGGGGCCGAAGTCGGTCCACCCCGCATTGCGGGTCCGTTGACGCAGCAGGTAGGTACCGACGACGTAACTGAGCGGTCCGCCGGATGGGCCGGCCAGCCGCAGTTCCTGCGACAGCTGCTGCTGCCTGAGTGCGCTGCCGCCTTCCAGCAGCACCGGAATGTTCAGGCTGTCGTTGGTGATCCGGGCAAAGCGCCAGTCGCGTGCGGCGGTGATCGATGTGATCTCGGCGCCCGAGGCCAGGCGCCAGCGTGCCTGGGCAGAAACGGCGTTCTGGTCGCTGCGGGCGGATTCCTCTCCGTCCACGTTGATTTCGCGCCGGCGGGGATCGGTGACGATGCCGGTCGCACCGCCCGCGATCGCCCGGGCGAGGGCCAGGCCGGGGCCGAGGCCATAGGTCACCGCAGTGGCGCTGCTGCCGCGCTCGCGGTGGTGCTCCGCAATGAGCCGAAGGTCGAATTCGCCGCCGTCACGCGCCAACAGTTGCGCCCGCACTCCCGATCGATCGCTGCCACCCAGCTTCTCTGCGTTGTAGAGGTTGGTGATCGAACCGGGCTCATGGGTGTCATACACCAGCAAGCGGCCTGCCGCGTCTTCGGCCAGCGGGCCCGACAGAATGGCCTGCGCCTGTCGCAGCCCGCGCGCGCCGGTCGTCCAACGGACGCTCCGCTCTGCCTCGAAGGCTGGCGGCCTGGTATGCACGCTCAGAACACCTGCCGTGGTGTTCTTGCCGTAGAGCGTGCCCTGCGGCCCTCGCAGCAAATCCACGCTTTCCACGTCCAGCAGATCGAACGCGGCCATGCCCGCGCGGCCCAGGTAGACGTTGTCGATGTAGACCCCGGTGCTGCCCTCCAGGCCATCGTTGCTGGGGTTCAGGCCGATACCCCGCACGGCGATGGTGAGGCGGCGCGCGTCGGGGGTGGCGATGTTCGTGCTCGGCAATCGCTGGGCCAGATCGCCCAGGCGCTGCATGCGCGACGCGTCGAT
Source organism: Acidovorax sp. FG27 (assembly GCF_040365715.1). Lineage (NCBI taxonomy): Bacteria > Pseudomonadati > Pseudomonadota > Betaproteobacteria > Burkholderiales > Comamonadaceae > Acidovorax > Acidovorax sp. FG27. The sequence continues at coordinate 175,956 of NZ_BAABVY010000012.1, forward strand.
CTCGCGCTCCCCGACGACGGTGACGGGCACGGGAACGGATTGCACAGGCTCTTCGTGCCCACGGGCGTTCACGGTCATCGATGGCAGCTCCCCTCCATCGAGCGGCTGCGCAGCGGTCATGGCGGGCGTCACGCCGACGGCCAGACTCAACAAGGCGAGCGACAGTTCCAGGCAGCGAAAGAGGGCAGTGGGTGAAAGCGTCATGGGGTGGGGCAACGGGTCACTGTCTCAACAGGCGGCGGGCACGCATCGGCCCGGGCGGCTCATCGTTTTTCCGGCGCGGGGCCGAAGATGGGCAGAACCAGGCGGAAGGTGGCACCTTGCGGGCTGTTCGCGACTAGCAGCACGTCGCCGCCGTGGCGCCTTGCAATCTCCCGGGCGAGATGCAGGCCCAGGCCCGAGCCAGCGACGGTGGCCACCGTGTCGGAGCGAAAGTACTTCTCGAAGATCTGCCGGACATCCGCTGCCGGGACGCCAGGGCCCCGGTCGGCGACATCGATCCGGGCGGTGTCGCCGGCACGGGTCAGCGTGATCGACACGCTGCTTTCCGCCGGCGAATACTTGAGTGCGTTGTGCATCAGGTTCTGCAGCGCGATCTCGATGAGTGCCCTGTCCGCGACCACCTCCAGAGCGCCTTGCGTCGTGAGCTGAAGCCGTTCCGCCCCGGCCTGGTTGAAACCTTGGCACAGTTGAAGCAGCACGGCTTGCAGGTCGAGGGATTGCAGCCGCAAGGAGCGCTCATCCAGGCGGAGCCGGTCCGCCATCAGGATGTTCTCGATGAGCAGGGACAGGCGGAGCACCGACCGGCGGATCCGCTCCGTCCTGCGCCGTACCGCCGACTCCCCGCCGAATCGGGACAGGTCCAGCGACTGGGCTGCCGCGTCGATGACCGCCAGCGGCGTACGGAATTCATGCGAAACCATGGAGACGAATTCCTGCTGCTGGTCCGCCATCCGGCGTGTGTCCTCCAACGACTGCCGAAGCCGTGTCTCCAGTCGACCGCGCTTGCCGATTTCATCGCGCAGTGCGGCATTGGTGCCCGCCAGCTCGGCCGTGCGGCGTGCCACGGTGGACTCCAGCGCCTGCTCGGCGGCAACGCGAGCGGACAGTGCGAGCTCGCGTTGCCGCAGCACTTCCCGCTCGGCGCGCCGCGTGCGGTCTGCCACGGCGACATTCAGCAAGATCAGATGGGCCAGCACTCCCAGCAGATAGAGGTGCTCGGGGGCTGCCCCCGGGAGAGCGTCGCCCAGCCACACCTTGACCAGGTTGTAGAGGCCGATCAGCGTGCCGACGGAGAACGCTGCCGCGGGCAGAAGATATTGCACCAGCCTTCGAACGGCGATGAGATAGAGGACGAAGGCCGCACCGAAGACGGTCGATGCCGTCGCCATCAGGCTGACCCCAGGGCCGATGGGCACGTGCAGGGGCGTCAGCGCCAGCACGAACGCCATCAGGTTGAAGGCCGCAACGGCCATGAACCCTCGGAAGGCCGGTGGCCAGTGCCTGCGGAACCCGAACAGACGCGCCATGAACCAGGTGGCGACCGTGTTGAAGAGGCAGTTGACGGCCAGCACCGCTTGCGCGACAAGGTCCGGGCGTGTGTCCAGCGCCCACTCCGCAAGGTAGCCCAGACGGGCCATGGCCAAGCCTGCGACGGCGATGACGTACAGCGCATAGTGTCCGTACAGCGTGTCTCTGAGCCACGACATGAAGACCAGGTTCATGCAGACCGACAGCAGCGCAGCGCCCAGCAAGACGCCGATGGCCGTGTAGTCCCGCTTCTGGAAGCGGTCGAACCCCGCTGCTTGCCACACATCGATCTCGGCCCGCAGCGGGGCGCCCGCATTGCTGAGCTTCAGGTAGTACGCGCGCGGCTCGGGTGCGACATCGATGGGAAAGACGAAGTTGTGATCGGGGACGGCGCGGCCTGTGAAAGGCTGGCGGTCGCCCAGACGGGTTTCAGCGTAGCCGCCGTGCCCGTCCGGTGCGTAGAGTGTCGCGTGGTTGATTCGGGGAGGGCGCAGTCGCAACAGCCATCCCGCCCTGGAATCGGGCGTCCGCTGCAAGGTGAAGCGGACCCACACCGTCTCCCGCGTGAAGCTCTGTTCCACGGCGCCCGGCAGATGAACGAAGCTGTCCTTCCGCGGGCCATGGACCATGTCTTCCAAGGTCTGGGCGCCGGATGGATCGGTGTGCATCCACAAGGCGCCGGCGAGGTCCTTCGGAGCCTCCAGACCATCGCTGGCGTCCAGAACCACCGCATGTGCGGGGTGAGTCGCCATCACCGCAGCCGCCAGGGCCAGCGCAAGAAAACGCAAGACGCGCAAACGCAGGCAGACGAGGGCAAGAAGTGACGGATAGGGCGGCATGGAATGGCCGTGCATGCCGGCCAGCCCGGGCAGAGCGTAAAGCGTGCGAATCTACAATTATTGTCATGTCATCGGCAAGCCTTCATCTCGCCTCGCGCATCTACGTGGTCGAGGACGACGACGATCTCCGCGACGAAATGGTCTTCTCGCTGGGGGAGGTGGGCTTCGTGGCGGAAGGTTTTGCGTCCGCGCCGGCGTTCTACAAAGCCTTTGCGCTGGCGCCGTGCGACATCGCGGTGGTGGACATCGGCCTGCCCGGTGAGAGCGGCTTGTCGATCGTGGCCCACCTGCGCAGCACCCGCGGGGTGGGGCTCGTACTCGTCACGGCCCGCGGCCAGCTCGAGGACCGGCTGAATGGCCTGCGGCAGGGTGCCGACGCCTATTTGGTGAAGCCGGTCCACCTGCAGGAGCTCGCCGAGACGCTGAACGCCCTGGGACGGCGGCTGCACCGTGACCAGCCTCCTCCTGCACCGTTGCAAGCGCCCGTGCTTGCCGCTGCATCGGTGCCGGCGGCCACGGCACAGGACAACCGGCGCCCGAATGAATGGCGGCTCCTGGAGGGCAACTGGGTCTTGTGCGATCCCGAGGGGCGCCGCATGAAGCTGACCACCACGGAGCGCGTCTTCGTTGCGCGCCTGTTCAAGAGCAGGGGTAGCGCGGTGAGTCGGGACGACCTCATCCGCGCCCTGGGTGGCGACGTTTTCGACTTCGATGGACACCGCATCGACGCCATCGCCAGCCGGGTCCGGCGCAAGGCCGAAAAGCAGGGCATGCAGTTGCCCCTGCATTCGGTCCGCGGTACGGGATACGTGTTGGTGCGCTGACGCCGACCGCCGCGTTCCCCTCGCGGCCAAACCGATCCCGTCGGCGCGAGGGCGTACCACTGATTTCCTGCTTTCCACACCGATCCATGGGCGCCGGTGTCAGAGGGGTGGCCGTCAGAAATGGTCAGAAACCGTGATGAAGCATGCATGAATGTCCAGAGCCTTATGGGAGACTCCGCGCCGTTGCACGCTAAAGGCTCTCATCCCCGATGGACACTCCACGTCACCTGGCGCAGTTCGACCACGCAGTCACTCCGCAAGTTCCTTCCAAAAATCCGCATGTGAACGCCCGCAGCTGGGCACTGGCAGCGGGGCTCGTACTTCCGCTCCTGGGCTTTTCATCGGCTGCAATGGGCCAAAGTGCCGATCTGGTGCTCGCGCAGCACGTGGTCGCCCCCGATCCCGTGCCCGCTGGCGGCATCGCCACCATCACGATGACCGTCCAGAACAACGGCGCGAACGCGGCGAGCAATGTGGTGCTGACGGACAGCATCCCACCCGGCTCCACCTTCGTGAGCATGACCGCAAGCAACGGCGGATCGTGCACGGCGGCCCCTCCCTACGAGTGCGCATGGGGCTCCATACCCTATCCGGGATCACGCACCGTCACGCTTCGCGTCCGGCTGCCCTCCGCAACGGTGTGGACCAACTCGGCTTCCATCGATGCGTCCACGCCGGATTCCAACGCTGCGAACAACTCCCTGACGCGAAACATCACCGTGGTGGCCGCCGCCGACCTGGGAATCATGGCCTCCAGTTCGGCGGGTACGGGAACGGTGGCCGCTGGCACTCCGTACACCTACAGCCTGGCCGTCAGCAATTCCGGGCCGGACCCACTCCCGCCAGGGCAGGCGCCGGTCCTCACGTTCAACGTGCCCACGGGCTCATCCGTGAGGAGCGTGCCGACGGGCGCCGGCTGGTCCTGCCAGCCAGCCAACGGCTATCCCAGGACCGCCCCTGCCGGAGGCGCACCAGGCGCTCAGATCACCTGCTCCCGCGACGACGCCCTGGCCGTGGGCTCCAGCTATCCCACCATCACCGTCCCGGCGGTAGCCAACGTCACCGGCGCCGTCGATGCGACTTTCGATGTGCGCTCCGACTTCCCTGATGGAGACACCGGAAACAACACGGCGACGGTGCGCGTGGATCTCAGCGACGGCACGGACATGAGCATCGACAAGACCGCGAGCCTGAGCGCGTCTGGCAGTGCTACCCGAGCGACCTATACGCTCACGGCGCGGCAGCAAGGCGGAAGTGCGCCGACTGGGGTTACCGTACGCGATACGCTGCCAGCCGGTCTCAACTACGTTTCGCACACTGCGTCTCCGCCTTGGACATGCGACTTCGCGCTGACGCAAGCGAACACCCTGACGTGCGTGTACGCAGGAACCTATGCGGGAGGGCCCTACACCGCGCTGCCCGCGATCACCCTGGTCACCGAAGTGGCAGGCCTGGGCGACATCCCGAACACCGGCCAGGTGAGTGCGGATCAGACCGATCCCAATGGCGCCAACAACACCTCCACCGTGACGGTGAACAACTCGGCCGACCTGGGCATCGCCAAGACATCAGACATCAACCCTGTCGTCGTGGGCGCACCCTACAACTGGACCATCGTCGTACGGAACTATGGCCCGATGCCGGTGTTGGCCGGCCAGACCATTCAAGTGGTGGAGAACCTGCCCGATGGCATGGTGATCCGGGCCCCTGTCACCAGCACGGGTTGGACTTGCACGGGTGCCTATACGGCGGACAGCACCCCCGTGGGCTATCCCACGAATGGCAATGCAGTGACATTGTCTTGCTCGAATCTGCGAACGACCAATCTAGCATTCAATGCGGCTTCCGGGATTGCTGCGCCGACCCTTGTCGTGCCGGTGTCAAACTCAGTGCCCGGTGCGGTTACCAATTCGGCGTGTGTGAGTTTGACCGGCGCAGGGCCTGTTGAGCCAGGCTCTGCCGGGTCCCTCAGAGATAATTGCGTGGCGGCAGGCACTACCGGCACGGATGTCAATAACTCCGCGGATCTCCAGATCATCAAGACCGCATCGCAGGGTTCGGTGGTGGTGGGTCAACCTCTGACCTACACGTTGGAGGTCAAGAACCTTTCGACGACCAACTCTGCGACGCGTGTGCATGTATACGACACGGTGAGCAATCTGCTCACCAGTGCCGGATCGCCAGGTTTGGTGTCTATCGTTGCACCAGCGGGTGACTCGTGCACTCCAACAGCGCCGAACGACACGGGCTCGGCAAGCATCGACTGCAACCTCAACACGCTGGCGGCGAATACATCGAAGACGGTGACCATCACCATCCTGCCGAACAACGCAACGGCGGCTCCATTGGCGCGGGTCAATACCGCGACCGTGAACTCGCTGGACATTGGCGATCCGACCCGGGGCAACAACAGCGATTCCGTGACGACGAGCATCCTGCCCCGCGTCGATGCCACGGTGGCCAAAACGGTCAATCCGAGCAGTGGCGCCCGAGTGGGCCAGCCGATGGTCTACACCGTCACGGCGCGCAATGCCGGCCCCTCCACGGCCAACGAACTGGTGATCACCGACGTGATGCCGGCCAATACCGCGTTCATCAGCGTGGGCACGCCGTCCAACGGCGGGACGTGCTCCTCCGTCCCCGCGGTGGGTGCTGGCGGAACGCTGTCGTGCCGCTGGACGAACGTGGCCGGCAACAGCAACCGCACGGTGACGTTCACGGTGCGCCCGCTGGCAGCGGCGTTGAACACCACGATCACCAACGTGGTCAACGTCACCGTCGGCGCGAACGATACCGAGACCGACACCACGAACAACTCCGCGAGCGTGGATGCGACCGTCACGGACTCGCTGGTCGATATCCTGGTTCAAAAGACCGACACCGTGGATCCGGTCCCTCTGGGCGGTGACACCACGTACCGCATCAACATCCGCAATGCGGGCCCGTCATACGGCACCAACCTGGTGTTGGTCGATACCTTCCCGATCGCAGGGAACACGGCCCGCTTCAGCTATCAGGGCCAGCTGACGGCGTCAGTGGCCGGCACCACTGTCACGCCAGCATGCAGCGAGCCCGCCATCGGCGCGATGACCGGCACGCTGCGCTGCACGTTCCCCACTTTGGCGGTCGGCGTGGCCAACGAGGTCGTACTGACCTATCGGATGCGCGCGGAGAGCATCATCGCCGCAGGGGATTACTCGGGCACGCAGGGCAACAAAGCAGTGGTCTCGGTGGATGAAGTCGAAGTCCAGCTGACCAACAACGAAGTGAACGAAGACACGACGACGAGTCGCGCTGCGCCTGCGCCAGGTGGTGAGATCGATCTCGGCATCGCCAAGACCGTGGCGACAGGTCAAGCGCTGCCGGGCACCGAGTTCGACTACACGCTGACGGTGACGAACAACCAGGCGGTGGGAAGTGGACGTGACGTCGTTGCAGCCAACGGCGCGCAGGTCACGGATACGCTGCCAGCAGGGCTGTCATTCGTCTCGGCCGCAGGCTGCTCGTACGCTTCGGCCACCCGCCAGCTGACTTGCGTCGTCCCGAGTCTTGCCGCAGGCGCGACGACGGCCTTCACGTTGCGAGTGAAGGTGGATTCCCCCTACACAGGTGAAGCCACGCTGAGCAATACCGCATGCGTCGACATGCCGGCAGACCCGGTGAGCGCGAACAACTGTTCCACCGCCACCAAACCGGCGGGCACGCCTCCCGCGACGCCCGTTCCCACCCTGTCGCAGTGGGCGCTGATCGTCCTGTCCCTTTTGGTGGGCGCACTGGCGATCCGGCGCATCGGAGGGATCGCCCGTCATCCTCGCCCTTGAGTTCCAGGGATGAACCGCAAAGGCCCCGCAGTCCACGGCTGCGGGGCCTTTGTGCTGGTGCAACTCCTGCCCCGTTGCTCAGAGCGCAGTGGGAAGCGCCGGAGTCCTCGGCGGCACATTACTGATCTCCGGTCGCAGGTGGCGGTTGGGCGCTGATGATGGAGGTCGCCATCCGCCGGGTCCTACATCCTTCGCGGCAGCGCCGCCATAAGTTGGCCCGATGCACATCGGAGACCCACCATGACATTCACGCCCCTTGCGGCCACGCTGCTGCTGGCCGCCGCAGCGCTCGCCGGTTGCGGAGACAGAGACACCGCGTCGAACGTTGCCGCCCCCGGTGCGCCGGAGACTGCGAAGACCAAGGTCCTCGAGGCCGGCGCGATGGTGCTTCAGAACAAGCCCCCCGTCGAGGCCATCAACACCTACCTCAACGGCTTTCACTTCTACAACGGCCGGCCTGGGGTGCAGATGGAGGCCCATCACTACTGTTCCATCCTCAACGAAGACGTGACCCAGTGCGTGATCTTCGACGGCAACCAGAAGGACGCCAAGATCATGGGCATCGAATACATCGTGAGCGCGAAGCTCTTCGCGGCGCTGCCTCCCGAAGAGAAGGCGCTCTGGCACAGCCACGTACACGAGGTCCGATCCGGCCAGCTCTTCGCACCCGGAATTCCAGAAGTGGCCGAGAAGGAGCTGATGAAGAAGCTGATCGGCACCTACGGCAAGACCTGGCACACCTGGCACACCGATGTCGACAAGCCGCTGCCGCTCGGCCTCCCCCAGTTGATGATGGGCTTCACCGCCGACGGGCAGACCGACCCGGCCATGGTCGCGGCGCGCGACCAGCGCTTCGGCATCGACAGCGCCGACAAGCGCAAGGGACGCGAAGACCTGGCCACTCCCGCCATCGACCCGGGGGCGGATGCCTGGCAGAGGGGCCACGTCGTGCAGATCGCCGATCCCACGGGCAGCCAGCACGCGCACGAAGCGGCCACCCGAGGCGCGCAAACCAAGGGGCCGGACGTCAACGCCCGATCCAACAGGCCGTAGAGGGTGGGCGCGGCGCGGGCCGTGCGCGTCGACGGGTGGATGCCCCGGCCGCGCCTGCCGACAACCTCCTACGGTATGCGATGCGAATGGGCCGCACGCTCGCCCTTTTTTGTTGGAGGAGCGCGCATGTGTAACACCTACAAGCCACCGGCTGACGCAAGGGCCATCGAGCAGGGCTGGGAGATCAGCAACAGCCGGGGCAATGGCCGCTGGTGGGACGATGTGCTCTACCCCCATGGCAACGGGCCCTTCGTGCGCCGCGCAAAGGGTGATGCGGGCTTTTCGCGGGAACTGGTGGTGGGGCAGTGGGGATTGATCCCCTGGTTCGCGAAGGACCCGCGACCAAAGTACCCGACCCACAACGCACGCAGCGAGGAGCTGGCGCAAAAAGCGAGCTACAAGGATCCATGGGCGCGTGGACAGCGCTGCATCATCGCGGCCGAGACGTTCGACGAGCCGAACTGGGAAACAGGCAGGAACGTGTGGTGGCGCTTTCGCCGAGCGGATGGCCAGCTCTGGGGCCTGGCAGGCCTGTGGAACACCTGGACCGACCCCGCCAGCGGGGAGGTGCGCGAGAGCTACACCATGCTGACCCTCAACGCGGACGCCGACCCGCTGATGCGGCGCATGCACAGACACAATCCGAAGCGGGCGGCAGAGCACCAGGACAAGCGCAGCGTGATCGCCCTCGCCCCGGAGGACTACGACCAGTGGCTTTCCGGAACGCTGCGAGACGCCCAGTCGCTACTGCGGCTGGCGCCACCCGGCGTCTATGACGCAGGCCCCGCCGAGGGCGAGGCGCCGGCCGTGCCGGTCAACGCCCCGCTGCTGTTCTGATCAGGCAGGTGGGGCCGATGGCCGGCGGCGTCAGAGCGGAATTTCGCCTTCGTCCGCGCCCTTCCAGTAGTGCATGCGATTCGCGTGCACCTTGATCATCACGACCCCGGGCGTGTCCACCCCCTGTGGGAACCAGTGGTCCAGATCCTTCGTCCAGTGTTCGGCGAACTGCGCCTTGTCCCGGATCAACTCCGCATGCCCTTCGATGGCGATGAACAGCCCAGGGCCGCTCGACCGATCCGCCGTGCTGGAGAAGGTCAGGCCGACCTTCGCATCGCGTTCGATATCGCCCACCGTGCGCGCATCCTCGAAGGTGAAGAAGTAGCTGTCGCCCTGGTATTCGACTTCGCCGTTGTTGCTCATGGGGCGGCTCGCGATCTCTCCGCCTTCGGTGCGGGTCGAGAGCATTCCGAAATCGATGCGGCGCATTGCATCGGACAGGGTTTGCAAGGTCATCTCAGCCATGGGATTCTCCGAAACGTTGGAACGAGACCACTGATTTGCCGGGTGTTTCGGTGGGCGCGCTGTAGTCCCGCAGCGCCAAACCGGCGCAGTGGAGTTCTACCCTTCAAGCAACAAGTGGTTGAACAGGTAGGAACATGTCGCCGCTGACGCCGCCCACTCTGGCGCGACCTATCAAAAGACCTTCGCGCCCTGTCGTTTCACGCTCGATTGGTCTTCAGTGTGCGTTTCTGCCTCGTTCCGAAGCGGCAGAAGCAGTTCCTCTGGTTTGGAAAGAGGCTTTTCCTGACACGCGGACACCCATGTTTCAGACGTTGCGAAGCCTATGATCGCTAATGCAACCAATTGTTAGCCGTCGCGGGCCGGAACGCTTTGCCATGTCCCATCCACCCCAAGCCTTGCCAAAGGCCTGAAGCTCGCGCATGCAACGGATCATGATCCGCCATCGCCGCGCTCTGCATGCCCTGGGCGTGACCCTGCTGGAGCTGATGATCGCGGTCACCCTGGTCGGCTTGCTGATGGCGGTGGCGCTGCCCAGCTACCACGCGTATGTCGAGCGGGGCAAGATCGCCATTGCCAAGCGGGACATCCTCGAGATCAGTTTCAAGCTGGAGCGGTACCTCTACTTCAAGAATGCGTTTCCCGACACCCTGGCCGACCTGCCCGACACGCGCCTGGACCCGTGGGGAGCTCCCTACCGGTATCTGTCCATGGAAGGTGCCAAGGTCGGCGAGAAGCGCAAGGACAAATCGCTTCATCCCCTGAACAGCGACTATGACCTGTACAGCATGGGCCCGGATGGCCAGAGCCAAACGCCACTGACCGCGAAAGCCAGCCGTGACGATATCATCCGCGCCAACAACGGCGGCTTCATCGGCGTGGCCGCGGATTACTGACACATGCGCCTGACTGCGGCCCATGCCATCCTGCAAAGCCGCGTGGGCCGGCAGCTGCTTGCCACCTTCTTCGTGCTGGTGGCCCTGCCGGTGGTGACCGTCTCGCTGCTGGCCTACCAGCTCACGGAATACGCCCTGCAGCAGTCAGCCGCGCAACTGGGCAGCGAGCTGGCCAAGACAACGGGTATCCAGGTCATCGATCGATTGCGGGCCGCAGAGCGGCTGTTGACACGGATCGCGCTGTTCGAGCAGCAGGGCCACGAGGCCGTGGCGCCGGAATCGGGGCTTCAGGACCTGTTCGCCAGCGTGCAGCGTGAGCCCAGGATGGCGCTGCCGGAGCCGTCGCCACCACCCCGGACCGCACTGCACATCACCGGCGCTGCCGAGCCGCAGACCCCGCCCACGGTGGAGATGGTGGTAACAGCGGCAGACGTGGTGGTGCGGGGGCGGTTCACCGCAGAGCACCTCTGGGAGAACGCCCAATCGGGCACCCACCGCATCTGCTTTTCCGGGCCGCAGCTGCGCCTGCCGTTCTGCCAGGGGGTGGAGCCGCCGGCCGTGGCGGAGCAGGGGGTACGAACACAGCGCGAGATCTTCTTCGCCCCCTATTTCGACTCGCCGGCCTGGACGGTCGTCACCACCGTGCAGCCGGACCTGCGGCGCTATTTCCCGATCGGTTTGGCGGCGCTGATCGGCAATGTCGCGGCCATCGCCTTCTTCCTGGCGTTGATCAGCAGCTCGGTGGTGCTGCGCAGGCTGACCCAGCCGCTCGACGCGCTCACCTCGGGCACCCGCGCCGTGCTGCGGGGCGACTTCACCGGCCAGGTCCGGATCCGCGGCGAACGCAGTGAGTTCACCGACCTGGCCGACTCCTTCAATGTCATGGCCGCCGAGGTGGGGCGCGATCTGGCGCTCTTCCGGGTGCTCGCGCAGATGGACCAGGCCATCATCGAGCAAAAGCCCTTCGCCGAGGTGGTGCGGCTCATGCTGCTGCATCTGCGCGAGCGGGGCGCCGATGAGGCGGCGGGGGTGGTGCTGCGCTCGTCCGGCGCGGCGGGCGCCCTGCTGCTGACGCTCGAGCCGGGCGGTACGGCACTGCGGCATGGCAGCCCCCACGCAGGCTCCTCCGACCCCGTCGGCGCACTGCCTTCCGCGCACCACCTGCCGGTGGCACGCACGGCCAGCCAGGGCGTATGGCTGCACCTGACGCAGCCGCCGCCGCCCGGCAGCCGCGCCGACCGCGAGCTGGGCGCGTTCCGCCAGCGGCTGGCCGTCGCCCTGCACGCCGAGCAGCACGAACAGCAGTTGCGCGAGCGCGCCATCCGCGACAGCCTGACGGGCCTTCTCAACCGGCTGGGATTGCAGGAAGCGATCGAGCAGCGGATCCAGGCCTGCGCGGACCTTGCCACGCCGCATCCGACGCCCTTCGCCGTGGTGTACATGGACCTGGACGGCTTCAAGGAAGTCAACGACGCGTTCGGGCATGCGGTGGGGGATGGCGTGCTGCGCGAGGTGGCGAGCCGGCTGCGCAGCACCTTGGGCGACCGCGCACTGGCCGTGGCCAGGCCGGCCGGTGACGAGTTCGTGGTGGTGCTCACGGCGGACGGACAGGGCCTTTTCAGGACGGATATCGACGCGGTGCGGCAGGCCATGCGCCAGCCTTTCAACCTGTCGCCGCACTCGCTGGACCTGGGCGCCAGCCTGGGCATGGCGCTGTTTCCCGCCCACGGCGCTACGTGGGATGGACTGCTCGGCCATGCCGATCTGGCCATGTACACCGCGAAGGCCGCGGGCCGCAACCTGCTGGTGGAATTCCAGCCCGCGCTGGCAGCCGACCAGGCCGAGCGGCTGGCGTTGCGCCACGACCTTCACCAGGCCCTGGCCGCGCAGCAGATGTTCGTGGTTTTCCAGCCGCGCGTCGGCGCGCGGGACCGCCGGGTGGCGTCGGTCGAGGCATTGCTGCGCTGGCGGCACCCCGACAAGGACATGGTGTCGCCCGATGTCTTCATCGCCATGGCCGAGGAATCGGGGTTCATCCTGGAGCTGGGCTTGTGGGTGCTGCGGCAGGCATTGCAGCAGCTGGCCCGGTGGCGCGCCGACGCCCGGATACCCGTGCGCCATCTGTCGGTCAACCTCTCGCCGGTGCAACTGGCCGACCCCGGCTTTCCCGCCGCGCTGCAGGGGTTGCTGGACGAGTTCGGCGTCGAAGCCGGCGAGTTGGAGCTCGAGATCACTGAGGGTGCGCTCATCCAGGACGTGGACGCCGCCGTGGCGCGGCTCTCCGCCCTGCGCGCGCAGGGCGTGGCGATCGCGTTGGACGACTTCGGCGTGGGCTACTCCGCCATGCGCTACCTGAACCGTCTGCCGTTCGACACGCTCAAGATCGACAAGAGCTTCGTCTTCGCTTTCGGTGCGGACCGGCCTGCGCTGGCCATCGCCACCGCCATCGTGGCGCTGGCCAAGGCGCTGGACAAGCGCGTGGTGGCGGAAGGAGTGGAGACACCGATGCAGGCCGAGCTTCTGCAAGCGCTGGAGGTCAACGAGCTGCAGGGCTATCTGTTCGGAAGGCCGCAGACGGCGGCTGAACTGGAGCGCCTCTGGGAGGGTGGTGCCGGCCCCCAACCCGGCGAGCCGAAGCGTCTGAGCTGACGGGCCGCGGCGGCTCTGGCCCTGCTGGCTGGACAGCCATCCGCAATGACCAGGCGATACGGCGAGCGGGCCAGCGCCAAACCGGCCCTCGCTTTCGACACGGCCTTGGCCTTTCTTCCTACGCCGGTGGGCCGTGCACGGGCGCCTCATACGCCTTATTTCCGATGGTGAGCCCATGAATTCCACACCAGAAGCTGCACAGTCCTCGCCCCACCTCCCCGCGACAGGCGCACCGAGCGAAGAGCCCGTGCCGGGTTCCGCCTACAAGCGCACGCCGCTGCAGCAGTTGCGCCCCTGGGACCACCAGGAGCTGGCCGGCCCGGCCCCTGGAAATTCCCGCCACGGCGGCGGCCGGCGGGCGCCGAGCCCTGAAGGAGCGGGCGTGTCGCCACTGGGGACGCTGGTGCTGACCGCGCTGGTCGCGGTGATCGGCCTGGGCCTGATGCGTAGGCGTTAGTAGGAAGCCTCGCGGGCAGCCGGGCGCTGGCTTGCGTCCGGCCTGCAATCAAGACTGCGCGAGCCGGCGCGAGGCGTCATGCCGTCTTGTGCGTCTGGACGATGCAGTCCCGCAGCGCCTGGGCCATCGGGCTCAGCACCCGGTCGCGGCGCTGCAGCAGGCCCAGCGTGCGCCAGACTTCTGGTTGGGTGAGCGGCACGCTCCGCACCCGCGGGTGGGACGGCTCCAGCGCCAGTTGCGGGATCGCCGCCATGCCCAGGCCCGCCTCCACCAGCGCCAGGGCGCCGGACACGTGGTTGCATTCGTACCAGGCCACGGGCTGCTCCGGCAGCTCGGCCATGACCTGGTCCAGCACCAGGCGGTTGCCGCTGTGGTGCGACACCGATACCAGCCGCTCACCCGCCAGTTCCGACCAGGCTACCTCGCGGCGCCCGGCCCAGGCATGGCCCGGGGGCAGGGCCAGCACGTAGCGTTCGCGCGTCAGGGCATCGAACCGCAGGGCGGATTCCTGGCTGCCCGTGAAGCTCACACCGAAGTCCGCTTCGCCGCGCAGCACGGCGTCCAGCACCTGCCGGGCGTTCTCGTCGAGCACGTGCACCTGCACCTCGGGCTGGGCGGTGGCGAAGGCCTTGAGCACCTGCGGCAGCAGGTTGCCGGCCACCGACGGAATGCAGGCCACGGTGACGCGCCCCCGTCGCAGCTTCAGCTGGTCGCCGACCCGCTGTACCGCCTCGTCCAGCCCGTTCAGGGCCGCGCGGGCTTCCTGCAGGAACTCCTGGCCGACGGCGGTCAGGGCCACGTGCCGGGTGGTGCGCTCCAGCAGCCGGATGCCGAGGGCCGTCTCCAGCCGTTCCACGCGGCGGCTCAGCGCGGGCGCGGACAGGTACAAGGCGTCCGCCGCCAGGCGGAAGCTGCCCTTTTCGGCGGTGACCACGAAGGCCATGAGCTCGCCCATGTCGAAATTGATGCGTCGCATGCAACAAACCGCCCGTAAATTGCAATTCACATAATATTACGTGGTGCCTAGGATGGCGACCTTTCACAAGGCCTGCCTTTGCAGGCCGATACGGAGACAACAACATGCAACGCCGTACCTGGCTCACCGCCGCCGCTTTCGTGGCTGGCGCCCCCTTTGCGCTCTCCGCTGCCCACGCGCAGGATTTTCCGCCCAAGAAGGCCGTGACCATGGTGGTCGGCTTCGCCGCCGGCGGCTCGGCCGACATCGCTGCCCGCGTCATCGCCAAGAAGCTGGGCGAGAACATCGGCCAGACCGTGGTGGTGGACAACAAGCCCGGCGCGGGCGGCAACGTGGCCCATGCCCAGGTGGCCAATGGCCCGTCCGACGGCTCCATGCTGCTGTTCGGCTCCATCGGCCCGCTGAGCATCGCGCCGCACTTCATGAAGGTCGGCTACGACCCGCTCAAGAGCTTCGCGCCCATCACCATGGGCGTGACCTTCCCCAACGTGCTGGTCACCCCCGCCAGCACCGGCATCAAGACGCTCGCCGACTACGTGGCCAAGGCCAAGCGCGAACCGGGCAAGCTCGACTTCGCCTCCACCGGCCCCGGCTCGGCGTCTCACCTGGCGGGCGAGCTGCTCAACGACATCGCCAAGATCGACACCGTGCACGTGCCCTACAAGGGCGGCGCGCCGGCCCTGCAGGACGTGCTGGGCGGCCGCGTGGCGTCGTTCTATGCGGCGCCCCCCACGGCGCTGCCGCACATCGAATCGGGCAAGCTGATTCCGCTGGCCACCACCGGGCTGACGCGCCCGGCCTACCTGCCCAACGTGCCCACCGTGGCCGAGACCTACCCCGGCTTCAACGCCACCAACTGGTATGCGTTCGTCGCGTCCTCCAAGACGCCCAAGCCGCTGCTGGACCGCTGGAACGCCGAGCTCGTGAAGGTGCTGAACACCCCCGAAGTGCGCGACAACCTGCTCAAGCACGGCCAGACGGCCGCACCCGGCACCCGCGACGAGCTGGCCAAGTTCATGGCCTCCGAGTACGAGAAGTGGGGCCGCATCATCACCGAGCGCAAGATCACGGCGGACTGAAAACCACCCCGGGCCGCGCCACACGACGACATAACAACATCCAGGAGACAAGTCCATGCCCACCATCCCGCAAGCCACCGCTTCGCTGCCCTTCGCCACTTCCGCTCCCTTCGCCGCGCTGCGCCGCCGCGCGCTCGGCGCGCTCATGGGCGTCGCCGTCAGCCTGGGCGCTGCCCTGGGCGCCGCAGCGCCCGCCACGGTGCAGGCGGCCGAAATCCGCGTCGTCACGTCCGGCGGCTTCTCGGCCGCCTACGACCAGCTCATTCCGCTCTACGAGCAGGCCACCGGCCACAAGGTGACCACGGAACGCGGCGCCTCCATCGGCAATGCGCCGGACTCCATTCCCAGCCGCATGGCGCGGGGCGAGCAGTTCGACATCGTCATCCTGGCCGATTCGGCGCTCGACAAGCTCATCGAGCAGGGCAAGGTGCAGCCCGGCAGCCGCGTCGATCTGGCGCGCTCCATGATCGGCATGAGCGTGCGCAAGGGAACGCCCATCCCGGACATCACCACGGTGGAGGCGCTCAAGCAGACGCTGCTCAACGCCAAGTCCATCGCCTATTCGGCCAGCGCCAGCGGCACCTACCTGTCCACCGAGCTGTTCCAGCGCCTGGGCGTGGCCGACCAGATCAAGGACAAGGCCACCAAGATCTACAGCGAGCGCGTGGGCGCCGTGGTGCTGCGGGGCGATGCGGAGATCGGCTTCCAGCAGGTCAGCGAACTGCTGCCCTTCAAGGAGCTGCAATACGTCGGCGCCCTGCCCGACGAAGTGCAGCAGCGCGTGTTCTTCTCGGCAGGCGTCGCCACGGGCGCGCCGCAGGCCGAGGCGGCCCGCCACCTGATCCGCTTCCTGGCCGCACCGGCGGCCGCCGCCATCGTGCGCAGCACCGGCATGGAGCCCGCCGCCACCACGGCGCGCTGAGGCTCCGCGCACGCGGCCGGGCTGCTGCGGCTTCGCGCAGGCCCGGTCCCGCCGTCGCCCTTCCCCTGGCCTCCTGGCCCCCGACCCCCTTGGCTGCAGCACGACCGCCGCGCCGTCACCCGGCGCGGCGCAGCCCTGCGCGCCACGCACACAACGACATGGAGACATCGATGCACCGCACGCACTTCACCTGCGCCCTGGCCCTGGCCGCCGCGCCCGCCCTGGCGCTCGCGCAGCCCAGCAGCCTGACGATCTACGGCATCGCCGACGCCGGCGTGCGCCACACCTCGGGGCTGACGGCCGCCAACGCGGCCAGCGACGGCTCCACCAACGGCGTGGCGAGCGGCGTGAACAGCACCAGCCGCCTGGGCTTTCGCGGCCGCGAGGATCTGGGCGACGGGCTCTTCGCGCTGTTCAACCTGGAAACGGGCCTGAACCTGGACACGGGCACCACCGCCAACGCCACCAAGTTCTTCGACCGCGCCGCCACCGTGGGCCTGGGCGGCCGCTGGGGCCAGGTCACGGCCGGCCGCCAGACCAACCTGCTGGCCGACGCCATCAGCCCGGTGGACGCGGTGGGCATGCGTTTCGCCGCGTTCAACCCGAACATCGCCACGGCAGCCCTGAGCAGCCATGGCCTGGGCGTGGAATACGGCACCGCCGGCGCCAACACCGGCTCGTACCGCCTCGACAACGCGCTCAAGTACACCGGCCGGTTCGGCCCGGTCACCGCGCGGGCCATGTACAGCTTCGGCGAGAACGCGGGCGGCGGCTCGCGCCAGTCGTCGGCGGGCCTGGGCGCCGCCGTCGCCGCAGCGGGCTGGACGGTGTCCGGCGCCTACCAGCGCTTCAAGAGCGCGGCCGACCTGGAGCTGGACGCCGCCACGCTGGGCGCGGCCTACCAGTGGGGCGCCGTGCGGCTGGCCCTGAACACGGCACGCAGCGACGCGGACACCTCGGCCACCGCCCGCGCGGTGCAGCGCTTGCACTCGGCGGGCGCCACCTGGGCGGCCACCTCGGCGGTGGACCTGACGGCCGCCTTCTACCGGGTCGAACGCCAGCGCACCGCCCGCCGGGACGACGCCTACAACCGGGCGATGCTGTTCGCCGAATACAAGCTCTCGCAGCGCAGCCGGCTGTATCTGGAGGTGGACCGCACCCACTGGTCCGGCAGCTACCAGGGCAGCGCCAACAAGGACAAGGCGACGGGCATCACCGCGGGCGTGGTCCACCACTTCTGACGCGCCCGGGGCCGTTCAGGCGCGGCGCGGTGATTCGTGCAGCGCTTCCTTAGGCAGCTTGTCCGACACGGGCCCGCCACGCCCCTGCGTAAGTTGAAGGCCTGTCTGCACTACCGCAAGAGGCCTCGCATGAACGCACCCCACACCCCGGGCCCCGGCAAGGCGCCGGCCGCCACTCCCTCCGGCCCCCCGCCGCGCACCGCCCGCCCGGACGGCAACCGCGACAGCCGGCGCGTCTTTCGCATGGCGATCGTCATCGCCCTGGCCGCGCTGGTGGCCGTGGTGGCGTTCAACCTGATGGCGCCCAAGAACCGTCTGCAGCCGCCGGGCGGCACGGGCGGCGACACGCCTTTCACCCAGGGTGCGCAGCAGAGCGGCGGCCCTCCGGCCGGCGGCACCGACGCGGCCGGCGGTGCCGCGCCGCAACGCGCCGACACGCCCACGCCGGCCGGCCGCGAATCGGTCGGCGCCCCGGCGGGCAGCACGCCCGCCACCGCCGCCCCGCAGTGAACGCGCACGCCGCGCCCTTTTCCCACCGACCGGAGCCCGCCATGACTTCTCCCGCTTCCCCATCCTCCCCGCCCGCTGCCGAACCCGCCACCACACCGGTGCGGGGCGCCGGTGACGCCCTGTCGCTCGCCCGCTCCGTGGCGGGAGAGGAAGACCCCGGCGCCTCGCTCGACGCGCCCACGCACGTGCCGCCGCCGGCGCCCGGCCGCGCCGCGCAGGCGCCTGGCGACGAGGCCCCGCCCGGCACGCCCGGTACGGGCGAGACGCCGTGCCGCGCCTGTGGCGGCACCGGCCGGCGCGGCGACGGCGCCCCGTGCCCCGAGTGCGCGGGGCAGGGCCGCGTGACCGTGGGCATCGGCGGGGGCTGATTCCGCAGCGTTCCCGCGGCACGGCGCAGCACCGTGCCGTGCATGCCGCACGTGGCACCCGCCGCACCACGCGGCACCGGCGAGATGAGCGCGCTGGTCCTACAAGCCTCGCGCCAGGGGCTTCCTGAGCATGAATGACTCCCGCCCATTCACCACGCAAGGAAACCCCATGGAACCCACCACCCAAGGCAGCAACCGCACCGGCGCGGCCACCGCCCCGGAAGGCGTCACCGCCATGCTCTACATCGCCGAGCGCTGGTCGCCGCTCAAGGCGCCCGACGTCAGCCTGGCCGACCAAGACCGCGGCAGCTACATCGCCGCGTCGGACGCCCTCGGCTCCGTGCCGCCGCCGCCCACGCTCAAGGGCATGATGAAAGCCGGCATGTACAAGATGCTGGGCCAGCGCCCCGAGATGCTGTTCGACAAGATCGGCGAGCGCATCGCCTTCGAGCGCGGCGGCACGCGCCTCTACGACGCCCTGCTGCTGAAGTTCGACGTGCTGGCCAGCACCACTGGCGTGCCCGAGCTGCCGATGCTGGAAGGCGGCGTGCGGGCCGACAGCCCGCGTGCGGCGCTGCTGCGCATCCGGGCGCAGGAGCACCAGCATTTCCTGATGCTGTCCGAAGCCATGCGCACGCTGGGCGGCGACCCCACGGCGCAGACGCCGTGCGCCGACGTGGTGGGCGTCGCCTCGATGGGGCTGATCCAGGTGGTGACCGACCCCCGCACCACGCTGGCGCAGTCGCTGAACGCGGTGCTGACGGCCGAGCTGACCGACACCGCCGGCTGGAACCTGCTGGTGCAGCTGGCCGTGCAGTCGGGCCACACCGATCTGGCCGAGCAGTTCGGCCTGGCGCTGGCCGAGGAGGCGCAGCACGTCAACACCATCACCCGCTGGACGGCGGCCCTCGCCACCGCGCAGATCGCCACGCCGGCCATCTGAACCGCCGCGCGCCGGCCGCTCCCGTTCGCACCTTCACCCCCATCCACTTCGAGGAACATCCATGACCATCAATCTGCTGCAGGACAAAGGCACGCCGCTTGGCCGCCAGACGCTTTCGTGGAAGGACATGGTGGGCAAGCCCATCAGCAAGCTCGACGACGACGCCTTCACCCGCGCGTGCGCGCCATCCTGATGAACGGGCAGGAGCTCGATTCGCTGCGCACCAAGCAGATGGCGCTGCGCATGAACGCCGACGCCCGCGTGGCGCTGGCCCAGCTCATGCGCGTGGAGCAGCACCAGGCCACCACCATCAACTGGCTGATCGGCGCCGACCATTCGCCGCTGGAGACCACCATCGGCTACGAGCAGACCGCCATCGAGGTCACCGCCGCCGTGGCGCAGATGGAGCCCGACCCCTACCTCGCCCAGGGCTACCGCTACGCGCTGCTGGAGGACTTCGACCACCTCTACCGCTACAGCGCCATGCTCGACCGGCTGGAGGGCAAGGATCCGAACAACATCACCCAGGGCTACACCGACATCGTGCCGGCGCGGCCCACCTGGCTGCACCACCGCGCGCCCGAGCACGACCTGCTGGAGCCCTACGGCGCCGATGCGGAACTGGCCACCAAGCTGCATGCGCTCACGCTGACCGGCGGCGAATACCAGACGCACGACTACTACATGAACATCGGCCCGCTGTTCGCCGACCCGCTGGCGCGCCAGCTCTATGCGGAGATCGCGTCGGTGGAGTCGCAGCACATCACGCATTACGGTTCCATGCTCAACCCGCACGAGACCCTCCTGGAAAAGCTGCTGGTGAGCGAAGCCTCGGAGGTGTGGAACTACGCGGGCTGCGCCGCGCAGGAAACCAACCCCGCATCCGCGCGCTGTGGGAGCGCTTTCTCGACTATGAGCTCGGCCACCTGCAGGTCGCCATGCAGCTCTTCCAGGACATCGAGCGGCGCGACCCGGCCGAGGTGCTGGGCGACGGCCGGCTGCCGCGCGTCATCGAGTTCCGCAGCCAGCGCGACTTCGTGCGCCGCGTGGCGCAGGAAGAAAGCACCCTGCGCAAGGACGGCACCGTGTTCGTGCCGCAGGCCGAAGAGGGCGCCTCGTCGCTGGCCTACCGCGACGCGGTGAACGCCGGCGGCTCGCCCTCGCGCAACGTGTCGGCCACCTGGTCGTGGATGCCGGGGACCGAGCTGGTGCGTGAAGAAACGCCGCGCCGGCACGCGGGCTGACACGGGCCGGCCACGGCATCGCGGCCGGGCGAGCCCGCCCCAAAGAAAGCAGCCGGCAGGTGCTGCACCTGCCGGCTGTGGGCTTACTTTGTTCCGCGTGGGCCTCGCGGCCGAGGGCGATCAGGCGGCCGCTTCGGCCTCCAGGTTGATGGCCGACTCGGCGAACGCCGACAGCTTCTTGTCGGTGGCCTTTTCCTCTTCCAGCGTTTCCTTCAGGAGCTTCGCCGCCTCGGCGAAGCCCAGATGCTTGGCGAAGGTGGCGAGCGTGCCGTAGCTGGCGATCTCATAGTGCTCGACCTTCTGCGCGCAGCCTATCAGCGCCGCGTCGCGCACGGCGCTCTTCTCGCCTTCCGAGATCGCGTCCTGCGCCTCTTCCACCAGGCCTTCCATGGCCGAGCACTTGATGCGCTTGAGCCGGATGTCGCACAGCTCGACGATGCGGTCGATGCGCTCGATCTGGCCGCGGGTCTCTTCCAGATGGGTTTCGAACGCGGCCGCCAGCTCGGCGTTCTGCGCGGCGCGGGCCATCTTGGGCAGCGCCCGGGACAGCTGCTTCTCGGCGCTATAGACGTCCGAGAGGTCGTGGATGAACAGGTCTTTCAGGGTCTTGACGGTCATGCGGAATCCTTGGGTTGGAGGGTAGAACACACAGTGAAGGTCCAGCCTAGAAATGCTGCTTTCCGCCCGATGTAGGACGGTACCGCCTGGCCGCGAGATGCCACGCGGCCCGGCGGGTCCGTTCAGGTCTCGCGGTCGCGGGGCGATGCGCCGCCCGGGGCGGGCGCCGGCGCGGCGTCGGCGGGCACCACCTTGGTCGCGACCACCGCCACCGGGTCGCTCGCGGGAAAGGTGTCGCTCACGGCGTCGTCGAGCGTGTCTTCGCTGACGTGCCGGACCTGCACGTTCGCGCCGCCATCGGGCGGGGGCGCCGCCGGCGCCGGAGCGGCGCGTGGGGCTTGCGGGTCGGGGTGGTGGTCCTTGGTGGGGAAGGGCCAGGGCTGGCGTGGCGTCATGGGGATGGCCTCCGGGTCGAGTGCGTGGACGAAACGGATGTGAACGCGCGCCCGGCCCAAGCGGGCAAAGGGCCCGTGCGGCCGCCGGGCGCTGCGCGTCTCGATCACAGCCTGCGACGCGGCGCGAGCGGCGCGCTGTAGGAATACCCCGCTGCCGGCGCCGCGAGGCCCGTCGCGGAGGCGTGGATGCGAACAACGACGCGGGGGCATCCCTGTTCAGCCATCAAAATTCCATTCGGCGTCCGTCCTATAAGCGCTTAAAGCTATCAAAACTATAGCTAACGGGCGGATTCCGCCAGCACGTGGGCCCGCACCGGAGGTTCACCTGCGGATGGGCCGCAGGCTGGTAACGACCGAGTTCGCACTGCAGATCGCCCACGAGTCCGAGGCGCTGTCGGGCCGGATCGGTGCCTTGACGGCGACCCCGCCTCTCGGGGTGGACGACAGGGTGCTGCGCATCGGGCTCACGCCCTCGGCGGCCCTGGTCTGCGGACTGGCGGTGCACGACCACTGGTGCGGCGACGACCCGCAGCGCAGCCTGCAGCTGCACAGCGCCGACGAGGGCCAGCTGCTCGCCAGCCTGGCCGCTGGCGCGATCGACTTCGCCATCGCGCCCCGTCCGCGCGGCTACCCCGAGACCGATCTGGCCTGCGAGCCGCTCTACCGCCTGCAGTCCACCGTGTGCGCCCGGCGCGGCCACCCGCTCGCCGCGGCGCAGGCCCTGGCCGACTTGCAGCCGGCGCGCTGGGCCATCGTCGGCCCCGGCGTCCGCGGTCCGGTGGACGTGCTGACCGAGGCTTTCTCTGTGCGGGGCATGGAGCCGCCCCGCGTCACGGTGAGTTGCCCCGACTACCCCAGCATGCTGCACCTCGTCGCCCACACCGACCTGCTGGCCGTCGTGCCACACCCGGTGCTGGTGAGCGGCCCGCTGCAATCGCAGATCGTGCGGCTGGCACTGCGCGAGACGCTGCCGCTCTACGACATGTGGCTGTTCCACGCCGATCCGCTCTCCGCCGACCGGGCGCGCACGGCGCAGCACCTGCTGCGCAGCCTGCGCGCCGTGGGCGCCGAGGCGGCAGCCCCGTGACGCCTGGCGCACTGGCGCCGCGTCAGATCTGGAAGTCGTAGTCGATCGTCAGCGGCGCGTGGTCGCTGAACTTCACGTCCTTGTAGATGGCGGCGCCGCACGCGGTGCGGGCGATGGCGGGCGAGGCCAGGTGGTGGTCCAGCCGCCACCCCACATTGTTCAGATACGCCTGGCCTCGGTTGCTCCACCAGGTGTAGGCCGCCTCGGTGGTGTCGGGGTGCAGTTGGCGATAAACGTCGATCAGGCCCCCGGTCGGCTCAGTGATGTGCAACAACTTTGTCATCCAGTCGCGCTCTTCGGGCAGGAAGCCACTGTTCTTCTGGTTGCTGCGCCAGTTCTTCAGATCGATCTGCTGGTGCGCGATGTTGATGTCGCCGCAGAGGATGAATTCCCGCTCGGCCTTCAGCTGCATCAGGTGCGGGTGGAATTCCGCCAGGAAGCGAAACTTGGCCAGTTGCCGCTCCGGGCCTGACGAGCCGCTCGGAAAGTACGCGCTGATGATCGACAGCTTGCGGGCCGGGGTGTCGAAGCGGGCCTCGACGTAGCGGCCCTCGGCGTCGAATTCGGTGGAGCCGTAGCCGATGCGCACGTCGCTGGGTTCGTGGCGCGAATAGATGCCCACGCCCGAGTAGCCCTTCTTCGTCGCGAAGTGGAAGTGCCCTTTGAGGCCTGCCAGCTGCTCGAAGCGGTTCTGCATGTCGGCCGACTGGGCCTTGATCTCCTGCACGCAAATACAATCCGGCCGGGTCGCGGCGATCCAGGCCTCGACGCCCTTGGAGGTGGCGGAGCGGATGCCGTTGAGGTTGAGGCTGGTTAACTTGAACAAGGATGAACTCATGGTGACAGACAAGGCGCAGCAGGTGGACACGGACCGCCTGGCGCAGGATTTCGTGGAGTTCGCCGAGGCCTCCGGCGTGCTGAGGTTCGGCGAATTCAAGACCAAGGCCGGCCGCATGAGCCCGTATTTCTTCAACGCGGGACTGTTCGACGACGGCGCCAAGATGGGCCGGCTGGCGGAATTCTATGCAAAGGCGCTGCTGGCCAGCGGCATCGAATTCGACATGGTGTTCGGGCCCGCCTACAAGGGCATTCCGCTGGCCGCGACGGTGGCGGTGGAACTCGCCCGCCTGGGCCGCAACGTGCCCTTCGCCTACAACCGCAAGGAAGCCAAGGACCACGGCGAGGGCGGCACGCTGGTGGGCGCGCCGCTGCGGGGCCGGGTGCTGATCGTCGACGACGTGATGTCCGCAGGCACCGCGGCGCGGGAATCCATCGCTCTCATCCGCGCCGCGGGCGCCACGCCGCACGCGATGGCGATCG
Source organism: Acidovorax sp. FG27 (assembly GCF_040365715.1). Classification (NCBI taxonomy): domain Bacteria; kingdom Pseudomonadati; phylum Pseudomonadota; class Betaproteobacteria; order Burkholderiales; family Comamonadaceae; genus Acidovorax; species Acidovorax sp. FG27. Next base: position 200,027 of record NZ_BAABVY010000012.1, read on the forward strand.
CGCTCGACCGGCAGGAAAAAGCCACGGAAAACGGCAAGGACGTCGACCACAGCGCGGTGCAGTACGTTCGTCAACAATTGGGTATGCAAGTCTGCACGATCGCCACCCTGGCCGATTTATTGCAATATCTGGATCGGGACGGCGGATCGGCCGGCACGGCGGCCCACCGCGACCGGGTCATGGCCTATCGCCAGCGCTACGGCGTGCAGGCGGCCTGACCCGTCCCCGTCCGGCGCGGATGCCCCTTCCCGTGTATCCGCCCCTTCCTTCACCCGCCCGACTGGACCTGGCATTGACCGACGCTTCCGCCACCCTCGCACAGACACTGCCCGTCCCCCCGGCGGGGTGGCGCAGCGGCTCCAACGCCGTGGCGGCGGGCATCGTGGTGGCGGTGGGGCTGTGGACGGCATCGGCCTGGGCCGACGGAGGGCCGGGCGCATCGGCAGGCTCGGTCTACAGCTGCGTCGATCGGACGGGCCGCCGCCTCACGGCCGACCGCCCCATTCCGGAGTGCACCGACCGCGAGCAGCGCGTGCTGGACCAGACCGGCGCCGAGCGCCGACGCCTCGGCCCCACGCTGACCGAGCAGGAGCGGGCCGTGGTGGAGGCGCAGCGCCAGCGCGAGGCCGCCGAGCGTGCCCGCGCCGCCGAAGAGCGCCGCCGCGAGCGCGTGCTCGTCAACCGCTACCCCGACCAGGCGGCGCACGACGCCGAACGCGCCGCGGCGCTGGCCCAGGTGGACGAAGTCACCGCCGTCGCGCAGAAGCGGGTCGATGACCTGCTGCGCGACCGCAAGAAGCTCGACACCGAGATGGAGTTCTACCGCAAGGACCCGAACAAGGCGCCGATGGTGCTGCGGCGCCAGATCGCCGAACAGAACGACGCGCTGGAAGAGCAGAAGCGGTTCGTGATCGCCCAGGAGGCGGAAAAGCGCCGCGTCAACCAGCGCTTCGACGCGGAACTGGCCCAGCTGCGGCCGCTGTGGGCGGCACGGGCCGCGGCGCAGGCGGGCGCGCCGCTGGTGCTGCCGCCGCTGCGCTGAGCGTGAGCGCACCGCCGCGCGGCGCGGCGCGAGCAGCAGTAACAGCCGGGTGTTGGCGCTCGCGCTGGCGACGGTCAGCCGGCTGCCGCCAGCCGGGCACGCAGCAGGTCGTTCACCTGCTGCGGATTGGCCTTGCCCCGGCTAGCCTTCATGGCCTGGCCCACCAGCGCATTGAAGGCCTTGTCCTTGCCGGCCTTGAACTGGGCGACGTTGTCGGGGTTGGCGGCGATCACCTCGTCGATGATTTGCTCCAGCGCGCCGGAATCGTTCATCTGCTTGAGGCCCTTGGCCTCGATGACGGCATCCACGTCCTGGCCTTCGCCCGTCCAGAGCGCCTCGAACACCTGCTTGCCGGCGTTGTTGGAGATGGTGCCGTCGGCAATGCGCGCCACCAGCTTCGCCAGCAGCGCGGCGCTGACCGGCGCGGCGGCGATGCCAGCGGCCTCGCCCGCATTCACGCGGCGCGAGACCTCGCCCATGATCCAGTTGCTGACCAGTTTCGGCTGGCCGCTGGCCCGGGCCGCTTCCTCGAAGTAGGCCGCCATCGCCTTGGACTGGGTCAGCGTGACCGCGTCGTACTCGGGCAGGCCGTAGTCGGCCACGATGCGCGCCGCCATGGCGCGGGGCAATTCGGGCATGCGCGCCCGCTCTTCCTGCACCCACTGCTCCGAAATTCGTAGCGGCGGGAGGTCCGGATCGGGGAAGTAGCGGTAGTCGGCCGCGTCTTCCTTGGTGCGCATGGCGCGGGTCTCGCCCGTGTCGGGGTTGAACAGCACGGTCGCCTGCTGGATCGCGTGGCCGTCCTCGATCTGCTCGATCTGCCAGCGGATCTCGTAGTCGATCGCCTGCTGCATGAACCGGAAGCTGTTCAGGTTCTTGATCTCGCGGCGCGTGCCCAGCGGCTGTCCCGGCTTGCGCACCGACACGTTGGCGTCACAGCGGAACGAGCCCTCCTGCATGTTGCCGTCGCAGATGCCGATCCAGGTGACGATCTTGTGCAGCTCGCGCGCATAGGCCACGGCCTCCTCGCTGCTGCGGATGTCGGGCTCGGTCACGATCTCCAGGAGCGGCGTGCCGGCGCGGTTCAGGTCGATGCCGCTCTGGCCGATGAAGTCTTCGTGCAGCGACTTGCCGGCGTCCTCTTCCAGGTGCGCGCGCACCAGCTTCACCGTCTTCTTCTCGTCGCCCAGGAAGAACGACACCTCGCCGCCCTGCACGACCGGAATCTCGAACTGGCTGATCTGGTAGCCCTTGGGCAGATCGGGGTAGAAGTAGTTCTTACGGGCAAAAATGCTCTCGGGCGCAATGGTGGAGCCGAGGGCCAGTCCTAATTTGATAGCACAGGCCACGGTCTCGCGGTTCATCACCGGCAGCGTGCCGGGCAAGGCCAGGTCCACCGCGCAGGCCTGCGTGTTGGGCTCGGCGCCGAAGGCCGTCGAGGCGCGGCTGAAGATCTTGCTCTGGGTGGCGAGCTGGGCGTGCGTCTCGAAGCCGATGACGACTTCGTAGCCGTGGATCAATTTGCTGGTGGTCGTCATGTCACAGGCCTCCTGGCGCACGGAGGTGGAAATCGGTCGCCTGCTGCAGCCGGTGCGCGGCATTCAGCAGGCGGCTTTCCTGGAAGTAGTTGCCGATGAGCTGCAGGCCCACGGGCATGCCGCCGTCGCCAAAGCCGGCCGGCACGCTCATGCCGGGCAGTCCGGCGAGCGATGCGGGCAGGGTGAAGATGTCGGCCAGGTAGTCGGCCAGCGGGTCGTTGCCGTGCTCGCCCAGCTTCCAGGCCACCGTGGGGGCCACGGGGCCGGCGATGACGTCGCAGTCCTTGAAGGCGTTCTGGAAGTCATCCGCGATCATGCGGCGGATCTTCTGCGCCTGCAGGTAGTAGGCGTCGTAGTAGCCGTGGCTCAGCACGTAGGCGCCGATCATGATGCGGCGCTTGACCTCGTCGCCGAAGCCCTCGGCGCGGGTCTTCTTGTACATGTCCACCAAGTCGGTGTAGTCCTGGGCGCGGTGGCCGAACTTCACGCCGTCGAAGCGGCTCAGGTTGGACGAGGCCTCGGCCGGCGCGATGATGTAGTAGACCGGGATGGAGAGTTCCGTGCGCGGCAGCGTGATGGGCACGAGCCTGGCGCCCAGCTTTTCGTATTCCTTCAGCGCGCCGTCCACCGCGGCGCGCACGTCGGGCGCCAGGCCCTCGCCGAAGAATTCCGCCGGGATGCCGATGCGCAGGCCGTCTATCGAATCGTTCAGCTTCGCGCTGAAGTCCTCGGCCGGCACGTCCAGGCTGGTGGAATCGCGGTCCAGGTCGGGGCCGCACAGGGCCGACAGCAGCAGGGCGCAGTCCTCGGCCGAGCGGGCCATCGGGCCGGCCTGGTCCAGGCTGGAGGCGAAGGCGATCATGCCGTAGCGGCTGGCGCGGCCATAGGTGGGCTTGATGCCGGTGATGCCGCAGAACGAGGCCGGCTGGCGGATGGAGCCGCCGGTGTCGGTGCCGGTGACGGCCGGCGCCAGGCGCGCGGCCACCGCCACGGCGCTGCCGCCCGAGGAGCCGCCCGGCACGCGGGCCGTGTCCCAGGGGTTGCGCACGGGTTGCGGCGCATCGAAGCCCACGGGGGCGACGGCCGAATTCTCGTTGGCCGAGCCCATGGCGAACTCGTCGCAGTTGAGCTTGCCCAGCGTCACCGCGCCGGCATCGGCCAGCCGCGTGACTACGGTGGCGTCGAAGGGCGAGCGGTAGCCGGCCAGCATCTTCGAGCCGGCCGTGCTGGGGAAGTCGCGGGTGACGAAGATGTCCTTGTGGGCGATGGGCACGCCCGCCAGCGGGCCGGCCGTGCCGGCGGCGATGGCGGCGTCCTGCGCGCGGGCCTGGGCCAGCGTCGCCTCCTCGTTCACGGAGACGAAGGCGCCCAGGTGCTGGTGCGACCGGGCGCGGGCCAGGAAATGCTGGGCCGCTTCGACGGCGGAGACCTGCCGGCCGGCCAGCTGGCGGGCCAGGTCAGCCACGCCGAGGTCGTGCAGGGAATGAGTGGTGATGTCGGTCATGCGGGGCGCTTCCTCACTCGATGACCTTGGGCACCAGGAACAGGCCCCGCTCGACCGCGGGCGCGCTTTGCTGGTTGGCCTCGCGCTGGTCGGGCTCGCTGGCCACGTCCTCGCGCAGGCGCAGGGCCACGTCCTGGATGGCGGCGATGGGGTGGGGCAGCGGGGTGATGCCGGCGGTGTCCACCGCGCGCATCTTCTCGACGATGCCGAAGAAGCCGTTGAGCTGGGAGAGCATGCGCTCGCTGTCCGCGGGGCTCAGTTCGAGCCGGGCCAGATGGGCGATGCGGCCGATGTCCTGGGGTGTCAGTGCCATAGGGGGAAAAGGGGCGAGCAACCGGATGTAAAGCCCAATTCCGGGTCGCACCATGGAGAGTTATTCACAGGGGATGCGGTATTATCCCGCCTTTGCCGCAATCGCCTCTCCAACGCCGGTCATTGTGCGAAAAAAGTCCACAAACACACCCTAAAAACCCGGCGATGGCAGGCCGACGCGCATGCCGTGCCCAAGAGGAATATTGAATGTTCGGAGCCTTTCGTCGGTACTTCTCCACCGACCTCGCCATCGACCTTGGCACCGCCAACACCCTGATCTTCGCCCGCGACAAGGGCATCGTGCTGGACGAGCCGTCCGTGGTCGCCATCCGCCACGAAGGCGGCCCGCACGGCAAGAAGGTCATCCAGGCCGTCGGTCGTGAAGCCAAGGCCATGCTGGGCAAGGTGCCCGGCAACATCGAGGCCATTCGCCCGATGAAGGACGGCGTGATCGCCGACTTCGTGATCACCGAGCAGATGATCAAGCAGTTCATCAAGATGGTGCATCCGCGCACGCTGCTGACGCCCAGCCCGCGCATCATCATCTGCGTGCCCTGCGGCTCCACCCAGGTCGAGCGCCGCGCCATCAAGGATGCGGCCGAGGCCGCCGGCGCCACCGCCGTCTACCTGATCGAGGAACCCATGGCCGCCGGCATCGGCGCCGGCCTGCCGGTGTCCGAAGCCTCCGGATCCATGGTGGTCGACATCGGCGGCGGCACCACCGAGGTCGGCGTGATCTCGCTGGGCGGCATGGTCTACAAGGGCAGCGTCCGCGTGGGCGGCGACAAGTTCGACGAAGCCATCATCAGCTACATCCGCCGCAACTACGGCATGCTCATTGGCGAGCCCACGGCCGAAGCCATCAAGAAGAGCATCGGCTCGGCCTTCCCGGGCTCCGAGGTGCGCGAGATGGAGGTCAAGGGCCGCAACCTGTCCGAAGGCGTGCCGCGCAGCTTCACCATCTCCAGCAACGAAGTGCTGGAAGCGCTGACCGATCCGCTCAACCAGATCGTCTCGGCCGTCAAGAACGCGCTGGAGCAGACCCCCCCCGAGTTGGGCGCCGACATCGCCGAGCGCGGGATGATGCTGACCGGCGGCGGCGCGCTGCTGCGCGACCTGGACCGCCTGCTGGCCGAGGAAACCGGCCTGCCCGTGCTGGTGGCCGAAGACCCGCTGACCTGCGTGGTGCGCGGCTGCGGCATCGCCCTGGAGCGCATGGACCGCCAGGGCAGCATCTTCACCAGCGAGTGATGGTGCGGCGCCAACCTTTTCAGGCGCTTCGCGCCTCCCCTCTTCTCTCGCACCGCTGCGCGTTGCGGGAGGGGGGCTACGCCAGTGGCCGGGCGAAGCCCGTTCCACGGCGTCTGCTGGCGGTGGCGCTCCCGGCGTTCTGATGGCGTGACGGCGCGCGGCGCCGTCGGCACAACACGACACGATCTCTCCGATGCCTCTGGGAACCCTGGAACGGTCTGCGCCGTCCTTCTTCCGGCAAGGGCCGTCGCCGCTTTCCCGACTCATCCTCTACAGCGCCCTGGCGCTGTTTTTGATGGTGGCCGACGCCCGTTTCGGCATGACCGAGCCGCTGCGCAAGGCCGTCTCCACCGCGCTCTATCCGCTGCAGTGGGCCGTGCTGCAGCCGGTGCAGTTCGCCGGGCGCGGCGCGGGCTACTTCCAGTCGCTGGAGGCTGCCGAGCAAAGCCGTGACGAGGCCCAGCGCAAGATGGCGCAGCTGTCGCAGCGCGTGAACCAGGCCGAAGACCTGGAGCAGGAGAACGCCCGCCTGCGCAAGCTGCTGGAGCTGCGCGAGCGCCTCACCACTCCGGCCCAAGCCGCGCAGGTGATCTACGACACCGCCGACCCCTACACCCGCCGCGTGATGATCGACCGCGGCCAGACGGCCGGCGTGGAGCTCGGCTCGCCCGTGCTCGACGAGTCGGGCGTGCTGGGCCAGGTGACCCGCGTCCACCCGTTCCTCAGCGAGGTCACCCTGCTCATCGACCGCGACCAGGCCATTCCCGTGATGAACATCCGCACCGGCGCGCGCAGCGTGGCCTACGGCGACCCGATCGCGGCCCATGGCGGCGGCATCGAGCTGCGCTTCATGCCCGGCAACGCCGACGTGCAGGAGGGCGACCTGCTCACTACCAGCGGGGTGGACGGGCTTTATCCTTCCGGCATGCCGGTGGCGCGCGTCATCGGCGTGGAACGCCGGGCCGATTCCGCCTTCGCCCGCATCTACTGCGCGCCGCTGGCGCAGATGCAGGGCGCCCGCCACGTGATGGTGCTCAAGCCGCTCACCGCCGAGCTGCCGCCCAAGCCGGCCCCGGCCGAGGCGGCCGTGAAACGAAAGGGTCGCCGATGATCATGCCCAAGGGCCAGCCGCTGCTGATGCCGGCGCGCCCGCTCTTCATCGCGCTCAGCCTGCTCGCCGCGCTGGCCTTCAACATGCTGCCGCTGGGCCGCGTGGTCTGGACGCCCGACCTCGTCATGGTGCTGCTGGTGTTCTGGGGCGTGCACCAGCCCCAGCGCGTGGGCATGGGCGTGGCCTTCGCCATGGGCATCTGCATGGACGTCTACCAGGCCGCGCTGCTGGGCCAGCATGCCCTGGCCTACACGGCGCTGATGTACGGCGCCATCTTCGCGCACCGCCGCCTGCTGTGGTTCAGCGTGCCCTCGCAGGCGCTGCAGGTGCTGCCGCTCTTCGTGGTCGCCCACGCCATCGAATTGCTGGTGCGCCTGCTGGCGGGCGGCATCGTGCCCGGCATCGAGGGCCTGGCCGCGCCGGTGCTGGAGGCCGCGCTCTGGCCGCTGGCCAGCTGGGTGCTGCTGGCGCCCCAGCGGCGCCCGCCCGACCGCGACGAAAACCGGCCGCTGTGAAGAAGACAGAGACGAAGGCAAGGGCGATCGTGACGATCGCGACGGCCACGGCGGTGCGCGGCGCCGGGGTGCGCGCATGACCGAGCTGCGCAACAACGAAGCCGACGCCTCGCGCTTTCGGCTGCGCGTGGTGGTGGTGGGCCTGGTCGTGTTCCTGGCCTTCTGCCTGATCGTGGCGCGCCTGCTGGTGCTGCAGGTCGCGCGGCACGACGACCTGGCGGCCCAGGCGGAGAGCAACCGCACGGCCGTGGTGCCCATCGTGCCCAACCGCGGCCAGATCATGGACCGCAACGGCGTGGTGCTGGCCACCAACTATTCGGCCTATACGCTGGAGATCACCCCCTCCAAGGTCGACGACCTGGAGGCCACCATCGACGAGCTGTCGAAGGTCGTGGACGTGCACCAGCGCGACCGCCGCCGCTTCAAGCGGCTGATGGAGGACGCGCGCAGCTTCGAGTCGCTGCCCCTGCGCACCCGGCTCACCGACGAGGAGGTGGCCCGCTTCACCGCCCAGCGCTACCGCTTCCCGGGCGTGGACATCAAGGCGCGCCTGTTTCGCAACTACCCGCTGGGCGAGGTCGCGAGCCACGCCATCGGCTACATCGGCCGCATCAACCAGCGCGAGAAGGAACGCATCGACGATTCGGAAGACGCGGCCAACTACCGCGGCACCGAGCACATCGGCAAGCTGGGCGTGGAGCAGAGCTTCGAGACCACGCTGCACGGCCAGACTGGCGTGGAGCGCATGGAGACCTCGGCCGGCGGCCACGCCGTGCGCCGCCTGGCCAGCCACCCGGCCACGCCCGGCAACACGGTGATGCTGTCCATCGACATCAAGCTGCAGAAGCTGGTGGAAGACATGTTCGGCGACCGCCGCGGCGCGCTGGTGGCCATCGACCCGCGCAACGGCGAGATCCTGGCGCTGGTCAGCAAGCCCACGTTCGACCCCAACCTGTTCGTCGAAGGCATCGACACCGAGAACTGGCAGGCGCTCAACGAGTCCATCGACAAGCCGCTGCTCAACCGCGCGCTGCGCGGCACCTACCCGCCCGGCTCGACCTACAAGCCCTTCATGGCGCTGGCGGCGCTCGAGCTCGGCAAGCGGCCGGCCGCGCAGGTCTACAACGACCCGGGTTTCTTCAACTACGGCGGCCGCACCTTCCGCAGCCACGAAGGCGGCCTGGGCGGGGTGGACATGCACCGCGCCATCCAGTTCTCCAGCAACACCTACTTCTATTCGCTGGCCGTGGAGATGGGCGTGGACACGATCCACGACTTCATGAAGCCGCTGGGCTTCGGCCAGATCACCGGCATCGACCTAGGGGGCGAGGTGCGCGGCGTGCTGCCCAGCACCGAGTGGAAGCGCAATACCTACAAGCGCCCCGAGGCGCGGCGCTGGTATTCGGGCGAAACCGTGTCGCTCGGCATCGGCCAGGGCTACAACAACTTCACCATGCTGCAGCTGGCGGTGGCCGAGGCCACGCTCGCCAACGGCGGCACCCGCTACAAGCCGCACCTGATCAAGGCCATCCGCGACACCGTCACCGGCCAGGTGACCGAGGTGCAACAGCCGCCCGGCGAGCGCCTGGGCTATTCGCAGAAGAACGTGGACATCGTGCGCAACGCCCTGGTGGCGGTGAACAAGGGCGGCACCGGCACACGCGTGTTCGCGGGCGCGCCCTACACCTCGGGCGGCAAGACCGGCACGGCGCAGGCCGTGAGCCTGGGCCAGAACGTGAAGTACAACGCCCGCGCGCTGGAAGAGCACCAGCGCGACCATTCCCTCTTCGCCGCCTTCGCCCCCGCCGAAAACCCCAAGGTGGCCGTCGCGCTGATCGTGGAGAACGCCGGTTTCGGCGCCGCCGCGGCCGCGCCCATCGCCCGGCGGGTGTTCGACTACTGGCTGCTGGGCGACTACCCGAGCGAGCAGGACCTGGCTGCCGTGGTCAAGGGCCAGGCCAGCGCGCCCATCGGCACGCCGCGCCGGGCGGCGGACATTCCCGTCGCCACGCGCTGACGGGCCCGGGCGCTCAGCGCGGCGGCTGCACCTGGCTCACCACCAGCGCCAGCACGATCAGCGCAGCGCCCGCGATGCCCGCCGCGCCCAGGCGCTCGCCGATCAGCCACCAGGCCGTGAGCGCGGCGAACACCGGCTCCAGCCCGAAGACGATGGCGCTGCGCATCGCGTCCACCCGCTGCTGGCCCCAGGCCTGCAGTGTCACCACCAGCACGCTGGCGACCACGCCCAGGTAGATCAGCGCCGCCCACGACGGGGCGGGCAGGGCGGCGAGCGTGTCGATGGACGACGCCACCCCGCCATGGCGTTCCAGCAGCAGCACCGCTGCCGCCGCGAACATCACCACCGCCTGGGCCGCCGCCATGCGCGTGGCGCGCAGCGGCTGGTGCGCGGTGCGGCGGGCGCATTCCTCCAGCGTGAGGATGTAGATGGCATAGAACAGCGTGCTGGCCAGCGTCAGCGTATCGCCCAGGTTCCAGGGCTCGTTCTCGTGGAACATCAGCACCATGCCGCCCAGCGCGAGAAGGCACGCCACCCACAGCATCCAGCCGTAGCGGCGCCCCAGCACGGCCATGGCCAGCAGCGGCACCACCAGCACGTTGAGGCCCGTGACGAAGGCATTGCGGTTGCTGCTGGTGCGCGCCAGCCCCTCGATCTGCAGCCAGAACGCGAGGAACAGCAGCCCGCCCAGCAGCAGCCCCCAGCGCAGCTCGGGCCGGCGCATGCCGCGCCAGAGCGGCGCCAGCACCACCAGCGCGATGGCGAAGCGCAGCCAGATGAGCTGCAGCGCGTCCAGCTGCGCGGACAGCAGCTTCATGGCGGGGAAGGTGGTGCCCCAGACCAGGGTCACCAGCAGCAGGGCCAGCAGGCCTCGGCGGTCAGCGCGCATGCGTTCGTTTCGTGCCGGCCAGGCCGGCGATATCAAAAAGAGGAGCGGGTGGCGCAGGTCTGCCAAGGGTTTTCAGGGCGATTGGCCCTGAAAGCCTTATGAAGCCAGCGCAAGCAGCTCACATTTCAGGAGCAAATGCCCTGCGGACGAGCATCCGGGGGTGCCAGGCGCCGCAGGGCCCTTCTCAGGCGCTCATGCGGCCGATGAAGGCGCGGATGCGGTCGTTGGCCGGGTTGCCGAAGAAGTCGGCCGGCGGCGCGTCGTGCGCGATGCGGCCCTGGTCGAAGAACATCACCCGGTCGGCCACCTCGCGGGCGAAACCCATTTCGTGGGTGACCACGATCATGGTCATGCCGCCGCGCGCCAGCTCGCGCATCACGTCCAGCACTTCCTGCACCATCTCGGGGTCGAGCGCCGACGTGGGCTCGTCGAACAGCATCACCTTGGGCTCCATCGCCAGCGCCCGGGCGATGGCCACGCGCTGCTGCTGCCCGCCCGACAGCTGCCAGGGGTACTTGAGCGCATGGTCCTGCATGCCCACGCGGCGCAGCAGGGTCATGGCCTTCTGGTTGGCCTGGGCGCGTGGCGTGCGGCGGATGCGGCGCGGCGCCAGCGTCACGTTGTCCAGCACGCTCATGTGGCCGAACAGATTGAACTGCTGGAACACCATGCCGACCTCGCTGCGCTGCCGCTGTAGCGAGCGCTCGTCGTCCGTCACCTCGGCGCCGCCGATGGTGATGGTGCCGCTGTCGTGCGGCTCCAGCCGGTTGATGGCGCGCAAGAGCGTGCTCTTGCCCGAGCCCGAGGCGCCGATGATGACGGTGACCTCGCCGGTGTTGAAGGCCGTGGAGACCTCCTTCAGCACCTGGTGCGCGCCGAACGACTTGCAGACGCGGTCGACGACGATGTAGTGGTTGCCGGTGCTCATTTACTTGACCCGTCCTTCCACGTCGAAGCGGTGCTCGATGGCGTTGGACACCTGCGTGACCAGCGTGGTCAGCAGCAGGTAGGTGACGGCCACGGTGGTCAGCGTGGCGATGGGCTGGAAGGTGGCCGACTGGATGCGGTTGCCCACGTTGGTCAGCTCCACCACGCCGATGGCATAGGCCAGCGAGGAATCCTTCAGCAGCGCGACGAAGTTGCTCACCAGCGGCGGCAGCGAGATCTTGAACGCCTGCGGGAACACCACGTCGAAGAACACGTAGGTGCGCGACAGGCCCAGCGCGCGGGCGGCCTCGGTCTGGCCGCGCGGCACGGCCAGCAGGCCGGCGCGGATGGCCTCGGCGTTGTAGGCCCCCACGTTCAGGCCCAGCGCCACCACGGCCGCCGCGAAGTCCGGCAGGTTGGCGCCCGGCACCAGCACCGGCAGCGCGAAGTAGACGAACAGGATCTGCACCAGCAGCGGCGTGCCGCGGATGACCCAGATGTAGAAGCCGGCCACCCAGCGCAGGCCGATGAAGCGCGCCGTGCGGGCCAGCGCGGCGGCGGTGCCCAGCACGATGCCCACTGCGCCACTGACCAGTGTGAGCCACAGCGTGGTGCGCGCGCCTTCGGAAAACGCCTGGGCGTTGTTGCCGATGGGTTCAGGGAGGAAGGAGAGCGCCCAGCCCAGCAGGGACAGGGCCAGCACCATCAGGACGAGGGCCGAGACCAGCGTGGCATTGCTGCGTTGCTGGCGGCTCCACTGCGTGGGCCAGATTGCGGTCAGCATTTGATGAAAATGAGGCCGGCGCCCGCAGCGTGAGCTACGGGCGCCGGTGGGTCCCTGGGCAGGCTGTTACTTCGTGCAGCGCACGTCTTCGTTGAAGTACTTCTTGGAGATGGTGGCATAGCTGCCATCGGCCAGCGTCTCGGCGAAGGCCTTGTTCCAGGCGTCGGCCAGGCCCGTGTTGCCCTTCGTCATGGCGGGCGCGATGCGCTCGACGAACAGCATGTCGCCCAGCTTGAAGCCGGCCTTGGCGTTCTTGGCGGCGGCTTCCTTGGCGACGAACTTGTCGCTGACCCAGGCGTCCACGCGCTTGGAGATCAGGGCGCGCTGGGCGTCGGTGTCCTGCGGGAAGTTCTTCACTTCCTTCACGCCGGTCAGCTTCTGCACGTTCTCCAGGTAGCTGGTGCCGGTCTGCACGGCCACGACCTTGCCCTTCAGGTCGTCCGCCGTGCGGGTCTTGCCGTCGATGGAGACGATGATGCCGCCCGAGCAGTAGTGCGGATCGGCGAAGGTCACGGCCTTGGAGCGCTCTTCGTTGATGCCGTGCGATGCGATCACCACGTCCCAGCGGTCCTGCGGCAGGCCGGTCAGCAGGGCGTCGAAGCCCAGCGTCTTCCATTCCAGCTTCAGGCCCATCTTCTTGACCACGGCCTCGGCCACTTCGACCTCGAAGCCGGTGAGCTTGGTGCCCTGGAAGAAGTTGAACGGGGCGAACTGCCCTTCGGTGGCGATGATGATCTTGCCGTCCTTCTTGATGGCGTCGACCGTGCGGGCCTGAACGGAAAAGCCGGCACAGAGGGCCACGGCCAGGGCAATCGTCTTGAGCATCTTCATCTGCTGTTCCTGCGGGGGATGATTTCAGGTACAAAAAATCCGGCTGGGGCGGTAGACCGAGCCGGAGCGTTGTCGTGCGTCGTCTGCTGGGTGAGAGAGGGCGTCACGGAGTGGTCACATTATAGGGATGCGGCCTTGCCGCGAGGCACTGCCGCAAACCCTGAGCGTCTGTCAAGCAAGGTCAGTGCCCGCGCCGGATCAGCGTGGATTTGCCGAACAGGCTCTCCAGCAGATCCACGGCCAGCTCGGCTGTCTGGTTGCGGATGTCGAGCGCCGGGTTCAGCTCCACCAGGTCGGCCGAACGCAGCGCGCCGCTGTCGGCCAGCATCTCCATGCACAGCTGCGTCTCGCGGTAGGTGGGGCCGCCGCGCACCGCCGTGCCCACGCCCGGCGCGACCGACGGGTCCAGGCAGTCCATGTCGAAGCTCACGTGCAGGTGGGTGCCAGCGTCCACGTCGGCCAGCGCGCGCTCCATCACGGCGCGCATGCCCAGCTCGTCGATGGCGCGCATGTCGTGCACCTCGATGCGGTGCTCGCGCACGAATTCCTTTTCGCTGTCGTCCACGCTGCGCACGCCCACCAGGCCGATCTGGCCGGCCTCGAGCGCCGGCACGCCGGCCAGCCGCGTCAGCCCCGCCGGGCCGTGGCCCAGCAGGCAGGCCACCGGCATGCCGTGCAGGTTGCCGCTGGGCGTGGACTGGGGCGTGTTGGCATCGGCATGCGCATCGAACCACAGCACCTTCAGCCGCCGGCCGTGGTTGCGGCAGTGCTGGGCCGCCGCGCTGATGGAGCCGATGGCCAGGCAATGGTCGCCGCCCATCATCAGCGGCAGGTGGCCGGCTTCCAGGTCGGCCAGCACGGCGGTGTAGACGGCCTCGTTCCAGGTCGTCACCTCGGCCAGGTGCCGGAAACCGCTGGCCGGCTGCGCCTGCGGATTGCCCGGGCCGGCCAGGTTGCCCCGGTCGATCACCTCGAAGCCGCGCCCGCGCAGGGCGCGCGCGATGCCGGCGATGCGCAGCGCGTCCGGCGCCATGCTGGCGCCCAGCACGCTGGCGCCCACGTCGGTGGGCGCGCCGATCAAGGTGAGGGTGGGGGGCTTCGGTGTCATGTCGGGGCTCCGTGCAACGAAAGGAAAGAGCGGCTCAGCGCAGGAAGGCGTCGTAGCCGGTCTTGAGGATCAGCGCGCTGACCACGAAGATGAAGATGCCGCGCACGAAGCCCGTGCCGTGCTTGAGCGCCATGTGCGCGCCCAGCACGCTGCCCACCACGTTGGCCACGGCCAGCGGCAGCGCGAAGTGCCACCACACGTGCCCCTTGGCGGCAAAGAGAATCAGCGCGGCCACGTTGGTGGCCAGGTTCAGCAGTTTCGCCGACACCGAGGCATTCAGGAAGTCGTAGCCCAGCAGCCGCACGAAGAGAAACACGAAGAAGCTGCCCGTGCCCGGGCCGAAGAAGCCGTCGTAGAAACCGATCACCAGCCCGATGGCGCAGGCCACCAGGGTTTGCGCCCGGCCGGCCAGGCGCGGTGCGTGGTGGCGGCCCAGGTCCTTCTTGATGAGCGTGTAGGCCAGCACCAGCAGCAGCACGAGCGGCAGCAGCCGGCGCAGGAAGTCGGCGGAGATGACGGTCACCGTCCACGCCCCGGCAAAGGCGCCCGCGAAGCCGGCGGCAGCGGCTGGCAGCATGGCCTGCCACGGGATCTGCACGCGGCGGCTGTACTGCCAGGTGGCGATGCCCGTGCCCCAGAAGGCGGTGCCCTTGTTGGTGCCCATCAGCGTGGCGGGCGGGGCGTTGGGGAAGGTGGCGAACAGGGCCGGCAGCAGTACCAGGCCGCCGCCGCCCACCACGGCGTCCACAAAGCCGGCCAGCAGCGAGGCCAGCGAAACGATGATCCATTCCATAGGGCGGCGATTGTCGCACCGCCCATCGGGCGCGGCTGCTATGCAATTAGGAGCTAGACATGCCCGCCGGCCGTGCGCTGGACGGCCGTGCGATCCAGGCGCCAACGCCGGAAAAAAAAGGCGCCGGGATCGCCGGCGCCTTGGAAGGAAATGCATCTCAGGGGGATGCTTGGGTCATGTCTTGTTGGAGTTGCTAGGGTTGTCTCCCCGGTCCCCTCGTCTTGCACGCCGGGGCGCGCTGTCGAGTGCGTGGACTGTAACGGCGCGCACTGCGCTGGTGCATCAGTGGTTTCCCGCAGACGGCGCACGGCACGAAGCGGCATCAGGCGGAGCGCAGCGTCCCGAAAACGGGGCGGGCGCGCACCGCAAAGGTTCGCGGCCCCCTCTTGGCATGCGATATGCGAGGGGCCCGCCGTTACAAGGAGTCATACATGCATCCAACAGCAAAGCAGCCGATAGGACAGAGGGCACGGAAGCTGGCGGTAAGCACCGCCGCCCTGGCGGGCAGCGCGTGGATCGGCGGCGCGGTGGCGCAGACCGAGGCGGCCGCCGCCGCAGCGCCGGCACTCGTGCGGCCAGGGCTGGTGCCGGTGTCCTCGCTAAGCGGCGCGGACACCGCCTGGATGATGACCGCCACGGCGCTGGTGCTGCTCATGACGCTGCCGGGCGTGGCCCTCTTCTATGCCGGCATGGTGCGGCGCAAGAACGTGCTCAACACCCTGGCCTGCGTGGTGGCCATCGCGGCGCTGGTCAGCCTGCTGTGGTTCGCAGGCACCTACTCGTGGGCCTTCACGCCCGGCTCCGCCTGGTGGGGCGGGCAGGCGCGGGTCGGCTTCGGCGGGCTGGACTTCGACCTGACGGGCGGCATGGTGGCGGTGAGCCACATCGCGCCGCACATCCCGGAGTCGGTGTACGCCATGTACCAGCTCACCTTCGCCATCATCACCGCCGCGCTGGTGGTCGGCGCCTTCGTCGAGCGCATGCGCTTCGCCGCCATGCTGGTTTTCATCGGGCTCTGGTCCGCGCTCGTCTACACGCCCATCGCCCACTGGGTGTGGGAGCCGGGCGGCTGGCTGGCGCGCATGGGGGTGCTCGATTTCGCGGGCGGCTCGGTGGTGCACGTCAACGCCGGCATGGCGGGCTTGGCCTGCGCCTGGTACCTGGGCCCGCGCCGCGGCTATGGGCGCGAGCCGTTCGAGCCCTACAACCTCGGCTTCACCATGGCGGGCGCGGCGCTGCTGTGGGTGGGCTGGTTCGGCTTCAACGCGGGCTCCGCCGTGGCGGCGGACGGCCGGGCGGGCCTGGCGATGGCCACGACGCACATTGCCGCCGCCGCCGGGGCGATGTCGTGGATGCTGGCCGAGGCGCTGCTTCGCGGCCGGGCATCGCTGCTGGGGCTGTGCTCCGGCCTGGTCGGCGGGCTGGTCGCCATCACGCCGGCCGCCGGCTTCGTCACGCCGCTGTCGGCGCTGTGCATCGGCCTGGCGGCGGGGCTGGCCTGCTACTGGGGCGCGACCGGCATCAAGCGGCTGCTGCGCGTGGACGATTCGCTCGACGTCTTCGGCGTGCACGGCATCGGCGGCATCGTCGGTTCGCTGCTCACCGGCCTGCTGGCCGAGCCGCGCATCGGCGGCGTCGGCGGCAGCGTGGTGACGCAGGCGCTGGGCGTCGGCGCCGTCATGGCGTTCAGCCTGGCGGGCACGGCGCTGCTGCTCTGGCTGGTGGACGCGGCCCTGGGCCTGCGCGTGCCCGAGCGCGACGAGCTGGCCGGGCTGGACCTGGCGCTGCACCGCGAGCGCATTGGCGGTTGAGCGCGCGGCGCCCCATCCGAAAGGACTTCCATGCGACACAGTGAACGACTCGCCATCGCCGCCCATCTGCATGTGCTGCTGCGCCGCAAGACCGGGCGCGTGACCGACACCGAGTGGATGGCGGCCGACAGGGCCTACGCGCTCGAGATCGTGCGCTTCGCGCGCGAGCGTGCCCAGAGCGACGGCCTGCCCGAGCTGAACGAATGGGCCGACAAGCTCGAGGCGGCCACCTACCAGGCCGCCGCCGCGCCCGCCCCGCGCCGGCCGCTGGCGCAGGCCCTGGCGCCGCAGCCCCCGGATCCGCCGCCGGTGCCCGACCGTTACGTGGGCGGCATCCGCTGAGCGGCCGGCATCCCCGTCCGGGCCGGCATTCCCACCATTGCCGCCCGCCTGGGTGCTCCGCCTACCCCGCGTCGGCGCGAATCCACTCCGCCGCCTTCTCCGCCATCATCAGCGTGGGCGAATTGGTGTTGCCGCTGGTGATGGTGGGCATGGCGCCCGCATCGACCACGCGCAGCCCCGCGATGGTGCCGCCCCGCCCGTCGCGCACCCGCAGGCGCGAATCCAGCACCGCCATCGGGTCGCCGTCCCGTCCCATGCGGGTGGTGCCCACCGGGTGGAAGATGGTGGTGGCGATGTCGCCCGCCAGGCGGGCCAGGTCTTCGTCGCTCTCGTACTGCGGGCCTGGCTTCCATTCGGTGGGCTCGTAGCGGGCCAGGGCCGGCTGGGCGGCGATGCGGCGCGTCACGCGCAGGCTGTCGGCCGCCACCTGGCGGTCCTCGGGGGTGCTGAGGTAGTTGGGCGCGATGGCCGGGCCCTGGCGGAAGTCCGCGCTCTTGATGCGCACCGTGCCCCGGCTGGTCGGGTTCAGGTTGCACACGCTGGCCGTGAACGCCGGGAAGGCGTGCAGCGGTTCGCCGAAGGCCTCCAGCGACAGCGGCTGCACGTGGTATTCGAGATTGGCGTAGGGCTGGTTGGGGCTGCTGCGGGTGAAGGCGCCCAGCTGCGAGGGCGCCATGCTCATCGGGCCGCTGCGCCTGAGCGCGTATTCAAGGCCGATCCTGGCTTTGCCCAGCCAGCTGCCCGCCAGCACGTTGAGCGTGGGCACGTGGTTGACCTTGTAGACGGCGCGGATCTGCAGGTGGTCCTGCAGGTTGGCGCCCACGCCGGGCAGGTCGGCCACCGCGTCGATGCCGTGCCGGGCGAGCAGATCGGCCGGGCCGATGCCCGAGAGCTGCAGCAGCTGCGGCGAATTGACGGCGCCGGCGCTCAGCACCACCTCGCGCGTGGCGTGGGCCTGCACCATCTCGTCGCCCGTCCAGACCTGCACGCCGGTGCAGCGGAGGCTGCCGTCGCCTCGCGTCTCGATCAGCAGCCGCGTGGCCTGCGCGGCGGTCCACATCTCGAAGTTGGGCCGGCCGTAGCAGGTGGGTCGCAAGAAGGCCTTGGCGGTGTTCCAGCGCCAGCCGGCCTTCTGGTTCACCTCGAAATAGCCCACGCCCTCGTTGTCGCCGCCGTTGAAGTCGTCGGTGGCCGGGATGCCCGCCTGCTGCGCGGCCTGGGCGAAGGCGTCCAGCACGTCCCAGCGCAGGCGCTGCTTTTCCACCCGCCATTCGCCCAGGCCGCCGGTGGTCTTGCTGCCGTGCAGCTGGCGAAAGCGCTCGCTCGCGGTGTCCGGCTTGTCCAGGCGCCAGTGGTCTTCATGGCGGCGGAAGGCGGGCAGTACGTTGTCCCAGCGCCAGGTGTCGTCGCCGGTGGTGTGGGCCCAGTGGTCGTAGTCGCGCGCCTGGCCGCGCATGTAGATCATCCCGTTGATGCTGCTGCAGCCGCCCAGTGTCTTGCCGCGCGGGTAGCGCAGGCTGCGGCCGTTCAGGCCCGGCTCGGGCTCGGTGTGGTAGAGCCAGTCGGTGCGCGGGTTGCCGATGCAGTAGAGGTAGCCCACGGGAATGTGGATCCAGTGGTAGTCGTCCTTGCGGCCCGCCTCGACGAGCAGCACGCGGTAGCGCCCGCCCGAGCTCAGGCGGTTGCAGAGCAGGGCGCCGGCCGTGCCGCCGCCGATGATGATGTAGTCGAAAGTGGTGTCGCTCATGGCGGGCGTTGGCAGGCGGGGGAGGGCAGGGCGGGAAGAGGGTGGAAAGGGGGCGGGAACGGGGTGCGGGCGCGGGCGCCAGGGCCGCTGCCATTGTGCGGAACGCCGCTGCCGTGTCGATAGGGAAAAGGCGGATTGCTATCAGTTTGGTAGCTTAAAGCGCTCATGGATCGGGCGCTGCAAGCGTTTTGTGATGGTTTTTTCACACCCCGCCGCGGCGCCCGGCTCCCCGGCGGCACGGGGCGCGACTTTGGCTGACGTGGCAAGCTGTTGCACTCAGCTACGATCCCGCACCGATGACCGACCGCCAGCCCAGCATCACCCGCACCGACGCGCCCGAAGGGCCGTCCGCCGTGCTGCACGGACGCTGGGGCGCGGCGGAGCTGGGCGAGCGGCGCCGCTGGCGCAAGCTCTCCGCGCAGCTGGCCGAATCGCCGGCGGCGGCCGGCCTGGGCTGGGACCTGCGTGAGCTGGACTGGCTCGACCACGTGGGCGCCCAGCTGCTCTGGAACCATTGGGGCCGCGCCTGGCCCGAGCGCATCGCGCTGACCGATGCGCAACGCGACATCCTCCAGCGCATCGAGGAGTTCAGCACCGAGGAGGCGCCCGCCGAGCGCTGGAGCCTCGCCGAGCAGGTCGACACGCTCGGCGCCAAGGTGATGCACGGCGTCGGCCACGGCCGCGACCTGCTCACGCTGATCGGCCAGCTGGTCATCGACGGGCTGCGCCTCGTGCGCAACCCGCGCCTCATGCCCTGGCGCGACGTGTCGGGCCACCTCTACAGCATGGGCGCCACGGCGCTGCCCATCACCGCGCTGGTGGGCTTCCTCATCGGCGTGGTGCTGGCCTACCTGATGAGCCTGCAGCTGCGCCAGTTCGGCGCCGAATCTTTCATCGTCAACATCCTGGGCATCTCGCTGATCCGCGAACTCGGCCCCATGCTGGGCGCCATCCTGGTGGCGGGCCGCTCGGGCTCGGCCATCACCGCGCAGATCGGCGTGATGCGCGTGACCGAGGAGCTGGACGCCATGCGCGTCATGGGCATCGCCCACGGCCTGCGGCTGGTGCTGCCGCGCGCGGTGGCACTGGGCATCGCCATGCCGCTCATCGCGCTCTGGACCACGCTGGCCGCGCTGGGCGGCGGCATGCTGGCGGCCGACATCGCCATGGGCATCTCGCCCGCCTATTTCGTGCAGGCGCTCCCCGCCGCGGTGGCGCCGTCCAACCTGTGGATGGCGATGGCCAAGTCGGCCGTGTTCGGCGTCGCCATCGCGCTCATCGGCTGCCACTGGGGCCTGCGGGTCAAGCCCAACACCCAGAGCCTGGGCCAGGGCACGACCGCCTCGGTGGTGAGCTCCATCACCATGGTCATCGTGGTGGATGCGCTCTTTGCCATCGGCTTCAAGAACCTCGGGATCTGAGCCTGACGCCATGACCGACGACGCCCGCCTGTCCCACCCCGCTCCCGATCCGGCCCCCGGTCCGGCCACGGCCGCCCCCGCGCCGCCGCCCGCCGATGCGCCGGCCGTGGTCGAGGTCAAGGGCCTGGCCACCGTGTTCGGCAAGGGCGACGAAGCCTTCACCGTGCACAAGAACCTCGACCTTACCGTGCAGCGCGGCGAGATCCTCTCGGTGGTCGGCGGCTCGGGCACCGGCAAGACGGTGCTGATGCGGCACATTCTCGGGCTGACGCAGCCCACCGAAGGCAGCGTCACCGTGCTGGGCGAGCCGGCGGCCCGGCTCACCGCCCGGGGCGCGGCCAGCCGGGTGGGCATGCTGTTCCAGCAGGGCGCGCTGTTCTCGGCCTTCAACGTGCGCGACAACATCGCCTTCGCGCTGCGCGAGCAGGGCACGCTGCCCCAGCGCCTCGTGTGCGACGCGGCCATGGTCAAGCTGCAGATGGTGGGCCTCAAGCCCGAGCACGCCACCCGCATGCCGGCCGACCTGTCGGGCGGCATGATCAAGCGCGTGGCGCTGGCGCGCGCGCTCATCATGGACCCGCCGCTCTTGATCCTGGACGAGCCCACCGCCGGGCTCGACCCCAACAGCTCCGACGACTTCTGCGAGCTGCTGCGCGAGCTGCATGCCTCGCTCGGGCTCACCGTCATCATGGTCACGCACGACCTGGACACGATCTTCGCGCTCTCCACCCGCGTGGCCGTGCTGGCGGAAAAGCGCGTCATCGCCAGCGGCACGCCCCAAGAGGTGGCGCAGGTCGACCACCCCTTCATCCACCAATTCTTTCTCGGCGAACGCGGCCGGCGCGCCATGGCCCCGGCGCCCGTGGCGGCCCCCGCATCGCCAGACACCTCCAAGGACGACTGATGGAAAACAAGTCACACGCACTCGCAGCGGGCATCTTCGTCGTGGTCGTGGCCGCGCTGCTGGCCGGCCTGGGCCTGTGGCTCACGCGCGACCGCACCGACTACACGCTGTACGAACTCTCCAGCAAGGACAGCGTCAGCGGCCTGCAGCCCGAAGCCGCCGTGCGCTACAAGGGCGTGGCCGTGGGCAAGGTCACGCGCATCGGCTTCGACCCCAAGGTGGCGGGCAACGTGCTGATCCGCATCGCCGTGAACGAGTCGGCCCCCATCTCGCCCACCACCTTCGCCCAGCTCGGCTACCAGGGCGTCACGGGCCTGGCGCACATCCAGCTCGACGACGCCGACGCGCCCATCCAGCCGCCGCCCCCGGGCGACAGCGGCCTGCCGCGCCTGACGCTCAAGAGCTCCTCCTTCAGCCAGATCGCCGAGCAGGGCCCGGCCATCCTCGCGCAGGTGCAGGAGGCCACCGAGCGCATCAACAAGCTGCTGGGCGACGAGAACCAGGCGCGCTTCGCCGTCGCGCTGGACAACCTGGCCAAGGCCGCAGGCAGCGCCAACACGCTGGTTCAGCGCATCGACAACACCGTGGCCACCAAGCTCGACCCGGCGCTGGCCACCGTGCCCGCCGTGGCGCAGGACGCCCGCGCCACCCTGCAGGCTCTGCGCACGGCGGGCGACAATGCCTCGGCCGCCGTCGGCGAGGTGCGCAGCGCCGTCGCCAAGCTGAGCGTGGAGGGCGGGCCGATCGACAAGATCGCCGACAGCTCGCAGTCGCTGTCCGACGCGGCCGACCGCTTCGGCCGGGTGTCGCTGCCGCGCCTGAACAACGCGGCGGACGAAGCCGCCCGCGCCGCGCGCCGCCTGGGCCGCACCGCCAGCGGCATCAGCGACAACCCGCAGTCGCTCATCTACGGCAACGGCAGCGCCTCGGCCGGCCCGGGCGAGCCCGGCTTCGTGCCGCCCACCCGCCTGGCCCCCGCGCCATGAGCCCCGGCCGGCGGCGGAACGCATCTTTCCCGAGAGTGGAGTCAATCGGCATGTTTACTATCAAAACAATAGCTGCTCGCGCTGGTGGAACAAGCGCCAGAGGCATTTTGGGCCTGTGTCTCGCAGCCGCGCTGGGCGGTTGCTCCGTGCTGCCCACGCCGCCCACCCGCGCCGAGGTGTACGACTTCGGGCCGGGGCTGACCGTTTTCCAGCCGAACACCGGCTCGCAGGGCGCTGCCGCGACGCTGGCGCCCGGCGGTGCCGCCATGCGGGCGCCGGTCGCGCTGGCCGAAGTCGCCACCACCGGCGTGCCCGAGGGCAGCAGCGCCGTGCTGTACCGCCTGGCCTACGCCAACGCGCAGCACCTGCGCCCCTACACCCAGGCCCGCTGGAGCCAGCCGCCCGCGCAGCTGGTGCAGCAGGCCCTGCGCGACCAGATGGGCCAGCGCCGTGCCGTGCTGCTGGGCGAAGAAGGCATCGCCCAGCTGCTGGACGACGGCCGCCCGCCGCTGGTGGTGCGCGTGCAGCTGGAAGAATTCAGTCAGGTCTTCAGCGCGCCCGCCAGCAGCACCGGCCTGGTGCGTCTGCGTGTCTCGCTGGGCGAATCGACCACGGCCGGCGAGAAACTCGTCGCCCAGCGCGTCTTCACCGTGCAGCGCCCGGCGCCCACGGCCGACGCGGTGGGCGGCACGCGGGCACTGGCGGAAGCCGCGGCGCAGGCCGCCGCCGACGTGGAACAGTGGCTGGAGCAGCTGGGGCGCTGAGCACGCAGCCAGCCCATCCCCTGCAATGACGCCACGGCGGCAAGGGCCGCACGCGGCGGGCACAATCCCGGCAGCGGGGCGCCACCTGGGCGCGCCCTATCCACGCCACTTCCGGGACATCCATGAGCATCGACCTCGCACACATCAACGCCACCCTGGGCCGCGACGCCCAGGGCCTGGTGGACTGGGCCATCGGCCTGGGCCGGCCGGCCATCGTCACCACCAACTTCCGCCCGTTCGAGGCGGTGATCCTGCACATGTGCACCCGCGCCCGGCCCGACATTCCGGTGGTGTGGATGGACAACGGCTACAACACCGAGGCTACCTATCGCTTCGCCGACGAAGTGACCAAGCAGCTGGGGCTGAACCTGAGCATCTACCTGCCGCGCCGCTCGCGCGCGCACCGCGAGGCGGTGGAAGGCCCGGTGCCCGCGCTGGACGACCCGCGCCACGCCGCCTTCACCGAAGAAGTGAAGCTCGAACCCTTTGCCCGCGCCCTGCGCGAGACCGCGCCGCAGGTGTGGTTCACCGCCTTGCGGGCCACCGACACCGCGGTGAGGGCGCAGATGGATCCGGTCAGCATCAATCCCGACGGGCTCGTCAAGGTCGCGCCGCTGCTGCACTGGTCTTCGAAGGAGCTGTACGAATACCTGCAGGCGCACGGCTTGCCCAACAACTTCGACTATGTCGATCCGACCAAGGGCGAGGACAACCGCGAGTGCGGGCTGCATCTGTCGCACTGACCCGCGGGCCGACCGCGACTGCGGTGGTGAAACGAGCGTGCCGGGGTGCACGCTTTTTTTGTGCCTGCCGCCACCGTAGGCTTGAACTGACGCGGGCTGCGTGACCGCGCCTACGGACCTGCCCCGGGGGCGCTTCTACAGTGCTTGCATCGCATCCGGACCAGCGCTGACCCATGTCGGGGAAGCAAAGGAAGCGACAACCAACGCAAAGGAGATGGCCATGAACGAAGACACCGTCAAGGGCAACTGGAAGCAGTTCACCGGCAAGATCAAGGAGCAATGGGGCAAGCTTACCGACGACGATCTCGACGTCGCCGCCGGCAAGCGCGACCAGCTGCTGGGCAAGCTGCAGGAGCGCCACGGCCTGGCCAAGGACGCCGCCGAAGAGCAGCTGAAGTCGTGGGAAGGCCGCAACCCGGACTTCCGCTACGACCGTTGATGGATTCCACCCGCCGAGCCCACCGGCGCGGCGGGCGCCCGGGGCCCACACCGGTCCCTGGCTGATTCCCTGATTCCTTTTCCCCAAACCACAACAAGCCTGAGCCCGGTTGCCCGATGGGGCAGCCGCCTGGCCCGGCATCAAAACCGCAACAGACCCGAGGAGACTTCCATGAAGCACGCACGTCACCTGATCGCCATCGTCGCCGCCGGCATGCTGGCAACTTCCGCCATGGCCATGACCAGCGCCGAACACAAGGCCGCCAAGGACCAGATCTCTGCCGACTACAAGGCCAACAAGGCGAAGTGCGACGCACTGACCGCCAACGCCAAGGACATCTGCATGAAGGAAGCCAAGGGCGCTGAAAACGTCGCCAAGGCCGACCTCGAATCCCGCTACAAGCCCAGCGACAAGAACACCTACAAGGTGGCCGAGGCCCGTGCCGACGCCGACTACGCCGTCGCCAAGGAAAAGTGCGACGACCTGAGCGGCGACGCCAAGAACGTCTGCCAGAAGGACGCCAAGGCCGCCCATGTGACCGCCAAGGAAAACGCCAAGGTCGCCCGCGCCCAGGCCAAGCCCGCCGACAGCGCCGCCAAGAAGGATGCCAACGTCGCCGAAGTGAAGCAGGAAGCCACGGCCGAGAAGCGCGAAGCCCAGTACAAGGCCGCCAAGGAACGCTGCGACACGATGAGCGGCGATGCCAAGGACAAGTGCGTGGCGGACGCCAAGCGCATGTACGGCCAGTGATCGGCTGATCTCCACGGCAACTGCGCCTGTCACTCCACTACACAAGACGCGGAGCGCCCGCGGCCTGGCGCCGCTGCCGCTACCGTGCTTCGAGCCCCGCCATGGCGGGGCTCGCTCGTTTCCGCACGGACGGCGGCGTCGCTTCGGCAGATGGTGCGCTCGCCCGGCCGGGCACGCTGATCTGGCGCAAGGCCGGCCGCCGCCACACCGCCTAAGCTGCTTTTTCGCCCGCCACCCCGGCCGGCGCAGCAAAGGACGGTGAATGCAATGACGCGATTGGAATGGTCGGACGGGCTGGCACTCGAGCTGCCGGCGATGGATGCGACGCACGAGGAATTCGTCCATCTGCTGGCGGCCGTGCAGGCGGCCGCCGATGCCGCGCTGCTGCCGGCGTGGCACGCGCTGGTGGACCACACGGTTGCGCATTTCGGGCAGGAAGACCGCTGGATGCAGGCCACCCGCTTTGCCGCCGGCAATTGCCATTCGCTGCAGCACCGCGTCATCCTGCAGGTGCTGGGCGAAGGCACCGAGCGCGCGCAGCGGCATGGCGAACTGCACGTGCTGCGGACCATGGCGGATGAACTCGCGGCGTGGTTCCCACGGCATACGCAGACCATGGACGCCGCCCTGGCGCTGCACCTGCGCCGGGTCGGCTTCGACCCGGCCACCGGCGAGGTGGCGTTGCCCGCGCACCTGCCTGCCACGCCCCTGCAAGGCTGCGGCGGCGCCTGTTCGGGCCAGTCGCCCGCCCGGCCCGCCCGGCCCGCCCCGGCCATCCCGGCCTGAGGCAGCCGGCCGGGGCGTCAATCGGCCCGCCTGCGCGGCAGCCGCAGTGCCGCCATGCGCCAGGCCAGCAGCCGCAGCGCCCGGCGCAGGCCCACCGACCGCACGCCCTGCGGCGCCGTCGCGTAGGCGGCCTGCAAAACTTCCTGCTTGACCTCGCGCAGGGCCGCGCGGTCGCGTGCCTGCAGCGCGCCCAGCAGGCGGTCGTGGTAGCGCCGCACGCGCTCGGCCTCCGCCGGCGCCAGTTCGCCCGCGCCCGGCATGCCGCCGGTCATGCGGCCTCCGGCGAGGCCGCGCTGGCGTGTCCCGTGCCGTACCAGTCGACCTTGCGCGTCAGCACCATCACCGCGCCCAGCACCAGGAAGAGAGCGATGGACCCCACCGCCAGCGCCGTCTGCTCCAGCTGCAACAGCACGTAGAGCAGGCCATAGAGCACGGCGATGCCCGCTCCAAAGGGCAGGCCGCGCCGCACGCTGCCCAGCATGTGGATGGCGTAGTAGCCCAGCAGCAGCACGCAGGCGCTGGCCGCCACCGCGTACGACAGCCCGAACGCCAGATGCTCCGACAGGCTCACCAGCAGCAGGAAGAAGCTGCACAGGGCCGCGCCCACCAGCAGGTACTGCACCGGGTGCACGCGCAGCCGGGTCGCCTGCGGGCCGCGCCCCATCAGCTCGAACAGGCCCACCGCCACGAAGGTGAGCGCGATGAACAGCACGCCGTACTTGGTGGCGCGGTCGGAGAGGGAATAGGGGTTCACCGGGTCCACGAAGGCCACGCTGAAGGCGTCGGTGCAGCCGCCCCGGCCGCCTTCGACCGAGGACGGCGCCGCCACCTCCGCGCCGTCGTCCATCGCGTAGCCCTGCGCATCGGCCAGGCACAGGCGCCGGCCCTGCGCCACGTCCTGCTGCGCCGTGGTGGCCAGCGACGACAGCCGCCAGCGCGCGGTGAACCCATCGGCCTGCAGGTCGCGCTCGGCGGGCAGAAAGCGGCCGGCGAACGAGGGGTGCGGCCAGGCGCTCTGCATCTGCACGTCGGTGGCATCGCCCAGCGGCACGATGGACAGCTGCTCGGTGCCCAGCAGTTCCAGGTCGACCGACACCTCCAGCGGCTCGGCCTGGCCGCGCAGCCCCTCCGGCAGCATCGCGTGCAGCCCGCGCGTGAACACCGGGTGGAACGTGCCCGGCTTGAGCGCCAGCTCCTGGCTCTGCCCCGACACCTGCGCCCGCGCCAGGCGGATGCCCCGCGCATCGGCCACCGCCAGCATCAGGATGGGGGCGCCGCACTGCAGGCGCGAGCCCTTCACCGTCGCCTGCGGCACCAGGGCGGCCAGCGACGCCCACTGTGCCGTCACCTGCGCCTTCAGGGTGAAGGCGTTGACCTTGTGTAGCCCCCGGGCGCGCTCCTGCATGAGCGCGGCCGTCTGCATCTGCAGGCGCGCGGGCATGGCGGTGAGGCGGAATTCGCGCCGCTGCTCTTCCACGCGCCGCTCCGCGCCCTTGCCGCTGGCCGCTTCCCAGGTCTCGACGCAGGCGCTGTGCAGCAGCGGCCCCAGCAGGGTCTGCGGGCCCGCCAGGCTCTGCGCCACGCCCCGGGCCGCCTCGGCCCGGTACCGCTGCCGGTCGCGGACCACATCGGCGATCAGGCCCAGGCCGATGAGCAGCAGGAGGGTGACGATCGCCAGGGCGGCGACTTTTGTGAAGAGGGGGTGTTTGAACAAGACAGGCTCCGGGTCGGTCAACGAGGGCGCCAGTCTCGAAGTCGACGGTGAAGCCAGGATGAGGTGTGTGAAGCGAACGTGAAGACCGTTGGCTGCGTTTTAGCTTCAATTACTCATTTGAAGATAAAATATCGGAATTCCGATAATTATGGATGAAGAATGATCGCCTATCCCCGGAAGATGCTCGCGGCGGAGATGGTGGCCGCCCTTCGCGGCGACGCCCTGCTGGGCGACGCCCACAACGGCCTGTTCGTCGCCGCGCCCCGAAGAACGGGCAAGACCACCTTCCTGCAGGCCGACCTCACCCCGGCGCTGCAGGCCGCCGATGTGGTGGTCGCGTATGTGGATCTCTGGGCCGATCCACGGCGTGACCCCGGCCTGCTGATCGCCGAGGCGATCGGGCGTGCCCTGGAGCCGCATCTGGGCGTGGTCGCCCGCACGGCGCGCAAGGCCGGGCTGGACAAGGTCAAGGTGGCGGGCGCGCTGGAGATCGACCTGCGCAAGATCGGGCAGGTCGACGGCACGACCCTGGCCGAGGCCTTGCGCCTGCTGCACACCGCTTCCGGCAAGCCCGTGGCGCTGATCATCGACGAAGCGCAGCATGCGCTCACCAGCGAGGCGGGCGAGGCGGCCATGACGGCGCTCAAATCGGCGCGCGACCAGCTGAACCGGCCCGGGCAGGTCAATCTCATGCTGGTGATGTCCGGCTCCGACCGCGACAAGCTCATGCGGCTGGTGAACACGTCCGGCGCGCCTTTCTACGGGTCGCAGGTGCAGCGCATGCCGCCGCTGGGCCCGGACTTCATCGCCCACGTCGCCGCGCTCGTCGAAGCCCAGCGTCCCGCGCTGCGCCCCGTCGACCGACAGGCGCTGGCGCGGGCGTTCGAGGTGTTCGGTTTCAGGCCGCAGTTCTTCATGGCCGCGCTGGGACAGGTGCTCAGCCCGCTGGCGGACGTGTCGGGGCGTTTCGAAGTGGCGCTGATGGAGGCGGCCCGCCAGCGCCAGGCGCGCGACGAGGCACAGATGGAATCCGATTTCCTGGGCCTGAAGCCGACCGAACAGGCGGTGCTGTGGCGGATGCTGGAGCAAGGGCCGAAGTTCCGGCCTTACGACGGCGAGGCGCTGCGCTTCTATCGCGCCGCCACGGGCCATCCGGTCAGCGCCGCCCAGGCGCAGAAGGCGCTGGAGGCCTTGCGCCAACGCACGCCCGCCCTGGTCTGGAAGTCGGCCCGCGGCGAGTACGCGGTGGAGGATGCCGGCATGCACCGTTGGTACACCGAGCGGGTGGGTGCCAACGCCTGGCCGCCGACGTCGCCGCAGGGGCTGCTGGCCCTGGACGACGACGCCTGACACGGAGCCGGTGTCAGGACGGCAGGCGCAGCCGCACCGTGAAGCCCCGCCGTGCCCCGGCGGGGAACTCCATCCCGCCCCCATGCAGCGCCATCACCCGCCGCACGATGGCCAGCCCCAGGCCGGAGCCGCTGCGCGTGCCGTCGGGCCGGGCGGTGGTGAAGAAGCGCTCGCCCAGGCGGGGCAGGGCGTAGTCGGGTACGCCGGGGCCTTCGTCCTGCACCGTCACCGAAGCGCCTTCCACCTGCACCCGCACGGTGCCGCCTGCCGGCGAAAAGTCGATGGCGTTGTCGATCAGGTTGCCGATGGCGAGGGTGACCAGCTCGGCCTCCCACGCTCCGCTGGCGCCGTCGCCCGAGAGCAGCAGGGCCACGCCGCGCTGGCGGGCGCGGGCCGTGGCCTGCTGCACGGCGCGCTCGGCGCAAGCGTGCAAGGCGACGGGCGAGGCGGCCTCGGCGTGCTGGCGCTGCTCGAGCTTGCTGAGCTCCAGCAGCCGGTCGATCAGGCGCTGCAGGCGCTCGCTCTGCTCCACCACCTGGCGGGCGAACTGCGCGCGGTCGTGCGGGGGCAGCTCGTCCTGCAGCAGCTCGCCGGCGCCGCGGATGGCGGCGACGGGGCTCTTCAGCTCGTGCGTGAGGGCGCGTACATAGCCTTCGATGTAGTCGCGGCCCTGCAGGCGCTCGCGCATGCGGTCCATGGCGCGGGCCAGGTCGCCCAGCTCGCCCGGCACCTGCGGCACGGGCGGCGGCGGGGCGGCAGAATCGCCGGGCGCCTGCACGCTCAGGGCGTAGTCGCGCAGGCGGCGCACGTGCCACACGGTCCACACCGTCACGGCCACGCCCACCAGCGCCGACAGCACCAGCAGCAGCACGCCGCCGCGCAGCACCTTGTTCTCGGCCCGGTCGATGAAGCGCTGCACGGCGCGCGTGGGCTTGGCGACCGTGAGCACGCCGGCGATGCGGCCGCCCACCCGGATGGGCGCGGCCACGTACATCACGCCGCTGGTCTCGTCGCTCGCCACGTCGCGGCTGGCGCGGGCGCCGTATTCGCCGCGCAGGGTGCGGGCCACGTCGCGCCACTGCGAATAGTCCTCGCCCACGGCCTTGCGCTCGCTGTCGAAGACGACCCGGCCGGTGGCGTCGGTCACGTAGATGCGGAAGTCCAGCGTCTGCTTGGAGAACCCCCAGATCGCCGCGTCGATGGGCCGGCTGGCATAGGCGCGCACGTGGCGGGCGAAGGCGCTATCGGGCGCGTCCGGGGCGTCGGCCCGCAGCCGGCCGGCGGCCAGGTCGTCGGACGCCAGCTCGGCCAGCAGGTTGGCGGTGTCCACCATCATGTCCTCCATCACCTCGCGCACGCTGGGCTTGATCTCGGCCGTGAACACGCGCAGCACGAAGAACGCGGCGATGCCGTTGATGAGGAAGAAGGCGAACAGCAGGCGGATGCCGAGGCGCATGGGTTCAGGCCGGCAGGGAGGTAAATGCTATTGAAATGATAGCTGTAGGCGCTTGAATATCGGGCGCCAGCGGCCGATTCGATTCGGATTTCATGCCGAACTCAGGCGTCCAGGCTGTAGCCCATGCCCCGGTGCGTGCCGATGTATTCGCGCGCCGGGTCGGCCTCGCGCAGCTTGGCGCGCAGGGTCTTGATGTGCGTGTCCACCGTGCGGTCGGTGCTGTCGCTGTCGTCGCCCCAGGCCGCGGCCAGCAGCGCGTCGCGCGAATGGATGCGCCCGGCGCCGCCTGCCACCAGCGCCGACAGCAGGCGGTACTCGCGCCGCGTCAGCGCCAGCGGGCGGCCGTGCAGGTGCATGCGCTGGCCGGCGGCGTCGTCGCGGAACGGGCGGGCGGGGGCGCCGCCCGCGACAGGGGCCGGGGCGGTGCCGGCGCGCCGCAGCAGCGCCTTCACGCGTGCGGCCAGCTCGCGCGGGCTGAAGGGCTTGGGCAGATAGTCGTCGGCGCCCAGCTCCAGGCCCAGCACGCGGTCGATCTCCTCGCCCTGGGCGCTCAGCACCAGCACGGGCAGGGCCTGGCCGGCCTGGCGCAGCTCGCGCAGCAGCTCCAGCCCGTTGCCGTCCGGCAGGCCCACGTCCAGCACCAGCAGGTCGAAGGCCGTGCCGCCGTGCAGCTGTGCACGCGCATCGCGCAGCAGCAGGCTGTGGCGGGTGGCCAGGCCCTCGCGCTCGAGCGCATAGGTCACGGTGCGGGCGATGGCGGGGTCGTCTTCGACCAGCAGGATGTGGGCGGGCATCGGCGGGCGTTCCGCTGGGTCAGCGTGCGACCAGCACCGGAAAGAGCTTGCCCAGCCCGTCGGCCATCACCTCCACCGCCAGCGCGGCGAGGATCAGCCCCATCAGCCGCGTCATCACGTTGATGCCGGTCTTGCCCAGCACGCGGGCAATGGGGTCGGCCAGCGCGAAGCACAGCGCCGTGGCGACGGCGATGACCACGCCGTAGCCCACCAGCGCCGCGTGCTGCCAGAAGGTCTGGGCGCGGTCGGCGTAGATCACCACGGTGGACATGCTGGCCGGGCCCGTCAGGAGCGGAATGGTCAGCGGCACCACGGCGATGCTGTCGCCCTGGGCGGCCTTCTCGGCGCCGGCCTGCAGCTCGTTGGTGTGCGGCTTGGCCTCGGCGGGCTGGGCGTTGAGCATGTTCAGCGCGCTGATGAGCAGCAGCATGCCGCCGCCCACCTGGAAGCTCTGCAGCGAGATGTTGAAGAACGCCAGGATCTGCAGGCCCAGCAGCGCGCAGGCGGCGATCACGCAGAACGCGCTGAACGATGCGACCTGGATGGTGCGGCGCCGCTCGGCTGACGAGAAGCCCGCCGTGTAGTGGATGAAGAACGGCACGATGGCCAGCGGATTGACGATGGCCAGCAGGGCGATCAGGGGTTTCAGCGATTCCATCAGCGGCCTCCGGAGACTTCCATGAGCGTCATGGTGGTGTAGGGCGAGGCGTCGCCCATCAGCCATACGATGGCCTCGGCCACTTCGCCCGCCGTGCCGCCGCGCCCCATCGGCACCAGGTGGGCCAGGTCGCGCACGCGGTCGGGCAGGCCGCCGCTGGCGTGGATCTCGGTCTCGATCAGCCCGGGCCGCACGGCGTTCACGCGGATGCCTTCCGCCGCCACCTCGCGCGCCAGGCCCAGCGTCAGCACGTCGACGGCGCCCTTGGCGGCCGCGTAGTCCACGTACTGGCCGGCCGCGCCGATCCGGGCGGCGGCGCTGGAGACGTTCACGATGCTGCCGCCCGCGCCGCCGTGCCGGGTGCTCATGCGGCGCACCGCCTCGCGGGCGCAGTAGAAGCTGCCCAGCACGTTGATGTCGAACATGCGGCGCAGGCGCTCGCCACTCATCTCGTCCACGCGGGCAGGCACGTCCACCACGCCGGCGTTGTTGACCAGGCAGCCGAGGCGCCCGAGCCGCTCGTCCACCGCCTGGAACATGGCCACCACGTCCGCTTCCACCGCCACGTCGCCCTGCACGGCGATGGCCGTGCCGCCGGCCTCGGCGATCTGCCGCACCACCGACTGGGCGGCGGCTTCGTTGCGGGCGTAGTTGACGGCCACCGCCCAGCCCTGGCGCGCGGCCAGCAGGGCGGTGGCCGCGCCGATGCCCCGGCTGCCGCCGGTGATCAATGCCACTCGAGGGGTATCGCTCATGCGCTGGTCCTTCTGCAAGAATGCAGGCGCGCCGCACCGGGCGCCCGATGCCCGGCATTACAGCATTGCGCGGCGCCGTCCGGCAGGGGCGGGGGCGCTGGGCGCACGATGATTTCGCGTCGTCCGTGCGGCCCGCCTGTCGGCATGGCAGGCGCGCCGCCCGTTTCGTTCGTCCAATCCCTTTCTCTACTGCAAGGAGCCAGTCCCATGGGTCAGTTCGTCGATCTCACTTCCGCCGATGGTTTCACCGTGCCCGCCTGGGTCGCCCTGCCCGAGGGCACGCCACGCGGCGGCCTGGTGGTGGTGCAGGAGATCTTCGGCGTCAACTCGCACATCCGCGACGTGGCCGACCGCTGGGCCGCCCAAGGCTATGCGGTGGTGGCGCCGGCCATGTTCGCGCGCGTCGAGCCGGGCGTGGAACTGGGCTACACCGACGCCGACATGAAGGCCGGCATGGAGCTGAAGTCCCGCGCCGAGGCGCTGCCCGGCCAGGGTGTGCTGCCCGACATCCAGGCCGCCATCGCCCATGCGGCGCAGCTGGGTGGCGGCAAGGTCGGCATCTTCGGCTTCTGCTGGGGCGGCCTCCTGACCTGGCGCGCCGCCTGCGAACTGCAGGGCCTGTCGGCCGCCATCTGCTACTACGGCGGCGGCATGACGATGGGCGCGGAAGTCGACCGCACGCCGCGTTGTCCGGTGATGGCGCATTTCGGCCGGCGCGACCATTTCATTCCGGTCGATTCGGTCGAAGCCTTCGGCCGCGCCCACCCGGAAGTCGAGGTGCACCTCTACGACGCCGACCACGGCTTCAACTGCGACCAGCGCGGCTCCTACGACGCGGCGGCGGCCCGCACGGCGGCCGAGCGCACCCAGGCTTTCCTGGCCCGCCACGTCGGCTGAGGGCACGGGAAGCCCCCGCCGGGCGGCCCGGCGGCGGAGTGCGTCAAAATCACCCCATGAACGCGCTCAACATCGCTGAATACACCCAGACCCTCGGTTTACAGGCAAAAGCGGCCTCCGCGCTGATGGCGCGGGCACCGTCTGCTATTAAAAACAGAGCGTTGCTGGCGCTGGCCCGGCTGCTGCGGGGCAGCGTCGGCGCCCTGCAAGAGGACAACGCCCGCGACCTGGAGCGCGCCCGCGCCGCAGGCCTGGCCGAGCCCATGGTGGACCGGCTCAAGCTCAGCCCCAAGGTGCTGGAGACCTGCGCCCTGGGCTGCGAGCAGCTGGCCGCCATGCCGGACATCATCGGCGAGATTCTGGGCATGAAGCAGCAGCCCAGCGGGATCCGCGTGGGCCAGATGCGCGTGCCGATCGGCGTGTTCGGCATGATCTACGAGAGCCGCCCGAACGTGACCATCGAGGCCGCCAGCCTCAGCATCAAGAGCGGCAACGCCTGCATCCTGCGCGGCGGCTCCGAAGCCATCGATTCCAACAAGGCGTTGGCGCGCCTGGTGCAGCAGGCCCTGGCCGAAGCCGGCCTGCCCGAAGACGCGGTGCAGCTGGTGCAGACCACCGACCGCGAGGCGGTGGGCCAGCTCATCGCCATGCCGCAGTATGTGGACGTGATCATCCCGCGCGGCGGCAAGGGCCTGATCGAGCGCATCAGCCGCGATGCCAAGGTGCCGGTCATCAAGCACCTGGACGGCAACTGCCACACCTATGTGGACGACCCCTGCGACGTGGCCATGGCAGTGAAGGTGGCTGACAACGCCAAGACGAACAAGTACAGCCCCTGCAACGCGAGCGAAGGCCTGCTGGTCGCGCGCGGCGTGGCGGCCGAATTCCTGCCGCAGATCGGCGTGGTCTATGCCGCCAAGGGCGTGGAGATGCGCGGCTGCCCCGAATCGCTGGCTCTTTTGGCCGACGTGCCCGGCGCGCTGCTGGTGCCGGCCACCGAGCAGGATTGGGGCGAGGAGTACCTCGCGCCCATCATCAGCATCAAGGTGGTGGAGGGGGTCGATGAAGCCATTGCCCACATCAACCGCTACGGCAGCCACCACACCGACGCCATCCTCACCCGCGACCACATGCATGCTCAGCGCTTTTTGCGCGAGGTGGATTCGGCCAGCGTGATGGTGAACGCCAGCACGCGCTTTGCCGACGGCTTCGAGTACGGCCTGGGCGCCGAGATCGGCATCAGCACCGACAAGTTCCACGCCCGCGGGCCGGTCGGCATCGAGGGGCTGACCTCGCTCAAGTGGGTGGTGCTGGGCGAAGGCGAAGTGCGGGCCTGACGCCGGGTTGGAACGGTTTGCTCCTGATTTGATAGCTGTACGCGCTTGATTCCACTGCGCTAGAGGCCGATTCCGCATGAAAATCATCATCCTCGGCGCGGGCCGCGTGGGCTACAGCGTGGCCGAGAGCCTGGTCTCCGAACGCAACGACATCACCGTCATCGACACCGATGGCGAACGCCTGCGCGACCTGGAGGCGCGCTTCGACCTGCGCGGCGTGGTCGGCAACGGCATCGACCCCGAAGTGCTGGCCGAGGCCGGCGCGCGCGACACCGACCTGCTGATCGCCTGCGCCGCGCAGGACGAAACCAACCTGGTCTGCTGCAAGGTGGCGCAGCTGCTGTTCAACGTCCCCACCCGCATCGCCCGCGTGCGGTCGTCGGGCTTCGACACCGAGCAGGGCCGCCTGCTGCTGGGCAAGGACGGCTTCGGCGTGGACCGCATCATCTGCCCCGAGGAGTCGCTGACCCGCTACATCGGCAAACTGGTCGAATTCCCCGAAGCCCTGCAGGTGCGGCAGTTCGCGGGCGGCCGGGCGTGCCTGGTGTCGGTGCGGGCCCGGCTGGGCGCCCCCATGGTGGGCATGAAGATCGCCACCATGCGCGAGATGGCGCCCGAGGTTGCCATGCGCATCGTCGCCATTTACCGCCGCTTTCCGGAAGAGCCCGACCGCTTCATCCCCTGCGACGGCGGCACGCGCGTGGAGCCGGGCGACGAGGTGTTCGTGCTGTCCGCGCGCGAGCACATTCCGCAGGTGCTGGCCGCGCTGCACCGGCGCGGCGACCAGGCCGCGCGGCCGGTGCGCCGCATCATGGTGGCCGGCGGCGGCCGCGTGGGCCAGCGGCTGGCGCGGCAGCTGTCGCAGCAGGGCGGCTTCCACGTGAAGATCATCGACGAGGACGCCGCCCGCTGCCAGGCGCTGGCCGCGCAGCTGCCCACCGACATCCTGGTGCTGCACGGCGATGCGACCGACGAGGACCTGCTGGGTGACGAGGGCGTCGAAGAGGTGGACCTGTTCCTGGCGCTCACCGACGACGACGAGAACAACATCATGGCCAGCCTGCTGGCCAAGCGCATGGGCGCGCGCCGGGTGCTGGCGCTCATCAACCGGCGCAGCTACGCCGACCTGATGCACGGCACGCAGATCGACATCGCTCTCTCGCCCGCGCAGGCGCTGCTGGGCGAGCTGCTGGCCTACGTGCGGCGTGGCGACGTGCAGGCGGTGCACAGCCTGCGCCGGGGTGTGGCCGAGGCGCTGGAGATCGTGGCCCGGGGCGACCGCAAGAGCTCGCGCGTGGTGGGCCGCAAGGTCAGCGAGATCCACCTGCCCGCCGAGGTGCACATGGGCCTGATCGTGCGCGGCCTGCCGGAGGCCCAGGGCGCCGAGCCCACGCCCGAGCAGGAGCCCGAAGTCATCATCCCGCGCAGCCACACCGTCATCGAGAGCAACGACCACGTGGTGTTCTTCCTGCCGCACAAGCGGCTGGTGCGCGACGTGGAGAAGCTGTTCCGCGTGAGCGCCACGTTCTTCTGACGCACCCGCCCCTGCACCATCACCCGCGCCTCCTCCCGCACCTCCACCCGCACTCGCCCCCCGTCCCTCCCTTCCTCCTTCGCTAGGCCCTTCCATGGCGGATCTCTTTCCCGTTCTGCGCGTGCTCAGCGTGCTGCTGGCGATGTTCGGCGCCTCCATGGCGGTGCCGCTGGCGGCGTCCTGGTGGACCGAGGACGGGCTCTGGCTGACCTACATCGGCTCGGCGGTTATCACCTGGGCGGTGGGCGCCATGCTCTGGCTGCAGACGGGCCACCACCGGCGCGAACTGCTGCCGCGCCACGGTGTGATGCTGGTGTCGATGGTGTGGGTGGTGCTGCCGGTCTTCGCCGCGCTGCCGCTGCTTTTCGCCACGCACGAACTGGGCCGGCCGCTGTCGTTCACGCATGCCTATTTCGAGGCGGTGTCCGGTCTCACCACTACCGGTGGCACGGTGATGACCGACCTGGACGGCCTGCCGCTGTCGGTGAACCTGTGGCGCACCTTCATGCAGTGGATCGGCGGCATGGGCATCCTGATCCTGGCCGTGGCGGTGCTGCCGCTGCTGGGCGTGGGCGGCGCGCAGCTCTTCAAGGCCGAGGCCGCCGGCCCGGTCAAGGACACCAAGCTGACCCCGCGCATGACGGAGACGGCCAAGGGCCTCTGGGGCGTGTACGTGCTCTTCTCGGTGGTCTGCGCGCTGGCCTACTGGGCCGCGGGCATGAGCCCGCAGGATGCGCTGATGCACATGTTCGCCACCGTGAGCCTGGGCGGGCTGTCGTCGCACGACCTGAGCTTCGCGTACTTCGCGTCGCCCTTGCTCGAAGCCATCGCCGTGGTGTTCATGCTGCTGGCCAGCTGCAACTTCGCGCTCTATTTCATCGCCGTGCGCAAGCGCCACCTGCGCGGCTTCTGGCGCGACGCGGAGATGCGGGCGACCATGGTGGCGCTGATCGGCGGCGGGCTGGTGGTGTCGGTGCTGCTCTGGGCGAAGAACGTGTATCCGCTCTCGGACGCGCTGCGCTACGGCATGTTCCACGTGATCTCGGTGGCCACCACCACCGGCTTCGTCACCACCGACTACCTGGGCTGGCCGGTGTTCGCGCCGGTCTTCATGCTGCTTTTGTCGGGCGTGGCGACCAGCGCCGGATCGACCGGCGGCGGCATCAAGATGGTGCGCATGCTGATCTTGCTGAAGCAGGCGCGCCGGGAGATGACGCGCATCGTGCATCCGCGCGCCGTGCAGCCGGTGCGGCTGGGCGACGCGGTGGTGGACCACCGCATGATCTTCTCGGTGCTGGCCTTCATGCTGGTCTATGGCGCCACCATCGTCACGCTCAGCATGGTGCTGCTGCTGACCGACCTCGACCCGGTCACCGCGTTCTCGGCCATCCTGGCCAGCGTGCACTGCATGGGGCCGGGCCTGGGCCAACTGGGGCCTTCGTCGTCCTACGCCGTGCTGACCGATTTCCAGCTGTGGGTCTGCACGCTGGCGATGCTGCTCGGGCGGCTGGAGATCCTGAGCTTCATGGCGCTGCTGACGCCCGCGTTCTGGCGCCGCTGAGCGCCGGCGTCGATCGGGCCGCGGACTGGCGCCTGGCAGCGGGGCCGGATGCCGGGTTGCGGAATGGCCGGGCGGCCCCATCTCCCTACAATCTTTCGTCAGCGTGCGCCCCCGGGCGGGCGTCTTCCCTTCCTCCCACAAGGGGTTTCATGGTTCCGCACCTCATCACCGCCCTCACCGGGCCGATCAACGAACTCGAACAACGCATCCTCGACTCCATGCCCGCCATCGAGCGGTGGTTTCGCCTGGAGTGGATGGAGCACACCCCGCCGTTCTACACGTCGGTGGACATCCGCAACGCCGGCTTCAAGCTGGCCCCGGTCGACACCAACCTCTTTCCCGGCGGCTGGAACCACCTGACCAACGAGATGCTGCCGCTGGCCGTGCAGGCGGCGATGGCGGCCATCGAGAAGATCTGCCCCGAGGCGCGCAACCTGCTCATCATTCCGGAGAACCATTCGACCAACACGTTCTACCTGTCGAACGTGGTGCAGCTGCAGCGCATCTTCAACATGGCGGGGCTGAACGTGCGGGTGGGCTCTATCAGCCCGGAGATCAAGAAGCCCACGCTGGTGACGCTGCCCGACGGCGAGACGGTGACGCTGGAGCCGGTGATCCGCAGCAAGCGCCGCCTGGGCCTGAAGGATTTCGACCCCTGCACCATCCTGCTGAACAACGACCTGTCGGCCGGCCCGCCGGGCATCCTGGAGGACCTGCACGAGCAGTACCTGCTGCCCCCGCTGCACGCCGGCTGGAGCGTGCGCCGCAAGAGCCGCCACTTCCAGAGCTACGAGGAGGTGGCCAAGCGCCTGGGCAAGCTGCTGGGCATCGACCCGTGGCTGATCAATCCGCTTTCCAGCCGCAGCGAGGGCGTGAACTTCCAGACCGACGCGGGCCTGGAGCAGCTGCGCGGCGCGGTCGATGCGCAGCTGACCAAGGTGCGGCGCAAGTACAAGGAATACGGCATCAACGAGAAGCCCTTCGTGATCGTCAAGGCCGACAACGGCACCCAGGCCCCCGGCGTGCTGACGGTGCGCGACGCCAAGGACCTGGACGCGCTGGTCGGCCGCAAGCCCCGCGGCAAGGCCGCTGCCGTGAAAGACGGCGCGGCGGTGCACGACGTCATCCTCCAGGAGGGCGTGCTGACCCGCGAGCGGGTGCACGAAGCCGTGGCCGAGCCGGTGGTCTACATGATGGACCGCTACGTGGTGGGCGGCTTCTACCGCATGCATGCCGAACGGGGCGTGGACGAGAGCCTGGCCGCGCCGGGCGCGAGCTTCGTGCCGCTGGCCTTCAAGCACAGCACCCATCTGCCCCAGCCCGGCGCCCGCCCGGGCGCCAGCGCGCCCAACCGCTTCTATATGTATGGCGTGGTGGCGCGCCTGGCGATGCTGGCCGCCAGCTACGAGCTGGAGGCGACGGACCCCGAGGCCGAGGTGTACGACTGACGGTGACCGCCGGGCCCATGCCTGCCGGTGAGGCGATGGCCGTCCGGGCTGAGCCTGTCGAAGCCGGGGCGTGGGTCCACTGCGCGGCAAGAGGGCCCGCCTGCGGCGTCGTGGTGGACTTGCAACAAGTTGTGCCCCCGGCTGACACGGGCCGGCTCGCGGCGTAAACGGCCCGGCGCACAATAGCGGTCCCGCAAGAATCGGAACCCGGCCGCGCCGTCGTGCGCGCCCCGGCCCCACCAGTGCAAAGCTCCAAATCCTCGCTCGCAGCGCTCACGCTGGGCGCCATCGGCGTCGTGTATGGCGACATCGGCACCAGCGTTCTCTACGCAGTCAAGGAAGTATTCGGCTCGGGCCATGTGCCCTTCACCCCCGGCAACGTGTACGGCGTGCTGTCCATCCTGTTCTGGACGCTCACCGTCATCGTGTCGCTGAAATATGTGGTGCTGGTGCTGCGGGCCGACAACAAGGGCGAGGGCGGGCTGATCGCCATGCTGGCGCTCGCGTCGCAGGCGGTGAAGGACAAGCCCCGGCTGCGCTCCGTGCTGCTGGCCGTGGGCATCTTCGGCACCTGCCTCTTCTATGGCGATGGCGTTATCACACCGGCCATCTCGGTGCTGTCGGCGGTCGAGGGGCTGGAGGTCGTCTCGCCGCACTTCCGCCGCGCCGTGATTCCGCTCACGCTGGTGGTGCTGTTCTGCCTGTTCGCCGTGCAAAAGCGCGGCACCGCCGGCATCGGGCGGTACTTCGGGCCGGTCACGCTGGTGTGGTTCGCGTCCATCGCCGCCCTGGGCGTGCCGCACATCGTGGGCCACCCGGAAATCCTGGGCGCGCTCAGCCCGCACCACGCGGTCGGCTTCATCTTGGCCAACCCGGGCACCAGCTTCATCATCCTGGGCGCGGTGGTGCTCTGCGTGACGGGGGCCGAGGCGCTCTACGCCGACCTGGGCCACTTCGGCAAGAAGCCCATCCGCCTGGCCTGGTTCAGCGTGGCCATGCCGGCACTGACGCTGAACTACTTCGGCCAGGGCGCGCTGCTGCTGGCCGAGCCCGAGGCGGTGAAGAACCCGTTCTTCATGATGGCGCCCGACTGGGCGCTCATCCCGCTGGTGGTGTTGGCCACCATGGCCACGGTGATCGCCTCGCAGGCGCTCATCACCGGCGCCTTCAGCGTGACCAAGCAGGTGATCCAGCTGGGCTATCTGCCGCGACTCAACATCCAGCACACCAGCGTGCGCGACACCGGGCAGATCTACATGCCGTTCGTCAACTGGGGCCTCTTCGTCGCCATCGTGCTGGCGGTGGTCATGTTCCGCTCCAGCAGCAACCTGGCGGCGGCCTACGGCATCGCCGTCACGCTCGACATGCTGATCACCACCGTGCTGACCTTCTTCGTCATCCGGTATGGCTGGCGCTATCCGCTGGCGCTGTGCATCGCGGCCACCGGGTTTTTCTTCCTGGTCGATCTGGCGTTCTTCACCTCCAACCTGCTCAAGCTGTTCGAGGGCGGCTGGTTCCCGCTGATGATCGGCACGACGCTGTTCGTGCTGATGATGACCTGGAAGCGCGGGCGCGAGCTGCTCAACGACAAGCTGCGGGAAGACTCCATCGATTTGCGCGACTTCCTCACGGCGGTGTTCCTCAGCCCGCCCACGCGGGTGGACGGCACGGCGGTGTTCCTGACGGCCGAGCCGGGCGCCGTGCCGAACGCGCTGCTGCACAACCTCAAGCACAACAAAGTGCTGCACCAGCAGAACCTGTTCGTCACCGTGCGCAGCCACGAGACGCCCTGGATCGGGATGGAAAAGCGCCTGCAGGTGGAGCCGCTGGGCAGCGATTGCTGGCAGGTGGTGGTGCACTACGGCTTCAAGAACGACCCCGACCTGCCCCGGGCGCTGGAGGCCATGCGCGGGCGGGGCTGCGAGCTGGACGGCATGACCACCAGCTACTTCCTGTCGCGCGACGTGGTGATCCCCACCATCGGCAGCGGCATGGCCCCGTGGCGCGAGAAGCTGTTCGCGCAGATGCACCACAACGCCAGCGGCGCTGCCAGCTTCCTCAACCTGCCCAGCAACGCGGTGGTGGAGCTGGGCTCCAAGATCGAGATCTGAATCTCGGCGGCGAGCTCCAGGCCCAAGAGGAGGGCTTGGCGCACAATATTGGTGCTTTGGGGCTTGGGCGCTTGTATTTCCTGGGCTTTCAGCTATTGAATCAATAGCAAGCAAGGGGCGGCGGTCACAGGCCCTGCCCGTCGCACCCACATCCTTTGCCCATGCGCTCGTTCTTCAAAGACCTCAGCCTGTCCACCTTCACCGCCGGCTTCGTGGCAGTGCTCGTGGGCTTCACCAGTTCGATCGCCATCATCTTCCAGGCGGCGCAGGCGTTTCAGGCGACGCCGGCGCAGATCACCTCCTGGATGTGGGCGCTCGGACTGGGCATGGGGCTGTGTTCGCTGCTGCCTTCGCTGGTGCTGCGCCAGCCGGTCATGGTCGCCTGGTCCACCCCGGGCGCGGCCGTGCTGGCCACGGCGGGCGCGGCGGGCGGCTTTCACATGGGGCATGCGGTGGGGGCCTTCATGGTCAGCGCGGCGCTCATCACCCTGGCGGGGGCCACGGGCTGGTTCGAGCGGGCGATGAACCGCATACCGCTGGCCATCGCCTCGGCCTTGCTGGCGGGCGTGCTGGCCCGCTTCGGCATGGACGCCTTCGTCGCGGCAAGGACCGACCTGCCCCTGGTGCTGTCGATGCT
Organism: Acidovorax sp. FG27; assembly: GCF_040365715.1. Taxonomy (NCBI): domain Bacteria; kingdom Pseudomonadati; phylum Pseudomonadota; class Betaproteobacteria; order Burkholderiales; family Comamonadaceae; genus Acidovorax; species Acidovorax sp. FG27. The sequence continues at coordinate 241,594 of NZ_BAABVY010000012.1, forward strand.
GGGCAGCTATCTGGTCACGCGGCGCCTGCTGCCGCGCTACGCCGTGGTGCTGACGCTGGCCGCGGGCGTGGTGTTCGCGGCGGCGACGGGTCGCATGCACTGGTCGGGCGCGGCCGTGGGCCTGGCGATGCCCGTATTCACCGCGCCGGCTTTCAGCTGGGCGGCACTCGTCAGCCTGGCGCTGCCGCTCTTCGTGGTCACCATGGCGTCGCAGAACCTGCCGGGCGCGGCGGTCATCCGCGCCTCGGGCTATCCGCTGCCGATTTCCCGGCTGATCACGATGACCGGCGCAGCCACGCTGGTGCTGGCGCCGTTCGGCGCCTTCGCGCTCAACCTCAGCGCCATCACGGCCGCCATGTGCATGGGGCCCGAGGCGCATGAAGACCGGGCGCGGCGCTACACGGCCGCCGCTTGCTGCGGCCTGCTGTATGTGTTCATCGGCGTCTTCGGCGCGGTGGTCACGGCATTGCTGACCGCCTTCCCGCGTGAGCTCGTGGTGGCCATCGCCGGCCTGGCCCTTCTGGGCACCATCGGCGGCGGACTGGTGCTGGCGTTGAAAGACGAATCGCACCGCGAGGCGGCACTCATCACTTTCCTCGTCACCTTGAGCGGCGTCACCCTTGCGGGCGTCGGCTCGGCCTTCTGGGGCGTGGTGGCCGGCAGCATCGCGCTAGTTGTGCAACAGTACGGCAAGGCGCCCGCCCGGGGCGCGTAGCCATCAAGTCTCTGGAACCATGCAACTTCTCTTCATCGCCGACCCCATCGAGCAGTTCAAGATCTACAAGGACACGACGTTCGCCATGATGCGCGAGGCGCAGCGCCGCGGCCACACGCTGGCCGTGTGCGAGCCGGCCCATGTGCACTGGGAGCGGGGCCAGCGCGTGACCGCCACGGTGCGCGACATCCGCCTGACCGGCCATGCCGAGGACTGGTTCGCCGCCCAGCCGGCACGCCCCGCCGCCCTGGCCGACTTCGACGCCGTGCTGATGCGCAAGGACCCGCCCTTCGACAGCGAGTATTTCTATGCCACGCACCTGCTGGAGCAGGCCGAGCGGGACGGCGCCCGCGTCTTCAACAAGCCCCGGGCACTGCGCGACCACCCCGAAAAGCTGGCCATCATGGAGTTTCCGCAGTTCATCGGCCCCACGCTGGTGACGCGCGATGCGCAGGACATCCGGCGCTTTCATGCGGAGCACGGCGACATCATCCTCAAGCCGCTCGACGGCATGGGCGGCATGGGCATCTTCCGCGTGGGCCGGGATGGCATGAACCTGGGCAGCATCATCGAGACGCTGAACAAGGGCGGCGCCGAAAGCGTCATGGTCCAGAAGTTCCTGCCCGAGATCGTCGAAGGCGACAAGCGTGTGCTCATCATCGGCGGCAAGCCGGTGCCTTACTGCCTGGCGCGCATTCCCCAGGGCAGCGAAGTGCGCGGCAACCTGGCGGCGGGGGGCAAGGGCGTGGCCAGGGCACTGACGGCGCGCGACCAGCAGATCGGCGAGGCGATCGGCGCCGTACTCATAGAGAGGGGTCTGCTGCTGGCGGGCGTGGACGTGATCGGCGACTGCGTGACCGAGATCAACGTGACCAGTCCCACCTGCTTCCAGGAGATCTTCGATCAGACCGGTTGTGACGTGGCGGCTCTGTTCATCGATGCGCTGGAAGAGGCCATTAGGGGGGCTCGCTGAGCCCGGCGAAGTTTTTTGCAAAAACTCCGCTCCGCGTCGTCAAACCGTCATATACTCGTGGGCTTGGCACTGTAGAGGTTCTCCGGAAGTTCTGCGGTGCTGGCGGAAAAGATTTCGGTTTTGAGTTGCGGCGGGTTGAAAAACCGGTGTAGAATTCAAGGCTTCGCTGATGAGACGGGTTGCTGGAGACGGCGGACTGCTCGGAAAGCGAAAAGAAAAAAGTTTGACGGTTCTTTAAAAACTGTGCTAGAATTTGAGGCTCTGCTGATTGCAGCGGAGTTGGAGAGAAAAGAAAGCGATTTCTGATCTTTCGGTTCATTAAAAATATACAGCCGATAAGCGTGGGCGTTTGATGGCGAGTGCCAAGTTCTTTGGAACTAGTGCTTAGCACTACAAACGCTCATGAGATAAGAAGTGAAGTTCACTTCAATTCTTTTTTATGAGTTGCTCGCAAGAGCGAAAAAATCAAGATCGAACTGTAGAGTTTGATCCTGGCTCAGATTGAACGCTGGCGGCATGCCTTACACATGCAAGTCGAACGGTAACAGGTCTTCGGATGCTGACGAGTGGCGAACGGGTGAGTAATACATCGGAACGTGCCCGAGAGTGGGGGATAACGGAGCGAAAGCTTTGCTAATACCGCATACGATCTACGGATGAAAGCAGGGGACCGCAAGGCCTTGCGCTCATGGAGCGGCCGATGGCAGATTAGGTAGTTGGTGGGATAAAAGCTTACCAAGCCGACGATCTGTAGCTGGTCTGAGAGGACGACCAGCCACACTGGGACTGAGACACGGCCCAGACTCCTACGGGAGGCAGCAGTGGGGAATTTTGGACAATGGGCGCAAGCCTGATCCAGCCATGCCGCGTGCAGGATGAAGGCCTTCGGGTTGTAAACTGCTTTTGTACGGAACGAAAAGCCTCGGGCTAATATCCTGGGGTCATGACGGTACCGTAAGAATAAGCACCGGCTAACTACGTGCCAGCAGCCGCGGTAATACGTAGGGTGCAAGCGTTAATCGGAATTACTGGGCGTAAAGCGTGCGCAGGCGGTAATGTAAGACAGATGTGAAATCCCCGGGCTCAACCTGGGAACTGCATTTGTGACTGCATTGCTGGAGTACGGCAGAGGGGGATGGAATTCCGCGTGTAGCAGTGAAATGCGTAGATATGCGGAGGAACACCGATGGCGAAGGCAATCCCCTGGGCCTGTACTGACGCTCATGCACGAAAGCGTGGGGAGCAAACAGGATTAGATACCCTGGTAGTCCACGCCCTAAACGATGTCAACTGGTTGTTGGGTCTTCACTGACTCAGTAACGAAGCTAACGCGTGAAGTTGACCGCCTGGGGAGTACGGCCGCAAGGTTGAAACTCAAAGGAATTGACGGGGACCCGCACAAGCGGTGGATGATGTGGTTTAATTCGATGCAACGCGAAAAACCTTACCCACCTTTGACATGTACGGAATCCTTTAGAGATAGAGGAGTGCTCGAAAGAGAGCCGTAACACAGGTGCTGCATGGCTGTCGTCAGCTCGTGTCGTGAGATGTTGGGTTAAGTCCCGCAACGAGCGCAACCCTTGCCATTAGTTGCTACATTCAGTTGGGCACTCTAATGGGACTGCCGGTGACAAACCGGAGGAAGGTGGGGATGACGTCAAGTCCTCATGGCCCTTATAGGTGGGGCTACACACGTCATACAATGGACGGTACAAAGGGTCGCCAACCCGCGAGGGGGAGCCAATCCCATAAAGCCGTTCGTAGTCCGGATCGCAGTCTGCAACTCGACTGCGTGAAGTCGGAATCGCTAGTAATCGTGGATCAGAATGTCACGGTGAATACGTTCCCGGGTCTTGTACACACCGCCCGTCACACCATGGGAGCGGGTTCTGCCAGAAGTAGGTAGCCTAACCGTAAGGAGGGCGCTTACCACGGCAGGGTTCGTGACTGGGGTGAAGTCGTAACAAGGTAGCCGTATCGGAAGGTGCGGCTGGATCACCTCCTTTCTGGAAAACTGCATTCAATATTGAACGCCCACACTTATCGGTTGTTGGAAGAAGAAGCTGCTGGCTGGCGAGAGCGATCTTGCTGGCGAGTGGAATGGGTCTGTAGCTCAGCTGGTTAGAGCACTGTGTTGATAACGCAGGGGTCGTTGGTTCGAGCCCAACTAGACCCACCATACTTCCTGACGACGGATGCACGAGGATCACTGGGGGATTAGCTCAGCTGGGAGAGCACCTGCTTTGCAAGCAGGGGGTCGTCGGTTCGATCCCGTCATCCTCCACCAACCACTTATCGAGAAAATCAACACCAAAGCGGCTTCGCGAGAGGCCACTTTGTTGTTGACCGAGATTGCTCGGATCAATCGGCTGTTCTTTAAAAATTCATAGAGTCGAATCAGCGTTGTCAGAGGAAACTGCACAAACGTATAAGGTTTAGTGCAGACCGTGCCTCTGATGACAATTTTTTGATTGCGTCAAAACGAATATTCAATGAGCGAAAGCTAGTTGAAATTCAGTAATGACGAATGTTTCTTGATAGTGATATCGAGGAATTATTCACATTACGGCATAACGCGCGAGGTGAAAGACCTCGCAAGTCCAGACAACAGCGGAGACATCTCGCAAGAGAGGTCAAAGTTATAGGGTCAAGTGACTAAGAGCATGTGGTGGATGCCTTGGCGATGATAGGCGACGAAAGACGTGAAAGCCTGCGATAAGCTTCGGGGAGCTGGCAAATAAGCATTGATCCGGAGATTTCTGAATGGGGAAACCCACCTCGCAAGAGGTATCGCATGATGAATACATAGTCATGCGAGGCGAACCGGGTGAACTGAAACATCTCAGTAGCTCGAGGAAAAGACATCAACCGAGATTCCGAAAGTAGTGGCGAGCGAAATCGGAGGAGCCTTCTAGTGATAGCACGACTGTTAGCAAAACGGGATGGAAAGCCCGGCCATAGCAGGTGATAGCCCTGTATGCGAAAGCGGACGTGTGGTACTAAGTTAGAGAAAAGTAGGGCGGGGCACGAGAAACCCTGTCTGAATATGGGGGGACCATCCTCCAAGGCTAAATACTCATCATCGACCGATAGTGAACCAGTACCGTGAGGGAAAGGCGAAAAGAACCCCGGGAGGGGAGTGAAATAGATCCTGAAACCGCATGCTTACAAAAAGTAGGAGCCCGCAAGGGTGACTGCGTACCTTTTGTATAATGGGTCAGCGACTTACATTCAGTGGCAAGGTTAACCGAATAGGGAAGCCGTAGAGAAATCGAGTCCGAATAGGGCGTCCAGTCGCTGGGTGTAGACCCGAAACCAAGTGATCTATCCATGGCCAGGATGAAGGTGCCGTAACAGGTACTGGAGGTCCGAACCGACTAGTGTTGCAAAACTAGCGGATGAGCTGTGGATAGGGGTGAAAGGCTAAACAAACTTGGAAATAGCTGGTTCTCTCCGAAAACTATTTAGGTAGTGCCTCAAGTATTACCTTCGGGGGTAGAGCACTGTTTTGGCTAGGGGGTCATGGCGACTTACCAAACCAAGGCAAACTCCGAATACCGAAGAGTACAGCTTGGGAGACAGAGCACCGGGTGCTAACGTCCGGACTCAAGAGGGAAACAACCCAGACCGCCAGCTAAGGTCCCTAAAATTGGCTAAGTGGGAAACGAAGTGGGAAGGCTAAAACAGTCAGGATGTTGGCTTAGAAGCAGCCATCATTTAAAGAAAGCGTAATAGCTCACTGATCGAGTCGTCCTGCGCGGAAGATGTAACGGGGCTAAGCCAGTTACCGAAGCTGCGGATGTGCAATTTATTGCACGTGGTAGGAGAGCGTTCTGTAAGCCTGTGAAGGTGTCTGGTAACGGATGCTGGAGGTATCAGAAGTGCGAATGCTGACATGAGTAGCGTTAAAGGGGGTGAAAAGCCCCCTCGCCGTAAGCGCAAGGTTTTCTACGCAACGTTCATCGGCGTAGAGTGAGTCGGCCCCTAAGGCGAGGCAGAGATGCGTAGCTGATGGGAAACAGGTCAATATTCCTGTACCGATCAATAGTGCGATGTGGGGACGGAGAAGGTTAGCTCAGCCAACTGTTGGATATGTTGGTTCAAGCCTGTAGTCGTGCCTGGTAGGCAAATCCGCCGGGCTTAGATGAGGGGTGATAACGAGTCTGCTTGCAGACGAAGTGAGTGATACCCTGCTTCCAGGAAAAGCCACTAAGCTTCAGCTATTGACGACCGTACCGCAAACCGACACTGGTGCGCGAGATGAGTATTCTAAGGCGCTTGAGAGAACTCAGGAGAAGGAACTCGGCAAATTGATACCGTAACTTCGGGAGAAGGTATGCCCCTAGTCAGTGAAGTTGTACAAACGGAGCTAAACGGGGTTGCAAAAAATCGGTGGCTGCGACTGTTTAATAAAAACACAGCACTCTGCAAACACGAAAGTGGACGTATAGGGTGTGACGCCTGCCCGGTGCTGGAAGATTAAATGATGGGGTGCAAGCTCTTGATTGAAGTCCCAGTAAACGGCGGCCGTAACTATAACGGTCCTAAGGTAGCGAAATTCCTTGTCGGGTAAGTTCCGACCTGCACGAATGGCGTAACGATGGCCACACTGTCTCCTCCTGAGACTCAGCGAAGTTGAAATGTTTGTGATGATGCAATCTCCCCGCGGAAAGACGGAAAGACCCCATGAACCTTTACTGTAGCTTTGTATTGGACTTTGAACAGATCTGTGTAGGATAGGTGGGAGGCTTTGAAGTGAGGACGCTAGTTCTCATGGAGCCAACGTTGAAATACCACCCTGGTGTGTTTGAGGTTCTAACCTAGGTCCCTTATCGGGATCGGGGACAGTGCATGGTAGGCAGTTTGACTGGGGCGGTCTCCTCCCAAAGCGTAACGGAGGAGTTCGAAGGTACGCTAGTTACGGTCGGACATCGTGACGATAGTGCAATGGCATAAGCGTGCTTAACTGCGAGACTGACAAGTCGAGCAGATGCGAAAGCAGGACATAGTGATCCGGTGGTTCTGTATGGAAGGGCCATCGCTCAACGGATAAAAGGTACTCTGGGGATAACAGGCTGATACCGCCCAAGAGTTCATATCGACGGCGGTGTTTGGCACCTCGATGTCGGCTCATCTCATCCTGGGGCTGTAGCCGGTCCCAAGGGTATGGCTGTTCGCCATTTAAAGAGGTACGTGAGCTGGGTTTAAAACGTCGTGAGACAGTTTGGTCCCTATCTTCCGTGGGCGCTGCAGATTTGAGGAAGCCTGCTCCTAGTACGAGAGGACCGGAGTGGACACACCTCTGGTGTATCGGTTGTCACGCCAGTGGCATTGCCGAGTAGCTAAGTGTGGAAGAGATAACCGCTGAAAGCATCTAAGCGGGAAACTCGTTTCAAGATGAGATCTGCCGGGGCCTTGAGCCCCCTGAAGAGTCGTTCAAGACCAGGACGTTGATAGGCTGGGTGTGGAAGCGCAGTAATGCGTTAAGCTAACCAGTACTAATTGCTCGTGCGGCTTGACCCTATAACTTTGACTCAACACCACCCGCGTGTTGCAGACAAAGAGTTATGCCAGGTGACGCAGTCAAAAACACAAAAAGCTGATGACCACTCTATGAATTCGCCGCCCTGTCTCCAAACACGAGACTCGGCAGCAACCCTTTATGCCTGATGACCATAGCAAGTTGGCACCACTCCTTCCCATCCCGAACAGGACAGTGAAACGACTTCGCGCCGATGATAGTGCGGGTTCCCGTGTGAAAGTAGGTCATCGTCAGGCTCTTACAGCCCAATCCGCCCCGTGCACCCACAGTGCCCGGGGCGGTTTGCTTTGGGGGAACGGAAAACCATCTTTGGACCCACCACTAAAGCGGTGGTGTGTTGAAGCCCAGTAGTCGAAGGACCTGGACGGCTCCATCAGCCCGGCCGGGATCTGATCGGCCCGCCTAGGTCGAGTGCTGTCGAACCCTCGCAGCTACCAAGAAGGCCGAGCCGCCTTCACGTCGGAAGAAGGATCACGTGCCCGGACGTCAGCAAGCCGCGCTGGCAGCATGGCCTTGCCGAGGGGTGGGGGCTGGTAGTTCATAAGGCCTCAGCTGCGCAGCCAAGAAGATGCGCAGCTCTGCCTTCAATCTTCCAGTCGCTTTCCGGCCGAACCCGTTTCAGACGGCCACGGTGAAATGCGATTCAGACATCTCTTCCAGATGCCGCTTGTCGTCTGTAGATGGGCCGCAGTCCGGCGCTCAGCCATGCAGCAATCGGGGCGGGGACAGCTGGGTCTGGTTGCTCAGCCTGTTCTCTGCAAAGCCCCACCTGCTCCCACCCACTCAAGCGTGCGTGACCCAGCCCAGGTGCTCCGCCGACTCTAGGTGCGGCAGCGTATTGAACGTCTGCATCATCAGGCGCTTCGGGTTGATGCTGAACTCGGTGACCGCGCTGTTGCGGATGCGCATGTTCAGCGCAATGGTGACTTCCGGCGGCGTGCTCAACACCTGACCGACGGCGGTGGAGATCGGCCCGCCGCTGGAGACGAGCAGCACGTTCTGGCCGCTGTAGTGGCGGCGAACATGGTCGAGCACCGCGTGCACGCCTGCCGAGAAGTCTCGCCAGCTCGGCATGCCGGCCGGGCTGATGGTTCCTCCCATCCACTGGGCGAGCGCGTCGCACAGCAGCCGGAAGTGCTGCTTGTACAACTCCGGCGTGTCGGCCCGGGGGAGCGGATGCGGGTGGATGGCGCTGATGAGCGCCGCGCTGTCGTACTCGTTCAAGCCCGGAAATTCAAGCGCTGGCGGCAGGCCGGGCATGCCGGTGCCGATGCCGGCCAGCGTCTGCACCTGGCGCCTCAGCGTCCCGGTGATGACCGCATCGAACCGCAGGCCCCGCCCCTGCCAGTACTCGCCCAGCCGCACGGCCTGTTCCATGCCGCGGGGGCTGAGTTGGTCGTAATCGTCGGCGCCGAATGACGCCTGTCCGTGGCGGACGAGGTAGAGCGTTCCCATGCCGGCGATTCTTGAGCCGATCGCCCGTCAGCGCTTGTCGCAAGAGCGACGATCGCTATGAAAACGATAGCGTCATCGACCGTTCTGCTGCAGCGCCCTGGCGAAAGCCGGTGCATCCACGTTGCCGCCCGTCAACGGCAGGCCGATACAGGACGGGGCGGACCGGCGGGTAGGCGTGGCCCCGCTTTGACGCTGCTGCAGGGCCGCCGCCAGTGCCGCCGCGCCCGCGCCTTCGGCCACGTTGTGCGTGTCGACAAAGAGGGCGTGCATGGCTTGCGCCACTTCGGCGTCGGTGACCTGCACCAGATCGTCCAGGTGCGCTTTCAGGATCTCGAGCGCACCGGCATCCGCGACCCGGCAGGCCATGCCGTCCGCCAGAACGGTGGTGACGGGCGCTTCCACCACGCGGCCGGCGGCGATGGAATCCGCGTAGGTGGTGGCGTGCGCGCTGACCACGCCCACGATGCGCACCGGGTGCCCGAGCGCCCGCTTGGCGGTAATGGCGGCGCAGGCGCCGGAGCCCTGGCCGATGGGCACGTAGGCGACCTCCATGTGCGGCACGGCGCGCAGGAACTCCCACCAATACGTGGCCACGCCCCGCAGCAGGTCGCGGTGGAAGCTGGGCACCATGTGAGCCTGGCGCTCCTCGGCCAGCTGGATGGCGTGCTCGCGCGCCTCCTGGAAGTCCTCGCCATGCTCGATCAGGCGAACGCCCAGCGCCCGCATGGCCGCGTTCTTCTCGACCGAGTTGCCGTGGGGCACGACGATGGTGCAGGCCACGCCATGCCGCCGGGCCGCCCAGCCCATGCTCTGGCCGTGGTTGCCGCGCGTCGCGCTGATGACCTCGCGGGGCAGCGGGCCGCTGCGGGCCAGCTGGTCGAAGTAGGTCAGGCCGCCCCGGATCTTGAAAGCGCCGACCGGCGTGTGGTTCTCGTGCTTGAGCCAGCATTCCGCCCCGAGCCGTTCGCCCAGCAGCGGCCAGCGGTACTGCGGCGTGGCGGCGAAGTCGTCATAGACGATGCGGGCGGCGGCCTCGATGTCGGCCAGGGTGGGCAGGGCGGAGGGCAGCGGATCGGAGGAAGTGGCGTGCGTCATGGCGGCATGTGCTCGGAAAGAAGGCGAACGAACGAGGACGAAAGGCAGGGCGAGGCAGGGGGCAAGGCGGGCGCGGCCTTTCAGCCCGCTGGCGCGCCCTGCAGCACCGTGTCGCCCCGGGGCGTGCGGAAGGCCGCCTGCATGCGCGGGGCGCCTGCCGGGCCGATGGACACGCGCGCGCCCAGCCCCAGCGCCTCGCAGGCGCTGGCCAGCAGCGGCGCTTCGGGGTGCTGCAGCCGCAGCGACTGCAGCTCCACGCCGCTGGCCGGCAGGCTGTAGCAGGGGTGCCGGTCGGCCCACTGGATGAGCGTCGGCAGCTGCCCGTCCATCAGCCGCTGGCCGTCGGGCCGCACGGTGATCTGCCATTGCAGCGGGCCCAGCGGGGTCGGGCGGCTGGCTTCGAGGATCTCGCCGCGATCCAGCCCCAGGCGGGCGAGCGCCGCACGCCCGGCGGCCACGTCGGGCAGCGAGGCGACCCAGTGGATCAGCTGCGGCCCGTGCCCGCGCACCTGCTGCTGCAAGCGGGCGTCGTCCATGTCGAACCACCGGGAAGCGACCATGGCACGGGCGCTTCTAGCTCCTGGATTGATAGCAATAATCTCCAGGTAGGCGCGTGGATGGGCTTCGCTCGATACGTTGACCAGCCGGTTGTGCGTGCCCATCAGCGGGTGCTCGCCGCCGGCGGCCGGGGTCACGCCCAGCGTGCGCTGGCACCAGGCCACGCCCGCGTCCAGCGTGTCCGCCATCACCACCAGGTGGTCGATGGCGCAGCGGTGCAGACCGTCCGGGCTCATACCAGCACCTGCCCGTCCACGCAGGTGACGGAGCCGCCGCCCACCCAGAGGGTGTCGCCGTCCTGCTCGACATGCACCCGCCCCGCGCGGCCCAGCGCCGTGCCCTGCGCGGCGATGTACTTCGGCGGCGCCAGGTGCGCGCCGATGAGCCACTGCGCCAGGCCGGCGTTCAGGCTGCCGGTGACCGGGTCTTCCGCCAGCCCGTTGTTGCCAGGGAAGAACGCCCGTACCTCGAAGGCCACGCCGTCGCCGTCCGCGCCGCCGCCGCCGCTGCCGGCATCGGGGCCATGGCCGCCGATCACGCCCACCTTGCCGCGCGGCCCGACCACGCCGACGTCCAGCGCGCCCAGCACCGCCGCGTCGGGCCGCAGCGCCAGCACCTGCTCGGCGCTCGCCAGCATCACGCCGCGCCAGTTCGGTCCGTTGTGGCACCAGGCGTGCGCGACGATATCGCTGCGCTCCACGCCCAGGCCGCGGGCAATCAGCGCCACGTCGGCCTCGTCGAGCGGCCCGCTGCGCAGCAGGGGCGGCGCGGCGAAGGCCAGCCGCTCGCCGTCCTGCCGCAGCGTGACCAGGCCGACACCGCATTCCTGCACCACGCGGCCCGGCGTGCGCGGCCGCCCGCCCGCTTCCAGCCAGGCGTGGCAGCTGCCCAGCGTGGGGTGGCCGGCGAAGGGCAGCTCCCGCCCCGGGCAGAAGATGCGCACGCGGTAATCGGCGCCGGCGGCCGCGCCCGCCTCGGTGGGCGGCAGCAGGAAGGTCGCCTCCGACAGATTCGTCCAGTTCGTGAACTGCTGCATGGTCTCGGTGGTCAGGCCGTCGCCGTCCAGCACCACGGCCAGCGGGTTGCCCAGGTAGGGCTGTGCGGTGAAGACATCGACTTGCTTGAACGGACGTTGGCGCATGGTTCGCTTTCGGTAGGTGGGCGGAGAGGAAGGGGGTCGGTGCAATGGTGGGATGGCGGGGTGGGCCGGTCCGGGCAAGGCTCCGCCCAGGGCGCCGTCGCCCGGGAGGGCGGGCGGTGCCCTGGCAGCGCGGTGATAGGCGCAGGCGGATGTGGCCGGTCAGGCCAGCGGCTGGTCCAGCACGCCGCGCGCGCCGGGCCGCTCGCATAGCGTCTGAAACCAGCGGTCCAGGTGCGGGCGGGCGGTGCGTTCGCGGGGCAGGCCGCACCAGCGGTGCATCTCGCAGCCGACGGGAATGTCGGCCATGGTGAAGCGGTCGCCACCCACGAACGGCTGGTGCGCCAGATGCTCGTCGAGCAGGTCCCACAGCGGCTCCGTCACCGCCACCGACTGGGCGATGCGGGCCTCGTCGCGTTCTGCCGCCGGCGTGCGCACCCACTGCACGAAGGCATCGCGGCCGGCCGGGTTCAGCGTGGTCTGCTGCCAGTCCATCCACTGCTCGGCGATGAACCGGGCCGACAGGCTCTCCGGGTACAGGTCGGCCGGGGAGTGCCGGGCGCACAGGTAGCGCACGATGACGTTCGACTCCCACAGCAGGTAGCCCTCGTCCTCGATCAGCGGCACCATGCCGTTCGGGTTCTGGCGCAGGTAATCGGGCTCGCGCACCAAGCCGAAGTGGCCGCCAGCGTCGGTGCGCTGCACGGTCAGGCCCAGCTCCTGCGCGGTCCAGACGACCTTGCGGACGTTGATGGACGTGGTGCGTCCCCAGAGGCGCAGCATGGCCGTCACGCCGCCACCGGAGCGGTCGGGGCCGTGCCCGCCGGCGCCGGGCGGGCCAGGCGTGCGCGGATGGTCGCCGCCAGCGCGGCGATGCCGATGTCGATCTGCTGGGCGCTCGCCGTCACGAACGACAGGCGCAGCGTGCGCGGGTCGGCCGCGTCGGCATAGAACGCGGCACCCGGCACGAAGGCCACGTTGCGCTCCACCGCCTCGGGCAGCAGCTCGATCGCGTTCAGGCCCTCGGGCAGGCGCGCCCAGAGGAACATGCCGCCGGCCGGACGGTTCCACTCCACGCCCAAGCCCGCCATTTCGCGGTCCAGGGCGGCCAGCATGGCGTCGCGCTGGCTCTTGTAGAGCTGGCGGATGGTGGGCACGTGCCGGTCCAGAAAGCCGCCCTGCATCACCTCGGCCACCATGCGCTGGTTGAAGCTCGGGCTGTGCAGGTCGGCCGCCTGCTTGGCCTGCAGCAGCTTGGGGTACATGGCGCGGGGCGCCACCAGAAAGCCCAGCCGCAGGCCCGGCGCCAGCACCTTGGAGAAAGAGCCCAGGTAGATGCAGCCCTCGGGGTTGCGCGCCGTCAGCGGCAGCGCGGGGGGCGTGTCGAACCACAGGTCGCCGTAGGGGTTGTCCTCGATCAGCGGCAGGTTCAGCTCGGCGGCGCGGGCCACCAGCGCGGCGCGGCGCTCCTCGCTCATGGTGCGGCCGGTGGGGTTCTGGAAGTTGGGCAGCACGTAGAGGAAGCGGGCGCGGTCCGCGCCCGTGCCCACCTTGGCCGCCAGGTCGTCCACCTGCACGCCGTGGTCGTCGCTCGCCACGCTGACCACCGTGGGCTCCATGGGCGAGAACGCCTGCAGCGCCCCCAGGTAGGTGGGCGTTTCCACCAGGATGCGGCTGCCCGCGTCGATCAGCACCTTGGCCACCAGGTCCAGGCCCTGCTGCGATCCGGTGGTGATCAGCACCTGGTCCGGGTCCACCTCCCAGGGCAGCATGGCCGCGACGGCCTCGCGCAGCGGCAGGTAGCCTTCGCTCGCGGCGTACTGCAGGGCGGCCGGGCCGTCGTGCTGCAGCACGGCGGCGCAGGCCTCGGCAAAAGCGCTGATGGGGAAGGTCTTGGGCGAGGGCAGGCCGCCCGCCAGGCTGATGATGCCGGGCTTCTCGGTCACCTTCAGGATCTCGCGGATCACCGAGGGGTTCATCTTTGCGGCGCGTGCGGCCAGGGTCCAGTTCGTCATATCCGTTGATCTCCGTGAGCGCCGAAGAAAGGCGCCATGTGTCGTTGCTGCCAGGGGGCCGTCGTGCGGCCGGTTGTGGCTTTGCGGGTGAAGCCGCAGGGGAGCTTAACCGCCTGCGGTGCCCGCGCCAGCGGGGTTTCAGGGGGTGGGGCGGGGCGTCCTTTCCGGCGGGCGCACCGGCATGCGCCGGCCCAGCGCCACGGTGGCCAGCACCGCCAGGCCGAAGCCGATGCTCACCGCGTCGAGCCGTTCGCCCAGCAGCGGCACGGCGGCCAGCATGCCCAGGAAAGGCTGCACCAGCTGCACCTGGCTCACCCGCACCGTGCCGCCCAGGGCCAGGCCGCGGTACCAGGCGAAAAAGCCCAGCCACATCGAGAAGATCGACACATAGGCGAACGCGCCCCAGGCCGGCGCCGGCAGCGGCGCCTGCGGCCAGGAGGCCAAGGCCAGCGGCACGCTGATCGGCAGCGAGATCACCAGCGCCCAGCAGATCACCGCATCGGCCCGCATGCGCTGCGACAGGCGCGCCCCCCAGGCGTAGCCCACGGCGGCGCACAGCATGGCGGCCATCAGCAGCAGGTCGGCCGGGTGCAGCGACAAGCCGCCCGCGCCCGAGCGCAGCACGGCGAACACCACCACCAGGGCGGTGCCGGCCGTGGCGCACAGCCAGAAGCCGGCCGACGGGCGCTGGCGGTGCAGCAGCGCGCCCACGGCGGCGGTGGCCAGGGGCAGCAGGCCCACGATGACGCTGGCGTGCACCGCCTCCACATGCCGCATGGCGATGGACGTGAGCAGCGGAAAGCCGAACACCACGCCAGCCGCCGTCAGCGCCAGCGGCGCCCAGTCGGCGCGCGCGGGCCAGGGCGCGCGGCGCACCAGCAGCAGCGCGGCCGACAGCAGGCCCGCCACCACGGCGCGGCCCATGGCGATGAAAAGGCCGCTCATCTGCGGCGCCTCGGGCGAGCCCACGGCCAGCCGCGTCATCGGCAGGGTGAGGGCGAAGATGGCCACACCCAGCAGGCCGAGCCAGAGCCCGCGGGCTTCGGCCGGCGTGGCGGGGCGGGGCGCGTCGTCGGCGGCGGTGGGCGTGCTGGCAGAAGGCATGGCGTGGTGGGGTCGGGCGGTCGGTCAGGAAAAGCGGTCGGTTCAGGCGTTCACCATCCAGGCGGCCGTCAGCACCAGCACGGCGGCCATCGCACGGTTGAACCAGAGCAGGCGGGCGCCTTGGGCCAGCCAGTGGCGCAGCAGGGCGCCGGTGGCGGCGTAGAGCAAATTGCTGGCGAAGGCGAAGAACAGCATCACCGGCACCACCACGGCCAGGCGGGGCAGCACGTCGGGCCGGCCGGCGACCCAGCCGCCCACGATGGTCAGCGCCAGCAGCCAGGCCTTGATGTTGACGAACTGCAAGGCCACGCCCTGCCAGAAGCCGACCGTCAGGCGCGCCGCGTCGGCCTGCGCCAGCCGGGCGCTGCGGGCCAGCTTGAACGCCAGGTACAGCAGGTAGCCGATGCCCATCGCCTTGATGGCCCACTGCAGCGCGGGCGCGGCCGCCACCATGGCGCCGACGCCGCCTGCGCACAGCAACAGCAGCAGGGTCCAGCCCACCGGCACGGCGCAGACGAAGCGCATCGCCGCCGGCAGGCCGCGGTTGGCCGCCAGCGCCGTGGAGAGCGTGGTGTTCGGCCCGGGCGAAAAGCTCATGGCCGTGGCTAGGACGAGCAAGGCGGTGAATTCGAGGAGCGGCATGGAGCGGCGGGCGATTCGGTGAATGAGGGTGGGCGCCGCTATCGGCGTTCCGGCATTCACTGTAGGATCGATTCCATTACAGTTGCAGTACAGACAGATTCACAAATACATCATCTGTATCGGTTCAGAAGCCGGCACAGTTTCTCCCGCATTCCGACTCCTTCCTCCCGACATGCTGACCCGCTCCTCCGACCGCACCCTGACCGAACAACTGGCCGACCGGTTCGCCGAGCGCATCCGCTCGCGGCTGCTGCCCGCCGGCGCGCGCCTGCCGTCGGTGCGCGAATGTGCCCGCCAGCAGGGCGTGAGCCCGCACACCGTGGTGGCGGCCTACGACCAGCTGCTGGCCCAGGGGCTGGTCGAGGCGCGCCGCCAGCGCGGCTTCTACGTGCGTGATTACCTGCAAAAAGTGCCTGGCGCGCCCGTTGCATCTGGGCCTGATGCTATGAATGGCATAGCGGATGGCGACAGGCCCTCGCCGCTCGGCAGCATCGGCATGCGCGTGTCGGGCTCGCACATCAACGCCACGGCGCTGATCCGGGGCATGTTCCACCAGGCCTCGTCCAAGCCGCAGCCGGGCACGGGCGTGTTCCCGCCCGACTGGCTGGAGGAAGCGCGCTTCGTGCCGGCCGCCGTGCGCAAGATCACCGGCAGCCGGGCGCTGCAGGACGGCTCGCTCAGCTATGGCGAGCCCATGGGCGACGCCGGCCTGCGCCAGGCGCTGTCGCGCCGGCTCACGGCCATCAACGTGCATGCGCCGCCCGAGCAGATCATCACCACCGTGGGCGCCACGCAGGCGCTGGACATCGTCAGCCGCACGCTGCTGAAGGCGGGCGACCCGGTGATGGTGGAAGAGCCCGGCTGGTCGGTGGAGTTCGCCCGGCTCGACGCGCTCGGCATGCGCGTGCTGCCCGTGCCGCGTGGCCCCGACGGGCCCGACCTGGCGGTGATGGCGCGCTATTGCGAGGCGCATGCGCCCAAGCTCTTCGTGAGCGTGAGCGTGCTGCACAACCCGACCGGCTACAGCCTGTCGCCCGGCAGCGCGCACCAGGTGCTGCAATTGGCCGGGCAGCACGACTTCCACATCGTCGAGGACGACACCTACGGCCACATCGCGCCCGACCACGCCACGCGCCTGGCCGCGCTCGACGGCCTGCGCCGCACCATCTACGTCAACGGCTTCGCCAAGATCCTGGCGCCCAACTGGCGCGTGGGCTACATGGCCGCGCCGCCCGCGCTGGTCGAGCGCCTGCTCGACACCAAGCTGCTGTCCACGCTGACCACGCCATCGCTGCTGGAAAAGGCGCTGGCCCTCTGCATCGAACAGGGCCAGCTGCGCCGCCATGCCGACCGCATGCGCCAGCGGCTGGCCCAGGCCCGCGCCCGCAGCGTGCAGCTGGCGCTGGACGCGGGCTGCACCTTCGCGGCCGAGCCGGCCGGCCTGTTCGGCTGGGTGGAGACGGGGGTGGACACCGACATGCTGGCCCAGCGCATGCTGGACGAAGGCTACCTGATCGCGCCCGGCGCCCTGTTCCACGCCACGCGCCAGCCCTGCACGCTGATGCGCATCAACTTCACCACCACGCAGGACGTGGCCTTCTGGAAGGCGTGGAAGCGGGTGGCGGACAGCGTGCGCTGACGGCGCGCCGGGCGGCGCGGCGGGGCGGCGGGGCGTGGCCTGCCGGGTTGCGGGTCAGGCCGCCCCCAGCTCCGCCAGCATGCGCAGCAGCGCCCGGTTGACCTCCTCCAGCCCCATCGCGTGCGTCTCGCACAGCTGGCGGATGCCCGCCATGTCGTCGGTCTCCAGCGCGCAGGCCATCTCCAGGCTGGCGGCATAGGGGCCGGTGTGCAGCACGATGGCGTCGTAGATGCGCTCGGAGAGCGGCAGCCGCCGCAGGATGGCGCCCAGGGGCTCGCCCAGCAGCTCGTCCATCTGCGACAGCAGCCCGCACAGGTACACCTCGCGGCGCAGGTCGTTCTCCACGCCGGCATCGAGCAGGCGCTCGGTCAGGCGGGCGCGCAGCACCATCGACTCGCGGATCGGGCGCAGGTTCGGGTCGGTGGCGCAGTGCGGCAGCTGGTCCGACAGCCAGCGCTGCAGCGAGCCGTAGCCCATCATCACCAGCCCCCGGCGCAGCGAATCGACGCCCGTGCGCAGGCCCAGCGCGGCCGAGTTGGTGTAGGTCATGAAGCGCCAGGCCAGCAGCGGGTCCTGGCCCAGGATGTGCTCGAAGGCCTCCAGCGACTGCTCCGCGTCGATGGACTTCATCAACGCATGCACCGTCTCGCGCGCCGGCTGCAGCGGCTGGTGGCGCAGGCTGTAGAGCACGTCTTCCAGCGGCCAGCCGGCCACGGCGAGCGCGTGGTGCTCATCGAGGCAGTGCTCCAGCAGCGCCCGGCTGGCCACGTTCTCGTACAGCTGCCCGGCGATCACGGGGCTGCTGGCGCGGCGCGCGGCCGGCGGCACCGGCGCGCCCTGGCGCTGCGCGGCCGCCACCGCCCGGGTCTGCAGGGCGCCCGCCGCATCGTCGGCCGACAGGCTCAGCAGGCTGTTGTCGAAGAAGCGGGCCACGGCGGCGTCAGGCAGGTGCTGCAGCTCGCCGCGCCAGACCAGCTTCAGGCCGCGCCCGTGGGCCGCCTGCACACGCGCCAGCAGGGCGGCATCGTCCAGCCAGGCGCCGCGCACCTCGATCCAGGGGCTGCCGGCGGGAGCGTGCTCCAACAGCTCGCCCAGCAGCTCGGGGTTCTGCGGCGACAGCAGCAGGCGGGGCGAGGCGGCCGTCCACAGCTCCAGCAGCGTGCGCAGCAGGTGCGGCGCATCCACCGCGTGGGCGCCCTGGCTCTGCACGTAGAGCTGCACGCCCGCCAGCCGCCGCTCTGCGTTCCAGAGGGGGCGGTAACCGAGAACCAGACTGCCGAGAACGGATTGGGCCATGGGTAGGAGCGAAGAGCCAGGTCGAACAAGCCCCCATTGTCGGAGACGGCGCGCCCGGCGGGAGCGGGCGGAAACCCCGCAGGGCTCGCCTAGCCGATGAAGTTGAAGAGCGAGAGCTTCTGCACCTGCGCGTACGACTTGAGCGCGGCCTCGTAGCCCACCTGCGCGGTCTGGAAGTCGGAGATGCCCTGCACCATGTCCAGGTCTTCGGCGCGCGAGCGGTCGGCCTCCAGCTGGATGGCGCGACTGCTCTGGTCGCCCGTGATGCGGTCGGCGCGGTTGAGCAGCTCGCCGGCGTAGCCGCGCAGGTTGTGCAGCCGCTCCAGGCCCTTGTCCACCGCCGCCAGCGCCTGGCCCACGGCCTGCGTGGCGGCGTTGTTGTTGATGGCCCCGCCGATGCCCTTGACGGCCGCGTCGATGCTGCCGAACAGGCTCTCGCTCGGCTGCAGGCTCACGGTGTCGCCCACGGCGGGCGTGCCGGTGATGGACAGCGCCATGCCGGGCACGCCGCTCACCGCGATGGAGACGGGCTTGTTGGAGGGGTAGTCCGGCACCGTCACCGGCGCGCTGGTGACGCCGGTGGTCAGGTTGGTCACAGTGTAGGTGGCCGTGGTGGTGTCGGGCGTGCCGCCGGGGCCCACGGCGGTGAAGGCGATCTGGTAGTTGTCGCCGGTGACCAGGCTGAGATCGGTGGCGCGCGCGGCGTCGGTGGTCAGCGTGCGGCCATTGGGAATGGTGCTCACCGACGCCGTGTACACGCCGTCGCGCTGCGGCTCGAACATGAAGGCCGAGTGCCCGTCCAGCGTGCTCGTCAGGCCGTTGCCCGTGCTGGCGGCCTGCCCCGGCTGGCCGGCGAAAACGTAGCTGGGGCTGCTGCTCTGCGGGCCGAGGAACGGCGCCAGCGCGCTGCCCAGGGCGCCCAGCAGCGGCATGCCGTTGGTGTCCTTGCGGTTGGCGACCTCGGTGAGCTGCTCGCGCAGGCTGTTGATCTGGTTGGCATAGGTGGTGCGGTCCTCGGCCTTGATGCCGCCATTGCCGGCCGCCACCATCAGCTGGCGCATCTCCTGCACCAGGCCGATGGCGTCGCCCAGCGTCGACTCGGCCTGCGCCACCGCGTTGCGCTGCACCTCGAGCGCGCGCTGCTCGGTCTGGATGCGGGTGATGCGGGTGAGCGAGCGCTCGGCCTGCGCGGCGGCGACCGGGTCGTCGCTGGCCCGCACCACGCGCTTGCCGGCAGTGAGCTTTTCCTGCAGGTCCACCAGCGTGGACTGCCGCCCGCTCAGGTTGCGCAGCGTGCTGTCGTACATGTTGGCCGTGCCGACGCGGTAGAAATTGGTCATGGAATGTGCTCCGTGCGTTGCCTGGGGCTGCTTTTAGCGGCCCATGGTCTGGATCAGGCTGTCGAAGATGCTCTGCGCGATCTGCAGCATCTTGGCTGATGCCTGGTAGGCCTGCTGGTACTGGATCAGCTTGCCGGCCTCCTCGTCCAGGTTCACGCCCGACACCGCCGTGCGGTCGGACTCCAGGTTCTTGGCGATGGAGGTGGACAGGTCGGCCGCGTACTGCGCGGCCTGCGTGCGGGTGCCGATCTGCGCCATCAGGCCGGCGTAGCCGTCGCTCATGGTCGATTCGTCGAACATCTTCGCGTCGCGCAGGTTCATGAGCGCCGTGCCGTTGCCCGCGTTGCGGGTGTAGGCGTCGCCGTATTGCGGGTCCAGCGCATTGCCGACGGTCACCGTGTCGCCCGCCTTGGGCGTGCCCTGCAGCGTGATCGACCAGCCGTTGATGGTGATGGGCTGGCCCGACACGTAGGCCTGACCGGCCGCCAGCGTGGTGGGCGGGTTGGTGCTGCGGTCCAGCGCGTCGAAGGTGACGGGCGTGGTGGCGTTGAACTGCAACTGCACCCCGCCGGCGATGGGCGGCACCGCGGCGGGGTTGGCATTGCCGGGCAGCACCAGCGGCGTGGGCTTGCCGGTGGCCTGCAGCGCGGCCAGTTGCAGCGTGCCGCCGTTGCTCTTGCCCATGGCCGCGTTGATCGGGTTGGCCACCGCCAGGTCGCGCGGCGAATACACCGTGGCCTGGATGTTGGCCGCCGGCGCGGCGAACGGCTTGAACAGCATGCGCTCGCCGGGGGCGCCGGCGGCCGTCAGGTTGAACTGCAGGCCGTCGATCTGCTGGCCCGAGAGGTTGGTGAGGTCGGTGAACGGCGTGGCCTTGCCGTCCGACAGGCGCACCACCTGGCCGGCCGGCGGGGTGGTGAAGCGCACTTCGTAGTCCGAGGCCGCGAACCGGGCCGGGTCGGTGTAGCTGGCCGTGCCCACGGCGGTGCCGCTGGAGTAGCCCTGGGCGCTGGTCTCCACCGCGAACAGGTCCTTGCCGGGCACGCCGTCCAGCGTGAGGCCCAGCTTCTGCTGCGCGTTCATCGTCATGCCGATGGCCTGGGCCATGCGGCCCAGCAGGTTGCGCGCCTCGGCCAGGTCGGTGTTGGCAAAGCGCAACAGGCCCGCCGCCTCGCCGCCGCCCAGCAGGTTCTCGTCCAGCTCGATCGGCGTGGCGCCGGCGGGGTTGAACGTCAGCCGCATCTGGCCGCTGCCGGGGAACAGGGTGGATTCGCGCACCGACACGGGCGTGGCGTTGGTGCCCAGCACCAGCGGCTGGCTGCCGGCCACGAACAGGCCCACCGTGCCGTCGGTGGCGGGGATCTGCGTGGTCTGCACGTACTGGTTCAGCTCGCGGATCAGCTGCTCGCGCCGGTCCAGCAGGTCGTTGGGCACCTGGCCATTGCCCTTGGTGCGGGCGATCTGGTCGTTCACCTGGGCCACGCTCTGGGCCAGGTTGTTGATCTTGTCCGTCAGCCCGCCCAGTTGCTCGTTCACCGAGTAGGCGACCTCGCCCAGCTGCTCGGCGGCCGATCGCATGCGACCGGCCATTTCGCTCACGCGGGTCAGGGTGACGGTGCGGGCCGTGATGTCGCTGGGCGAGGCCACCACGTCGGCCAGCGAATTCACCATGTCGGTGATCGAGGCGCCCAGCCCCTTGGTGCCGCCCGGGAAGATGTCCTGCACCTGCGACAGCCGCTGCGCGCGCGTGGAGTCCGCCGCCTGCACGGCCCCGGCCGCGGCGGCCTGGCGGGTGAGCAGCTCGTTGTGGTTGCGCAGGATGGTCTGCACGTCCACGCCCTGGCCGATGTAGCCGCCGCCCGTGAACTGGCCCTGCACGGTCTGCAGCGACACCGTCTGGCGCGAATAGCCGGGCGTGTTGACGTTGGCGATGTTGTGGCCGGCGGTCTGCAGGGCCACCTGGTTGGCCAGCAGCGCGCGGCCTCCGACGTTGAGCAGGCTCATGGTTCAGTCCTCGGGCCTGCGTTCATGCCTGCGTGTTCGACGCATGGCGCGCCACGCTGGTCGGCGCCACGCCCACGGTGCTCTGGATGGCGCGGCTCAGCTTGCTGGCGTACTGCGGATCGGTGGCGTAGCCGGCTTTCTGCAGCTCGGCCGCGTAGGCCACGGCCGAATGCGTCTTGCCCCGCGCCTTCTCGTAGCGCGGGTTGTCGTTGATGAGCCGGGCGTAGTCCTTGAAGGAGTCCTCGTAGGAGTCGTAGGCGCGGAACTTGGCCGTCACCTTGCGCGGCACGCCGCCCACGTACTCGGTCGTGGTGATCTCGGCGACCTTGCCCGTCCAGCCCCGGCCGGCCTTGATGCCGAACAGGTTGAACGAATTGCCCGTTTCCTTGCTGCGGATCTCGCTCTTGCCCCAGCCGGTCTCGTGGCCCGCCTGGCCGAGCATGAAGCTGGCGGGAATGCCGCTTTCCTGCGCCACGCGCTCGGCGGCGGCGCGGTGGTGCTGCACGAAGTTCTCGCGGCCCTTGGGCGACGGGGCCGTGCTGTCGCTGGCAGCGCGGGCGCCGCCGGCAGCGGATGCCGCGCCGGCGCGGAAGCGGGTGCTCGCGTCCAGGCCCAGGGTCGAGCCGGGCACCAGCGCCGCCTCGGCGTCACCGCCCATCTGCTGGGCGAGCTGGCGCTGGATGGCTTCGGAGAGCCCGCCCGGCCGCCCCGACATCTGCACCGACAGCTGCTGGTCGAACATGTCGTTGGCCATGTTGCCCTCGGCGCCGTCCAGCAGGCCGGCCTTCATGGTGGCCTCGCGCATGCTCTTGATCATCTCGCGCATGAAAAGCGATTCGAACTGCTTGGCCGCTTCCTTGGCGGCCTCGGGCGTGTTCTGGCCCGCCTGCAGCTTCAGCGCGTTCAGCGAGCGCGCATCCACCGCCAGCTGCTGGCTGGACGAGGCGGACGCGGTGGCCGAGGACGTCGATGACAGGGACATGGCGCGCTCCTTTCCTTGGCTCGTCAGCGGCGGTGCGCCAGACGGGGGGCGCGGGTTGCGGTGGTGGCGCTGGGGTTCATGGTCAGATCACCTCCAGCTCGGCGTTCAGCGCGCCGGCCGCCTTGATGGCCTGCAGGATGGCCAGCAGGTCGCCCGGCGTGGCGCCCAGCGTGTTGAGCGCGCGCACCACGTCGGCCAGCTGCGGCGAGGCGGGCAGCTGCAGCACCTTGCCGCCCTCCTGCTGCACCTGGATGTCGCTCTTTTGCGCCACCACCGTCTGGCCCTGCGACAGCGGCGCGGGCTGGCTGATGACCGGGGTGGAGCTGATGGTGATCGACAGGTTGCCGTGCGCGATGGCGCAGGCGCCCAGCGTCACCGCCTGGTTCAGCACGATGGAGCCGGTGCGGGCGTTGATGACCACCTTGGCCGAGGGCACCGAATCGGGGATCGCCAGCTCTTCCAGCTCGGCGATGAAATTGACGCGGCCGCCCGGGTCCTGCGGGGCGCGCACCTGCACCGTGCGGCCGTCCAGCGCGGTGGCGGTGCCCGCGCCCAGGCGGGTGTTGATGGTCTGGGCCACCTTGCGGGCGGTCTGGAAGTCCGACGCGTTCAGGCCCAGGTTGATGGTGTCGCCGTCGTGCAGCGGGGTGGGCACGGCGCGCTCGACCTGGGCGCCGTCGGGAATGCGCCCCGCGCTCAGGTGGTTGATCTGCACCTTGCTGCCGCCGGCGGCGGCGCCGGCGCCGCCCACCACCAGGTTGCCCTGGGCCAGCGCGTAGATCTCGCCGTCGGCGCCGCGCAGCGGCGTGGCGATCAGCGTGCCGCCCTTGAGCGACTTGGCGTTGCCCATCGAGGCCACGCTCACGTCGATGGCTTGGCCCGGCTGGGCGAAGGCCGGCAGTTGCGCCGTGACGATGACGGTCGCCACGTTCTTGAGCTGCGGCGCGGTGGTGCCCGGAGGCAGGCTGATGCCCATCTGCTGCAGGTAGTTCGACAGCGCCTGCGCGGTGAAGGGCATCTGCGTGGTCTGGTCGCCCGTGCCGTCCAGCCCCACCACCAGCCCGTAGCCGGTCAACTGGTTGCTGCGCACGCCCTGCACGGCAGCCACTTCCTTGATGCGCAAGGCGTGCGCGGGCAGCGCGGCGAGCAGCGACCCCAGCACCGCCAGCAGAACGCAGGCTGTGCGGGTGGCGACGGACGTGGAGGGGGCAGGCAGGGCTTTCATGCCACCGATTGTGAAAGCCGCGCAGTTTCGGGAATCGCCAAAAAGACGCCGGTTCACCCGCTATTTGCCGGCCAAGCCCGCTCGCCGGTCTGGGAGGCGAAAATCCAATGAAAACAGCCGCCGGCGCTTGATGAATAAGCGCGAGCAGCTATGAAAATGATAGTAAAGGCGCCGATGCGGCGCCCCGGCTGATCAGAACGGCGCGATGGAATTGAAGGCGCGGGAGAGCCAGCCCATGGCCTGGGCCTCGCCCTGCGCGCCGCGCCCGCGCGACTGCACGCGGGCGTTGGCCACCATGGTGGAGCTGACCATGCTGCCCGGCTGCAGCGAGCGCGGGTCCACCGTGCCGGAGAACCGCAGCACGTCGACGTTCTCGTTCACGCCGATCTGCTTTTCGCCGGCCACCACCAGGTGCCCGTTGGGCAGCACCTCCACCACGGTGGTGGTGATGGAGCCGGTGAAGGTGTTGGAGCTTTCCGTGCCGCCCTTGCCCGAGAAGGCATTGCTGCTGGTGGCGCCCACGTTCAGCTTGGCGAGGGATTCGCCGCCGAAGAACGGCAGCGCCGTGATGCCGCCCTTGGTGCCCGAGCTGCGGTCCACCGTGGAGGTGGAATTCTGCTTGGCCGACACGTTCTCGACGATCTGGATGGTGACCACGTCGCCCACCAGCCGCGCCCGGCGGTCCTCGAACACCGGCCGGTAACTGGCCGCGTGGAACAGGCTGCCGGTGGCCGGCCCCGTGGGCCGGGGCATGGCGGCGACCGGCGGCGGCGCGGTGGAGACCAGCTCGATCGGGGGCTGGGGGCTGAGCGTGGCGCAGCCGGTGGCAGCGAGCAGCGCGCCGAGGGCGGCGGTTCGCACGAGCAAGGGCATGAGCAGGGGCGAGAAGGTGCGGTGAGACATGGCGGACATCCTGGTGGAGACGGTGCGCATCACAGCTGCGCGAGCTTGGCCAGCATCTGGTCGGAGGTCTGGATGGCCTTGGAATTCATTTCGTAGGCGCGCTGCGTCTGGATCATGCTGACCAGCTCCTCCACCACGTTGACGTTC
The DNA here is from genome assembly GCF_040365715.1 of Acidovorax sp. FG27. Lineage (NCBI taxonomy): Bacteria > Pseudomonadati > Pseudomonadota > Betaproteobacteria > Burkholderiales > Comamonadaceae > Acidovorax > Acidovorax sp. FG27. The sequence goes on from NZ_BAABVY010000012.1 coordinate 266,367, forward strand.
GAGGTCTCCAGGAAGCCCTGGCGGATCACGCCCAGGCCGTTGGTGCCGGGCGTGCCCTGCTGCGGCGGGCCCGACGCGGCCGATTCCTTGTACATGTTCTGGCCGGTGGGCTCCAGGCCGGCCGAATTGATGAAGCTGGCCATGGCGATGGTGCCGATCTGCTGGGGCTGCGTGTTGCCCGGCAGGGTGGCGGTGACCACGCCTTCCTCGCTGATGCCGACGCTGGTGGCGTTGCCCGGCACGGTGATGCCGTTGGCCACGGGCAGGCCGTTGGAGGTGACGATGCGGCCCTGCGAGTCGAGCTGGAACGAGCCGTCGCGGGTGTAGCCGGTGGTGCCGTCGGGCAGCGTCACCTCGAAGAAGCCGTTGCCGTTGATGGCCACGTCCAGCCGGTTGCCCGACTGCTGCAGGCTGCCCTGCGTGAAGTTGCGGCTGGTGGCGACGGTGCGCACGCCCAGGCCCAGGTGCAGGCCGGTGGGCAGCTGGTTCTGCTCGGTGGTCTGCGAGCCGACCTGGCGCAGGTTCTGGTAGATCAGGTCTTCGAACACCGCGTTGTTGCGCTTGTAGCCGGTGGTGGAGACGTTGGCCAGGTTGTGGGAGATCACGTCCAGCTGCGTTTGCTGGGCGCTCATGCCGGTCTTGGCGATCCAGAGGGAATTGATCATGGCGGTTCCTGGTGGGAAGTCGGGGGCGGGGTCAGCCGTTCAGGCTCAGCAGCTGCGCGGCGGTCTTGTCGTCGTTCTCGGCGGTCTGCAACAGGCGCATCTGCTGCTCGAACTGGCGCGACGCGGCGATCATTCCGACCATGCATTCCACGGCGTTGACGTTGGAGCCTTCGATGGCGCCGGACAGCAGCCGGGCGTTGACGTCGCTGGGCAGCGGATCGCCCGAGGCGGCGCGGAACAGCCCGTCGTCGCCGCGCTTGAGCGGGTCTTCCGGCGTGGGCGTGGCCAGCTTGATGCGGCCGATGGCCTGGGGCCGCTGGCCGGCGACGGTGGCCGTCAGCGTGCCGTCGGCGCCCAGCGCCACGTCGGCGCCGGGCGGCACGTCGATCGCACCGCCGCCGTCCGAGAGCACCGGCAGACCGCTGCTGGCGCTCACCAGCTGGCCGGCCTGCGTCACCTCGAACGAGCCGGCGCGGGTGTAGCCCTCGGTGCCGTCCAGGCCCTGCACGGCGAACCACGCATTGCCCATCGCCATCGCGTCCAGGTTGCGGCTGGTGCGCTGCACGGGGCCGGGGGTGTCCACGAAGCCCGAGGTGGCCTCCAGCGCGAACACGCGGGTGGACGAACCGGTGCCCTGCAACGGCACCGACCGGAAGGTGGACATCTCGGCGCGGAACCCGTTCGTGGACACATTGGCCAGGTTGTTGGCCAGCACCGCCTGCCGCTGCGAGGACGCGCTGGCGCCGGTCATGGAGGTGTAGATGATGCGGTCCATGGAGGGCTCCGTGGTTCAGTTCAGGCGGTGGCCGGGCGCGTCAGCGCAGGTTCACCAGCGTGGACATGATCTGGTCCTGCGTCTTGATGGTCTGCGCATTGGCCTGGTAGGCGCGCTGCGCGGTCATCATGTTGACCAGCTCGGCCGTGAGGTCCACGTTCGACTCTTCCAGCGCGCCGGAGCGCAGGGCGCCGAAGTTGCCCTCGCCAGGCGTGCCGGTCACGGCCTGGCCGGACTCGAAGGTCTCCACCCAGTTGTTGTTGCCCACGGCGGACAGGCCCTGCGTGTTGCGGAAGCTGGCCAGCGCCACCTGCCCCTCGGCGCGCGTCACGCCGTTGGAGTAGCGCGTCATGACCATGCCGTTGTTCTCGATGTTGATGCCCGTGAGGTCGCCCGAGGTGTAGCCGTCCTGCGAGAGGTCGGACACCGAGAACGCCTTGCCGCTTTGCGTGACCTTGTCGAGCTGCACCTGCACGGTGTAGTTGGGCAGCGCGTTCGGGTTGGGCGGGGTGGGCGTGATGGTCAGCGGCAGCTGGAAGCCGCTGGCCGGCGGCGTGGCGGCCGGCCCGGTGAGCACGCCGTTGTTGTCGAAGGTGAGCTGGCCCACGGCCGTGGCGGCGGGGTCCAGCGAGTCGTACACGTCCCAGGTGTTGGACCCGTTCTTGGAGAAGTACAGGCTCACCGGCTTGGCCACGCCCTGGCTGTCGTACACGTTGATGGAGGTGCCGTAGGTGGAGCGCGGCGTGGCGGCCACGGGCGGGGTGGCGGCGGGGTTGCCGGCCGCGTCGGGGGCGCGGGCGTCCAGGTTGAACGACGCCGTCACCTTGGTCGTCTGGCGCGCCGGGATGGGGGCCGAGGTGGGGAACTGCAGCGGCACGGCGCTGCTGGCGGTGCGCGCTCCGGTGGTCGGGTCGATGGCATAGCCCATGACCTGCGCGCCGCTGTTGGTCACCACGCGGCCGGACGAATCGAGCTTGAAGTTGCCGGCGCGCGTGTAGGCGCGCGAGCCGTCGGGCTGCTGCAGCGTGAAGAAGCCGTTGCCGTTGATGGCCACGTCCAGCGTGTTGCCGGTGACCGAGATGTTGCCCTGGTTGAACTGCTGCGACACGGCGCCCACTTCCACCCCGATGCCGGCATTGCTGCCGCCCGACGAGCCGATGGCGCTGGCCACCAGTTCGGCGAATTCGGCGCGGGAGGCCTTGAAGCCGGTCGTGCCGGAGTTGGCGATGTTGTGGCCGATCACGTCCAGATTCTTGCTGGCGGCGTTCAGTCCGGAGAGGCCTTGCTGGAAACTCATGGTGTGCTCCTGGGGGAGGGGAAGAGGGGGTGTGGGGAGAGCGGGGGCGGGTGCGGGGTTAGAGCACGGCGCGGATCTGGCCGTAGTTCACCGTCGCGCCGGAGTCCAGCGTGAGGGTGAGGGCGCCGTTGGCCGAGCCGGTGCCGGTCACCCGCGAGGTGACCAGCGGGGTGGATTCCACGGCGCCGTCCTTGGTGGAGGCCACCACGCGGAACTTCAGGTCGCTGGTGTTGCCGCTGTACTTGCTGGAGTCCCACGAGAATTCGTGGCGGCCCTTGTCCTGGGCGCCCATCTCCACCGTGCCGACCACCACGCCGCCGGGCGTGACGATCTCCACGCGCGTGTCGGTGGCGGTGCCGGCCAGCTCGAACTGGCCCTTGCTCACGCCGCTGGCCGTGGTCAGCTTGTCGCCCTCGGCCAGCACCGAGCGGCCGATCATCTGCGTGCCCTGCAGCGTCTGCATGGTCGAGAACTGCTCGGCCATGGTCTGCATGGTCAGGTTCAGCGTCTGGATGCCGGTCACGGTGTTGATCTGCGCCATCTGCGAGGTCATCTGCGCGTTGTCCAGCGGGTTCATCGGGTCCTGGTTGTTCAGCTGGGCGACCAGCAGCTTCAGGAACCGGTCCTGCATCGCGCTCGGGTCGGTCGAGGCGGAGGTGGACTTGCCGGAGGTGTTGGCCGTGGTGGCGGTGGAACCGACGGGGTTGAGGATCATGGCGGCGTCTTTCGGGCGAAGAGGTAAGGCAGGGCGCTCACTGGCCCATCTGCAGGGTCTTGAGCAGCAGCGTCTTGGCGGTGTTCATGACCTCGACGTTGTTCTGGTAGGAGCGCGAGGCGGAAATCATGTTGACCATCTCCTCAACCGCGTTCACGTTGGAGTGGGAGACATAGCCCTCGGCGTCGGCCGAGGGGTGGTTCGGGTCGTGCACGCGGCGCCCGGGCACCTGGCTTTCCTGGATGGCGCTGACCCGCACGCCGGCGGAGCTGTCGGGGCCCATCGGCGCGGTCTGGAACACCACCTGCCGCGCCTTGTAGGCCTGGCCGTCGGGGCCGGCCACGGCCTCCACGTTGGCCAGGTTGCTGGCCACGGTGTTCAGGCGCTGCGACTGCGCGCTGATCGCGCTCGACGAGACGTTGAAGATGGAGAACATGGACATGGCGGCGTCGCTTTTCCGGGGGAGGCGGTGGCGGGTGGGTGTAGTTGGGGCTGTCGGGCGGGCGCGGGTCCGTCACTGGCCCTGGATGGCGCTCAGCATCGTCTTGGCGTTGCCGTTGATGAAGCGCAGCGTGGCTTCGTAGCGCACGGCGTTGTCCATGAAGGCAGCGCGCTCGCGGTCCATGTCCACCGTGTTGCCGTCCATGTTCGGCTGGGCCTGCACGGCGTAGCCCAGCGTGCTGACCGACAGGCCGCCGTTGCCGGTGCCCGCCACGGCCGACGGCAGCGGAATGTGGCGCGGGTCGGTCGTGCCGTACTGGCGCGCCGCGCCGCCCTGCAGCGCGGCGGGGGCGCGGCTGCTCGCGGCCGATGCTTCGCCGACTTCGCGCAGCGCGTCGGAGAACTTGAAGTCCCGCGCCACGTAGCCGGGCGTGTCCGCATTGGCGATGTTGCTCGCGAGGGCGCGCTGGCGCTCGGAACGCAGCAGCAGCGCGTTGCCGTGGAAGTCCAGCCGGTCGGTCAGCTTGTCGAGCATGCGGTCCTCGCTCTCGGGGTGTCGGGATGGGATGTGCGGGTGGGTGGGATCAGGAGTCCACGCGGATTCCTGGCGTGCAGCGATTGTGGAATTCGGCCGGTTTTCCTAAAGCGGGAAGAACGCAGGAAACGGCGGGCAGTTCGGCCCATCGCCGCGCGGACGGGCGCCTACAGTCGCTGCGGTGGCCCGGCGGGCTGGCGCCCTCCGCGCGGGCGGCCCGCCCGCCATGCCGTGGCCATGCCGTGATCTTTGCCGTCGTTGTCGTCCCAGGAGGTGTTCCATGTTCCGCAGCCCGCCCTCTTCGCCCTTGCCCATCGCGGTGCCGCGCACGCGCGCGCGCCGCGCCGCCTGGGGGCTGGCCCTGGGCATGGCGGTCTCCCTGGGCGCGCTGGCGCAGGGCCAGGCCGACACGGCGCAGGACGGCGAGCTGGGCGCGCTGTCCGCCCGCTGGCTCAACGACGCGGTGCAGGCGGCGCAGGTCAATGGCGCCGCTGCCGGCCTGCCGCTGCGCATGGAAGTGAGCGTTGGCTCACTCGACCCGCGCCTGCGCCTGGCGCCCTGCAGCCGGGTCGAGCCCTACCTGCCTGCGGGAGCACGCCTTTGGGGCCGCACGCGGCTGGGGCTGCGCTGCCTGGACGGGGCCACGCGCTGGAACGTGTTCCTTCCTGTGACCGTCAAGGCCTTCGGGCCGGCGTTCGTGCTCACCAACAACGTCGCCTCGGGCACGGTGCTGACGGCGGCCGACGCGGCCGAGTCCGAGGTGGACTGGGCGGCCGACCAAGCGCCGGTCGCCGCGAGCCCCGACGCGTGGGTGGGCCTGACGGCCACCCGCCCGCTGGCCGCCGGGCAGACCTTGCGCCAGAATATGGTTCGCGCGCCCGACGCGTTCAAGGCGGGGGCGCAGGTCAAGGTGGTGGCGCAGGGCCCGGGCTTCGCGGTCACCTCGTCCGGCCAGGCCATGAGTGCCGGCGCCGTGGGCCAGAATATCCGCGTGCGCATGGCTAATGGCCGTGTCATCGGGGGTGTCGTTGCCCAGGATGGGACGATAGAGGCGGCCTTGTAACGTCTTGAATTCAATAAAGGCCTCAAGTCCATCCCGGAACCGCCGAAAAGAGGGGTACTGTGCCCCACATCGGACGGGGTGGTGGAGAGAGCAATGAAGATAGGTCAGAACCCAGATATTGCGAACGCGGTATCGCAGGCTGCCGCCAAGCAGCAGCAAGCGAAGGCCCCCGCAGCCACGGCGCAAGCCGTCGCCCAGACCATATCCACGGCCGCCGCCGGTGTGCCCGTCACGTTCTCCAGCACCGCCCGGGCGGTGGAGGCCACGGCCCGCAGCGGCGCCGAGTTCGACGCCGGCAAGGTGAAGGCGGTCAAGGCCGCCATCGACCAGGGCACGTTCACGGTCGATGCCGAAGCCATCGCCGACAAGCTGCTGTCCAACGCCGAGGAAACCTTCTCGCGCTTCCGCGGCTGACGGCCCGCCCGGCGCCCGCCGGCCCCGTGGCCGCCGCCAAGCTTGGCGCCCCTGAATGCACTGCATGTCCCTCGAAGCCACGCTCTCCACCGTCGAAACGCAATTGCAGGACGTGCAGGACGCGCTGATGGCGACCGACCCCCTTGCTCTCGAACAGGCCGCCACCCAGCTGCGCGTTGCGGCCACCACGCTGTCGCAGGCCCTGGCCGGCAGCGGCAGCGGCGCGCAGGCGTCGCCGCTCACCGAAGCCCAGACGCAGCGCATCCGCGCCATCGGCACCCGCCTGCCCCTGCTGCGCGACCAGCTCGCCCGCCTGCTGGCGCTGACGGAGCGCCAGGCCGCCTCCCTGCTGCCCCCCGCCCAGGGCGTGATGACCTACGGCAGCGGGCCGGGGCAGGGCGCGGCGCGGGGCGCACGGATCTACCGCGCACCGGGTTGAAAAGCAAAAAGGCCGACGAATGTCGGCCTTTTGTGTTTATCGGCGGCGATCTCTGTATATCGCTGCCTCGAAATTCAGTGCGACCGCATCTTGGCCCGCAGCCGGGCGATGGACTGGCTGTGCAGCTGGCACACGCGCGATTCGGTCACGCCCAGCACGGCCGCGATCTCCTTCAGGTTCATATCGTGCTCGTAGTACATGCCCATGATGTACTGCTCGCGCTCGGGCAGGGTCTTGATGGCGGCCACCAGCGACGCCTTGAGCCGCTGGTCGCGCAGCACGGCCATGGGGTCGGCCTCGCTGTCGGCGACGTGGCGGTCCAGGAAGCTGTCGTCGTCGTCATCGCCACGGCCCATGTCCTCCAGGTAGACGAGCTGGGTGCCCCGCACCTTGCCCAGCAGCGACTGGTAGTCGTCCAGCGACATGCCCAGCTCCTGGGCGATCTCCGATTCGAGCGGGCTGCGGCCCAGCTTCTGCTCGATGCGCTGCACGGCGTGCTCGATGTCCTTCTGGCTCTTGCGCGAGCTGCGCGACATCCAGTCGCCCTCGCGCAGCTCGTCGAGCATGGCGCCGCGGATGCGCTGGCTGGCGAAGGTCTCGAACTGCACGCCCTGGGCGGCTTCATAGCGCGAGAGGGCCTCGGACAGGCCCATCATGCCGACCTGGATCAGGTCGTCCAGCTCCACGTTGGGCGGGAGCTTGGCGATCATGTGGTGCGCGATCCGCCGCACCAGGGGCACGTGCTGGCGGATCTGGGCATCGCGATCGAGCTGGCCTTTGGCGGTGTACATGGGAATCAATGGCTCCGAACGAAGTGCGCTGGGGGCTCGGCGGTCAGTCGGTTCGTGGGCAGGGCGGGCATGCCATGGTCCATGGTGCACGCGTTTTCGAGCAGCTGCAAGGCCAGGCGCTGCACGTCCTGCGGGCTGCCGGCCCGCACGATGGTGGTGCGCGGCGTGTGGCCCAGGTGTTCGGCGGCGCAGCGCTGCAGCGTCTCCAGCGCGCCGCGCGCCGTCTGGGTGCGCCGGGGCTCCGAGGGGCCGGGGGCCACGACCGAGGCCACGGTGCACTGCACGCCGGCATGCACGGTCATGTGCTTGAGCTGGCGGTAGCTCTGCTCGACCCCAGGTGCGTCCGGCGAGGTCATCACCAGCGGCAGGGCCGGGGTGCCGCGCAGCAGCGGTGCCATGAGCGGGTGCTGGGCATAGACCACCACCAGCGAATAGGCGCGGAAGATCGGCTGCAGGCGCTGCATCACGGCCACCTCGCCGCGGCTGGCGCGCTCGGCCAGGCACAGCAGGCCATAGGCGGCGGGTACCACCGCGAGCGAGGTGGACGTGGACGCGCCGCGCGAGAGGCTGCCGCCCTGCCAGTCGGGCGAGGCCAGCAGCTGCTCCAGGCCCGGCGCGTCGCCGGTTTCGCGGGCGGTGCCGTCCAGCACCACCACGGGGTAGCCCAGCCGCTGCAGGCTGGAGCAGACCTGCCAGAGCGTCTCCAGGCCCATGGTGGCGTCGGGCTGGCTCAGCACCGCCAGCCAGCGCAGCTCGGCCTGCGGCGTGACGCTCGACAGGCCGAAACCCTGGTGCAGTCCGGTATCAAGCAACATCGGCCAGCCCCCGTTCGGCGGACAGGTCCGGCGACTGCGAGAAGAAGAAATTCAGATCGGACGCCTTGGGGTCGAAAGCCGACTTGACCGGCGAGCGCATGGAGGCGCCGACCAGTTTGTGCGCGTCGGCCGCTTCCCAGTCTTCCGGCACGCGCTGGCCGTTGGTCACGCCGCGCAGCACCATCTGGTGGCGGATCAGCGCGTCGATGGACGGGCCGAGCTTCACGGCTTCGTCCACCTTGGAGAGGATGGCCTGCTGGGATCCGGCGGTCTTGAACGCGCCCAGTACGTCGTCGAGCGTGTCGCCGTGGCAGCCGGCGTTCAGCACCAGCAGGCGGTTCACGTGGGGCAGGTCCAGCACGTCCAGCATGTCGCGCTTGCGCGGGTCCCGCGGGGCCACGCCGGTGGTGTCGATCAGCACCATCTTCTTGCCGCTCAGGAGGCCCAGCAGGTCCTGCAGCGCGGCGCGGTCGTGCGCCAGGTGGGCGACGATGCCCAGCATGCGGCCATAGGTGCGCAGCTGTTCGTGGGCGCCCACGCGGTAGGTGTCGAGCGTGATCAGGCCCACGCTGCCGGGGCCGTGGATGCGGGCGCAGAGCGCGGCCAGCTTGGCGGTGGTGGTGGTCTTGCCGACGCCGGTGGAGCCCACCATGGCGAAGATGCCGCCTTCTTCATAGAGGGGGCGGGCGTGCGAATCGGTGCGCAGGTTGCGCTCCAGCACTTCCATCAGCCAGCGCACGGCGTTGCCGGCCGACAGGTCTTCCGGCATGCGTTCCAGGATGCCGCGTGCCAGAGCGGGCGAGTAGCCTGCGCGGATCAGCTTGAGCATCAGGTTCGACTGGATCGGGTCCTGCTTGGCCTGGCCCAGCCAGGCGAGCGTGTTGAACCGGTCCTCGATCAGCTCGCGCATGGACTGCAGCTCGTTCATCAGGCCCTGGGGGGCGGATGCCTGGGCCAGCGAGGGCGCGGCCGCTGCCGTGCGGCGCGCCGGCGGCGGCTCGGGCAGGTCCATCGGAATGGAGCGCACCGGGTTGTGGCGGGCCACCGGCACGGGCTGGGCGGCGGGCATGCGGTGCTCGCGCGGCGCGGGGTGGTCGGGCACGCGATCGGCCAGGGCCGGCGCGCCGCCGGCTTCGTTCAGCGCTTCATGGCGGCGGCGCAGCATGCGCTCGCGCACGTAGTCCTGGAACGACAGGGTGCTCATCGCCAGCTGCTCGGTGTCCTGCTCGACCACTTCGCGGCCATTGCCCTGCTGCGGGCGCGAGGGCATGCGGGCGCGGGTCTCGGCGGCCATGTCGGCGGCGCGGTCCTGCAGCCGGCCTGCGGGCGCCGCGGCCAGGGCGCGGGGCGCGGGCTGGGCGGGCGCCAGCGGCGCAGGCATGGAGGCGGGGGCCGCGTCCAGGCTGCTGGAGAGCGTGTCTTCCGCCGTCGCCACCACCTCCACGCCGTTGGCCGTGGGGCGGTTCGACAGGATGAGCGTGCCTTCACCAAAAGCCATGCGCGCCTTGGCCAGGGCCTCCCGCGAGGTGGGAGCGTTGAAGCGTTTGATGTTCATGCGGATGCACCTCTGAGGATCGGGCCGATGCGGATGGTGTGGGTTTCAGGGATCTCGCTGTGGGCGAGCACCTGCAGGCGGGGGGCCACGCGGCGCACCAGGCGGGCGATGGCGTTGCGGATCGGGTCGGGCACCAGCAGGCAGGCCGGCAGGCCCATTTCTTCCTGCTTCATGGCCACTTCGGCTGCCTTCTGCGTCAGGATGTCGGCCACGCCCGGGTCCAGCGAGGGGCCGCCGGCGTTGCCCAGGGCCTGCACCAGCAGGCGTTCCAGGCCGGGCTCGATGGCGATGACGTTGAGTTCGCGCGTCGGGCCGTAGATCTGCTGCACGATGGCCGGCGAGAGGGCGATGCGCACGCGGCGCGCCAGCTCCACCGGGTCGCTGATGGTGCCGGCATGCTCGGCCAGCGTCTCGACGATGGTGCGGATGTCGCGGATGTGCACAGACTCCTCCAGCAGCAGCTGCAGGACTTTCTGGAACGTGGCGATGGAGACCATTTTCGGAACGACTTCTTCGATGAGCTTGGGGGCCAGGCGGGTCACGTGTTCCACCAGTTGCTGCGTCTCGGTACGGCTGAGCAGCTTGGCGGCTTGCACTTGCATCAAGTGTGACAAATGGGTCGCCATCACGGTTTCCGAATCAACGACCGTAAAACCGGCCATTTGTGCCGCTTCCTTCTGGTGTTCGTCGATCCAGTGCGCCGGCAGGCCGAAGGCCGGGTCGGTGGTGGCCGTGCCGATCAGCGGCGTGGTGATGCCGCCGGGGTTGATCGCCAGGAACATGCCGGGGAAGGCCTCGCCGTCGCCCACCATCACGCCGCGCAGGGTGATGCGGTAGGCGCTGGGCTTGAGTTCCAGGTTGTCGCGCACATGCACGGCGGGCGGCAGAAAGCCCACCTCCTGGGCGAACTTGCGGCGCACGCCCTTGATGCGGGTCAGCAGGTCGCCTTGCCGGGTCTTGTCCACCAGCGCGATCAGGCGGTAGCCCAGCTCCAGGCCCAGCAGGTCCACCGGCTGCAGGTCGTCCCACGAAGCCTCGCCATCGCTGACCGGTGCGGGGGCTTCTTCGACGGGGGCAGGGCGCTTGGCGCGCTGCATCAGCACCCAGGCGCCGTAGCCGAAGCCCGCGCCCATGATGAGGAAGACGGCATGCGGCATGCCCGGGATGACGCCCAGCAGGATCAGGATGCCGGCCGTGATGCCCAGCACGCGCGGCGACATGAAGAGCTGCTGCACGATCTGGCGGCCCATGTCCTCTTCCTTGCCCACCCGCGAGATCACCATGGCGGCGGCCACCGAGATCAGCAGGCCCGGGATCTGCGCCACCAGCGCATCGCCCACCGCCAGCAGGATGTAGCTGTTGGCGGCCTGGCCGGCCGACAGGTCGTGCTGCAGCATGCCGATGGCGAAGCCGCCGACGATGTTGATCACCAGGATCAGGATGCCGGCGATGGCGTCCCCGCGCACGAACTTCGAGGCACCGTCCATCGAGCCGAAGAAGTTGGCTTCTTCCGCCACTTCGGCGCGGCGGCGGCGGGCTTCCTTCTCGTCGATGAGACCGGCGTTCAGGTCGGCGTCCACCGCCATCTGCTTGCCGGGCATGGCGTCCAGCGTGAAGCGGGCCGAGACTTCGGCGATCCGTTCGGCGCCCTTGGTCACCACCACGAAGTTGATGACCACCAGGATGGCGAACACGATCAGGCCGACGGCGAAGTTGCCGCCGATCAGGAAGTGGCCGAAGGCCTCGATCACCGCGCCGGCCGCGCCCGGGCCGGTGTGGCCTTCCAGCAGCACCACCCGGGTGGAGGCCACGTTCAGCGACAGGCGCATCAGCGTGGTCAGCAGCAGCACCGTGGGGAAGGCCGCGAAGTCCAGCGGACGGATCATGTACGCCGCCACCATCATCACCATCAGCGCGACGGCGATGTTCAGCGTGAAGAAGGTGTCCAGCAGCCAAGCCGGAATGGGCAGCACCATCAGCCCGAGGATGGCCACCACCAGCAGCGGGGCCGCCATGCCCTGCAGGGCGGAGCCCCACTGGCGAACCGAGTTCATCGAAGGCGTTTTCATGGCGCGTTACCTGCCGGGGCGGTGCCCCGCGTGTGGTGCGGATCGAGTTCGGGCGGAACGAAGGGGTCGGGCTGCTGCTCGGGCATGCGGCCTTCGCCGCGCAGCGCGGCCTTCAGGCGGTACACATAGGCCAGCACCTGCGCCACGGCGGAATAGAGCTGCGCCGGGATGGCCTGGTCCAGCTCGGCATTGGCATAGAGCGCACGGGCCAGCATGGGCGACTGCAGCACCGGCACCGAATGCTGGTTGGCCAGCTCGCGGATGCGGAAGGCCAGCAGGTCGGTGCCCTTGGAGATGACCTGGGGCGCGCTCATCGTCGCCTCGTCGTACTTCAGGGCCACGGCATAGTGGGTCGGGTTCATCACCACGAAGTCGGCCTTGGGCACGTTCGCCAGGCTGGCGCCGTTGGCGATGTCGCGCGCCTTCTGCCGCATGCGGCCCTTCACCTCGGGGCTGCCCTCGGACTGCTTGTGTTCCTGCTTCACTTCTTCGTGCGACATCTTCTGCTTGGACTTGAAGAAGAAGGCCTGCAGCGGCACGTCGATCACGGCGGCGATGAACACCACCAGCAGCAGCAGCACCATGCCGGAGGTCACCCAGTCGGCCGCCTGGCGGATGGCGATGGGCGAGGGCTGCAGCACCAGCATCGCCACCTTGTCGATGCTGGAGCTCAGGAAATTCCAGGCCACCACGGCCAGGATGCCGGTCATCAGCACCATCTTGGACACAGTGACCAGCTGCTGCTTGGAAAACAGGTTGGTGAACCCCGAGATCGGGTTCAACCGGCTGAACTGCGGGGTGATGGGCTTGAAAGAGAAGATCCAGCCCCCCGAGCCCATCGCGCTGCCCACGGCGGCGAGGATGGTCAGGCCTGCGAAGGCGCCGCTGGCCACCAGGCCGATCACGGCCATCTCCGACAGCCGCTGGACCATCGTGCCCGAGGCGTGCACCGTGGCCGCGTTGAAGGTGAGCTGCCGGGCGAGGGCGTGTTGCAGGTGTTCGACCAGCGACGGCATTAGCATCAGCACCGCCGCCGCGCCCATGCCCAGGATGGCCAGATGCGACAGGTCGCGCGAGCGCGACACCTGGCCGTCCTTGCGGGCCTGGCGCAGCTTCTGCTCTGTAGCGGGTAGGGATTTGTCTTGGCTGGAACTCATGACGGCATGACGGCTTAAGTCATGCGATTGTCGTGAGCGGCCCCGGAAACTAAAGGCCGAATAGCGGGCACGAAGCGCCGCTATTCAGGCGTGGAGGCAGGCGCGGGATCGGGTGCGGGATCGGGTAAAGAGGGACGCCGGACGGGCATGCCAGGGCCCTTGCTATGTCTTTCGTAGCTGCTCCCGCTGGAGCCATAAGACTTTGCTGGCCAAAATCACCTGAAACGCCCGAGGGTGCAGCGCGGGCAGCTCTTGTTTTGAGAGCAAGCCGCTGCCGGGCCGGCCCTGGGCACCGGGGCTTGCGTCCGTCAGAAGCCCAGGCTGGCCAGCAGGTCGTCCACCTCGGACTGGCTGGACACCACGTTGGCGGTGTTCTCCGGGTCGACCACCGGGCCCTGCAGCGGCTCGCGCGCCGGCTCGACGGCGGCCACGGCGGCCTGCATCTCGGGCGGCGCGGTCTGGATCAGCAGCTGCACCAGCTGCTGCTCGATGGTGCTGGCCAGGTTCACCACCCGGGCGATCACCTGACCGGTCAGGTCGTGGAAGTCCTGCGCCATCATGATCTCGGTGAGATGCACGTCCGCTTCCTTGGTGACGCGCTCCACGTCGGTCAGGAAGTTGAAGATCTCGCCCTTGGCCACCGCCGCCACCGGGTCGGCGACCAGCGAATTGACCACGCGGCGGGTCTCGGCGGCGATGAAGTCGTGCTGCGCCTTGGCCTGCTCCACGCGGCTGAGCACCTTCTCGGCCGCCTCGCCCGTCAGCCGGGCGATGTACGAGAGGCGGCTCTGCGCGTCGGGCAGCTCGCCCATGGAGCCGCGCAGCTTGTCGGCATAGCCCAGCTCATTGAGCGAATCGTGCAGCTGCCGTGTCAGCAGGCCGATCTTCTGGTGAACGTCGTCGCCGCTCGCGTCCGCCGCGGCATTGCCCGGTGTTTCCATGGTTCACAGCCCCATTTTCTTGAGGATCAAAGTCACCTTCTCTTCGAGCGTGGCTTTGGTAAATGGCTTGACGATGTATCCGGCCGCGCCACCCTGCGCGGCCGCGACGATGTCTTCCTTGCGCGCCTCGGCCGTCACCATCAGCACCGGCAGGTGCTTGAGCTTGTCGTCCTTTTTGATCTCGGCGAGCAGCTGGAAGCCGTTCATGTTCGGCATGTTGATGTCGGTCACGACGAAGTCGAACTTGCTGTTGCGCAGCTTGTTGAGCGCCACGACGCCGTCTTCCGCCTCGTCGGCATCGGTGAAGCCGCTTTCCTTGAGGAGGTTGCGGACGATGCGTCGCATGGTGGAGAAGTCGTCAACGATCAAAAAACGAAGGGCAGTGGTCACGGGGACCCTTTCGGTCGGAAATTACTGTGTGGGATTGTCGTGGGCCAGAGCGCTTGTGACAAGCTGTTACGGCCGCCCGGCGGGTGGGGAATTGTCAGCGGTTGGTTCAGGCGCTGCCTGGGAAGCGGCCGCGGCCGCTGGCGTGGCACCCTTGCCGAGCAGCCGCTCTTCGGCTTCACGCGTCAAAACCGTGATGGTAATGCGCCGGTTGATGGGCGCCCGGGGGTTGGCGGGCTCCAGCAGGTCGCTGGCGGCCAGCCCGACGACCCGGCCCAGCTTGGAATCTGGCATGCCGGCCGCCACCAGCTCGCGCCGCGAGGCGTTGGCCCGGTCTGCGGAAAGCTCCCAATTGCTGTAGCCCCGGTCGCCGTTGCCATAGGGCGCAGCGTCGGTGTGGCCGGCCAGGCTGATGCGATTCTCCACACCCCCCAGGGCCGTGCCGATCTCGCGCAGGATGTCGCGCATGTAGGGTTTCACCAACGCGCTGCCGCTGTCGAACATCGGGCGGTTCTGGTCATCGACGATCTGGATCTGCAGCCCGTCGGGTGTCACGTCGATGCGGATCTGCGAGCGGAACTCCTTCAGGCGGGCGTTCTCGGTGATCACCGCGTCGATCTTGGCCTGCAGCGCCTTGATGCGCATCTGGTCCTGGCGGGCCTGCTCGGCCTTGGCCTGCCGGGCCTGCTCGGCCCTGCCGCTTTCCACCGTCATGCGCCGGCTGGAGGTGGTCGATTCCGAATCGGCCCGCTTGACCTGCCCGTGCACCTTGGCCAAGTCGCTGCCGCCGCCGGGCAGGATGCTGGAGCTGTTGCCCGAGCCGTCGCCGCCCTGCATGGCGACCTTCATCGGCGACGAGAAATAGGCCGCGATACCCTGCAGCTCGCCCTTGGCGGTGGAGCCCAGCAGCCACATCAGCAGGAAGAAGGCCATCATCGCCGTCACGAAGTCGGCATACGCGATCTTCCAGGCGCCGCCGTGCGCGGCGTGGCCGCCCTTCTTCACGCGCTTGATGATGATCGGTTGGAGTTTCTTTTCCGCCATGGTGTCGATCGCCGTGCCGCCGCCCTGGAGCGCGCGCTTACTTCTTGCCCTTCACGTGTGCTTCCAGCTCGCTGAAGCTGGGCCGGTCGCCCGAGAACAGCACCTTGCGGCCGAATTCGATGGCCGTGGAGGGGTTGTAGCCCTGCATGCTCGCCAGCAGGGTCGACTTGATGCACTGCAGCTCCTTGGCCGCGTCCTCGGTCTTTTGCTCGACCAGGCCGCCCAGCGGCTCGACCACGCCGTAGGCCAGCAAGATGCCCAGGAACGTGCCCACCAGCGCCGAGCCGATCATGCCGCCCAGCACCGAGGGCGGCTGCCCCACCGAGCCCATGGTGTTCACCACGCCGAGCACGGCCGCCACGATGCCGAAGGCCGGCAGTGCGCCCGCCAGGCGCGCCAGGGCGGCCACCGGGGCGTGCGCCTCCTGGTGGTGAGTCTCGATCTCGCTGTCCATCAGCGCCTCGATCTCGTGCGCGTTCAGGTTGCCCGACACCATCATCCGCAGGTAGTCGGTGGTGAATTCGATCACGTGGTGGTCGCTGCCCACGGTGGGGTATTTCTTGAAGATCTCGGACTCGTGCGGCGACTCGACGTCCTTTTCGATGGCCATCAGCCCTTCCTTGCGGGCTTTTTGCAGGATGTCGAACAGCATCGCCATCAGTTCCATGTACCGCGCCTTGGTGTACTTGGAGCCTTTCAGGGCCGTGGGCAGTGCCTTCAGGGTGGCCTTCATCACCTTGGGCTGGTTGTTGACCACGAAGGCGCCCAGCGCGCCGCCCAGGATGGTGATGATCTCGAACGGCAGGGCGTGCAGGATCACCGAGATGTTCCCGCCGTGGGCGATGTACACGCCGAAGATGCAGCCGAGGCAGACGAGGTAACCGAGGATGACGAACATGGAAGGGTCTTGAGGGGCTCAGGCGGGCGAAAAGAGAGGGGCGCCGATGACAGACGCCCGCGCCTGGATACCGATGCTAACAAGGGTATCGGTATGTAGCCTGCGCACTTGAGCGGCGAATGCCCTTCAATTCCCGGGTTGACCGCCGTCCGGCAGCCAGGCGCGCAGCCAACCTTGCAGGTGGCGGCCCTCCAGCATCCAGTCGGCTTCGACCGCTGCCTTCAGCCGGTCGCCCGCCGCGGCGGCCGCGTCCAGGTCGTGGACATGCGACCGGATGGCATCCACCCAGTCCTTGAACCGGTTCTTGACGCGGGTGACCGGCAGCGCACCCTGGTAGGGCCGCACGTCGCTGCACACCACCGGATAGCCGCAGGCGCCGTATTCCAGCAGGCGCAGGTTGCTCTTGCATTCGTTGAAGAGGTTCTGCTCGAGCGGCGCCAGCGCCAGGTCGAGGTTGAGCTGGGCCAGGGCGCGGGGGTAGCGTTCGATCGGCACCGGGCCGTGGAATTCGCGCAGATAAGGCCGCACCGCCTCCGGCGCCATGCCGAAGAAGACCCAGTCGACCTCCTGGTGCAGCGCCTTGACCACGTCGACGATCAGTTCCAGGTCGCCCTGGTGGCTGATACCCCCGGCCCAGCCCACGCGCGGGCGGCCACCGGCGCGCCGGCTGCTCTGCAGGCCGCGCCACCAGCGGGGGGGCAGGCGGTTCTGCACCACGCGCAGGTCGTCGTGGAAGCCGGCGAAGGCTTCCGCCAGCGCGGGCGTGGAGACGACGAAGCGGTCCGCCAGCGCCACCGAGCGCCGCAGGTGCCGCAGCACGTCCTTGGGCATCTCGCTGCGGTGCGTGTTCTTCATCGGCAGGTTGGGCAGGTAGTCGTCGAGTTCGGCCACCATGAAGCTCGGGCGCAGGCGCCGGATGCGCTGGATCAGCTCGATCTGCGGCTCGGTCACCTGGCGCTGCAGCACCAGCGTGTCGGGCTGCAGGCGCTCCAGTTCCTCCAGCGTGAAGTAGCGGCCGCTGAACCGCGCATCGGCGATGCCGCTCGCGTGCATGGCGCGCACGGGCTCCAGCACCCGGTAGTGGCCGCAGCCGGCGGTGTCGGCGGCCAGGGCCAGCACCACGGGCTGGGGGCGCCAGGGCAGGGGGCGTCGGTTGGCGGCGGCGTCGGTCTCGACGTCGAAACCGGTTCCGGCCAGGGTCAGGTTGGGGTTGTAGGCGCCATCGTGCGCGATGGCGGGCAGCCACTTGCGGTACATCGCGTCCTGCTCGGCCATGAAGCGCGCGCGCTTGGCTTCCTGCGTGGCCGCATCAACCGACTTCTGGCTCACATTGCCCTCGTGCAGCAGCACGGCGTGCGGCGTCCAGACGATCAGGTAGCCGGCCTGCCGCACCTTCAGGCACAGGTCCACGTCGTTGTAGGACACCTTGAACGCCTCTTCGTCGAGGCCGCCCACCGCGTCGTACACCGAGCGCCGCACCATCATGCAGGCCGCCGTCACGGCGCTGTAGTTCTGGTCCACCTCCAGGCGGTGCATGTAGCCCGGCGCATCGGCCGGCAGCCCGATGAACGGGTGCTCGGCCGGGCCGCGCAGCCCAAGCACCACGCCCGCATGCTGGATGGTGCCGTCGGCATGCAGCAGCTTCGCGCCGACGATGCCCACTTCGGGCCGCTGCGCGTGGTTGAGCAGGGCGTCCAGCCAGTCGCCGCGCAGCGTGGCGGTGTCGTTGTTCAGCAGGACGATGTATTCGCCCCGGGCCTGCTGGACGGCCGCGTTGTTGATGGCGGAATAGTTGAACGGGTGCGGGTAGCGCAGCACGCGGATGCGCGGGTCGCCCAGCGCCTGCAGCCCGTCCAGCCAGGCGCAGGCGGCGGGCTCCGTGCTCTGGTTGTCCACGAGGATGATCTCGTAGTTCTGGTAGGTCGTCTTCTCCAGCAGCGAGCTGACGCAGCGCTCCACCATCGCGAACTGGTCCTTGGTGGGGATGATGATGGAGACGGGCGGCGTCCCCGCGTGGCCGTAGCGGATGCGGTAGCGCCCGGGCAGGCTGGAATCCACGCGGGCCTCGGTGTAGCCGCGGGCATGCAGGTGCCTCGCGATCGCCTCGACCTCGGCCGGCCGGCTGGCCAGGTGCGGCAGGGCGGAGACGAGCAGGGGTTCGCTGACGTGGCCCAGACCGCCGATGCCGTCGGCAGCGATCAGCCGCAGGATGAGGTCGAACTCCGCCGCCTCGGCGGCCTCGGGATCGAAGCCCTCCGCCTGCAGGAACGCCTCGCGCCGCCACAGCCAGTGCCCGGCCATGGCCTGCGGGCACGACAGCAGCAGGTCGAGATTGAAGTCCGGGCGAAAGAGCGTGCCCCAGCTGCCGTTGCCCGCCCGCACCAGCTCGTCGGCATAGACGGCGCGGCAATCGGCCACGCCACCGGCTTCCAGCAGCAGCGTCCACAGGCCGTAGGCGGTGAAAGTCTCCCCGGCCTCCACGATCAGCAGCCAGTCGGCGGCATGGGCGGCGATGTCCCGGTTGACCGCCGCCGGCCAGTCCGCTGCGGACGCCGCCACGCAGGCCACCCCCTCCTGCTGCGGGCCGGGAGACGGGGTCAGCACCACCGCCTGCAGATCCAGCCCCGGCACCCGCAGGGCCTGCAGGCTGGCCAGCGTGGCAGCCACTCGCGCGCCGTCGTGCTGGGCGTCGCGCACGTAGATGCGCAGGCAGAGCGGTGCGGCCGCCGCCTCCAGCGCCTCTTTCATCTGCTCCACCTGCACGGCGCTGGGCTGGCGCGCGGCGAGCCAGGGCCCCAGTGCGTCGAGCAGCGGTGGCTCTCCGCGGGACATGCGCTCCAGGCGGGTGCCCAGGTCGACGGTGTCGAACATCCCGGGGGTATCCAGCGGGGTGACGCGGACGAACTGGTTGTTGTGCGGCCTGACCCACCCCCGTTGCCTCAGCGTGCGCCGGAAATAGGCGTAGCGCTCCCTGCCGATCTGGGAGTGGATCCGGCCGAGCTGGCTGGTCTGCTCCTGCGACACCCGCAGGCAGGAAAGCGGCGCCTGCAGCAGCGCCAGATGCCCCTGCCGCAGCAGCTGCACATGCAGGGTCATGTCGCCCAGCCAGTAGACGGGCTCGTTGTCGAGCGAGAACTGCCGGCCCGCGAGGGGCAGCACATCGGCGCGGCGCACCATGACGGTGCTGGGCTCGCCGATGAAGTTCAGGGTCCAGTCGGCCAGAACCGAGACGAGTTCCGCCCCCTCGATCAGAACGTCCTGCGTGAAGGGATGCTGGGTCGCGGCGATGTCGCCCTGCCGCTGGCCGTGCTCGTCGATGACCACCCGGCGCGTCGAAACCAGCGAGACGTCCGGGTGCCGGTCCAGCACCTCGGCGAGGGTTCGCAGGCAGTCGGGCAGCAGGATGTCGTCGTCGTAGAGGAACTTGATGTAGTCGCCCCGCGCCAGCCGGATGCACCGGCCGACGTTGCCTTCCTCGCCCAGCGGCTCGGCATTGCGGAAGTAGCGGACGGCGACGGGCGAGAACCGCAGCGCCAGGCCGCCGTCCAGGTAGGGCGCCACCGCGCGTTCCACGGCGTCGCCCCGGCTGTCGTCGCAGACCACGATCTCGAACGAGTCGAAGTCCTGCGTCAGCGCGCTCTGCAGCGCCGCGTCGAGGTATGTCGCCTTGTAGGCCGGGATGGCCACCGTGACCCGCACGGGCCGGCCGGCGTGCCCGGCGTCCTGGTCGCCTTCGGGCGGCAACGCCCGCGGCACCAGCCAACTGGGCTGGCTGCAGCCCGGCTCCACGGGCTTGCGCCCCACGTGCAGGACGGACCCCGGATCGATCCCGAACTCGGAGAACGCGGCATCGCCGAAATCGGCCAAATCCAGCGCCTGCATGGCAAAGCCTGCCTGCCGCAGGCGCTCCAGGAAGTCGGCCTTGGCATAAAGCCGGATGTGGTCGTCCTGGCCGAACCGGCGCCAGCGCTCCTCGACGCGGCTCTCCTGCGGGTCCTCGTCGGTGGCGGTGGCCGTGGTCAGCAGGGGCACCATCAGGATCGCGCAGCCTCCCGGCGCCAGGACCCGGTGCAGTTCCCGCATCGCGGCCCGGTCGTCGCCGACGTGTTCCAGCACGTGCGAGCAGACGATGAGATCGAACGAGGCATCCGCGTACGCCTGCATGTCGGTGATGTCCACGCGGTCGTCGGCCAGGGGCGAATACAGATCCGCCGAGCGGTAGTTGCGGCCGCCCAGCCCGCGCAGCATGGCCGACAGCGCCGGCGCTGGCGCGATGTCCAGGATCCGCAGCGGCGGCAAACCGGGGCGCAGCAACTGGCGCCGAACGAAGTAGGCATACAGGCGGTCGCGGTCCGATGCCATGCAGGCGGGGCAGCTGTATTGCCGGGTGTTCAGGGTTTCGAAGTCGTCCAGCGAGAACGCCGCCCGGTGCTGCTTCAGGGACGAGGCGTAGTGGTCCGGTACGGGCAGGAAGTGCTCCACGCCGCTGCCGCAGACCGGGCAGGTGAAGGGAGCGGATGTGTCTGGTGCCATGGTGGGATGAGTGGTGCGGGTGTCGCCGTCCGTCAGGCGGCTGCGCGGCAGACGGAAAAGAGGGAGCCTGCCAGGTCCGGGTACTCCAGCCCGAGCCGGTACAGGCCTTCCAGCTGAGGCGCTCCGAGGAGGCCGCTGGCGTGCATGGCATTGAGCTGGAAGTCGGCGAAGGGCTTGAGCATCAGCCCCCCCGAATGCAGGCTGACGAGCCCCGCGGCCGTGATGTCCCGGTCGAGCTTGACGCGGTCGTAGGTCCGCCGGTGGCCGTGCCGCCGGTCGTTGTCGGTCATCGTGTCCAGTGTGTCGATCAGCCCCATGTGGCGGGCCATCTGCCGGGAGAGGGCGCGCTCGTTCGGCACGACGATGTAGGCCTTCCCGCGCGGCGCCAGCAGCGTGCGCACCTTGTGCAGCAGGGCCCTTGGGTCCAGCACGTGTTCCAGCACATAGCTCAGGAAGATGTGGTCGTAGGCCTGGGCCGGCTCGAATTCCTCGAAGAGCGACTGGATGAAGACCGCATTCGGGATGCCCTGGGACCGCGCCTTGTCGAGAAAGATGGATGAGCCATCCACCACGGTCAGGCTGCGGAAGTGCGGCGCAAGCAACCTCGTCATGTAACCGGCGTCGCAACCCAGCTCCAGCGCGCGGCTTTCCGGCTCGAAATGGGGCATGAAGGTGCGCAGCGCCATCGACCTGATCGCGGCGTCCTGCGGGCTGTCGGCCGTGGTGTAGGTCGCGGCCAGACTTTCCAGGAACGTCTTTTCATCCATGGGCGGCGTGTTCTCGTGAGGGAAGGGGAGTGCCCTGTGCAAGGCTCTGCTCGGTCAGCAGCTCGATCATGCTCAGGTCGAAGGTCGGAATGCCCAGGAGCGCCTGCACTTCCTGGCGCTCGGAAAAACTGTCGTCCACGAAGATCGGCCGCCCCCCGGGCGCGATGTGGGCCGACTTCCTGCCGCCGTCGGTGATGTGGATCACGGCGTCGAACAGGCCGTGCAGCCTGTGCCGCCGCAGCGTCACGCCGACGTCCGAGGCGTGCCGGGTCAGCAGTGTCACCGGCTTGCCGGCGTTGATGCACTGGAAGACCAGCTTCAGGGCATCCAGCTGCACTTCGCCGTTCAGCAGCAGCGTGTCGTCGAGGTCGATGTACAGGCGGTCGAACGCGATGGCGTGCCGGTACCGGTTGCGCAGGCTGCGATCGAGCTCCACCACTCCGGTATGGGGCAGGATGCGAAGGTCCAGCCCTTCCTGCTCCATCAGGCTGAGCAGGGGGAAGTTGACGCCCTGCACCCGGTGGGCGGCCATGGCGCCGGCGATGCGGGGCGCCACTTCCAGCAAGGTCAGCTCGCCCGCCGCCGAGCGCTTCACCTGGAAGAACCAGGCCCCCCGCATGCCCAGCCTGGTCGAGATGGCCGCGGCCATGGCGTCGATGCCGGGCAGCTCGACCGTGACGGTGCAGTTGGAGATGCCGCTGCGCACCCGGTCCCGGCGCCGGGCATGGCAAAAGAGCAGTCCTTGCCGAAGCGAGGACAGGCAATCCACCGTGTACTCCTCGCCGGGGAGGTATTCGCACACCAGCGGGTCGTGGGCGGTTCGCAGGGCGTGCGCCAGTTGCTGCGCATCGTCCGCGCGCACGGCGTTTAGCGAACCCTGGCCCCGGTCGGGCTTGACGAACACGGGAAATGCGTCGATGGCGGCAACGTCCTCGAACACCCGGGGCGTGCGGACGACCTCGGACAGGCACCGGTAGGTGGCACGCTTGGACCGCGTCGTGGCGCAGGTCGCCTCGGACGGCGCCACGACGATGGCGGGCAGTTGCCCGCGCAGCGCGGTGAGCGCCGTCAGTGCGTCGTCGTGCGCCGGAAAGAGGTAGCCGATGTCCAGCCCCGCGCAGAGCTCGGCCATGGCCGATGAGAAGGCGGGATGGCTGACGTGGGGCAGCACGTGGTAGTCGGGGTAGAGATGCCGGGCGTGGTTGGAGACGTCTTCGCCTGCCGCGAACAGGCGCACGTTGCGGCAGCCCTTGAGCGCCGCGAAGATCTCCAGGCCGATTTCCGTGCCGGCCGGGAAGATGAGGATCCTGCGTTCGTGCATTGCGCTGGGGCTGGCCATGGGGTGCTGGTGGTAGTGGGGGCGTCGACGCCTGGCGCGCGGCGCGGCCGGCCTATGCGGCTGCCGCTACCGCGCCGGCCCCCACGTCCCTGATGAGGGACGCCACCCGCTCGACCGTGCCGTCTTCCAGGGCCGGGTACATGGGCAGGCACAGGATGGAGGCGGAGGCGCGGTGCGCGTTCGGCAGGTTCTGGGCCTGGGCGGAAGGCAGCGCCTTGTACATCGGAAAGCTGCTGATGGGCGGGTGGAAGTACCGGCGCCCGTGCACCCCGTGGAGTTTCAGGTGGTCGTAGAGCGCATCGCGCGAAATGGGGTAATTCTCGTCCACGAGAATCGGGAAGTAGGCGTGGTTGTGCCGGTGGGCCTGGCTCTGGACGAGCGAAATGCCTGGAATGCCGGACAGCAGCTGCCGGTAGCGCCCGTGGATCTCGGCCCTGCGGGCGATCACCTTGTCGATGTGCTGCAGCTGCAGCAGCCCGAACGCCGCGTTGATCTCGCTCATCTTCCCGTTGATGCCCGGCGCCACCACCGTCACTTCATCGACGAAGCCGAAGTTCTTCAGATGGTCGATGCGCCGCTTGGTCCGTGCGTCGGGGCTGACGATGGCGCCGCCTTCGAAGGTATTGAAGACCTTGGTGGCGTGAAAGCTCAGCACGGACAGATCGCCATGCCGCAGCAGGCTGCCTTCCTCGTCGCAGACGCCGAAGGCATGGGCGGCGTCGTAGATCACCCGCAGGCCGTAGTTGTCGGCGATGTCCTGGATCGCGGCCACGTCGCAGGGGTGGCCATAGCAGTGCACGGGCAGGATCGCGGTGGTCTGGGGCGTGATCGCCGCCTCCACCTGGGCGGGGTCCAGGTTCAGCGTGGCGGGGTCGATGTCCACGAACACGGGCTTGATGCCGTTCCAGAGCAGCGAATGGGCCGTGGCCACGAAGCTGTAGGGTGTGGTGATGACCTCCCCCGTGATGCGCAGCGCCTGCAGCGCCGTCACCAGCGCGATGGTGCCGTTCGCGAACAGGGAGATGTGCGGCAGCCCCAGGTATTCCTGCAGGCGGGATTCAAGCTCCTGGTGGCACGGACCGTTGTTGGTGAGGATCTTGCGGTCCCAGATGTCCTTCAGGTACGGAAGGAACTCCTCCAGGGGCGGAAGATACGGCTGCGTGACATAGACCGGGCTTTCTGGCTGCCGTTCCGACATGGAGGGATCCCTTTTCTCTCTACAGACGCCGCGAGGTCGGGCCGGCAGCGCAGCGGCGGCATGGCGGTGGACTCGGAGTCCAGGGCGCAGGCGGGCGCTGCCGCCCTGCGGATCTCGCTTGGCTCCCGGACTGAACACCGGGCGCCCACTGCAGGCGCTGGCCGGCGCCACCCATGGAGCTTAAGCGCGATCCGCCCCGTTCGCTTACTTCAGCAGCGACAACACGCCCTGCGGAATCTGGTTGGCCTGGGCCACCATGGCCGTGCCGGCCTGCTGCAGGATCTGCGCGCGCGACAGGTTGGCGGTTTCCGAGGCGAAGTCCGCGTCTTGAATACGGCCGCGCGAGGCGGACATGTTTTCGGACGAGGTGTTCAGGTTGGCGATGGTGGTCTCGAAGCGAGACTGCAAGGCGCCGAAGCTGGCCCGCTGCCCGTTCACCGCCGCCAGGGCCGAGTCGATCACCTTGAGGGCGCGCGTCGCGCCTTCGGCGGTGGAGACGTCGATCGTGTTCACGGCCTTCTGGGTGGAGGCCGTGGCCGTGGCCGTCGTCATCGTGTCGCCGGTGCCGCCCACCGTGTAGCCCTTGTCGGAGCTGTATTCCACCGTGCCGCGCGAGGCCACCGTCACGCCCGTGGCGGCGGTGGTGGCGGCGGTGAACGTCAGGGTGTCCGAGCTCAGGCTGGAGGTCGCGTTCTGCGACGCCAGCGTGATGCTGCCGGCGCTGCCCGAGCCGTTGGCGATGTTGATGTCCTTGCCGCTTTCGTTGGTCAGCACCAGGCCGTCGTTGTTGCTGTTGAGCTTGGCGGTGATGCCGGTCTGCGAGGCGGAATCGTTGATGGCCTTCATGGCATCCGACAGGCCGGCCGGCGTGTTGGCCGCGCTGACGTTGAACGTCACGTTGGCCGCCGTGCTGTTGTCGCCCTTGACCGCCAGGCTGAAGGAACCGGTGCCGCCTCGGGTGCCATCACCATCGCCGGCCTGCAAAGCAAGACGATCAACGTGGCCGCCTCGGGCACCGCTGCCGACATCGCCTCGGCCGTCAATGCCGCCTCCGACACCACGGGCGTCACGGCCGTGGCCCGCAACGTCTCCGAGCTGAAGTTCGGTGCCACCGGTTCCTTCAGCCTGGCGGTCAAGGGTGACAACAGCACGGCGGCCAACGTGACGTTCAACGTCAGCGCCACCAACACGCCCGCTGGCCTGGCCGACGCGATGAAGGCCATCAACGATTCCGCCTCGCAGACCGGCATCACCGCCAAGCTCAACAGCAACAACGACGGCCTGGTGCTGACCAACGAAAGCGGCAAGGACATCAACATCGCCAACGGCTCGGGCAGCGCCGGCAGCATCACGCTGGCCTCGCAGGACGCGAGCGCCGACACGCTGACCTTCACGACGGGCACCACCGCGGCCACGGGCGTGACGGTGGCCTCGCGCGGCACCGTGGAATACAACTCCGACAAGGGCTTCACCGTGTCCGGCACCGGCGGCACCATGACCACCGCCTCGCCGACCGCGTCCACCCAGAAGGCCGTCAACACCATCGACGTCTCGACGGTCGACGGCGCCACCCGCGCCCTGAAGATCATCGACTCGGCCCTGGCGGCGGTGAACGGGCAGCGTGCCAGCTTCGGCGCCTTGCAGTCGCGCTTCGAGACCACGGTGAACAACCTGCAGAGCACGGCCGAGAACATGTCCGCCTCGCGCGGCCGTATTCAAGACGCCGACTTCGCCTCGGAAACCGCCAACCTGTCGCGCTCGCAGATCCTGCAGCAGGCCGGCACGGCGATGGTCGCCCAGGCCAACCAGCTGCCCCAGGGCGTGCTGTCCCTGCTGCGTTAATCGAAGCAGCGCCTCCAGGCGCGGCGGGCCCCGGCGGCCCGCCCGCCTGTCCGAAGCGGTGGCGATGCATTCGCCACCGCTTTGTCGCTGGCGGCGGCGCGACAGTAGCCGCCGGATTGGGTGGATTCTCCCGGTCTTATCGGCCCGATGCGGCGCCCGGCGTGCTTCCATAATCTGCGTTGATCCAAATTGATGCGCTGAGAGGAAACGGACCATGGCTAGCTTTTCATCCCTGGGAATCGGTCTCGGTGGCAACGTCGACGTCAATGGTCTGATCAAGGCATCGGTCGATGCGGTCAAGCTGCCCATCACCAAGACGGGCGGCCTGCAGCAGCAGGCGGCTCTCACTAAGGCCAAGGTGTCGGCCTTCGGGCAGTTCAAATCCATGGTGTCCACCTTGTCGGACTCCCTGGGCAAGCTCACCAGCGTCACCGGCTGGAACGGCGTGAGCGCCACGTCCTCCAAGAGCGACCAGGTCTCGGTCAGCGCCGTGGGCGGCGCCTCGCCCACGTCCTTTTCGGTGCAGGTGCAGAACCTGGCCAAGGCGCAGTCGTCCATCTCGGCCTCGCTGCAGCCCGCCAAGGAGCCGGTGGGCGCCGGCACGCTCAAGCTGGAAGTCGGCGCCTGGGCCGGCACCCCCAAGACCTTCACGGCCGGCACGGCCAAGGCGGTGAACATCGACGTGTCCGCCACCGACACCCTGGCGGACATCGCCGGCAAGATCAATGGCTCGGGCGCCAACGTGACGGCGACCATCCTCAACGACGCGAGCGGCGAGCGGCTGATGCTGCGCAGCAAGACCACGGGCGAGGCGGCCGGCTACCAGCTGTCGGTGACCGATGCCGATGGCACGCAGGGCGACAGCACCGGCCTGTCGCGGCTGGTCACGGGCTCGACCACGGAGTTCGCCCTGAACGCGAACGCCACGGTCAACGGCATCGCCGTGACTTCGGCCACCGACGTGTTCGCCGATACCGTGGCCGGCGTGACCTTCACCGCCAAGTCGACCACCACCGACCCGATCACCATCACGGTGGCCAAGGACAATTCCGCCGTGAAGGCCAACGTGCAGGCGTTCGTCACCGCGTACAACGCCCTCAACAGCGCGCTGAACGACGCCACGGCCTACGACCAGTCCACCAAGAGCGGCGCGCTGCTCCAGGGCGACTCGTCCGCCATCACGCTGCAGAACACGCTGCGCATGGCGCTGCAAAGCGTCATCGGCAATGGCGCGCTGCGCAACCTGTCGGACATCGGCGTGGTGGTCGATGGCGGGACGGGCAACACGACACCCAATGGCAGCCTGCGGCTGGACGCCACCAAGTTCGACAAGGCGATGGCCGACCCGGACGCGGTCAAGGCGTTCTTCCGCGGCCCGGACGACGGCACGCCGACCGACGGCTTCGCCGAGAAATTCAAGGGCGTGACGACCAAGCTGCTGGACAGCGGCGGCTTCTTCGCCACCAAGGCCAAGACCTATGACGACGCGCTCAAGCGCAACGCGCAGGACACCGAAACCATCACTGACCGCGCCGACCGGATGCAGAAGAACCTGACCGACCGCTACACCGCCCTGGACACCAAGATGGCCGGGCTGAACGCGCTCAACAGCTACATCAGCCAGCAGGTCACCACCTGGAACAAGTCACGCTGAAAGGCTTCAGTTTTTCGGCCGAGCGCCGATAAACGGAATAACCAGTCCAGGAAAGAAGCCCGCCATGTTCAGCGCCTCCCCCCGTGCCGCCTCCGCCTACCAGCGCATCAACGTCGAGACCAGCATGCACACCATCGACCAGCACCAGCTGGTCAGCCTGCTGTATGCCGGGGTGCTCAATTCCATCGCCACCGCCCGCGGCGCCATGGCCCGGGGCGACGTGGCCGGCAAGTGCAACGGCATCAGCCGCGCCGTGCGCATCCTGGAGGAAGGCCTGCGCACCGCGCTCGACCGGGAAGCCGGCGGCACGCTGGCCAGCAACCTGGACGCGCTGTACGACTACGCCCTGCGCCGGCTCATCCTGGCCAATGCACGCAACGACGACGCCCTGCTGGCCGAGGTGGCCCAGCTGATCGAGCCGCTGGCCCAGGGCTGGAACGAGATGAAGAAAGCCGGCCTGGCGAACGCCAAGGCCGCCAACGACCCCGCGCAGACCGTGATGGCGGAGGCCTGAGAAATGCCTGAAATGTTGATCGACTACTACAAAGCCATCGAAGACAGCAGCGCCAAGATGCTGGAAGCCGCCAAGATGAAGGACTGGGACGGCGTCGTCCGCTACGAAGGCACCTGCGCCGTGCTGATCGAGCGCCTGCGCTACGAGGCGCAGGCCCAGGAGCTGCTGCCCGAGCACCGCCGCGAAAAGACCCGCATCATGCAGCGCATCCTGCGCAACGACGCGGAGATCCGCTGCCTGGCCGAGCCCTGGCTGTCGCAGTTCGAACACCTGTTCGAACGCCAGCCGGTGGTGATGCACTGACGGCCGCCGGCGCCCACCACGCCATCGCCCCGGGGCCGACGCCCCGGCGGCAAGGAGAGCGAAAACGCCTCGCCCTGTGACAGGAGCGAGGCGTTTTGACTTTGGGGGGTGGGCGTGCGGGAAAGTCCGCCAGGCGGGCGGGTAGGCGCTGTTTCAAAGCCAAATCAGGCGCCAGCGCCCATGAATCAAGCGCGTGCAGCTATGAAAAATATAGCAAAAGGCCGTGCCGCCGCTTGGGCGGTCACACCTGCATGTTCATGATGTCGCTGTAGGCCTGCACCATGCGGTTGCGCACGTGCAGCGTGGCCTGGAATCCCACCTGCGCCTTCTGCATGGCGACCATGGTCTCTTCGATGCTCACGTTCGGGTTCTCGAACTGCACTTCCCGCTGCAGGTCGCTCGAGCGGTTCTGCGCCGCGCTCACCGACTGCAGGGCGCCCTTGAGCGCGTTCGAGAAGCCCACTTCCTGGGCGGCGCCTTCCTGCGGCGCCGTGATGCGTCGGGCCAGGCCGGTGCCGGACAGCGGGGCGGTGCCGGGAGAGATGCGGAGGTCCATGGCGGTGTGCTCGGGAAGGTGGCGGGGAGGTCGGCTCGCGGCGAAGGTGCTTTGAGAATGGGGTGATCGTAGGCGGGTGGCGCCGACCCATCGTGCGGAAATGATGGTCAAAGGCGCGCTTTATCCAGCGAACGTGGGGCAGGGGGGTGCCGAATAATCGCCACACCGCCAGAGCCCCGCCCTGGACTGACATACTGGAAAGCACGATGTCCGCAGTCGCCGAACTCCCTCAACTCCCATCCGCCGGCACCCCTTCGTGGATGCAGCGCCTGGCCGGTCTCGACCGGTCGGCACGGTTGCGCCTGGGTCTGGGGCTGGTGCTGCTCGTGGGCGGCGTGCTGGCGGCGGTGGTGTTCAGCCGCCAGCCCGACTACCGGGTGCTGTTTTCCAACCTGAGCGACAAGGACGGCGGCGCCATCGTGGCGCAGCTGTCCACCATGAACGTGCCCTACAAGTACGCCGAGGGCGGCGGCGCCATCATGATCCCGGCCGAGCGCGTGCACGACGTGCGCCTGCGCCTGGCCACCCAGGGCCTGCCCAAGGGTTCGGTCACCGGCTTCGAGCTGATGGAGACCAGCCGCTTCGGCGTGACGCAGTTCCAGGAGCGGCTGAACTTCCAGCGCGGGCTGGAGGGCGAGCTGACCCGCTCGATCCAGGCGCTGTCGTCCATCCAGAGCGCCCGCGTGCACCTGGCGCTGCCCAACCAGAACGGTTTTTTTCGCGAACAGCAAAAGCCTTCCGCCTCGGTGCTGGTGAGCCTCTACCCCGGCCGCTTCCTGGACCGCACCCAGCTCGCGGGCATCGTGCACCTGGTGTCTTCCAGCGTGCCCGAGATGGCGCCCAGCGCCGTCAGCGTGCTGGACGACAGCGGCAAGCTGCTGTCGCAGTCGCCCGATTCGGCCGCCGGCGCCGCCGTGGACGGCCAGCAACTGAGCTACGTGCAGCAGATCGAGCAGCAATACACCCGCCGCATCCTGGACATCCTGGAGCCGGTGGTGGGCAAGAACAACGTGAAGGCGCAGGTCACGGCCGACGTGGACTTCAGCCAGACCGAGTCGACCTCCGAGCAGCACCGTCCCAACCAGACGCCCGACAGCAGCGCCGTGCGCAGCCAGCAGGTGGTGGAGAGCTCCGGCCAGGCGCCGGGCTCGCAGCTGCCCACCGGCGTGCCAGGCGCCGTCACCAACCAGCCGCCCCAGGGCGCGACGGCGCCCGTCAACGGCGCCAACCCGGCGCCCGTCGCCGCAGGCCAGCAGAACGGCCAGCCGGCGCAGACCAAGCGCGAGTCGGTGACCAATTACGAAGTGGACAAGACCACCCGCGTCACGCGCGGCGGCAGCGGCGCCATCAAGCGGGTGAGCGCGGCCGTGGTCGTCAACTACCAGCCGGCCGGGGAGGGCGACGGCAAGTCGGCCCCCGGCGGCAAGGCCCTGACCCCGCAGCAGCTGGAACAGATGACTGCCCTGGTGCGCGAGACCATCGGCTTCAACAAGGAACGCGGCGACTCGGTCAACCTGATGAACACGCCCTTCCTGGTGGACGTCACGACGCCGGTGGACCTGCCGCTCTGGAAGCAGCCCGAAATGATCGAGCTGGCCCGGAGCCTGGGCTGGCCGGTGGGCATGTCGCTGTTCGCCGCGCTGATCCTGCTGGGCCTGGTGCGCCCCGCCATCAAGGGCCTGAACGCGCCGAAGGCGGCGCCCGCTCTCGCCGGCGCGCCCAGCCAGGCGGTGCAGCTGGACGCCATCGAGTCCGAGGCGCTGGAGCGCCCGGCGCTGCCCGCCCCCACGCCCGTGCCCACGCCGGCGCGCCTGGAAAACGTGCCCGCCACGCCGGAGCAGCTGCGCCTGGACGACGCCCGCGCGCTGGCCAAGGAAAATCCGGTCGCCGTGGCCAACATCATCAAAACCTGGGTCAACGGCGAATGACGCGCCGCCACCCCGAGCGAGCCCCCCATGGATGAGCAAGGACTGAACGACGCCGCGATCATGCTGATGTCGCTGGGCGAGGAAGAGGCGGCCGAGGTCTTCAAGCACCTGTCGCCCAAGGAAGTGCAGAAGCTGGGCGAAACCATCGCCCGCATGAAGTCGGTGTCGCGCGAGAAGGTGGACGCGGTCATCAACCGGTTCTCCAACGACGCGGCGGCGCAGAGCCTGCTGGTGTCGGACACCGGCAACTACGTGCGATCGGTGCTCAAGCGCGCCCTGGGCGACGACAAGGCCGCGCTGCTCATCGACCGCATCCTGCAGGGCGGCGACGTGTCGGGCATCGAAAGCCTGAAGTGGATGGACCCGCTCTCGGTGGCCGAGCTGCTGCGCAACGAACACCCGCAGATCGTCGCGGCCATCCTCGTGCACCTGGACCCGGACCAGTCCTCCGCCATCCTCATGCAGCTGAGCGACCGCCAGCGCGGCGAAGTGCTGCTGCGCATCGCCACGCTCGAGGGCATCCAGCCCACCGCGCTGAAGGACCTGAACGAAGTGCTGTTCAAGGTGCTGGCCGGCGGCGACAAGATCCGCAAGAGTTCGCTGGGCGGCGTGAAGTCGGCCGCCGAGATCATCAACCTGCTGGGCTCGGGCATGGATGCGACGGTGCTCGAGTCCATCCGCGGCTACGACCCCGACCTGGCGCAGAAGATCATGGACAAGATGTTCGTGTTCGACGACGTCATGAAGCTCGACGACCGCGCCATCCAGACCGTGCTGCGCGAAGTGGCGTCCGAGACGCTGGTGGTGGCCCTGAAGGGCGCGCAGCCCGAGCTGCGCGAGAAGTTCCTCTCGAACATGTCCTCCCGCGCCGCCGATGCGATGCGCGAAGACCTGGAATCGCGCGGCCCGATGCGGCTGTCGGAAGTCGAGGCGCAGCAGAAGGAAATCCTGAAGACGGTGCGCCGCCTGTCCGAAGAAGGCCAGATCGTGATGGGCGGCGGTGGCGATGACGCACTCATATAACCGGCACTACTCGCGCTTCATCCCGAGCGAGGAGGTCGCGGGCGCCACGCCCTGGCAGTTCGGCGCGGTGAACGCCGCCGGGCTGATCCCGCCCCCCTCGCCGGTGGACCCGGCGCAGGCCGATGCGCCGCCGCCGCCGGTCGTCATCGACGAGTCGGAGCACCTCGCCCTGCTGGAGCAGGCCTGCGCCCAGGCCCATGCCCACGGCGTGGAGCAGGGCCGCGCCGAGGCCGCGCTGGAGTGGCAGCAGCGCATGGACGACTACATCGCCGGCCAGGGCCGCGACGCCGCCGAGCGGCTGGACCAATTGGCGCGCTCAGCTCTGGCCGGCCTCGACGGCTTGCAGCAGGGCATGGCGCAGGAGTTGCTGGCGCTGGCCTGCGACCTGGCCCGCCAAGTGGTGCGCCGCGAGCTGGCCACCGACCGCGAGGCCGTGCTGCCCGTGGTGCGCGAGGCCCTCGGCCTCCTGGTGGGCGAAGGCCGGCCGGCCACGGTGCGCCTGAGCCCGCAGGACTGGGCGCTGCTGGAGCAACCGCTGCGCGAGGAATTCGCCGGCGCCAAGGTGCACTGGGTGGCCGATGCGAACGTGCAGCCGGGCGACTGCCTGGTGGAGTCGGCCGGCACCGTGGTCGATGGCTCGCTGGGCCGGCGCTGGCAGCGGGCCGTCGCCGCGCTGGGCCTGGATTCGGCCTGGCAAGCCCCGGCAGCGGACGCGTCCGACGACACCGCCACCCCTGGAGCGCGCGATGCCGCATGACGCCGCCGCCTGGACACGCTTCATGGCCGATGCCCGCGCCCGCGTGGCCGTCCCCGCGCCGCTGGAAAGCCGCGGCACCCTGACCCGGCTGACCGGCCTGGTGCTGGAGGCCGCCGGCATCCGCGTGCCGGTGGGCTCGCAGTGCCTGGTGCAGATGCCGTCCCACGCCCCGGTGCTGGCCGAGGTGGTGGGTTTTTCCGCGGACAAGGCCTTCCTCATGCCGGCGGGCGACATCCATGGCCTGTCGAGCGGTGCCAGCGTGACGCCCGCCACGCCCTTCGTGCCGGCGCCGCGCCTGGGCGCGCCGGAGGGCGACACTTCAGACACCGCGACGCCCGCGAGCGGCGTCGGCATGCTGCGACTGCCCATGGGCGACGGCCTGCTGGGCCGCGTGATCGATTCGCAGGGCATCCCGCTGGACCATGCCGGGCCGCTCACGGCCGTCACGTCCGAGCCGATGGACCGCCGGCCCATCAATGCCATGGACCGCGACCCGGTGCGCGAGACGCTGGACACCGGCGTGCGCGCCATCAACACGTTGCTGACGGTGGGGCGCGGCCAGCGGCTGGGCCTTTTCGCCGGCTCCGGCGTGGGGAAAAGCGTGCTGCTGGGCATGATGGCCCGCTACACCCAGGCCGACGTGATCGTGGTGGGACTGATCGGCGAGCGCGGCCGCGAGGTCAAGGAATTCGTCGAGGACATCCTGGGCGCCGGCGACCGCAGCCGCGCCGTGGTGGTGGCCGCGCCCGCCGATGCGCCGCCGCTGTTGCGCATGCAGGGCGCGGCCTATGCCACCGCCATCGCCGAGCACTTCCGCGACAAGGGCCAGCACGTGCTGCTGCTGATGGATTCGCTCACCCGCTACGCCATGGCCCAGCGCGAGATCGCGCTCGCCATCGGCGAGCCGCCGGCCACCAAGGGCTACCCGCCCAGCTGCTTCGCCAAGCTGCCGGCGCTGGTCGAGCGCAGCGGCAACGGCCTGCACGGCGTGGGCTCCATCACCGCGTTCTACACCGTGCTGTCCGAGGGCGACGACCAGCAGGACCCGATCGCCGACTCGGCCCGCGCCATCCTGGACGGCCACATCGTGCTGTCGCGCGCGCTGGCCGAAACCGGCCACTTCCCGGCCATCGACATCGAGCAGTCGGCCTCGCGCGTCATGCACAACGTGGTCTCTCGCGAGCACTTCGACATGGCGCGCCGCTTTCGCGCCGTGTATTCGCGCTACCAGAAGAGCCGCGACCTGATCCAGGTGGGCGCCTACATGAGCGGCTCCGACCCGCAGCTCGACGAAGCCATCCGCCTGCAGCCGGCCATGGCCGACTTCCTGCAGCAGGACATGTTCGAGGCGGCGTCGCTGGACCAGAGCCTGACGGCCATGGCCGGCGTGCTGGGCCAGTGAGAGCTCAACCACCACCGCCCGGATCATCCCGATGTCGTCCCTCAAGGCCTTCCAGATCGCAGTCGAGATGGCCGAGCGCCAGCGCGACGCCGCCCGCCAGGCGGTGCAGGACGTGGAGCGCGCCCGCCACGCAGCCCGGCAGCAGCTCGACCAGCTGGAAGGCTATGCCGCCGAGACCCAGGGCCGCTGGGGCTTCAGCGCGGACGCCGCCATCAAGCCGGAAGTGATGTACCACCACTACCAGTTCATGGACCGGCTGTCGCACGCCATCGGCATGCAGGGCGGGGTGATCGAGGGCCACGCCGGCCGCGCCCAGGCCGCCGCCCAGGCGCTGCTGCAGGCCGAACTGCGGCTCGCGAGCCTGAAGAAGGTGCTGGAGAAGCGCCAGCGCGACATCGATCTGGTGCAGGCGCGGCGCGAGCAGAAGGAAACCGACGAGCGGGCTGCGATCCAGTCCGCGCGTGCCGAAAACCGCCCCTCGGGGCAGGAGTCTTGACGATGGAAGCCACCCGCAGCAGCAGCCCCTCCGCGCACACCGGCGCGGTCCAGCGCACCAAGGCGCATGAAGCCCAGGGCACCCGCGCCCCGGGCAAGATGGCCGAAGCCGGCGCCGGGCAGGCGCCGCAGGACGGCTTTTCGCTGCTGCTGGCGGCGCTGGGCGATGGCGCGGGTTCCGGCCTGGGCGCGAGCGACGAGGGCGTCGACGCGCTGGCGCAGGAGGGTGACCCGGCGACCGCGCCGTCCGCGCTGTCCGCGCTCGGGGTCGATCCGTCCCTGCTGCCGCCCCTCCCGCCAGGCGGGGCGCCGACCGGTGCCGCGTTGTCTCCGGCCGATTCCGCCACGCTGGCCGCGCTGGCGGGGGCCGCCGGGCTGTCCGGCATGCCAGGCACTGCGGCCGGGGCTGATGCGACCGAGGCGCGCCAGGGCCTTTCATCCGTCTCGCTGGCGGATGGCCGTTTCGGCTCCGGTGCCATGAGCGGATCGAACGCGCTCTGGGCGCGCGGCGCGGGCAAGGCCGGCGTGGAAAGCCTGGTCGGCCAGACCGCCATGCTGGACGGTGCCGCCGAAGCTGCTGCCGTCAGCGGCGCGCCTGGCGCGGGCGGGGGTGTCGCTGCCCCGATGCGCGGCGTGGGCGGGCGTTTCCAGGCCGCATGGGCCGCGGCGGGCTTCGGGGCAGGCGCTGCGGATGCGGGCGCGGCACCGGGTGCCGCCGCGCTGCGCGCCGGGGCCGCCGACTCCGCCAGGGCCTCCATGCCGGATGCCGCCGCCGCGCTGGCTGCAGCCACCAACACGGCGCTGCCGGCAGGCGCCACGGATCATCGGGATGCCGCCATCCCGGCGGGTGGCGCCGGTTCGCATCGCCCCGCAAGTGAGACCCTGGCTGCTCTGCCGTCCGGGCTGTTCACGACGCAGCCCGATACCGCCGCTGGCGCCGACGGCCGGTCGTCGTCCGGCCGGGGCGCAGACGGCTTCTCGAGCACGGCCGCTGGGGCGGCTGGCGCAGCCCAGAGCGAAGCCACCCGCGAGCCCAGCGGCGTCGACGCGTTCGCGGCCGAGCTGTCCGGCGCGTCGGCCGACGCCGCCCAGCGCGCGGCGGAAGATGTCCTGGCCGAGCAGGTCGCCTATTGGGTGCACCAGAACACCCAGAACGCCGAACTGACGCTGGACCGCGACGGCCAGCCGGTGCAGGTCACCGTGTCGCTCTCGGGCAGCGAAGCCCACATCGCCTTCCGCAGCGACCAGGCCGGCACCCGCGACCTGCTCGACGGCAGCGTGGCCCAGCTGCGCGAGCTGCTGCAGGCCGAGGGGCTGCAGCTGACGGGCGTGACGGTGGGCGCCTCCGGCTCATCCGGCGCGCGGGACGGCGGCGGCTCGGGCGCGGGCGGCGACCGCCCGCGCCCGGGCATGCGCCAGGCCATGGTGCAGGCGAGCGCGCCAGCGGGCGCAGCCGGCCGCGCGCGCCAGGCCGGCGGCGAGCGGGCGGTGGACATCTTCGTCTGAGAACGTGTTGACGATCTCCCAGGGGTCGCGCAGCGGTGTGGGCGGGTGGGGTGCAAGGCGCGGTGCGCAGTGGATAGCTTGGGCTATCCACAAGCGCCGCAACGCCGCAGACCGCCCGCCCACACCGCTGCCCTCCGAGTTGGAGCGAAATCGGGCCATGGCAACGAGTTTTGACGCCCCGGCTGCTTGCATGGGCACGAGCCCATGCGGCGCATACGGAGCATCCACTCATCCCGATTGCGCTCCAACGCGATCCCCTGTGAGATCGTCAACACGTTCTGAGCGCAGGCGGCCCGCCAGCGTGGCACGTGGCGCGCCCGGCCTGCCGCTGGCCCAGGGTGCCTGAAACGCCCGCCACACGGACAGGTAGCGGGGCGAAAGCGCCGCTTTTGGGCTTTTATTCTGGCTATCATGGCCCGCACCCCTGTCCAATAATCGGCTTTGACGCAGCCCGTGCGCCCTGCGCCCGGGTGCCGCCGCCGCCCCGCTGATCCGCACCCGTTGCGCGAAGGAACCTCCACGTGTCCGCCTCCCCCGCCGCCGCTCCCGCTGCTCCTGCCAAGAGCAAGAAGATGGTCATCATTCTCGCCGTCGTCGTGCTGCTGGTCGCAGTGGGCGGCGCCGCGGCGTGGTTCATGCTTTCCAAGCGCCATGCCGCCGCCGCCGACGAGGAGGGCGGCGAAGCGCACGCGGAGCAGGCCCAGGCGGCGTCGCCCAAGACGCCGCCCACGTTCCTGCCGCTGGACAACATGGTGGTCAACCTGGCGGACCCGGGCGGCGACCGGTTCGCGCAGATCGGCATCACCCTGGAGCTGGCCGACGCGAAGACCGAGGCGTCGGTCAAGCAGTACCTGCCCAGCATCCGCAGCGCCATCCTGCTGCTGGTGTCGCAGCGCACCTCGGAGGAACTGCTGTCGCGCGACGGCAAGGAAAAGCTGGCGGTGGACGTGCGCCGGGAAGTGTCCAAGCCGCTGGGCTTCACCGTGCCCAAGCCGCGCAAGGCACCCGTGGCCCGCGACGCCGAGGACGGCGACGACGAGCCGCCACCACGCCCACGCCCCGACACCAACCCGGTGCGGGCGGTGCTCTTTTCCAGTTTCATCATCCAGTGAGCCGGGCGGGAGACGCAAGCCATGAGTGATTCATTTCTGTCGCAGGAAGAGGTCGATGCCCTCCTGGAAGGCGTCACCGGCGAAAGCCAGAAGACGGCCCAGGAGGAGATCGATGCCGGCGCGGTCCGCAACTACGATATTTCCAGCCAGGAGCGCATCGTCCGCGGCCGCATGCCGACGATGGAAATCGTCAACGAGCGGTTCGCGCGCAACTTCCGCATCGGCCTCTTCAACTTCATCCGCCGCAGCCCCGAGATCTCGGTGGGCACGGTGGCCGTGCAGCGCTACAGCGCCTTCCTGCGCGAACTGGCGGTGCCCACCAACTTCAACATCGTCGCCATCCGGCCCCTGCGCGGCAGCGGGCTGATCGTGTGCGAGCCCTCGCTGGTCTTCGGCATCATCGACACGCTCTACGGCGGTGTCGGCAAGTTCCAGACCCGTATCGAAGGGCGCGACTTCTCCCCCACCGAGCAGCGCGTCATCAACCGCCTGGTGGACGTGATCTGCGCCGAATACAAGAAGGCCTGGCACGGCATCTACCCGCTGGAGCTGGAGTACCAGCGCTCGGAGATGCAGCCGCAGTTCGCCAACATCGCCACGCCCAGCGAGATCGTGGTGTCCACCGCGTTCCAGCTGGAGATCGGCGATCTGTCGGGCGCCATCCACATCTGCATGCCCTACGCCACGCTGGAGCCGATCCGCGACGTGCTGTATTCGTCCACGCAGGGCGACTCCATCGAGGTCGACCGCCGCTGGGTGCGGGTGCTCACGCGGGAGATCCAGGCCGCCGAGGTGACGCTGGTGGCCGAGCTGGCACGCGCCGACGCGACGGTCGAGCAGCTGCTGGCCATGAAGCCGGGCGACTTCATCGAACTGGACCGCGAACCCCGCATCCGCGCCTCGATCGGCGGCGTGCCGATTTTTGAATGCCAGTACGGAACGCATAACTCCAAGTACGCGATCCGTATTGAAGAATGTCTGCGCAGCTCCGACGCGAGCTGGCTGGGAGAAAAAGATGTCCTCTGAAGACAACAAGGAAAGCGGCGACGATCCGTTCGCCGGTTGGGCCGAAGCGCTCGAAGAGCAGAAGACGGCCGATGCCGGCGCGGGCGATGCCGAACAGGGCGGCCCGCTGGCGGGCGAGCCGGTGCGGCCGTTCTCCGCGTCCGGCAACGACGTGCCGGTCAACGACATCAACATGGTGCTGGACATTCCCGTCCAGCTGTCGGTCGAGCTGGGCCGCACCAAGGTGCCGATCAAGTACATCCTGCAGCTGGCCCAGGGTTCGGTGGTGGAGCTGGACGCGCTGGCCGGCGAGCCGATGGACGTGCTGGTCAACGGCTACCTCATCGCCCAGGGCGAGGTGGTGGTGGTGAACGACAAGTTCGGCATCCGCCTCACCGACGTGGTCACGCCCTCGGAGCGCCTGCGCCGTGTCAGCCGGGGATAGCGGCAGCATGACGCAGACGCTGCTGGTGGTGGTGCTGTTCGTCGCCGCCCTGGCCACGCTGCCGTGGCTGGTGCGGCGGCTGCAGCAGCGCAACGCCGCACGCGTCTCGGGCGCGGCGGGCATGGCCGCGTCGCGTGTGCTCTCGGCCGTGGCCGTGGGTCCGCAGCAGCGCGTGGTGACCGTGGAAGTCGGGCCCGACCACCAGCGCACGGTGCTGGTGCTGGGCGTGACGGCCCAGCAGATCAACTGCCTGCACGTGCTGGCGGCGCCTTCGCTCGTGCACCCCTCGGTCCCTGCCGCCACGCCGCAGCCGGGCTTCGCCGGTGCGATGGCCGCCGCCTCGGCGCGGCAGGAAGCGGGCGCGCACCATGGCTGAATCGCTCCGCTGGCGCCGTGCCCTGGCCTGGGTGGCGCTGGGCGCCGGCCTCGCCGCGGCACCCGCGGCCTTCGCGCAGAACGCGGGCACCCTGCCGGTGCTGATCGGCTCGGGGGCCGGCAACAACAGCTACTCGGTGCCGATCCAGACGCTGCTGTTCTTCACCGCGCTCTCGTTCCTGCCGGCGGTGCTGCTGATGATGACGGGCTTCACCCGCATCGTCATCGTGCTGTCGCTGCTGCGGCAGGCGCTCGGCACGCAGTCGGCGCCGCCCAACCAGGTGATCGTCGGGCTCTCGCTCTTTCTCACCTTCTTCGTCATGGGGCCGACCTTCGACCGCGTTTACCAGGAGGCGTACGTGCCCTACACGACCAACGCCATCACCTTCGAGCAGGCGCTGGAGCGGGGCGAGGCGCCGATGCGCGCCTTCATGCTCAAGCAGACGCGGCAGTCCGACTTCGCGCTGTTCTCGCGCCTGGCCAAGCTGCCGGCCGAGACCACGGCGGAAACCGCCCCGCTGCGGGTGCTGGTGCCGGCCTTCGTCACCAGCGAGCTGAAGTCGGCCTTCCAGATCGGTTTCATGATCTTCATCCCGTTCCTGGTGATCGACATGGTGGTGTCCTCCATCCTGATGTCGCTGGGCATGATGATGCTTTCGCCGGTGCTGGTCGCGCTGCCGTTCAAGCTGATGCTGTTCGTGCTGGCGGACGGCTGGAACCTGCTGATCGGCTCGCTCGCCGCGAGCTTCGCCACCTGAGCTTTCTTCTCCTTCCCTGTCTTTTCGTGGAGCGCCGCCGCCATGACACCCCAATTCGCTCTCACCATCGGCCGCGAGGCGCTCACCCTGCTGCTGATGATCTCGATGCCGCTGCTGGGCGTGGTGATGGCGGTGGGGCTGCTGGTCAGCGTCTTCCAGGCCGTCACCCAGATCAACGAGGCGACGCTGGCCTTCGTGCCCAAGCTGATCGCCGCGGTGGTGGTGTTCGCCATCGCCGGGCCGTGGATGATCTCCACGCTGGTGGACTACCTGCGGCGCACCATCGAATCCATCCCGTCGGTGGTCGGCTGACCGGGCGGTCCGCCTCCCTGCCGCTGACCGGGCCACGCGCGTGATCACGTTCACCGAGGCGCAGATCATGGCGTGGCTCACGCCCGTGCTGTGGCCGTTCCTGCGGGTGCTGGCCATGTTCGCCGTGGCGCCGGTGTTCTCCATGCGCGCCATTCCCCTGCGCGCCAGGATCGGGCTGGCCTTCCTGGTGGCCCTTTCCGCGCAGGGCGTGCTGCCGGAGGCGCCGGTGATCGACCTGAACGGCCGCGCCGCCCTGGGCGCCGTCGCGCAGCAGGTGGTGGTGGGGCTGGCGATCGGCTTCGCCGTGCGGCTGGTGTTCGCCACCGTGGAGCTGGCCGGCGAGGTGATCGGGCTGCAGATGGGGCTGAACTTCGCGTCGTTCTTCGACCCGACCTCGAACGGCCAGATCAGCGCCGTGGCGCGCTTCTTCGGCCACATGGCGACGCTGCTCTTCATCGTCATCAACGGCCACCTGCTGCTGCTGATGGCGGTGGTGAAGAGCTTCGAGCGGTTCCCGGCCGACGGCAGCTTCATGCAGGCGCTGGGCCAGATGAAGGTGTACGAGCTGGGCGCCTCGCTCTTCGCCAGCGCGCTCTGGATCGCGCTGCCCATGGTGGCCCTGCTGATGTTCGTGAACCTGGCGCTGGGCATCATCTCCCGCGTGGCGCCGCAGATGAACATCTACGCGGTAGGCTTTCCCGTCACGCTGACCGTGGGCATGCTCGGCATCGCGGCCACGCTGCCGATGCTGGAGCAGCCGGTGATGGCGCTGATGCAGCAGTCGATCGATCTGTTCGCCACCCAGCGCTGAGTGCGCCGTGCATCGGGTTGCTACTTTTCAGATAGCGCGTTTCGCAGGTTATACCGGGCTTTGCATGCCCTGGAGCATCCAGCCACCGATGAAACCAGCGCGAGCAGCTATCAAAGATATAGCGAAACGGCAGGTGCCGCGCTACACTAGCTGGTTGCGGATGGCATACACCGTCAGCTCGGCGTTGTTGGTGAGCTTGAGCTTTTCCAGCACCCGTGCGCGGTAGACGCTGACGGTCTTGGGGCTGAGCATCAGCTCCTCGGCGATGTCCGAAAGCCGCCGGCCCGAGGCGATCTTGACCAGCGTCTGCAATTCCCGCTCGGACAGCGCTTCATGCGGCATCTCGGTGGTCGGCTGGGCCAGGCTGTCGGCCAGCATCTGGGCCACCTCGGCCGTCAGGTACTTGCGGCCCTGCACCACGGTGCGCACCGCGGCGATCAGCTCGACCGGATCGCCCGCCTTGTTGGCGTAGCCCTGCGCGCCGGCCCGCAGGCAGCGCAGCGCGTACTGGTCCTCGGGGTACATCGAGACGATCAGCACCTTCAGCGCCGCATGGGTTTCCTTCACGCTGGCCAGCACCTCCAGGCCGCTGCGGCCGGGCAGGTTCAGGTCCAGCAGCAGCACGTCGCACGGCGCGCTGCGCAGCACCTCGCGCAGTTCCGCATAGCTGCCGGCCTCGCCCGTCACGGAGATGTCGGGCGCCTCGGTCAGCGTGTCGCGAATGCCCCGCCGCAGCACCGCGTGATCGTCACAAAGCACCACATGAATCACTGAGCGTCTCCTTCATCCAGCTCCGCCGGTCCGCCCGATGGTAGCGGCTGCGCCAGCGGCACCGACAGGATGATGGAGGTGCCGCGCCCGGGCTGGCTGCTCACGTCGAGCCAGCCGCCCACGGTGCGGGCGCGCTCCTGCAGCCCGCGCAGCCCGAAGGACTTCGGCTTGGCGCGGCTCGCGGCCAGGTCCATGCCCCGGCCGTTGTCGGTCACCTCCAGCGTCAGCACGCCCTCGGTGTCGCTCAGGTCGATGCGCACCTGCGAGGCTTCGGCGTATTTCGACACGTTGGTCAGCGCTTCTTGCGCGGTGCGGTAGGCCACCAGCTGCACGGCGGCCGGCACCTCGGCCGTCGCCGGCGCGGCGGCGACCCGGGTCGGCACGCCGGTGCGCCGCTCGAAGCCCTCGGCCAGCCACTGCACGGCCGCCACCAGGCCCTGGTCGAGGATGGGCGGGCGCAGATTCATCATGATGCGCTGGCTGGCGTCAATGGCGTGCTGCAGCATGTCCACCGCCGCGCCGGCGTGTTCGCGCATGGCGTCCGACTCGGTGTGCCGGCCGATCCAGGCCAGGTCGAACTTCACCGCCGTCAGGGCGCCGCCGATGTCGTCGTGGATTTCGCGGGCGATGGCGGCGCGCTCCTGCTCGATGGAGGTCTGCAGGTGCTCGGTCAGCGCCGCCAGGCGGCGTTCGGAATCGGCCAGCTCGGCCGCGGCCTGCTCGCGCGCGCGGCGGGCCTCGGCCACCTCGATGGCCCGCGTGATGACGTGCGGCAGCCGGGCCATGTCGTCCTTGAGCAGGTAGTCGGCGATGCCCAGCCGGATCGCGTCCACCGCGGCGGCCTCGCCGATGGCGCCCGAGAGCAGCACGAAGGGCGGCTGCCCGGCACCGCGCCGGCCCACGGCGCGCCAGGCGTCGAGGGCGGTGAACCCCGGCAGCCGGTAGTCGGCCAGGATGAGGTCGAAGGCCTCGGCATCGAGCCAGCGGTCCAGTGTTTCCAGAGAATCCGCGTGGCGGATCACGCAGGCCAGCCCGGCACGCCGCAAAGTGCGGCAGGCCAGCTCATGATCGAGGTCGGAATCTTCGAGATGGAGGATCCGCAAGGGCTTTTTCAGTACACCAGAATCCATTGGAATCGGTATCATAGGATACATATTGGAACAAATGAGGCCGAGCGCTCCAGGTAACGGTGTTCAGGAGCGGTGGCGAAATGCCGAACTAGGATCTGGACGGTTGGAGTGTTCCGCCGCCGGTTTGCCCGATGGGGTCCATTGCGTGCCTTGCAGCCGCCTGCAGCGACGGAGAAACAGTGCAATCTACGCTAACACCGCCTGACGAGCCAGGCGTACAGGTCCCGGTGATGGTGGCCGCCGAGCTGCAGGACTCGCTGCTGGTGGTGATGCACGACCTGCACCGGCTCGAGGGCTTGCTGAGCCACGCCACCGACAATCTGCTGGAGCGGTTCGGCGAGGCCAACAATGCGCTCACCGACGACGTGGTGGGCGATTCCGCCCAGCTCGCCGGGCTGCGCACCGCCTTGCGCAGCGCCGTGACCGAGCTGCAGTTCCAGGACATGGCATCGCAACTGATCTGGCACACGACCAAGGTGCTGCAGGGCTGC
Organism: Acidovorax sp. FG27; assembly: GCF_040365715.1. Taxonomy (NCBI): domain Bacteria; kingdom Pseudomonadati; phylum Pseudomonadota; class Betaproteobacteria; order Burkholderiales; family Comamonadaceae; genus Acidovorax; species Acidovorax sp. FG27. The sequence goes on from NZ_BAABVY010000012.1 coordinate 309,395, forward strand.
GCGTTCCGTCTGGCCTCCGCTGCGATGGGCGAGGAAGACGGCGAGGAGGCGGCGCCCTTCGCCGAGATGGCGCCCGACCGTCCCAACCCGGTGACCCAGAGCGAGATGGATGCCGGCTCGATCGACCTTTTCTGAGGGCTGCACAGCCCTGGCCTACCCCCTTTTCAAGTTTGTTGGAGCCCTACATGCAATCGATTCTTGCCGTTGATGACTCTCCGTCCATGCGGAAAATGGTGGCCTTCACCCTGACGGGCGCCGGCTACCACGTGGTGGAGGCGGTGGACGGGCAGGACGCGCTGGAGAAGGCGGAAACCCACGACATCCATCTGGTGCTGGCCGACCAGAACATGCCGCGCCTGGACGGCATCGGTCTCACGCGCCGTCTGCGCGAGCTGCCCCGCTTCAAGACGGTGCCCATCCTCATCCTCACCACCGAATCCAGCGACCAGATGAAGCAGGCCGGCCGCAGTGCCGGCGCGACCGGCTGGCTGGTCAAGCCCTTCGATCCCAATCGCCTCATCGAGGTGATCCAGAAAGTGATCCGCTGAGCGGACACGGCGTGCCCTTGCGCAGCCTTCTCACGACGATTCCCGCACACAGGAGCCACCCATAATGGCGGACAGCTACCAAGAAGGCGCCGGCGCCGACTTCGACCTCAGTCAGTTCTATCAGATCTTCTTCGAGGAAGCCGGCGAGAACCTGGACCAGATGGAGCAGATGCTGCTCGACCTGGACCTGACGAACGCCAATGACGAGGAGCTCAACGGCATCTTCCGCTGCGCCCATTCGATCAAGGGTGGCTCCGCGACCTTCGGCTTTTCCGACGTGGCCGAGCTGACGCACCAGATGGAGTCTCTGCTGGACCGCCTGCGCCGCCACGAGCTGCAGCCGATCCCGCAGATGGTGGACGTGCTGCTCGAATCGGCCGATGCCTCGCGCAGCCTGCTGGCGCGCCACCAGGCGGGCGGCCAGGGCGAAGCGGTATCGACCACCGAGCTGGTGCGGCGCATCAGCGAGTTGGCGTCCGGCGCCGTGCCCGCCGCCCAGGCCCCCGCGCCCAAGCCGGCCCCCGCGCCAGCCCCGGCTCCTGCACCCGCGCCCGCCCCGGTGGCGGCTCCGTCGCCCGCACCCGCGCCCGCTGCCGCCGCCGCCGGCGGTGCGCGTTCGCTGCGCATCGACATCGGTCCGCTGGAGCGGGCCGCCCAGGCCGATGCGATCAAGGAGCTGTTCCGCGACATTCCGGGCCTGGGCTCGATCAGCGATCTGGAAGGCTCCGCCGAGGGGATGCGCTCGTTCGCCGTCGAGACCACCTCCACCGACGACGACCTGCTGGATCTGTTCGCCTTCCACGTGTCCAAGGAGCAGGTCCGCATCCGCGCCGCCGGCGCGACCGGGGCCGAGGCCGAACAGGCCGAGGCCGCCGAGGCGCCGGCCGGCGACCAGGGCGAAGCGGCCTACGGCTTTTTCACCGACTCGCCCGGCCTGCCTGCCGAAGGCGCCCAGGCCGCCGCAGCGGCCGCGCCGGCTGCGCAGCCCGCGGTGGTGGCCACGCGCGTGCCCGCCACGGCCGAGCCCAAGGCGGTGACCCAGGCCCAGATGGAGTCCACCACCATCCGCGTGGCGGTCAACAAGGTCGACCAGCTCATCAACCTGGTGGGTGAACTGGTCATCACCCAGGCCATGCTGGCCCAGAACAGCCGGGGGCTGGACGGCGGCGTCTACCAGCAGCTGCTGGCGGGCCTGGCCGATCTGGACCGCAACACGCGCGATCTGCAGGAATCGGTCATGTCGATCCGGATGATTCCGATGTCGATCGTGTTCAACCGCTTCCCCCGCATGCTGCGCGACCTGGCCAACAAGCTGGGCAAGAAGGTGGACTTCGTCACGCTGGGCGAGGCCACCGAGCTCGACAAGAGCCTGGTCGAGAAGATCACCGACCCGCTGACCCATCTGGTGCGCAACAGCTGCGACCACGGTATCGAGATGCCGGCCGAGCGGCTGGCGGCCGGCAAGCCCGAGCACGGCACCATCACGCTGTCGGCCTCGCACCAGGGCGGCTCCATCGTCATCGAGGTGCGCGACGACGGCAAGGGCCTGTCGCGCGAGAAGATCTTGCGCAAGGCCAAGGAGCGGGGCCTGGACGTCTCCGACCAGATGACCGACCAGGAGGTGTGGGGGCTGATCTTCGCGCCCGGCTTCTCCACGGCCGACGTGGTGACCGACGTGTCGGGCCGCGGCGTGGGCATGGACGTGGTCAAGAAGAACATCGCCGCGCTGAACGGCTCGGTGGAGATCGATTCCGCCGAGGGTTACGGCATGCGCGTGTCGGTGCGGCTGCCGCTTACCCTGGCCATCATGGACGGCATGTCGGTGGGCGTGGGCGAAGAGGTCTACATCCTGCCGCTGTCGTCGGTGGTGGAGTCGTTCCAGGTCAACCCGGACGACGTGAACACAGTGGCGCAGGGCTCGCAGCTGGTGAAGGTGCGCGACGAGTACATGCCGGTGATTTCGCTCGAGCGCGCCTTCCAGGTGCCGCGCGGCGACAGCGGCAAGTCGAGCAATATCATGGTGGTGGTGGAGGCCGACGGCAACCGCGTGGCGCTGCTGGTGGACGAGTTGCTGGGCCAGCACCAGGTGGTGGTCAAGAACCTCGAGACCAACTACCGCAAGGTGCCCAACGTGTCGGGCGCGACCATCCTGGGCGACGGCACCGTGGCGCTCATCCTGGACACGGGCGCCTTGGTGCGCCGTGCCCGCCACTGAGCACTAGAGAGATCGAGGAACGCAGCGTGGAGCAACAAGGAGTGTCGGCATGAATGTGATGGAAAAGACAGGTGAGAGCGCGGTCGCCGGCGCGCGGGAATACCTGACCTTCCGGCTCGACCAGGAAGAGTACGGAATCGACATCCTGAAGGTGCAGGAGATCCGCGGCTACGAGCCGCCCACCCGCATCGCCAACGCGCCGGCCTTCATCAAGGGTGTGACGAACCTGCGCGGCACGATCGTCCCCATCGTGGACATGCGGCTGAAGTTCAATTGCTCGCGGGCCGACTACAACAGCTTCACGGTGGTCATCATCCTGAACCTGCGCAACCGGGTGGTGGGCATCGTGGTCGATTCGGTCAGCGACGTGATGGAGCTGGCGGCGGAGAACATCCGCTCGGCGCCGGACATCGACAGTGCCATCGACAACAGCTGCATCCTGGGCCTGGGCTCGGTGAACGATCGCATGCTGATCCTGCTGGACATTGAGAAACTGATGTCCAACGTGGACATGGGCCTGATGTCCGACAGCGACTGAGCGAGCCGGCGCGGCCGCACGTGCCGCGCCGACTTGCTCCCGCGTCGGTGCCGCAACCCGCCGCATCCCTCCTTTTTTTGCGGAGTCGCCTCGAATGCACCCCCCCCACAGCCCGACCCGGAGTGCAGACCCGGCGGCCGCGGCATCGACCGGCCCGCTGGCGCAGGGCCGCGAGTTCGTCTGGACCAACGCCGACTTCTCGCGCGTGCAGGCGCTGATCTACCAGCGCGCGGGTATCAGCCTGCACGACGGCAAGCACGCCATGGTGTACAGCCGCCTGTCGCGCCGGCTGCGGGAGACGGGACATTCGAGCTTCCACGACTACCTGGGCTGGCTGGAAACGCACGACGGGCCGGAGTGGCAGGAGTTCATCAATGCCCTCACCACCAACCTGACCGCGTTCTTCCGAGAGCAGCACCACTTCGAGATTTTTTCCGCGCACCTGCGCACGCGCCCGTCGGGCCCGTGGCATGTGTGGTGCAACGCGGCCTCCACCGGCGAGGAGCCTTATTCCATCGTCATGACCGCGCACGAGTCGCTGGGTGCCAACGCGTCCTTTAAGCTCACGGCCAGCGACATCGATTCGCGCGTGCTGGCCACGGCGGCCGAGGGTGTGTACCGGCTCGACAGCGTCAAGGGCCTGAGCCAGGAGCGGATGCAGCGGTTCTTCCTGCGCGGCAAGGCGTCGAATGCCGGGCTGGTGCGCGTCAAGCCCGAACTGCGCCGCGCCATCGACTTCCTGAGCGTCAACCTGATCCGCGACGACTGGCCCTTCCGCGAGCCGTTCGACGTGGTGTTCTGCCGCAACGTGATGATCTACTTCGACGGGCCCACGCAGCGTCGCGTGCTGGAGCGTATCCACCGGGTGCTGAAGCCGGGCGGCATGCTGTTCGTGGGGCATGCCGAGAATTTCAGCGAGTCGCGCGACCTCTTCACGCTGCGCGGCAAGACCGTTTACGAGCGCCGATGATTCCCCCACAGTCCCGTAGCCAGAAGACGTTCGAATGACCACCCATCGCCCAGGCTTTTCTTCCGCGCCGGCTGCCCAGCCCTTCGCCGCCGTGGAGCGGCGCCGTGCTCCGCGCATCGCGCCGCTCAGCGCCGACATCCACGTGCCTGGCGCGGGGGGCGGGGCGGCCAAGGAGTCGTCGCTGCAGGAACTCAAGGCCGCTGCCCGCAAGCCGGGCGAGGCTTCGTTCTTCTTTCTGGACCACCACTTCCAGCACAACGCGGTGAAGGTGCTGCCGGGCGAATATTTCGTGGCCGACGAGAGCATGGTCATCATGACGGTGCTGGGCTCCTGCATCGCGGCATGCCTTTGGGACAGCCGGGCGCGCGTTGGGGGCATGAACCATTTCATGCTGCCCGATGGTGATTCCAACGACGTGTCCGGCCGCTACGGCTCCTATGCCATGGAGCTGCTGATCAACGAAATGCTCAAGCGCGGCGCCCGCCGCGAGACGATGCAGGCCAAGATCTTCGGCGGTGCGCAGGTCATGCACAACTTCACGACCATGAACGTCGGCGAGCGCAACACCCAGTTCGTGCTCAGCTATCTGCAGACCGAGCGCATTCCCGTCGTGTCCGAGGACGTGCTCGACATCTATCCGCGCAAGGTCGTGTTCTTCCCGGTCACTGGCAAGGTCATGGTCAAGCGCCTGGCCCATGCGCACCCGGATGCGTCCGTCGAGCAGGAAGTGCGCGGCAACGTGGTGACGGTGGCCAAGGCCACCGCGGGCGGCTCGGTCGACTTGTTTTGAGCATGCAGAACGAAGGTTGGACGCCATGAGCAAGAAGATCCGGGTCGTCGTGGTGGACGATTCCGCGTTGGTGCGCAGTCTGTTGGCCGAGATCATCAACCGGCAGACCGACATGGAATGCATCGGCACGGCCAACGATCCCCTCATTGCGCGTGAACTGATCCGCGAGACGAACCCCGACGTCATCACGCTCGACGTCGAGATGCCGCGCATGGACGGCATCGACTTCCTCGGCCGCCTGATGCGCCTGCGTCCGATGCCGGTGGTGATGATCTCCACGCTGACCGAGCGCGGAGCGGAGGTGACCATGCGCGCGCTGGAGCTGGGCGCGGTCGACTTTGTGGCCAAGCCGCGGATCGGCCTGGCCAACGGTTTGAATGAACTGGCCGCGCAGATCGTCGAGAAGATCCGCGTGGCCGCGGTGGCGCATGTCCGGCGCGCGCCCACGGCCGAGTCGGCCCGCGCGCCGCACGCTGGCGCGGCACCCCATGCGGCCGCCCCGGGCTCGGCCGCCAGCGTGCCCGCGCCGTCCGCCACGCTGCTGGGCCGGCTGTCGACCGAAAAGCTGATCTGCATCGGCGCCTCCACCGGTGGCACCGAGGCCATCCGCGAAGTGCTGGTGCAGATGCCGGCGGATTCCCCCGCCATCGTCATCACTCAGCACATGCCGGCCGGCTTCACCACCAGCTTCGCGGCCCGGCTGAACGGCTTGTGCCACATCACCGTGAAAGAGGCGGTGCACGGCGAGCGCATTCTTCCGGGGCATGCCTACATCGCGCCGGGCGGCACGCAGTTCCATGTGGCCCGCAGCGGAGCGAACTATGTCGCCGTGGTGGACGACGGCCCGCCGGTGAACCGGCACAAGCCGTCGGTGGAAGTGCTGTTCAAGTCGGCGGCCGCCGTCGTGGGCCGCAATGCCTACGGCATCATGCTGACCGGCATGGGCAACGACGGCGCCGTGGCCATGCGCGAGATGAAGAACGCCGGCAGCTACAACTACGTGCAGGACGAGGCCAGTTGCATCGTCTTCGGCATGCCCCGCGAAGCCATCGCACACGGCGCTGCGGACGAGGTGCTGCCGCTCACCCAGATCGCGCCGGCGCTCATCGCGCGTCTTCGGGGAACGACCGACCGCCTGCACCACCGGATCTGACACTGGCGGGGCTGCCGCCGCAGGCTTGCGGGCGGTGCGCCGGCCGGCAGATCAGGCGGACAGCGCTTCCCACCGTTCCAGGCTGCTCATCAGTTCCGCCTCGATGGCGGCCTCGCGCGCATGCAACTGGGCGGCACGGGCGGCGTCCGTTGCATAGAGGGTGCCATCGGACAAAGCCTCCTGCACCTGCTTCTGCTCCGCTTCCAGGCGGGCGATCAGGTCTGGGAGCTGGTCGAGTTCGCGCTGCTCCTTGTAGCTCAGCTTCTTCTTGGAGGGCTGCTCGCGCCCGGATTCGCTGGGCGTGGGGGCTGCTTCCTTTGTCGCCGGGGCGGTCGCTGGCGTGGAGGGCTGCGCCGCGGCGGCTATCGAGCGGGACCGTCGCGACTGGGTCAGCCAGTCCTGCACGCTGCCTTCGTACTCCCGCCAGTGGCCCGTGCCTTCATAGGCCAGAGTGCTCGTCACGACGTTGTCCAGGAAGGTACGGTCATGGCTCACCAGGAACACGGTGCCGTCGTATCCCTGGAGCAGTTCTTCCAGCAGATCCAGCGTGTCAATGTCCAGATCGTTGGTCGGTTCGTCGAGCACCAGCACATTGGCCGGTCGGGCGAAGAGCCGGGCCAGCAACAGCCGGTTGCGCTCGCCTCCCGACAGGGACCGGACGGGCGAGCGGGCGCGGGCCGGCGAGAACAGGAAGTCGCTAAGGTAGCTCTTGACGTGCTTGCGCTGGTTGCCGATCTCGATCCACTCGCTGCCCGGGCTGATGAAGTCCTCCAGCGTGGCATCGAGATCGACCGCATGGCGCATCTGGTCGAAATACGCCACCTGCAGGTTGGCGCCCCGGCGGATGGTGCCGGCGTCGGGCGCCAACTCCCCCAGGATCATCTTGAGCAGGGTGGTCTTGCCCGCGCCGTTCGGGCCGATCAGGCCGACCTTGTCGCCGCGCAGAATGGTGCCGGTGAATCCGGTGACGATGGTCTTGTCACCGAACGCCTTGCTCACGTCGGTGAGCTCGGCCACGATCTTGCCCTGGTAACCGTTCTGGCCGCCGGAGGCGACGTCCATGCGCACGCTGCCCAGTGCTTCGCGCCGCGCGGCCCGCTGGGCGCGCAGCTCCTGCAGCCGCCCGATACGGCTCTGGCTACGGGTGCGGCGCGCCTCCACCCCCCGCCGCACCCAGACCTCTTCCTGCGCCAGCAGCTTGTCGGCCTTCGCCGAGATGATGGCCTCCTGGGCCAGTTGCTCTTCCTTTTGGGTGACGTACTGCGCGAAGTTGCCGGGATAGGAGCGCAGGTGTCCCCGGTCCAGTTCCACGATGCGCGTGGCGACCCGATCCAGGAATGCCCGATCGTGGGTGATGGTGACTACGCTGCCCTTGAAGTCGATCAGCAACTCTTCCAGCCATTCGATGGAATCGAGATCCAGGTGGTTGGTCGGTTCATCCAGCAGCAGCACGTCAGGCCGGGCGACAAGGGCCTGCGCCAGCGCCACGCGCTTTTTCGTCCCTCCGGAGAGTGAGCCCACCAGCGCGTCACCGTCCAGATGCAGGCGCTGCAGGGTTTCGTCGACCCGCTGCTCCCAGTTCCACGCGTCATAGGCTTCGATCTGGGTCTGCAGCGCGTCGAGATCGATCCCGTCGGCACCGGACAGATACTGGTCCCGCAGCTGGATGACGACGCCCAACCCCTGGGATGCCGCATTGAAGACGGTGGAGGCGGGGTCCAGGTCCGGCTCCTGCGCTACATAAGTGATACGGATGCCCTGCTGCACCTGCAGCGCGCCGTCGTCCGGCTTGGCGATACCGCCCAGGATCTTGAGCAGGGAGGACTTGCCGGCGCCGTTGCGACCGATCAGGCCGACACGCTCTCCGGTCTCCAGCGAGAACCCGGCATGAT
>NZ_BAABVY010000012.1:320000-406315 GCF_040365715.1 Acidovorax sp. FG27
CGGATCAATCGGCTGTTCTTTAAAAATTCATAGAGTCGAATCAGCGTTGTCAGAGGAAACTGCACAAACGTATAAGGTTTAGTGCAGACCGTGCCTCTGATGACAATTTTTTGATTGCGTCAAAACGAATATTCAATGAGCGAAAGCTAGTTGAAATTCAGTAATGACGAATGTTTCTTGATAGTGATATCGAGGAATTATTCACATTACGGCATAACGCGCGAGGTGAAAGACCTCGCAAGTCCAGACAACAGCGGAGACATCTCGCAAGAGAGGTCAAAGTTATAGGGTCAAGTGACTAAGAGCATGTGGTGGATGCCTTGGCGATGATAGGCGACGAAAGACGTGAAAGCCTGCGATAAGCTTCGGGGAGCTGGCAAATAAGCATTGATCCGGAGATTTCTGAATGGGGAAACCCACCTCGCAAGAGGTATCGCATGATGAATACATAGTCATGCGAGGCGAACCGGGTGAACTGAAACATCTCAGTAGCTCGAGGAAAAGACATCAACCGAGATTCCGAAAGTAGTGGCGAGCGAAATCGGAGGAGCCTTCTAGTGATAGCACGACTGTTAGCAAAACGGGATGGAAAGCCCGGCCATAGCAGGTGATAGCCCTGTATGCGAAAGCGGACGTGTGGTACTAAGTTAGAGAAAAGTAGGGCGGGGCACGAGAAACCCTGTCTGAATATGGGGGGACCATCCTCCAAGGCTAAATACTCATCATCGACCGATAGTGAACCAGTACCGTGAGGGAAAGGCGAAAAGAACCCCGGGAGGGGAGTGAAATAGATCCTGAAACCGCATGCTTACAAAAAGTAGGAGCCCGCAAGGGTGACTGCGTACCTTTTGTATAATGGGTCAGCGACTTACATTCAGTGGCAAGGTTAACCGAATAGGGAAGCCGTAGAGAAATCGAGTCCGAATAGGGCGTCCAGTCGCTGGGTGTAGACCCGAAACCAAGTGATCTATCCATGGCCAGGATGAAGGTGCCGTAACAGGTACTGGAGGTCCGAACCGACTAGTGTTGCAAAACTAGCGGATGAGCTGTGGATAGGGGTGAAAGGCTAAACAAACTTGGAAATAGCTGGTTCTCTCCGAAAACTATTTAGGTAGTGCCTCAAGTATTACCTTCGGGGGTAGAGCACTGTTTTGGCTAGGGGGTCATGGCGACTTACCAAACCAAGGCAAACTCCGAATACCGAAGAGTACAGCTTGGGAGACAGAGCACCGGGTGCTAACGTCCGGACTCAAGAGGGAAACAACCCAGACCGCCAGCTAAGGTCCCTAAAATTGGCTAAGTGGGAAACGAAGTGGGAAGGCTAAAACAGTCAGGATGTTGGCTTAGAAGCAGCCATCATTTAAAGAAAGCGTAATAGCTCACTGATCGAGTCGTCCTGCGCGGAAGATGTAACGGGGCTAAGCCAGTTACCGAAGCTGCGGATGTGCAATTTATTGCACGTGGTAGGAGAGCGTTCTGTAAGCCTGTGAAGGTGTCTGGTAACGGATGCTGGAGGTATCAGAAGTGCGAATGCTGACATGAGTAGCGTTAAAGGGGGTGAAAAGCCCCCTCGCCGTAAGCGCAAGGTTTTCTACGCAACGTTCATCGGCGTAGAGTGAGTCGGCCCCTAAGGCGAGGCAGAGATGCGTAGCTGATGGGAAACAGGTCAATATTCCTGTACCGATCAATAGTGCGATGTGGGGACGGAGAAGGTTAGCTCAGCCAACTGTTGGATATGTTGGTTCAAGCCTGTAGTCGTGCCTGGTAGGCAAATCCGCCGGGCTTAGATGAGGGGTGATAACGAGTCTGCTTGCAGACGAAGTGAGTGATACCCTGCTTCCAGGAAAAGCCACTAAGCTTCAGCTATTGACGACCGTACCGCAAACCGACACTGGTGCGCGAGATGAGTATTCTAAGGCGCTTGAGAGAACTCAGGAGAAGGAACTCGGCAAATTGATACCGTAACTTCGGGAGAAGGTATGCCCCTAGTCAGTGAAGTTGTACAAACGGAGCTAAACGGGGTTGCAAAAAATCGGTGGCTGCGACTGTTTAATAAAAACACAGCACTCTGCAAACACGAAAGTGGACGTATAGGGTGTGACGCCTGCCCGGTGCTGGAAGATTAAATGATGGGGTGCAAGCTCTTGATTGAAGTCCCAGTAAACGGCGGCCGTAACTATAACGGTCCTAAGGTAGCGAAATTCCTTGTCGGGTAAGTTCCGACCTGCACGAATGGCGTAACGATGGCCACACTGTCTCCTCCTGAGACTCAGCGAAGTTGAAATGTTTGTGATGATGCAATCTCCCCGCGGAAAGACGGAAAGACCCCATGAACCTTTACTGTAGCTTTGTATTGGACTTTGAACAGATCTGTGTAGGATAGGTGGGAGGCTTTGAAGTGAGGACGCTAGTTCTCATGGAGCCAACGTTGAAATACCACCCTGGTGTGTTTGAGGTTCTAACCTAGGTCCCTTATCGGGATCGGGGACAGTGCATGGTAGGCAGTTTGACTGGGGCGGTCTCCTCCCAAAGCGTAACGGAGGAGTTCGAAGGTACGCTAGTTACGGTCGGACATCGTGACGATAGTGCAATGGCATAAGCGTGCTTAACTGCGAGACTGACAAGTCGAGCAGATGCGAAAGCAGGACATAGTGATCCGGTGGTTCTGTATGGAAGGGCCATCGCTCAACGGATAAAAGGTACTCTGGGGATAACAGGCTGATACCGCCCAAGAGTTCATATCGACGGCGGTGTTTGGCACCTCGATGTCGGCTCATCTCATCCTGGGGCTGTAGCCGGTCCCAAGGGTATGGCTGTTCGCCATTTAAAGAGGTACGTGAGCTGGGTTTAAAACGTCGTGAGACAGTTTGGTCCCTATCTTCCGTGGGCGCTGCAGATTTGAGGAAGCCTGCTCCTAGTACGAGAGGACCGGAGTGGACACACCTCTGGTGTATCGGTTGTCACGCCAGTGGCATTGCCGAGTAGCTAAGTGTGGAAGAGATAACCGCTGAAAGCATCTAAGCGGGAAACTCGTTTCAAGATGAGATCTGCCGGGGCCTTGAGCCCCCTGAAGAGTCGTTCAAGACCAGGACGTTGATAGGCTGGGTGTGGAAGCGCAGTAATGCGTTAAGCTAACCAGTACTAATTGCTCGTGCGGCTTGACCCTATAACTTTGACTCAACACCACCCGCGTGTTGCAGACAAAGAGTTATGCCAGGTGACGCAGTCAAAAACACAAAAAGCTGATGACCACTCTATGAATTCGCCGCCCTGTCTCCAAACACGAGACTCGGCAGCAACCCTTTATGCCTGATGACCATAGCAAGTTGGCACCACTCCTTCCCATCCCGAACAGGACAGTGAAACGACTTCGCGCCGATGATAGTGCGGGTTCCCGTGTGAAAGTAGGTCATCGTCAGGCTCTTACAGCCCAATCCGCCCCGTGCACCGCAAGTGCTCGGGGCGGTTTGCTTTGGGGGAACGGTTTCAGTCGAGGTGATGGCGATTCTGCCTGGGATGGTGAATCTTTCATCGGCTCGAGAGGCTTGCGTTCTCTGATCGGTGTGTCGTGTGTCGTGTGTCGTGTGCCGCTTCTGCAAGGCGTAAGGCAGCGGCTATTGGGTGGCAGAGTGCAGTTGGACTGGCCTCGATCACTCGTACGGGGAAGGCTCGAAGGGTGAGGTTCTGTACTGCGATAGTAGGTGGGCCTCAGAGGGCCTATCCATGACGACGAGTCAGTGCAGCAGAAGATGTCCACTGCTCCAAGGCGGTCCCAAGCGCGCAGGTCGTGATCGATCAGCTATGGGCATCCTCGGGTCAAGCGCTCAGAAGAAAAAGTGCGAAATTTTGCGCGAGGCCTCGTTTTTGTCGCTATAATTTGAGATTCTCCGGAGGGGTGCCCGAGTGGCTAAAGGGGGCAGACTGTAAATCTGTTGGCTTACGCCTACACTGGTTCGAATCCAGTCCCCTCCACCAGATTTGAGTTGTGCGCTGGGCGCTGCTGTGAAGGCCTTTGGTCGATGCGGGAGTAGTTCAATGGTAGAACCCTAGCCTTCCAAGCTAATGACGCGGGTTCGATTCCCGTCTCCCGCTCCAGTCTGGTTAGGTAGAGAGATCGTTCGAGGCTTAGGCTGTCGAAACGCCCATGTGGCTCAGTGGTAGAGCACTCCCTTGGTAAGGGAGAGGTCGCGGGTCCGATTCCCGCCATGGGCACCAAATTTGCGGTGCGTCCGGTTGAGATTGCGCCAATATCCAAGTGTGTTGGTTGAGTTTTTTCGGAGTCGAAAATGGCAAAAGGTAAGTTCGAACGTACCAAGCCCCACGTCAACGTGGGCACCATCGGCCACGTGGACCATGGCAAGACGACGCTGACGGCAGCGATCGCCACCGTGCTGTCCGCCAAGTTCGGCGGCGAAGCCAAGAAGTACGACGAAATCGACGCAGCACCTGAAGAAAAGGCCCGCGGTATCACGATCAACACCGCGCACGTGGAATACGAAACGGCCAACCGCCACTACGCCCACGTGGACTGCCCCGGCCACGCCGACTACGTCAAGAACATGATCACCGGCGCCGCCCAGATGGACGGCGCCATCCTGGTGTGCTCGGCCGCCGACGGCCCGATGCCCCAGACCCGCGAGCACATCCTGCTGGCTCGCCAGGTGGGCGTGCCCTACATCATCGTGTTCCTGAACAAGTGCGACATGGTGGACGACGAAGAGCTGCTGGAGCTGGTGGAGATGGAAGTCCGCGAACTGCTGGACAAGTACAACTTCCCCGGCGATGACACCCCCATCGTGCGCGGCTCGGCCAAGCTGGCCCTCGAAGGCGACAAGGGCCCCCTGGGCGAGCAAGCCATCGACAAGCTGGCAGAAGCCCTGGACTCCTACATCCCCACGCCTGAGCGCGCCGTGGACGGCGCATTCCTGATGCCCGTGGAAGACGTGTTCTCCATCTCCGGCCGCGGCACCGTGGTGACCGGCCGTATCGAGCGCGGCATCATCAAGGTCGGCGAAGAAATCGAAATCGTCGGTATCCGCGACACGCAAAAGACCACCTGCACCGGCGTGGAAATGTTCCGCAAGCTGCTGGACCAGGGCCAAGCCGGCGACAACGTCGGCCTGCTGCTGCGCGGCACCAAGCGCGAAGACGTGGAACGCGGCCAGGTGCTGTGCAAGCCAGGCTCCATCAAGCCACACACCCACTTCACGGCTGAGGTGTATGTGCTGTCCAAGGACGAAGGCGGCCGCCACACCCCGTTCTTCAACAACTACCGTCCACAGTTCTACTTCCGCACGACCGACGTCACTGGCGCCATCGAGCTGCCAGAAGGCAAGGAAATGGTCATGCCCGGCGACAACGTGTCGATCACCGTCAAGCTGATCAACCCCATCGCCATGGAAGAAGGCCTGCGCTTCGCCATCCGTGAAGGCGGCCGTACCGTCGGCGCCGGCGTCGTGGCCAAGGTCATTGCTTAATTGATGTGCGAAGGGGTATAGCTCAATTGGCAGAGCGTCGGTCTCCAAAACCGAAGGTTGTAGGTTCGATTCCTACTGCCCCTGCCACCTGAGGTGGCGAAACCAAGCCCGCCAGACTCTGGCGGGCTTCGGTGTCTTCTGGATGCCGAAAGTCGAAGCAGGAAAATAGTCGGATATGGCCACTACTCAAGTCGAAACTGTCAGCACAGGCGCGGACAAGGCGAAGCTCGCCGCCGTTGCCCTGCTGGTGATTGCTTCCATCGGTGGGTTCTACCTGCTGTCCAAGCAGGGCCCGCTGGTTCAGTGGGTGGCCCTGCTGATCGGTCTGGCGGCGGCAGTAGGCGTGTTCCTGGTGTCGGAGCCTGGCAAGCAATTCGTGGGTTTCGCCCGGGATGCCTGGCGCGAAGTCAAGAAGGTCGTCTGGCCGACGCGCAAGGAGACGCTGCAGATGACGGCCTATGTGTTCGTCTTCGTGGTGGTGATGGCGCTGTTCCTGTGGTTTACGGACAAGACGCTCGAGTGGGTCTTGTATGACTTGATCTTGGGATGGAGAAAATAATGACAGATGCTGCGGAAGTCGGCGAAGCCGGCGCTCTCGGAACTCCGGCATCTGCCAATCCTGATCTGCGCTGGTACATCGTTCACGCCTATTCCGGCATGGAGAAGGCTGTGGAGCGCAACATCGTGGAGCGCATCGGGCGCGCAGGCATGACGGACAAGTTCGGTCGCATTCTGGTGCCGACCGAAGAAGTCGTGGAAATGAAGAATGGCCAGCGCAAGACCACCGAGCGTCGCCTGTTCCCCGGCTACGTCTTCGTGGAAATGGTCATGGACGACGACACTTGGCACTTGGTGAAGCACACCAACAAGGTGACGGGCTTCGTCGGTGGCGCGAAGAACAGGCCGGCTCCCATCTCGGAAGACGAAGTGCAGAAGATCGTCAGCCAGATGCAAGAGGGCACGGACAAGCCGCGGCATAAGGTGGAGTTCATGGTCGGCGAGCTGGTGCGCGTCAAGGAAGGCCCGTTCACCGACTTCAACGGCTCCGTCGAAGAAGTCAACTACGAAAAGAGCCGCGTTCGCGTCTCCGTGATGATTTTCGGACGTTCCACGCCAGTGGAGCTGGAGTTCGGTCAAGTCGAAAAGACCTGACGAATTGATCCAAAAAGCTGGCCTCGCGCTTTCCGACTCGGCGCGGGGTCTTTGGTTATGAGTCGTTAACCCCGGGGAGCCAAGTACTTTCAAGGCTTGGCGTTATGACCCGCAAGGAAGTCCATCATGGCGAAAAAAATCGTCGGCTTCGTCAAGCTGCAAGTCCCAGCTGGCAAGGCCAACCCCTCTCCACCCATCGGTCCCGCGCTGGGTCAGCGCGGCCTCAACATCATGGAGTTCTGCAAGGCATTCAATGCGCAGACCCAAGGCGTTGAGCCAGGCCTGCCGCTGCCCGTGGTCATCACGGCGTTTGCGGACAAGAGCTTCACCTTCATCATCAAGACGCCCCCTGCGACGACCTTGATCAAGAAGGCCATCAAGCTGGACAAGGGTTCGTCCAACGCCCTGAGCACCAAGGTCGGCAAGATCACCCGCGCCCAGCTGGAAGAGATCGCCAAGACCAAGATGAAGGACATGAACGCAGCAAACGTGGACGCCGCCGTCCGCACGCTGGCTGGTTCCGCACGCTCCATGGGCGTGACGGTGGAGGGTCTGTAAATGGCTAAATTGACCAAGAAGCAAAAGGCCCTGCAGGGCAAAGTCGACAGCACGAAGCTGTACGCCTTCACAGAGGCCGTGGCCATCGTCAAGGAAGCTGCTACCGCCAAGTTCGATGAATCCATCGACGTGGCCGTGCAACTGGGCATCGATGCCAAGAAGTCGGACCAAGTGGTGCGTGGCGCCGTCGTGCTGCCCAACGGCACCGGCAAGACCACCCGCGTGGCCGTGTTCGCCCAGGGCGCCAAGGCTGAAGAAGCCAAGGCCGCCGGTGCCGACGTGGTCGGCATGGACGATCTGGCTGCCATGGTCAAGGCGGGCGACATGCCTTTCGACATCGTGATCGCTGCCCCTGACGCGATGCGTGTCGTGGGTACGCTCGGTCAGATCCTGGGCCCACGCGGCCTGATGCCCAACCCCAAGGTGGGCACCGTGACTCCTGACGTCGCCACGGCCGTGAAGAACGCCAAGGCCGGTCAGGTGCAGTTCCGCGTCGACAAGGCCGGTATCGTCCACAGCACCATCGGTCGTCGCTCGTTCGACAACGAGAAGCTGCAAGGCAACCTGGCTGCGCTGATCGAAGCCCTGAACAAGGCCAAGCCAGCTACCAGCAAGGGTCTGTACCTGCGCAAGGTGGCCGTCTCTTCCACGATGGGCCTGGGTGTCCGCGTGGATACGCAATCCATCGCTGCTGCGTAATTGCTCAAAATCTTCGGCGCCTCTCGGGGCGTCGATGTGGTGGGCTGCCGGCGTGCAAATGCCGGCAGGCCATCCAAGACCGTTGGTGCGCAGGGTGATTGCGCTTAAATCCACGTGATGCCAACGCAGATGGCGATCCCGCTGCAGATGGAATTCATTCCTTTTCAGTTGGTCGCTGCAACAAGAGCGTACAGAAGGGGTTCGCCCCGGATGTGCAATTTAAGGAGTAGACCTTGAGTCTTAATCGCAGTGAGAAAGAAGCGGTCATCAATGAAGTGACCAGCCTCGCCGCTAAAGCTCAAACGCTCGTGATCGCGGAATACCGTGGCATCACGGTCGCTGACATGACCAAACTGCGCGTGGATGCTCGCAGCAAGGGCGTCACCCTGAGTGTTCTGAAGAACACCCTGGCTCGCCGTGCTGTCGCTGGCAGCGCGTTCGACGTCGTGTCCGACCAGATGACCGGTCCTCTGATCTATGGCTTCTCCGAAGACGCTGTGGCCGCCGCCAAGGTGGTGGCCGACTTCGCGAAGACCAACGACAAGTTGGTGATTCGCGGTGGCGCCTTCGCAGGCAAAGCCCTGGATGTGAACGGCGTGAAGCAACTGGCCAATATCCCTTCCAAGGAAGTGCTGTTGGCTCAGCTGTGTGGCTTGCTGATGTCCCCCATTTCGCGCACGGCCGTGGTGCTGGGCGCGTTGGCGGCAAAGAAGGGCGAGGGCGCTGCCGCCGAACCGGCAGCCGAGGCAGTTGCGGCCTGATTGGCCCTCTGTTAACCAACGTTATTGTTAGGAAATCAAAATGGCATTCGATAAAGACGCATTCTTGACCGCGCTGGACAGCATGACGGTCATGGAACTCAATGACCTGGTCAAGGCCATTGAAGAGAAGTTTGGCGTGAGCGCTGCCGCCATGGCCGCTCCTGCCGCCGCTGGCGGTGGTGCTGGCGCTGCTGCAGCCGAAGAAAAGACCGAATTCAACGTGGTGCTGCAAGAAGCCGGCGCCAACAAGGTTTCGGTCATCAAGGCTGTGCGCGAAATCACCGGCCTGGGCCTCAAGGAAGCCAAGGACCTGGTGGACGGCGCTCCGAAGAACGTCAAGGAAGGCATTGCCAAGGCCGACGCCGAAGCAGCCGTCAAGAAGCTGGTGGAAGCCGGCGCCAAGGCCGAACTCAAGTAATTCGGCCGGTCGCCAAGGCTGGGGGCTCCGCAAGGGCTCCCAGCCTTTGGCGCTTATGGAACGCAGTTCCAGAGCACACCAGAAAGCGGTCCGCATTGGCCGTTTTCTAGTGTCTTCTGAGCCCCCCGACAGCAGAAGACGCCTTGGTTCGGGTGATGTGCAACGCATCACCGTCCGCCATGGTTGGTAGTGGCCAACCGCCAAGCCTGCAAGGCATGCGCCCCTGCAGGTCAGTAGTCGTCGAAGACCCAGGACTCATGTCTTTGCCCGGAGATCTCATGGCCCCAACATCCACGTACAGCTATACCGAACGCAAGCGGATTCGCAAGAGTTTCGGCAGCCGCGACAGCGTGCTCGAAGTGCCTTACCTGCTGCAGATGCAAAAGGATGCGTACACCGCATTCCTGCAGGCAGACAAGGCCCCCCAGAAACGCACCATCGAAGGCCTGCAAGCCGCTTTCGATGCCGCTTTCCCCATCGTCTCGCACAACGGTTTCGTCGAGATGAAGTTCGTCGAGTACAACCTCGCGAAACCCGCGTTCGACGTGCGTGAATGCCAGACCCGTGGCCTGACGTTCGCGTCCGCCGTGCGGGCCAAGGTGCAACTGATCATCTACGACCGTGAGTCCTCGACGTCCCAGTCCAAGGTGGTCAAGGAAGTGAAGGAGCAAGAGGTCTACATGGGCGAGGTGCCCCTGATGACCGACAAGGGCTCGTTCATCATCAACGGGACCGAGCGCGTGATCGTCTCGCAGCTGCACCGTTCGCCAGGCGTGTTCTTCGAGCACGACAAGGGCAAGACCCACAGTTCGGGCAAGCTGCTGTTCTCGGCACGCATCATTCCTTACCGCGGCTCCTGGCTGGACTTCGAATTCGACCCGAAGGACATCCTCTACTTCCGCGTGGACCGTCGCCGCAAGATGCCGGTCACCATCCTGCTCAAGGCCATCGGCCTGAACCCCGAGTCCATCCTGGCGAACTTCTTCGTCAACGACAACTTCCGCCTGATGGACAGCGGCGCGCAGATGGAATTCGTCGCCGACCGCCTGAAGGGCGAAGTGGCGCGTTTCGACATCACCGACAAGTCGGGCAAGGTCGTCGTCGCCAAGGACAAGCGCATCACGGCTCGCCACACGCGTGAGCTGGAGCAGTCCGGCACCACGCACATCAGCGTGCCCGAAGACTTCCTGATCGGCCGCGTGGTGGCCCGCAACGTGGTGGACGGTGACACCGGCGAGATCGTGGCCAAGGCCAACGAAGAGCTGACCGAAGCCCTGCTGAAGAAGCTGCGGTCCGCCGGCGTGCAGGACCTGCAGGTCATCTACACGAACGAGCTGGACCAGGGCGCGTACATCTCGCAGACCCTGCGCATCGACGAAACCGTGGACGAGTTCGCCGCCCGCGTGGCCATCTACCGCATGATGCGCCCCGGCGAGCCGCCGACGGAAGACGCCGTGCAGGCTCTGTTCCAGCGCCTCTTCTACAACCCGGACACGTACGACCTGTCGCGCGTGGGCCGCATGAAGTTCAACGCCAAGATCGGCCGCGACGAATCGACCGGCCCCATGGTACTGTCGAACGAAGACATCCTCGCCGTCGTGAAGATCCTGGTGGACCTGCGCAACGGCAAGGGCGAAGTCGACGACATCGACCACCTGGGCAATCGCCGCGTGCGTTGCGTGGGCGAGCTGGCCGAGAACCAGTACCGCACCGGTCTGGCGCGTATCGAGAAGGCCGTGAAGGAACGTCTGGGCCAGGCCGAGCAAGAGCCGCTCATGCCGCACGACCTGATCAACAGCAAGCCGATCTCGGCCGCCCTGAAGGAATTCTTCGGCGCCTCGCAGCTGTCGCAGTTCATGGACCAGACCAACCCGCTGGCGGAAATCACCCACAAGCGCCGCGTCTCCGCACTCGGCCCGGGTGGTCTGACCCGCGAGCGTGCCGGCTTCGAAGTGCGCGACGTGCACGTGACCCACTACGGCCGCGTCTGCCCCATCGAAACGCCTGAAGGCCCGAACATCGGCCTGATCAACTCGCTGGCCCTGTACGCCCGCCTGAACGAGTACGGCTTCATCGAGACGCCGTACCGCCGCGTGGTGGACGGCAAGGTGACCGACCAGATCGACTACCTGTCCGCCATCGAGGAAGGCAAGTACGTCATCGCCCAGGCCAACGCCACGCTGGACGCCGAAGGCCGCCTGACCGGCGACCTGGTGTCGGCCCGCGAAAAGGGTGAATCCACGCTGCTGTCCGCCGACCGCGTGCAGTACATGGACGTGTCGCCCGCCCAGATCGTGTCGGTGGCCGCATCGCTCGTGCCCTTCCTCGAGCACGACGACGCGAACCGCGCACTGATGGGCGCCAACATGTCGCGCCAGGCCGTGCCCGTGCTGCGCCCGGAAAAGCCCATGGTGGGCACCGGTATCGAGCGCGTCGCAGCCGTGGACTCCGGCACCGTGGTGACGGCCAACCGTGGCGGTATCGTCGACTACGTCGACGCGACCCGCATCGTGGTGCGCGTGAACGACGCCGAAGCCGTGGCCGGTGAAGTGGGTGTGGACATCTACAACCTCATCAAGTACCAGCGTTCCAACCAGAACACCAACATCCACCAGCGTCCGATCGTCCAGCGCGGCGACGTGCTGGCCAAGGGTGACGTGATCGCCGACGGTGCCTCCACCGACCTGGGCGAGATCGCCATCGGCCAGAACATGCTGATCGCGTTCATGCCCTGGAACGGCTACAACTTCGAAGACTCGATCCTGATCTCCGAACGCGTGGTCGCCGAAGACCGCTACACCTCGATCCACATCGAGGAACTGGTGGTGATGGCCCGCGACACCAAGCTGGGCGCCGAAGAAATCACGCGCGACATTCCGAACCTGTCGGAACAGCAGCTGAACCGCCTGGACGAGTCCGGCATCATCTACGTGGGCGCCGAAGTGCAGCCCGGCGACACGCTGGTGGGCAAGGTCACGCCGAAGGGCGAGACCACGCTGACGCCGGAAGAGAAGCTGCTGCGCGCCATCTTCGGCGAGAAGGCGTCCGACGTGAAGGACACCTCGCTGCGCGTGGACCAGGGCTCGCAAGGCACCGTGATCGACGTGCAGGTCTTCACCCGCGAAGGCATCCAGCGCGACAAGCGCGCCCAGCAGATCATCGACGATGAGCTCAAGCGCTTCCGCCTCGACCTGAACGACCAGCTGCGCATCGTCGAAGCCGACGCGTTCGACCGGATCGAGAAGCTGCTGACCGGCCGCGTGGCCAACGGCGGCCCGCAGAAGCTCGCCAAGGGCACCAAGCTCGACAAGGCCTACCTGGCGTCCGTCGAGAAGTTCCACTGGTTCGACATCCGCCCCGCGGAAGACGAAGTGGCGACGCAGCTCGAGTCCATCAAGAACGCCCTGGAGCAGACGCGCCACAGCTTCGACCTGGCTTTCGAAGAGAAGCGCAAGAAGCTCACGCAAGGCGACGAGCTGCCGGCTGGCGTGCTGAAGATGGTCAAGGTGTACCTGGCCGTCAAGCGCCGCCTGCAGCCTGGCGACAAGATGGCCGGCCGCCACGGCAACAAGGGCGTGGTGTCCAAGATCGTTCCGGTCGAAGACATGCCCTACATGGCCGACGGCACCCCTGCCGACATCGTGCTGAACCCGCTGGGCGTGCCATCGCGCATGAACATCGGCCAGGTGCTGGAAGTCCACCTGGGCTGGGCCGGCAAGGGCATCGGCCAGCGCATCGGCGACATGCTGCGCGACCAGGCCAAGACGGCCGAAGTGCGCAAGTTCCTGGAAGAGGTCTACAACTCCAGCGGCCGCACGGAAGACCTGGCACAGCTGACCGACGACCAGGTGCTGTCGATGGCCGCCAACCTGACCAACGGTGTGCCGTATGCCACGCCGGTGTTCGATGGTGCCTCGGAAGCCGAGATCAAGGACATGCTGAAGCTGGCCTATCCGGACGACATCAAGGAGCGCAAGGGCCTCACGGACACCCGCACGCAGGCGTACCTGTTCGACGGCCGCACGGGCGAGCGCTTCGAGCGCCCGACGACCATCGGCTACATGCACTACCTGAAGCTGCACCATCTGGTGGACGACAAGATGCACGCCCGCTCGACCGGCCCGTACTCGCTCGTCACGCAGCAGCCGCTGGGCGGCAAGGCCCAGTTCGGTGGCCAGCGTTTCGGGGAAATGGAAGTGTGGGCGCTGGAAGCCTACGGCGCCGCCTACGTGCTGCAGGAAATGCTGACCGTGAAGTCCGACGACGTGGTGGGCCGTACCAAGGTGTACGAATCCATCGTCAAGGGCGAACACGCCATCGAGGCAGGGATGCCCGAATCGTTCAATGTGCTGGTCAAGGAAATCCGTTCCTTGGGCCTGGACATCGAACTGGAACGTTCTTAATCGAAGGGGACTAGGTTTATGAAGTCATTACTCGACCTGTTCAAGCAATTCACGCCCGACGAGCATTTCGATGCCATCCGCATCGGCATGGCTTCGCCCGAGAAGATCCGCTCGTGGTCCTTCGGCGAAGTGAAGAAGCCGGAAACCATCAACTACCGCACGTTCAAGCCCGAGCGCGACGGTCTCTTCTGCGCCAAGATCTTCGGCCCCATCAAGGACTACGAGTGCCTGTGCGGCAAGTACAAGCGCCTGAAGCACCGCGGCGTCATCTGCGAGAAGTGCGGCGTCGAAGTCACGCAGACCAAGGTGCGCCGCGAGCGCATGGGACACATCGACCTGGCCGCGCCCTGCGCGCACATCTGGTTCCTGAAGTCGCTGCCGTCGCGTCTGGGCCTGGTGCTCGACATGACGCTGCGCGACATCGAGCGCGTGCTGTACTTCGAAGCCTACGTGGTGACCGACCCCGGCATGACCCCGCTGAAGAAGTTCGGCATCATGTCCGAGGACGACTATGACGCCAAGCGCAAGGAATACGGCGACGAGTTCATCGCCAAGATGGGCGCCGAAGGCATCAAGGACCTGCTCGAATCCATCGACATCGACCTGGAAATCGAAAAGCTGCGTGGCGACCTGACCGGCTCCGAAGTCAAGGTCAAGAAGAACGCCAAGCGCCTGAAGGTGCTCGAAGCGTTCAAGAAGTCCGGCATCAAGCCCGAGTGGATGGTGCTCGACGTGCTGCCCGTGCTGCCACCGGACCTGCGTCCGCTGGTGCCGCTGGACGGCGGCCGCTTCGCGACCTCCGACCTGAACGACCTGTATCGCCGCGTCATCAACCGCAACTCGCGCCTGCGCCGCCTGCTGGAGCTGAAGGCTCCGGAAATCATCGCGCGCAACGAAAAGCGGATGCTGCAGGAAGCCGTCGATTCGCTGCTGGACAACGGCCGCCGTGGCAAGGCCATGACGGGCGCGAACAAGCGCGCCCTGAAGTCGCTGGCCGACATGATCAAGGGCAAGTCGGGCCGTTTCCGCCAGAACTTGCTGGGCAAGCGGGTGGACTACTCGGGCCGTTCCGTCATCACCGTGGGCCCGACGCTCAAGCTGCACCAGTGCGGCCTGCCCAAGCTGATGGCCCTGGAACTGTTCAAGCCGTTCATCTTCTCGCGCCTGGAAGCCATGGGCATCGCGACGACGATCAAGGCTGCCAAGAAGGAAGTCGAATCCGGCACCCCGGTGGTGTGGGACATCCTGGAAGAGGTCATCAAGGAACACCCGGTGATGCTGAACCGTGCGCCCACGCTGCACCGTTTGGGCATCCAGGCGTTCGAGCCCATTCTGATCGAAGGCAAGGCCATCCAGCTGCACCCCCTCGTCTGCGCGGCCTTCAACGCCGACTTCGACGGTGACCAGATGGCTGTCCACGTGCCGCTGTCGGTGGAAGCGCAGATGGAAGCCCGCACGCTGATGCTGGCCTCCAACAACGTGCTGTTCCCCGCCTCCGGCGAGCCTTCCATCGTCCCGTCGCAAGACGTGGTGCTGGGCCTCTACCACGCCACCCGCGACAAGGTGAACGGCATCGGCGAAGGCCTGGTGTTCGCCGACACGGGCGAAGTCCAGCGCGCGCTGGATGCCGGCCAGGCCGAGCTGCATGCCCGCATCAGCGTGCGCCTGACGGAATGGACCAAGGACAAGGCCACCGGCGAATTCGTGCCTTCGACCTCGCTGGTCGACACGACCGTCGGCCGTGCGCTGCTGTCCGAGATCCTGCCCAAGGGCCTGCCCTTCAGCAACATCAACAAGGCGCTGAAGAAGAAGGAAATCTCCAAGCTCATCAACGTGAGCTTCCGCAAGTGCGGCCTGAAGGAAACCGTGGTGTTCGCAGACAAGCTGCTGCAGAACGGCTTCCGCCTGGCCACGCGCGCCGGCTTCTCCGTGGCGATCGACGACATGCTGGTGCCGCCGCAAAAGGCCGACATCCTGGTGCGCGCCGAAGCCGAGGTGAAGGAGATCCAGCAGCAGTACGTCTCCGGTCTGGTGACCGCCGGCGAGCGCTACAACAAGGTGGTGGACATCTGGGGCAAGGCCGGCGACGACGTGTCCAAGGTCATGATGGACCAGCTCAAGGTCGAGAAGACCACCGACCGCAACGGCAAGGAAGTGACGCAGGAGTCCTTCAACGCCATCTACATGATGGCCGACTCCGGCGCCCGTGGCTCCGCCGCGCAGATCCGCCAGCTGGCCGGCATGCGCGGCCTGATGGCCAAGCCGGACGGCTCCATCATCGAGACCCCCATCACGGCGAATTTCCGTGAAGGTCTGAACGTGTTGCAGTACTTCATCTCCACCCACGGTGCCCGCAAAGGCCTGGCGGATACGGCGCTGAAGACCGCCAACTCCGGCTACCTCACCCGCCGCCTGGTGGACGTGACGCAGGATCTGGTGGTGACCGAGGACGACTGCGGCACGAGCAACGGCTCGGTGATGCGCGCCATCGTCGAAGGCGGTGAAGTGATCGAGTCCCTGCGTGACCGCGTGCTGGGCCGCACCACGGCCGAAGAGGTGCTGCACCCCGAAACCCGTGCCGTGCTGGTGCCGGCCGGCCAGATGCTGGAAGAGGACACCCTCGAAGAGCTGGAAGCCGCTGGCGTGGACGAGGTCAAGGTGCGCACCGCGCTGACCTGCGAGACTCGCTACGGCCTCTGCGCCAAGTGCTATGGCCGCGACCTGGGCCGTGGCGGCCTGATCAACCTCGGCGAAGCCGTGGGTGTGATCGCTGCCCAGTCCATCGGCGAACCCGGCACGCAGCTGACCATGCGCACGTTCCACATCGGCGGTGCCGCATCGCGCGCCGCCATCGCATCGAGCGTGGAAGCCAAATCCAACGGCGTGATCGGCTTCAACGCCACGATGCGCTACGTGAGCAACACCAAGGGCGAGCTGGTCGTCATCGCGCGTTCGGGTGAAGTCATCATCCAGGACGAGCATGGCCGCGAGCGCGAACGCCACAAGGTGCCTTACGGCGCCACGCTGACGGTGCAGGCCGACCAGACGGTCAAGGCCGGCACCATCCTCGCCAACTGGGATCCGCTGACGCGCCCGATCATCACGGAATTCGCCGGCCAGGTGAAGTTCGAGAACATCGAGGAAGGCCTCACGGTCGCCAAGCAGGTCGACGACGTGACGGGTCTGTCCACGCTGGTCGTGATCGATCCGAAGCGCCGCGGCTCCGCCAAGGTGGTGCGTCCGCAGGTCAAGCTGGTTGACGCACAAGGCCAGGAAGTGAAGATCCCTGGCACCGACCACTCGGTGACCATCGGCTTCCAGGTCGGCGCGCTGATCCAGGTGCGCGACGGCCAGGACGTGGGCCCCGGCGAAGTGCTGGCGCGTATTCCGGTCGAAGGCCAGAAGACCCGCGACATCACCGGCGGTCTGCCCCGCGTGGCCGAGCTGTTCGAAGCCCGTTCCCCCAAGGACAAGGGCATGCTGGCCGAAATCACCGGCACGGTGTCGTTCGGCAAGGAAACCAAGGGCAAGGTGCGCCTGCAGATCACCGATCCGGACGGCAAGGTCTGGGACGAACTGATCCCCAAGGAAAAGAACGTGCTGGTCCACGAAGGCCAGGTGGTCAACAAGGGCGAGTCCGTGGTGGACGGCCCGGCCGATCCGCAGGACATCCTGCGCCTGCTGGGCATCGAAGAGCTGGCGCGCTACATCGTCGATGAAGTGCAGGACGTGTACCGCCTGCAAGGCGTGAAGATCAACGACAAGCACATCGAGGTGATCGTTCGCCAGATGCTGCGCCGCGTGGTGGTCGAATCGACGGGCGAGTCCGGCTACATCGCCGGCGAGCAGGTCGAGCGCTCGGAGATCCTCAACACCAACGAGCGCCTGCAGGCCGAAGGGAAGATCCCTGCGACCTATACCAACGTGCTGCTGGGCATCACCAAGGCGTCGCTGTCCACCGATTCGTTCATCTCGGCCGCGTCGTTCCAGGAAACGACCCGCGTGCTCACCGAGGCTGCCATCATGGGCAAGCGCGACGAGCTGCGTGGCCTGAAGGAAAACGTGATCGTGGGTCGCCTGATCCCCGCCGGCACGGGCCTGGCCTACCACCAGGCACGCAAGGCCAAGGACGCCATGGACGACGCCGAGCGGCGCGCCATCGCCGAGTCGGAAGCCGCCGAAATGGGCGCTGCCGGCACGGAAGAAGCCGCCGAGATCGACGGCTCCATGGCAACGGGTGGCTCCGCGGCTGAATAAGCCGGCACGACGGTTGTCCGTTCGCCCCTGAAAAGCTCCCGCTCTGTCGAGACCCGGCAGGCCGGGAGCTTTTTCATGGGCTGGCCCCGGCCCGTGAAGCGCCTGGCGCCCACCCGGCGCCCTTTGCCGATTCCTCCATCGACCGAAACCATCGCGGCTGCCCGCGCGCAGCCACGCCGCCCTTGTCCGCCATGCTGATCACCTGGATTTCCCTGGCCGTGCTGCTCTTCTGGGCAGTGGGCGCCTACAACCGGCTGGTGCGCCTGCGCTCGGCCGCGCTGCAGGCGTTCGGCGCGCTGGACGCGCATCTGGTGCGCATGATCGCCATGCTGGGCGAGTACGAAGCCACCTTGCTGCCCGAGCGCGACCCGTCCGACGCCCGCGCCGCGCTCTGGGCCGCGACCACCCAGTTCGGCGCGTCGCTGGCCGCGGCGCGGGCCCGGCCCCTCGATGGCCAGGCGGCCGCTGCGCTGCAGACCGCCGACCAGGTGCTGGACACGGCCTGGCAGGCGGCGATGCGGGCGGGCTCGCCCGATGCGTCCGAACCTTCCGCCAGCGGCGGTGGGGCCGACGGTGCGCCGGCCCGGCCCAGCGATGCGCTGGCCGCCTGGGCCGCACTGCGCGAGCAACACGTCGCGCACAACGCGCTGGCCCGCCAGCAATTCAACGACGCGGTGGCGCACTACAACGGCGCCATCGCCCAATTCCCTGCCAGCGTTCTGGCGTGGCTGTTTGGCTTTCACAAGGCCCGCCCGCTGTGAACGAGGCTGTTTTTTGAAGATCCGCTCCCATGCCCCATGACCACGCCGGCGCCCGGCCGCGCTCCGACGACGACTCCGCCGCGCTGGCGCCCCCGCTCTGGAAGCTGCTGCAGGCCACGGCCGAGGCGCTGCACGCCGTGCGGGCGGGGCAGTCCGGCACGGCCGCGCTGGCCGGCGTCACGCCCGCGCTGCGGCCCGGCGTGCAGGCGCTACTGTTCCAGACGCTGCGCCACCTGGGCCGCGCGCAGGCCCTGCGCCGGCAACTGGCCCCGCGCAACCCGCCGCCGGCGGTGGACGCGCTGCTGTGCACCGCGCTCGCCCTGGCCTGGAACCCTGATGAGGCCCCGTACGAGCCCTTCACCCTGGTCAATCAGGCCGTCGAAGCCGCCAAGCGCCACCCGGCCACCAAGGCCCAGGCTGCCTTCGTCAACGCCTGCCTGCGCCGCTTCCTGCGCGAGCACGCCGCCTGCGTGGCCGCCACCGACGCCGACCCGGTCGCCCGCTGGAACCATCCGGCCTGGTGGATCGAGCAACTGCGCCGCGACCACCCGGAGGACTGGGAGCGCATCCTGCGGGCCAACAACGCCCATGCGCCCATGACGCTGCGCGTTTCAAGGCAAAAAAGCACGCCAGCGCTTTATTTGCAAGCGCTTTCAGCTATCAATATGGTAGCAAGCGCCGTGGGCAGGGACGGCGTGGAACTGGACCAGCCCCAGCCCGTGCAGCGCCTGCCCGGTTTTGCCGACGGCGTGGTGTCGGTGCAGGACGCCGCCGCCCAGCAGGCCGCCCCGCTGCTGCTGCAGGGCCTGGACCTGTCGGCGCCGCTGCGGCTGCTGGACGCCTGCGCCGCCCCGGGCGGCAAGACCGCCCATCTGGTGGACTGCCTGCCGCCGGGCGCCGCCTGGCAGGTCACCGCCCTGGAGATCGACCCGGCCCGCGCCGAACGCATTCACGACACCCTGCAGCGCCTGCAGATCCGCACCGCCCCGGGCACATCCACTGGCGCGAAGGCGGATCCGCCGCAGGGCGCCAGCGGCCAGCCAGTCTCCGGGGCGGTCCAGGTGCTGGTGGCCGACGCCGCCCGTCCGGGCGACTGGTTCGCCGCCAGCGGCGGCCAGCCGTTCGACGCCATCCTGCTCGACGCGCCCTGCACCGCGTCGGGCATCGTGCGCCGGCATCCGGACGTGCGCTGGCTGCGCCGCGCCTCCGACATTCCCCAGCTCGCGACGCTGCAGGCCCAGCTGCTGGCCACGCTGTGGCCCCTGGTGCGGCCGGGCGGGCGGCTGCTGTACTGCACCTGCTCGGTCTTTCGCGCCGAGGGCGATGCGCAGGTGCGATCGTTCCTCAAACGCAACACCGACGCGCGGCTATTGCCGTCGCCGGGCCATTTAATTCCCGGTGGAACGGACAAGGCCGGCGACGTCCGAGACAATCCGCCGGGTGACCACGACGGATTTTTCTACGCGCTCTTCCAGAAGGCCCCCGCTTGACGCCCGCCGCCGCCTGCCGTCGCGCCGGTGGAGCGGGCCGTGGCTGGCGCTGGTGCTGCTGCTGGCCGCGCTGACCGCCTTGCTGCCGGGGCCGGCGCACGCGCAGGCGGCCGGCTCCGTCACCGACCTTCAGCTGGACGCCACCGCCGACGGGCTGTTCCTCTCGGCCTACATGGACTTCGAGCTGCCCGCCCAGGCGCAGGAGGCACTGCACAAAGGCATTTCGGTCTTCTTCGTCGCCGAGGCGGAGGTGGTGCGCGAGCGCTGGTACTGGTCGGACAAGCCGGTCACCCATGCCGTGCGCTACCTGCGCCTGAGCTACCAGCCGTTGACCCGCCGCTGGCGCCTGAACCAGTCCTCGGTGCCGTTCACCGGCGTGGGCCTGGGCGTGGCCCTGGGCCAGACCTTCGACGACCTGGCCGACGCCCTGTCCGCCATGCAGCGCATCGCCCGCTGGCGCATCGCCGACACGGGCGTGCTGGAACCCGGCGCCCGCAACACCGTGCACTACCAGTTCCGGCTCGACATGTCGCAGCTGCCCCGGCCGTTCCAGATCGGCGCCATGGGGCGGTCCGGCTGGTCGCTGGCCATGTCGCGCAGCGCCGAGGTGTCGGTGGCGGAGCCCGCCCGATGACCGCACCCGGCCCCGGCACGCCGGGCGCGCCGCCCTCGGCAAGATCCCGCGCGGCCCGCCAGGCCCGTGCCGTGCGCTGGGTGGTGGGCGTGGGCGCGGCCGTGATGAGCGCCATCGGCTTGGTGCTGATGTTCTTGCTGACGCTGGCCACCAACAACCGCGCCCTCTACGAGCGCAACTACACCTGGCTGCTGGGCGTGAACGGCCTGGTCGCGCTGCTGCTGCTGGCCATTGTGGTGTGGGTGTCGGTGCGGCTGGCCATCCGGCTGCGGCGCGGGCGCTTTGGCAGCCGGCTGCTGATCAAGCTGGCCGGCATCTTCGCCGTGGTGGGGCTGGTGCCGGGGCTGGTGATCTACACCGTGTCGTACCAGTTCGTGTCCCGGTCGATCGAAAGCTGGTTCGACGTGAAGGTGGAAGGGGCGCTCTCGGCAGGCGTGAACCTGGCCCGCGTCACGCTCGACACTTTGGCCAGCGACTTGGCCAACAAGACCCGCGCCGCCAGCACGCCTCTGGCCGCCGTGCCCGACGCCGCGGCCGGCCTGGTGCTGGAGCGCGTGCGCGACCAGCTGGGCGCGGACGACGTCGTGCTGTGGGGTGCCTCGGGCCAGTTCCTGGCCAGTGCCGGCCAGTCGCGCTTCAGCCTGAACCCGGAGCGGCCCAGCCTGCAGCAGTTTCGCAATGCGCGGCAGCAGCGGCTGACGTTCCAGATCGAGGGCCTGGAAGACTTGAGCGACCCCACCGGCGCCGACCGGGTGCGGGTGAAGGCGCTGGTGGCGGTGGACAACCCCGCCGTCGGCGTGCTGTCCGAGCCGCGCTACCTGCAGGCCACGCTGCCGCTGCCCTCCGCCTTGGTCGCCAACGCCATCACCGTGCAGGAAGCCAACCGCGAATACCAGGAGCGCGCCCTGGCGCGGGGCGGCCTGCGGCGCATGTACATCGGCACGCTCACGCTCAGCCTGTTCCTGGCGGTGTTCGGCGCGGTGCTGCTGGCCGTGCTGCTGGGCAACCAGCTGGCGCGGCCGCTGCTGCTGCTGGCCGAGGGCGTGCGCGAAGTGGCCGCCGGCAACCTGAGCCCCAAGGCCGCGCTGCAAGCCAAGGACGAACTCAGCGGCCTGACACGGTCCTTTGCCATGATGACCCAGCAGCTGGCCGACGCACGGGGCGCCGTCGAGCAGAGCATGGAAGAGGTGACGGCAGCGCGGGCCAACCTGCAGACCATTCTGGACAACCTGACGGCCGGCGTCGTCGTGCTGGACGGGCAGGGCGTCATCGTTTCCTCCAACCCCGGCGCTACCCGCATCCTGCGCGCGCCCATGGCGGCCTATGAAGGGCGGCGCATGGTCGAAGTGCCGGGCCTGGCCGAATTCGCCGCCGCCGTCCAGGCGCAGTTCGACGTCTTCCTGGGCGACCGCGACCACCACAGCCTGGACCACTGGCAGCATTCCTTTGCGCTGCATGCGCCCGGCGGCGGCGTGGTGCCCAATGGCACCAGCCTGGTCGCGCGCGGGGCCGAGCTGCCCGACCGCTCCCGCCTGCTGGTGTTCGACGACATCTCGGAGATCGTCTCCGCCCAGCGCGCCCAGGCCTGGGGCGAGGTCGCCCGCCGCCTGGCCCATGAAATCAAGAACCCGCTCACGCCCATCCAGCTGTCGGCCGAGCGGCTGGAGATGAAGCTCTCCGGCAAGGTGGGCGAGGCCGAACAGGCCGTGCTGACCAAATCCGTGAAGACCATCGTCGACCAGGTCGACGCGATGAAGCGGCTGGTGAACGAATTCCGCGACTACGCCCGCCTGCCGGCCGCCGAGCTGGAGCAACTCGACCTGAACGCCTTGGTCACCGACCTGTTGCAGTTGTATGGGAATGAAAACGCCCACGTGCGGGTGGAAGCCGACCTGGACCCGCGCTGCCCGCCCATCGCCGGCGACGCGCAGCAGCTGCGGCAGGTGGTGCACAACCTGCTGCAAAACGCGCAAGACGCGACCGAGCTGGTCTGCGAGCAGGCCCAGCGGCCCCAGCCCTGGCCGGCCGTGCGCATCACCACCCGCTGGAGCGAGTCCTCCAGGCGCGTGCGGCTGGCCGTGCTGGACCACGGCAGCGGCTTTCCGGCACACATCCTGCAACGTGCTTTCGAGCCGTACGTGACCACCAAGCCGCGCGGCACCGGCCTGGGGCTGGCCGTGGTCAAGAAGATCGCCGACGAGCACGGCGCCCGCATCGACCTGCTCAACCGTACCGAAGACGGGGTGGTGACCGGTGCCCAAGTCTCGCTATCATTCGCGCCTGAACACGCGGTGGCGATTTAACAACACGCTGCGGCACACACAAGGCGCATTGACGGACATGGCAAACATTCTGGTGGTGGACGACGAACTGGGCATCCGGGATCTGCTGTCCGAAATCCTCAACGACGAAGGCCACAGCGTCGACCTGGCCGAGAACGCCACCCAGGCCCGCACCGCCCGCGCCGCGCAAGGCTACGACCTGGTGCTGCTCGACATCTGGATGCCCGACACCGACGGCGTCTCGCTGCTCAAGGAATGGGCCACCGCCGGCACACTGACCATGCCCGTCATCATGATGAGCGGCCACGCCACCATCGATACCGCCGTGGAAGCCACCCGCATCGGCGCCTTCTCGTTCCTGGAAAAGCCCATCACCCTGCAGAAGCTGCTGAAGGCCGTGGAGCAGGGCCTGGCCCGCAACGCCAACCAGCCGCCGCCTGCCGCGGCCCAGGCACCTGCGGCGCCCGCGATGGCTCAAACGGTTGCGGTGCCGATGCAATACGGCGGCGACCACGGCTCGCCCTCTCCAGCGGCCCCCACGGCCCCCCCGGCCAGCCCCGCGGCCGCGCCTGCAACCGCCGCTGCCGCCCCCGAACCCACCGGCCCCCAGGCCCGCCAAGGCTTCGATCTGGACCGCCCCCTGCGCGAAGCGCGCGACGGTTTCGAAAAGGCGTACTTCGAATTCCACCTGGCCCGCGAGGGCGGCTCCATGACCCGCGTCGCCGAGAAGACCGGCCTGGAGCGCACCCACCTCTACCGCAAGCTCCGCCAACTGGGTGTGGACCTGGGGCGCAGCAAGCGGGCGTGACCCCTCCAGAGAAGAAAAAACGGCGAAGTTCCAGGACGGCGCCTTTTCCTGGCTATAATTCGAGGCTCAGGCCCGGTAGCTCAGTCGGTAGAGCAGAGGATTGAAAATCCTTGTGTCGGCGGTTCGATTCCGTCCCAGGCCACCAAATCAAAGCCCTTGGTTCTTTCCGGAGCCAGGGGCTTTTGCTTTATGCGGGCCCAAGCTGCTGTCTTTAGAGCTGGACGGTTGGCACTCGGTGCGAGTTCGGCGGCCCACTTTTGACTGAAGCAGCTCCTCGGATCGTCATGGTGCTGCTTCGACTGGTGGTTGTGATTTGCCCTAACCTCGCATCGCAGTCGGTCAAAGCAACGGGCTCATGCCATCCAGTTCGCTTGCAGTTTCGCTCGCCGCCACTTCTGCGCGCAGGTATAGAACGGGCAGGTGCCCTAGCGACAACAAGTTCGAACCTAAGGGCCTTCTATAGAATGTCTGAGCCTACTTGCGGAGTCCATTTCTAACTCAAATAGAACCCCTCTCAATCCTTTCAAAATTTTTTTGGGGGCAAGAGGTCGCCGAATTTATGTCTAAGCAAGCGCTCTCACTGACCATGAAACGTTGTGTGAAAAATAGACGAAAATATTTTATATGACCAAGTGGTAGGCCAGGGATCCGGCATCAGTCAGCCCGATGAAGTTGGGCGCCTCCAATGAATAGCGGCCAAAAGCAAGAAACCATGTCAACAAGAAACACTGTCAAATCTATCCAGGACATCATGCGCAAAGACACTGGTGTCGACGGAGATGCTCAGCGCTTGTCCCAGCTCTGCTGGATGTTTTTCCTCAAAATCATCGACGATCAAGACAAGCACCTTGAAGCGATGAACGGGGCTCATCGCTCATCCATTCCGAAGCGTTTGCAATGGCGCACCTGGGCGGCCAACCCAGAGGGGATTACGGGAGCTGAGCTTCTACAGTTCGTGAACGGAGACCTCTTTCCGACCCTTAAAGAATTGCCAACTACAGGCAAAGCAGCTAACCGAGCTCGCGTTGTTCGAGGGGTGTTCGAGGACGCTTACAACTACATGAAAGATGGACAATTAATCCGGCAGGTTGTCAACAAAATTAGCGAAGTAAATTTCAACGATCTCGCCGAGCGGAAGCATTTTGGAGACATCTACGAGCAGTTGCTGAATGACCTGCAAGCTGCTGGCAATGCAGGAGAGTTTTACACACCTCGCGGTTTGACTGCTTTCATGGTAGACCGCATCGACCCTAAACCGGGCGAAATCATTATGGATCCATCTTGCGGAACTGGGGGGTTTCTAACCTGCAGCATCCGCTACATGCGTGACAAATATGTGAAGACCGTAGAAGATGAGGCGGCAATTCAAGCCAATTTACGCGCGGTAGAACTTAAGCCGTTGCCTCACATGCTGTGCGTCACAAACATGCTATTGCACGGAGTTGAAGACGCCAGCTTTGTCCGTCACGATAACACCCTCGCCCGCTCTTATGCGAGCTATACCAATGCTACGAGAGTTGATGTGATCCTCACGAATCCTCCTTTCGGCGCAACTGTGCAAGACGGCATTGAGGCCAACTTTCCCCGACACTTTCGGACTAAAGAGTCTGCTGACTTATTCCTAGCGCTCATCATCCGTCTGCTTAAATTTAACGGCCGGGCCGCGTTAGTGCTACCGGACGGGATTCTGTTTGGGGAAGGCGTCAAGACCCGCCTCAAAGAGCAGCTGATGAAAGAGTGTAACTTGCACACCATTGTGCGGCTGCCCAACAGCGTATTTAGGCCGTATGCAAATATTGGAACCAATTTGCTTTTTTTTGAGAAAGGCAAACCTACGAAGGAAATTTGGTACTACGAGCATCGCATACCTGCAGGTCAAAAAGCGTACTCCATGACCCGGCCCATCCGGGTGGAGCACATGCAGGAGTGTGTAGACTGGTGGGGCGGCCCTAGTCGAGCGAATCGAACTGAAACCGAGGTAGCCTGGAAAATAAGTGTTGATGAAGTAAAGGCCCGTGGCTTCAACTTGGACATAAAAAATCCACATACCGTAATGGAAGATCATGGCAATCCGGAAGAACTACTCGCTAGCCTCAACGAGGCCGAGGCAACGGCGCAAGTGTTGAGGAACCAACTCAAGAGTGTTCTACAAAAAGCTCTTCTGCGATGAAAGCTAAGCTACTAATCGAGCATTTTGACCGCTTGGTTGAAGCTCCAGATGCCATATCGCGCTTGCGTCGCTTCGTACTTGATTTGGCAGTGCGTGGAAAGCTAGTGGATCAAAGAGAAAAGGACGGGTCTACGCTCGACCTGTTGACGCAGATTGATGCTGAAAAAGCGAACCTGATCAGTACAGATCGTCAAAAAAAGGAAAAGTCTTTTTCTCCTGTTAATCCCAAGGAAATCCCTTTCCCAGTGCCCGCGTCGTGGACTTGGGTACGTCTTCAAGATATCACATCCTATATCCAGCGAGGAAAGTCTCCTAAGTATTCGACCGCCGCTGGATTGCCGGTTGTGTCACAAAAATGCGTCCAGTGGAGAGGGCTTGATCTTAGCGCCGCAAGGTTTATCACCAAAGAGTCGATAAAGGAATATGAGGAGGTTCGTTTCCTTCGGGAAAATGATCTTCTATGGAATTCGACCGGCACAGGAACGATCGGGCGCATAGTGAGGCTGAAGGCGCCGCCAAAGAACCTTGTTTGTGACAGTCATGTCACTGTAGTCCGTTGCATGCTAGTAAATCCGGAGTATGTACGCACTTGGTTGGCATCAGACCAAGTTTACCGCACTATCGAAGATCGGGCTGCTGGAGCAACAAGTCAAGTTGAATTGAACTTGACGATGGCTGCTCTGCAAGTAGTCCCCTTGCCGCCATTGGCAGAGCAACGCCGCATTGTTGCTCAGGTCGAAAAACTTATGAAACTGTGCGATCAATTCGAAGCTGCACAAAATGAGCGCAAGAGCCGCCGGGATTTGTTGGTTACCTCATGTACACAGAAGTTAACTCAGATTGGCGCGACTGATAGCTCTAAAGCTCAACTAGGATACACCTCCTTCCTTCTTGAGCATTTCCCACACTTCTCCACTTGTTTAGAGCACATAAAATCTGTGCGTCAGATAATTCTAAACTATGCTGTGTCTGGAGCGCTGTCGGAAAACAAGGACTGGACATTAGTACCCCGGCCCTTGAGAACTGCTGCAACACTGCAAAATGGTTACGCGTTTAAAAGCGAATGGTTTACAAAGACAGGAGTTAGACTGCTACGGAATAAAAACGTAAGTCATAATTCGATAAAGTGGGACGACGTGGTTTGTGTTTCAGCTGAGCGCGCTAAAGATTTTGAGCGCTTCGAGCTGATAGAAGGTGATGTAATACTCTCCTTGGATAGACCGTTCATAAGCACCGGCACGAAGGTGGCCAGGCTACTGGGCGCAGATATTCCTAGCTTACTACTCCAGCGGGTGGGGCGGTTTCAGTTGAATAAAAAATTGCTGACCCCTGAATTTTTACTTCTTTGGATTGAGTCACCACACTTTTCCAAACAAGTTGACCCTGGGAGAAGCAATGGTGTACCTCACATTTCATCAAAACAGGTTGAGGCCGCCGAGATATATCTACCCTCGATATCTGAGCAACGTCG
Organism: Acidovorax sp. FG27; assembly: GCF_040365715.1. NCBI lineage: Bacteria > Pseudomonadati > Pseudomonadota > Betaproteobacteria > Burkholderiales > Comamonadaceae > Acidovorax > Acidovorax sp. FG27. The sequence continues at coordinate 347,342 of NZ_BAABVY010000012.1, forward strand.
CATCGTCGCCAAAGTTAACAAACTCATGCTAATTTGCGATCAGTTGGAATTTTCTTTGGGAGTTATTGAAAATGATAGTTTACGTTTTCTTTCAAATATTATTGAGGACATCCTCGGAGCTAAGCGGAAGCAATTCTTAAATAAAGCATCTCATAAAATAGAAAATCCAGACACAATCCTTGATCTCAAACCGGAGTCACGTTTTATGACAGCCAGCCCAATAAGCACTGTTGCTCAGCTTTTGGAGTGTGTCGATTACCTGGGTGGATTAACTACGCCCGAGCATTTATTGATGCAAACGGGACTTAGCGACGATATTGAAGCTTTTTATGATCTAATCCGCGCAGCGCGTGACGATGGGGGTCTGACTGCGCCGCTAGGCTCCGGCGAGGATATTAGGAGGATCGTCGATGCGAATTGACTATTTGGAGATCAAAAGCCCCTGGAAAAATCTTGGCGGGCTCAAAATTGACTTCGATGAAAGTTGTGATATCGCAGTGATCATTGGCAGGAATGGCTCAGCAAAAAGCAACCTTCTGGAAGCAATCATAACTATTTTCCGAAATATCGATTTAAGCGAAGCCTCTACATTTTCTTACGAAATTCGTTACCTTCTCCGCGATAAAGAAGTATTGGTCTACGCAGATTTGGGCCATCAACCCAAAGCTACGGTGGACGGTAGGAAGATCTCATTTTCTTCACTAAAGGCTGACTGGACGCCTAAGTATGTTGTCGGGTACTACTCGGGGGTGAGTGATCGTTTTGAAGAACTCTTCCGGCGTCACGACAGTCGAGCGCTCGACGCGACGCTGAAAGAACCAAGTAGCAAAGGTACCCCAGGCAAGCTGGAGTTCCGGCGCTTCATTTGTGCCCGCCCGGTCCACGGTCTGTTCGCTCTACTGGCATTCTATTTTTCTAACGATGCACAGATTGTCGAATTTTTGAAAAGTCATCCGAGAATCGAAAGCTTCGATTCAGCTTTGCTAACAGTGCGAAAGCCGGTTTGGGCAAAGAGAGGTACGACTGCCGATGACTTTTGGGGGGCTAAGGGACCGGTGAGAGATCTACTCGAAACGTTTCGTCAATATTCACTCGCTCCAATTTCAAAGAAGATTATTATCAAACCGGATTTCCGCACTAAGGAGACCCGTGAGGTGGTTTATCTCTTTATTCCAGACCTTAGCGCTCTGCACAGTCTTGCAAAAGTCTACGGCGCCGACCCTCGGGCTCTCTTTCAGGCTCTCGACACCATGCGCCTGAGTGGGCTTATAGAGGACTTTAGAGTTAGGGTTCGCGTCAGAGGCGCCATGTCGCCGATTCACACGCGTCAACTTAGTGAAGGCGAGCAGCAACTCCTCACTGTCTTAGGGCTAATGCGATTCACCCAAGATGCTTCGTCTCTGTACATTTTGGACGAACCAGATACCCACCTGAATCCTCGTTGGGGAATTGAGTACCTCGGACATCTTCGAAAAATCGGTGGGATACAACGTAACAGCCACACCATCCTTGCGACGCATCAGCCATTATTAGTTGCAGGTCTGCGTAAGGAGGAAATTCGCGTGATGTCCAGAAACGTGGATGGCCGCATATTTGCCCTCCAACCAGAAGAAAGTCCACGCGGCACAGGGGTAGCTGGCGTTCTCACGAGTCCTTTGTATGGGCTAGAGAGCCAGCTCGATGAATTCAGCCTGCGTGTGCTTCAGAGCATCTACCGGGTTTCAATATCTGAGAAAGGCGATAGGCGAAAGCTGAACCTTCAACGCTTGAGGAAACTAGTTCCCTCGTTAGAAACAATCGAATCCTCGCCAGACCCATATCGCAACATTGCCCGGGAAGCCTACACGCTAGCGCTTCAGAGCATATTGAGTTCTGACGGACTAGATGGCGAAGTTAGGCATCTTCAAGTTGAACGACTAGCTTCAAAGCTTTTCGATGATGTGAAAGCGGCATCCACATGATCTTTGTAAATCCCGCCAAGGTCTCACTTCCTCATGCTATGCGCACCACGCTCGCTCAAATAACAGCCGCGCTGCAATCCGTAGCTGAGACAGATAGAGCTGCCTATTTTAAGGCAAATCGCGCTAATACCTGGGGAAATTCAGTGGTGGTAGAAGCACTTAAAAAGGTTGTTGGAAACAAATGCTGGTATTCAGAGATTTCTCTTGGCGGTGCGGATCAAAATATCGACCACTTTCGACCCAAAGGGAGGGTCGTGGAAATCGACGATCAGATGGCAAAAACTGGTCAAAATTGTGAGGGATATTGGTGGCTAGCATTTGAGCCTCTGAATTTTCGCCTTACCTCACAACACTCCAATCAGCGACGTGTAGACGACACAACAGAAGGTGGAAAAGCCGACTTCTTTCCGATTCGTGGAATGCGTACGCCAGCAACGACGCCTTACGCACAAATATTTGAAGACGTATTACCTTTGGACCCATGCTCAGCATCCGACGTAAGCTTGATGTGGTTTGATCCTGATGGGAATCCAGTTTATCTTCCAAAAAAGAAGAGGATGGAGGAGGATGCACTTCGGATAAAAGCAACTATTTGGCTTTACCACCTCGACAAACGAGACACAGCCGCACCTAGGCGAAAAGCAGTTGAAAGTGTACAGTTGAAGCTCAAGCAGGCAGATACGTATCACCAGCTTTGGAACAGCCCTGTGCCATGCATGAAGTCGAAAGCTTCCTTTGATAAAGAGGTGGCAGAAATTGCGGAGCTGATCGCTGATGACTCTGAGTTTGCTGGCGCCAAGAGATGCACGGTACGACTGGAGTCCGCTAATTATCAGTGGATTGATGAGTGCCAGGCGTTGCGTATTTAGCGTGGCTGAAGTCTATTCTTGAGCGCTCACGCGATTTCTGGGAGTATCCGAGAATCCTGGAATCCAAAGTCCTACTGAATCCTGGTAACACGCTTTATCAACAGCTCGTCCTCAAGATAACTTGTAAAACTGACGATATCACGGATGCAAGATACACACCCGCTGCGCTCCGATCGATTTTTATAAACGTAACGTTGTGATTTTCTTTGTCGATCATATTTTCTGATAAATCCTTTCGGCGTCTTTGAGTTTGGATCGTAAACGCTAGCTTTATTGGCATAATAAAATACCGCTCGATAGAGGCGTTCAACTGCGAAGACTAGACGGGTGGCACAGTACAAAGCAGCAATCTTCTGGGAACGTGGAGCAGGCCAAGTGACGCTAAAAAGGTTTGGCTACCCTCTCATCCAACTCATCCAACTCATCCAACTCATCAAGTCATCTGGAAGCAGCCTGTCAGCGGATATCTGGCTTTAATTGGAAGCGAGCTATCAAGTCTCTTGCAAGGTAATAATCCTCGCAGTACAGATACTAGCAACGCGTACCCAAGACCTCGGCAATCTGCCTAGCTGTCTCCACTCGGAGTTCAGGTGTCCCAAGTTCATATCTGCTGACCCGTGCACGACTCGGCGACTCGTCCATGCCGACCCCCTACTTCTCGCGCCGTGACTCATCCCGAGACCTATGACGGTAGAAGGGCGGGAAGTCTCACAACCATGGCATGCGTTTTGTGACGTGGCGATAATTTTTAGTCACGAAAAACGCTGCGCGACCCACAAGCTTTCAGATCTCAGGGCTTGGACGCCTACTGGCTTTGATGCGCCACTCGGCGTCTTTGAGCAACTCGGAAGGTGCAACGTCCAGGGCATCACACAATTTGAACACCATCTTTACGCTTGGACTGTTTCGCCCAAGCTCCATTAAGGAGACGTAGTTGCGATCGACATCAGCGCGCAGCGCCAAGTCAGTCTGACTCCACTTTCGACGTATTCTGAGGCTGCGCAAGGCCTGCCCAAATGCCTGATCCGGTTCCAAATCTGCCTGCTCGATAAGTTGAGCAAGCTTCGTTCACAGAGCAGGCTTTTATGCCGCATATATACGGCAGAATTCCTCTATCGAAACTTTGTTGGTTCGCCCCAGACCAGTTGCACCAGCGTGTTTCATGACCCACGCAAACAACCCTCAACCACCACCAATGAAAGGATCCCTCCCATGAAATCCATGCTTTCCGTGCTGCTGCCCGTCGTGTGTTCATTCGTCTTATCCGGCTGCTCTGGTCCCTCGAAGGAAGACCTTGCCGCAGCCAAAGAGGAGTGCAAAGGCTTCTACAAACGCGAGCGAGCGAAGTACAGCGCCATCGTGGAGCCGGTCGATCACTGGACCAAAGACGGAGCCATCGTGATCGAACTAGCAGACAAGGCCAGCGAGTACGCCACCAGCTACACGGCCCACCTGTGCATCTACGACAAAGAGAAAGGAACGATCTCGTTGCCGGGTGCTTTGTACCAGGGCCGCTGGATGAAGTAGGGCATCGTCAGTGCGGCTCAACCATTTATCAACCCCACCCACCCATCAACCCACCATCAACTCTTAGAGGGAGACCCTATGGAATACGAATACAAAGTGATCGACGTGGCAGACGGTGCCGTCAGTTCTTTCCTGCTCGGGGAGGGACGCATCGAGACCGGCGTGCTGGAGGCGTACATCAACGCGATGGCCTCTGAAGGATGGCGCATGGTGTTCATGACCAAGGTGATGCAGCGGCACCTGCTGGTGTCCGACCGCGAAACCCTCATGGTTACCTTCGAGCGCCGTGTCCCTGAAGCAGAGCGAGCCGCGCGCGCCGCCCGGTGCATTGACGACGTGATCGCTGCTGAAGCCCAAGCAAAGAAGGTGGGCCGTAAAGCCGCTCTCGGGACCGCTGGCGTCGTCGTGGGCAGCGTGGCGATGGACGCCATCATCCAGAAGCTCGCCACTGAGGGTGAGCATGGACCTCAATGAAAAGATCGCCGCACGTCGCGCAGAGTTGGCACTCGAAGAAGAACGCCAGCGCCTGCAGCATGAGGCACTGCAGCGAGAAGAAGAGCGTGCCAAACAGGAAGCGGCTGAGATCGTCGCGCGAGATGCCGCTAAAGCCAGTGAGGCCGCAGAGCAGGTGAGGCTATCGCGACAGGCATCTTCCACGAAAGTGGTGGATCTGGACGGCGGCATGGCGCTGTTTGGACAGGCAGTCGAGCGGATCACCAAGCGACAAATGGTGCTTATTTTCTGCATGGCCGGCCTGACCGTGGTGAGCCTCACGCAAGACATGACCAAAGCACTGCTCTGGGCAGTCGGTGGCCTTGGCTATCTGGCTTTCATCCTCAACGGCTATGCCAACGACATCAAGAAATCCAACAAAGAACCCTAGACCATTCCATCCACCACCCCACTGGCGCCCTTGGAGCAATCCTCGGGCGCTTTTCTTTTGCCCAACTCAAGGAGAGACCTGCCTATGAAGATGTACCGCAACCCTGCCTCGATCAAAGCCTTCGCTGATCACGCGCATGGCTACGATCTGCAACGCCTCGTTCAGAACCGTTTAAAGAGCTTGCTCCAACCAGACCTTGACTACGCGGCGCTGCTATTGGCGGTCATGGTGGTGGAGGAGGGTGACACGACTGACGATCTCGAAAACGCGGTGGGCTTTTCGGTGGTGTGCAATCGCTGGAACAGCTTACCGCCTGGCAGCGAGCACTTCACGCCCTCATGGGATGCGCTGGATGAACACGCCGACTGGTTTGAACTGACCTTCATCCTCAGCGACGAAGGGGAGGGAATTGTTGTGTTCATTCCTAAGGCGATTGCCTGCCCGCTCGGCGATCTATGCCGGGCCTTCGCAACGGACCAGAAGGGAAAAAGTGAAAGCTAACCCAATCCCTGATGTTCACCACACAGCCACCTTCGGGTGGCATTTTTTTGCCCGAAAACTGAGGAAAACCGTGTATCTAACATGAGGAATCTTCCTCGGCAAACCAACCAAGGAGCTTTAAATCATGTCTAACCCACAGGAGAAATTAAAGGTATTGCGTACCGACCAGTGCCCGTCACTCTCAGGTCGATCCACATTGACCTATGAGCTGGGCACTGACCCGGCAGGGGGCATCCACATACGGGTGAACCACAACACCGGCAAAGGCCAGTTCAACGCGGGTTGGGTCGGTTATGACGCCATCGAGCCACTGCTGAAGCAGGCAAAGGTGTTGTCCTCAAGTGTTCTGACCGTGCTCTTCCCAGGCACCTCTGCGAACACGCCCGGCTTCATGCTCGCCGTCTTGAAACACCTCGGGATCATCCAAGCGGTGGTCGATCAGCGGCACGCCTATGCGTACTGTGACACAGGCGTGTGGAAGGTGGACCTCCAGCCTGAATCCGCGACGGCTAGACCAGCCAAAGACGACAAGCCAAAGTCCAAGCGCTAAGAGAGTTGGGTAGGTGAGGGCACTGCCCCGATCCAGCACCTCAGGGCTTCCATACAGACAGGGCGATCGACCGATGACAGGCCCCGCGCCGTTCATCACTTCCCTGTCCTTGTCTGGAGCTTTGATGGCCACCCTTCTCTTCATCACCCTGATCGCAGTTTCCTTTCTCCACTTTCTCGCATCCGGCGGTCGCTGGCTGTGCGTGGTGGGAGCGGGGCTGCTGATCTATGCCTTTCCCGTGCACTTCCTTGCGATCGCTTTGATTGCAAGTGGATTCGTGTACTACCTCGACACCCATCGAAAGAACTAACCATGACGTACCAAGACTGCTTCGCAACCGCCGCCAACGACCTGCTCGACTGGGACACCCCGGTGGAGTTGCTGCCGTTGACCATCACACGCCACGCCGCGAGCCTGGTGGGGTGGGAGGCTGACCGCCTGGGCTCCTCTGCCTGGGATTGATACCGCCTCCATCCCCCGCGCTTCCCCGGCCCGCCTGCGGCCAACCTGGGCACTTCCTGTGCCTGCCTCCCCCTGGTCAACGGCCTGCGCAGGCCCTGCCAGAACCTCCCCACCGTCACCCGCAACAAAGAGATTTCCGTGTTCGCACGGAGGCTCAGCGATGCGCGGAAGGGGAGCCCATGCGGGATGCCCCGGGGTGGTGCCGCAAGGTGCTGCTCCGGGGTACCTCGCTTCATTTTTTTCTTAACGCAACCTTCAAGACCGACGTCGCAGAGCACATTGGTTAGTACAAATATGGACAAAGACTGTGATGGCTTATGGGGGCTGACAACCTCATTTGAGAAAAATTGCATTGCTTACAGGGTAAGGCAACCCGCGCTGAAGAGCTTGCATCCAGAAAAATGCCCGTATAGTTAGTTCAACATTGCAACTAACATCCGGTCTGAAGCATACACTTCCGCCGGACGTTGCCCATGGGGGGCAGCGTGGTCACAAGGTCTACGCCCTCAAGCGGAGGCCAATGAGATGTTTAAGATGACACAGCAAAATTTGAATTCCCGGGGCAACTACAGCGATGCTGCTACAGGCCATGGCGTTACCGTCACGCGGCTGGTGGCAGCAGACAAAACGCGCCTCTCCTACCCGTCTGCTTATGACAGCCGAATCAGGAAGGCTCTTTCGAGGACCAAGGACGGAGCGATCTTCTCGGCCTTTCATCCTGCAGTGCTTGAAGCTCTGAAAGGCGAGTACATGAGTGGTCCGCAAGACTGGTTTGCGGTATGCGCTCGTTTCCAAGCCGCCGACGGAGCGGTGCCACTGAATGATTTGGATCGCGCAATGCGGACGCTGATCCCAACTACCGCGGCTCATGACACTTCGCCCAACCATTCGATTGTTATTGGTGGGGCATTCGCAGCAGCGAAAGCAGGTGATGACCGGGCGCCTTTTGCAGAGCCAGTTTTGGACGCGTTCGTAGCTCTTCAAGTGTTCGAGCGAGGCCGGCTTGAAACCTTGCGCCGATCATTCAGGCGCGTGAACACTCAGATTTCTTTGAGGGACCTTGATCGGGCCATTGACGCCCGGTTCTCTGCCTTGTTGAACTCCGAAGGTCCCGTAGGCCTCAGCCGTCTCAAAGCTTACCAATGGCTGCGACCGCTTACGTCCCCTGGAGAACTGATGTCCTATTGGCACCCGGTCCATACACAGATTCACTAATCTGTTTGATCCAATCTCAAGCTGAGATTAGAGAAGTCTTCAACCAACTGTTAATCGGTGATGGTGAGTTGCATGCAGATTGGCATTCACTTGCCGACCCCGCCTTCACTTGATTGACGTATCGAGTGGTGAATCCGCCGACCGAGAGTCTGTGAAACTGTCTTACCGCGCAAGCTTGCTTGTGTGGGCGCTCCACTCCGGGTAAAAAGAAACTACCTTCAGCAGCGTTGTCCGAGGCCGTGCCTCGTGCAACGTCGTTGTTTCGCGCTTATGACTGTTTCTCATGCTCTTGGTCTGCCGCCGACTTGGCATGCAACGAACTCAGGAGCAATTGATGAACAACCCAGACACACGGGACATTGACGACCTTGACTGCGCGCCCCCAACAGTGGCTGCGCCCTCAGACCTGCTAAATCCGGAGTGCACTAACTCAGAGGATGCCGCGACAACTATCACGTCGGAGGCGCAGGGAGATTGCCGCGGCACTGACGCTGAAGCACTTACGACCGATCTCTCCGAGGAGTTCGAGTTGGAAGAGATGACGGTGGACGGTGCTGTCTTGTCGTCCCAGGAACCGGTCGAGGACAGGGCGATGACCTCCAAGCGAGTGATCGAAGAAACCTTGCAGAAGGCTGCGCAGGGGGACTGCGGAGCGGCATTTGAGGAGGCACCGCTGATGGTTTTTCTGGCACTGCGCGACAACAACTATCCGGAATGGATGCGTGTGCGAGCTCAGATCAAAAATGCCAGCAAAGATATCTCTGTAGTCAAACTCGACAGAGCCATCGCGCGCCTCGGACTCAGACAACGAGAGATCCAACCGACCCATTACAGCTATGCCGCTGACGTCTGGCGGAAGATGGCTGTCGCCGGTCACTTCCCAGTTGCGGTTCATGGAGTCCTGTATCGGCCTCGGGGCTCTCAATTGTGGGAGGAGATGTCTTCTGGTCAGCTTCAAGCCAAGATCGCCAAGGAGCACGATGGGAAGTCAAACTGCTCCCGACAAGAGGACTACTTCAGTATCGCGAAGGTGGTGCTGTCGATTGCTGAAAAGCCGAACTTCTTTGACGAAGCACCCGAAGGGGTCGGGTGTTTGCGGACCTTTTACAGGGTGCAGAATGGGACGATTCACAAGGAGCCTTTAAGTCTTCGCCATCGGCAGTTGCAGGTGTTGGGCTTCGAGCCAGAAAACATCGACACCCCGCTCTACGATGCCTTTCGAGCCGAGACTTTTGAGTCGCCGCGTGAGGGCGAGGAGGCTGACCAGATCCGACTCCTGGACGAATTTGCGGGGGCAGCCATGTTGGGCATCGGGCATCGCTTTCAAAAGGCATTCGTCTGGATGGATCCCTACGGGCGCGCCGGCAAAGGAGCCATGCAGCAGATCCTCGGGCGGCTGGTTCATGCCGACCTCACCACCGCCATTTCGCCCCTTAACTGGGGACGCGGCAGCGAGTACTACATCGCGAGCCTGGCCTCCATGCGCCTGAACGTGGTGGGAGAACTGCCCGAAAACGCAGTGATCCCCGCTGCCGAATTCAAGTCTGTGCTTGGAGGCGACCTCTTGACGGGACGCATGCCCGGAGAGCCACCCTTTGCCTTTCGCAATCGCGCGACCCATCTGATGATGACCAACCACGCGATCAAGGCCAACGAGCACTCGGAAGCGTTTTATGCCCGCTGGAAGCTCATGGAGTTTCCCAACAGCCGGCTCAAGAGCGGCAAGCCGCTGGACCCCTCACTGCCCACGCGCATCGTGGATCAGGAGTTGGCCGGTATTGCTTACAAAGCGCTAGAGGGCGCGAAACGGTTGCTGAGTCAGAACGGGTTCTCGGAGTCCCGAGTGCATGACCGCCTCATGGCTCAGTGGCGCGTGTCCGCGAACTCGGTGCAGGAGTTTGTTAGTGAGGCGTGCGAACTCGGTGCGGACCAACTGAGGATCCGGCGATCGGCGTTTTACAAGACGTATGTGCAGTGGTGCAAGGACAACGGCCGGGTCGCGATATCCAACGCCCGGGTCAAAGAGATGCTGACCCATAACCTGAAGATGGGAATCAGGGCCTCTGTGTTGGACGGTCACGAGGTCTATCGCGGTATTCGGTTGAAGCCTGAAGTGGCCCCGGAATTCAACTCTGACTTAGACCGTCTGGATGACATGGCCCAGAGCGACCCACTGCAAACCACACCTGAAACGGCTTTGGCGACAGTGGACTTCTGAAGGTGTCCCGTTTTCCCGAAAAGTGGGAAAAGTGGCTGGTCGGGTGCGCCGGGTTTCTAAGGAGTGAAACCCAACGCCGGCCCGCCTATCCCTGCACAGCCCTTCGAGTTTTCCTCGGGCTGCTTGCCGCACCTTGCACAGGTCACCGCGCCATGCCGAGCGCTGGCCTAGTGGTTGCCCGCACTGCCCGTGCAGGCGCCGTGCCGTTTACACCGGCATATCTATGTCATGGGGACTGCATGTCCTCGTGCACACCCCCCCAATCCATCCCCATCACCACCCCTGTGTCCAGTTCGCTGCGGCACGTCCATCCACCCACCCAAAAGGAGCTTTCCTATGCCAGTCGTGAGTTTTACCCCTGCCTTTATGGCATCCGGTCTGGTGTGCCCGCCTGGGAAAACCAAGATCGAGTACAGCGTCGCGGACGAGCCCGGCTTGTTCGTCGAGTGCCGTGCCTCTCTCACTGCGGTTCCTACTTGGTATCTACGTCAAAAGAACGACAAGGGCACCAACAGCTACACCAAGCTGGGGACGATCAAAGAGGTGAGCCTTACCCAGGCCCGCAAGCAAGCCCGCGCGCTTAAGGCCGCACATGTGCTGGCTCCGAAGCCTGTGCTGACTGCAAAGACTTCACTACAGTCAATGACGCTCGATGTGTTCATGCGCGAGCACTACATGCCCCACGCGCTATCGCATAAGCGTTCGGCTAAGAAGGACGAGCAGCTGTACCGCTTGCACCTTGCGCCTGTGTTTAAAGACATCCCTTTGAGCGAAATCTCTCGCCTTGACGTCGAGGTGTTTCATCGGGACTTTAAGACCAAGCAAAGCCCAGCCTCAGCGGATCACTGCATCAAACTGATGCGGCGCGCATTGAATCTGGCCGTGCAGTGGGATTTCATGGAGAAGAACGTGCTTAAGGGCATCACGCTCTTCATGGAGGACAACAAGGTTGAAAACTATCTGGACGAAGAACAGCTCGAGCGCTTATTGAATGTTCTGCGCACCGATCGCAACCGCACGGTCTGCCTGATCCTGATGTTCCTGCTGAGCACGGGTGCCCGACTGAACGAGGGGCTGACGGCTACTTGGAATAACGTCAACGTCGAGCGGGGCGTTTGGAAGGTGGACGCCAGCCTATCCAAGTCTAAGAGGCCGCGTTCCATCCCCCTGAACGACTCCGCCCTGTGGGTGCTTGAACAGTTGGAATCGCAAGGGCGGTCGCAATACCTGTTCCCCTCGCCGGTGACAGGCAAGCCGTACACCGCCATCACCCGGGCGTGGTACCGGCTGCGCAAAAAGGCAGGCGTCAGTATTCGGATCCATGATCTGCGGCACACCTTTGCGTCGTTCCTGGTCTCGCGCGGGCGCACCTTGTTCGAGGTTCAGCAGATACTCGGGCACAGCGATCCCAAGGTGACCATGCGGTATGCGCACCTCTCGGCAAAGGCATTGCAGGAGGCGGCTAACGCGGGGTCGATGATCGTCAAGAAGGCCGCTTAAGAGCGGTGGGGCGCCCTGGCTTACTTGTGTGGGGCTGGGGCGCTCGATGATTCTGTTTGGAGGGGCGATGCAGGGGGAAAACAAAGCAAACGCAGATCAGGTCGCAGGTACGAACAGCGTTCTAAACATTGAGGACCTGCAAGAGCTTGTGCACCTGAGCTCCGGCCATGAAGCCAGCCTAGCGCCCAGAGCTACCGCTGAAGCTAGACTGCCGAGTGACTAGAAATGAATTAGGAGGCGATAGTGGGAGTTCTGTCGAAAGCTTTTGAGTTGCACAGCCACAAAACCATCGCGGCCATGACCGCTGCTGCATTGGCGAGCGGGCCGGTACTGGCCACGAAGGATGAGGCGAAGGCTGCGCTTGACGGATTGAAGGTCTACTTGGAGCGAAATGACCACCGGTGGTCTGTCGCGGTGATGCTCGCATTGCTTCTGTGGGACGCAGACAGCGCAGTTGCCCGCCTTCGACGCGATGGCCTGTTGCGGGCCTCACGTTATAAATTTCGGGCAGGTGCGATTGTCAAAGCCGTGGAAGCCAGTCTAGAACTCTTGCCAAAGGTCACCCTGCGGCCAGATCGGCAGGAATTCTTGCGCTCAGTTCGGCTGCTTCTCAATCTCGCGCCCGCTGCACGCCGCCTCCGTGAAGGCCTGATAGTGCGGCTAAAGTCTCGGCGTAAGATCGTTCAGAAAAGCTTACTGGTAATTGTCGATCAAGCTTTTGCCAATGGCTGGAGGGGAGGTAACCGGAACCTAGATTCCTCAATGCTCGAACATTGGTCGACTGAGGAAATCACGCAAGGTCTGTCTTTAATCCTCCACCTGATGCGAGAAGAAGTTGGCACCGTGCCGACAGACTGGCAACACGTCGACGAACTGCTCGTGTCTCCTCACCAGAGCGTGTATCCGGAGTTGCTCATGGACGCCGCACGGCTCAATGAGCTCTTTGAGGTCGAGGCGCTGCTCGATGGTCTGCCTTACAAGGTGGAGCAGATTGGCAAAGAGCTCAAGGTGCTGTCCATAGATGAAGCACTTGAAAAGTCTATTCGCTTGGGCTACATCCAGAGCACCTTACAACGACAGATTCAGGTAGACGGAGTTTTCCGGGAGTTTCAAAAGAACAACCAGCGGGTTCCTACCATGGAGTCGTTTATAGAAGCCGCCTTCAAGCATGGAGGGTTGGGTGAGTTCGTCGAGCTGCACGCCGAGCCCATCGAGAGGCTTGTGTTTCAAGTAGTTTATGACCCCGAATTTTTTGCACCGATAGCTGGGAACCACCTCTTCGCAGAGGAAGTCGCGGTATTGATTGGCCTGGGCATCGACAACTTTCGCCCTAGTGAGGCACCGTCGCTTCAGGTCACGGAGACACTCACCGCAGGCGATTTCATGAAGGTGCAACGCATGTTCGCATTTATCAGTGCGGTGTTCCAGCAAAAGCTCAAGGAGATTCAGCCACACGAGCTTCAGCAGCGCCTTAGGATCCGTTCTGTTCTGCCGGTGATGCGCGTCCGAGACATTGTGATGGTACTCGGCCAAGTGCTGCCGCCCGCGAAAGCACAAGAGATTGTCGACATCCTTACGTTGCGAACAGACCAGAAGTTCATAGACTTGCAGTACCGACCGTTCATCGAAGCTGCCGAATACTTGGTTATCGCCCCAGCAATGATCGCGTGTTCAAATCTCGTGCGAAACGTCGTTACAGCCAACAATCTACGAAGTGTTCAGCTCGCAGGCGAGGACCCGATGGAGCAGACCGTTGTGACTACTCTTGTGGACGCGGGCTTCAAGGTGCGAAGTAACTTCAATTTCAACATCGAAGGTAAGCGAGAAACGGACATAGTCGCGTGGCGAGATGGGCATCTCTTCATCTTCGAGTGCAAAAATTCATTCCTGCCGGTGTCGGCACATGAATTGCGAACGAGCTACGAGCACTTAAAGACTGCTCGCGACCAACTAGATATCCGTCTGCGCTGGATGAAAGTTCCAGCGAACCAGGAGAGACTGCTTAAGTGGCTAGGTTGGGATGTAGACGCCACAGCCCATGTCCATACCGGCATCATCACTGCTAACCGGGTGTTCAACGGGTACACCATGGGGGCACACCCAGTACGGCAGGCGCATGAACTCAACAATGTAGTAGCCCGCGGCTTTGTTCGGCTCGGGTATGAGGAGCAAGTGAGCTTCTGGCGAGATGAGAGTTTCCATGCGCTAGACTTAGTGGACTATCTGCAAGGCGGCAAAATTATCAAGCAGCAGATGGACTTCCTGCGACCATTTGATCGTCGAGTGCACTTCAAAGACATGACGCTCACATTTCAGAACTACTTTATAGATACGGAGGAAGCGTCGAAGCAGCTACGAACTGTGGGACATAGCGCAATTCGTGGATCTAAAGACCAAAAGACACCCTAGGCTCGAAGGACAGATTGGCTCTAGGAATTGCTGGGAGGTCGTCTTGACGAAGCCGGAACGAATTTCCGTTCTTGGATACTATGCCGACCCTGGCGGCCATTGCTTCAACACGAACTGGGCAGCGCCTGAGCAAATTGTCGCTCCGTCCAGATCATGCCGCAGGACTTGCGGCCGACGTTACGCTACGTTTTCCTGTACGCCATGAGCAATTGGTTCGAGTCATCCCCGGCACGGAGCGTCGTCATCCATACGCTCGTGGTCGGGGCCGCTGTTTGGGCGGCGTTCGCTTTCATCTTCGATGAAAACAAGGTAGCTGTCGTCCGCGCCCAAGCGGAGAGTGAGAAAGCGACCGCGAGCCAGTACAAGGCGAAGACCGAAGTGCTTGAGGTTGAGATCGCTCGGCTGCGCGACGAGAACAAGAAGTATCAGGACTGGCTTACCGCTGCTCCAACTACCATTCCGTTCTTTGAGTCACGGCTGAAGGCTGTAAGCGATGAGAATGCTACGCTTCGGCAAGAGCTCGCAGCAATCAAGGCTGGATCGACAAGCACTCCCGCTTTGGCTGCGGGTGGGCAACGTCAGACATACACCGCCGGTCGGACACTCTCTTTAGGCGAGGCGTTCGTCGATCCTAAAACCAACGCGACTATCGGCATCGGAACGATCACTTCTAACTTCACTGCTGACGGAAGCGTCACACTGCCTGGTCAGAAAGCCCAAGAACTTGGCGTAATCAAGCCGGGCGATAACTGGTTGTACACCCACGATGGGAAGAGGTATCAGCTAGTCGTTCTGAAGGTGGATTGGTTCTCCAACAAAGCAGAAGTTTTGGTCAAAGAACTCGGCGATGCGAAATGACATGAAAAATTTCACGAAGCCAGCTACTTAGGCACCTGGCACCATGTCATTTTTGCCCTAATGGTGCCCGATGCCCTGAATCCGGACACAACTGGGGGCTACGCAGGGCTTGCGCGGCAGCACTGGGGACGCTCGGTCGGCGGGGTCGGAGCATGCCGACCCAACCCATTGATTTTATTGGAAAAATTGGAGCGCAGCGAGTGGATCGGCCGACAGGTTCGGCTGGAGGTTCGGACGACCCCGACAAAGGCAGACTGTGGACCCAAAAAACCGTTACGTTTCTTGGATTTAGAGCGCGCGAGCCCAAAACCGAGCGTTGTCTTGAAAATCCTTGTGTCGGCGGTTCGATTCCGTCCCAGGCCACCAAATCGAAGCCCTTGGTTCTTGACGGAACCAGGGGCTTTTGCTTTGGGAGGGTGCGCTCCTTGCTTTCTGGACCCAGTGCTGGCGCACTGTCCGTGCGGCCTGAATCCTGTTGTGATCTCGAGAAGTCAGCTGCCGCAAAGGCGTCCGATCACCGGACCGCTGCTGACAGGATGCTCGGCAGTAATTGCCTCCCCAGCCGCTCACACCACCACTTGAGCGCCTCCCCCCGATGCTCCGGCCGCCACGCCAGCCAGAAGGTCTCATCCGCTCGCGGCTCCTCCACCGGCACCTCCACCAGCACACCCTTCTCCAGCGCCGCCCGCACGCACACGCGCGGCACGAACCCGTGCCCCAGCCCGGCAACTTGCGCGGCTATCTTTGCCTGCATGGTCGGCACCGTGATGCGGCGCTGGCCTGCCAGCAGGCCCACGGTGCGGTCGGTCAGCGACCGGGCGCCATCCCCCACCACCACCGCCGTATGTTCCAGCAAGTCGGCGCGGGTCAAGGGGCGTTGCAGCCGGGCCAGCGGGTGGGTGGCGGCGACGCAGAAGGCAAAGCTCAGGGTACCGACGGGCACGGCCTTGTAGCCGCCACCGGCCGGGCCTTCGCCTGCGGCCACGATGACGTCGGCGCGGCCTTCGCGCAGGGCTTCCCAGGTGCCGGTCATGGCTTCGCTGGCGATGCGCAGGCGGGTGCCGCATTGCAGGTCTTCGAACGCGCAGATGTCGTCGTTGAAGGCCTCGGTCGGTATCAGCGAGTCGTGCGTCAGCCGCAACTCCGATTCGAAGCCGGTGGCCACCTGCCGCATGCGCGATTCCAGCTGGCGCGCTGCGGCCAGCAGCCAGCGGCCCTCGCGGATCATTTCCTGCCCGGCGGGGGTCAGTGCCACGCGCGGGCCGTGGCGCGTGAACAGGGCCAGGCCCAGTTGCTCTTCCAGCTTGCTCACGGCGTAGGAAATGGTGGACGGCACCTTGTGCAACTGTTCGGAAGCCCCCGCGAAGGAGCCGTGCCGGGCGATGGCGTCCACCAGTTCGATGGCTTCCAGGGTCAGTTTCAGCATGGCTTCACGGCAGCAAATCGGATGATCGAGATTATCGATGATGCGAGCCGAAAACCTTCAGTTTGGCGTGGGGCGCAAAAGCAGATACTTGTTCCATCGCAGCACTGCATAGCAGCACCAAGCCACGAAGCGGCTCTACAAGCAGTGTGAATTCCATCGATGAAGAAAGGACGAAACCATGCTCGACATCCGCAAGGCCCAACACCGTGGCAACGCCAACCACGGCTGGCTGCAGTCGCGCCACACGTTTTCCTTTGGCCACTACCGCGATGCGGAGCAGCAGGGCTTTTCCGATCTGCTGGTGATCAACGACGACCGCGTGGCGCCGTCGCGGGGCTTCGGCACGCATGCTCACCGCGACATGGAGATCTTTTCGTACGTGCTGCAGGGCGCGCTGGAGCACAAGGACTCGATGGGCACCGGCTCGGTGATCGTGCCGGGCGACGTGCAGATGATGAGTGCCGGCAGCGGCGTGCAGCACAGTGAATTCAACCATTCGGCCGACCACGAAGTGCACTTCCTGCAGATCTGGATCGTGCCGAACCAGCGGGGCGCGGCGCCACGCTACCAGCAGGTGCATTTCAGCGAAGCCGACAAGCGCGGCCGCCTGCGCCAGATCATCTCGCCAGAGGGAGCCGACGGCGCGCTGGCGGTGCGACAGGACGCGCGGGTCTACGCCGGCCTGTTCGACGGTGACGAAGCCGCCGACCTGGCGGTAGGGCCCAACCGCCACGTGTACGTGCATGTGGCCCGGGGCAGCGTGGAGGTGAACGGCGAGCGGCTGGACGCGGGCGATGGCGCTCGCGTGCGCAACGCGGGGCCGCTGCGCTTTGCCAACGGGCAGGACGCCGAGGTGCTGGTGTTCGACCTGCGCCCGAACGAGCTGCCCACCATGCCGTGATGCGCAGCCGCCGCGGCGGGCTCGGGCCTGCCCATGACGAAGGGCCTGCCGTGCTGCGACTAGCACGTGCAGGCCCTTCTTATTTCTTCTTCTTCTTCTTGCGATCTCAGCCGTACAGCAGCCGCGCCGGCCAGATCACCAGCGCCGGGAAGGCCACCATCAGGAACATCATCGCGAACTCGGCCAGCATGAAGGGCCATACGCCGCGGATCACGTCGTCCATGCGGATGCGCGCCACGCCGGCCACCACGTTGAGCACCGTGCCCACCGGCGGCGTCACCAGGCCGATGGAGTTGTTGATGATGAACAGCACGCCGAAGTAGATCGGGTCGATGCCGGCCGCCTTCACCACCGGCATCAGCACCGGCGTCAGGATCAGGATGGTGGGCGTCATGTCCATCGCGGTGCCGACCACGATCACCAGCAGCATGATCATCACCATCAGCAGCATGGGGCTGCCGATGAAGGGCTCCAGCAGCGTCACCACCTTGCCGGGCAGGTCGGCCACGGTGATGAGCCAGGCCGACACCAGCGCGGCGGCCACCAGGAACATCACCACGCCGGTGGTGCGCGCGGCGGTCACGAACACGCCGTAGATCTGCGAGGGCTTGAGCTCGCGGTAGATGACCACGGCCACGAAGAGCGAATACACCGCCGCCACCACGGCCGCCTCCGTGGGCGTGAAGACGCCGAAGCGCAGGCCCACCAGGATGATGAGCGGCAGCATCAGCGCCCAGCCGGCGTGGCGCAGGGCGGCCCAGACCTCGCCGCGGGAGCGGCGCGGCGGCGGCACGATCTGTTCCTTGCGCACCAGCCACCACCAGGTGGCCCAGAGCGCTCCGGCGATCAGGATGCCGGGGAAGATGCCCGCCAGAAAGAGCTTGCTGATCGACAGGTTGGCCGCCACGCCGAAGATCACGAAGCCGATCGAAGGCGGGATGATCGGGCCGATCACGCCGGCCGCGGCGATCAGGCCGCCGGACCGCGCCTTGTCGTGGCCTGCGGCCACCATCATCGGGATCAGCAGGGCCGACAGCGCCGCCGCATCCGCCACCGCCGAGCCCGACAGCGCCGACAGCACGCAGGCCGCGACGATGGCGACATAGCCCAGCCCGCCGCGCACGTGCCCGACGAGCGTGAGCGCCAGGTCCACGATGCGCTTGGACAGCCCCCCGGTGTTCATGATCTCGCCGGCCAGCATGAAGAAGGGCACGGCCAGCAGCGGAAAGCTGTCGGCACCGTTGATCAGGTTCTGCGCCAGGATCTGCGCGTCGAACATGTCGAGGTGCCACATCAGCGCGACACCGCACAGCAGCAGCGAAAAGGCGATCGGAATGCCGATCGCCATGGCGCCCAGCAGGGAAACGAGGAAGACGGCGATGGTCATGGTGCGGCTCTCTTCCTCTCAGCGGGGCGTGTGGGGGGTGCCGGGGGCCGGCGCGCCGGCCTGCGCCGCCAGCCGGTCTTCTTCGGCCAGGCGCGCCTGCAGGGCGTCGAACTCCGCGGTCTCTTCCGAATCGGTGACCATCACCAGTTCGTCGCCACGCAGCTGGCCGCTCAGCACCCGCCACAGGTCATAGAGCAGAAACACCGCCGCCGACACGGCGAACACCACGCCCACGAAGTAGAAGTACCCCATCGACCAGCCGGTGGTGGGCGCGGTCACGTCCATGTTCAGCCGGGTCTGCGTCCAGCTGCCCGAGAAGATCAGCCAGCACACCCACAGCATCAGCACCTGGCCGACGACCACGCAGGCCTTCTTGGCCCCGTCGGGCAGCCGGCCGACCAGCATGTCCACGCCCAGGTGGCCGTGGTTCTTCATGGCCACGATGGCGCCCAGGAAGGTAAGCCACACGAAGAGCCACCGCGACACCTCTTCCGACACGGTGATGCCGGTGTTGAAGGCGTAGCGCAGCACGACGTTGCCGAACACCATCGCCACCATCACCGCCAGCGCACTGGCCATGAGGAAGTCCAGCATCCGGCAATAGCGATTCATCCACCGTTCCATGGTTCTGTCTCCTGATCGACCTGCGTCGTCTGTGTGTTGTTGTGGTTTATGGGTGGGGTGGGGCGGCGCGCCCCCAGGGTCAGAGCGGCCGCCCGCCCAGCAGGCCGCGCGCGGCCAGGTTGCCGATGAAGGCCCGCAGGCCGAAGCGCCAGGGCGGCGCGGTCTCGCTGTGTGTGACGCGGTTGCAGAGGGCACCCAGCCGGGCGCTGCGGATGGTGACCTCGTCGCCCAGTCGGTGGGTGAAGCCGGCCCCGGGTTCGCCCCGGTCCTCGATGGGCGCGAAGAGCGTGCCCAGAAACAGCATGAAGCCGTCCGGGTACTGGTGCGCGGCCAGGGTCTGCGCGACGATGTCCGCCGGGTCGCGGCTGATGCTGGACATGGTGTTGATGCCGCGCATGGTGAAGCCATCGGTGCCGCGCACGACCAGGTGCACCGTCTCACGGCGCACGTCGTCCATGCTGAAGCTGGCGTCGAAGAGCCGGATGAACGGGCCGATGGCGCAGGAGGCGTTGTTGTCCTTGGCCTTGCCCAGCAGCAGCGCGCTGCGGCCCTCGATGTCGCGCAGGTTGACGTCGTTGCCCAGCGTGGCGCCCACGATCTCTCCGCGCCCGTTCACGGCCAGCACCACTTCGGGCTCCGGATTGTTCCAGGCCGAATCGGCGCGAATGCCGATCTCCTGGCCCGTGCCGACGGACGACAGCACCGGCGCCTTGGTGAATACCTCGGCGTCGGGGCCGATGCCCACTTCCAGGTACTGCGACCAGAGCCCCTGCTGCTGCAGCAGCGCTTTCAGCGCCATCGCCTGTTCTGAGCCGGGGCGGATGGCCGCCAGGTTGTCGCCGATCAGCGCCTGCACCTTGCCGCGCAGTGCCTGCGCGCGCGATGCGTCGCCGCGCGCCTGCTCCTCGATCACCCGCTCGACCATGCTGGCCGCGAAGGTCACGCCGGCGGCCTTCACCACCTGCAGGTCGCAGGGCGCCAGCAGCCAGGGCCGCCCGGCATCGCGGTCGCCGAGCCGGCTGTTGGCCAGCAGATCGGCCACCGAACACAGGCGCTCGCCAGTCGCCTGGCGCGCCGCGTCGGCTGGCGCGGCGGCATCGAGCAAAGTGCTCATGGTGGGATAGGCGCGGCTGATGTCAAACACGCCGCCTTCGCGCAGCGCCACCACCGCCGGGCCGCCCTGCGGGCCGCTCGTCCAGACGCGGGCCACCAGCGTGCCGGCCACGCCGTCGTCGGGCAGCAGGCCGGCGTTCTTGTCGCCGTCGTTGTCGTTCTTCATGCTTCTCGTCCTCGAAATGGGAAGGCGCGGGGCTAAGGGGCGGCCCGGCGCTCAGTGGTTGTGGCGGGGCGTCTGTTCGGCGATGCGGCGGAACTGCAGCGCGAAGTCCAGCGTGGCGCCGTCCGCCAGCTGGCCGGTCTTCTCGCGGTAGAGCGCCTCCCAGGGCGATCGGCTGGCGGGCACGGGCGGCGGCGGCATCTCGCGGCGCCGGCGGGCGATTTCCTCTTCGGGGACCAGCGCGTTGCACCGGCCCTGTTTCAGGTCGATCAGGATCAGGTCGCCTGTCTGCAGCCAGCCCAGGCCGCCGCCCGCCGCGCTCTCGGGCGAGGCGTTCAGGATCGAGGGGCTGTCGGCCGTGCCCGACTGCCGGCCGTCGCCCAGCGTGGGCAGGGCGCGGATGCCGCGCTGGATCAGCGCGTCCGGCGGCTGCATGTTGACCACCTCGGCCGAGCCGGGCCAGCCCAGCGGGCCGGCGCCGCGCATCACCAGGATGCAGTCCTCGTCGATGCCGAGCGCGGGGTCGTTGATGCGGGTGTGATAGTCCTCGGCGCCGTCGAAGACGATGGCCCGGGCCGTGAACACGCCCTCGTTGCCCGGCTGGCACAGGTAGCGCGCACGGAAGGCCTCGGAGATCACCGAGGTCTTCATGATCCCGAAATCGAACAGGTTGCCCGAGAGCACCAGGAAGCCGGCGTTCTCCATCAGCGGCTCGGCGAAGGGCCGGATCACCTCGCGGTCCCTGGCCTCGCGGCCCTGCAGGTTCTCGGCGATGCTGCGGCCCGTGACGCTGGCGCAATCGCCGTGCAGCCGGCCGGCCTGCAGCAGCTCCCACATCACCGCCGGCACGCCGCCGGCGCGGAAGAACCTCTCGCCCAGGTACTTGCCGGCGGGCTGCATGTTCACAAGCAGCGGCAGGTCGTAGGCATGGTCCGTCCAGTCGCGTGGGTGCAGCTCCACGCCGGCATGGCGCGCCATCGCCTGGATGTGCACCTGCGCATTGCTGGAGCCACCCGCGCAGCTGACCACCGCCAGCGCGTTGAGAAAGCTCTCGCGGGTCAGCACGCGCGAGGGGCGCAGGTCTTCATGCGCCATCTCCACGATGCGCCGGCCGGTGGCATAGGCCATCTGGCCGCGCTCGCGGTAGGGCGCGGGGATGGCGGCGCAGCCCGGCAGTGACAGGCCCAGCGCCTCGGCCACCGCATTCATGGTGGAGGCCGTGCCCATGGTGTTGCAGTGGCCGGCCGAAGGCGCGCTGTCGCAGGCGCGCTGCAAAAATTCTTCTTCGTCGATCTCGCCCGCCGCCAGCATGCGGCGGCTGCGCCAGATCACGGTGCCCGAGCCAACCAGTTCGCCTTCATGCCAGCCGTCGAGCATCGGACCGCCCGACAGCACGATGGCGGGAATGTCCACGGTGGAGGCGGCCATGATGCCGGCCGGCGTGGTCTTGTCGCAGCCAGTCGTCAGCACCACCGCGTCGATGGGATAGCCGTAGAGGATCTCGACCAGGCCCAGGTAGGCCAGGTTGCGGTCCAGCGCGGCGGAAGGACGCCGGCAGTTCTCGAAGATCGGGTGGACGGGGAATTCCAGCGGAATGCCGCCCGCGTCGCGGATGCCCTCGCGCACCCGGCGCGCCAGCTCGACGTGGATGCGATTGCAGGGTGACAGGTCGCTGCCGGTCTGCGCGATGCCGATGATCGGCCGGCCCGAGCGCAGTTCTTCGGGCGTGAGCCCGTAGTTCATGAAGCGCTCGAGATAGAGCGCGGTCATGTCGGAACGGGCGGGGTCGGCGAACCAGTCGCGCGAGCGGAAGCGGCGGCCTTCGGGTGAGGTCATGTCGTTCTTTGGAAGAAGGGAGGCGAATGGCCCCAAGCCCACGGGTCTCGTCAGAGCCGTTCGGGCGCAGGCCACGGAAGCCGTTCTGGCGGGGCCGACGGCAACCGTTCGGAATGGGCATGGGCCGGTGCGCGGACCGGCCCTGCCTGGCCGCTTACTTGCGGCGGGCCTTCTCCAGCTCGGCCATCATTTCGCGGGTGGTGTCCTCGCCGAATTCCTTGCTGTACTTGGCGACCACCGGCTGCAGCTTGTCGCGCAGCTTGGCCTGGTCCGCTGCGGACAGCTCGGTCACCTGCATGCCCAGCTTCTTCAGCTCGCCCAGCGCCTTGGCTTCCAGTGCGCGGATGGCCTTGCGCTCGAACGCCGTGGCTTCCTTCGCGGCTTCCTGCACGATCTTCTGTTCTTCGGCGGAGAGGCCGTCCCACGCCTTCTTCGACATGAGGAACACCCAGGTGCTGTAGATGTGGCGCGACAGCACCAGGTTCTTCTGCACTTCGTAGAACTTGCTGGTGAGGATGGTCGCCGCGGGGTTCTCCTGGCCGTCCACCGCCTTTTGCTCCATCGCCGAATAGAGTTCGGTGAAAGGCATGGGCGTGGCGTTGGCGCCCAGGGCGTTGAAGCTGTCGATGAAGAGCTGGTTCTGGATCACCCGCAGCTTCAGCCCGGCGAAGTCCTCCGCCTTGTTGATGGGGCGGCGCGAATTGGTGGTCTGGCGGAAGCCGTTCTCCCAGTAGCCCAGGCCGACCAGGCCCTTCTCGGGCAGCTTGGCCAGCAGCTTCTGGCCGAAGGGGCTGTCCAGCACGGCGTCGGCCTCTTCGCTGTTGTTGAAGGTGAGCGGCAGGTTCAGCACGCCGAAGTCCTTGACCACCGAGACCAGCGTGGAGCTGTCGGGCACCGTCATCTCCAGCGTGCCGCCGCGCAGCGCCGAGATCATGGTCACGTCGTTGCCCAGCGTGCCGTTGGCGAACAGCTTGGCGCGCATCTTGCCGCCGCTTTTGGCCGCCAGCACCTCGCCGAAGTGGCGCGACGCCTGGGCCTGAGGGTGGTCGTCGGTGATGCCGGTGCCGATCTTGAAGGTGTGTTCGCGGACCTGCGCGATGGCCGGTGCGGCCAGCATGGCAGCCAGCGAGGCGGTCAGGGCCAGGGTCTTGAATGCGGTGCGGAAAGTCATGGCTTGTCTCCTGTGTGTTTTTGGGAACGGCTAAAGGTGCAGACTAGGGGGCTGCGCCGGCAGCGTCCAATCAGTGTTTTTCCGCCGGGCATTCCAAACCGTTATCGGTCCCCCAAAAATGCAGGGCAAACCCTTATCCATCGCCACCGCCTGCAGCCGCCTGCGCTCGCGGCACCTTCAGTTCCTGGACATCCTCGGGCGCACGCGCAACCTGCGGGTGACGGCCGAGCAGATGCACGTCACCCAGCCGGCGGCCACCAAGATCCTGCTGGACCTGGAGGAGATCTTCGACGCGCGCCTCTTCGAGCGCCTGCCGCGCGAGATGCGGCCCACCGAGCTGGGCCTGTTCGCGCTGGGCTACGCCGCGTCCGCCCTGGCGGGGCAGTCGCGCTTCGTGGACGAGTTCAACGCGCTCAAGCAGGGCGGGCACGGCCAGCTGTCGATCGGCGCCATCTCCGGCTCGGCCGCGCGCCTGCTCACCACCGCCATCGCCGAGATGCAGCGGCGCCGGCCGCTGCTGGTGCTGAAAGTGCGCGAGCAGAGCAGCGACCAGCTCATCGCCTGGCTGGGCGAGCGCAAGATCGACCTGATGATCGGCCGCTTCACCGACGAGGCGCAGCAGGCGCATTTCCAGTACGAGCGCCTTTCGGGCGAGACGCTGCAGGTGGTGGGCGGGCCGCACCATCCGCTGCGCGGCATCCAGGGGCTGGAGGCGGGGCGCCTGGCGCACTGGCCCTGGCTGCTCTATCCGGAATCGACCGCGCTGCGCAAGGTGTCGGACGACATCTTCCGCGCCATCGGCATGACGCCGACCTCGGGCGTGATGGAAACCCAGTCGTTCCTCTTCGCGCTGGAATCGCTGCGCATCACCGACATGCTCTCGCTGCAGCCCAGCGCCCTGGCCGAGCGGTACGTGGCCAAGGGGCTGCTGTCGTCCATCCAGGTGGACGTGCCCCGGGCCATGCCCGACTACGGCATGCTCGTGCGCCTGGGCGAGACGCCCACGCCGGCCGCGCAGGCCTTCATGGCGGTGCTGCGCGACGTGGCGCAAGGCCGCGTGGAAGCCACGCCGCGGCAGCGGTGAGCATCAGCCCGCCGGCTGGGGCTGGCCGGCCGCGCGCCGCAGGCACTGCACCAGCATCGCCGCCGCCGGCGTCAGGCGCGCGCCGCGCCGGGTGACGATGCCGAAGGGCTCGTGGCGCGAGCCGATGGCCAGCGGCAGCCGGCGGGCGATGCCGTGCTCTTCGCAGAACTCCATCGTCGCCGACGACATCAGCGCCACCAGGTGCGGGTCTTCCTTGAGCATCAGCATGGTCGCGAGCGACGAAGACGTCTCGATGGGGTAGGGCGGCAGCTCCAGCCCGGCCTCGCGGAATTCGCGCTCCAGCAGTTTGCGCAGCGGCATGTTGCCGGGGTAGAAGACCCAGCGGCAGCGCGCCAGCTGGGCGAGCGTGACGCGCCGCGCCTTCGCCAGCGCATGGCGGGTGCCCACGGCCACCGCCACCGCCTCGTCCATCAGCTCTTCGTAATCGAACTGCTCCACGTTGCTCGACACGGTGGTGCGGCCCACGGCCACGTCGAGCCGGCCCTCGTTGATGGCGTTGAGCAGCTCCAGGCTGGTGCTCTCGCGGATCTCGATGGACAGCGCGGGCTGCGTGCGCCGCAGCTCCGACACCGCCGCGACCAGCACCGAATGCAGCGCGCCGGTGATGGCGCCCACCGCCACCCGGCCGCCGGAGCCGCGCAGCACGCCGTTCATTTCCTCGCGCAGATGCTCCAGGTCGGCATCCATCAGCCGTGCATGGCGAATGAGGCACAGGCCCAGCTCGTTGGGCCGCACGCCCTGCTGGGTGCGCACGAAGAGCTCGGCGCCGAAGGTCGATTCGATCTCGCGCAGCGCCTTGGTCAGGCCCGGCTGGGTCATGCCCAGCCGCTCGGCCGCGCGGTGCAGGCTGCCGCATTCCTCCAGCGCCACCAGCAGGCTCAGCTGCCGAAACCGCAGGCGCGACGTGATCGAGGAAAGGCTGGGTATCACGGTGATTCCTCGGGGCTATCACCCCATGCGAAGCTTTCACTATGCAGCAAACCGGGGCCGCTCCAGAATTCGCCGCTCAAGGAGACACATTCGATGAAGTTGCTACGTTTCGGCCCCCCGGGCCAGGAAAAACCCGGACTGCTCGACGCCCAGGGCGTGATCCGCGACCTGTCCGCCCATGTGCGCGACATCGACGGCGATGCGATCGGCCCCGATGCGCTCGACCGGCTGCGCGCCATCGACCCGGCCACGCTGCCGGCCGTGCCCGGCACCCCCCGCATCGGCGCCTGCGTGGGCCGCATCGGCAAGTTCGTCTGCATCGGCCTCAACTACGCCGACCACGCGGCCGAGTCCAACATGCCGATCCCGGCCGAGCCCATCGTCTTCAACAAGTGGACCTCCGCCGTGGTCGGCCCGAACGACGACGTGAAGATTCCGCGCGGCTCGGAGAAGACCGACTGGGAGGTGGAACTCGGCGTGGTGATCGGCACGGCCGCGAGCTACGTGCAAGAGGCCGACGCCCTGAAGCATGTGGCCGGCTACTGCGTCATCAACGACGTCTCCGAGCGCAACTACCAGCTGGAGCGCGGCGGCTCCTGGGACAAGGGCAAGGGCTGCGACACCTTTGGCCCCACCGGCCCCTGGCTGGTGACGGCCGACGAAGTGCCCGACCCGCATGCGCTCGACATGTGGCTGGAGGTCGATGGCCGCATCTACCAGAACGGCAACACGCGCACCATGATCTTCAACGTGCCGCAGCTGGTCGCCTACCTCAGCCGCTTCATGACGCTGCAGCCCGGCGACGTGATCTCCACCGGCACGCCACCCGGCGTGGGCATGGGCACCAAGCCGCAGCCGGTGTATCTGCGCCCCGGCCAGACCATGCGGCTGGGGATCGCCGGGCTGGGCGAGCAGTGCCAGAAGACCGTCGCTGCCTGACAGGGGCCACTGCCATGATCCAGTACGACTACGACGGCCGCACCGCGGTCGTGACGGGCGGTGCCCAGGGCATCGGCTTCGCCATCGCCCGCCGCCTGCTGGCGGGCCATGCCAGGGTGTGCCTGTGGGACCGCGACGCCGAGGCCATCGCCGCCGCGCAGCAGGCCCTGGCCGGCGTGGGCGCCGCCGGCGCGCTGACCGGCGTGACGGTGGACGTCACCGACTTCGCGCAGGTCGAAGCCGCCGTCGCCCGCACCGAGAGCCTCTCGGGGCCCATCGCCATGCTGGTGCACAGCGCCGGCATCGCGGGCGCCAACCTGCCGCTCGGCGACTATCCGCTCGATGAGTGGCGCCGGGTGCTGTCGATCAACCTCGACGGCGCCTTCCACGTCAACAAGGCGGTGGTGCCCGGCATGGTGGCGCGCGACTACGGGCGGGTGGTCAACATCGCCTCCATCGCCGGCAAGGAAGGCAACCCCAATGCCTCGGCCTACAGCGCCTCCAAGGCGGGCGTGATCGCGCTTACCAAGAGCCTGGGCAAGGAAACGGCGGCCCGCAACGTCGCGGTGAACGCCATCACCCCGGCGGCGGCGCGCACGCGGATCTTCGAGCAGATGTCGCAGCAGCACATCGACTACATGCTCTCGAAGATCCCGCGCGCGCGCTTCGTCGAGGTGGAGGAGGTGGCGGCCATGGTGGCCTGGCTGGTGTCGGAGGAGAACTCGTTCACCACCGGCGCGGTGTTCGACCTCTCCGGCGGCCGGGCGACCTACTGACGCCCCTGCACCGGCGGCGCGCCAGGCGCCGCCCGGGCCTGAACGATGGCCGGGCCGGCCACGGCGCATCGATCGAGACAACACAACACAACACAACACACAACAGAGCAAAGGAGACAAGCACCATGCATTCCCATCTGAACAGGCGCCAGGTGATCGCCTCGGCCTGCGCCGTCGCCCTCGGCGGCACGGCCGCCCTGGCGCGGGCCAGCGACTACCCCAGCAAGCCCATCGAGCTGATCGTGCCGGTGGCGGCGGGCGGCGGCACCGACATCGTCGGGCGCGCCTTCGCCGAAGTGGGCAAGAAGTACCTGCCCCAGCAGCCGATGATCGTGGTCAACAAGCCCGGCGCCAGCGGCGCCATCGGCACGGCAGAGCTCATCAACGCCAAGCCCGACGGCTACAAGATCGGCATCGTGATCTGCGAGCTGACGATCATCCCGAACCTGGGCATCACCAAGTACACGGCGGCCGACCTGCGGCCCGTCGCCCGGCTCAACGCCGACCCGTCGGCCATCACGGTGCGGGCCGATGCACCCTGGCAGACCATCGAGGAATTCATCGCCGATGCCCGCAAGCGCAAGGAGCCGCTGTCCATCGCCAACGCGGGCGTGGGCTCCATCTGGCACATGGCGGCGGCCGCGTTCTCCGAGAAGCTCTCGCTGCCGGTGAACCACGTGCCCTTCCTAGGCGCGGCGCCGGCGGCGGTGGCGCTGCTGGGCGGCCATGTGGACGCCCTCGCCGTGAGCCCTGGCGAGGTGGCGCAGCACGTCGCCGCCGGCAAGATGCGCACCCTGGCCGTGATGGCGGACCAGCGCGTGGGCGGGGTGTTCGAGAAGGTGCCCACGCTCAAGGAGCGCGGCGTCGACCTGTCCATCGGCGTGTGGCGCGGCCTGGCCGTGCCGAAGGCCACGCCGCCGGACGTGGTGGCCACGCTCGGCACCGTCGCCGCCAAAACGGCCGACGACGCCGCGTTCCGCGAGGTGCTCGCCAAGGCCAACCTCGGCTGGGCGTACGCCGATGCGGCCGCCTTCCAGCAGCAGATCGACAAGGACCGCGCCTTCTACGCCGAACTCGTGCCCCGGCTGGGGCTGCAGAAATGAAGCGGCTCGCGGGCAAGACCGCGGTCGTCACCGCGGCGGGCCAGGGCATCGGCCGGGCGACCGCGCTGGCCATGGCCCGCGAGGGCGCGCAGGTCTGGGCCACCGACATCCGGGCCGACCTGCTGGCGTCGCTGGCGGGCACCGATGGCATCCGCACCTCGGAGCTGGACGTGCTCGACCGGGCGGCCATTGACGCGTTCTTCGCCGGGCTGGAGCGCATCGACGTGCTGTTCAACTGCGCGGGCGTGGTGCACGCCGGCACGGTGCTGCAGGCGAGCGACGACGACTGGTCGCTGGCCATGGACCTGAACGTGCGCTCGCAGTTCTGGACGATGCGCGCCGTGCTGCCCCGCATGGTGGGCGCCGGCGGCGGCAGCATCGTGAACATGGCCAGCGTGGCCAGCTCGCTCAAGGGGCTGCCGGGGCGCTGCGTCTATGGCGCCAGCAAGGCGGCGGTGATCGGGCTCACCAAGTCGGTGGCGGCGGACTTCGTGGGCGCGGGCGTGCGCTGCAACTGCGTGTCGCCCGGCACGGTGGACACGCCCTCGCTGGCGGACCGCATCGCCGCCACGGGCGATGCCGAGAACGCCCGCCGCGCCTTCGTGGCCCGCCAGCCCATGGGCCGGCTGGCGACGGCCGAGGAGATCGCGCCGCTGGTGGTGTTCCTGGCCAGCGACGAGTCGTCCTTCGTCACCGGCCAGAACTACGCCATCGACGGCGGCATCACCCTCTAGGGGAGCCTCTGCACGAATCACCGCGCCGTGTGCATCTGCGGACTCGGGCAGTCTGCGGCGTTGCCAATCCTCGCCATAGCCCCGCTATGGCTGCGGTTTGCGCCTTGCAGCCCCTCCCGATCCGCAGCGCCCACTTGCCGCTCGATTCGTGGAGAGCTTCCCTAGGGAACCTCTGCACGAATCACCGCGCCTTGTGCATCTGCGGGCTCGGGCAGTCTGCGGCGTTGCAAATTCTCGCCATAGCCGCGCTGAAAGCTGCGGTTTGCGCCTTGCAGCCCCTCCCGATCCGCAGCGCCCACTTGCCGCTCGATTCGTGCAGAGCTTCCGTGGTTTGAGGTCAAAACGGGCGCTGGCGCCCGTGGATCAAGCGCGTATAGCTATCAAATAAATAGCATCAAGCCACCTGGACCTCGATGCGCCGGGGCTGGGCATGCCGGGCTTTCGGAATGCGCAGCTTCAGCACGCCCTGGGCCAGCTCGGCCGACACGCGCTCGGTGTCCAGCTCCTTGCTGAGGGTGAACACGCGGCGAAAGCGCGCCAGGCCCACCTCGGTGTGGCTCGAGGTCAATCCTGCCGGCACCGACAGGTTCGACTCGGCCTCGATGGTCAGGGTGTCCGATTCGACCTGCAGGTTCAGCTGCTCGCGGCTCACGCCGGGCAGGTCGGCATAGAGCGTGATGCCGCCCGCATCTTCCAGCACGTCCACCGGCGGCGTCAGCGAGGCGTCGCCGTAGCGCGGCTGGTCGGCCGCTGGCGTGCCGGACTGGCGGGTGGTGGCAGGGGAGCGAGAAGTCGTCTGTACGTCGTTGCGCATGGTCGTTTCCTTTCTCTGGCGATGGGGTGTCGTGGTGATTCCCGGGGCGGGCGTTCAGTGGATGGCGATGCGCCGGGGCTGGGCCGAGGCGCGGCGCTGCACGGTGATGTGCAGCACGCCATCGCGCAGCCGAGCCTCCACGGCTTCCGGGTCGGCGTCGTCGGGCAGCGTCAGCACGCGGCGGAACCGACCGTCGAAGCGCTCGTGGATGTGGGCCGTCACCTTGGCATCGGCCTCCGCGTCCGCCAGCGCGCTCTTGCGCTCGCCGGCGATCGTCAGCAGCCCGCGTTCGAGCTGCACCTCGAGCGTGGCCGGGTCCACACCCGGCGCGAACACGTAGATCTCCACGGTCTGGGGCGTGCCGCCCACGTTGATGGCCGGAAAGCCGTTGCGGGCGACGCCGCGGATGGTGGGAGACAGATCGAGGGCCTGCTGCATCTCGCGTTGCAGGCGATCCATCTCGGCGAAAACGTCGCGGGGAAACAGGGATCGGTACATGGCGAAACCTCCTTGAAGACAGATGGACGATGACGGTCGTGGGGCGCCGGGACATGGCGCAGCGCCCTCGCATGGTGAATTGGTCGCGATTGCATTGTTTTCAAGAGGTATGGGTGGCGATGCGCGGCAAAGCGCGACGAAGCGCGCCACGCGTCGGTGGCGGCGTGCGTGGAAAGTCGCTTTCGGCGGGCCCCGCGCGATAGAAACCCTGCGTGGCGCAAATGTGAACCAATGCAAAATCCGCGCTCCGCGTCACATTCCGACCTTTTTTGTGAACCCTCCTGCCGAAAAGCTCCTGATCGTCCTGTCGGGCCAACACACCGTGCGCGGGGCGGAGGAGGTGCGGCCCCTGCACTTCAAGTACCGCAAGACGGCGGCACTGCTGGGGTACCTGGTCAGCCAGCCCAAGCGCGAGGTGCGGCGGGAGCTGCTGGCGCAGCTGCTCTGGCCCGATCTCGACCTGCAGGCGGGGCGCGCCAATCTGCGCGTGGTGCTGGCCGACCTGCAGGCCCAGTGGCGCAAGCTGGCCCTGCCCGACGCGATCCGGGTGGAGCGCGACTGGATCGCCTTCGCTCCGGGCGACACCCTGCTCACCGATTGGCAGCTGCTGACCTCCGCGCCCACCGGCGCCTCCTGGCCGCCCGCCTGGGAGACGGCGTTGCAGGCCGACCCCGGCCACTGGCTGGCGGGCGCCGACGAAGGCATGTCGGAGGAGTTCCAGAGCTGGCTGGCCGCGCAGCACCGCCGCATGGACGGCGTGCGCGGCGGCCCGGGCGGCCCGGGCGGCCCCGGTGGGGCTGCCGGCGGCGCGGCCACCGGCCCTTCCGGTGCGCCACAGGGCGGCGAGCCCGCCGCCGAGATGGCCGCGATCACGCTGCTCTACGTCCACCTGCCGTACCTGGATGCGCGCGACCGCCATCCCCGGGCGCCCGAACTGGCCGCCCTGCAGGCCTCCTTCGAGGCGGAGGCGCGGCGCTTTCACGGCGTGGTGCTGTCGGTGGACGACGCGGGCTGCACGCTCGGCTTCGGACTGGACAGCCGGCATACCGGCCAGCGCTGGCAGGCCCTGCGCTGCGCCGCCGCCCTGGCCGCCACCATGCCCGCCGGGCAGGCCCTGAGCGCCGGCGCCACCCACGGCTGGGTGCTGGTCGAGCGCTGGCCCACCTGCCGCGCCGTGGGCTGGCGGGTGCGCCTGGCCGAACGGCTGGCCCAGCGCGCCGAACCCGGCGAGATCGTGTGCGACGAGAGCATGGCCGACGTGGCCGCCAGCTTCGGCTGCGTGCCGATGGGTCAGCAGCGGTTCCGGGGCTGGGCGCGTGAATTCACCCTGCTGGGCGGCCGCCTGGACGAGCGCGGATCGGCCCTGCCGCCCGGGGGCGACTTCGCCGGCCACAGCTTCTTCGGCCGCGAGCCGCTCGTCGATGCGCTGATGGAGACCTTGCAGGCGCCGGCGGGCGGCGGCGGTGCCCAGGCCGTCTGCCTGGTCGGCGAGCCCGGCATCGGCAAGACCCGCACCGTGTGGGAATGCGCCCGCCGCTGGCAGGCCCGTGGCAGCGTGGTGTGGCTCGCGGCGCTGCCCGAAGGTGCGGCCACCTCCTGGCGCGCATTGCACGACCTGGTGGCGGGCATGCTGTCGGGCCGGGGCGAGGGCGGCGGCGATGCCCTGTCCGGCGACATGCCGGCTGCGGCCCGGCAGGCCCTGCGCGCCTTTCTCGCGACGCGCAACGTCAGCCGGCGCCAGCGCGCCGAGCTGGTGGACGGGCTGGGGCGGCTGCTGGGCGGCGTGGGCCCGGCGCCCCTGTTGATCGTGGTGGACGACGTGCAGTGGATCGACCCGGCCTCGGCGGAACTGCTGCAGGCCCTGGCCGACCTGCAGCCCGGGCTGCGCTGGCTGCTGAACCGGCGGCTCGACGAGCCCCAGCCGCTGGCCTTGCCGGGGTTGCGGGACATCGTGCTCGGGCCGCTGGACGACGAGGCCGCCCGCCGCGTGCTGCAAAGCCTGCCCGACGGCCCATCGCTCACGCCGGAGGCCCTGCGGGGCCGGGTGGCCAGCGCGCGCGGGCTGCCGCTCTATCTGCTGGCCGGCTCGGTCCATGCCGACGGTTCCAGCCATTTCAACGAGTTCTGCCAGGCCATGCTCAACCAACTGGGGCCTTTGCGCGAGGGCATGGAGGTTGCGGCCGTGCTGGGCATGCTGTTCTCGCGCGACGACCTGGCCGACGTGGTGGGCGAGGCGCAGGCCACGGCCGCCTTCGAGCAGGGCCTGCGCGCCGGCATGATCGTCTCGCGCGGGCTGGGCCATGCGGCCTTCTTCCATGCCCGGCTGCGCGAATACGTCCTCTCGGCCACGCTGCCCGCGCAATTGCAGCGCCACGCCCACCAGGCTGCGGGCCGGGCCTCGCAGCAGGGCCTGCATGCCCGGGCGGCCGGCCTGCTGGAGCAGGCGGGCGAGCCGGCCGCCGCCGCCGCCGCATGGTGGCAGGCGGTGCGGCAGGCGGTGGGCGAAGACGACATGGCCGCCGCCTGCGACAGCTGCGCCCGGCTGGCGGCGCTGGGCTATTTTCCCGGGGCGGCCGGCATCGAGGCGCGCATCGTCCATGGCCGCTGCCTAGTCGCGCGCTACGGCTACGGCTCCGACCAGGCGCACGCGGTGGTGCAGGAATTGGGCCGCATGCCCCTGCCGCCTTCGCTCGCGCCCGAGCTGCTGTTCGACATGCAGATGCTGGCGTACCTCGGGTCCAGCTCGCAGGGCTACACCCATGGGCTGGACCACGCGCGCCGGCTGCAGGCCATGGCCCGCAGTCCGGCGCAGCACTTCGCCGCCGCCTGGGCGCAGGGCAACACCCTGTTCTGGCTGGGCCGGCTGCAGGAGGCCACCCACTGGTTCGAAACCAACCTGCGCCTGGGCCGCATGCTGGACCTGCGCGAGCGCATGGCCCACCTCACCTGCGACCTGGCCGTGTTCTCCGGCGCGCAACTGGCCTGGCTGCTGTGGTTCACCGGCGACCAGGCCCGGTCGAAGGAGGTCCTTACCCAGGCGCTGGCCGCCGCCCAGCAGTCGGCGGCGCGGCAGGACCTGTGCATCGTGCGCTGCTTCCAGTCGCTCATCGTGTGGTGCGCGCGCGACAAGGAGCGCATGGTGCCCGCCGCCGAGAGCGCCTGGGTCGTGGCCGAGGCCGAGGGGCTGCAGTTCTGGCTGGGCCTGGCCCACATGCTGGTGGTGCTGGCGCGGGTGCATGCCGGCGTGCCGGTCGATGTGCAGGCGGTGCTCTCGGGCATGACGGCGCTGCAGATCGGCTACCGCGCCGCCGCCACCACCGAGGCCTGGTTCGCCATCTCGGTGCTGGCGGCCAGCGGGCAACCCGAAGCCGCACTGGCGCTGGCGGAGCAGGCGCTCGCCACCGCGCACCTGAGCGAACACCAGTACTGCTGCATGGACATCTGGCGCATCCGGGCCGAATCGCTGGACCTGCTAGGCCGGCCGCAGGAGGCCACCCATGCCGCGCTGGAGGCGGTGGCCTTCGCCCGCAAGGCCGGCGCCCACGGGTGGATCGCCCAGTGGGCGGCGTCGCTCCAACGGTTCGGCGCGATGTGAACCGGTGCGCGGGAGGGCGGCCGGCCGGTAGCGGGCCGGCGGCGGCCCGCCATCTGGTATCCGCCCAAATAACAACAAACGTTGCCTACCGTAAAACAGGTTTTTCGCCTACAAGTTACGACTTGAAATGTTTCTAACGGTCTGCTAACGGTGCGCTCGTAGCATGCGCTGACCTC
This sequence comes from Acidovorax sp. FG27, assembly GCF_040365715.1. Lineage (NCBI taxonomy): Bacteria > Pseudomonadati > Pseudomonadota > Betaproteobacteria > Burkholderiales > Comamonadaceae > Acidovorax > Acidovorax sp. FG27. The sequence continues at coordinate 381,586 of NZ_BAABVY010000012.1, forward strand.
CCGTTTATCGGGCTGGGTCCATTTCCCCATTGCTAAAGGGTACGCATGTCTGCACACCACATTCCCCGTTCCGCCGGCCGTGCCCGTGCGGGCCTTCCGCGTCGTATCCAGAAGGGTTTCACCCTGGTGGAAATGGCCATCGTCTTGGCCGTGATCGGACTGATCATCGGCGCCATCGCCATCGGCAAGGACGTCCAGCGCAACGCGGAATACACCAAGATCAAGAACAAGTTCATCGACCAGTGGGAGCAGGCGTACAACGCCTACTACCAGCGCACCGGCGGCGTGCTGGGTGATTCGCAGACGGCACCCCGCCTGATGGTGAACGGGGCCAACTTCAACGCGGGGACCGGCGCCTCCATCTCGGGCGGCAACATGACGGCCGCCACCGCGCCCAATGCCATCTGCCACGGCGCGAAGGGCCCCAACATGGCGCGCGACATGCAGGGAGCAGCCGATGCCAACGCCGCCAACGGCTTCGACCTGCGCCTGCTGATGAACCGCGCCGGCGTGCGCATGCCGCCGGGCCGTGCCGAAGGCGCCGAAGACCGCTACGTCTATCTGGACACCAACGGCAACCCGCAGGAAATCCAGGTCTGCTTCCAGTGGAACGCACCGGGCACCGCGGCCAACTCGGGCAACGTGATGGTCATCACGGGCCTCACGCCCGACCTGGCCCGCATGCTCGACCAGATGATCGACGGCAAGCCCGACGCGCAGGAAGGCCGCTTCCGCCAGCAGGGCGTTCAAAACGGCACTCCCAACGCGGCCGGCGTCGAATGGTCGGCCAACAACACCTACCAGGACGGTGCCACCGACACGGTCGCCGGCCAGGCCGGCCGCACGCAGGACGAAGACCAAGTGATCCGCATGGTCGCCATCTACAAGATGAACCAGTGATGCGCCGCATCGCCCCCGCAGGAACCCCTCCCATGCGCACCCATCGCACCCCGCTCGCCCGCCGCATCCAGCGCGGCTTCACGCTGGTCGAAATGGCCATCGTGCTGGCCGTCATCGGCCTGATCATCGGCGCCATCGCCGTCGGCAAGGACGTTCAGCGCAACGCCGAGTACCAGAAGATCGCCAACAAGTTCGCCATGCAGTGGAAGGCGGCCTACGACCAGTACTACCAGCGCAACGGCGGCGTGTTGGGCGACTGCCAGCAGGCACCGACCTACATGGTCAACGGCGCGCAGACCACGTTCGCGGGCGCCGCCGCCGTGTGCACCCGCACGGGCGGCTCGGCCGTGGCCGGCATTCCGGAGAACTTTGCCAACACCGGCTTCAAGATCTGCAACGGCCAGGGCTACGCTCCCGGCCAGACCGGCGCGGGCGACACCACCCTCTCATCGCAGAACCTGCGCGAGCTGTTCAACCGTGCCGGCGTGCGCATGCCCCCGGGCCGCGGCGAGGGTCAGGAAGACCGCTACCTCTACCAGGACACGAACGGCAACGCGACCGAAGTGCAGGTGTGCTTCCAGTGGAACCCGCCGGGCACCACCAGCGGCGCCGGCAACGTGATGGTGCTGCGCGGCCTCACGCCCGATCTGGCCCGCTTCATGGACCAGGTGATCGACGGCAAGCCCGACTCCCGTGAAGGCCGCTTCCGCATCCAGGGCCGCGTGGCGCACAACGGCGGCGCCGCCGACGCGAACGCACCCGGCACCGCGTGGGAAGCCAACAACACCATCGCCAGCAGCATCCAGACGTCGGACGCCGCCACCGGCGCGGCCACCCCCGCCGCCGCGACCGCGACGGGCCGCCAGTTCGACGAAGACCGCGTGGTGCTGCTGACGGCCCACTGGATCATGGAAGAGTGAGCGTGTCCCAGTCCAAGCGCGCGGCCCGCCTGGTCGCCCTGGCCGTCGCCACGGTGCTGCTGGCCGTCGGCGCCTGGATCGCCCGCGACGGGCTGCAGCAACTGGCGGCCGAGCGGCGCGAGGCGGTGCAGGTCGCGGCGCGCACCGGCGCGCTGCGCGCCGTGATGCCCGAGGTCGCGCGGCGCGAGGAATACGCCCGCCTGGCCAGCCAGGCCCAGCAGGCGGCCGACCACCTGGGGTTCGACCCGGCCGGCTGGGCGCAGCGCCGCATCAACCGCAACGCCACGCCCGTCTCCCGCACCGAGGCCGCCGAGCTGCTGCGCCAGATGGGCGCGGGCGGCGGCGAGCGGTTCTTCTCGGCCGAGAGTTTCGAGCTGGCCGTGCTGTCGCGCGAAGCCGGCCTGTTCACGCCGCCTGCCGCCGACGACAAGGGCTTGCTGCTCGCCGTCAACGGCACGCTGTACTTCCCCCTGGCACGCAAGCCATGAGCACCGACAACCTCCTACTGGTCACCCGCGACGGGTGGCGGCACCTGAGCGGCGGCAGCTGGGCCGACGTGGCGCCCTGGCCCACGCTGAGCGAATCCACCCTCGTGGTGACCGACTTCGAAGACGCGGCCCTGGGCAGCTACCGCTTCGACGGCGGCCGGCGCGCCTATGCGGCGGCCCTCGTCGAGAAGCGCGCCCGCACCGAAGGCCTGACCGACGGCGCGGCCCACGTCATCCTGCACCGGGTGCTGGCGCAAAGCGGTGGGCTGCAGACCTTCCATACCGTCGTGCCGCTGGAGCTCTGGCAGCGCACGCAGCAGTGGGCCGCCCAGCAGCGCGACCATTGCATCGTGCTGCCGCTCGGCGGCCTGCTCGCGGCGGGCGTGGGCGTGGGCGATGCCCGCGTGCTGCGCGCCGGCCGCGCGCTGCACTGCTTCGGCCAGACCAAGGCGGGGCTGCACTACCACAGCGTCAACGCCATGGGCCGCACGGGCGACGACCTGCTGAGCGCCGTGCGCGCGCTGGCGGGCCTGGCGCGTGCCGACATCGCCAAGGGCATCGTCCATCCGGTCGAGTTCGGCAGCCTCTGGGCGGTCGATCCGGCGCTGGAAACCGAGCTGGTGAACCATTGGTCGGCCCAGACCGGCAGCGGCGCGGCCGCCTTGCCGGTGGAAACGGCGGGCACCGCCGTGACGGCGCTGCCGGGCCTGGTCGAGCGCGAGGGCGTGGGCGCGGCCGTGAACCCGCCGCTGGCCCGCATGGCCTGGTGGAGCGAGCGCCTGGTGCCTGGCGTGGCGACGGCCGTGGGCGTGCTGGCCCTGGCGCTCGGGGGCTTCGGCCTCTACGTGAAGGGCCAGGCCCGCGCCGAGCACGACAGCGCGGCCGACGGCCGCCGCGAAGCCACGGCGCTGGAAGCGCGCATCGCGGCGACCAACGTGGCGGAGATTCCGCAGACCTTCGCCCCCGTCGCCCAGCTGGCGCGCACGCTGGGCGACGGCGCGCGCTACGACCCGGTCGCCATGCTGGGCCTGCTGCGCGACATCGCCGGCCCGGGCGTGCGCATCCAGCGCCTGCGCCTGGACCCGCCCGCCGTGGGCGCCTCGGGTCTCGGCGAGCGCAGCTTCCAGGTGGACGGCGTGGCCGAGGCCGGCAGCGTCGGCGCCATCAGCCGGCTGCTGGCCGCGCTGCGCGACGCCGGCTGGACGGCCCAGCCGGTCAACGCGGCCGACGCGGCGGCGGGCGCCTTCTCGTACCGCCTGACGGCGACCCCCGGCCCGCGCGGCTGAACCAGAAGAAACGAACGGCAGACCCATGAAGTACGCAGCAATCGTGCTGAACGCCCTGGCGGCGCTGCTCCTCGGCTGGGGCGCGGCCGGCATCTACGCGCTGCTGGCCCAGCGCCCGGCGCAGGTGCGCCCCGCGGTGGTGGAGCTCAAGCCCCTGCCCCCCACGGCCGTCACCGACCGCCAGCAGGTGGAAGGCACGCTGGCCGCCATCGGCCGCATCAACGCGGCCCTGCAAACCATGGGCACGGCGGGCAGCCGGGCCCTCGTCGCCGAGCCCGCGCCCGGTACGCCCGGCGTGGTCGGCGGCCCGGTCATGCCCCAGCGCACCGTCACGCTGCTGATGCAGCAGGGCGATGGCTACGTGGCGATGATCGACGACCAGCTGGTGCGCCCAGGCGCGCGCCTGCGCGACGGCGGCCGGGTGATCCAGATCGGCCCCGACAAGGTGGTGGTGCGTGAAACCACCGGCCGCCAGACGCTGTCGGTGCCCGTGGGCCAGCTGCGCGTGGGCACGCTGCGCTCGGCCGACGCGCCCAGCGCCACCGGCACCCGCCAGCAGTTCAACGCCACGCCCCCCAGCCTGGTGGGCGCGCCATGATCAATCGCGGAATCCTCACCGGTCTCGCCGTCGCTGTCGGCGCGATGGCCATCGGCGCGGCGCTCTGGATGCGCACGGCCGCTCCCACCGCGGTCGACAGCGCAGCGCCGGCAATGCCATCCGCGCCGGTGACGGTCGGTCCGGGTGGCGTCAGCCAGGGTGCCGGGTTGCCGCAGACCGTGCCCCAGGCGCCACAGGCGCCGTGGCTGGCCGCGCCCGGCGGGCCTGGCATGGCCCAGACGCCGGCCTCGCCTGCCGCACCGGGCGGCCAGGCTGGCTCGGCGACGCTGCAGGACATCCAGGCGCGGGCGCAGGCACTCTCCACCAACAAGCAGCCCAGCGCCCGCGAAGTGGATGCATTGCTGAGCGATCTGCAGAAGAGCCAGGGCAACAACGTGGTGGCCGGCGTCAACCTGCAGGTGCTGCGCAACAACCTCGCCGCTGCCGACCGCATGCAGCAGCTCGCCAAGGAAATGCAGGTGCTGGCCGCGACGCCCGGGCCTGCGGCAGCCCAGGAAATACAGACGCGCCTGGCGGAGATCCAGCGCTTGCAAGCCCAGCTGAGCGCCAACGTCACCGCACCCGCGGGGGCCGCCCGGTGAGACTTCGCACATCTCGTCCGGGCACCGGGCGCAGGGCGCATCAGCGCGGCTTCTCGCTCGTCGAACTGAGCGTCGTGCTGCTGGTGGCTGGTGTCGTGGGCTGGGCGGTGGTGGGGGGCTACGAAAACAGCGCCACCCTGCGCGACCGGGACCGTGCCACGCAGACGGCCGAGAACCTGCGCGATGCCCTGCGTGCCTTTGCGCTGCGTAACGGTCGCCTGCCGTGCCCCGACAGTTCCGGCTCCGGCTGGGAGGGCGATGGCACCGGGGCATGCGCCGAAGGCATCGAGGCTGGCTGGCTGCCCTACCGCGCATTGGGGCTGGACGTGCCCCAGGACACCCTGCACGCCAGCTACGGCGTCTATCGCAACCGGGCCGCGACGGGCGGCGATGCCGATCTGGCTGTCGCCACCGAACGCACGGGCGACCTGCCTGGCTCGCCCGGCTATCGCAATGCCCGCGACCTGATGACTGGCCTGGTCACTGCGGGCAACGAGCCGCTCGTGGCGACCCACGCCCGCCTGACCGGCGACGACGCTGCGGAAGGCGCCATCGATTGCACCACCAACGTACGCTCCCACCCTGCCTTCTTCATCGTCATGCCGCTGAACGACCGCAATGCGGACGGCCGCCGGCTGGACTCGCCTCACGCCGTGGACACCGCCTGCGCCTATGCCCCGGGCACCGCGCTGCGGCTGGACCGCGACGACGTGGTCGCCGCCGAATCGCTGGCCGCCCTGACCGGCTGGCTCGGGGCCCATGCCCCTTAAGAACACGCCACGAGACACCACAGATATGGAAACCGTTATGCCCATCCTCCGTGCCATGGCGCAGCTGCGCCTCAGCCCCCGGCGCGCCCTGCCAGCCCTGGCCGCCGCGGCCTTGCTGGCCGGCTGCAGCAGTGGCCCCGCGCCCCGCAGCCTGCAGAGCCTGCGCCCCGCCGACCTGGAAACGCCGGACCGGCTGCGCGAGCAGATGGTGGCCGAGTCGCAGAAGCTGCTGGCGCACCAGATGGCCTTGAACCAGCAACTGCGCCAGACCGCGCCCGCGCCCGAGATCGTGCCCGTGGCGCCCAAGTTCGACCCGCTGGAGGGCCGCATGATCACCGTCGCCATGTCGCGCGCCAGCATCAGCCAGGTGCTGGCGGCGTTCGCCGACAGCGCGCAGATCAACCTGATCGTCGATCCGGCGGTGGTCAAGGTGGGGCAGCTCTCCGACATGTACCTGCGCAACGTGTCGCTGCGCGATGCCTTCGCCGAGGTGCTGCGCGCCTACAACGTCTCGGGCGAGATCCAGGGCAACACGCTGCGCGTGGCGCTGAACGAGGAGAAGTTCTTCAACCTCGACTTCCTCAACAGCAACACCTCGCTCGATCTGTCCTCGGGCGGCAACGTGTTCGGCAATTCGACGGGCGGGGGCGCCGGCGGCGGCAGCTCCAACGCGCTGCGCGGCAACCTGGCCATCAGCGGCAGCGGCGGCACCAAGTCCGACCCTTACCAGGAGATCGAGAACAACCTGCGCGTCATCCTGGGCGACGACATGCGCCGCACCGCGGCCCAGCCGGCGGCGCCGGCGCCGCTGCGTGTGTCGGCGACCGGCGCGGTGCTGCCGGAGGCCGCGTCCGCCGCCGCCTTCAGCGCCGACCTGGCCGAGACGCCGGGCCTGGACTCGGGCTTCAGCGTCAACCGCATGACCGGCACCCTCTACGTGAAGGCCCGCCCCGCCAAGATGCGGGCGGTCGAGAAGATGCTGGCCAAGGTGCAGGGCATGCTGCGCCAGCAGGTCTACATCGAGGCCCAGCTGATCGACGTGCAGCTGTCCGACAGCTTCGAGTTCGGCGTGGACTGGAGCATCCTGCGCGGCCGGCTGGCCAGCGGCTTCGGCACCTCGCCGATCTCGCTGTCCGAAGTCGGCGGCGTGCTGCCCAACACCGGTCCGGCGCTCGCGCGCAGCGTCACGCTGCCGGCCACGCTGATCGGCAGCCTGGCCGGCCCGGCCCTGGGCGTGGGCTACCAGGGCAGCACCTCGAGCGTGGTGCTGAACGCGCTGCGCTCCTTCGGCAACCTCAAGGTGCTGTCCAACCCCAACGTGCAGGTGCGCAACGGCACGCCGGCCCTGCTGTCGGTGGGCAGCAGCATCCGCTACGTCTCGCGCGCGTCCTCGACCCAGATCGCGCCCGGCGGCGGCGCCAGCACCACCACGTCGGACGTGCAGACTGACTCGGTCTTCTCCGGCGTGATGGTCGGCGTGCTGCCCTACATGCGCGACGACGGCCGCATCGAGCTCATGATCAACCCGATGCAGAGCGAGGTCGACCCCGCCAGCCTGGCGCTGGTGCAGGTCAATTCCACCAACCGCGTGACGCTGCCGGTCGTGAACTACAAGGGCCTGACCACCACGCTCAACGTGGGCGACGGCGACGTGGTGGTGGTCGGCGGCCTGATCGACCAGCGCACCACCGACCGCGACCGGGGCGCGCCCGGCGTGTCCGACGTGCCCGTGCTGGGCAAGCTGGTCGGCAACCAGTCCGATTCCCATGCCAGCCGCGAGCTGGTGATCGTCATGCGGGTGCGCAAGCTATGAGCCTCATCCACCAAGCCCTGCGCGAGATCGACGCGCCTTCCGCCGCCAGCACGGCCGCCGTCATGCCGCGTCCTCCACGCCGCGCCCAGCGCCGCAACACAGTGGCCTGGGGCGTGGGCCTTGCGCTCGCGGCTGCGGGCGCGGGCCTGGCCGGCTGGCATGCCGGCCCCCGGCTGAAAGCCGCGCTCTCGCCCTCGGCGGCATCGCCCTCGCTGATGGCTCAGGCCGTGGCTGCGCCGGTGCCAGCGGCTCCCGCGCCGGCCATCGTCGCCGCGCCCGCCGCCGTGCCGGCACCCGTGACGGCCGTGTCCGCAGTGCCTGCGCCCGCGCCTGCCGTGGTCGCAGTGCCGGACGTGCCGGCCCGTTCGGCCGCGCCCGCCGCCACCGCCGCCGTGGCCGCCCCGGCCCCGGTGCGCCGCGCGGCGCCGCAGCCCGCCCCCGTGGCGGTGAACACGCCTGCGCCCGTGACCGCCGACGTGCTGGTGGCCGATGCCGCCGTGGACGTGCCGCCCCGCGCCGCGCCACGGGCCTCTGCCCGCCAGGCGGCCACCCCGGCGCAGCCGGCGGTGCGCACCGCCCCGCCGGCTGCGGCCATGCCGGTCGAGCAGCGCTTCAACCTCTTCCTGCAGGGCATGCGTGCCAACGACCTGGTGGCGGCGGAACAGCACCTGGCCGCCCTGCGGCGCGAGCTGCCCGCCGGCAGCCTGTCGCTGCTGCGCGCCGAAGGTTGGTTCGCGCTGGCCCGGGGCGACGCCGACGCGGCGGCCGCCACCTACCAGAACATCCTCAACCGCCTGCCGGGCGACGAGGAAGCCAGCATCAACCTGGCCAGCATCGAGGCGCGCCGCCAGCGCACCGAGGCAGCCCGCCAGGTGCTGGCCGAGGCCGTGCGCCTGCACCCCGAGTCGGAAAGCCTGAAGGCGGCGCTCGCGCGCTTCCGGAGCGCGCCCTGATGTCGCTCGCCCCGCTCCACGCCCGGCTGGGCCTGGCCCGCAGCCCGTTCCCGCCCACGCCGGACGCCAGTGCGTACTTCTTCACCCCGGCGCTGCAGGAGCAGTTCGCCGAGGTGGTGCACTGCATCCAGGCGCGCAAGGGCTTCGTGCTGCTGACCGGTGAAGTGGGGCTGGGCAAGAGCACGTTCGTGCGGCGGCTGCTCGACACGCTGCCCGAGGACGCCGTGCGCTCGGCGCTGGTATTCAACACCTTCCTGCAGCGCGAGGCCCTGCTGTCGGCCGTGCTGCGCGACTTCGGCCTGGAGCCCTCCAGCGACATCGACGAGGCACTCACCCGCCTCAACGGCTTCCTGCTGGACGAGCACCGCGCCGGCCGCACCTGCCTGCTGGTCATCGACGACGCTCAGAACCTGCAGCCCGCCTCGCTCGAGCTGGTCCGCCTGCTGTGCAACCTGGAGACCGGGCAGGAAAAGCTGCTGCAGATCGTGCTGGCGGGCCAGCCCGAACTGGAGGCCCTGCTGGGCGGGCAGGACCTGCGCCAGCTCCAGAGCCGCATCGTCAAGCACGTGCGCCTCGCCGGCCTGCAGGCCGACCAGGTGCTGCGCTACTTCGAGATGCGCGTGTCGGCCGCCAGCGCCAGCGGCCGCATCGCGCTGCAGCCCCGGGCCGCCCGGGCACTGCACCGCGCCACGGGCGGCAACCTGCGGCGCATCCACCTGGTGCTCGACCGCTGCATGTACGGCCTCGCCGCCCAGGGCGGCGGCACCATCGACACGCAGCTGCTGCGCTCGGCGCTCGACGACCTGGAGACCGGCCCGCCCGCACGCCGTTCGCGCACCGGCTGGTACGCAATGCTCGCGGCCAGCGGGCTGGGCATGGCGGCACTGGGCGTGGGCGCGTCCTACGTCTGGCCCACGGACTCCCCGGCCCCGGTGGCGCAACCCGCCGGCCCGGCGGCGCCTGCCGCCACCGCGAAGGCCGTGGAGGCGCCAGGCCCTTCGGCCGCCCCTGCCGCTGCCGCGCCGGCCCCCGCCGCCACCGCCAGCGCGCCGGCCGCCCAGGCGGTGGCCGGGCCGGACGAGCCCGCCTGCCTCGCACGCGTCGCGGCCGAGGCGCAGGGCCGGCCACTGGCCAGCCGGGCCTTGCCCGCGCGGGCCGCCGGCCTGCTGCAGCCCTCGGCCGCGCTGTGCCTTTTCGATCGTGGCGGCGAGCGCTGGGCCTTCTGGCGCGACACGCTCGACAAGTCCGCCTACGCCGTCACGCCGCGCGCCACGCCGGCCAGCACGGCGCTGCAGCGGCTGCTGGTGCGCCAGGGCGCGCTGGACGCGGCGCAGGTGGACGGCTTCTACGGCCCGCAGACCGTGGCCGCGCTCGCCACCTTCCAAGGCCGGCTCGGCCTGCCGGCCACGCCGGTGCCCGACGAATTGACCTACATGCTTCTGGAGAACATGAATGCAGCCCCCGCTTCCGCCGCACGCAGTGAATGACGGCCTGCTGGCCCCGGCCGGCGGGGCGGCCGCGCAGCTGATCGGCGAACAGCTGATCGCCGACGGCGTGGTGACGCCCGTGGTGATCGAGTACGCGCTGCGCAAGCAGAAGATCGAGAACGTGCCGCTGGGCCGGCTGCTGATGGAGCTGGGCTTCGCCAGCGGCAAGGACGTGGCGCGCTACCTGTCGGTGCAGCGCGGCATTCCGTTCGTGAACGTCTCCGACCTGCCGCCGCCCGACCCGGACGTGGCGGCCGCCTTCAACCGCAACGTCTGCCTGAACCACGCCTTCCTGCCGCTGCGCCGTGACGGAGACGTGGTGGAGGTGGTGCTGGGCGATGCCGTTCCAGCCAGCGTGTCCGAGCTGGTGGAGCGCCGCATCGGCATGCGCGCGCGCTTCGTGCAGGGCGAATTCGACAAGGTGGCCCGCGCCACCCAGCAGCACTATTACTTCGCCGAGAACCCGGCCGACAAGCTGATCGCCAGCGAGGTGCGGCGCCTGGAAGCCGACGTGGACCGGGCCTACAGCCCGGCCCGGCTGCTCGACTACGTGCTGCACCTGGGCGTGCGCGAGCGCGCCACCGACATCCACATCGCGCCCACCGCTCGCAGCAGCGCGGTGCTGATGCGCATCGACGGCGTGATGCGCCCGATGTTCGCGCTCTCGCGCGCGCTCGACCGGCTGGTGAGCTTCGTCAAGCTGCAGGCGCAGATGGACGCGAGCGAACAGCGCCTGCCGCAGGACGGCAGCTTCACCGCGACGGTGCTCGAGTCGGCCTACACGGTGCGCGTCTCCACGCTGATCTCCGAGCAGGGCGAGCGCATGGTCATGCGCCTCCTGCCCGAGCGCGGCGAGCTCGACAAGCTCGAGGACCTGGGCTTCCTGCCCGAAGACGTGCAGCGCATGACGCGGGTCTTCGCCCGGCCGCACGGCCTGATCCTGATCACCGGCCCCACCGGCTCGGGCAAGAGCACCACGCTGCACGCGGCGCTGCGCATGCAGCCCGTGGTGGAGCGCAACGTGGTCACCGTGGAAGACCCGGTGGAATACCGGGTGCCCGTGGCTTGCCAGACCGAGGTGAACCGGCGCGCCGGCTACGACTTCGCCACGGCCATGCGGCACTTCCTGCGGCACGACCCGGACATCATCCTGGTGGGCGAAATCCGCGACGGCGAAACCGCGCGTGCCGCGCTGGATGCGTCCTCCACCGGCCACCTGGTGCTCTCCACCCTGCATGTGGGCGGCATCTTCGGCGTCGTGCCCCGGCTCAAGCTGCTGGGCGTGGACGCCGACAGCATCGCCGAGAACCTGGTCGCCGTCATCAACCAGCGCCTGGTGCGCCGCATCTGCCCCGACTGCCGCACCGAGCGCGACGCCACCGAGGCCGAGCAGCACTGGCTGGGCCAGCCCGTCGCGCGCGTGTTCCACGGCGCGGGCTGCAAGCATTGCCGCAACACCGGCTTCCTGGGCCGGCTGCCGGTCTATGAAATGCTGATCGTGCAGCGCGAGCTGGCCGATGCCATCGCCGCCGACGCGCCGCGCGGCGTGCTGCGCGAGATCGCCGAGCGCGGCGGCCTGCGCCCGATCATCGAGCTGGCGCGCCACCGCGTGCTGGCGGGCGAGACCACGGTCGAAGAGATCGAGCGCGCCGTGGGCGGGTACTGAAGCGGGGCCGCCACACCATGAGCCAGATGCGCCTCTACTACTACCGCGTGCTGCTGCCGCACGGCGCCCTCAAGCAGGGGCTGCTGCAGCTCATGGTGGAGCGCGACCATTCCGCGCGCCTGCGCATCGAGCAGGAAACGGAAGGCACCGTGCTCACGCTGCGGCGCCTGCCGGGCTGGATGCTTGACGCCGGCTCCGCCCTGCGCCGCCTGGGCGGGCGCGGCGTGCGGCTGGAAGACCTGGCCGGCCTGCTGCGCGACCTGAGCCTGATGCTGGGCGCGGGCGTGCCCGCCATCGAGGCGCTGCGCACGCTGGTGGAAGAGGGCGGCCAGACCGGCAACCATGCGGCCGGCCGCGTCGCCAGGCGCCTGGCGGACGACCTGTCCAAGGGCATTCCGATGGCGGCGGCCTTCGCGCGCCAGCCCGACGTGTTCCCCGAGACCGTGCGCAACCTGGTGGACATCGGCGACCAGACCGGCACGCTCGACCGCATGCTGGCCGAGAGCGCGGCGCACGTGGAGCGGGTGGTGTCGATCCGCCGCGACATCCGCACCGCGATGATCTACCCGCTGTTCGTCTTCGGCACCATCTTCGCCGTGGCGGGCTTCTGGATCTACTACGTCGTGCCGAACATGTCACGGCTCTTTCGGCAGCTCAACGTCAAGCAGCCGCCGCTCACCGAGGCGCTGGTGCGCTTTTCCAACGCGGTGGTGGACCATGCCCTGGTCACCTTCCTGCTGGTGGCGGCGCTGGCGGCGCTCATCGCCTACCTGTTCCTGCGGGTGCCGAAGGTGCGGGTGGCCTGGCACGAGCTGCTGCACCGCCTGCCCATCACGCGGGTGCTGATGACGGCCTCCGGCATGGCGCACCTCACCGAGCACCTGGCCATCCTGGTGCGCGCGGGGCTGGACTTCGTCTCCAGTCTCGACATCCTGGAGCGCTCCACCCGCGATCGCTACTACCGCCGCCGGCTGCGCCGCGTGCGCGAAGCGGTGGCGCGCGGCGAGCGCATCTCGCAGGCCATGCGGCGCGTGGGCGGCTTTCCGCCCATGGCGGTGCGCATGATCGCCGTGGGCGAGGAATCGGGGAGCCTGGACGACCAGCTCGAACACCTGGCGGTGGAATACCGCAAGCGGCTGGACACGCTGGTCAAGTCGCTCTCGGAGATCATCAAGCCGGCCGTGATCCTGCTGGCCGGCGCGCTGTTCCTGTTCCTCATCGTCGCGCTGCTGCTGCCGGTCTACGACCTGGTGCAGCAGTCGGTGCAGCAGTCGCTGGGAGGCCGTTGATGCACCCCCGCAGTGGCCTCTCCGCCAGCTTCCATATCGCCACCGCCCTGCGCCAGCGCGGTCTGGCGTTGCTGGAGGTGACCCTGCTCACGCTGGTCGTGGCGGGAGCCTTGGCGGCCGGGCTGATCGCGCTCAAGAGCCGCCAGGCGTCGAACGCGGCCCAGGCCGAGCTGGCCGCGCTGACGCAGGCCGACAGCTATCTGCAGGGCTTCGTCGCCGGGCGCGGCCGCCTGCCGTGCCCCGACACCGACGGCGACGGCTTCGAGAACTGCAACGGCACGCAAAAGGGCAAGCTCCCCTACCGCACGCTGGGGCTGGAGGGCAGCACGGCGGCTGCGGGCGTGGGCTCTCTGGCTTACTTGGTGCAGATGAGCGCGGCCAACCTCACCGCCATCGAGGCCGCCACCTTCGAGCCGGTTGCCTGGAGCGATCCCAACTACAACGGCCGCCGCAACCTGGCGACGCTGGGCACCGCCGACTTCTGTCAGGCGCTGATCAACGCCGCGGCGGTGACTCCCGCCGTGGGCCAGGCCCACGTGGGCGACGTGGCCGCCGGCGGCTATCCCGTCGCCTACGCCCTGGCGCACCCCGGCCTGCGCCAGGCCGGCACCACGGCGGCGGGCGGCTTCGACGGGCTCAATGGCTCGGGCGCCAACGCCATGGAGCTGCCCGAGACGGGCGGGCTGCTGGGCAGCTACGACGACCGTGTGGTCGTGCGCACCTACCAGGGGCTGGGCCAGTCGCTGGACTGCGACCGCTGGCGCAAGGCGCTCGACACCCTCTCGCTCGCCACCGCGGTGATCGAGGAAGTGGAATCCCAACGCACGTCGATCACGCTGTCCGCCGGCGTGCTGACCACCATCAGCGGCATCAAGGCCATCGTCTTCGGCATCAAGACCTATGGCGCCGCATCGAGCCTCGGCGTGGCGACGACCGGCCTGGGCACCGCCAGCGCCTTGCTCGCCAGTGCCATTGCCTCTTGCGCCGTGCTGGTCGGCTGCTTCGAGATTCCGCACGCGGCCGCTTCCGTGGCCGCCTTTGCCGTGGCCGTGGGCGCGGCGGTGGCGGCCATCGCGCTCAATGTTGCGGGCGCCGTCGCCTCCGTGGTCGCGTTCGGCATCACTACGGCTGCTGCCGTCGCGGCCGGCAACCAGGTCGGCGCCAACACCATCGACCTGAGCAGTGCCCGCACCAGCGCCAAGGCCAGCTGGGACCAGGCCGTTATCGACACCGGCAAGGCCAAGACAGCGCTGGACCAGAACGCCGCCGCTCTGACCAACGCCAGCACCGACAAGGACGCCCGCTGGAATAGCCTGATCGCCGCTTCCCACGCCATCGTGGCCCGGGCCAACAGCCTGAACCAGCCCAACGCAGGCACGCTGGCCCAGGACATGCTGGACAACGAATTCGTCTCGGTGCGCGACAAGGTCGATGCCTGGAAGCTGGCGGAGGAAAGCCTGCGCGCCGCCGAGGCCGACCTGAAGCTCGCGCAGGACAGCGCCAAGAACAACAACGCGAACGCCTCCGCCGGCACGGCTTCGGCCATCAAGGCCATCCAGGACAAGCTGGGCACGGAGAGCGACCCCGCCAAGCGCGCGCAGCTCGCGGAGCAGCTACGGACCGAGACCGACCCTGCCAAACGCGCGGCGCTGCAGGCACAACTGGGCACGGAAAGCGATCCCCAGAAACGCAAGGAACTGCAGGACGCGCTGGACACGCTGACGACAGGCCGGTCGGCCAGCACGAACGCGGCCATCAAGGCGCTCGAAGACCAGTTGGCCACGGAAACCGATCCCGCCAAGCGCGCCGATCTGCAGGCCAGCATAGCCCGGCTGAAGGCGCCGCAGAGCACGTCCAGCAACGCCGATCAGATCGCGCAGCTCAAGCAGCAGATCGACGGCATCGCCGCCCAGATCGCCCAGATGGACGCGCGGATCGCGGCCCTGCCGGTGGGCAGCGCGGAGCGCGCCGACCTGATCGCCCAGCGCGATGCGCTGAGGGCCCAGAGCGCCGACCTGACGCAGCAGTTGAAGGTCATTTCACTCACCGTGGCCGAGGCGCAGGCGAACATGGATGCGGCCAAGGGCGTGGTCAGTACCGCCAAGCAGGCCTTCGAGACGGCCTATGCGCACGCCATCAACCAGTTCAAGCCGGAGAGCAAGCGGCTGCCCTATGCCCGGTGCCGGGACGAGAAGATCGAGCCACCGCCCAAGGACCCGCCCTTGACCCGGCAGGTGTGCGAGACGAACTACCTCGATGGACTGAACGTCTACGTGGGTTCCGATGGTCCCGATGCCATCTCGCCCAAGGTGTATGGCCTCTTCAACATCAATTTCACGCAGTTCTACTGGGGCCCTTTCAGCCCCTATCCGCAATGGATGACGGGGGCCAAGGGCGCGTACTTCACGTGGTGGGACTACAAGCAGCGTACGGCGCAGTTGCAGTTGCGCTACGACGACGCGGTGACGAAGGAAGCAAGCGCGAAGAGTTCCTATGAAACCTTGCTCAACATGAGCGCCACCTCGGCGGGTGGCAGCGGCACCAACGCCATCTGGGGCGCGCCCCTGGACATGCTCAAGCAGATCGAGCAGAACGGAGCGATCCGATGAAACGCCAATCGGCAGGTTTTTCCTTGCTGGAACTGACCTTGGGCCTGGCCGTGACCGGGATGGTCGGCCTTGCCGCCTGGCAGCTGATACCGGCCAGCCGCTCGGTGGCGACTGGCGATACCCCCGCCCAGCAGCTGCGCACGGCGCAGGACGCGGTGGAAGGCTTCGCCCTGCGCCGCAGCCGCCTGCCGTGCCCGGCCACTGCGGGGGGCGACGGCCAGGAGCAATGCGGCACGGCGCGCGTCGGCGAGCTGCCCTGGCGCACGCTGGGCGTGCCGCGCGGCGACACGCCGCTGCGCTACGGTGTCTATCGATCGACAGCTGCCGACCTGCTGGTGGCGAGCAACACCTACGTGCCCTACCTGCCGATCATCGCCGTGCTGCCCGCCGGTTACTCGGCCGTGCAGATCAACGGGCTGGATCTGTGCCAGTCGCTGCGCACGGCGGCCGCGTCGCCGTCGGTGTCGCCCGATGGGCTGGACGCGGGCGGCGTGCCCGTCGCCTATGCGCTGGCGCATCCGGGCGCGAACCGCCAGTTCGACGGCGGCAACGTGGGCACGGCGTTCGCCCTGCCCAATCAGGCCAGCACCACGGGGTTCGACGACCGCACCGTCGCGACCGGGCTGGGCGAACTGGCCAGCCGGCTGAACTGTCCTGTGCGGCTGGCCGAGGCCTCGGGCAGCGCCCGCTCGGCCTTTGCCGCCTACGATCTCGACCGTGACGCGGAGATGTTCCTGCAGTTCCGCAGGTTCGCCTACGACGTGCGCGTCACCAACCGCAAGCTGGCCGAATCGGCGCTGGGCCTGGCCACGGCAGACCTGGCCATCGCCATCGGCTCCAGTGCCAGCGCCATCTCGCTGGCCGCCAACAGCCTCGGGGTGGAAACGGGGCTGGTCGTCGCGGCCGTGCTGGGGGTCACCGCCGCCACGGGCGGGGTGGTGGCCGCTTCCGTGCTGCTGGTGCAGGCGCAGGCCGACGAAGCGCTGGCGGGCCGCCAGGCCGCCTCCGCCCAGACCGTGCGCAACCAGTACAGCGTGGACTATCAGGCGGCCTTCGCTGCCGCGGCTGCTTCGGACCGCAAGGGGCTGATTCCATGAGCACCCTGACACGCATGATGGGCGCGCTGCGTATCCGCGCCCGGCAAAACCAGCGCGGTTTCTCCCTGGTGGAGCTGGCCGTGGTGCTATTGGTGCTGGGCCTGCTGGCGCTGGCCTTCGTCGCCTACTGGCGCAGCGCCACCGAGCAGAAGACGCAAGCGGCCGAGCGCGAACTGATGGGCGCGGTGGAGCGCGCGCTCGTCGGCTTCGCCCAGGCCCATTCGCGGCTGCCATGCCCTGCGGCCGATGGCAGTGGCGAGGAGAGCTGCGCGAGCGGCCAGGTCGGCTTCGTACCCTGGCGCACTCTGGGCGTGGCCGACGACGGCGCGCGGCGCATGCGTTATGGCGTCTACCGGGCCGCCGCCCCCGCCGCCACCCCCTGGCTGGACATGGACCTCGCCGTCCGAGCCGACCGGCTGATTCCGAAATTCACCGTCGGCCTGCCGCCGGTATTGCCGCAACAGCCGCAGCTGACCGAGATGTTGGGCGCGGCCAACCTGCTGGACTTCTGCCATGCCGTGAACCGCGCAGCCACCACCACGCCGGTGGACGGCGCGGCGCTGGCCGTGCGCGACGTGCCGGGCGGCGACCGCCGGGCGGTGGCCGCGGTGCTGGCCATGCCGGGATTGCGGGATGCCGACGGCAACGGAGGTGGCGGTTTCGACGGTGCGCAAGGCACCGCCAGCGCGACCGATCCCACTTTCGATGCCGCCAACCGGCCGCGCTCTGCGGGTTATGACGACCAGGTCGTCGCCGTCTCGTTCGATGCGCTCTTCGCGCAACTGGGCTGCGGCAAGGCGCTGTCGGCCATCAGCCATTCGCATGTGGCTGCCGCCACGTCGGCGGTCTTCATGCAGCAGGGCCTGATCAATTACCACCGCCAGATGGAGATCAACAAGATGATCGCCGACGGCGGTGTGGCGCAGGCTGCCGCCAGCATCGCAGGGGCGGCCGCCGGCCTGGCGGACGCCATCGCCAACGTAGCCATCGCCACCGGCTTCACCGTGCTGAGCTACGGCTCCACCGGTGCGCTGCTGGCGCCGGCCGTGGCCTCCATTGCCTTCAACACGCTGGCGGTGGCCTCCGCCGCCGGCACCATGGCCCAGGCCGTGGCAGTGCAGACCGAAGCCGCCAGCCGGGTCACCCGGGCGGCGGAACTGGTCACCACCACTGCCACACTGGCCACATCCATCAAGAGCAACGCCGTCGCGGCGGACACCCGGGGTTTCTGACACCATGCCCAACACTCCGAACACTGCCGCCACCGGCTTTTCCCCGCGCCCATCGTGGCCTCGTCGGCCCACCGCCCGGGGCTTCACCCTGGTCGAGATGTCCGTCGTGCTGGTCGTCATCGGCCTCATCATCGGCGCCGTGGCCGTGGGGCGCGACCTGCAGCGCAACGCGAGCTACCAGCGCATCGCCTCCAATTTCGTGCAGGGCTGGCTGATGGCGTACGACGCCTACGCCACGGGCACCGGCATCGTGCCGGGCGACTCCGCCACGGCGCCCACGGGGCTGGTCAACGGCAACACGACGGCGCTCTGCGGCGCCGCCCTGCTCAACACCTTCCTGGCCGCCGGCATCCGCCTGCCCGAGGGCCGCACCGAGGGCCAGGCCGACCGCTACGCCTACCTCGACTCCAACGGCAACCCACAGGAAGTGCAGGTGTGCTTCCAGAACGTGACCTGGGCCGAGCCCGGCGCCTCGGTGGGCACCTACGTGGCGCGCCAGCGCAACGTGATGGTGCTGCGCCAGCTCACCCCCGCGCTGGCCACGCTGGTCGACTCGCAGGTCGACGGCAGCGCCGACGCCCGCTTCGGCCGCATGCGCGAAGACAGCCAGGCCGGCCTTACGGCGGTGGTGGCCAACGTGCCCTGGAGCGTGGACGAGCGCATGGCCATCGGCAGCAACACCCCCACGGCACTGGACGAGAGCCAGGTGGCGGTGGTCAACGGCTGGGTGCTGATGAGCCGCTGAAAGGCTGGGTTTTTCTGGTCAAAATGGCCGCTGGCGCTTGATGCGCCTGGGCCTGCTGCTATCAAATCAATAGTTTCAGGCTGGCCTGCGCCCCGGCATCAGGCGCCGTGCTGCAGGGCGGTGGATGCCGCCTCCACCTGCACCACGCAGTCGTAGAACGTGGGCGCCGCGCCCAGGTCGGTCAGCGCCTGGCCGGTGAGCTCGTTCACGTTGGTGCCGTTCACGCCGAACTTGCGCCACCAGATGCCCAGGCCGTTGACCACGCCCGGCCGGGCGCGCTGGCTGACGGCGGCGTGGCATTCGTAGCTGCCGCGGTCGTTGAACACGCGCACCAGGGCGCCGTCGGCGATG
Organism: Acidovorax sp. FG27; assembly: GCF_040365715.1. Lineage (NCBI taxonomy): Bacteria > Pseudomonadati > Pseudomonadota > Betaproteobacteria > Burkholderiales > Comamonadaceae > Acidovorax > Acidovorax sp. FG27. Next base: position 400,392 of record NZ_BAABVY010000012.1, read on the forward strand.
CCGCGCGGGCCCGCATCCTCGGGGTGGATCTCCAGCACCGGCTGGGTCTCGATGTGGCGCAGGCTCTTCACGTTCACGAAGGTGGAATTGAGAAAGTTGCGCGCCGGCGGCGAGATCATCGCCAGCGGGTAGGCGGACGACATGCCCGGCCGCTCGCGGTTGGGCAGGTGGTCGGGCAGCGGGTCCAGGCCCTGCGCCGACAGGCGTTCGCTGTGGAATTCGCACCGGCCCGAGGGCGTGGGAAAGCCGCCCTCGGCATAGGGCGCGTTGGGCACGGGCAGGCTGGCGAAGCCCTGGTCCAGCAGCTGCTGGAAGTCCACGTGGCTGCCGTACGCCTGGCGGCACAGGTCTTCGTCGCTGTCGGCGAAGCAGGCATCCCGCAGCCCCATGCGCGCGGCCAGGTCGCGGAAGACCTGCGTGTTGGGCCGGGCCTGGCCCACAGGCGCGATGGCCGGGCGGTTGAGCAGCACGTCGGTGTGGCCGTAGGAGACGTGCACGTCCCAGTGTTCCAGCTGCGTGGTGGCGGGCAGCACGTAGTCGGCGTAGTCGGCCGTGTCGGTCTGGAAGTGCTCCAGCACCACGGTGAACAGGTCTTCGCGCCCGAAGCCGGCCACCACCTTGGCCGATTCGGGCGCCACCGCCACCGGGTTGCTGTTGTAGACCACCAGGGCCTCGATGCGCGGGCCGAAGTCGGCCGACGCGGGCCGCAGCAGGTCGTCGCCGATGGTGGACATGTTCACCGTGCGCGGCGTGATGCCGCCGGGCACCAGGTCGGGCCGCTGCAGCGCGGCGCGCTGGATGGGGAACATGCCGGAACTGGACATCAGCAGCCCACCGGCGCGGTGCCGCCAGGCGCCCACCAGCGCGGGCAGGCAGGCGACGGCGCGGGTGGCGTTGCCGCCGCCGCGCACGCGCTGCATGCCGTAGTTGAGCCGGATGGCGGCCGGGCTGGTGGTGCCGTAGTCGCGCGCCAGGCGGCGGATCTGCTCCACCGGCAGACCGCAGACCTCGGCGGCGCGCTCGGGCGGCCATTCCAGGGCGCGGGCGCGCAGGCCCTCCCAGCCCAGGGTGTGGCGGGCGATGTAGTCGTGGTCCAGCCAGTCGTTGGCGATGAGCTCGTGCATCAGCGCCAGCGCCAGGGCGCCGTCGGTGCCGGGCAGCAGCTGCAGGTGCTCGTGGCACTTGTCGGCCGTCTCGCTCTTGCGCGGGTCGATGCACACCAGCCGGGCGCCGTCCCTCTTGGCCTGCTGGGCGTAGCGCCAGAAGTGCAGGTTGCTACCGATGGAGTTGCTGCCCCAGATGAGGATGAGCTTGGATTCCGCGAACCATTCCACCTTCATGCCCACCTTGCCGCCGAGGGTCTGCGTCAGGCCCTCGCCGCCCGCCGACGCGCAGATGGTGCGGCCCAGCAGCGAAGCGCCCAGGCGGTGGAAGAAGCGCCGGTCCATGCTTTCGCCCTGCACCAGGCCCATGGTGCCGGCGTAGCTGTAGGGCAGGATGGCCTGCGGGTCGCGGGCGGCGATGGCGCCCAGGCGCTGCGCGATGTCGTCCAGGGCCTCGTCCCAGGTGACCGGCGTGAACCGCCCGCTGCCCTTGGGGCCGCTGCGCTTCAGGGGCATGAGCAGGCGTTCCGGGTGGTGGGTGCGCTCGGCGTACTTGGACACCTTGGCGCACAGCACGCCGTCGGTGTGGCCGTGGGCCGGGTTGCCCTGCACGCGGATGGCGACGCCGTTCTCCACGGTGGTCAGCAGGGCGCAGGTGTCGGGGCAGTCGTGCGGGCAGGCGCCGCGCACCTGGTGCGTGGCGGGCAGGGAGGCAGTGGCGTCGGGCATCGCGGTCAAGGTGGGGAAAGGACGTGGAAGGATTGTGAACGCTCGTTAAACTCGCCGCGTCGGGGAGGCCGTATCGGTGGCGGCGGCGATCGGCCGCGGGCGCCATTCGGTGAGCAGTAAAACCATCGCAATCGGGGGATTTCATCATGAAGCACAAGCCGCTGTGGGACCGCAGGCAGTTTTCCATCGGCATCGGGACGGCTGCACTGGCCGGCTTTCCGGCCGTGCGCGCGCAGGGCGATTCGCCCCTGGTGCTGGGCCAGTCGTGCGCCCTGTCCGGCCCGTCGGGCCAGCTGGGCACGCAGTACCAGCTGGGCGCCAAGCTGTGCTTCGACCAGCACAACGCCCAGTCCGGGCGCCGCCCGATCGAGCTGCGCACCCTGGACGACGGCTACGAGCCCGAGCGCTGCGCCGCCAACACCCGCAGGTTCATCGCCGAGGACGTGTTCGCGCTCTTTGGCTACGTGGGCACGCCCACCAGCCTGGCGGCGCTGCCCCTGGCCACGCAGGCGCGGCTGCCCTTCTTCGCCCCGCTCACGGGCGCGGAGTCGCTGCGCCAGCCCTTCAACCGGCTGGTGTTCCATGTGCGCGCCTCGTACAACGACGAAACCGCGCTGATCACGCGCCAACTCACCAACCTCAACCTGCGCAAGATCGCCGTGTTGCACCAGAACGATGCCTACGGCCGCGCGGGGCTGGACGGCATGACCCGCGCACTGGCCGAGCAGCAGCTGGCCCCCGTAGCGCAAGCCACGGTGGAGCGCAATTCGGTCGACGTGGATGCCGCCGTGAAGACGCTGGTGGCGGCCATGCCCGAGGCCATGGTCATGGTGTGCACCTACGCGGCGGCGGCCGCGTTCATTCGCGCCGCGCGCAAGGCCGGCTACGGCGGCACCTTCTACAACCTGTCGTTCGTGGGCACCAAGGCGCTGTCCGATGCGCTGGGCAAGGAAGCCGCGGGCGTGGTGGTGTCGCAGGTCGTGCCGTCGCCTTTCCAGACCACGCGGCAGATCACCCGCGAGTTCCAGGAAGCGCTCAAGAAGGACGGCAAGGTGCAGGCCAACTATTCCAGCCTGGAGGGCTACCTGGCCGCCCGCGTGTTCACCGACGCGCTGCGCCGCGCGGGCGACCGTCCCACCCGCGAGTCGCTCGTCACAGCGCTCGAGGGCATGCCGTCGCAAGGCGTGGGGGGCTTCGCGCTGGCCTACGGGCCGGGCAGCCACGCGGGCTCGCGCTTCGTCGAGATGTCCATGCTGACCGGCGATGGGCGGGTGCGCGTCTGAGCTTCCAGGGATTCAAAGGCGACTGGGGGCCGGGCGGCGTGCCGTGGGCCCGGGCCGGCGCTGGCCCGGTGCGTGCTTGTCTGTTTGCCTGCCGTCCGCGCCGGTACGAATAACCCCGCATGGCATGCAGCCGGCCCGGCGCCTAGACTCGACGCTTCAAGCCAAGGAACATCGCCCATGAAAGTCATCGACTCCATCGTCACCGAAGCGGCCTCCATCGCGGCGCTGCGGCGCGACATCCACGCCCACCCCGAGCTGTGCTTCCAGGAAGTGCGCACTGCCGACCTGGTGGCCGCCAAGCTGACCGAGTGGGGCATTCCCATCCACCGCGGCATGGGCACGACCGGCGTGGTGGGCATCGTGCACGGACGCGACGGCGGCGCCTCGGGCCACGGCATCGGACTCAGGGCCGACATCGACGCGCTGCCCATCACCGAATTCAACACCTTCGCGCATGCCAGCAAGCACGCCGGCAAGATGCACGCCTGCGGCCACGACGGCCACACCGCCATGCTGCTGGCGGCGGCGCAGCACTTCGCCAGACACCGCGATTTCGACGGCACCGTGTACCTCATCTTCCAGCCGGCGGAAGAGGGCGGCGGCGGCGCGCGCGAGATGATCAAGGACGGCCTGTTCGAGCAGTTCCCCATGCAGGCCGTATTCGGCATGCACAACTGGCCCGGCATGAAGGCCGGCCAGTTCGCCGTCAGCCCCGGCCCGGTGATGGCCTCCAGCAACGAATTCAAGATCACCATCCGCGGCAAGGGCAGCCATGCCGCCATGCCGCACATGGGCATCGACCCGGTGCCGGTCGCCTGCCTGATGGTGCAGACCTTCCAGAACATCATCAGCCGCAACAAGAAGCCGGTGGACGCGGGCGTGATCTCGGTCACCATGATCCACACCGGCGAAGCCACCAACGTGGTGCCCGACAGCTGCGAGCTGCAGGGCACGGTGCGCACCTTCAGCATCGAAGTGCTCGACATGATCGAGCGCCGCATGAAGCAGGTGGCCGAGCACACCTGCGCGGCGCACGACGCCACCTGCGAGTTCGAATTCGTGCGCAACTACCCGCCCACGGTCAACTCGCCCGCCGAGGCCGAGTTCGCCCGCAAGGTGATGCAGGGCATCGTGGGCGAGGGCAACGTGGTCCCGCAGGAGCCCACCATGGGCGCGGAGGACTTCGCCTTCATGCTCCAGGCCAAGCCGGGCGCCTATTGCTTCATCGCCAACGGCGACGGCGACCACCGGGCCATGGGCCATGGCGGCGGCCCTTGCACCCTGCACAACCCGAGCTACGACTTCAACGACGACCTGATCCCGCTGGGAGGCACCTTCTGGGTGCAGCTGGCGCAAGAGTGGCTGGCCGCGAGAAAGGGCTGAATCCCCGTATCCGGCGTCGCGCAGGCGACAGCCAACGAAGGGGCGGTGGCGCAGGGCGCTACCGCCCTTTTTTCATCGGGCCTTCATAAAGATTCGCGCTTTCCGGCATGCGGCACCCACCCCTGCGATCAGGGATGGATTTTTCGAGCCGCCCCTCCAACAATGGGAACAACATGTAAACCGAGCCGGTGAGACGACGGCAGAGTGGCCGGGTGTCGACGGGAGGCGCACAGGGTGGGAGCCTGAAAGTGATGGGTGCCTGCCCGATGCAGGTTCCCCGCTGGCAGGGACAACGGAGAGGACGCCCATGACCCAGGTTCCGCCCCGCGCGACGCTTGCTCGCCGGCTCACCGCGATCAACATCGCCCTCCTGCTGCTGCTGGCGGCGATGACGGTCGCCATCTGGCTGATGATGGGTCGGCTCATCAGCGACGCGGAGATCGTGCGCTCCTCCAACGTGCCGCAGCTGCAGCGCATCGCGGCCATGGAGCTGAACGTCACCCGCGTCTCGCTGCAGGTGCGCCATGCCATCCTGGCGCGCAACCCGCAGGAGCTGGACGCGACCCTGGCCGACATCGCCGAAAAGCGCCAGCTGCTGCAGAGCACGCTCCAGTCCCTGGGCGAGAGCATGACGTCGGACGAGGGCCGCCGCGCCTACGCGCCGCTGCCCGGGCTGCTGCAGGCCTTCTGGACCGCCGGCGAGCGCAACCTCCAGCTCATCCGCGAAGGCCGCAAGGACGACGCCTTCGCCTACCTCGTCTCCGACACCATCCCGGCGCGCAACCGGCTGCTCGCGCCCCTGGGCGCCGAGAAGGACCGGCAGGGCGAGCGCCTGTCCGCCCGCATCAACGAGGTGAAGGAACTGGCCGGCGACAACCGCGCGCTGACTGCCGCCGCCATGCTGCTGCTGGCCGCCTGCCTCGTGGGCCTGGCGCTCTACCTGCGCTCGGTGGTGCGGCAGCTGGGCGGCGACCCGTCGCAGCTGCGGCATGCGGCCAATGCGGTCGCGGCCGGCGACCTGGCCGCCCGCATGCCGCTGCGCCCGGGCGACAGCGCCAGCATCATGGCCGCCATGTCGGCGATGAGCGGGCAGCTGTCGGAGGTGGTGCGCACGGTGCGCACCAGCGCGCACGGCGTGTCGGGCGCCAGCAGCGAGATCGATGCGGGCAACCACGATCTGTCCGTGCGCACCGAGCGGCAGGCCGCTGCGCTGCAGCAGACCGCCGCGTCGATGGAGCAGATGGGCTCCACCGTGCGCCAGAACGCCGACACCGCCCGCCGCGCCAACGAGCTGGCGCGCAACGCGTCGCAGGTGGCCGAGCAGGGCGGCGCGGTGGTGTCCGAAGTAGTGCAGACCATGCGCGGCATCCAGGACAGCAGCAACCGCATCGGCGAGATCATCGGCGTGATCGACGGCATCGCGTTC
>NZ_BAABVY010000013.1:0-170899 GCF_040365715.1 Acidovorax sp. FG27
GCTCTGCGGCGTTGCGGCGCTTGTGGATAGCCGTGCTATCCACTGCGCACCGCGCCTTGCAGCCCACCCGCCCACACCGCTGCCCTTCGGGTTGGAGCGAAATCGGGCGATTGGAGGCTCCGGCTGCTTGCATGGGCACGAGCCCATGCGGCGCATCCGCAGCATCCACTCATCCCGATTGCGCTCCAACGCGATCCCCTGCGAGATCGTAAACACGTTCTAAGGGATGTCGCCCACGTTGCGCTGGTCGTCGGCCCACGCCTTGTCCCACCGTGAGGTGCAGGTGGCGGTAGGCCTCGCCCCACTTGCTGTAGTGTGATGATGTTGCGGCCGATCTCGCCGCGCTGCTGCTCCAGGCTGTGGGCGATGAAGGTGCGCGAGCGCTGCTGCACGTCGGCATCCTGGCTCAGCGCGTTCGTCACCAGCGAGTGGACGCCCACGCCGATCAGCACCAGCAGGGCCCAGATGGCGGGAAAGAGTCGCAGCAGCAGAGGGTGGTTGCGGCGCAGGGCGGCCCAGCGCAGCGGCGGAAGGTCGGTTATGGAAGGGCAAGGGGCCGGCGCGGGGCCGGCGGCGGCGCCCGGCGGGCGCGGCGGGCGCGGCGGGCGGCGCGGAAAAGACGCCGCTGGATTGTCTCAGAACGTAACGCGGCGTGCGTCATCCGGGGCGATTACGCTACACTTTTCATAGCATCAGACCCCCATGCATCAAGCGCTGCAGCCCTGAAACACCTGAAAGCCCGCGCAAAACCCCGGTCCGCACGCGGCTCCCGCCGGCGCGGCCCATGCGAGGGATCAACCCTCGAACTGCGGGTGCGTCTGCCGGATGCGGGCCATGGCGATGCCCGCCGCCGCCGTGCGGGTCTCGACCCCCAGCTTGACGTACACGCGCTCCAGGTGCTTTTTCACCGTGGCCGGGCTGGAGCCGAGGATGTCGCCGATGTCGCGGTTGGTCTTGCCCTTGAGCAGCCAGTAGAGCACCTCGGCCTCGCGCGCGGTCAGCTTGAAGCCGAGCGCCAGGGCCTCGATGACCGCCGCATCGGACACCTCGCGCATGACGATGAGCCAGTCGCCACCGCCCTCGCTGTCGCCGGTCTGCTGGTGCAGGCTGAACGACAGGCGGCGGGCGCCGCGCTCGATCACCAGGCGGGGCGGCTCGATCTGCTGCGCGGCGAGCGCCGGCACCTGCGGCAGCTGGGCCTGCAGCCAGTCGATGACCGGCGCGGGGGCGTGGTGGGCGTCGGCCGCGCCGAAATAGTCGCGCAGCAGCGTGCGGGCCAGCGCTGTCTGCCACATCAGCCGGCCGTCGGCGGCGCGCACCGTCAGGCTGGCGTAGCCGAAGGCGTCGAGCGCGTTGCGCGCCTGGCCGGCCTGGCGCACCTCCTGCCGCGCGCGGCGGGCGCCCTGCAGGTGCACGTTCATGCGCGCCAGCACCTCGCGGGGCTTGATGGGCTTGGTGACGTAGTCCACGCCGCCGGCGGCCAGCGCGGCCTCGAGGTGCTCGGTCTCGGTCAGGCCGGTCATGAAGATGATGGGAATGTGCGCGGTGGCGGGCAGGCTCTTGAGCCGCCGCGCCACCTCGAAGCCGTCCATGCCGGGCATCATCGCGTCGAGCAGCACCACGTCGGGCACGGCCTGCGCGGCGCGGGCGAGCGCGGTCTCGCCGCTGGTGGCCACCAGCACGGTGTAGCCGGATTCATCGAGCGCGTCGTGCAGCATCGCCAGGTTGTCGGGCACGTCGTCCACGATCAGCACCAGGTCGGACTGGGCGCGGTCCATCACGGCGGCGGGCGCAGGGGTGGCAGCGGAGTTCATCGGGGGTCTTAGGGCAGGTTCACGGTGGGCCGCCTGCGGCGGGAGCGCGGGGCTGCGCGGCAGGCGGGATCATCCGGCCCAGCGCTTCGAAGTCGAACTGCCGCGCCAGCGCACGTGCCTGCGCGACCCAGGCGGCGCATTCGGGCTGCGCGGCCTCGATGGCGGCCAGCTGGTTCAGCACGCCCCGGTAGTAGCCCAGCGCCACGGCCTCGGCCAGCGGCGCCGCCCGGGCCGGGTCGGGCGCGAGCAGGGCCGGGGCGCCCGGCGCGCCCGGCGCATCGGCCGCTGGCGCCGCGGGCGCGGGGCTGGCCTCCAGCCACTGCAGCGCGAGGCGGCGCTCCAGCCAGTCGAGCAGTTCGCTGTGGCGCACGGGTTTGACGATGAAGTCCTCGGGCCGGATGCCGACGTCGTTGTCCAGCCCCTTGTCGAAGGCGTTGGCGGAGACGACGGCGACGTGCGTGTCCGCATGGCCAGCGGCGCGCAGGCGGCGGATGGTTTCCCAGCCGTCGATGCCGGGCATGGCCAGGTCCATGAACACCACGTCGGGCCGGTAGCCCGCGGCCAGCAGGTCGAGCGCGTCGTGCCCGCTGGCGGCGGTGCGCAGCTCGAAGCCCAGCGGCGAGAGCAGCTGCACCAGCAGCTCGCGGTCCGGCTCTTCGTTGTCGACCACCAGCAGCCGGCGGCGCGGGCCGGCATAGCCGCGCCGCACGGGGCGCGGCCCGGCGCTGCGCAGCTCGGCCGCGCCCAGGGCGCCCGGGTGCACCTCGGGCAGGAAGAGCCGGATGCGGAACAGCGCGCCGGCCCCGGGCTGGCTGATGACGGTCATCTCGCCGCCCATCAGCTCGGTCAGCATCTTGGCGATGGTCAGGCCCAGGCCGGCGCCGGGCGCCGCGGCCTGGCTGCTGGCGGCGCCCCGGGCGAAGGGCTCGAAGATGCTGGCGCGCTCGGCCTCGGTCAGGCCAGGGCCGCTGTCCTCGATCTCGATCAGCGCCAGTTCGCGCGCGTGGCGCACGCCCAGCCGCACGTGGCCAGCGGCCGTGAACTTGATGGCGTTGCCGATCAGGTTGATGAGGATCTGCCGCACGCGCTTGTCGTCGCCGCGCACCACCTCGGGCAGCACGCCCTGCGGGTCGAAGCGGAACTGCAGGCCCTTGGCGCGGGCCTGCGGCTCGAACATCTCGGCCATCTCGTGCATGCAGTCGGCAAAGCGCATGGGCCGCACCTGCAGCGTGAGCTTGCCGCTCTCGATGCGGGCGATGTCCAGCGTGCCTTCGATCAGCGACAGCAGGTGCTCGCCGCCGCGACGGATCACGCCGACGGCCTGCTGGCGGTGGGGCGGCACGGTCATGTCCTCGCCCATCAGCTGCGCGTAGCCCAGGATGCTGTTGAGCGGCGTGCGCAGCTCGTGGCTGATGGCGCTGATGTAGCGGCTCTTGGCCTGGTTGGCCTGGTCGGCCAGGCGCCGGGCGTGCTCGGCCTCCTCCCGCGCCTCCTCGGCCACGCCGCGGGCGTGTTCCGCCGTGCGGCGGGCCTCCTGCAAGGCTTCGTCGGTGCGGCGGTGCAGGGTGATCTCGCGCTGCAGCAGGTGGGTCTGGCGGTTCGATTCCTCCTGCGCCACCTTGCGGCTGGTGTGCGCCAGCACCAGCCACCAGGCGACGATGCCCGAGATGACGAGCAGCGCGACGTAGGCCTTCAGCAGCCCCGAGCGCAGGGCCGCCACCGGCGCGCCGCCCGTGCCGACGGCCTGCAGCTCCTGGTGATAGAACAGCCCGAACACGGCGGCCAGCAACGGCGCGATGACGAGCATCAGCAGCAGGAAGTGGCCCAGGCCCGTGTCCAGCAGCCGCCAGGCGCGGCGCGGCAGCAGCCAGCGCAGCGCAGCGCTCCATTGCACGGCCAGGTGCGCGTGCGGCTTGCACATGTCGCCGCAGCGCGCATCGAGCGTGCAGCACAGCGAGCAGATGGCGCCCTGGTAGGCGGGGCACTGGGCCATGTCGGGCGCCTCGTACTCGCGCTCACACACCACGCAGCGCTGCAGCGCCGTGGCCCGGCCGGCGGGTGGCGCGGGCTGGGCGGGCCGCGCCAGGTAGTAGCGCCCGCGCGTGGCCCAGGCGATGAGCGGCGCGGCGGCGAAGGCCGTCACCATGGCGATGACGGCGGAAAACGCCTGCGCCAGCGGCCCGAACAGCCCCAGGTGGGCGCTGATCGACAGGGCCGAGGCCAGCGCCATGGCGCCCACGCCCACCGGGTTCACGTCGTAGAGGTGCGCGCGCTTGAATTCGATGCCCCGGGGCGACAGGCCCAGCGGCTTGTTGACCACCAGGTCGGCCACCACCGCCATCATCCAGGCGATGGCGATGTTGGAGTAGAGCCCCAGCACCTGCCCGAGCGCGGTGAACACGTTCATCTCCATCAGCATGAAGGCGATGAGCGTGTTGAACACCACCCACACCACGCGGCCCGGGTGGCTGTGCGTCAGGCGCGAGAAGAAGTTGCTCCAGGCGAGCGAGCCGGCGTAGGCGTTGGTGACGTTGATCTTGATCTGCGACACCACCACGAAGAGCGCCGTGGCCGCCACCGCCCAGCCGTAGTGCGGGAACACGTACTCATAGGCCGCCAGGTACATCTGGTTGGGGTCCACCGCCCGCTCCACCGGCACCATGTGCGTGATGGCGAGGTAGGCCAGCAGCGCCCCGCCGAGCATCTTGCCCACGCCCAGCACCACCCAGCCCGGCCCGCCGGCCAGCACGCCCAGCCACCAGCGGGCACGCCGGCCCGGCACCTGCGCCGGCATGAAGCGCAGGTAGTCGGCCTGCTCCCCCATCTGGGTGATGAGCGCGATGCCGACGGTGAGTGCAGCACCAAACAGGGGCAGGCTGAAGCCCGCACCGGCACCGGATTCACCACCATAGTGCACGACACCCGAGAACGCACCAGGTTCGCGCGCCCACACGAACACGAAAGGCACCACCAGCATCACCAGCCACAGCGGCTGCGTCCACAGCTGCAGCCGGCTGATGACCGACACGCCGTGCGTGACGAGCGGAATGACAACCAGCGCGCAGATGAGGTAGCCCCAGCGCGGCGGGATGTCGAGCGCCAGCTCCAGCGCATAGGCCATCACGGCGGCCTCGAGCGCGAAGAAGATGAAGGTGAAGGTCGCGTAGATCAGCGAGGTGATGGTGGAGCCGATGTAGCCGAAGCCCGCACCGCGGGTGAGCAGGTCCATGTCCACGCCGTGCCGGGCGGCATAGACGCTGATCGGCCAGCCGGCCAGGAAGATGATGAGCCCCGTCGCCAGGATGGCCCAGAAGGCGTTGGCCCAGCCGTACTGCACCAGCAGCGTGGCGCCGACCGCCTCCAGCACCAGGAACGAGGCGGCGCCGAACGCGGTGTGCGCGACCCGCCACTCGGACCAGCGACGGAAGCGCTGCGGCGTGAAGCGCAGGGCGTAGTCCTCCATCGTCTCGGTGGCGACCCAGCTGTTGTAGTCGCGGCGCACCTTGACCACCTGCTGGGGCACGGCGTCCAGCGGCGGCGGGGCAGCAGGCAAGTGGGCGGGCGCGGACGGGGTCGGGGCGGTGGCGGGCATGGCGGCGGGGGGCGGGGTGCAGGTTCCATGCCACGGCGGGGGGTGAAGGCGCGCATCGGCGGGTGGCGTGCTGCCGCGAGCGCGAGCGCGAGCGCGGGCGCGAGTGCCGTGGCGTATGGACAGGCACGGCGATTGCTGACTACGATCTGCCCTCGCCTTGCCCTGGTCGAGTGCGCGCAGCCTCCACGGCCCGCGTCCGCTCGTTCATCCCCTTACCCGCCTCGCAGCCGCGCCATGGAACTGACCCCCCGCGAAAAAGACAAGCTCCTGATCTTCACCGCCGCGCTGCTGGCCGAGCGGCGCCGGGCGCGGGGCCTGAAGCTGAACTACCCCGAAGCCATGGCGCTCATCAGCGCCGCCGTGATGGAGGGCGCCCGCGACGGCAAGACCGTGGCGCAGCTGATGAGCGAGGGCCGCGCGGTGCTGACCCGGGCCGACGTGATGGAAGGCGTGCCCGAGATGATTCCCGACATCCAGGTCGAAGCCACCTTCCCCGACGGCACCAAGCTCGTCACCGTGCACCAGCCGATCGTCTGACGGCTAAATTCCAAGTCAAATCCCCCTCCAGCGCTCATACCCATTGGGCCTAATGCTATGAAAACCGAAGCACAACGATTCATCGCCCTCGCGGCCCTCGGCCTACTGCCCGCATTGGCACTGGCGCACCCCGGCCACGGCGCCGAGGACGCGCTGCACGCGGGCGCGGGCTTCCTTGACGGGTTCACCCACCCCTTCACAGGGCTGGACCACCTGGCCGCCATGCTGGCCGTGGGCGTGTGGAGCGCCCTGGCCGTGCGCCCGGTGTGGCTGGCGCCGGCCGCCTTCGTCGCCCTGCTGACGGCAGGCGCGGCCGCGGGCTTTGCCGGCGTGGCGGTGCCGGCGGTGGAGCCCATGATCGCGGCCTCGCTGCTGGTGCTGGGCCTGCTGGTGGCCTGGCGCCGGCACCTGCCGCTGGCGGTGGCCGCCGGCGTGGCGGGCGTCTTCGCGTTCTTCCACGGCGCCGCCCATGGCGCAGAGCTCGCGGGCGGCAGCCAGTGGCTCGCCCTGGCCGGCATGGTGGCCGCCACCGCCCTGCTGCACCTGGCCGGCATGGCACTGGGCCGCATGGTCATGGCACGCCACCGCTGGCTGGCCGTGGCGGGCGGCGCGGGCACGGCGCTGCTGGGCGTCGCGATGCTGGCCCGGCTGGCCTGAACGCGCTTGGCCGCCAATCCACCGCACCGATCGGCATCCCCATGATCCCTGGTGAACTCCTCGTCGACGAGGGCGAGCACGCCCTCAACCCCGGCCGGCGCACGCTCGGCCTGGTGGTTCGCAACACCTCCGACCGGCCCATCCAGGTCGGCTCGCACTACCACTTCGCCGAAACGAACGCGGCGCTGGAATTCGACCGCGCCGCCGCCCACGGCATGCGCCTGAACATCGGCAGCGGCCTGGCCGTGCGCTTCGAGCCCGGCCAGCAGCGCACCGTCGAACTGGTGGACTACGCCGGCAGCCGCGTGGTGCATGGCTTCCGCGGGCTGACCCAAGGCCCGCTGGACGCATCCGCATGACGGGGCTGTTCGCCTCGCTGGCGCTTCCCCGTTGAACCGAACAACGCACGACACACCATGGCCACCCTTTCCAAACGCGCTTATGCCGAGATGTTCGGCCCCACCACCGGCGACCGCGTGCGCCTGGCCGACACGGGCCTCATCGCCGAGGTGGAGCAGGACTACACCCTGCGCGCCGGCGGCTATGGCGAAGAGGTGAAGTTCGGCGGCGGCAAGACCATCCGCGACGGCATGGCGCAGAGCCAGCGCACCCGCAGCGAGGGTGCCATGGACACGGTGCTGACCAACGCGCTCATCATCGACCACTGGGGCATCGTCAAGGCCGACATCGGGCTGAAGGACGGCCGCATCGCCGCGATCGGCAAGGCCGGCAACCCGGACACGCAGCCCGGCGTGGACATCGTCATCGGCCCGGGCACCGAGATCATCAGCTGCGAGGGCAACATCGTCACCGCCGGCGGCATCGACAGCCACATCCACTTCATCTGCCCGCAGCAGATCGAAGAGGCGCTCGCCTCGGGCATCACCACCATGCTGGGCGGCGGCACGGGCCCCGCCACCGGCACGCTGGCCACCACCTGCACCTCGGGCCCCTGGAACATCGAGCGCATGCTGCAGGCGGCCGATGCCTTCCCGATGAACATCGGCTTTCTGGGCAAGGGCAACGCCAGCCAGCCGCAGGCGCTGCGCGAGCAGATCGACGCGGGCGTGATCGGCCTGAAGCTGCACGAGGACTGGGGCAGCACGCCCGCCGCCATCAGCAACTGCCTGGACGTGGCGGACGAGACCGACACGCAGGTCGCCATCCATTCCGACACGCTCAACGAAAGCGGCTTCGTCGAGAACACCATCGCCGCCGTGGGCGGGCGCGGCATCTGCGCCTTCCATACCGAGGGCGCGGGCGGCGGCCATGCGCCCGACATCCTGCGCGTGGTGGGCGAGGACAACTTCCTGCCCTCGTCCACCAACCCCACCATGCCCTACACGGTCAACACGCTGGACGAGCATGTGGACATGCTCATGGTGTGCCACCACCTCGATGCCTCCATCGCCGAGGACCTGGCCTTCGCCGAAAGCCGCATCCGCCGCGAGACCATCGCCGCCGAGGACGTGCTGCACGACCTGGGCGCCATCAGCATGATGAGCAGCGACAGCCAGGCCATGGGCCGGGTGGGCGAGGTCATCCTGCGCACCTGGCAGACGGCGCACAAGATGAAGGCCCAGCGCGGCGCGCTGCCCGGCGACGGCGAGCGCAACGACAACACCCGCATCAAGCGCTACGTGGCCAAGTACACCATCAACCCGGCCATCGCCCACGGCGTGAGCCACGAGGTGGGCAGCATCGAGGTGGGCAAGTGGGCCGACATCGTGCTGTGGAAGCCCGCCTTCTTCGGCGTCAAGCCGGCCATGATCCTCAAGGGCGGCTTCATCGCCATGGCGGCCATGGGCGACCCGAACGCCTCCATCCCCACGCCGCAACCGGTGCACTACCGGCCCATGTTCGGTGCCTTCGGCGGCGCCCTGGCGCGCACGTCGCTCACCTTCGTGTCGCAGGCGGGCCTGGCGAACGGCATCGGCGAGCGCTTCGGCCTGGCCAAGCCGCTGGCCGCCGTGAAGAACATTCGCGGCGTGCGCAAGCAGCACATGGTGCACAACGGCTACACGCCGCGCATGGAAGTGGACGCCCAGACCTACACCGTGCGCGCCGACGGGCAGCTGCTGACCTGCGAGCCGGCCGCGGTGCTGCCGATGGCGCAGCGCTATTTCCTGTTCTGACGCCGGCGCAACGCCATGGCCCACGGCCTGTCGTCAGCCGCGCGGCTGCGCGTGCGCACGGATCCAGTCGGCGAAGGCAGGCTCTTCGAGGGCGCCGGAGGCGACGGAGAGCATGGTCAGCACACAGTCCGCGTCGTTCGCATCCAGCGTCCAGCCATTCAGCGCCAGGAACAGCTCGACCGCCACGAAAGCCGTCCGCTTGTTGCCGTCCACGAACGGGTGATTGCGGGCCAGACCATAGCCGTAGCTGGCCGCCAACGCCGCAGCGTCGGGGTCGCCATAGTGGGCCAGTTGCCGAGGGCGTGCGAGGGCGGACTCCAGCAGCCCCTCGTCGCGCGTGCCCGTGCCGCCGCCGTGCTCGCCCAACTGCTCTTCGTGCACGGCCACGATGACGGCCGGAGCGAGCCACACCCAGGTGTCGTTGACGGCGCTCACTTGGCCAGCTCGCGCAGCACGTTGCGCCGGCGCTTCATGATGTCGCGGGCAGCGGCCATTTGCTCGCTGAACTCCGGGTCATACGGACGCAGGGTGATGCCGTCTTCCACTTCGGTCACGAACAGCGAATCGCCCTTCTCCACCTTGAGCCGCGCCAGCACCTCCTTGGGCAGGATCACGCCCACGGAATTGCCGATCTGGGTGAGTTTGAGTGCGGACATGGCGGACACCTCGCGTCGAATCAAGTTATAACGAACGTTATTATCCACCCTCTTTCGCTTCACCGCCACCCATGCTTCACATCAGCAAATGCATTCCCCAGGGACAGGGCCTGGCCCCTGTCCTGCTCAAGCGCGCAGCCACCCTGGAACTGGACTGGGACACGCGCCAGAAAAGCCGCTTCGCCGCCACCGACTCCGCCGGGCGCGAATTGGGCGTGTTCCTGCCACGCGGCACCGTGGTGCGCGGTGGCGACGTGCTGGTGGCGGAGGACGGGTCGCTGGTGCGCGTGGCCGCCGCGCCCCAGGCGGTGCTGCGCATCACCCACTGCAGCCAGCACGGCACGCCGTTCGACCTGACGCGCGCCGCCTATCACCTGGGCAACCGGCATGTGCCCATCGAACTCACGCCCGGCCATCTGCAGATCGAGCCCGACCACGTGCTGGCCGACATGCTGCGTGCCATGCACCTCACGGTGGTGGAAACGCAGGCGCCCTTCGAGCCGGAAGGCGGGGCCTATGCGGGCGGCGGGCACCATCATCATGGCCACGATCACGGCCATGGCCATGGCCATGGCGAAGCACACGCGCATGAGGCCCAGCACAGCCACGCGCCAGGCCACGTCAGCCATGAGCACGCCGACTGCGGGCATGACCACAGCCATCACCACCATCACTGACCTGTCCGTGCCTCCTGGCGATTCCGAACCTCCCCTGCCGCCCGCCAGCCTGCTGCAGCTGATCTGGCTGGCCTCGCCCGCCCTGCCGGTAGGCGGTTTTTCGTACTCGGAAGGGCTGGAAGTGGCCGTGGAGCGGGCAGGTGTCGCTACCGAATCCGCAGCATCGGACTGGCTGGTCGCCCAGTTGCAGCTGACCCAGGCACGCGGCGACATGGCGGTGCTGCAGCAGGCGGTGGCGGCGTGGCGCTGCGCGGACCACGCGCGTGTTCGCGCCCTGAACGACTGGGTGCTGCACACGCGCGAAACCAGCGAAATGCGCCTGCAGACCGAACAGATGGGACGGTCGTTCGCAGACTGGCTGCGCAACCAGCACGCGCAGGACGCGGCCCGGCTGCACGACGTGGCGGTGCTGGCCGCCCTGCCGCCCACCTACCCCATCGCCTTTGCGCTGGCGGCCAGCGCCCTGCAGGCCAGTCCCCGCGACGTGCTGCTGGCCTACACCTTCGGCTGGGCCGAAAACATGGTGCAGGCCGCCATCAAGGCCGTGCCGCTCGGCCAAAGCGCGGGCCAGCGTATCCTGGCCCGGCTGGCCGCCGCCATGCCCGAGGCCGTGGCGCAGGCGCTGCGCACCGGCGACGCCGACCGCCAGGCCTTCTCGCCCATGCTCGCCATCCTGTCGGCGCAGCATGAAACCCAGTATTCCCGCCTCTTCCGCTCCTGACCTTTCGAGCTTGTCGCATGAACATACCTGCCACCACCTCCGCCCTGCACCACATTCCGAACCGCACCAAGCCCCTGCCCCCGCTGCGCGTGGGCATCGGCGGGCCCGTCGGCTCCGGCAAGACCACCATCCTGGAAATGCTGTGCAAGGCCATGCGCGACCAGTACGACCTGGTCGCCATCACCAACGACATCTACACCAAGGAAGACCAGCGCCTGCTCACCGTGAGCGGCGCGCTCCCGGCCGAGCGCATCATGGGCGTGGAAACCGGCGGCTGCCCCCACACCGCCATCCGCGAGGACTGCTCCATCAACCTGGAAGCCATCGACCGCATGCTGGTGCAGTTCCCGAACGCGGACATCGTCTTCGTCGAAAGCGGCGGCGACAACCTGGCCGCCACCTTCAGCCCGGAACTGAGCGACCTCACCATCTACGTGATCGATGTCGCCGCCGGCGAGAAGATCCCCCGCAAGGGCGGCCCCGGCATCACCAAGAGCGACCTCTTTGTCATCAACAAGACCGACCTGGCGCCCCACGTCGGCGCCAACCTGGAAGTGATGGAAGCCGACACCCGCCGCATGCGCGGCAGCAAGCCCTTCGTCATGACCAATCTGAAGACACTGCAGGGGCTGGACGAGGTAGTCGGCTTCCTGGAGAAGAAAGGCCTGCTGCGTCCGCAGTGAACCGCCTCGGGCGGGAGCACCCGGGCACGCGGCTAGAATGCGGCTCCTGCTTTTCCGGAGACGTGGGTGAGCGGTTTAAACCAGCAGTCTTGAAAACTGCCGACGGGCAACCGTCCGTGAGTTCGAATCTCACCGTCTCCGCCACCGCACCAGTAGAAAAATGCGCCCTCCGGGGCGCTTTTTTGTTGGACCCGTCCATCCATCGACGAACGGAAGTCGATGGAGTCGTACACCGCAGGGCCGTTCCGTGTCGCCACCGGCTGCCGCCTGTCATGTCAGGCCGTGCCGGTGCATCCACCCCCTGACCGTTTCGTGCGAATAGCCACCGGTCTGTTCTGCAGCAATGCCCCGCGCAACAGGGGCATCTTTTCCATCGGTCGGGATGACGAGCCCCGACTTACGCAGCTTTTCTTGCGCCCGTCGTCCAGGATGTGGTGCGGCCACGCTGGCAAGCGTTGGCGGCCCCGCTCGGCCACCCCTTCCCGTCAATCCGGCTTGATCTGCGCCCTTGCGATCACTTTTTGCCAACGCGCCTGCTCCGCGGCGATGAACTGGGCGAACTGCTGGGGCGTGCCGCCGATGGCCTCGGCCGCATCGCCGGTCAGGCGGCGCTGCGACTCCGGCGCCTTGACCGCCTTCATCGTTTCGGCGGCCAGCTTGTCGATGTTCGCCTGCGGCATATTGGCCGGCGCCAGCATGCCGTACCACTGCGTCATCTCGAAGCCCGGGAAGCCCTGCTCAGCCACTGTGGGCACGTCGGGCAATTGCGGCAGGCGCTGGGCCGAGCCCGTGGCCACGCAGCGCACCTTGCCCGACTTGATGAACGGAATGATGGCGGCCGCTCCGATGGCCGAGGCATCCACACGTCCGGCCAGCAGGTCGGTCAGCATGGGGCCAGTGCCCTTGTAGGGGACGTGCAGCATGAACACTTCCGCCGCCATCTTGAAATACTCGAAGGCCAGATGCCCGGCGCTGCCGTTGCCGGCCGAGCCGTAGCTGAGCTTGCCCGGGTTGCGCTTAGCATGGGCGATCAGCTCCTTCAGGTTCTTGACGGGAAGGTCCGCATTGACGACGTAGAGGCTGGGCACCTTGGCCAGCAGGCTGACGGGCTTGAAGTCTTTCAGCGCCCAGGGCAGCTTGTCGAAGATGTAGGGGTTGACGGCCAGCGTGCCGATGTGGCCTAGGATGAGCGTGTGCAGGTCCTCGGCGCGGGCGACCTCCGACATGGCGATGTTGCCGGCCGCGCCAGGCTTGTTGTCGACGTAGACGCTCTGACCCAGCGTCTTGGACAGCTCCACCGCCGTGGAGCGCGCGACGATCTCCGAGCTGCCGCCGGGCGCGAAAGGCACGACGAAGCGGATCGACTTGGCCGGCCAGGCGGTATCTGCCGAGGCGAGGCCCGGCAGCAGCCCGCCAAGGCCCGCCGCTCCGCCGGCGATCAGCAGCTGGCGCCTGCGGTTGGGCGCGGCAGCGCGGAACGGGTGGGAATCGATAAAGGAGGGGGTGACTGGGTGGTTCATGGTCGTGCCGAAGCAGGATGCTGTTGCGCGCCAGGGTAGTTCAACCGGCGTGCCGTTGATTCACCGCGCAGCCCCTGCTTTCCCCAATGGACGGGAAGGCATTGCAGTGGGCCCGGGGGTTTTCGCCTCGGGCGAAGTGGTTGCTCGCCCCTCGCGCACGTCCCGCTGCACGACCATCATTGTGGCGGTGCCACCACAGCGAGAACGGTACGTGCGGCGAGTGTCAGTGGTCCGCCGGACGCTTCAGCTCCTGCTGCCATGCCTGGACGGACGCGATCACCCACGGCGGATCATCCAGCGGCAGATCGTGCCCCGACGCCGGATGCAGCACCAGGGCGCAGCCCCAGGCCCCGGCGATGGCGGCGGAGCAGCCGCAGTGCACCAGCCCGTCGCCCCGGCTCGCGAGCAGCAGCACCGGCATGCTAGGCGGCGCGATGGCCGGCCGGTACAGCGCCGCCGCCGCCAGCTGGCGCAGGGCGTTGGGGCGCGACACCGGCCGCTGCGTGCGAAGGGCGGCCCAGTCCCGCACGGCGGCTACCCGGCCCTCCGGCTGCGAGCTGGTCAGGCGGTGGATCAGCGCCTCGGCGCGCAGGGGCTGGTGCCACACCCGGGCCAGCGCCAGCAGCCTGCCGTAGTTGCGCCAGCGCAATCGGCGGTAGAACGGGCTGAAGCCCCGCAGGCTGGTGTTGATGAGCACGCACGCCGCGACCTCGTCCGGACACTGCTGCATCCATTCGACTGCGACCATGGCGCCGAGCGACATGGCCAGCACATGGAACGGGGGGCGATGCCCGGCCTGCCGAAGCTGGCTTCTGCACGCGCCGAGCAGGTCCTGCACCCGCCACGGGCTGGGCTGCCCGTGGAGCGATCCGTTGCCTGGCAGGTCGACGGCCACCACCACGGCGTCGGCACCCATCGCCGCGCCGAAGTCGAGGATGAAGCGCCCCCAGTGTCCGGCCTCGCGCGTCAGGCCGCGCAGCAGAATCCATGTCGTCATGCCGGTGCCTCCCGGGGCGAGCCACGCGCTGTCATGATCTGCCGGCGCATGGCATCAGTACCACGCCGCCAGCGCCGCCGCGCGCCGCAGCTCCTGGGCGGCGGCCCCCGGCAGCCAGTCGCGATAGCTGCAGGCCGCGCGCGGCAGGAAGTCGAGCAACGCCAGGTGCTGGCGCAGCACGCGCTGCTGGCGGTGGTCGATCAGCGGGTTGAACATGCCCGAGCGGGTGAACAACTGCAGCGGGTTCTTCTTGATCCAGAGCCAGGAGCCCATCTCCAGCGTCAGCGGCAGGAAGATCCGGCCGGGCTCTTCGCAAGCGCGGATGTAGAGGTGGTCCCAGAGGTCGCCGTGCGCGAGGTAGTGCACGCTCTGCGGCTCGATCAGGTAGCGGTGGTTGCTGTAGGCCTGCATGAAGATCTCCTGCAGCGCATGCAGCTCCGCCAGGTGGCGGATGGGCTCGCGCGTGTGGGCGAATGGAAACCACAGCCGGTCGGCCAGCCCGAAGCCCGAGTGGCAGTCCAGCGCCAGGCTGAACTGGCGCGACAGCAGCTCGGACTCCACCAGCTCGCACAGCGCCTGGCTCTCGGCCTCCATCGGTGCATCCGGTGCGCCCCGAAACCACGGCAGCCGCGCACTGATGCGCTGGCCGCCGATCAGGTAGGGCACGCGGTCATCCGCTGCGATCGGCGCATTGCGCATCAGGTCCACGCCACGGGGGTTGGCGCGGGTGGCCAGGCGCATGCCACCCGGGTTGACGAGCGGCATGAACACCAGACGCACGTCGGCGAGCTGGCGGTGCAGCAGGCCGTCCCAGCGCAGCCGGTTCACCACGTTCTGCAGGTAGGCGATCACCACTTGCGCGCCGATGCGCTCCAGCCCGTGCACGCCACCGAAGAAGCCCACCGCGGGCGCATCGGGTGCCGAGCTCCCCATGCAGATGGCATGCAGCGGCAGGTCCGGCCCGGGCGGCGCCTCGATCGTGCACAAGGTGCGCACCTGCAGATGCGCTGCGCCCTGCTCGATGATGCGTTCAAGCGCGGTCAGTTCTGGCAGCAGCGGTGCGGTCACGAAGGTGGGAAGGAGAGGGTGGGGCCGGCACCAAAGGCCGCTGAAGGCCGCTGCGACGAGGAGGGAGGAAGGACGGAAGGAGGGCGCGGGCGCTTCAGAATAGCGGCGGGCGGCTCTGCCGCGCGCCTTGCCCGCCGCCGCCGCGGGGCTTCTGCGGCGCGTCGTCAAACTGACATGAAAAGCCCGCAAGCTGCTGGCGCATGAACCCACCCGCCCCGCGCCGCAGACCCTCGTTGCAACGCCGATGCGCGGCTGCCGCGTCCATCGTGCTGGGCGTGGGCGCCGGCCTGGTGGAATGCCTCGCGCTGCTGCGATCGCGGCGACGGGCACAGCGCCCCGCAGCGCTGCAGTGAAGGGGTCGTGGCCGGTGGTGCCCCGCTCGCCGCGCACGCGGCGGATTCGGTAGAACCACACCCCCGCAGCCGCTGGCTGCATGCCAGAATTCCGGCCATGCAAGCCCACACCGCCTATGCGGCCCAGGCCGCCACCGCCGTGCTGGCGCCGCGCCCTGCCGAAAACACCGCCATGCCGGCGCTGTACCGCGCCGCACTCGGCTCGCAGCACACCGAGCGTTATCTGGCCTTCTTCCAGCGCCAGGACGACACCGGCCGCACCCTGCCGAGCTGGAACGCCGCCGCCGCGTTCTTCACGCTGGGGTGGATGGTGTTCCGGCAGCTCTGGGGGCCGGCGCTGGTGTATCTGGCGGCGGTCGAAGGCGCGGCGCTGCTGCTCTTCGCTGTGGGATACCAGTGGCTGGGCGTGCCACTGCCGGTACTGGCGGGCGTGGCGCTGGCTTTCTGGTGCGCGGCCTGCGTGGTGCCGGGCCTCTATGGCGACGCGGCCATGCATGCGGAGGTGCGCAAGAAGATCCACAAGGCGCTGTCGGCATCGGCCAACCTGCCGCAAGCGGTGGGCTGGCTGGCACGCCAGGCGCCCACGCGCAAGCGGCTGGCCTGGGTGGTCGCCGCCCACGCGGTATTGGCGGCCCTGGCGTTGCTGCTGTGGATCGCGTTCCCCAACAGCTTCCGGCCCGCCGATGGCCCCGGCCCGGCCACCGGCCCCGTGGCGCCGCAGAACGCTCCGATGGCGGCCGGCGCGCTGGCGACGGACACGGCGGCTCCAGCGGCCGCCAGCGGCACCGGGCCCGCCGCGCCAGCCGCTGCGGACCAGGCGGCAGGCCCGGCGCCGGCGCTGGTGCCTGCGGCCTCCACCGCCGTCTCCGCAACGAACGCGGCCGTCGGCTCGGCGGCTTCGGCACCCGTCACCGCACCCGTCACCGCACCCGTCACGGTCTCATCCACCGCGCAGACTCCGCCCCAAAAGCCGGCAGCCGCGCCCTCTGCCGCACCCGAGAGCCGGGCACCGGCCAGCGCCGCCGACGCGGCCCGGCCCCCGGCGCCGAGCGACAGGCCCGCGGCCCGCACCGCGCGGCCAGCCCCTTCGGCCGGCGCGGCGGCGGCCAGCACCCCACGCCCACGCGCCAGCGCCCCGGCCGCATCGGCCGCATCGGCCGCATCGGCCGAGCCGGCACGCCGCCAGCTCTACATCAACGCCGGCCTGTTCGGCGACCCGGACAACGCCCGCCGGGCGCATGCCCGCCTGCGCGAAGCCGGCCTGCCGGCATCGACCGCGCAGGTGCGGTCCAGCAGCGGGCGCCTGCTCACCCGCGTTCGCGCCGGCCCGTTCACCTCCGCCACCGACGCGAATGCGGCCATGGCGCAGGTGCAGCTGCTGGGTCTGGACGCCGCGCCCGCCCAGCGCTGAGCCGAAGCGTCGCCGCGGATGCCACGCGCCCGCGTCGCGCGGCGACCGGGGCGGCCTGGTTACCACTGGTGACTGGAGCGACCGGGCTCTGCGCTAAGGTCGCCTCCTTCCCCCCTTCCCTTTTCTTCTGCAATGACCAAGGAGCCTCGATCCATGCGCCTTTCCAAGACGGCCTTTCCCCTCGCCACGCTCGCCACGCTCGCGCTGATGGCCGGTTGCACCACCGGGCCGTTCGGCAAGTCGGGCACCGCCGCGGTGGCGGGCGCGTCCACCGCGCCGGTCGGCGGCCTGTGCGACGCGCAGCCGGCCCAGTCGTTCGTCGGCCAGAGCAGCACGGCCCAGGTGGTGGAAGCGGCGCGCGTGAAGTCGGGCGCCAACATGGCGCGGGTGCTGCGCCCGGGCCAGATGATCACCAAGGAATACAGCACGCAGCGGCTGAACCTCGAAGTGGATGCGGCCGACCGCATCGTCGCCGTGCGTTGCGGCTGACGCGCCGGATGCCGGCGCACCGGGGCGCCGGCCTGGGGAACCTCTGCACGAATCACCGCGCGGTGTGCATTTGCGGATTCGGGCAGTCTGCATCGTTGCAGATCCTCGCCATAGCCCCGCCATGGCTGCGGTTCGCGCCTTGCAGCCCCTCCCGATCCGCAGCGCCCACTTTCCGCTCGATTCGTGCAGGGCTTCCCCAGATCAGTCGGCGAGGAACAGCTCCTGCAGGTCGCTCAGAAAGTCGAAGCCGCGCTCGGTCGGCCGCACGTGGCCGGCCTCCTGCGTGACGAGACCCTTGCGCTCGGCCTCCGCCAGCCCGGGGGCGATGGCGGTCAGGGGCAGCCCGGTGCGCTCCATGAACTGCTGCAGCGCGAAGCCCTCGCGCAGGCGCAGCGCATTCAGCATGTATTCGAACGGCAGGTCGGCGCGCCGCACGTCCGCATCCTGCGCGATGGCCCGGCCGGCCAGCGCGCCCTCCATGTAGCGGCGCGGGTCGCGCAGCCGCACCTGCCGCACGATGCGGTGGGCGAAGCTGAGCTTGCTGTGCGCCCCGGCACCGATGCCCAGGTAGTCGCCGAACTGCCAGTAGTTGGTGTTGTGCGCCGATGCGTGGCCGTTGCGCGCATACGCCGACACCTCGTAGCGCTGCAGGCCCGCCGCGCCCGTCATCTCGGTGATGCGGTCGAGCATGGCGTAGGCCGTGTCGTCCTCCGGCACCACCGGCGGGTACTTGGCGAAGTAGGTGTTGGGCTCGATGGTCAGGTGGTAGATCGAGATGTGCGGCGGCGACAGCGACAGCGCCGTGCGCAGGTCCTGCTCCAGATCGGCCATGGTCTGCCCGGGCAGGGCGTACATGATGTCGAGGTTGAAGGTGTCGAAAGCATCGTGCGCTTCCTCCACCGCGGCCAGGGCCTGGGCGCGGTCGTGCACGCGGCCCAGCGCCTGCAGGAAGCGGTCGTCGAAGCTCTGCACGCCGACGGACAGGCGCGTGACGCCGGCGGCCCGGTAGCCACGGAAGCGGTCCTTCTCGAACGTGCCGGGGTTGGCCTCCAGCGTGATCTCGCAATCGGCCTCCAGCCGCAGCCGTGCGCGCAGGTCGCCCAGCAGGCGGTCGATGGATCGCGGTGAGAACAGGCTGGGCGTGCCGCCGCCGATGAAGATGCTGTGCACCGTGCGGCCCCAGATGAGGGGCAGCGCGGCCTCCAGGTCGGCCATCAGCGCGTCGATGTACTGCGCTTCAGGCAGCGCCTGGGCACCGGCCCGCGCCTCGTGCGAGTTGAAATCGCAGTAGGGGCACTTCTTCAGGCACCAGGGCAGGTGCACGTACAGCGACAGCGGCGGCAGGCTGGACAGCTGCAGCAGCCCCGCGCGCATGTAGTGCTGCACGTCCTTGAGCGCCGCCGACTCGCCCTCGCCCGCCGGGCCTTCTGCCGCAATGATGGGAATGGACACGTGCCGGGCCCCGCGTCAGAACCAGCGCTCGCGCATCAGCGCCAGCATCTGCTGCGCGCTGCGGCCGCGGTGGCTGTGGGCGTTCTTCACGTCCACGGGCAATTCAGCGAAGGTGGCGCCGAATCCCGGAATGAACATCACGGGGTCGAACCCGAACCCGTTGCTGCCCCGGCGCTCGCGGGCGATCTCGCCGACCACGCGGCCGACCGCGATGAGCGGCTCCGGGTCGAGCGGGCTGCGCACCGCCACCAGCGTGCTGACCATGGCGGCGCGTCGCTGGTCGATGCCGGCCATCTGCTCGAGCAGGGCCTGCACGTTGGTGTCGTCGCCCTTCTCGTAGCCGAACTGGGTGGCGTAGTGCGCCGTCTGCACGCCCGGCAGGCCGCCGAACGCGTCGACGCACAAACCGGCATCGTCGGCCAGCGCGGGCAGGCCGGTGTGCTGCGCCGCAAAGCGCGCCTTGGCCAGGGCGTTCTCGACAAAGGTGTGAAAGGGCTCCTCGGCCTCGCCCACGCCCAGGTCGGCCTGGCGCACCAGCCGGGCGCCCAGCGGCGCGAGCATGGCCTGCAGTTCGGCCAGCTTGCCGGGGTTGTTGGATGCAAGAACAATCTTCATGGTCAAATCGGGCTCCCGCGCTTGATAATCAAGCGCCAGTAGCTATTATTTTGATAGCGAATCCCGCTGCAGGGCCACCAGCTCGCCGATGCCCTTCTCGGCCAGCGCCAGCAGCCGGTCCATCTCGCGGCGCGTGAAGGCAGCCCCCTCGGCCGTGCCCTGCACTTCCACATAGTGAGCGGCGCCGTCCGGAGCCACGGTCATGACGACGTTCATGTCGGTGTCGCAGGCCACGTCCTCCACGTATTCCAGGTCGAGCACCGGCGTGCCGCCCACGATGCCGACCGAGATCGCCGCCAGGGGCGCGGTGATGGGCGAGGCGGCCAGCTTGCCGCTGGCGATCAGCGTGGCCACCGCGTCCTGCGCGGCCACCCAGGCGCCGGTGATGGCCGCCGTGCGCGTGCCGCCGTCGGCCTGGATCACGTCGCAGTCCAGCTGCAGGGTGCGCTCGCCCAGCGCCTTCAGGTCGAACACCGCCCGCAGGCTGCGGCCGATCAGCCGCTGGATCTCCTGCGTGCGGCCGTTTTGCTTGCCGCGCGCGGCCTCGCGGTCGCTGCGGGTGTGCGTGGAGCGCGGCAGCATGCCGTATTCGGCCGTCACCCAGCCTTCGCCGCTGCCGCGCTTGTGCGGCGGCACGCGCTCTTCGACCGAGGCGGTGCACAGCACCTTCGTGTTGCCGAACTCGATCAGCACCGAGCCTTCGGCGTGCATGGTGTAGTGGCGGGTGATGCGCACCGGGCGCAGTGCATCGACGGCGCGGCCGGCGGGGCGGGAGGTCATGGAGGTGGTCATTGGAACGATGTCGGGGTGGACGGATGGAGGGAATCGGAAGGCGCCCTGGGGCGCGCAACCCGGCGGCAGGCGAGTCGGCGAGGGGCCAGGGCCGCCCGGGCCCGCGCCGGCCCGCACCGATCATCAGGCCTTGCGCGCGGCGGAGCGGCGTATGGCCTCGTTGATCTCGGCGATGGAGCGTTCGATGGCCTCGTCGTCCAGGTCGTCGTCGAAGCCCTCCGGCGGCCCGCCCTGGATGGTGGAGGCGAACACGCCGTCGCTGATGCTCTCGGTGCTGATGCCCTGGGTGGAATCGAAGGTGTCCGGCATCTCCCACTCCATCGCCACCACGGTGACGTTGTCGCTCAGGCCCCCGGCCTTGCGCAGTGCGTCCTCTACCAGGTCGGGCACCGCGACGGAAACGGGCTGGCGGCCGATCTGGCGGGCGATGGTGGCATCGTCCAGCGTGCCCCAGAGGCCATCGGAACACAGCAGCAGGCGGTCGCCCTGCTCCAGCACCAGCGGCCCGGCCAGGTCGTAGATGGGCTTGGCTGGAGAACCCAGGCAGGTGAACAGCACGTTGCGGTTGACGGGCTCCGGCCCCGGAGGCGCTGCGTTGCGCAGCTCCAGGTAGGAGTGGTCGCGGGTGCGGGCCAGCACCTCGCCGCCGCGCACCAGGTACAGGCGCGAGTCGCCGCAGTGCACCCAGCAGGCCCTGCCGCCCTGCACCACGGCCGCCACCAGCGTGGTGCGGGGCGTGTCGAGCATGCCGCGGTCGCTGGCGTAGCGCAGCACCTGGTGGTGCGCCGCCAGCAGCGCGGTGGAGAGGAACTCCCGCAGGTCGCCAAGGACGGGCTTGGCTTCGCGCTGGAACCAGGCGGACACGGTCTGGATGGCGATCTGGGCGGCCACTTCGCCTTCCGGATGGCCGCCCATGCCGTCGGCCAGCACGAACAGCACGGCCTCCCGCGTGTAGCAGTAGCCCATCCGGTCTTCGTTCTTGTCGCGGCCGCCGCGCCGGCTGACCTGGAACACCGAGAACTTCATTTCGGCTTTCCGCCGAAGCGGGTCGCGTCACCCATCTTCTGGACGTTCTTCTTGGTGTCGGCCACCAGGGTGTCGAGCTGCAGGCGCATCTTCTCGCCCATGGTGAGCTTGGTGTAGCGGCGCTCGCCTTCGCGGCTCAGCTCCTTTTGCAGCGCGAAGACGGACTGCGGCCGCGAGAGCGGATCGAGCGCCATGCACCACTCCACCACCTCGATCAGGTTGTCGGAATAGACCCCGCGCAGCTTGGTGAGCGCCAGCGCCAGCCGGTCCTTGTCGATGCGCTGCGGTGCCTCGTTGGGCGGAAAGCCCTGCATGCACGCATAGATGCAGGCGCCGATGGCGTAGATGTCGGTCCAGGGGCCCATCTGCGCATCGCGCCGGTACATCTCGGGCGCGGCGAAGCCGGGGGTGTACATGGGACGGATGAAATTGCCTTCCTTGGACAGCACTTCGCGCGCCGCGCCGAAGTCGATCAGCACGGCCTTGTTGTCGTCGGTGATGAAGATGTTGGCGGGCTTGATGTCCAGGTGCAGCATCTTGTGCTGGTGCACGATGCGCAGGCCGCGCAGCACTTCGTCGAAGAGCGAGCGGATGGTGGATTCCCGGAAAACTTTCTGGGTCTTCAGGTCGCGCGCGGTGATGATGAAGTCCTGCAGGGTCGCGCCCTCCAGGTAGTTCATCACCATGTAGACGGTTTCGTTCTCGCGGAAGAAGTTCAGCACGCTCACCACCGAGGCGTGCGAGATCTGCGCGAGCGACCGGCCTTCTTCGAAAAAGCTCTTGAGGCCCAGCCGGTAGAGCGACAGCTTCTCGGGCGGCACCTTGGGCAGCAGTTCGCCGGGTTCGCGCGTGGCCAGTGACGAGGGGAGGTATTCCTTGATGGCGACCTGCTGGCCGTCCGGACCGGTGGCGAGGTACACCACGCCGAAGCCGCCTGCGGACACGCGCCGGATGACGCGGTAACCGCCAATGAGGGTTTCGGGAGGCAATGGTGCCGGCTTGATCTTGGACATATTCTGCGAAGAAGACTCGGGCACGAATCGGAACCGGGATAATCGCCTGTTTTGCAAGCAACCACCGAAAGTCCCATGGCAGTTTACAGCATGACCGGATACGCCAGCGCCCAGCACGGCGCCTCTGCGGCGGACACCGAGCCCGAGGCGCCGGCGCGCCGGCTGGGGCTGGAAATCCGCTCGGTCAACAGCCGCTTTCTGGATCTGTCGTTCCGCCTGTCCGACGAGTTGCGCTCCCAGGAGCCGGCGTTGCGTGCGCTGCTCACCGCCAAGCTCAAGCGGGGCAAGGTCGAGGTGCGCGCCTTCATCGAGAACGCCGACACCGGCGCCCTGCCCGACCCCGCCCCCCGCCTGCTGCAGCGCCTGAACAGCCTGCAGGACGCCGTCAAGGCCTGGCTGCCCCAGGCGGCGCCGCTCAGCGTGGCCGACGCGCTGCGTCTGTGCGGCAACATCTCCGGCCCGGCCGAAGACTGGAGCGAGGCCGTGCCGGCACTGGCCGAAAAGGCCCTGAAAGATCTGCTCGCCGCCCGCGAACGCGAAGGCAAGCGCTTGGTCGCCATGCTGCAGGACCGCCTGGGCCAGTTGCGCGCCCTGTCCGAACAGGCCGTGCCGCTGGTGCCGCAACTGGTGGAGCAGCACCGCCAGCGCTTTCTGGAGCGCTGGAACGAGGCACTCAGCGCGGGCGAAGGCACCGTCAACGCCGACGCCGCCCGCGACCGCGCCCTTACCGAGGCCACGGCCTTCGCCATCCGCATCGACGTGGCCGAAGAGGTCACACGGCTGCAATCGCATCTCGATGAAATCGAGCGCCTGCTGAAAAAGGGCGGCGAGATCGGCAAGCGCCTGGATTTCCTGATCCAGGAGCTGCACCGCGAGGCCAACACGCTGGGCTCGAAGTCCGCAGCGCTGGATCTCACCCGCATCAGCGTGGACATGAAAGTGCTGATCGAGCAGATGCGCGAGCAGGTGCAGAACATCGAGTGATAATTCAATTTTGATAGCAGCTAGCGCAGACTCCGTATGGACTATCCCGGAAATCTCTTTGTAGTGGCAGCGCCCAGCGGCGCCGGCAAGTCGAGCCTGGTCAAGGCCCTTTTGGAGCTCGATTCGCACGTGCAGCCCTCTGTGTCGCACACCACACGAGCCCCCCGGGGCCAGGAAAAGCACGGGCGCGAGTACTTCTTCACGTCCGACCAGGAATTCGACGCGATGGTCGCGTCCAACGGCTTCGTCGAATGGGCGCATGTGCACGGCCGGCGCTACGGCACGTCGCGCAAGGCCATCGAAGAGCGCGTCGCCGAGGGGGCCGACGTGGTGCTGGAGATCGACTTCCAGGGTGCCATCCTCATCAAGGAAGCGTTCGCCAACGCGGTGCTGATCTTCATCCTGCCGCCCAGCTGGGAAGAGTTGCGTTCGCGCCTGGAACGGCGCGGCGAGGATGCGCCCGACGTCATCGAGATGCGGCTGCAGAATGCCGCTGGCGAGATGGCCCAGGCCTGCAAATTCGACTTCGTTATAATCAACGAGTTATTTGAGCGGGCGCTTTTCGACCTGAAAACCATCGTCCATGCTCAGCGCCTGAAGTTCGCGGCCCAGCGGCGTACCCGCGCCGACACTTTCGAGTCGCTCAACATTTCCTGATCCTTTTTCCAGAGAACCATCATGGCCCGCATCACCGTCGAAGACTGCCTTGAGAAGATCCCCAACCGCTTTCAGCTGGTGCTGGCCGCCACGTACCGCGCGCGCATGCTGAGCCAGGGCCACGCCGCGAAGATCGAAAGCCGCAACAAGCCGGCCGTGACGGCGCTGCGCGAGATCGCCGACGGCAAGGTCGGCCTGGAAATGCTGAAGAAGGTGCCCGGCTGATCGGCAGCCTGGTTCGGCTCCGCGCCGTATCCCGCAAAGAAGAAGCACCGCGACGCGGTGCTTTTTTTTGCCCGAACGGTCGGCTGGCCCATGGCCGGAGAACTCGCGGCCATGGAGGGCCGATGTGCTCGGGCCCGCCCCGCGGCACCGCCTCCTCAGGATGGCGTCACGGCCGGGTACTCGACCCGCAAGATTTCCAGCGTGCGCAGCCCGCCGGGCGTGCCCAGCCGCACTTCGTCGCCTTCGCGGGCCTTCAGCAACGCCCGCGCCACGGGCGACACCCAGCTCACCTGCGACTGGCTGCTGTCCACCTCGTCGATGCCCAGGATGGTGACCGTGCGCTCCACGTCCAGGTCATCGACGTAGGTGACGGTGGCGCCGAAGAACACCTGGTCGCTGCCGTGGTGCAGCGACGGGTCCACGACCTCGGCAAGATCCAGGCGCTTGGTGAGAAAGCGGATGCGGCGGTCGATCTCGCGCAGCCGCTTCTTGCCGTAGAGGTAATCGCCGTTCTCGGACCGGTCGCCGTTGCTCGCGGCCCAGTGCACGACCTCCACCACCTTGGGCCGCTCGTTGTCCATCAGGTCCAGCAATTCGGAGCGCAGGCGGGCGTAGCCTGCGGGTGTCATGTAGTTCTTGCTGCCCGCGGGCAGCGGTGGCGCGGAGGGGAACTCCGCATCGTCCTCGGGGGCGTCGTCCGTTTCCCTGGTGAAAGCCTTGCTCATGGGCCCCAGTTTAGAGCGGTGTGCACGCGCTTCGCGGCGCCATCACCGCGTGGTGCCGTACGACTGGCCCGACGTTTCGATGCGCCTGGTCACCCAATCGGCCTGGAAGCGGGTTCCACGATGGTCAAAAAGTGCGGCCAAACGGTGTATTTTCTGGAGCAAATGTCGTTTCGGCGATCGCAGGCTACATTTAAGGGATGACAGCGGTGTTGAACAAGCCCTCCGTTTCCGATGGACTTCCCGGCAATACCCCGCCGGGCAGCGGCAGCACGTCTGCGGCGGCCGCCAATGCCGCGGCAGCGAGCTTTGCGGCCCTGCTTGAAAACCTCGACTATCTGGATGCGGCCAGCATCGAGCAGATACGGCAGGCCTACCGGTTCGCGGATGAAGCCCATCTGGGGCAGTTGCGCAGCAGCGGCGAGCCCTACATCACGCACCCCATCGCGGTCGCCGCGCAATGCGCCACCTGGAAGCTCGACGCCCAGGCCCTGATGGCCGCCCTGCTGCACGACGCCATGGAGGACTGCGGCGTCACCAAAGCCGACCTGATCGACCGGTTCGGCGCGCCGGTGGCCGAACTGGTGGATGGCCTTACCAAGCTCGACAAGCTGCAATTCGACACCCGGGAAGAGAACCAGGCCGAGTCGTTCCGCAAGATGCTGCTGGCCATGGCCCGCGACGTGCGGGTCATCTTGATCAAGCTGGCAGACAGGACGCACAACATGCGCACCCTGTCCGACATGCCCCGCAGCAAATGGGGCCGGATCTCTTCCGAGACGCTCGAGATCTATGCACCCATCGCCCACCGCCTGGGCCTGAACCAGACCTACCGCGAGTTGCAGGACCTGTCGTTCCGGCATCTCCACCCCTGGCGCTACGCCACGCTGTCCAAGGCGGTGAGCAAGGCGCGCAACCGCCGGCGCGACATCGTGCAGCGGGTGCAGACCGAGGTGGATGCCGCCTTCGCGCGCATCCCCATGAAGGTGCGGCTGGCCGGGCGCGAAAAAACGCTCTACGCCATCTACCAGAAAATGGATTCCAAGCACCTGAGCTTCGCGCAGGTCACCGACATCTATGGCTTCCGGGTGATCGTGCCCACGGTGACCGACTGCTACACGGCGCTGGGCGTGCTGCACCAGATGTACAAGCCGGTGCCCGGGCGCTTCAAGGACCACATCGCCATCTCCAAGCTCAACGGCTACCAGTCGCTGCACACCACCCTGGTCGGCCCCTCGGGCGTGAACATCGAGTTCCAGATGCGCACCGAGGAAATGCACGTGGTCGCCGAGGCGGGCGTGGCGGCGCACTGGCTCTACAAGGCGCACGACACGGATGGCACGGCAGCCGAGCGCATGGGCACGAAGTGGCTTCAGTCGCTGCTCGACATCCAGAACGAAACCCGCGACGCGGCCGAGTTCTGGGACCACGTCAAGGTCGACCTGTTCCCGGACGCGGTCTACGTCTTCACCCCCAAGAGCCAGATCATGGCGCTGCCGCGTGGCGCCACCGTGGTGGACTTCGCCTACGCGATCCACAGCAACGTGGGCGACCGCACCACCGCCGCCAAGATCAACAACGAGCAGGTGCCCCTTCGCACCGAACTCAAGAATGGCGACGTGGTGGAAATCATCACCGCGCCGGTGTCCACCCCCAACCCTGCCTGGCTGGGCTTCGTGCGCACCGGGCGGGCGCGCTCCAAGATTCGCCATTACCTGAAGACCCTGGCGCACACCGAGTCCGCCGGGTTGGGCGAAAAGCTGCTGACCCAGGCGCTGCGCGCGGAAGGGCTGGAGCAGTTGCCCGACGAAGAAAGCAACCACGCCCTGTGGGACAAGCTGCTGCGCTTCACCGGCAACCGCAGCCGGGTGGAGCTGATGACCGACATCGGCCTGGGCAAGCGCATCGCCGGCATCGTCGCCAAGCGCCTGGTGGTGCTCATGTCAGAACACGGCCACCGGCCGGACGCCCTGCTGCTCACTCGCGAACGCTACAGCTCGCATGAGAACCTGTCGCAGGGCGAAGTCACGCTTGATGGCAGCGAAAACGCATCCGTGCAATATGCGCACTGCTGCCGCCCCGTGCCAGGCGACCCCATCGTGGGCTATCTGGGCAAAGGGGAAGGCCTCGTCGTCCACAACAGCGCCTGCAGTGTCGCCAAGAAACTGCAGCACCGCGACAGCGAGCGCTTCATCGCAGTGGATTGGGCGGACGAGCCTACCCGCATGTTCGAAACGGGCGTGGTGGTCACGGTGTCGAACGGCAAGGGCGTGCTGGCCCGGGTGGCGGCCGAACTGGCGAGCTCGGAAGCGGACATCGTCCATGTCGAGATGGACGAGGCCGCAGCGATGGACACCACCGATCTGCGCCTGATCGTGGCGGTACGCGACCAAGCACACATGGAATCCGCGCTGCGCAACCTGCGCCGCACCAATGCGGTCTTGAGAGCCTTCAGGGTACTGCCGCAAGCCTGAGCTGGCGCACGATCATGGCAGGCACGGGTGGATCGACGCTCCCGGGCTCGCTGCGGTCAAGCCGCCTTCTCCATCTCATCACCACCCCCAGCCGATCCTTCTCGAGGCAGACCGGCCATGAGGCGATCTGAATGCCTTGGCGCGAGCAGCACCGCCTGCATCGCTGCTATCGAACGCATGGCTAGAGGGCCGTCGTCTCCGTCAGTGATGGGGAGGCGGGTCCTGCACCGGCCGGTCTCCGCCAGGCTGCGCCGGCGGATCATCGACTTCCGGTTGTGGCACCCATTGGGGTGATGGAGGCGTGTCGAGCGGCGGAACGGGCTGCGGCTGCGAGCCACCCGGCTGGGGACTGGACTGGAACAAGGATGACGGGGACATGGAGGTCCTTTCGTTGCACAAGACTCCAGCTTAAACAGGGTGTGCACACATGCATGCCAGTCAAAACCGCATTCAGTGGCCACAACGAGTTGAAGCACGGCGCCCTCACGCTTCTGTGCCTCGATCGGACTGAAGGACCACTTGACCTAGAAGCACAAACGAAAAAGCCCTAGAACATTTGTGTTCTAGGGCTTACGTATGGTGCGGCTGGCAGGAATCGAACCCACGACCCCTTGGTTCGTAGCCAAGTACTCTATCCAGCTGAGCTACAGCCGCTAAGCTTTGAATTCTAGCATGAAATTTCATGCCTCTTCAAAAAATCGTCTTTTTTGATTTGCCTTGCTGGGCAGTCATTGAAAGACGATGACGAATTGTACCGCAGCTGCAGCGTGTGTTTGGGAGATCAGCGCAGTTTTTTGCGAGCGGCCCAAAAGAAAAACGGGCTGCGATGAAAACCATCGCAGCCCGTCACTGTTGGTAGGGCGTGGCGGACTTGAACCGACGACCAAGGGATTATGAGTCCATCGGGGAATCCAGCAGCGGCGCGGCCTGCAGGGCGATTCCCGTTCCGCAAAAGTTGCCTATCCACCGCCCGCAAGCCCAGTGCAGGCGCGGGCCCGCTGCAAGTTGCGGAACATCTTTCGGCGCTCAACGCGCAGACGCTTTCACGGACGTAGTCGTCGCGTAAGAATCTATTGTGTAGTCTTGCGCAACACCATAAAAGTGTGTATGATTACACACATGAACAGCGCAGCACTCATCAAGGAACTCAAGGCAAACGGCTGGGTGCTGGTTCACACGGTCGGGTCACATCACCAGTTCAAACACCCGAACAAGGCTGGCAAGGTCACAGTGCCCCACCCGAAGAAAGACCTTCCTGTCGGCACCGTGAAGAGCATCAGGAAACAGGCGGGCCTCTGAGGCCCTTTTTGGAGCGACACATGCTTTACCCCATCTACGTGCACAAGGACGACGGCAGCGCATACGGCGCGACCTTCCCCGACTTCCCCGGCTGCTTTGCGGCGGCCGATGATCTGCAATCCCTGCCAGGCGCAGCACAGGAAGCGGCGGAAGCTCACTTTGGCGGCGACGACGATCCGATCCCTGCGCCCTCATCTCCCGAGCGGTGGGCGGACGACCGGGAGTACACCGGGGGGTTCTGGATGCTGGTGGAGATGGATCTGGCGAAGGTGCGCGCAAAGGCTATCCGCCTGAATATCAGCTTGAACGAGGGGCTTGTGCAGCGCATCGATGCCGCAGCGAAAGCGCGTGGGCAGAGCCGGTCCGCTTTTCTGGCGACTGCTGCAGAGCGGGAGATGGCCGGAGCCTGAGCGCTTCAAGGTGATCGTGCGCCCACAGGCGCCCGACAGGCCCCTAGCGCCGCCAGCAACTCCCCCTCGTACGCCTCGCGCCGTTCGATCTCTGCCATCGCTGCGCGCGCGAACTCGTCCAGCGATGCGCCCGGCCGCAGGGCCTCGGTCGGCAGGGCCGGCCGGCACCGGCTCGTGGCAATCGACCTGGGGAGTTATGTCCGCCATGGCCTCGGTGCGAATTCAATTGCGCCGAGCA
This sequence comes from Acidovorax sp. FG27, assembly GCF_040365715.1. NCBI lineage: Bacteria > Pseudomonadati > Pseudomonadota > Betaproteobacteria > Burkholderiales > Comamonadaceae > Acidovorax > Acidovorax sp. FG27. The sequence goes on from NZ_BAABVY010000013.1 coordinate 29,218, forward strand.
GCGTCCTCAAGGCACGATCGGCGTGAACGTCAGCAAGTATCGGAAACCGGCGTCAGTCTGGTAGTACCCGCGTTGTATGCCGATGACGCCATCGGCGGAAACTGCCATACGACTAACCCAGGTGGAGATACCGGTGTTGCTCCCTCCTTGAACAACGCTGGCCGAAAAGCTCGTATTCACCGTTCTCAGTAAAGTCCCGTCTGGGGCTAGCACTCGGAACGCCGGCCCGCTGAAGGTGCCATAGGTCATAGGTTCCACGATGACATTTCCATCTGCGGTCACCAACAGCGTCCCGTCCTCGTACTGCCGCTCGCTGCCCAACATGCCCATCCGCGACAGATCGCTAGGACTCCAGACGGATATACCTCCCTGGTAGGAGAGCATCAGCACGCGCTTACCATCGCGCGACAATGCAATGCCGCCCGCTTGAGGCAGTCGTTGATCGTTGCCGCCCGATAGGTTCGCGGCGTAGCTCTTCGTGAAGGAGAGCGTGCCTCCACTCGCCTCGCTGTAGTCGATATCCCAGTAGAACGGCGTGTTGGGACTGTGCTGCCGGGAGTCGGTCGAATAGATACGGTTGCCGTCTGGGGACGCTGCAAGATAGCTGGACTGCAGGTCTGATGAAGATTCCCACCACCGGACTGGCTGGGCAACTTCTGCCCCCAGGACTTTGCCATCCGCGGCGCGCATGATCTGTCCGGTAGTCATGACCACCACACCAACTCCATTGGGTCGGGCATAGACCATGTCAAATAGCGCGCTTCTGTGGGCATCAAGTGCCGTTATGAGCGGCCAGGAGGCAGATAGTTTGCCCGCTCGCAGGTCGAAGACCTTTACCTGGCTCGATGTGGAATCCAGCGCATATAGAAAGTCACCCTCCGGCGATACGATCATCTTGCCAAACGACGAGCCAGGGGCGGACAGTGAGCCCACCAGGGCGCCCGTATAAATGTTGTAAGCGTCGATCTGACTGCCGTCCGCGTGCGCATAAACATAGGGCCGGATCGCGTCTGCCACCGTACGCCTGTACTCGGAAGGAACGCTTGACTTGCTCGGTATTTGCTTGATCGCGTCGCCACTCTTCCAGAAACCAACGACGATGGGCTGGGCTGGTGTCACCGAAGCGTCCGGGGAGCTCACAGAGATCGTGGCGTAAGTCAGCGAGTTGGCGGGCAGCGAAGATGGATCTGCTTGGACATTCAGTGTCTCCCCTGCTGCGCCTGACGGCGTGACGGTCAGCCATGGCTGGTTGGATCGCGCTTCCCACCTGCTGGCTTGCCCCAGGTTGTCGGAAACCGTGATCGTCTTGGTCAGACGTGAGAGGTTGGGAGCCCACGTCAACGGGATGCCCACTTCTGCGGCCAGCAACTTGTGAACGGTGCGAGGCTCTAGCCACGACTTCACCTGAATGTCGAAGGGGATCTGCCACGACGAGCCTTCGAACGGGCGTTGGCAAATATTCGCGTCATCCAGGCAGAGCCGCACCGTGAGTGCCCCCCGATAACGTCCTGGTTTAAGCGCCGCCGATACTGCCAATTCTGCTTTGTAGCTGGTGCTTCCCAAAGCGGTGATCATGGTGCCGCGAGGGTCGAACACTCCGGTCGAGTCGATGATGGCTACATTCAATCGGTCTTGTATGACCCGGGAAGAAGTAGCGGTGACCGCGATCGGGATGGTGAAGCTGCGGTCCCTTACCGTTTGCGAAATGGATGCCGGGCTGAAGGCCAGCCAGGATGGGCCCGAACTACCAGAATTGCCCGAGTTGCCGGCCGCACCTCCGTCTGTCGCTGGAGGATTGGTTACAGAGCCTCCCGGTGTGGTCGGACTGGGATTCCCTCCAGTGGCAGGAGTGTCGGATCCACCGCCTCCTCCACCGCAGGCAGACAGAAAACACAAAGCTGACAGTGCGACTGCTGCCAGAGCCACTCGTTTCACCATAACGCCACCCTCGACACCTTTAGATACAGAGGGGCGGAATTATGGCAAACCGTTTCACGACTTGAGTGCTCGGCTGCGTAATTTGATTGGTTGTGACGTGAATCTGTCGCGTGCATGGATGCGGCGTCCACCCCATCTATATCACTTCACGTCACTGCTTTCATCAACGCTTGCAGATCACCCCCCGGCCACGCGTGGATCGGTTTTTCGCTGGCTGCTGATTCTTGTGCCGGGTTAGCTCGAGATGGGCGCCCGGCAGGCCTGAAGCGCGGCCAGAAGCTGTCCATCGTAGCCTTCCCGTCGCTTGATCTCCGCCATCGCCGCGCGGGCGAACTCGTCCAGCGATACGCCCGGCCGCAAGGCCTCGGTCGGCATGACCGGCCGAACCGGCACCGGCTCGCGGCACTCCACTGGCACCGATACGCTCACCCTCTGCACCTCGACGCGCGGCACGGCAGCGCAGCCGGCCAGAAGCAGCGCCGGCATCAGCAGTGCGGCCCTCATGGCCCCGCACTCCCCTTGAGCCACTCGTCCACCCGGACCTGCGCGCTGGAGCAGGCATCGCCCGGCACCGCAGGGGGCGCGGCCAGGATCGTGTCTGCGCCCTGCCCAGAACTCCCGGACTACTAGTTACAACTGTGCGTCTCCCTTAATAGACGCCAGGCCCGGATCAGAAGAGTCCACTCAGAAGAATCAGGCCAAAGTTGGATAGGGTGGGACCGGCGGTTGCGCCACTGGGATGCCAAAAGCTCAGAAGCTTTCCCAGTCGTCGTGGGGCTTTTTGACCAAGGGTGGAGCAGCCACTGGTGCGGGGGACAGAACCGGTAGCTTGCGCAGTGTTGCGCGTGGTGCTGTGACCGAAGTAGTAGCGGACGGGGCCACGAGACGATTTGTGTTGATTAACGGCGGAGACTCGGAGGCTTGGTGACGAACTGAGAGACTTTGGGGTAGCCGGAAAACCGCTACTGCCTCGACCAGCTGTGCTGATTGCGTTTTAAGACTTCCCGCAGCCGCTGCGCTTTCCTCCACCAAGGCCGCGTTTTGTTGAGTCGCTTGGTCCATTTGAGTTATCGCCTCGCCAATCTGACCGACGCCTGCGCTTTGCTCCCTGCTGGCAGCGCTTATCTCGCCCATGATGTCTGTGACACGGCGAATCGCGGCGACCACCTCATTCATGGTAGCGCCAGCCTTGTCAGCGAGCTGGGAGCCTGCTTCGACACGCTCCACACTGGCAGTGATGAGTAGCTTGATTTCCTTGGCTGCATCAGCACTCCTCTGGGCGAGGTTTCGCACCTCGCTCGCAACAACAGCGAAACCGCGTCCTTGTTCACCGGCTCTGGCGGCTTCGACTGCTGCGTTCAAAGCAAGTATGTTTGTCTGAAACGCGATGCCGTCGATCACGCCGATGATGTCGGCAATCTTGCGACTGCTCTCGTTAATCTCCCTCATCGTATCTACCACTTCAGAGACAACGCCGCCCCCTTCGACCGCTACAGTACTCGCACTCACCGCAAGTTGATTTGCCTGGCGGGCGTTCTCAGCGTTTTGCTGGACAGTCGAGCTCAGTTCTTCCATCGATGCAGCCGTCTCCTCCAGCGCGCTTGCCTGCTGCTCTGTGCGAGCAGAGAGATCGTTATTGCCCTGCGAAATTTCAGCGCTTGCTGTAGCTACGCTGTCGGCATTACTCCGCACTCCCGACACCACCCGCACCAAGCTGTCCTGCATGTCTGCAAGCGCTTGGAGCAACGCCGCCGCTTCGTCTCTGCCGCTACTTTCAATCGGCTGGGTTAGATCTCCGCCTGCAATGTCGCCTGCCCGCCTGGCAGCCTGTGCTAAAGGTCCAGTAATCGAGCGGCTGAGCGCCACAGCGCCGATCGCTCCGAGAAAAACAGCAATCACCCCACCGACGATCAAAAGTACCTGACCTTCCGTGATTGTCCTTTGGGCTTGGTCGCGGGATTGCGCATACAGCATGTCCTGCCGCGCTTCGAGAGCGCTGAGGGCCGCTGTATATGCTTCGGCCAGCGGTCGGATTTCGCGATCTAGGGCTACAGACACATCTTCGCCAGCAGCTCGCCTCTTCAGAAGGTCGCTACGGGGCCCACGGTACGCTTCACGCGCAGCGTCGATCGCTGCCACCAACCTTCTGCCCTCATCAGAAGCGATGAGATCTACGACCTTTTTCCGCGCCTTGGCGGTCTCCTCCGAGGTTTTATCCATCTCCTGCTGCCACATCGCCATTCGGCTTGGGTCCGAGTCCAGCGCAGCGGCTCGAGTTCTTATCCAGTTGAGTTCAATAGTCTGGCGCCATTGAGCAGCAGCGTCCGAGCGGTCATTGTCTGTCGTTGTCAGCTTTTCTGCGTGTCGACCGACTGCTGCGAGTTGCCATACTCCCAGCGCAGCCATCAGGGCTGTAATGGTGAGAACTGCTCCAAAGGCAAGCGCCAGCCGCCGCCCCACGGTGAGGTTGTTCATCTGCATGGGAACTCCTTAGACGTCGGGTAGAGTGCTATTTTGAGATGTGCCAAGGGCACCCGCAATCTAAGTCGCAACGCCTTAGTGCCTTAGAGGGGAATCCTGTTTTCTGAGCGATGGAAATTAAGGCCAACCCAAGGTGACCGGTCGGCATTTGTCGATCTGCAACTCTGAGGAGGTCGGTCTAAAGGGTTGAGTTAATCCGCTGCTTTCAGCGCGTGAGCAGCTCGCAACCTCGGTCCGACTGGTACAGGGCAAACGTTTTACTTTGGCTGCGCCAATTGTTCGACCTTCATGCGCAAGTCGCTCCAAGGCTCACAGAGACAACAGGGGCCAGGCGACTGTAGCCCCGCGCTTAGTGAGCTTCTACGAGGGATTGCTGTCGCTCGCTTCGGCCTGACGCAACAGCCCTGTGGTCCTCTGCAGCGCCTCGGCCGTTTCCGCCAACTGCTGCCCAATCTCGTCAGTTCGCTCTACAGCGGCAAGCACGTCAGTGCTTGCCTGGGGAGAAACGACATGCGTGCTTAGGACAGCGTGGACAACATCAAGCTCGTTCGAGGCACCTTTGATCTGCTCTACAGCCTCTGCGTTTTGCGCTACGGCCTCTTTGAGGGCTAGTTGGGTCGAGGAGGTCATCTAAGAGCTTTCATTGGACGTAGAAACAGCAGAACTTACCGCATCCAGCGCTCGGCGCCATCACCTACAAGAAAGCTGGAAGGGCAAGGTCAAATAGATGGTATGGAATTGTCCGCCGCCTCAACCCGTCCAAGCACGCCCCCCAACCCTCTAAGGGCAATTCTTGTAGAAGATAGTCAGATCATCCGCGACAGCCTAGTCCCCACACTCGCGGAGATGGCAAATACGGAGGTCGTGGCATGGGCGACCAGTTCAACTGAGGCTTCTCAAGCCCTAGCCGATTGGCATGGGCAGTGGCAGCTCATCATCATTGATCTTTTCCTCGCGTCGGGGACAGGTCTCGACATCCTGGCAAAAGTCAGAAACAGGGAGCCAGGACAGTATGCGCTCGTTCTAAGCAACTATGCCACTGCTGATATTCGGAGGCGATGCTTTGACTTGAAGGCTGATGGCGTGTTCGACAAGTCCACCGAGATCGAAGCTTTCTTAGAGCGGTGCGCCGAAATCGATCGTAGTGCGTGACGGGCTGGCAGTGCCTCCGCAACCCTGGCCTGGGGCATGAATCCGACCTGCCAGATAGCGCTAGTAGAAGAGCAATCTCGTGACGACAATCAGCACCATTATTGCAGCCAGTCGGATCCACCAGTGGGTCCACCAAGGTCGTTGGTCTTTGTGATGAGCATGCTTTGGTGGCTGTGTTGGAGGGGTGCGATCCATTTGAACTTGGGGCGTAGGCACTCAGTTGGGTTGGAGCTAATCTCCTATTTCGTCGCAGCCTCGCCCGTAGGAGCTTGCCCAAAGCTGGCATGAACCGGCACGCGTAGCGCTCGGATGCTCACCCGCCCGCCACGCGCGGATCGCTTTTCCGCTGGCTGCTGAAGCTGGTGCCCAGCCAGTACGCGCCCACCACGCCCAGCAGCGCCAGGATGGCCGTCACGATCTGGATGCGCAGCGTGTCGTTGTAGACGGCCGGGTGCACGAACAGCATGTCCAGCAGGATCATCAGCGGCATCAGCAGGAAGCCTGCGGACACCCAGAACGCGGGATTGAGCCAGAAGCCTGGCGCGTTGGGCTGCAGGTACATCGCATTCGCCTCCCGCGCTGCGGCGATCCCCCCGCCCAACTCCTCGAGGCGGAACCACTGTGCCTCAATGGCTGCACGGACCTGGGCGGCAGCCTCCGGGTCGGCCTTGATGGTTTCCATCAACTCCTGCTCGTTGCGGGCGCCGATGGCCTCCTTTGCCGCGGACACTACCACCTCGGCGGCCTTGATGTTGCGCTCGGCCGTCTCTGAGCCGGAGCTGAAGATCTTGCCCAGCTTGGGCACCAAGTCGATGAGGGATGGCAGCACGGCTGCGACGAATGGGGTCACGGGAGCCTCCTGAGTGGTTGGGGTGATCGATGCGATGGGACTGGTGGCGGCGGCCGGTAACTCGGCCGAGTACGTGCCGCCGGCGTCCTCGTACTCCTGACGGGCGCGGGCCATGGTCACCATGGGCTGGCCGTACGGGCTGCCGGGCAAACTGGCCCACTCGCGCGCGCACTTGCGCACCGCGTCCTCGAAGCGGCCGGCGATCACGTCATCCAGGGCTTTGCGGCCCTGGATGAGTGCGACAGCGCCCAGGTCCTGGTTCTTCGGGCCGAAGTCCGCGAACCCGTACTGCTTGACCAAGCCGTCCCAGGTGCGCGAGAGGAACTGGTAGGCCCCGGCCGCCGTGCTGGTGATGAAGTTTCCACCTAGCTTGCGGGTGATGGCCTGCCGTGGATGGTCGGCGAAGCTGTCGAAGAGGCCGCCGCCGAACATCACGCGGTAGCCATCCTCGCCGGCCGTGCCCTCGCCGTGGCGCAGCATGCGCAGGAAGGCGCGCACGTTGCCGTGCGTGAGAGCCTCCACCAGAGCGATAGGGTCGTGTGTCGCCGTGGTCACTTACGGCTCCCCGGCTCCGCCGCCCGGCCGCGCAGGATGGCCAGGGACTCCTTGATGTCCTGATTGCTCTTGGCGAGATCAGCCACTTGGCCTTCAATCTTCTTGAGCGACTCTTTCGTGCTGTCGCGGTCCTTATCCGCCAGGGCTTCGACCATCGCAATGCGCCCGTCCTGCTTGACCTGGTCCTCGCGGTAGCCGCCGTAGGCCGTGGCCACGCCGATGATGAAGACCAGGGTCTGGATGATGGTCCCGGTGCTGACGGTAGGATCGAATTTCATGAAGCGTCCGGGTTCTTTGGGGGTGGTCGTGCGGGTCATGCTGGCCAGCCTCCGTGGATGTCGTATGCCTGGGCCTGGGCGAGCGTGGTCAGCGCCTCGATGGCCTTGTGGTGCGCGCGCTCGGCGCTGAAGCACGCCTGCACATGCAGCGCAATGGCGGCGGCCACGCCCTGCAGCTCGGCCAGCGTCAGCGACACCCAGCCCGAGGCGGCCTTGAAGTCGATGGTGGTCACGCCGGCCAGCGCCGCGTTGGCGATCACCGTCGTGATGCGGTTCTGGTCTTCGGTAGTGCTGCTCACGCGCGTGCCGTCCGGGAAGGTCACGCCGCCCGTCTCGACCTCCCACCGTTTGGCGGTGGCCGCCCCGGTGAGCGCCGCCTTCTGGGCAGCGAGCAGCTCAGCCGACTCGGCGGCCTTGAGCTTCACCACGCGCCAGCGCTGCACCCACTGGTCGCCCTGCTGCTCGGGCGCGATCTCCTCGACGCGGTGCGTGGCCGGGTTGTGCTCTGGCCGGTCCGTCGCTTGCACCTCCGCATAGCCGTCCGGCAATTCGAACGGGATCGGGAACGAGCATTCCGGGTGCGCCGCGATGATGTCCGGGATCTCCAGCGGATAGCGCTGGGTGTCGGTCTGTAGATAGGGCATGTGATCCTTCAGAGGTCAAAAAGACGTTGCACACCGTCAGACCAGCCGGTCTGACCATCGAAGACCTTGGCGGCCGCCCAATCCACGCCGTCGAAGGAGGCGTAGACGGTGAACTTCACCGGGCTGCGGGTGCTGGCGCCGTTATCGCGCGGGCGCAATGCCCACTGGCGGATGGGCTGGGCCGTACCCAGGTCGAGGGTGAGCGCCGGCTGGGGCGACAGCGACGCCGAGGCCCAATAGGTGGTGGCGTTGTTGTCGACGGCGTTCGACGCCGGGAAGCTGGATGAGAACGTGGAGTTCGCCGTGATCGCCGTCGCTGGCGTGGTGACGTCAGCGCCGCCGGCCGTGGCGCGCAGCTCGATCTCGTACAGCGCGACATAGGAGCTCCCGGCCTGGTAGCCCTGGAACACGACGCGCCAGTAGCGGTACGACTCGCCCAGCGTGAACACGCTCGCCGCGTTGTAGGGGTAGCTGCGGCCCGGGCCCGAGATGATCCGCACCCGGCCGCCCGCGGCGTTGATGGTCAGCACTTGGCCCGGGTTGACCGGGATCGCGGCAACCCACGCGAGCGCACCACCCTGCACGCCGCGCGGCGCCCCACCGATGTTTCCCAAGTCCTGGTCGCCCGAGCCATCACCGCCAGGCGAGGCCGGGGTGCTGGTGTTGGGGTTCTGGAAGTTGGTCGCCGCCGGCGCGCCGCCGAGGCCGTTGGCGCCGATCCCTTTGCAGCCGACGTGACCGCCTCGTTCCGCTGGGAGGTCCACGTATTCATTGCCCGGCCAATGCCCGCCGCCACCACCACCACCGCCGCCGCCCTGTCCGTTGCTGCCCGCGGTGCCTGACGTGCTGCCGAATTCTCCCGAGGTGCCGCCTTTGCCGCCCGCTCCCGTGTAGCCGCCCCCGCCCCCGCCGGCCTGGGTGGACTGAGGGAACGAGCCAGCAGGAGTGCCTGGCAGCCCTCCGTCGCCCCCGCCGTCGCCAATGCGTGCGCCGTTCTGCGCCCGGAGCACCATCGTGCCGTTCGCCGTCACGGTCACCGCGGCGCTATTGCCGTCCGTCTGCTGCGCCAGGGCGCTGAGCTGGAACACTCCAGCAGGGACGGTGAAGGTGGTGTTGGCCGTGAAGATGAACTGCTGAGGGCTCGACGCCGGCCCGGCACCGGCGAACATCATGTCGAGAAGGTCAGGCTGCATGGTCAGCTCGCGTAGTTGGAGAGCGCCGCGCCGCGCCAGGTCGCGCCGCCGTCCGAGGTGGCAAACATGAAGCGGTGCACCTTGCCGGTCGTGAGCGATGGCGCCGCGTCGCCGGGCCACTTCACCGCGGCCGGCCAGGTGATGACGCCGCTGGTATGGGTGACGTCGAGGCTCATGCTGTAGGCGTTGCCAGCGGCCGGCGCGCCGGTGAAGGTGAACGCGCTGTTCGCGGCGACGGTCTTGGCGAAGTAGTTGCCGGTGCTGCAGTCGATGGCCAGGGCGGCGACTGCCACGCGGGGCGCACGCACAGAACCGCCAACAGCGATGGCGCCGCTGGCTGGTAGAGCCCCGACGTCCGCCGGCACCAGCGTGACGTCCGGCCCGCTCTTGCCGTTGACGGTGCTCACAGCGCCCGTGACGTTGACGGGATCGACCCATTGGGTTCCGTTCCACGCGCGCCACCGGTTTGGCGTCACGGACGTGTCCATATAGGTCGCGCCCTTGAGCAGCGCTGCGCCCTGGTTGTCGGTCGTAGGCGCGACTGCCTTGGCGCCCAGGTTGAGCTTGGATGCCTCGATGCGGCTGGCTTCGGCCTGGCCGGCGCTGGTCGCGGCGTTCCCGGCGTGGGTGGCCGCCGTGCCGGCCGACGTCGCAGCATTGCCAGCGTGAGCGCCCGCGGTCCCCGCGCTCGTCGCTGCAGCGCCAGCCGAGGCGTTGGCTGCGACGGCACGCTCGCCGGCGGCGGTGGCGTTCTGGTTGGTGGCCGCCGCACTGGCGTTGGCCTGGGTCACCAGCGTCTGCTGGGCCGCGGCGTGGGTGAACGCCTTGGCGTTGAATTGCTCGCGCGTGTCCGTCGGCTGCGGCGCCGGCGGCATCGCATCGATGGTCGGCGGGGTAACGATGTCGGTCACGTCAGTCCTTCCAGCTCCAGTTCGGAGTCCGAGTAGTCGTAGTAGGAAATCACGATGTCGAACGACTTGTAGAAGCCGTAGACCGTGGTCGATTCGTAGCGGGAGGAGCCGATCCAGAGGCAGGGCGTTGCCCGGACCTCGGCCATGAAGGCGTTGAGCGCGTCCACTTCTTCGGAGCGCAGCAGCAGGGAGAACGACGCACGCTTGGCGAACGCCCGCTCCACCAGCACCACGTCGCCGAACTCCGTGCGCTCCTTGCGGCTGTAGTCCTGGATGCCCACCCGGGCGCCCATGCGCACGCCCATGGAGAAGGTGCGCAGCTGGCCCAGCAGGATCACGCCCACCGCCAGCTCCGCCGTTCCCGCCAAGTCGATCAGCACGTCGGCGGCAGGGAAGCTCGGCAGGTCCATCAGAAGCGCCTGCGTAGGCGTCCGGCGCTCGCCGAAGTACCACTCGTACCACCCCACCGCCACCGGCACGCTGGAGAGGTCGACGGTCTTGTCGTAGACGGTGCCGTAGTTCGGATCCACGAGGCGCACGCGCATGGAGGTGGCGCCGGTCAGGTTCAGCGCCGCCAGCGACGTGACGGCCTGGCCCATACGCAGCCGGAAGCTCATGCTGCTGGGTTGCACGGTCTGGCTGCTCACCGAGCGGTCAAACACGCGCCAGCGGTTCGTGCTGCCCACCTCCTTCCAGGCCGTCGGCTCTGTCGGGGGGTTCTTGCCCAAGTTGCCGTCGATGGCGGACTGGTAGACCTTATGGCTGGCCACGAAGATCACCCGGGCGCCCATGGCGTAGGTCGTCCCGCTCGCCCAGGCCGGATAGTCCGCTTCGGGCACGTCGGTGGAGATCAGCATGGCCGGGGTGACGGGCACCGGGCGCACGACGGTCAGGGTCTGGATGCTCATGCGGTCACCGCCTCGTCACGTTCGTGGGGCAGGCCGTCGCCGTCCCACTTTTCGATCACCTTGGCCAAGCGGTTTTGCAGGCGCAGGATTTCTCCAGCCTGCAGGCGGTTGTCCTCGACCAGTTGTTGCACCAGCGCCTCCAGGCGCGCCGTGTTGCCTTGGCCGCCGGCGTTGACCGCCGCCATCAGCGCGCGGTTGTCAGCCGCCGGGATGATTCGCTCGCCCTTGTGCACCACCGCCGGCGTGTCGTAGGGCACGTAGTTCGTGCCCACGGCGAACGCCGGGATGCCCACCGATGCGAAGGCCTTGCGCCAGTCGGCCTCGTAGTTGCCCGAGAGGATCGACAGGTCCGCAATGGTGCCGCCCGCTTGTTTGAACGCTTCGCCCAGACCCAGCAGGTCGCCCGTGCCGTCGAAGGAGTGGTAGACGGGCGCCAGCTTGTCCAGCCGGTCGATGAGCGACTGGTCGGTGATGCCTTCGTAGCCGGCATCGGCGCCGCCGATCCAGTAGACGCGGCTGTACTTCGCCGGTGCAGGTTTGGCGCCGCTGCCGGCGCCGGCCGGCGAAGGAGCCGTGCCGCCGAACACCGCGCCGCCGTTGTCGTCGGCGTTGCCTGCGGGCTTCTTGCCGCCCAGCAGCTCGATGATCTTGGCCGTGGCCTCGGCGACGGTGATCGTGGCGTTGTAGGTGCCGTTCGCGATGTCGACCTGGCGCTGCAGGAGGTCGTACTCCTTCTGCGCCTCGCGGATCAGGCGCTGTAGGGTCTCGGTCTGCGCGTCCAGGCGCTCGATCTGCTGCTCTGCGGCGGTCTTCTGCGGGCCGGCGATGTCTTCCAGGCCCTTGAGCTGGCCGGCCAGCACGAGGCGGGCGAAATCGGCGTCCACCTGGGTCTTGTACTGGCTGCTGTCGAGGCCGGCGCGCGCCCCGCTGATGGCCTGCTGCAGTGCGTCCTGCTCAGGCAGGTAGCCGGTGCGCTGGGCGTTGGCCAACGCCTGCGCGATGAACGCATTGCCCTGGCTGGCCTGCATCGCTGCGGTGGCGCCCACCTCGCCGTACAGGTCCCGGGCGTTCGAGCGCACGAGATCGAAAATGCCGGTGATGAGGCCCAATGCCTCCTGCTGCACCTGGCGCTGGACACCCAGCGCTTCGAGTTGGCCCTCCCACACCTCCCTCTGCCGGCCCATGGCGTCGGCCAGGTCGCGCATCGCGCTCCCGCGGGCGGCCTCCGCGTCTGCTGCGCGCTGGGCGGCGTCCTCCAGCTCGTAGATGCGCGCGACCATCGCGGCCAATGCCGGGTCGAGCTTCCAGAGCGCGTCGTACTCTTGCGCACGGCGCAGGTCGAGCGCCTCGCGGTCGCGCCCCTCGGCGATCAGCAAGCGCTGCGTGAGGTCGAACCCCTTCGACTCGATCTCGGCGGCGCGCGCGACGGCCTCGGCCTCCCTCTGCGCTGCCGCCGCCGCTGCGGTGGATGCATCTTCCAAGGCGTAGATCTGAGCGACCAGTGCCGCGAGGGCCGGGTCGAGCTTATACAGCGCGTCGTACTCTTGCTTGCGGCGCAGGTCCAGCACGCCCCGGTCGTTGCCCTGGGCGGCCAGCAGGCGCTCGTCAAGGCCGGCGCGGGTGTCGGCGATCTTCTTCTGGCGGTCAGCCTCGATGCGGGCGAGCTCTTCGGCGTTGCTGGATGCCGCATCGGTGATCGCCGCGAAGCTGCCGGCCAGCTGCAGCAGCATGGCGTACGCCTTGCGGCCCGACTCGGTTGTCAGGTCTTGCGCTTCGGTCAGTGCCCGGTACTGCGCGCGGGCGTCCGTCGCGTCGATGTCGGGCAGCTTCAGGTCGATCTTGCCGAGCTGGGCCTGGAGCTGGCGCTGCATCGCGGCGCGCTGCTCGTCGGCCGAGTAGAAATTCTGGAAGTAGGTGCCCGACGCTGCGTTGAAGCCGTCCGCACCACCGAAGAGGTCCAGCAGGCTGCTGGCCATGTCGGCGCCGGCCAGGCTCGACGCATAAAGCGTCGTGCCCAGGTTGTCGAACACGCCGTTGACGGTGGAGAGGCTGCCCGACAGGCGGGCCAGGGCCTCGACCGACGTCTCGCCCACGCGGGTGTATTCGGTGGTGCCGAGGGTGGCAGATGCCAGCGTCTCCGCCACCTTGTCGAACTCTTCTTTCAGGGCCTTCTGGATACCCTCCTCGTCCAGGTCGTTGAAGCTGACCTTGATGGACGCGGTGAAGTTGTCGATGGCATCGGTGCCCAGGCCCAACACATCGGCCATGTCGGCGGCGCCCGCGCGCAGGGCGTTGAACTGGTCACCCAGCGCCGCGCGCAGCTCTTCGTCCAGCTCGCCGTACCGGGTCTTGTTGCTGCGGAACAGGCCGCCCTTGTAATACTGATAGGTCCGGCCTTCGAAGCCCGAGTCGCCGCCGAACTGGCCCTCCAGCCCTTGGTCTTTCAGCTTGCGACCGAAGAGGCCGCTGAAGATGTCGCCGCCGAACAGGGCGCCCACGCCCGCCAGGGCCCAGCCCCAGCCCGGGATCAGGTTGGCGGCTTGCACGCCGGCCGCCACGCCCGGAGCAGCCGCGTGGCCGGCCGCGGCCAGCGAAGCCACCATTTGCGAAGTGGTGCCCGTGAGGCCGATCAGCGACTGCAAGCTCGCAGTGATGGCCGTGCCGAAGCCGCTGATAGCGCCACCGAGCGCGCCGAGCCCTGGGATCGAGCTCAGCAGGCTGTTGCCGCTGAACAGCGAGTAGGCGCTGCTCGCGCTGCTGGCTGTGCTGATGAGGGAAGACCCAGCCGACACTGCGCCAGCCACACCCGATCCGCCGCCAGTGATGCCCATCAGATTGCCGACGAGGTTCACCACGAACGGCTGCGCGAACATCTTGTAGATCTGGTCCGCCACCGTCGTCTTGAAGGTGGTCACCAGCGAGCGCGTGAAGCTCTTCCAGCCGTCCTGCCCGTTGTTGAGCATGTCCGCGAAGCCCTGGCGGAAGATGTCGTCGTACTGCTTGACGGACTCCTTCCAGTTGTCCAGGAAGACCTTGCTCGATGCGTTTGCGCGCGCGATGGCGGCCGCGGCCTGCAGGCGCGCGATTTCTTCGTCGCGCTGCGGCTGGTCGAACCCAGAGTTCGCATTGACGGCGGCGATCTGGCGCTTCAGCTGGAGCTCGATGCGGTACTGCTCCAGCGCCACCTCCCGGGCTTGTTCGCTCAGGCCCATCAGGGACAGCTCGAACTTCAGGGCATCGGCGGATTCCTGAATGCCCTTGGCGTAGTCGGTGACCGCCTGGCGCCCGGACTCGCGCGCCTTGCTGTCGGCGACGTAGGCGGCGGACAGTTCCTCCTGAATCGCCACCTGCTCCTGATACGCGGCCTGGGCGCGCTTGACGGCCTCCTTCTCCTTCTCCTGCGCGTCGAGCGTCTCCAGCAGCGCCAGCGTGCGAGCCTTGTGAGTGGCCGTCAGCGTCTTCGATCCGGCGTCGAGCTGGGCCAGCATCTGCAGGCGCAGCTTGTCCGAATCGGTAAGCCGGCCAGAGTAGCGCAGCTCTTCGTCGTTCTGGGCGATCTTGGTCTTGATTGACGCGACCAAGGATTCATAGGCGGTCTGCTCCGCCTTGACCGCCGATGCCGCGGACGAGTCGGGCTTCTCTACTCCGCTTTCCTTGATCAGCTTTGCCACGGCCGCTTGGTAGTCGCCCAGCTTGATAAGGCCGTTCTGGTAGCCGGCGTAGAGGGCATTCAGGTCCTTGTAGAAGCCATCCTTCATGCCGGACAGGCCGTTGAGCACCTTGCCCATGGACGTCTGGATTGCTTCAAGGCGCTTCGCCTCCGTTGCGTATGACTGCGTGCGCGTCGGGAAACCTGTCTGGTCGCGCGGGTCCTTGGCACCGCCGAGCTCCCTGTCCAGCTCGCGGAACCGTTGTTTCGCCAGTTCGAGGCGACTGTTGATGCGGTCCAGTTCTGCCTGCGCCTGCGGGCCGAAGATGCCCCGGTCAATGCCCTGCCGAAGCCGGCGCGCCTCATCGTCCAGGCGGCGCACCTCGCTGGCGGCATCGCGGAGTGGGCCTTGTTTGCCCAGCTTGTTGAAAATGTCAGCGACCGCATCCATGCCCAGCGATAGCTGGCCGAACGCGCCGCTGACAGTTTTTGTCACGCCGAGCAACGAATCCATGGCGCCGACAAGCCCGGTCATGCTGTTGCCCAGGCGAGTCACCGCCTGCTCGACCGTGGTGGTCATTTTCTCGAACTCGACCTGCACACCGCCCGCCGATTTCTCAAGAGCCCCCAGCACCTTGGTGGCGGTAAGCTCTCCTGCGCCGCCCATCTCGCGCAGCTTGCCGATGCTCACGCCAAGGCCATCCGCGATCGCCTGCGCAAGACGCGGCGTTTGCTCAAGAACGCTGTTCAACTCCTCGCCCCGCAGTGCTCCGGACGAGAAGCCCTGGGCCAGCTGAACCAGCGCCGCCTGGGCTGAGGCGGCAGAGCCGCCGCTGATCGTGACTGCTTGGCTGATAGTCTGAATGACCCCCAGAAGCGACGTCTGGGACACCCCCAAATCCTTGGTGGATCGAGCCATCTGGGCGTAGGTGCCCACCAGGTCCACGTACCCGACGCGAGAAGCTTGCGCGACGTTGAACAGCCGCTGCTGGACATTCGCCAGTTCTGCGGTCGAGTTGGTGACTAAGCTCAGTCGAGACGCGACATTTGTGCTCGCGTCGGCCATTCGGATGAATTCCGCCGCGGACGCACCAATGCCGGCCACAGCGAGGGCACGACCTGCCAGCCCGGCGGCAGCGCCCAGCCCAATCATGCTTTTTTCAAGCCCCTGCTGCGCCTGCCCAGCCGCCTCAGCCTTCACCTTCGCGGCATCCAGCTGATCCAGCCAGGGCTTCAGGGCGTTCAGGTCAGCTCCGCGCATGCGCGCGATGGTTTCCTGGTACTGGCGTGTTGCCGTGCCGCCAGCCTCCAAGGCGGCGATCTGGCGCTGCAGGCTGGCCTGCACGTTCTTGGTCACCGAATCCATGCGGCGGCCCAACAGGTCACCGCCAGCGCCCATCCGGCCCAGGCCCGCGGCGCCTCGATCGCCGGCGCGCTCAGCCTCCTGGCTCAGGGAGGCGAGCGAGCGCTTGGCGCGCGATACCCCGGCCTCCACGCCGTCAGCATTGGCGCTGATCTTGATTTCGGTGTTCAGGTCTTCGGACATGGCGCCCCAGAAATGCGAAGGGCCCGCCTACGGCGAGCCCAAAGAAAAAGCCCCACGACATCGCCGCAGGGCTTAGATATGTGAGGAGCCTGCTGAGCTAGGCCCTTGAGTGGTCAGCTATACAACCACGCCGTCCGTCACTGACTTGGCCGCACTCCTGCCAGGATCACGATCCAGTTCTTTATGGGTCGCTACCCGGAGTACCCAGATCACTGGCCCCTGCCACATGTAGCTGAGCTTCCAGGACTTGTTTGCCAATAGATCCACCGTGTGAATAGCGGGACGCTGCCCGCGGGGCGTTACGGAATGGGGTCGACGGCCAACGGGGATTGGCACACTGACCAAGTCCCGTAAACACGGATCCACCTCTTTGGCGATGTCATCCGGCAGCCCCTTAAAGTCGCGCAGAAAGCGAGGAGCAAAACGTATCGGAGTTGCCACGAGACGCTACTTCCGCTGCCTTGCGAGAAACTTCAGTGCAGCTTCCACGTTGCCGAAGCTGTGACCCAAACCCGCAGCCAGCTCTGCTTCCGCTTCGGCATTCATCGCCGCCCACCTGATTGCCTCTGCGTGGTCAAAAACGCCTCTGAATCCATCCATCACGGTGACAAGCAAAGGTCGCACAGCGGGATGCACGGCACCGGCCGCAAGTTCCTGCAACCCAGAGGTTTTCGCCTGCACGCGGCTTTGCAGCTCTACGGCTGCCGCCTGAATCTGGGTAAGCACGTCCGCCGGGTAATGAGCGCCAGGATCAAACGGCGGGAGGGAGACTGACAGCAAAAATTGCGCATCTGTACGCAAGGTGGTCACCAACTGACCATCGAACACATTACGGAGATTCGCCACGGCATCAATGACCTTTTCAGATACGCCCAGCTCAGCCGAAGGACTCGGAGCAGTAGCTTCAACAACATGCCGCAAGGCGTCTTTGTTGATTTGGGGTTCGAGCAGAGTAGTGGTCATGGCCGCGGCGACATGGTATCAACATCGCCCGGCCAGCGATCAACTCTTTGGCTTCGGCGCGTAATCGCGGATGGTGGCCAGCGCCTCGGCCTCCATCGCTGCCAGGTCGTCCAGCAGTTCCATCTGCTCTTCACGGCTCAGGCCCAGCACGTCGACGAGCGGATAGACCGCCTCCCACCGCAGGCCGGCCGGCGGCCCGCCTACGGAGGCGAACTGCCAGCGGGTCCCGATCCGGCGCCATAAATCGACCGCCATCTCGTTGTCGGGCCAGATCTCTAGCTCGGCGGTGTCGTAGTCTTCGAGCTCGAACCCCTCTCGGCGGGCCTCGGCCTCGGTGATGTCCGGTGTGTAGAGCGCCCGAGCCGCGTCGATCAGTTTCCCAGGCGGCCCTGGTAGATCGCCACGTTGTAGGCCATCAGCACAGCGCCGAGACTGCCGCCGAACTCGTCTTCCATGGCCTGCAGGTTGTCGGCGTTGAAGTCGTCTTCCAGGTCCCAGCCGGTGGCGAAAGCGATGACCACGGCGGCGTCGCGCTCGAGGCCCTCGCGAACGTTGGCCTCGTGACCACGCTTCAGGATGTTGTCCAGCGCGTCGGCCAGGGGCGACTGCGACTCTTGCTGCACCTGGGCCTCGCCATCCAGCCCTTCCTCTGGCGCATCGCCAGGGCCCTCGGTCGCGGCGGGCTCGCTGCCCAGCACCGCCTCCATGGTGGCGCGCTGGTGGTCGTCGCGCAGCTTGGCCCATTCGCTCTTGCGGAGCGCCTTGCACTGGAACACCACGCGGTGGTTGCGCCCGTTCAGCTTCGCGATGTCGACAGGCAGGTTGAAGGTGGGCGCCTGGGAGCCGAGGCGCTTCAGCTTGGTGACGGGGACGGTCTTGGTAGTTGCCATGATGGGAGTCTTTCGCAGGGTTGCATAAGCCCGTGCCGCAGCCCGCCCGCCCTGCGAAGAGCGAAGCGAGCTGCAGTCGGTGCGAGGGTGGGCCGGAGCCCGGGAATCAGGCGGCGTAGCGCGTGCTGATGTTCTGGGCGTTGAACGTGCCCTTCACGGTCACGATCTGGCCTTCGGTGAGGTTCTCTTCCTCGTTGAACGACACGGTGGCCGGCAGCAGGGAGATTGCGTTGGCCTTGGTGCGGCGTTTGATCACCGTGTCCGCGCCGGTCTCGGACAGCGTCTTCAGCGCGTTGTAGGCAGGCGTGCCGATCATGTCGGCGTCCATGTCGAAGGTGCGCTGTACAGCCGTGAACCCATCGTTCAGCGCGAGTTCCGTCTCGGACTCGATGAACTTCACGTTGACGGTCTTGGCATCGCCGCCGCTGGTGCTGTGGTTCATCGTGCGGTCCAGGTCCACCCAGCCGCCGGCCTTGCGCGCCGTGCCGAAGCCCGCACCTGGCGAGTAGAGCTCAGTGTTGGAGGTGTTCGCGCCCTCCAGCACGAAGCTGTCGGCCAGGACGGACTTCACGCGGAATGCGCGGAAGTTCAGGCGACCCCAGTTAGAGTAGATCAGCACGATGTCGCCAACGCTGAAGCCGTGGGCGACGGAGCTGACGACAGCTTCGGCGGCGTTGGAGATGCCGGAGATGGTTTTCGCGGCGGCGAGAGCGGTGGCGACCGAGTTGATGGTGCCGGTGGGAGTGCGTGCCATGGTGGGCCTTTCTTGGGACGAAAAAAAGCCCGCATGTGCGGGCGTTGGGGAAGCCCTTGCGGGCAGTGGAAAGTGTTCAGCCCTGGCGGGCCAACCAGATTGAAAAGTCCTGCTGGGAACCCCGCAGGTCGGCTTCTTCATCGTGGCGCGAGACCCGACCACCGAGGGGCTCGACCTGCAGCCCCGCGGCTGCGATCAGTGCCTCCTCGATCTGCTTGCCGAGGGCTGTGGCATCCAGCCGTCGCTCCGCCCAGACCACGATCTGCATGCGGCAGTTCTCGCGGTCGGGCAGCGTGCTTTCCTGGAAAAGAGGCCGCATGCCGCCGACTTGCTGGTAGACGATGCGCGGCAGGGCTGATCCTTCTTCTGCGACGTCGGGATAGACGCGATCGCCGACCAGCGGCGCCAGCGCGGAGAAGAGGTGTGTCTCGACTGTCATGGCTTCCTCACGCTGCCGGCCAGCACCTTCTGCGCGGCGCTGATGGCGCGGCTGCGCGCGGAGTCGTACCCCGGCCGCAGGAAGGGCTTGGCGGCCATCTTGACGGTGCCATGCTCCAGGAACTTGCCGTAGAAGGCGTGGGACTTGTTCCACGAAATGCGGTAGACCGCTCGGCCCGGCGTGCTCTCGCCATCCGCGTAGGCCTGGTAGACCGCACGCTGCAGCGAGCCCGGGGTATACGTCTTCTTGCCGCTCTTGTGCGGCTTCGCGCTGACGGGCACTCGGGCGCGCACCTCGCGGTAGAAAACCTCCGCGCCGGCCTGCGCCGCCGGCCGGGCTGCGCCTTTGACGATTCGGGCGAGGCGGTTCAGCTTGGCGGTGATGCCCGAGAGGTCCATGCTGGCATGCATCATTTGGTGGCCTCGCAGACAAGATCCATGAACATGCGGCGCGGATCACGGATCACGGTGGCAATCGTGTAGACCTGGCCATCGTAGAGAACGCGCATGGTGTCCTCCACGCCCTGCCGCCATCGAATGCGGATCGATGCCGCCAGTTTCGTCATAGGGGCGTCGGCCTTGATCGCCTGGAGCCCGCTCTGCTGCCGGACGTCCGCCCACACGGTGGCCACCTCGATCCAGCCGCCGATCGGCTGGCCGGCCGCATCGCGGGCGGTCCCGGGGGCCTGGATGGTGATGCGGCGGTTTAGGTCTCCGGCATCGAGCGTCATGCGAGCACCTTCCTGCGCAGCGGGGCGAGCAGCGCGGTGATCGGCGCGGGCAGCCGCCCGTCTTCGAACGCCTTCTTCTCGTCGCCGCTTGGGTAGCGGTAGAGGTAGCCGACCAGCAGGAGCACCGCGGCGCGCACGGTGGGCCTCACCCGGGCCGCAGCGCCCTCTTCCGCCGGCATGTAAGGCGAAACGCCATTGAGGTGGAGCGCGACGCGCTCGCATGCCGCTTCCAGCTTCAGGGCCAGGTCGTTATCCGCGTCCGGGCCGTCGATGCGCAGGTGTTGCTTCACCTCTTCGAGAGTGGCGAGCGGGGTCATACCGGAATTCCCTTGGTCGCGTCGCGCCCGCGCTTCACCGCCAGGCGCCAGCCGTTCGACCCGGGCTCGCCAGGGTGGCCCGTGGGCGCATCCTTCTGCGCGATGAAGAACGAGCCGCCCCAGGTCACCCCGTCGCCTGCTTCGTAGTCGGTGCCGGCCTTGAACACGCCCCGGTCCACCAGCGCGGCCACCTTAATGCTCTTGCGCACCTCGTCGCCGCTGGAGGTTTTAGCCACCAGGGTGAACTCGCGGCCGTCCTGTTGAATCGCCAGGGCTGCAATGCCCTCAACCACACACTCCCAGCCGTGCAAGCCCTTCGTGGCCTCGAAGGCTCGCCACAGACCGCCCGCGTGCCTTGCGTAGGTGCCGCGGGCGTAAGTCTTCTCCAAGTCGATGGCCGGCTGCAACTCCAGCTGCAGAGCGTCGCGACCTGGCTCGCCATCCTTGGGCGCGGCTACGGCGCTCAGCGCCTTGGTCACGGCTTCGTCCACCATCTTCTGCACGGCTTCGGCCGGCACGGATTCGCCGTCTTTCGGTCGGGGAATCGCTGCCACCGCCTTCGACACCTCTTCTGCGACCATCGGGGCGACGTCCTCTGCCGTCACGCTTCGGCCGTCTTGCGGCTTGGGGATCTCGGCCACTGCCTTCGACACCATCTCGGCCACTACCAGCGGATCGGCGTCCTTGCCATCCTTGGGTGTCGGTATCTCGGCCACAGCTTTGGCGACCAGTTCGGCTAGCAACGGTGCCACATCGTCGGGAGTGATGCTCGCGCCGTCCTTCGGTGCGGGAAGCTCTTGCACCGCCTTCGACACCTGCTGTGCCACCTGCTCCGCAACCATTGGGGCCACATCCTCTGCGGTCACACTCGCGCCCGGCTCGCCGTCCTTCGGGACTGGCAGCTCGGCGACAGCGGCTTGCACGCGCTCGCCCAGCTCCTTCGTCACCAGCTCGGGCAGCGCCTTGACCGTGGTGTCCATGTCGTCCAGGCGTTTGACCAGCGGCGCCAGCTTGGCGCGCACGGTCTGGATCACGGCGTCGGCCAGTGCTTTCAGGTCAGCTCGCATTCCAGTCCCTTCTCGATGTACTCAGCCAGGGCCTTGACTTCGTCTTCGCTGATTTCCTCTTCGTCCGATGGCGCTTGTTCGGCAGGCTGCGCGGGCGTCCCAGCCTGGGCCGGCGGCAGCTTGTTAAGCCGCACCTGGTCGAGAGGAAAATCTTGCTGCTGCATGTAGACGGTGTCGCCGCCTTCCAGAGGCGGCAGGTTGACTTCGCGGCGCGCCTCGTTGATCGCCTTGATGCTGCCCTGCACCAGCTTCGACAGAACGTCCGCCTGGGTGGCTGGGTCCATGCGCAGCAGGTTCTCCAGCTCCAGCTCTGTTCGGTAGCCCAGCGGCAGGGAGAGCCCATCGTCTAGGCACAGCTCCATTTCCTCAATGAGGGAGTGCAGCGCGTCGTTGAAATAGATCTGGTTCAGGTCGCCGACCTTCTGGCCTGCGGGGATCGGCCCGCCGACCTTGAACGCCGGCACGTGGAACACCTGCGCCACCATCTCGGAGGTGAGCGTGATCTGCTCTTTGGTCTGAGCGTCCGAAGCCGTCATGCGGATCGGCTCGTACTTCAGGCCGTCGCCCACCACCGCCACCTTGCCCGAGTTGGGCCCGGTGAAGTTGTCGTTCCAGTACGCCTGCAGGCGCTTGGCGTCTGCGTCGTCAATTTCGCCCGGTGCCACGAGCAGGCCGCTGGGCTTCGCGCCCTGGTTGAAGAAGCGGCGCGAGTCGCGCAGCATTTCCAGGCCGCCGGAGGCCGGCAGGCTGGCCGAAAAGAGCGGCGACACACCGACCAGCGGATGGAACATGCAGTTCATCCGGTCGTGGATGATCTCGGAGGCCGGCACGAAAACCGTGGCCTGCTCCAGGCCGGACAGGTTGTCTTGGCCCAGTTGGTAGAAGATCAACCCGTCCGGCGCAATCAGCGGCTGCACCAGGCCGGGGTCGAGGACGTACAGCGCCACCACGACGCCGCGGCCATCGCGAATCTTGAGCGCGTAGGTGTTACCCCAGGTCAGCTTGGAGCAGATCCACCACTGCTTGAACTGAATTTGGTTCTGGTAATGGTTGGGCCGGCGCAGCACAGGCGAATAGGCCGGGTTCGTGCTCTCCGCCCAGATGCCGCTCGGTTGCTGCTGCATCAAGCGCGTGCGCAGCTTGCCGATGTCGTTGTAGATCAGGGAAACGCAGGCGAACACCGCAGGGAACGACAGGACGGTCTCCGGGCGGACGTTGATGTCCATCTGGAAGTAGCCGGGCGGCTGTGCTGGCGTGATGTCGTGCCACACCCCATCGGTGTGCGGCGACACCAGGCCGCGCGGCTGCGCAGTCACGATGCCCTTTTCCACATCGCCGCCACCGCCGGGCACCGTCGCCCCTCGGCTGACGAGATTGCGGAAAAATCTCATCACTTGGCGGCTTCCTCATCAGCCGCAGCGTCCAGCAGCGCGGCCAGGTCAGCCTTCAGCGTCACGCCTTCCGGGATCTCGATGCCCTTCTCGGCGAGCGCCGCCTTCAGCTCGGCGACCTTCAGGCCCTCAGATGGTTTCGCATCCTTCGTCACCTCCGACACTGCCGCAGTCGTCTGGTAGGTCTCCGCCGGCGTGGCGCGGCCGACGGCCTGCAGCACACGCGCGTCGCCGCGCGATGCGGAGAAGGCGTCGCCGGCCTTCAGTGCGCGCCCGGCGTAGGTGAACGACTTGGTGGCTTTCAAGTTTTCTCGCATGGCTGCTCCTTGGGATTCGATGAGCGCCAGGCCCGAGGGCCCAGCGCAAGCTCGGCTGGATCAGCCGGCGTCGGGGGCGCCGTAGTCGGCACCCGTCACGAAGGCCACTGCGGATGCACGGCGCTTGGCGAAGTTGATGGAGCGCACCACTTTGATGGCGGTGGATTCGCTCTGGAACATCGAGGTGTAGTTCGCGGACGCGCCGGTCGGCGTGTCGGTGGCGCCAGTGGGAGCGGAGTCCTGCTCGATCATTGCCTCGCGGGAGATCGACACCTGCACACCGGAATCTCCGATGCGGTAGATATCGGAAGGCTTCAGCATGATCATCTGGCCGGCGCCCACGTTGTCGCCAGTCGTGACCGTGTCGCCCAGCAGCGCGCCGCCGGAGGCGTTGATGGTGGGGAACTCCGCGAGACCCAGCGCGTTGGTCATCAGCTGGATGGACTTGGCCAGGGATGGCGTCGTCACCAGTTGCAGGCCATTCACGTTCTTGGCGGCAATGAACGGCGCATACAGCGCCTTGATGTCGGCACGCAGACCCGCGCCGTCCGTGCCAGCGGAAGTGATGCCCGTCAGCCCATTCAGAATGCCCGCAGGGGACACGCCCGCCACACCGGCCGCAGCGCTCAGGAACGTGGTGTCCACGCGCTGCGAACTGGCTTCCACCAGTGCGTCGCGCACCAGCTGCTCTGCGGCAGGGCTGGAGTCGCGCAGCAGATCGTTGGACACCACGGCCAGGGCGGCGACCTTGAGAGGCGTCAGCGTGACGTTCATGAAGTCGGCCGTCGTGGCGGGGATAGCCTTGGACTGACCGACCCAGTACGCGGTGGCCGCACCGTCCTGGCCCTTGATCTGCACGTTAGCGGGCACCTGGCGCAGCGCCAGCTTGTCGTACACCGTCTGGGAGTACAGGTACTCGATGAAGTCGCCGGTATAGCGCTGGTCGATGGCGGCCAGCTCCGCTCCCCACTCGCCCGAGCCGGTGCCGCCACCAGGCACTGCAGCCTTCATGACGTTGATCAGCGTGGGGTTGGTCTTGCCCCAGCGCGCTTCAGCGATGGCCAGGGGCGACACGTCACCGTCGGCCAGGCGGGAGAGCGCCTTGGCGATCACGATGCGGGTGTAGTTCTGGCCCTTGAACTTCTCGTCGGCGTCCTTGTTCATGTGGATGGCCGGGCCGGCGCCGGTTGCGATTGCGCCGCGGGCCACCGCGCCGGTGCCAGCGCCAGCTGCAGGGCCGGAGCCAGTGGCGGGCACAGCCTTGGTGACCTGGAGCGCTTCGAGGGCGCGCAGGTCGTCGAGCTCAGCGTCGATTTGGGCGATGTCAGCGGTCAGGCCCTTGAAGACCTCGCGTTCGCTCTCGTCCTTGGTGCGGCCCTCGTCCAGGGCCTTCTTCTGCACGCCTTCCAGCTCCAGGGCCTTGGCGGTGCGCGTCTCCATGAGACGCTTGATCTGTTCTTGGAGGTTCACGGGGTGTCCTTTCGGGATTACTTGAGAAAAACGACGCCCTTGCGGGCTTCAGGTTGTCCCGAGACGCCGGGAGGGAGCAGCCGCACGACCCGGTCTTGCTTGTGGCCTGTCGCGGCCAGCAGCGCGTTGTCGAGCGACTTGATGGTGGTGATGGATGCATCGGCGTTGGCCGGCACCGTGACTGCGGAGAGTTCGAACCACAGCCACTTCGTGTAGCGCATGCCGTAGGTGCCCTCGATGCGGGCGGCTTCGAGGGGCTTCAGGCCGACCGAGAGCCCCCGCACCAGCTTGGCCTTCAGCATTTGCCAGGCGGTGGTCAGGCGCTCCTTGAGGGGGCCGTCTTCTTCGATCTGGGCGACTTCGCCCTCGACTTCGATGCCCTTCTCGGTCACGCGCGCCGCCGTGATCCAGCCGATGGGGTCGCTGTTGTCGTGTTGCCAGAGGAAGGGAATTGGCAGCTTGAACACGGCGCCCTTCGGCTCCACGATGTCGCCCGTCCGATCGGTGGACGGCGTCGAGGCGATGCCCTTGAACGTGCGCTTGCCGCCCTCGTCGCTGAGGGCCTTGATCACGAGGGTCGAATACGCACGCTCCATGCGGATCTCCAGAAAGAGAAAAGCCCGCGCTGGGCGGGCGTGTGTTGAGTCCGTCAGACGACAAACATTTGGTACTTCGGCGGCGGCTTCGCAGGCTCCGCCATGGGCATCACGCCCACGGCCATCGCCAGGGCCTGCATGCCATCGATCCGGCCGCTCGCCTTGGCCTTTGTGAACTTGCGGTTCTCGGCCGGGTCTTTCACCACGATCGCATTGGCGGCGCACATCGCGAGCACGGGGTGGTTGCCGTGCTTCAGCTTCTTGGCCAGCAGCTTTTCTTCCAGTGACCGGATGGCCGGCGACATGGACTGAAAGCCCTGGCCGAAGTCCACGAACTTCGCCAGCTCGGCCTCCGTGAACCCTGCCTTTACCAGCCAGGGTCGGAGGTGGCGCATGCCCCATCGGTCAAAGGCGATTGCCTGCACGTCGAACCGGTCGAACACCTTGCGCAGCTCATCAGCCACGAACTCATACTCGATCGACCGGCCCGGCGTCGTCTTCAGCAGATCCTTCGATGCCCACACGTCGTACGGGACGCGGTCAGCACGCGACTTCTCAGGCAGGCCCTCGCCCGGCAGCCAGAAGCAGGGGATCACATCGCCAGCTTCGGACGCCAGCACCAGCGCTGTCAGGTCGCTCACCGCCGACAGGTCGAGGCCACCGTAGACCCTGAGGCCGGCTTCATCAGCCGGCGCGCCTCCGTTTTCCTGCCAGACCGCCCGGGTGATGAATGGCGTCTTCGCCTCCACCCGCTGGTTCAGGATCAGGTTCCGGTAGCCCGCCTCCATGCTGGGCAGCCGCTTCGCGTCGGTGGCCTGCTTGCGAACTTCCTCCTGGTTCATGAAAACGTCGAAGTGCGGGTTCGCCGCGCGGATAGCCTTGTCGCTGAACGGGTCCAGCTCCATCGGCGCCGTGTGCAGCGCCACCTTCACCCGCGGGTCGGCGCCGGTCAGCGCGTCATCGATCAGCAGGCTGAGCAGGTCGGCATCGGTGCGGGCCTGCGTGCTGATGATGATCGACAGGGGTCGTTCATGGGCAGCCGACGCCGTCTCGATCGCCTCGTACAACTCAGACCGCGGCCCGACCACCTGGCCCAGCTCGTCATGCACCGAAAACACCGGCGAAAGCCCGTAGGCGGTGGAGGCATCGGCAGAAAGCGCCCGGTAGGTTGTCCCCAGCTCGGGGCAAACCAGCGTCTTGGCCGATTCCTTCGGCATCACGTACTCGCTCAGTTCGGGCGACATGCGCACGACCTTGGATGCATATCCGTAGAGGATGGCGGCCTGGTCGCGGGACTGTGCCGCGCTGTAGAGCTGGCTGTTGGGCTGGGCTTCCGGCCCGCACAGGTGCAGTAGCAAGAGGAATGCGCTCGTGGCCGTCTTCGCGTTCTTGCGAGCCATACTCAGGATGAACGTGCGAGTCGGCGTGTCATAGATCTGCCGGATCCACTCCTTCTGCGGTTTGGTCAGCCGGACGGGCTGGCCCACGTGCTTCCCGTCAGGGATGCGGCACATCGACTCGATCCAGGCGATGTTGCGCAGCCCCCTACTTCGCTTCAAGGACTTCCCACGGCTTGCGCGCGCGGCCCTGACTTGCATTCGATCGGCCGACCGTCTTCGGGTCGGTCGTCGCTTGGCGGGTGATCCGCAGGCGGGTCGCCAGCGAAGACGCCGAGCGGACCTCACGCTCGCGCATTGCCAGCAGGCGGTCGTAGCGCTTCAGTCCGTCGTCGTCGCGCAGCCACTCGCGGTCGAAACCCTTGATCTCGTCGTCCAGCACCTGGGCGGTCACGACGTGCTGGCAGTACAGGTCCAGCAGGTCGCGGTGCGTCTCGGTGAAGGCGGAAGCGGCGTGGTCGTTTACCAGTCGTGCCCACACTACCTGCTCGGCGTCGCTCAGGTGCGCGCTTGGCATCAGCCGGCTCGCGGAGGTGACGGGCGCAAGATGGGCCGCCACTGCGACCTCGGCAGCGGATTTACGGCCTCTTTGCGCCATCGGATTCACCTTTTTTCTGGACGTTTAGCTGCGCGAGGGGAACAGGTCGGTTTCCGGGGAGTTGCCCTCCCATCGAACCGCTACCCCCCCTGCCCTGGGGTCATGCTGCCTCTCAGCCGCGCCCGCCAGGCTGTCGAGGCGGCCCTTGGAGCCCCTGCGCGGGGATGGTTGACCCCTTGGCCCTGTTGCACCTTCGACACGCACAGCGCGTGTTCTCGTAGGTGTGGTCGCCTCCTGCCGCGAGAGGGATGACGTGATCCAGCTCCGGCGCCGCGTCGTCCTGGGTCCCGCTCTTCGTCAGGGGTGTGTCGCATCCGCAGAGGTAGCAGCGCCACCCATCGCGCTCGAAGACCTTGCGCTTGCTAACCGGCTCATACCTTCCGCCGTTCTTCTCTGCTCTCCGGCGGTGGCAGCTCCCGCTTCGCACTTTGCGCTTCGCCTCATCCCTGCACGTAGTGGTGCAGTAGGTGCGGCGCAGACTTCCGTACTCCGGGATGAACTGGGCACGGCAGTAGTTGCATGGTCGTTCCGTGCTGTCACGGCGGGCCGCCTGCTTGCCCCGGTTGTTGATCTTAGTCTGGCATTTCCGACTGCAGAAGCGCGAATGCGCAGCGCGTGGCACAAAGGTCTTGCCACAGTCCGCCGCGCACACCCGAGGCGTGCTGTCCTTCAGCGTATAGGAACTGGTGGCTCCCTTGGACCGGCCTCTCCCCGGCTTGTTGGCGATGAGGCAGACGAGACCAAGCCCGCCTATGCGCAGGCGCGCGTAGTCTGTGTCTGCCATGCAGACCTCGCTTCAGTGGTTCAGGGGTTCGGGTCTACCGGCCAGCTACATTTCGCTCTTACGCCATCCGTATCCGACGGCGCGAGGTGTGGCCGCCATGCCGTTACACGGCACTCATAAACAGCCCACCCACCACAAAGGCAAAACCATGAATCGACCAGGGAATTTTTCGAAAAGGACCATCAAAGATCTTGCTGAAGCAACAAATCACGCATGCGCGAGATGCCACGCTCAAACTTCGTTCTTTGATTCGAGCGTCGGTAAAAGATTTGGCTTTGGCCGAGGGGCACATATCCATGCGGCCCAGCCCGGCGGACCAAGACCCAACCCTCTTTACACCACTGAGCAGCTAAAGGCGGCTGACAACGGAGTCCACCTGTGCGCGAACTGTGCAGATATCGTTGACAAGCTGCCCGACCGGCACCCCGTAGAGCATTTGCGACAGCTTCAAAATGCTGCAGAAATGCGTTCCCGGGGACGAGTGCTTAACCCTTGGCAGTCGCAAGAGAGGGTGGCGCCGACAAATGCTGCGGCACTGCGAAATTTCTGTCGAGAATCCCAACAGGCGGTCGCGCGCCTTAACGTTTATCTCGTCGACTTGGGCAATAGACCCGGATGGGTCGCACATTGGGAAGATCCCGGAACTCTCGAGGCTAGACAATTTGCTGGCAAATGCGACGGGATTGAACAATTAGATCATCCTCTGTGCGCCGGCAGGAGTGATCTTGTCAGCCTTCAGAGACAAACTGTTAGCCTAGTGCTAACGTTGGCTAACGACGCACTTTCTGATCCATGGAGGTTTACAAGCGAACCCACTCCAAGGAGACACTTGGTCCAGACTTATTTCGATATTGACCCGGGTTTGGAAGCTGCAGCGTTACGAGCAAAGGCTGGCTTGGCTGAAATTGATAGGTTGAGCAACTGTCTTAGAAGCGCACTGACTGCATAGTTTCACCCCGCTCACGATGCCCTTGGGCCGCGTCAAGCGGGCCGTGGGGCGACGTTCAGACCGGGTGTGTGCCCAGGGGCTCTCGCCCGTTGCACGCAAGTATTCGGCCTTGAGGCTGCGCACCACATCGGGCAGCGCAGACCGCAGGGCCTCCACATGGAGCGCGGCCGGCATGGGCAGGCTCAGCGCCGAGGCCAAGCTGTCCAGGCGGTCGATCTCTTGCGCCAGTGCTCCAGCAGGTGCCACGGCCAATCCTTGGTGTATCAGGGCTCCACCGGCCAGCCGTCCAGATCGATGGCCTGGCGCTGCTTGTAGCCCATGTCTTTCGCCGTCTTCTTGGCGTGGCAACTGCCGGGGCCGCAGCACAACACCTGGGTGTTGGACTCGATGTCCTCACCGGTGCCGCCGTCTGCCTTCAGCGCCTTGATGTGGTCGAGCTGGAAGCCGCGGCCAGAGATGTCGTTGAACTCCACCAGCTTGCCGCAGCCGGCACAGTGGGGGTTCTTGCTCCAGACCTTGAGGCGGCGGGCTTGGAGTCGTCGGCCAGAAATGCGATTCATGATCCCGAGCCGCTGCATTACAGTTGGTCACACCCAAGGATTCAACAGAGAGCACCTTAGATGTCTGATTCTTTCAACTGGACCTGCCCCGTATGCGGGAGCCACACCACGGTCACAAGCCCCAATTTTTCCACGATGGCG
The DNA here is from genome assembly GCF_040365715.1 of Acidovorax sp. FG27. Classification (NCBI taxonomy): domain Bacteria; kingdom Pseudomonadati; phylum Pseudomonadota; class Betaproteobacteria; order Burkholderiales; family Comamonadaceae; genus Acidovorax; species Acidovorax sp. FG27. The sequence goes on from NZ_BAABVY010000013.1 coordinate 58,686, forward strand.
TTCACTTCTGATTGCCGCGTAACACCGACTGGGGAGGCTATCAAAGTCCGAACCAAGCATATCGAATGTCCGAACATCGAGTGCAAATCCCAGTACTTCGAAGTGAGGGTCAACCACGCGAGAGACACGGGCGGCCACTGGGTTGCCGACGAGGCTCGTCCGGTCGGCATCGGGCGATTCACATTTCTTCCCGTCGTTCCTATACCTCTTAGCAGCCATGTCCCCACCCAAGTGACCAATGACTACGCTGAAGCTTCGTTAATTGCTGCACTTAGCCCAAAGGCAGCCGCGACCCTTGCCAGGCGAGCGCTACAAGGCATGGTCAGAGACTTTTTCAAGATTTCGGGCAAGAGGACTCTCCATGAGGAACTCGTCGCGATTCGGGATGAATGTGACGCTGGGCTGTACGAAGCGATGATGGCCGTGAAAAGCGTCGGCAACATCGGCGCTCATCCAGAACAGGATGTGAACCTGATAGTCGATGTGGATCCAGGAGAGGCCGAGACTTTGCTGCAGCTGATTCACTTGCTGGACCGAGAGTGGTATGTCGCACGAGCCGAGCGGCTTAAGCGAATCGCAAAGATGACACAGCTTGCTGTTTCTAAGAATGAGGCCAAAAAAGGAATTGCTACAGATCAAGCCTAGCGCCCCGATCCCGGTGCGTGGCTCCCATGCGCGGTGCCTGCTGCATCCGGGTGGCCTGGGCCATGGGGATGCGTGTAGCGGCAGCGGGGATGCGAGGCTTGGTCATGTTCTGGCGCCCATCAGGCTACGGCCGCTGAGCCGCCCTCACGCTCAGACTGTCAGACTTTTCTTACTTTGTGCCTGCGGCTTTCCCCGACGTGGACACCAATAAGACGCAGGCAAAAACTGTGCGCATGAATCCCTTCGAAGCATTGAACCGGTCAACCGCCAAACCCGAGCAGCCCATCCGGCCGCCTGCAGAGCCATCAGCCTCATGGGATGGGTATGTCTGGACCAAAGTGAAAGCAGCGCGAGCGACAGTGTTTACCGGGGAAAACACCTTGGTCCTCGGCCCCTCGTCACTACCCTTCGCGACAGGGCATATCGAGATAAATGGCCAGCGTGAACGTGGTTTAAGGACCAGCTTGCATATTGGCTTTAGCAGAGCAGCGGATCTTCCGTTGCCTAGCTTCGTACTTACCGAGCTCGACGCCCTGGGTACGATGTGTCTTCCAGCCGACTGCTACATGGCCGTAATGCAGTTGGTGCATGGTCCGAAACCTTACTTCCAGATCGGAGGTGACGGCAAACTCAACGCGTTGGCATCGGACCTAACAACCCTTCAACAAGATATGAAGCGGGGGGTGTTGCGGAGCTACTGATTCCCAATAGCCCATGCTCATCGTTTAAAGCGGACGAGGGGTCTACACGTGATTTCCTCCTCGCCGAAGTAGCGCACCGCGACGGACTTCTGCGTACCATTTTGGCCGCGTCCAGCCTGCGGCACCTGATAAAGATCGCTTCAATCACCCATGCAACCACGCTCGGTTCTCGCCAGGCTGTAGCCGATGCCAACACGGGCGACGGGAGGAGCGTGCACAATACTTGCGGTCTCGACCTTCCTCGCTGCGCCGGCTTGCCGCTGCCGAAGGCGCCTTCCCCACATAGCCTGAGATCCCCCTTTCGACATCCAGGACTACCTCATGCCATACGAGCAGATGCCCGGGAACACCCATCTGGTGTCGGTCGACATCGGCCCGGGTTGGCGTGCTTATCAGCCGGCTGGATTGCCGGGCTGGGACTTCCTCGGAGTTGTGTGCTATCACGGCGTGCTTGGTGCGTTGGCGCTGAGCTGGACCTCGGGCGCATACGCACTCATAGTAGACGGCCGAGTACGTTTCCTCGATCGCGCGACAGTGGACGCGGCGGTATTGCAGGCCAAGGTCTGGAGCAACTATGACCCGCTCGTCTAGTACCACCCCAGAGCACGTTTTGACGTGCTGGCGAGGAGGATGCGCTACGAAAGTCAGGTCTACAGAGCGCTTACTCATCCATCTTGGAGATCAGTCGTGATCATTCGCCGGGCGACGAAAGCCGAGCTTTCACAAATCATCGAACTTCTGTCGGACGACGACATTGGGCGCAAGCGCGAGGTGCCCGAAGGCGGGGCGAAAGATGTGTACGAGGCAGCCTGGGCCGAAATGGAGCAAGAGCCCTCAAATTGGATAGTTGTCGCAATGCTCGGCCCAGAAGTCCTGGGAATGTTGCAGCTAACGATGATCGCCGGAATATCGCGTCAAGGAATGAAGCGTGCTCAGATTGAAAGTGTGAGAGTCAAATCTGCCTGCCGAGGCAGATCCATTGGCAGGCAACTCATCCACTTTGACATAGCGACCGCTCGCGAACATGGTTGCGGCCTTGTCCAGCTCACTACAGATAAGCGGCGCGACGACGCGAGATCGTTTTATGAATCGCTTGGCTTTGAAGCTACACACGAAGGGATGAAGCTTTCAATAGCAAAGCACTAAAAACAAAAGCCCCGGGCATCACTGCTTCGGGGCTTTTTCTTTGGGCGAGCTTCTCCGTCGATGTCTGCCGAAGGCGCTACGTGCGGGGCTTCGGGTGTCGAGCAGAGATTCGTCGGGCGAGGGGGTCAGCACCCCCTGCAATCGTCGGCTGCCATTCTAATCCCGGCCCATCGACGCGCGCAAGCGTTTTCGCATCGAGGCACCGGCGCGCGTCACGCAGTGGTCCAGCATGTTGAGCGCCTTGCGCCCGTCCTGTCCCATCGGCACCGCCGCCTTCCCACTGCCGCCGCACTTCTTGCATGTCCGCCCCAGCTTCGGCGTGCCGGGGATCGACTCGTTGCCACGGCCCTGGCAGGCCTTGCAGGTGTCGCTCAACCAGTGCGACGTGATGGCCAGGGCGAAGCGCGCCGGCTCTGGGTTGCGCTTGGCCTGGGCCCACACCGTCAGCGCGTCCAGCACGCCGCCGAGGGACTTCAGGCTGCCCATCACCAGCTTGGCGTCGGTCGCCGAGCACAGCGGCGGCTTACTGCAGCCGTCCCACTCGCGGCGCAAGCGGGTGAGCTGGCCGCCTAGCATGCAAGGCGCCCAACCGGCGGCGATCAGGATGTCGGCGTCGCCCATGCGGTCAGCCTCGACGCGGAGGTTCGTGGATGAGCCCGCGCTGATGTAGGCCTCTTCCACGGTGCGGGGGTTTTCGTTCAGCATGGTCGTTTCTTCTTTCGCGTTACTTCTTCGGGCAGGGTGAATCGGTGGTTGTTGCCGCATTCGAGGCGGCGGCGTTGGGTGCCATCGGGGCGGCGGCGCGTCTCCAGCACCTCGGTCCAGGCGCCGCAGTGCGGGCATGGCGGAGGGATGAAGCGCGGCGGGCGGGTCATGACTTGCACAGCTCCAGCGCCTGGGCTTCGGTGAAGCCGGCCTCGATGTGCGCCAGGTAGCGAATGCGCCGCTCTTGCGCGATGAGGCGTTGCTGCTCGCGGTGGGCGGGCGACAGGAGCTGTTCAGCCCACCCGCGCAGCGCCTGCGCCAGCTTCACGGCCCGGCTGTCCTGATCGGAAGGCTTGATGCTCATATATGCTCCTATTTCAATAGCTATGCATGCAAGTAAATCAAGCGCTGCAGCTGGATTTGACTAACAGCCTCAGCGCAGCCCGGTAGTGATCGCGGATGCCGCGCAGCTCGTCGTGCGCCCACTTGTGCGTCCGGTTGTCGGACTCCAGCGCCTCAACGCGGGCCAGGCCGATGCGCACCAGCAGGCGGATGCGGTAGTCCACCGCCTTGCCGGCGCCCCACTGGTTGCAGTGGACGCATTGGGCGTGGCAGTTGTCGGGGTGGAACCGCAGGTGCGATGCGCTGCCTGTGCTGCGGTAGTGGCCCGCGTCGCGGCCGGCGTGCAGGCCCGACAGGTCTGGCGGCGGCGCGCCACAAGAAATGCAGGGCTGAGCGGCGTCGCGGGCACGCACCCAGGCGTTGAAAGCCTGCTGCGCCTCGCGTATCAGCGCGGGCACGGTCTTGATGGCCTCCTTGCGCCGGCGCGTCTCTGCCCTCTCCACCTTGGCAGCGGCGCGGGCCTTCTTCGCTTCGGCGCGCTCAGCCTTGGCGGCTTGCGCCTCTGCGTAGCCGTCGATGCAGGCCGGGTGGATGCGCTGGCCGGCTTCGAGCTTTCCCCGGCAGTGCGGGCAGCGGGTGCGGCGGAAGGTCATTCGTTGAACTCCCCCAGCACGCTCTCGATCATGTCGATGCGCTGGCGGTCGTTCAGGTGCTTCCACAGCGTCCGGCCGGCGTGCTCGGTGCGCAGGAACTGCATCACGTCGTGGTGGTACTGCTCCATGGCGCCCTGCTCCAGATTGGCGTAGCTGGTGGAGTCGGGCACGGGGAACACGCCGCCCTTGGGGCCGGGATACCACTGGCAGTGGCCCGCGCCGACCTTCAGCCAGTCGCGGAAGCCTGCGAAGTTGTCGAAGCGCTCCTGCGCCTCGAACACGGCCTGCTCCAGCGCCATGTGCTTGCGGTGATACCAGCCCAGGCGCGGCTGCACCGTGGCGATCTCCATCATCTCGCCTGGCTCCAGCTTGAAGATGCGGGACCACAGGCGGCGCCACTGCTTTCGCCCCTTGTCGCCCAGCCCGTCGACCACGCCGAAAATCACGCGGCGCGCGGCGTCCTTGTCCGCCTCGGGCAGCTCGGCCAGATCCTGGCGCACGAGGGTGATTTCAGGCATGGGCGGGCCCCACGACTTCGAGGCCCAGCCCCACCGCAAGCTGGTGCTCTATGCGCGCGCCGCGGGACTCGTCCCAGCCGGGCAGAAGCACCACGACGTCGCAGGTCGCCAGCTGAGCCACGGCCAAGCGCATATAGCCGAGCCAGCTCTCGCAATGAGGCGGTTCGTTTTCAGCGGGGTTCTCGACGTGGTGGCCCTGCGCGCGCAGCTCGGCCGCCTTGGCATGGAAGGCGGGGTAGTTGAGGTCCGGCAGACCAGACATAGGGCCGGCGATGTAGATCCTGGTCATGCGGCCACCTCGTCATCCGTCACGCGGCGGCCGATCTGCCACCACTCCCTGGTGCTCTCGATAACCTCTCCAGCCACTTCACGCGGGCAGCCTGCACATCCGCCGGCGCAAGCCGGTGCTTCGGGCAGGTGTGCTGCGGTGGCAGCGTGGTCCAGTGCTTGCCCAGGGCACACGGCGCGAGGCCGTGCCGCGCCATGGCGGGGTTGGCTTTGGGCGACCAGTGGACGCAGGTTTGACAGGTCATCGCTCAGTGCCATTTCATCTTTCCTTCCATGCCCAGCGCCTGGCGCGCGGCCTGCAGCGTGAAGGGCTTGATCTTTTCGCCGGCCTGCTCGCGAGCCATGATCGAGCGCGCCCAGTTTTTGCAGTCGTTCTTCGCCTCGAAGTCCACCGGCGCGCGCGGCGCGGCGACCGGGGCCGGCAGGCGCGGCAGGTTGTTCTCTTCGGCGTAGGTCTTGCGCGGCGTGGCGGCCTCGCAGGTCTTCACGAACTGCGGCAGGTTGGGCGCGAACTCGGGGTGTTCGGCCATCAGGCGGTGCGCGGCGGCCTCCACCACGTCGGGTGCGAACTTCGCCAGGGCCGCGTCCCACACCAGCATGGCGGCAGCCACCCCCTTGTCGCCGCCGGCATCGGACTTCTCGCCGGTGGCGAACTTCGACAGGAACAGGTTGCCGTAGGAGCCGTGCAGCAGCACGAACAGCTTGCGGGTGGTGGACGATGCCTCGCGGCGGGCGCGCGGCTGCTGGCCGGCCTGGTGGATGGCGGCGTGCGCCAGAGCGGAGACGTCATTCACAGGTTCACCCCTTCGTAGATCGTTGCCGCCGCGGCGGCGTACCGGTGCTGGCCCTGCTGGCCGCGCTGGGCGCCTGCGCCCTGTCCCCGCTGCTGGCCGAACTTCACGGCGTTGCGCAGCCCGGTGCGGAAGCCCGCCTGCCAGTCCTTGAAGACCGTGCCGCGGGCGGCGTGGTGGTCCAGGAAGTTCGCCAGCTCGGCCTGCAGGTCCACACCGGTCCCGGCAGCGATGCCCACGGCGGTCTGGTCTGGCGCGAAGTCGGATGGCACCGTGGATCCGCGGCTCGGCTTGGCCGGCGCGGCAGCGGCGGGAGTGCGTGCGGGCGCACCAACAGCTACTAGTTCGCCAACAGTCTTCTCTTCTTCTTTATCTGTATCTGTATCTACTTCTGTACGCGTGACTTCCGTGACTGTCACGCGTGACATGTCCGTGTCTTCGGGTTCAGGCGTAGCAGGAGCGGCCTTCAGGCGTTCGCGCTGACGGCGCTTGCGGTCTGCGGCGGTGGGGTCAGCATCGCTGCGCATCTGGCGGTCGTCCCACTTCACCGGCTGAAGGGTCTCGCGGACGATCAGGCCGACCTCTTCCAGGCGGCGCGCCACCTCGTCCAGCGTGCGGACGTCGAGGCCCATCTTCACGGCGACCTTGCGCAGCTTGAGCGCTGGTGCCTCGTCCTTGTCGAGCAGGCCCTGTCCCTTGATGCACAGCAGTGCCATGAAATGCCAGCGGTCTTCGAAGGCCAGCAGCTTCAGCTTTTCGTCGTCCACCATCTCGGTGTAGGCGCGGAACCATGGGAGCTTCATGCGCGTACCCCTTTCTTGGAATTGCAGGGGCGGCACATCGTCTGGAGGTTCTCCAGCGTCGTAGGCCCGCCTTTGGACTCGGGATGGATGTGGTCGCAGCAGAGGTCTTTGTGGCCGCCGCAGGTAACGCAGCGGTACGCATCGCGTTCGAAGACGCTGGTGCGAAGCGCCGCCGGGATCACGCCTTTGGTGTAGCCCTTTGGCGCGCGCGGCCGCTCCCGAGTGCGCTGCACGCCGATCTCTGTGGCAAGCATGTCGAGCACCCCGCCACCATCGCCATCACCCCACCGCCAGACCATCCGCAGGCCTTCTTCGTTGGCGCGGGCGAATTCCTTGATCGCGGCGACCGCAGCGTCTTCCATCGCCACGGCTTGTTTGTAGGTGGATGGGCTCACACCGCCTCCCACACCCGCGCGCCACCGCGCATCAGGTCTTCGCCGGCCAACTGCACCACGCGGGCATGGCCGGCCTTCAGCAGTTCGGGCAGCCGGCGGTCGATCTGCACCACGGTCAATCCAGTGGTGGCCTGCAGTTCGTGCGCGGTGGCGGTCTGGCTGCGCAATGCGGCCAGGATGCGGGCGCAGTGGCCACCCGCGTATTGGGGGGTGCGCTCGGCCGCGAGAACACTGCTCAGCGGGTCGCGCGCGCGTACGAGGTGAGAAATTTGCATGGGCGCTCTCCGATTCAGTGAGAAATGCGTTACGCGAAAGTGATCAGCGCGGCGCGCGCTCGAAGTTCTGCACGCCCAGGCGTCGCCCGAGCTGGCGCATGGCCAGGCTCTCGGCTGCCAAGCGCAGAACGGCCTCATCCAGCGAGAGGCCTTCCTGCTCGGCGTAGTCGATCAAGGCGCGGTAGTCGTTTTCCGGCAGCTCGGCTGCCAGCTGGTGCTGTGTGTCGTTCGGCACGGCATCTCCGTTACGCGAGTGCTACGCGTTTGCGCGTCGCAATGCGGGCGACTGATTTGCAGAATGGGAGGCATGCATACGCCTCCACTTCAACCCCTCCAGCGCCAACTCCAGAATGGTCGGAGTCACCTGCATCCGGCAGGCCTGGGCCTCTTCAGCGAAGAGGCATTTCTGCTCGTCGTTCACCGAGAGGTTGAAACGGTGTTTCTTGATGTCGGCCGGGTCGGGATACATGGCGGGGATTTCCGAAGGATGGTTTGGGGGTTGGTGGGGTGCGCGGCTTCAGGCCGGGCGGTGCGAATGGGTCAGCCGGAGATAGGCGGAAAGCCGTGGTCGTCCCAGCGGGAGCACATCTCGGCGACCTGGGAGCGGTTGTCGGCTGCGGGAATCACCCGTTCGAAGTCCTCGGCCAGAAGGCTGAAGCGGGTGCGACGTCCCTCACGGGCGGCGCGGCATAGGACCAACCGGGCCCGCGTGGTGCTGCGCATCCATTCCGGCTGCCAGGTGGGGACGGCGCTGGTCCAGTCAGCCATGGCTCACCTCTTTGGCAGGCGCCAACTCAGGCCAGATCAGGTGCCAGTCGTCGGGGCGGAGGTCGCGGCGCGAGACGGCGCCTTCGGTGGCGCGCTCAATCGCCACTGCGGCACGTTCCGGCACAGGCCGCTTGCCGCTCGCCCAACGGGACACGTCGGGCACATGTGCGCCGATGGAGGCGGCAAGGCGAGAGATCGCGCCGCGCCCCTGCGAGCTGATGTAGTGGGTGAGTTCCATGCGCCCACTTTAGCGAAACGCAAAAGCCCCGTCAATAGCGTTACGCGCATATATCTATTTAGCGTGTTGCTATGGAATGCCGCCCATGACTGACATCGATGAAATTCGGCGGATCAACCTGAAGCTGCTCGAACAGGAGCGGGGCGGACTCACTGCAGCCGCCAGTTCAGTGGACATGTCGCCCGCTCAGTTCGCAAACCTACGTGACGGCGCCAAGGACTCGAAGACGGGAAGGCGGCGCGGCATGCGGAAAGAGACCGCAAGAAAGATCGAATCCAGCGCTGGCAAGCCCGCAGGTTGGCTCGACACGCTTCACCTGGAAGGCTTGCAGCCAAGCGCGTCGGCCGCGGCGGCCGGAAGCGAGGCAGACTCTGATCTGGTCATCGCGCAGTACGACACTGGCGGCGCCATGGGGCATGGCTTTTCACTTGAGGACAACCCGCCGGGCCTCATCAAGAGCTGGCGGGTCGATCATGAGTGGCTTCGACTGAATGTGCCGGTGTACACCGCGCCTGAAAACCTATGCATCGTCACCGGCTTCGGGCCGTCAATGAAGCCACGCTACAACCCAGGGGATCCGCTGTTGTGCGACATCGGCGTGAAAGAGGTCGAGGTGGACGGAATTTATTTTTTCCGCATCGATGGCCAGGGTTTCATCAAGCAGTTGCAGCGCATCCCTACCGAGGCGGGCATGATTCTTCGGGCTAAATCTTTCAACCCTGACTACGACTCTTTCGACATCTCGCCGAAGATGGAGTTTCAGGTTTTTGGAAAGATCCTGATGGCCTGGCGGAGTGAGCAGTTTTAACCGCATGAGGAGAGAAGCATGAGGACAACGGTCGCTGCGGCTTTGGTACTGGTGGTCCTGGCAGGATGCGGGCAGAAGCAAGAGGAGTCGGCCCCCTTATCAGTTGCAGTCCCGCCGGCCGCAGCAGCTGAAGCCCCGAAGCAGCAGCCGGCAGCGGCTGCAGTCAAACGGGAATCTCCGTGGGTCCTGAGTAGCGCCAAGGACGAACTCACGGATGAGAAGCGCTTGGTCGCGCAACCGTCTGAGGGATCAAAGTACGCGCGTTGCGCCGGAAGTTACGAACTGGAAAAATGCCGCGCCCAGGTGGACGCGGCGCTGAAGGAAACTCCCGAGGCAAAGCGGGCCCGCATCGAAAAACTCGAGCGCGAACGACTGGCTGCGGCAGAGGCAGTCATTCGGAGGCCGACTGCTGCTTCGCAGTCGCCTGCGCAATCTGTCAGCGTAGATCCCACGATCGGCATGACCGAAAACGAGGCATTGGGCTCCGCTTGGGGGCGGCCTGAAACGAAGAACCGCACTGTCACCAAGTACGGGAGCAGGGAACAGTGGGTCTATGGCGAGGGGCGGTATCTCTACCTGGAAGACGGCCGAGTAACCGCGATCTCAAGCCGGCAGTAGCTCCGCCCTTGAAAAAGGCCGGCCGCATCATGTGGGCTGCTCACGAACTGTGAAGGAGTGACCTTTGGCACTGATCGAATGCGCCGAGTGCGGCAAGCAAACCAGCGACAAGGCGGCAGCATGCCCGCACTGTGGCGCGCCCATTGGCCCGCGCTCGCAACTCGCACCCGATGCGGTTGTCACCACCCAGCAAACCAGCAAAAAGTACAAGGGCGCCCAGATGGTCGGCGGCGCGCTGCTCATTGCTGGCTTGCTGATTGGTTGTGCTACTACCAATTCAACGGGCGGTGGGCTGCTGGGCGCCTTCGGGCTTGTCGTCTACCTAGTCGCCCGGCTGCTAGCTTGGTGGGAGCACGGCTGACCCCACCCCTGGGGCTGCGCGCCCCTTCCTCTGGGGGTAGGTTTGTACGCAAGCTGCCAGCAAGGTTGCGGGCGTAACATCTGGCTACATCAACAGGAGCCAGCATGAATTTCAAGATCGCTCTCGGTGTTGTGGCCGTGACCGCAACCGCCCTCTTCAGTGCCCCTACGTTTGCCAAGGGCAGCGGCGGTGGCCGCACCAGCCACAGCGGAGCCACCCACTCGAACAGCCACGGCGGACACTATCAAGGCTCGAGTGGCAGCAGCCACAAGGGCGGCACCTACGTGAGCCCCAAGGGCGACAACCAGTACGGGAAGCACAAGAAGTAAGGTGGTTTTGGAGCGCCTATTCCTACAGCAGAGCGCAAAGGAGGTGCTCTGGGTCCGGGAAGCGGTATAAAACGATCAAACTAATTGCAATGTCCAAACCCAACAGCACCACTATCTAGGAAAAGCGAAGTTAGGCTATGGCCTTGCGGGTAAGCCGACATTTAGGGTGATCCGGCCTCCCGCAGCGGGTGGTGTCCAAGGGTAACTTAACGGCGCGAAAGAATGCATTTCTGGATAGACAGGAGACCGAAATGAAAAATTCTACCAATAAGATTACTGTTAAGTCTATCAAATTCTCCCATCCGCCATTCAGAAAGTTATCACGTCTTTCTATTGATTTGGCGGACAGGCTCACACTAATCACAGGGCACAACGGAATCGGCAAATCGACCATTTTAGGCCTGCTATCTAACACGTTCGGCATTACCGACAGTTCAGTCAGAAGCTATTTTGGCGAACCTTTTTACGCGAATATCGAGCGAATAATATATCTTGCGCTGAGCGAAGTTGATAAAGCCAAGGATAACCCCAGCAGCGCGCCCATTGTGACAGCAGATGTCTATGGACAAATAGTCCAAAAGCGCTGCGCATTGACCAAACGGAATAAATACCAAAGAGCACGCGTTGTCCCTCGTACTTACGACGATGAGGAAATTGAGGAAGAAGCAGACGAGCTCAGCGAGATACCGGACCATTCCCAGATAGTTGGTCCAGACGCGAAAATTCCCTTGCCCACCATTTACCTTGGAATACGACGGTTGGCATCTATCGGAGAGGCTGAAGAAAAAGAGGTCTCCATTGATGCTCTGGAGATGCACGAGGAAGATAGAAAACTAATGAAGTCTTTTGTGGGGGAAATAATTATCGGTAGTGGCGTCACTTCTGAAGTAACCTCCCAGAGTATCAAAGGCTCGCGGAAACGTACCGCTCAACCGGGTTATGCCCGGCATGACCCTCAATCCGTCTCGATGGGACAGGACAGTCTCGCGAGCATTGCTACTGCACTAGCGTCGTTTAATTACTTGAAACGTGAGATGGGTGAAGATTACTCGGGCGGCCTCCTTGTCATAGATGAGTTAGATGTAGGCTTTCACCCGCATGCAATTGGACGGCTGGTCCAACAGCTAAAAACTCATGCCAGAAAACTATCGCTCCAGATTGTGGCAACAAGCCACTCTCCAATGCTGATAGAAGCGGTGCATCCCGAAGGGCCGGAAGGCCACGTTAACTCACCGGACAAAGTTATTTATCTGCTGGATACCGCCCACCCACGGATGGCAGAAGACCAAAGCCTGAGGGCGATACTCGATGATATGGCTCAGCGAATTGATGTTGAGCCGAAGAAAAAAGCTAAACCCATATTGGGCATATACTTCGAAGATGAAGAAGCAGTTCAATTCTGCGAAGAATTAATTCCGGCAATTGCTCGAAGCCGTATCGCATCTAAATATGGCATAACGCTTCGGTTAATTGGATTGGGCGTGGGGGGCTCTAGTTTGTTAGGCTTCCCTTCAAAAGACCCCATATTCGCCGACCGAGTACTAATTGTAGATGGCGATACAACTATCTCCAGGGTTGCAGCTGCTCGCGGAAATGTGGCAAAACTGCCATGCGTTACAGGTTCATCAGGAACCGCTAGATCGCCTGAAAATACGATTAAAGCTTTTATACAAAAAATGATTACAGATGCTGACGGAGTCTATCATGGGGCCATGCTCAATTTAACCTTAAAAAATCCGTCGACCGATAAACTTTTTACCCAATTTTTTGACGGACACGCAACCGAAAGCGAAGACCGAAACAGCAGCAAAAAATGGTGGGAGGATAAATTTTCGGCTCTCCGCAACTGGGGTGTCATAAAACAATGGGCAATCATCTATCCAAATGAAACGGAAGCCTTTAGAAAATCATTTGAGCAAGCGGTAGAAACGGTGTCAAAGCGTTTGCATTCAAAGGCTGGCCAAGCTACCTAAAAGCAGGTAGAGTCGCAGTCTTCGACTCATCGACCGACATGTACTCCAACAAGCTATACACCCCTCTCCGATACCCAGGAGGCAAGGCGCGCTTTGCGCCCTTGGTCACGTGCGTCATGGAGCAGAACGGGCTATTGGGCGGGCACTATCTGGAGCCGTATGCAGGCGGTGCGGGTGTGGCGCTGGAACTGCTCTTCCACGGTGCTGCATCACACATCCACATCAACGACTTCGACACCGCGGTCTATGACTTTTGGGTTGGCGTCACACAGTCTCCCGAGGCCATTCTCAAATTACTGTGGGATACACCGGTCACCATGGACCAATGGCTCTATTGGCGATCTGTACTGCGCGGGGAAGTGAAGGTTGGCCAAATCGAGCGCGGGTTCGCGACTCTTTTCATGAATCGTACCAATCGCTCTGGCGTTCTCAAGGGCGGTGTGATCGGAGGTCTTGCCCAAGTTGGTGAATACAAGTTGGATGCTCGGCTAAAGAAAGACGTTTTGGCAAAACGCATTGCTCGCATAGCCGATAACGCTGGCAACATCAGCGTTCACAACGAAGATGCATTGTCGCTGCTGAAAAACTGCGCTTCATTTCTGCCGAGCAATGCGCTGATCTATTTAGATCCCCCTTACTACGTCAAGGGCCAAGGCTTGTATCGCAACTTCTACAGCCATGAGGATCACTTGGCGATTGCGAAATGCCTAGGCTCAAGTCGTTTCACTCGGCGGTGGATGGTGTCTTATGACAACGTAAAAGAGATCCGCGATATGTACAGTCCAATGTCATCCGCATATAGCTATGGCCTGAACTACACGGCCCAGACTCGCTACAAAGGCTCCGAGATCATGTTCTTTTCCCGCCAACTTAACCTACCTGAAAGTGAGTTCGAACGCTTCGGACTTCGGGCTGCATAAGCACGTTGCACGCCCATAGAAGCCGCTCATAGTGGCTTCTTTACGCCGCCACCGGCCCAGCGTCGTAGACATCAACCGGCGCCAGCCGTAGCAACGCCTGGGCGTCCTTGAGCGTGCCGGCGAGCCACTGGTCGTAGTCCTCTGGCGCCAGCGGGATCACGCTGCGCTTGTCCTGGCGGTCGGCCGGCCGTTTGGGGTTGGGCTTGTGCATGCGGCGCATCAGCGGATCGTCGTCCGCGTTGATGGTCAGCATCGTGTAGCTCTCGCGTACCTCGCCCGTGGCCTTGTCGGTCCAGGTGTTCCACAGGCCGGCCAGGCCCCAAAGCTGGCCATCCGCTCGGCGAAACCGCCACCACACGTTCTTGCCCGTCTCCCAATTCGGCTCGTCAAACGTCTCGGCCGGGATGATGCAGCGCTGCCCGCGCGCCCATGGGTCCTTATAGCTGGCCTTCTGCGCGAGCTCTTCGGATCGCGCGTTGTTGGTCGGGTACTTGAGCTTCGCCTCCTTCGCGAACCAGGGGATCAGGCCCCACTGCCCCACTACCAGCTCGCGCGAGAAGCCTGCGTCCCCCTTGGCGCGCCGCACGAAGGGCCCGTCGCCGTGCGGGTAGAGCACGTCATCCCACCATCTGCCGTTGCCACGGCCCTTGCTGATCTCCCAGGACTGCTCGATTGCCTTGACGTCTGCGGGTGGCTTGTAGGTGTTGCACATGCGCGCTCCTGACTGTGTAGCGGCCATCCTAGGCTGCTCAACCCTTGCAGCCCCGTCAGCCGAAAGCGCTGGTTTCCCTACTGCGTGCTCGCCGAAAAGCTGTATATTTACACAGTGTTTTGCGAAGTCACCACCCTCCGTCTCGATGGCATCCGGCTCCGGCCCGGAGAGTGGCCGACGCCGATCCGTGGGCGGATGATTTTCGTGCAGCACGGCGGCCGGGCCATGGCGTCCCGGCGGTCGATGCGTAGCGCGGAGCTGCTGACCGACTGGGGCACCACCCCGGTCCCCACGCTCCACATGTTCGAGCCCGAGGTCGTAGACGTGGTGGGCGATGCGCTGCTCTTCCGAGGCTACGTGATCAAGTCCAACCGAGAAGACCAGCGGTGCGCCGAGTACCAGCAGCTGTGGCTTGTCCGCCCATGCATGAGCATGGATGCGCCACCCCTGGCTCCCTTTGATCCGTCGAAGTGGGTGCGGCGGCTGCCCGTGGAGGAGCGCACGGGCGATGAGCACAGCTCCAGCGCGAAATGGCTGGCGGCCCATCCAGACGCTGCCGACTGGAAGCGATGACATGAACACCCCGCCCGGCCACCCAACCCTGTTGACGATGCCATCGTGGGGCGGGCCCTGCGCTTGCGTGGAGATCCTGCCGCTGCCCGCGGCCGAGTACGAGCTGCGCCAAGTGCTCCCCGACTGGTTCGAGGTGCGCGAGCGCTCAAGCGGTTCGCTGATCTGGTCGGGGTTGGGGCCGGCCAGCGTCACGGTGTCGCAGGCGCCGTTCTGAGACGGTCACCAAGCCCACCACCGCGTGGGCCTTTTTTCGTGTGCTCGTTCCGTCGCCCCTGCTTAGCCAACTGGGCGTAGAGAAATTTACCGTTTATTTTGCGTAACGCTATTGACGATCATTTTGCGTTTCGCTAAAGTTCAACCATCGCCACCCCAGCCCCGACTGGTAAGCGATGGGGCCAATCCATCGAGAGCAACCCGACTGATCGTTAAAACAGCGAGAGGATGAACAGGTGGCTCCGGCCGCCCTGCCCCTGATCCCGTGCGGCAGAAGAAAAAGCACACGCGGCGCACCCTTTCAAGAACGTGCGGCGACCCTCCGGCCCCGAAGCTGGAGGCGGGGAAGAAGCGGCACCCGATAGTGATCGGGCACACGGCGCCAGGCCGACGCGGAAGCCCGTGACAGGGGGAGATGTCCGCAGAGCCTTCTTCAGAGGGCCATCAAGAGCAGGCACTGCGAAGCACGTGGGTGGCGACCCCGTTGGACCCCGGTAGAGCCGGACAAATTCGCGGCAGTGCTTGCCCTTGATGGTGAATGCGCAGGCTGATGCGCAGCAAGACGAGACAGGGGCCACAGCAATGTGCGCTTCCCCTGCGTAGGTGGTACAGGCGGCAAACACAGACACCGTGCAAGCATGGGATCAGTGCCACCCCATAAGCCGGAGATCAGCACCGGCCACCATCAAGCGCGGGTCAGGGGTTCCTGGCCGTGTGCGCAGCAGGTGGAAGCCCTGCACCTATTTCAAGCGCCCTCACGTCGAAGGCGTTTCTGTTTTCAAGGAGAACGACATGCAAGACATCACGATCACCGGCGTCAAATTCCAGCGTGTGATGCCAGAGCCCTGCCTGCGTCTCATCCAGTGGGGCAAAGGCCTGCCAATCACCTGCGCATGCACTCGCTGCGCGGCACGTGGCCAAACTCCGGCGCAGGCCAAGGCCTCTGTGGATGCCGCTCATGGCCGTTGACCACAGCAAGCTCAAAGCCTGGGCGCTTTGCTGGCCAGAAGACCCGCGGGCACTACTGTTTGACAGCGAGAAGCTGGCGGAGGAAAACCGCGCTTGGTTCTCGAAGAACTACAAGACAACGCCGCAAGGGGCGGCCCGCGGCGAGCCCTTCATTTTGAGGCTCAGCGTCACGGCAAGCCTTACATGCATCGAGACTGACCTGCTCAAAGCCCTGCGACACATAGAGGCTGTTGCGCTGGCTGATGATCCCCGTGATCTTCCAGGGATTGTTCAGACTGCGCGCCGTGCGATATCCAAGGCCTCATAAATCACGCCCTCAACCCGAGGGCGTTTCCTTTTCCGGCGTCTCCGCTCAGAGCCGCCCTTCACCGCGTCAGGCCTGAGTCGCAACCTCTTGCCCGGCAGCCACACGGCAGCGGTCTTTCTACACCCCACCAGCCCGCCGCGTGCGGGCTTTTTCATGCCCGGAGCACCCATGAACGAGCACGTAGACCCCCTGATCGCAGCGCAGTTGCACCGCTTCTGGCCAGTGCCACCAGTGCCAGGAATCTCCGAAGACGAGTTCCGCCGCGTACGGGCCGAGATCGAGCACCGCGAGGCCATCCGCGACAGCGTGGCGCTCAACCTGCAGATCCGCGCTGCGGCGCAGCCTGGGGTGTCGTGATGAGCGATGCCTGCTACTGCGACTACGACCCGGCGGAGTTCTACAGCGTCAGCGTGCCCACGGCGCGCAAGGCACACCGGTGCGATGAATGCGGCCGCGCCATCAGCCCCGGCGAGACGTACGAACGTGTCATTGGCAAGTGGGATGGCTCGGTGAGCGTGTTCAAGACTTGTCGCCGGTGCACCGCGTTGCGCGACCACCTCAAGGCCCATGTTCCTTGCTTCTGCTGGGCGCACGGCAACCTGCTTGGCGATGCCTGCGAGGAATGGTCCAACGGACTGAGCACTGACGCGGCCGGGAGCGGCTTGATGTTTGAGCTCGGCCGGATGGCCGTGGCCATCAAGCGAGCGCCGGCCTTCAGGAGACCAGCATGACGACCGACGTCACCCGCCGCACCTGGTCGCCTCCATCGCCCGCATTCATCCGCGCCAGCCAGCGCGCGCAGCGTGAGGCCAAGAGCCTCGACGCCGCCCGCGCGCTGCTGGCCGAGGCCGAAGCCGTTCTCGCCGGCTGCACCGACACACCCGCCGCCCAGCTCCGGGCGCGCATCGCCCTCTTCCGGGCCACCACCTGAAGGAACCGACATGCCACCCATCGAGAACATCAAGAACGCGCTCTTGCTGCTCATCATCGCAGGCGCCGCCCATCTGCTGGTGGGCGCATTCGCCGCCGACGAATCCCTGGCAGCTGCTCAGCACGAAGACGAAGCCATCAGCACGCGGGACATTGCTGCGCGCAAGGTCTGCCAGGGCCGCGCATTTGAGTGGCAGGGCGATGTGCTGACTTGCTTCAAGGAGGTGCCATGAGCATGAAGGCGGGCGGTCCAGCATACCCACTGGCTTCTCCAGGAGGCGCAATCCTTAACCAAGGCATGACCTTGCGCGACTACTTCGCGGCCAAGGCGCTGCAGGGCCTGCTCGCCAACCCAGGCGGGCCAGTCCAGGCGTCCACCGCACAGGGCTGGGCGATCGTCAACTGCACGGTCGATCAACTTGGCGATGAAGCGTATGGCATCGCCGACGCGATGCTCAGGGCTCGCGCATGACCTTCCTCCGCACCATCCAGCTCGCAGCCCTGACGCTCGCGTGCTTCGCCCTCGCCGGCTTCGCGGCTGGCGTCATCACCGCATTCCTGCCACCACCACATTGAGGATCACATGACTCACCCAATGCTCCAGGAATCATGGGACGAGGCGATGGCCTGCGCCCAAATCGAACACGACCAAAACCAAGCCGCAACCAAGGAAAACCATGTCCATAGCCTGCATGATTCTCGGCCAGTCCGGGACTGGCAAGACCGCCAGCCTTCGCAATCTCGATCCTGCGCACAGCCTGCTGATTCAGGCCGTCAAGAAGCCGCTCCCCTTCCGCGCTAAGGGCTGGGCGCACTTCGACAAGGAGAAGACCCCGGGTGGGAACATTTTCGTCACCGACCAAGCTGCTCAGATCATCAAGATCATGCGCGGCACCAAGCGCGATGTGATCGTTTTGGATGACTTCCAGTACATCCTGGCCAACGAGTTCATGCGCCGCGTGCTGGACAAGGAAACCGGCAACGCCGCGTTCGCCAAGTACAACGAGATCGCCCGCAACGCCTGGGACATTCTCATGGCGGCCAGCCAGCTCGGCGACACGAAGCGCGTCTACATCCTGGGCCACACGCAGGAAGACGACAACGGGCGCATCAAAGCCAAGACCATCGGCAAGCTGCTGGACGAGAAGATCACGCTGGAAGGCCTGTTGACCATCGTCCTGCGAACCGCGGTCATCAATGGTCAGTACCTGTTCACGACGCAGAACAGCGGCCTCGACACGGTGAAAGCACCGCTCGGCCTCTTCGATTCGGACCAGATCGACAACGACCTGGCAGCCGTGGACGCGGCGATATTCAGCTACTACCAACTCACCGAAGCCGCCTAACCAGCGGCTTTTTCTTTGGCAACCAAGCGTCATCAAGAGGAATTCATGTACGCACTCGACACCCAAGCAGCCCGCGAAGCCGACCAGTTCGGCGCCTATCTCAACGAGACCGGCAAGTACAAAGGCCAGTTCACCCGGGCGGAAAAGCTCGTCAGCAAACAGAAGGGCACACACGGCGTCGGCTTCACCTTCGAAGCCGAAGACAAACGCACCACGCGGTTCGACGTGTGGACGATCAACGGCGCCGGCGATCACCTGCCGGGCTACAAGTTCGTGAACGCCCTTCTGGCGTGCATGAAGCTCCGCCAGGTCACGGAAGCCCCCGCGAAGGTGGACCGGTACAACTGGGACACCAAGCAGATCGAAAAGGTGGATGCCACCGTGTTTCCTGAACTGATCGGCAAGCCCGTGGGCCTGGTGCTGCGGAACACCGAGTACGAAAAGATGCGCGACGGCATGTTGACCGGCGAGACGGGCTGGCGCTTGGAGCCCCTCGTTCCGTTCGAAGCGGCGACCGAATTCACCTCCAGCGAGATTCTGGACCGCAAGACGAAGCCCGAGAAGCTGGCTTCGGTGATGGCGACGGTGACTGACCGCCCGCTCAAGAAAGGCCCTGCACCGGCCGCCCGCCAGGCTCAGGACCGCCACTCCCCGCAACAGGCCTCGCAAGGCAGCGGGTTTGACGACATGGGTGACGACATTCCCTGGTGAAATGCCAGTCAAGGACTACGGCACGTATGCCCGCTCGCCCAAGGGCAAAGCGGCAAGAGCCCGGGCGCATGCGCGGTACGTCCAGAAGCGCCGCGAGGCAAAGCAGATCCAATCCAAGGCCAGCACTGAACAAGTCGCTGGCCTTCTTCTTTCCTGGGGACGAACATGACAGCACTCACCCTCTTCGACCTGGCGCAGCAGGTGCGCGAGTCCGTGAATCAGGCCGATCCAGAAACGGGCGAGATTATCGAGGCCTATGCCGACAACCGCGCGCTCTTTGAGCAGAAGGCAGTGGCGTGCGTTGCCTATGCCAAGGAAGAAGAAGCAACGATCGCCAGCGCCAAGTCGATGCTGAAAGATATGGCGGCGAAGGTTGATGCACGGGAGCGGAGGCTGGAGCGGTTCCGAGCCTACGTGGCGGACTGCATGCGTGCCACCGGCGTGACCGAGGTAAAGCACGAGTCGGGCCTGTTCGGCGCAAAGCTCTACCCCGACCGAGATGAGTCGGTGGAAATCGAAGAAGGCGCCACGTTCCCACCGGCGCTGTGCAACGACCCCAAGCCACCCACGCCCAGCAAGACCAAGATCAAAGCAGCCATCAAGGCAGGCGAAGCCGTTGCCGGGGCGCGCATCGTGCGCAAAGACCGGCTGACGATTGGCTGAGCGCGCCGGCCCACCCCGGCAGATAGCCACCGACCGACCCGCCCCACCCGGGGCACAAACCCTCTGGAGGCCGCATGGCTGACACCACCCCATCCCAAGACCCGCTGCGCCTTGCCGAAACGCTGGAGCGCATGCGGCCCGAATTCTGCGGCAACCAGGCGACCCTGCTGGAAGCGGCAGCCATGCTCCGGGAACAGCACGCAGCCCTCGCCGCACCCCAGCCCAATGCAGCGCTGCTGGAAGGAATTTGCACCTGCGCAGCGGCAGATATGCATTTCGGCGTCTGCTGCAAGGTTCGTCGCGCCTTCGAGGGCTGGTACGACGAACAAAAGGACGGGCGGCTACAGCCTTTCGATGTCTGGACAGCAGGTGTGCGGTGGGCTCGGAAAACCAGCGTCCAGCCCAATGCAGCGCTGGCTGATGGGTGGAAACGCAAGCCGCTGACGTTGGCGCAGATGGAAGCCGGCCGCGAATCGATTTTCAGCACAAGCAACCCCTTCTGCCCATGTGACAGCAAGACGTTCCGAAAGGTGGCGGAGTGGGTCGAGCGGCACCACCGTATCGCCGCCGCCCCTCCCACCCTCAATGCAAGCAAGGAAGGCTGATATGCCCATGTTCTTGATCGGAATGCTGTTCGGCGTCGGGATGACCATCGGCATCCAGGAAGTCCGTGATGCGCCGAAAGGCCCGGTCTGCATCGTCGAGAGCGGCGACAGTTTCTGGAGTCGGAAAAAGCAGGAAGTCCCCTGTGCGAAGGATCACCCATGACCACCACCCCAACCCCCACCCAGCCGCTCGCCGCCGTGCCGGAGGCGCTGCGCTTGGCCGATGAATATGCGGAGGCCCGGCATGCGTTCGGCTGCCACACGTACAACGCCAAGACAGCCGCGGCGCGAGACGCACTGATCGCTGCTCTCAGCGCAGCAGCCCCGGCCCCCACCACCGAGCAAGCGGCGCCAGTCTGGAACAAGCTCCCTTACGAAACGCCTGCGGAACTCTGGAAGGCGTTCAAGGCCGGGGCGAAATTCGTCCTGCACTACCACGGCAAGACGTACCCCGTGGAGCGCATGCAGGCGCAGCGCACGGTTTGCTATGTCGAGCCACCAAAATTCCCGGTGAAGGTCTATCCTGACGGCCGCAACTGCGAAAGTGCCGGCGATGCTATCTGGCTCGAACAGCTCGCCGCCCCCGGTGGGGAAGCGCCAGCAGGGGATGCTGTGGATGAAGCGGCGCTCAGCATCACTGCCGACGAGCTTTATCGCCATTTCGAGATCGCCGGGAAGGTTCAAGGCTTCCGCAGCAGCGCTGACCTCCAGGAGTTCCTTGGCTCCGCCATCGTCCACTACATGGCCGTCCAGAGCCAGAAAGGCGCAGCATGAGCCGCCGTGCCCGCGAACGCCAAGCCGCCGAGTCCGCCCGCTGGGCAGGCTTCTCCCCTCTCTCCGGCGATGACTGGCGAGCTGAGCGAGACACGGACGAGGACGAGTACCCCGAGCCGGAGCCGGAACAACCGCAGCGCGCGGCGTTGCAGTGAGCGCGCCCACCGCGCCCCCATCCCCACAGACCCACAGCCCGCCTTGAGCGGGCTTCCTTTTTGGAGGCAGCATGTCCACCGGACTGTTTCTCGATGACGACGACCTGACGCGGCTGACCAGCCGGAAGATGAAGTCCAAGCAGATCGCCTGGCTCCGCTCGGCAGGCATACCATTCCGCGTCAGCGCCACCGGCCACCCGGTGGTCACCCGCGCGGCGGTCGAGGGCCGGACGCCCGAGCCCGCCGCGCGCCAAAACGGCTGGACGCCGCGCGTTGTTGGAGCACACTGATGGGCCGCAAGCCGACTCGCTGGACCAATCTGCCGCCAGGCATGCGCGCACGCGAGCGCGGCAAGAAGATCCACTACTACCTCGACACCGGCGGGAAGCCTCGCGTGGAGATCCCGCTGGGGTCCGACTACGTGCTGGCCGTTCAGAAATGGGCCGAGTTGACCAGCCGGAAGGGACCAGCCGATGGCGCAATCACCGTGGCCTACCTGGTGGCCCGCTACTTCGCCGAGGTCGTGCCGAAGAAGGCGCTGGGCAGCCAGGACAGCGACGAGAGGGAAAAGGCGTGGGTGCTGCGGTTCTTCAACGACCCGCCCGCGGAACTGGAGAACGTGCAGCCCCAGCACATCCGCCAGTTCATGCGGTGGCGCGCCGAAGAGGCCCGCAAGGCGGCGGTGGCGCGCAGCGCGGAGCGCGCCAAAGGCGGCAGGCCGGCCACCCCGGTGCCGGCCACCCACGGCCAGGTCCGGGCGAACCGGGCCAAGGCGCTGCTCTCCCACATGTTCAACTTCGCGCGCGAGGAAGGGCTGACCGCCATGGCCAATCCATGCGCTGGGATCCAGCGGTTCAAGGAGACCGGTCGGGAGACGGCGCCCGATGACGACATGGTGGCTCGCGTGATGGCGGTTGCCGACCGACCGCTGCAGTTCGCCATGCGCCTGGCCGAACTGATCGGCCAGCGGCCTGCCGATGTGCGCAAGATCACCGAGGCGGACATCAAGGACGGGGTGCTGCACGTCCGGCAGGGCAAGACGGCGGCGCGCCTGCGCATCGAGGTGGCCGGGGAGCTGGCGACGCTGCTGGAGGAAATCCGAGCATTCAAGCGCGAGCTGGGCAGCGTCCACTCACTGGCGCTGCTGGTCAAGGAGAACGGCCAGCCGCTCACCGCCGACGCGATGCGATATCGCTTCGACCACGCCAGGGCAAAGGCCGGCATTGCCAAGGGGGAATTCCAGTTCCGCGACTTCCGCGCCCGGGCGGCCACCGAGACCGACGACGCGGCCGGCACCAAGGCGGCGCAGGCCCTGCTGGGGCACACCACCGAGGCCATGACGGCGGATTACATCCGGCACAAGGCGGGCCGGAAGGTGAAGCTGCAGCGCTGATTTGCGGAACAGCCCCAAAAATTGCGGAAGTTTTGCTACCTCTTTTGTAGCGCTACTTCCGCATGGTTGTTGGTAGGGCGTGGCGGACTTGAACCGACGACCAAGGGATTATGAGTCCCCTGCTCTAACCAACTGAGCTAACGCCCCGATGCGCCAGCGCCGCAGTCGGCAAGACACCCGGCGATTGTATGTGGTTACTTGCGATGGCTCAGCGCGTTGCTGACCAGGCGCGAGGTGATGTCGACGATCTGGATCATCTTGTCGTAGGGCATGCGCGTTGGCCCGATCACGCCGAGCGTGCCCACGACCTGCCCGTCCACCTCATACGGTGCGCTGACGACCGAGAGTTCCTCGAAGGGCACCACGTGGCTCTCGCCCCCGATGAAGATGCGCACCCCCTCCGCCTTGCTGGAGATGTCGAGGAGCCGCAGGATCTGCGTCTTCTGCTCGAACAGCTCGAACGCCCGGCGCAGATGGCCCATGTCGCTGGAAAAGTCGCTCACGGCCAGCAGGTTGCGCTCGCCCGAGAAGACCACTTCGTCCTGCGACTGGGTCATGGCCTCGGTGCCTGCGTTCACCGCGGCCTGCATCAGGTCGGAGATTTCGCCCCGCAGCTGGTCGACCTCGCTCTTGAGCCGCTCGCGCACCTGCTCCATCGTCAGCCCCGAATAGTGGGCGTTCAGGAAGTTCGCCGCCTCGACCAACTGCGACTGCGAATAGTCGGCGTCGGTGAAGATGACGCGGTTCTGCACGTCGCCCTCGGGCGACACGATGATCACCAGGAACCGGCGCTCCGACAACCGCAGGAACTCGATGTGCCTGAACACGGACGCCCGGCGCGGCGCCATCACCACGCCGACGAACTGCGAGAGGTTGGACAGCAGGTGCGCGGCATTGGCGATCACCTTCTGCGGCTGCTCGGGCATCAGCTCGGGTGTCATCAACGGGCCACGCTGCACGGTCAGCATGGTGTCGACGAACAGCCGGTAGCCCCTGGCGGTGGGCACGCGGCCGGCCGACGTGTGCGGGCTGGCGATGAGCCCCAGATCCTCGAGGTCCGCCATGACGTTGCGGATGGTGGCCGGCGAGAGATCGAGCCCCGACGCCTGCGACAAGGTGCGCGACCCCACGGGCTGGCCGTCGGCGATGTACCGCTCCACGAGCGCTTTCAGCAACAACTTGGACCGGTCATCGAGCATCGACTCATTTTACGGCTGTAATGCCCACCGGCCGCGACGCTCAAAACGGTGGATGTGGTCCCGCATGCACGCCTGAGAGATCCCCAGCATGTCGGCCAAAACGGCCTGCGTGTACCACCCACTGCGCCATGCTGCAACGGCTTGCGCGGTGTCCTCGTCAGATAGCGCTCTCTTGACTCCCCACGTCCTTCCAGCCGCCCTAGCGGCACGCTGACCAGCAAGGCAGCGCTCACGGATTAACTCCCGTTCGAACTCGGCGAAAGCGCTCAACAGGTGAAGAAACATGCGGCCTTGCGGGGTGTCAGTTTCGATGGCCTCGGTGAGCGAACGAAATCCGACGCCGCGCCCTTTGAGAACGTCGAACACCTTCACAAAGTGGGACACGGAACGGGCCAGACGATCCAGCTTGTAGACCACGAGCACATCGCCGGACTGCAGCACTCGCAGCAGACGCTCAAGCTCTGGCCTATCTTTGACCGCTGATCGCTTCTCCTGAACAACATGGTGAATGCCGGCACGTTTGAAGGCCGCAAGCTGCGCGGCAGTGTTCTGTTCTAGTGTGCTGACGCGGGCATATCCGTAGACGGTCAACCGTGTCTCCCAACTCTGTTTTTGAGCAAAGAGAGTACCCGAGCGGCGAGGCGCAGAGAGTCGCTTAATGTGCTGCCGCAGTGCGATGGGAAGGAGCAGCCACAAACACTCATTCAGAGCTTGCTTCGCAGCTTTGGGCGCTCGCCGCGCGGCGTCCGTTGCCCGTCACAGATCGCGTCCCGCACCATTCCCCTGAGTTCTTCGCCTCTTCGGCCAACGCTAAGCCAGGAGCGGGCCTGCGGCCCTTTGTCTTTCTCCAGGGGGAATCCATAAATCTTCGATTTACAAACCCTCCCCCTTCCGAAAGCCAATCCCGGCACCGCTAATGGCACGGCGAAGAACTCAGGGGAACGGTGCAAGCAGAGGCCGCTTGCACGGACAACAGACCACTGTTGACCGGCTCGGAATCTAGGGGCCCGGTACACCTTCAGGAGAACACCATGATCGCAGCTAACTACCGCAAGTTTCCCGAAGCCATGGCGCTGCAGCTGGTGCTGAACTTCGGCCGCGTGCTGGTGTGGGCGCTGCCGAGGCCGACGACCAGGGTTCTGCGGGCCATTCGCGCTGAGCGTGCGCGGGCGTTCAAGGCGGCGGGCATGGTGCGGTATCCGGAAGCCAAGCGGACGCCGGCCTGGGTGAAGGAAGCGGCGCGGAAGGCACGCGAGCTGGCCGCCGCTGTTCGCCAGTCCTGCGGGTCGTTGGGGTTGGCATTTAGCTGCGACACATCGACCATGAATGCGTTCAAGGCGCGGATGGTGGAGATGCGCATGCACAAGTGGAGCTCGATGTAATCGGTAGACTGGCCGGATGAACACAGTTCTCGCCTGGGTTGCGACCCACCCTTGGATTGCGTCCACGCTGGCCGTGGCGACAGGTTTCGCGATGCGTTGGGCGCTGGGCCGGCCGTGGCGGCGGCGGCGGCCTAGCCTGCGTCTGCGGTCGAAGGCTGAGCAGGCGGAGTTTCGGCCGGTCGGGACGGTGTATTCGCCGAAGGCGTTTCGGCAACCACGTCGGCCGCGTAAGGGTTGAACGGGCGCTGCTCGCGCCAGTCGTTGCAGGCGTCGCTGCTCACGTCTGAGAGGCGCGACTTTCCGGAGAAGCAGACGCACTTGTCGTTGATGCACATCGCGCCTGTGATGGTGGGCATTGAGACGACCTTGCGCAGATGGTCGTAGGCTGGTGCGGTCCAAGGGCGGTCACTCAACCTCGGGATGAAGTCCACGCGCTCATCGGGTGGCGCTGGTGGTGCCTGTTGCGTGGCAGGTGCTGGGGCCTGCACGGTGGCGCCTGGTAGCGGCTGCGGCAACGTCGGCGGCGGAGTTGCTGGGGCGGGATTCATCCGGGCGTTGATCGCCTTGTAGGCGTACCAGGACAGCACGCCGACCAGCACCAGAGCGGCAACCATCACGGCCAACATCCAGGGCACAGAGCGCACCGGCTTGATGTGCACCGAGGCGCTTTTGTACTTGGCGAATATGTGCTTAGGGAGCCGGTAGCGCTTCTTGATCGGCGCGTTTTTCCAGGCGGTGCGGCAGTTGTCCGCACACTCGGGCCATTCGTACCACCAACGGCCGAGGATGCCCAGGTCGCGGAGGTGGACGTGCCGCCCGACCAGGGCGCGCACGTTGGAATCCACCAGGTTCGGGCCTTGCGTGATGATGTAGAAATCCAGGCCGCGATGGCGGTGGGTTTCCAGCAGCGCGACGTGATCGGGCACCTTCTGGCCAGGGCCACGCGGGCGCCATATGCGCTGCACCTCATCGATGACGATCAACGAGCCATCGGGCACCAGCTCGGGCCAGCGCTCGGGTTCGGCCAGCTCGATGTGATCGATTTTGAGATCGGGGATCCCGTTGGCGTAGATCTGCCTACCCTGCCCTAGCTCCTCCAGCATGGAGACCAGCGCGGCCGATTTGCCGGTGCCGGGGGCGCCAGTGATGAGCGTGAGCATTTAGGCGCCCTGCCCGGTGGTTTGGAGAGCGAATTTCTTCATCACCATCCAGGCGAGTCCCGACACGATGCCGCCGCTTGTGATCGCCATGGCTTCGAAGAATCCGGCCATGGCGAGCAGTTGCAGGACCTCACCACCGAACCCGGTGAATGCGGCCTTTGCAGCGTTCATGGCACCGCTCAATGCGGTGTCGGCGCCTTCGTAAGTGGTGTATCCGAAGCCCAGCGCGACCATCACACGCGACACCAACGGCCACGAGATTTTGGCGAGCCACTCTGCGATTCCTTCCATGGTCAATCCTTTCTAGAAAGGCCCATGAAGGCCAGGGCAGCGGAGAGATACGCGAAGCCGATCAGGAGCGGTCGGATGGCGCTGGCGAAGTCGCAGAGCAAGTCCCAGCGGAAGGCCATGGTCTTGCCCAACACGGCGAACTCTTTGGGCGCAGGACAGCTTCCGTTAGCTGGTCCGAAGCCGTCTTCGCGCTTGAGATCGAGCGTGACGGTCCTGGTCTTGAGCGTCTCAGGAGTCAGGTCGCCGAGCTTCTGGCAGGCCACGATATCGGGGTGCTTTTCGCAGAGCGAAGGCTGATCCTCGGGGTTCGGCTTGTCGTCGGGGTTGTCTTCACCGTCCGGCGATGGCTCAGGATTGGGGTTGGGAGAGTCCACCGGCCGATTGACCGGCTGGTAGTCCACGCGGAACGGCTCTGCCGGGGTGGGCGACGGGACCATGCGCACGCCGGGTTGCAGCCATGGGCTGTTGTTGGGGCCAGGGGCGGCGCTTGGGTCGTAGTTCGGATTTCGCACCGGATTGCCGGTAGGGATGAACTGTGGGCGATGGGCTGGGTTTGGGCCGGGAGAAGGGTTTATGAAGGGCTGCTCGACAGGCAGGGTCGTAGGCCGAGGAAGCTCCAAAGGCACACTATCGGGCATGGGCCAGCCGGGCTGGTTAGCGGGATTGAGAAGCTCCACGAATTGCGGCTGCTGCAGGGCTGGACTCAGACAGCCAGCGGGGGAAAATGTCCATCCCGCAGGGCAGCCGATAGGCCCTTGTGAGCGGCTACCAATAGTGACTTCGCCCTCCCCTAGTTTTTCGCCGGTCTTCTTGTTGTAGGTAGCGTGGACGCACCTTGTAGCGGTGTTGGAGACGTAGGCCCGGACAACGGTATCGGAGCCAGGGTTATCGGCAATCCACGCCTGACAGGCAGACGCAGGGCTGGTAGTCCACACCTCGCGACCAGCACCAATAACTGAGTAGGCATATCCATCAGCGGCGGGACTGACCTCTTTCCAGACTTCCTCAACGGCGTCCCAAACGACCTTGCCCAAACCGAGCCAAGACGCTATTCCGGCTGCGGTGCGCAAGGCCGGGTTGGCAAAAATGACGGCCGCAGCAACGCGAGGTGCATTTGCGGCAAGGCGATAGGCGGCGGGCATCTTGACAGCCTGTCCCCCGACGCTTGCTGTAAGGCCGTTGGGCTGGTGGAGGACACGACCGAATGCGGCATCGTTCGATGCAGCCGCATAGCCCCAGCCGTATGAGCTGGTAGTAAAGCCGGATGGGCTGGCAAGCTGGGCATAGCCGGCATGGGCAGTGCCAGCAGCCAAGGCAGCTATAGCTACCAGCGTGCGCAGCAAATCCATGCCATCCCCAGCACGCCGACGAACGCGGCCCAAAAGTCAGGTGTCGCCATCACGTTGTTCTCCCGTGAAAAGACTGCGAGCGATGAAGATCAAGGCGTAAGCGCCGAACCAAGCGCCGGCGACCATCCATCCCATCGAAAGGCCGTCCGAGACCTGCAGCAGATTGCAGGGCTGGGCGGTGTAGCCGGAGACCATTTGCAGGGGCGTACCGCCGGAAACGGGCTGCAGCCGGTAGGTGATGGAGGTGTCGGCGACTGCGGACACGTCCACGATGTAGGCCGAGCCACTGTGAGAGACGACGGCGCCAACATGCTGCGAGGCCGAAGCCTGCGCGGCCTGTTGGGCGGTGCTGTAGCAGGCGCTGTCAACCTGATAGGCCATCAAAGTCCCCGCTTGATGAAGTGGTGGCAAAAGATGGCGATGCGGGCTGACAGCACCAAGGCAGAGACAAGCGCGACGTTCACACCCATTTCAGCCAGGATTGGTGCTATCAGAACCACAGGAGCGCCCTGCCCTTACAGGCCCTTGCGGATGAACTTGAAGGCGTAGACGGCCACGACGGCGGCCAAGACGATGCCGGCAACGGTCACAGCGTCGGTCGAGAGGCCGTCCAAGGCAGACTGCACATTGGTGGGCACTGCGGCGTGAGCAGCAGCGGCCAGGGAAGTGCCGGCAGCGACGGCGGCGTAGCGGAGGGTTTGCAGGTTGAAGCGGTTCATTTCAGTTTCCTAAAGACGGTGCGAAATTGCACCCGGAGGCCCTGCACGCAGGGCTACCGGCTGAAATTGCTATGGCAGGTAGTCGGCCTCTGTGCCGAGGCGATCGAGGTCGATGAGTTGCGGAAGGTCTTCGGGCTCGCACCAGTCGTGCACAAGCTGGTGCGCCGACTCGACGTCGAACACGACACCCCCGCCCGCTTCGCGCAGGCTGGGCACCCATTCCGGCGTTCCGTCTTCGAGCGACGGGCACAGGAACCGGCCAGTGGTTTGGGACTGGATGAGCAGGCGCATTTAGGCAGCGGCTTTGGCGCGGGCGACCGGCTTGATTTCCACCAGCACAAGGCGGGTGCCGTCTTCGCGAGAGGCTTCCATTTCGAACACCGCATCGCACTGGATCGGGAAGGCGTTGCCGAGGTGTGCCCACTTGTCGAACTCGGCGGCGTCGTTGATCTTGAAAGGCCGGGTGACGCGGCCGAGGCTGCGGCCTGCGCCGTTTTCTTTCAGGTCCACTTCGGCATGGAAGGTCGTGCTGCTGAAGGGCTTGCCTTCAAAGGTGCCTTTGCTTTCCTTGATACCGTGGACGGTGACTTGGGAGTTGAATCGCATGGTGTTTTTCCTCTGGCCTGGG
Organism: Acidovorax sp. FG27; assembly: GCF_040365715.1. NCBI lineage: Bacteria > Pseudomonadati > Pseudomonadota > Betaproteobacteria > Burkholderiales > Comamonadaceae > Acidovorax > Acidovorax sp. FG27. The sequence continues at coordinate 88,042 of NZ_BAABVY010000013.1, forward strand.
TTGAGGGCTATGCAGCGACGTGGCCGGCGTCAGCACCCTGGTGAACTCGGTGGTGGGCGCGGCCGTAGGCGCGCCGAATTTCGGCAAGCGTGAAGCGGCCGAGCCGGCCGGGGAGCTTGCGGTTGCAGACAATTTCCATGAACTGCTCAACGCCGAGCAGTTCGAAGGCGAGCGCGAGGTTCGCGCCGGCAACGTCCGTGGTCCAACGGACATGGCGGGTCACTTCGGCCTCGATGGTTTCCAGCGGCAAACGGCCATCGGTGAGCACCTTTTGCGGCGTGGCGACGGCATCGGCTTCGCGCAATAGCTGGGCGTGCCAGTCGCTGGCACCAGCGAAGAAATCAGCGGGCCGGCGCAGCATGTCGGTGGACAGTTCGCGCAGCTTGTTGCCGTAGCGAAGCTCTGCGCGAATCCATGGGGAGTCGTCTTTCTTGCCGAAAAGCTGGTGACCTTTTTCGTAGACGTTGGTTTGCTTGCCGGCCTCTTTGCTGCCCAGGTAGAAGGAGCGTTCGCGGCCGTTCTCCCAATCGCCCACCATGTTCACGGCGAGCTTTTTCCCTGCGGAGTTGCACAGGCCCTGGCGGTAGTCCATGCGGACGCGCTCCATGCCGCCTGCGAGGCCGTCGAAGAAGTCCAGGGCGAGGTCGCACCGGGTCATGGTGGCGCCGGTGTAGTCCATGAGGTTCGCCACATCGAGGTTCCAGCCAGGACGGGCGAAGGTGCATGCAGAGCCGTAGAGGTTGACGTGCATGCTCTTGGCTTGGCCGCTCTGGCGCGGGCTGTCGCCTGCTGCGAGATAGCCGACCCAGCCGACCTCTACCTCGTTGCGAACGATGCTCCAGCGGAAGCGGTAGAAATCGTGGCCTTTGCGTACCTCGGGGTAGATGGAGAACTCTGGGCCGAGGGCTTCGCAGACCTGTTCGCCAAGCTCCTTGGCTTGGGCGGATGCGCAGAAATCAGCGTCGGGAAGCTCGCGCAGGAGCTTGCGCATGCGGTCGAGGTTGACGCGGCACTGGTCGCGCTCATGGGCCGACAGCGGGTCCAGTTCTTCGGTGGGGAACAGGTCTTCGACGGCTGGTGCCGGGGCGTTACGCAGCAAGACGGTGAAGCGGACCCAATCGACGTGCACCGGGGTCTTTGCGTGGGCGCGTTCGGCCTCGAGGCGGAGCTTTACCTCATTGCCGTCGAGGACCAGAGCGGAGCGCTTCGCGTGTTCGATGACGACGCTGTTGACGGGGCGGGTCATCGTGCTACTCCGAAGGCAGGGGGGCGATGGCGAAGATCGTTATCCCCGTGATTACCATCGGGGGCGCTTTGCGCGCTGGCGGCGTCGCCGTCGCTTCGCTTGCCTGTCGCCGACGCCAGCACGCCAATCGCTTTTGCGTGGGCGGTCAGGTCGCGGCCCGGCTCTGGATCGCAGAACGCGGCGATGGAGAGCCATGCGCTGCGGTTGCGGGCTGTGTGATGGGGCATGTGGATCAGGGCGGAGCTCATGCGCGCCGGTCCGTACGCACAGCAGGATCGGGGCAGAAGGCCTGAAGGCATGCGCAGCACACGACCCAGAAACCGAGTGGCTGGCTCAGTTCACCCCGCAGGAAATCGTCATGAATGTCCTCCCCCTGCCCAGAGGCTGGAGCCGGCAAGCTGGCCGCTGTGTTGGCGGCAGGGGAAGGACAAGGGGCCCCGGGGTGGGGATTGGCTGACGTGCGATGCTTCATGCTTCACCCTTTTGGACGGAGGAACCATGGACGAACAAGGCAAGCGCCTCTTGCGCGCACAGTTGATTCAGGAGATCAACGAACGAATCGCTCACCACGGAGCGGCGCCAAACGTCGGCACTGCGGACGCTTACCTTCTGATGGCAAGCATCGGCGCGGTCATGAAAGATGCCGGTGCACGCAAGAAGCTGGAGACCCTTCGCATGCTGCGAGAGAGTGGGGAGTCCCTTATGGATTCCGACGATCCAGCGCAAGTCGCCCAAGGCATGCTGATCGGTGCCTTCGCTTCGACCTGCTTCGACGTCAGCAAGCTGAGGTAAGGAGCCCTCCCCCTGCCCAACGGCTGGAGCCGGCAGGCTGGCCGCTGTTTTGGCGGCAGGGGAAGGACAAGAGGCCCCGGGCTGGGGATTGGCTGACGTGTTGAGGGGGTGCATGCCGGCTCCGTGAACGCATACAACATGTATGCGTGCCGGAATCTACAATGACCACAAGTTGAAGGCAAGCAAATGTGTCTATTGACCTCAACATGTATGCAATTTAACCACAGGGGTACACATGCCGAACACGCTAGAACTTTTGGCTAAAGCCGAGTCAGTGAAGCCCATGCCGGAATGGGTGAGAGAGCTGAACCTGTCGCGCAATGCACTGAACACAGCCAGGGCGCGGGGTCATTTAAGTCCCGCAATCGCAGGTTCGATTGCAGAGAAGCTGGGCGAGAACGTCGACAAGTGGATCGTGATCGCTGCCCTGGAAAGCGAGAAGGAGAGCGCCTGCAAACAACGCATGCTCAAGCGTCTAGCGAAAGTGACATCAGTTTAGTGATGTAATTTCTGAATGAAGTCCACTTTCCGGCGCGTCGCGCTCATCGGCAAATACCAGACCAGCCAGGCGACGACCGCGGCGACGGACAGTTCTCGCCAGGCCATCGATGCCATCGTGCGGTTTCTGGATGGCATGGACTGCGAGGTGGTGCTGGAGGTGGAAACGGCTGCCAACACCGGCGTCACTGGCCCGGTGGTGCTGGACGTGGATGCCATCGGCGCGCAGTGTGATCTGGGGCTGGTGGTGGGCGGCGACGGCACCATGCTGGGCGTGGGGCGGCGGCTGGCCAGCTACGGCACGCCGCTCGTCGGCATCAACCAGGGGCGACTGGGCTTCATCACCGACATTCCGCTGGAGGGCTTCGAAGCGACGCTGACGCCCATGCTGGCGGGCGAGTACGAAGAGGACCTGCGTCCGCTGATGCACGCCCGCGTGATGCGCGGCAGCGAATGCGTGTTCGAGGCGCTGGCGCTCAACGACGTGGTGGTGAACCGCGGATCCACCTCCGGCATGGTGGAGCTGCGGGTGGAGGTGGACGGGCATTTCGTCTCCAACCAGCGCGCCGACGGTTTGATCGTCGCGTCCCCGACCGGCTCGACCGCCTATTCGCTGTCGGCGGGTGGCCCGATGCTGCATCCGTCCATCCCCGGCTGGGTGCTGGTGCCGATCGCGCCGCACACGCTGTCCAACCGCCCGATCGTACTGTCCGACGCCACCGAAGTGGCCGTGGAAGTGGTGGGCGGGCGCGACATCAGCGCCAATTTCGACATGCAGTCCCTCGCCTCGGTGCTGCATGGCGACCGCATCCTGGTGCGGCGCTCCGAACACAGCGTGCGGTTTCTGCACCCACGCGGCTGGAACTACTTCGCCACCCTGCGCAAGAAGCTGCGCTGGAACGAAGGGGGCTCCTGACCATGGCGCTCAAGCGGATCGAGCTTCGCGATTTCGTCATCGTCGAGGCGCTGGAGCTGGACCTGCATACCGGCTTCACCGTGCTGACGGGCGAAACCGGCGCGGGCAAGTCCATTCTCATCGACGCCCTGCAGATGCTGCTGGGCGGGCGCGCTGACACGGGCGTCATCCGCGAGGGTGCGCAGCGCACCGACATGGCGGCCGAATTCGACGCCCCCGCGTCCCTTGGCTCCTGGCTGGAAGAGGCCGGCATTCCGCTGGACGACAGCCTGCTGCTGCGCCGCACCATCGACCTGCAGGGCAAGAGCCGCGCCTGGATCAGCGGCGTGCCGGTCACCGCCACGCAGATGCGGGCGGTGGGCGGCCATCTGCTGGACATCCACGGCCAGCACGCCTGGCAGAGCCTGACCCGCCAGGACGCCGTCCGCGGCCTGCTCGATGCCTATGCCGGCGCGCAGCCGGGCCCGCTGGCCGCCCTGTGGACGACCTGGCGCGAGGCGCAGAAGGCCCTCGCCCAGGCCCGCGACGCGCAGGACACGCTGCAGCAGGAGCGCGAACGCCTGCAGTGGCAGATCGGCGAAGTCGGCAAGCTGGCGCCGGGCCCGGACGAATGGGACGAGCTGAACGCGCAGCACGGCCGCCTGTCGAATGCGCAGGCGCTGCTCGACAGCGCCCAGGGCGCCCTGGCGGCGCTGGAAGACGACGACAGCGGCGCGCTGGGCCGCCTGTCGCAGGCGCAGAACCTGCTGCAGGACTACGAACAGGTGGACGAGGCGTTTCGTTCGATGAACGAGGTGTTGACGTCGTGCCTGGCGCAGGCCAGCGACGTCGCGCATTCGCTGCAGGCCTACCTGCGCCACACCGAACTGGACCCCGACCGGCTGCAGGAGCTCGATGCGCGCCTGTCGCAGTGGGTGTCGCTGGCGCGCCGCTACAAGCGTGCGCCGGCCGACCTGCCGGCCTTGCTGCAGGGCTGGACGACCGAGCTCAGGCAGCTCGATTCCGCCACCGACCTGGCCACGCTGGAGGCCGCCGAGCGCGCCGCCGCTGCCGCCTACGACAAGGCTGCGCGCAGCCTGTCGCAGCGCCGCGCCAAGGCCGCGCCGCGCCTGGCGCAGTCCATCACCCACGCGATGCAGGGGCTGGGCATGACGGGCGGCCGCTTCGAAGTGGCCGTGGACGCGGCCGCCGAGCCCGGCCCGCATGGCGTCGATGCGATCAGCTTCCTGGTCAGCAGCCATCCGGGCATGACGCCCAAGCCGATCGGCAAGGTGGCCTCGGGTGGCGAGCTGTCGCGCATATCGCTCGCCATCTCGGTCACCACCAGCGAGCTGGGCGAGGCGCCGACGCTGATCTTCGACGAGGTCGATTCGGGCGTGGGCGGCGCCGTGGCCGAGACGGTGGGCCGGCTGATGCAGCAGCTCGGCCGCGACCGGCAGGTGCTGGCCGTCACCCACCTGCCGCAGGTGGCAGCCTGCGCGGACCACCACTTGGTCGTCGCCAAGCACAAGCGCGCCGGGGGCACGAGCAGCTCGGTGCAGCCCGCCGAAGGCGACGCCCGCGCCGGCGAGGTCGCCCGCATGCTGGGCGGCGAGCGCGTGTCGGCCACCACGCTGGCGCACGCACGCGAGATGCTGGGCGAGGCGCGCCCGGCCACGGCGGCGCGGCGCGGTTGACCGATGGCGCTCGAGATCGTTCTCATCACCGGCATGTCCGGCTCCGGCAAGTCCGTGGCGCTGCATGCGCTGGAAGATGCCGGCTACTACTGCGTCGACAACCTGCCGCCGGAGCTGCTGGCCTCGTTCGTCGCGCTGGAGCATGAACACCATGGCAACCGCCTGGCCATCGCCATGGACGTGCGTAGCGCGACCGCCCTGCCGCTGGTGCCGCAGCAGCTGGAGCGGATGCGCGCGCAGGGCGTGCACGTGCAGTCGCTGTTCCTGGACGCGACCACCGACACCCTGGTGCGGCGCTTCTCCGAAACCCGCCGCCGCCATCCGCTTTCCAAGGACGAGCTGCGGGAAGGCCAGCGCGCCCTGCTGCAGACCATCGAGCTGGAACGCGAGCTGCTCGCCGAGCTGCGCGAACAGTCGCATGTGATCGACACCAGCGCCATCCGCTCGTCGCAGCTGCAAAGCTATGTGAAGAGCCTGATGGCGATGCCGCCAGGCCGGCTCACGCTGGTGTTCCAATCGTTCGCCTTCAAGCGCGGCGTGCCGGTGGACGCGGACTACGTGTTCGACGTGCGCATGCTGCCCAACCCGCATTACGAGCCGGGCCTGCGCGACCTCACGGGCCGGGACCAGCCGGTGATCGACTACCTGCTGCAGCAGCCCGAGGTCGAGCTGATGCGCTCGCACATCGGCCACTTCCTCAGCCACTGGCTCCAGGCCCTGGCGCAGAACCACCGCAGCTACGTGACGGTGGCCATCGGCTGCACGGGCGGCCAGCACCGCTCGGTGTACCTGGTGGAAGAGCTGGCCCACCAGTTCAGCCCCCTCTGGACCACGTTGCGGCGGCACCGGGAGCTGGACGCGCGCTGATCCCGGGCCGGGCGGTTGCCCGCCGCGGCCGTCGTCGCACGCCTGTCTGCTATCAAAACAGAAGCTGGTGGCGCTGGTCCAGCCGGATTTTCAAGTGGTTTCCATGGCCAACCGCTTGCCACACCAGCGCAACCAGCTATCAAACCAATAGCAGATCCGGTATTGCCGAGACGTGCCGCCGGTCAGCCGGGCGGCAAGGCATCGAGCAGCTTGCGGATGGGCGCCGGCAGGCCCAGCGCCGCCCAGTCGGAAGGGCTGAACCACCCGCTGCCTGCGGCCTCGGGTTCCGGTTCCCGCGCCAGCATGCTGCCGCCGGCCCGCCCGGCATCGCCACCCGTCGCCAGCACCGGGTGCAGGTGCAGGTCGCGGTGGGTCAGCACGTGCAGCGAGGCAGGCAGGTCGTGCAGCGTGGGGCGAGCGCCCGGTACGGCGGCGGGTGCCGCACCGCCCAGGCCGAACGAATCCATCGAATTAGCCGGGGCTGGCGCCAGCGCCACCGCCTGCTCCAGCGCCTCGCGATCCTCGAACACCGGCGGGCAGTACAGCCCGGCCCAGATGCCCGTTTGCGGGCGCCGCTCCAGCCACAGCCGGCCATCGGCGTCGCGCTGCAGCAGCAGCCACCACGCCTGCGCGCTGCGGGTGAGCTTGCGCGTGCGAACGGGGTAGTCCTCCGGATTGCCTTCGCGACGGGCCACGCAGCGCGCATGCAGCGGGCAGACGATGCAGGCCGGCTTGCGCGGCGAACACAGGCTCGCGCCCAGGTCCATCAGGCCCTGCGTGTAGCGCGGCATGGTCTCTGCCAGGTCATGGGTGGGCAGCAACGCCTCGGCTTCGGCCCAGAGCAGCCGCTCGTTCTTCGCCACGGCCAGATCGGCGCCGAAGCCCAGCACCCGGGTCAGCACCCGGCGCACGTTGGCATCGAGGATGGGCGCCCGCTCGCCGAAGCAGAAAGAGGCGATCGCACCGGCGGTCGAGCGCCCGATGCCGGGCAGCGAGGCCAGCGCATCGACCGTGCGCGGAAACTGTCCGCCGAAGCGCTCCATCACCTGCCGTGCACAGGCGTGCAGGTTGCGGGCGCGGCTGTAGTACCCCAGCCCGCTCCAGAGCGCGAGCACGTCGTCCTGCGGCGCCTCGGCCAGGGCGCGCACGTCGGGAAAGCGGCTCAAAAACCGGGCGTAGTAGTCGAGCACGGTCGCCACCTGGGTTTGCTGCAGCATCACCTCGGACAGCCACACGCGGTACGGGTCGCGGGTGTTCTGCCAGGGCAGGTGGTTGCGCCCATGCGTTTGCTGCCACCGCACCACCAGGCCGGCTATATCGTCGTCCGGCAGCGTCATGCGGACAGGGGCTGGGGCAAGGTGTCGCCGGCGTCGCGCGCAGTGGCATCCACCATGGGCAGCGCCACCAGTTGCCGCGTCAGGTCGCGCAGGCGCCCTTCCAGCTCGGCCAGCGCCCGCTCGGCCTGCTCGATCTCGGCGATGCGGTCGACCAGCCCGCTTGCGGCCTGATGGATGCGATCCACCGCTTCGATGCGGCGCGCGAAGCTGCGCTTGCGCTCGCGCAGTTGCGCATCGAGTTGCGCCGTGGCCGACTTGCTCCACAGCTCCAGGTCGTTGGCGGCCGACTCGAACACGGTGCGCAGCCGCATCCCCAGCGCGCGCACCAGCCGCTGCGTGAATTCGGGCTGTGCCAGGCGCAAGGCGTTGCCCATGCCCAGATATTGCAGGTGGCGTTCCTCGATCTGCGTGATGTCCTGGACGAAATGGCCCAATTGCACCGGGGCGGGCGGCTGCAGCGAAAAGCCGAACTCCGCGTTCAGCTGCCGGAAGGTGCCGCCCAGCATGTCGTGGATCTCGGAGCCGGCCTGCTGGGCGCCCTGCATCAGCGCGCGCAGCCGCTCGAAAGTGTCCGCATAGGTCTTGCGCACCCCCAGCTTCAGACCGCGCGCCTTGAGCGCCTCGGCCAGTGGGGTCAGCTCCGAGCGCAGCGAGCGCGACCCGAGTTGCTGGAACACCTCGCGCAGCAGCCGCAGGTGGACGGCACGCACCGCCTGGATGCGCGCCGCGCTGGCTTCGAAATCCTGCTGTTCCTGCTCGATGCGGCCGCGCATGGAATCGATCACCGACGCGTTCTTGCCGCGCAGGCTGCGCAGCTCGAGCATCTGGTCGTCCAGGTCGCGCTGGCGGATGTTGATGGTGCGGGTCGCCTCGGCCTGCAGCTGCGCCACGCCGGCCGCGACGGCCGAACGCAGAATGGCCTGCCGGCGGCCCATGATGCCTTCGGACAGCGCCTCCTCCAGCCGCGGCAGGCCGCTGGCCGCCAGCAGCGCGTCGTCGTCCTGGATCTTGGCGATCAGCCCCTTCTGGGCCGACACCGGCAGCACCTGCGCGAGCGGCACGCCCAGCGTCTCGGCAGAGCCGCGGCACTGGCGGTCCAGCTGGGCGCGCAATTGATCGGGCGTGTTCAGCGTGTCCCAGAGCGTGTCGATCTTGTTGAGCACCACCAGGCGCGCGTCGCTCGCCTGGCCCGGCGCCGCGAGGTGCTCACGCCAGATGGCCAGGTCGGAACGCGTCACGCCCGTATCGGCGCCCAGGATGAACACCACGGCGTGGGCCTGCGGTATCAGGTTGATCGTCAGTTCCGGCTCGGCGCCGACGGCGTTGAGCCCGGGCGTGTCGAGAATGACCAGACCCTGCTTGAGCAGCGGGTGCGCGATGTTGATGAGCGCATGGCGCCAGCGGGGCACCTCGACCCGGCCCTGCGCGTCGGGCAGCGGGTTGTCGGCGGGTTCGTCGTCGCTCCAGAAGCCGAGCGCCCGTGCCTCGTCGACCGACACGCGCCGCACCTCGGAGACTTTCTCGAACGAGCGGGCCAGCTGCTCCGCGTCCTTGACGTCGAGAGGCACCTCCTCCCACTGCTCGGGCCGCAGGCGCCAGTCGGCCAGGCCCTGCGGCTGCAGGCGTGTCTCGATGGGCAGCAGCCGCAGGCTGGGCGCCACGGCGGGGTCGTAGCCCAGCTCGGTCGGGCACATGGTGGTGCGTCCGGCGCTCGCCGGCATGATCCGGCGGCCGTAGCCGGCGAAGAACACCGCATTGATCAGCTCGGACTTGCCACGCGAGAATTCGGCGACGAAAGCCACCATCACCTTGTCGGTGCGCACCTGCTCTTCCAGGCGGCGCAGGCGCTCCTGCACGGCGGCGTCCATCAGTTCGTGGGAACCCATCCAGTCGGCCAGCTGCTGCAGCTGCAAGGCGAAGGCCCGCCTCCATGCGCCATGCTGGTCGAACTGTTCGTTGAATGAAGGTCCCACTGTGCTCCCGGGATAGCGTGCTTCAACCGACCCGTGCGGGCGATCTGTTGATCAAAATATAGCATCGCGACCGGGCCGCGCATGCCCATATGGCCATTCGGCCGGGCCGCCCCTCAGCCGCGCTGGCAGCGAATGCAGTAGAAAGTGCTGCGCTGCCCCTGGCGCAGCAGCCGGATCGGGGTGCCGCAGACGCGGCAGGGCTGCTGGTCGCGGCCATACACGTTGGCTTCGACCTGGAAGTGCCCGGCGTTGCCGTCCGCGCTGGAGAAGTCGCGCAGCGTGCTGCCGCCCCGCTCCACCGCCCGGGCCAGCACCTGCTGGATCGCGGCATGCAGCCGCCGTGCCCGGATCGGCCCGATGCTGCTGGCACGCGCCGTCGGCCGGATGCCGGACAGGAACAGCACTTCGGAGGCATAGATGTTGCCGACGCCGACGACGATCTTGCCGCTGAGCAGCAGCAGCTTGACCGGCGCGCGGCTGGCCTGCAGGCCGGCGAAGAAGGCGTCGAACGGGAAGCGTCCGTCCAGCGGCTCCGGCCCCAGCTTCTTCAGCAGCTTGTGGGCGGCGGGGTCGTCCTCGCCGGCGGCCCAGACGACCGCGCCGAAGCGGCGCGGGTCGTGCAGGCGCAGCACGCCGCGGTCGGTGACCATCTCGAAGTGGTCATGCACGCCGGGCGGGGGCAGGTCATCGGCAAAGCGCAGGCTGCCGGACATGCCCAGGTGCACCAGCAGCAGGCTGCCGTCGTCCAGGTCCACAAGCAGGTATTTGCCCCGGCGCCGCACCCCCTGCACGCGGCGCCCGGCCAGGCCTGCCGGGTCGCGGCCCAGCGGCCAGCGCAGCGGCTTGCCCAGGGCGACGGCACGGATTTCTGCGCCGGCGATGCGGTCTGCAAAGCTGCGCCGCGTGACCTCCACCTCGGGCAACTCAGGCATATCGGCACTCGTCAATCGGTATAAGGGGCATGGATTATTATGGGTCGATGGTGCAAACACTTCGCTTAAGGGCCATTACGCTGGCCTGCATACTGGCTGCAGGCGCCAGCACGGTCCAGGCGCAACCTGTTCCTGCCGAACCCTTGCCCCCTACGGCGGCCGAAACCGAGGCCGCCGTCTCATCGGAAGAGGCGACGGCCGCGCTGAACGCGGAGTTGTTCTACGAACTCCTGCTGAGCGAAATCACCGCCAGCAACGGCGACCCGGGCACGGCCTACACCCTGATGCTGGAAGCCGCCCGGCGCAGCCGCGACGGCCAGCTCTACCGCCGCGCGACCGACATCGCCCTGCAGTCCCGGTCGGCAGAGTACGCGTTGGTCGCGGCCAAGGCCTGGAAGGAAGCGCTGCCGCAGTCGCGCGACGCCAACCGCTACCTGCTGCAAATCCTGATCGCGCTCAATCGCATCGGCGAGACGCCTGAGCTGCTGCAGCAGGAACTGGCCAGTTCGTCGGCCCGCTCCCGGGTCGGCACCGTTCAGGCACTGCCCCAGCTCTACGGGCGCGCCAGCGACAAGACGCAGGCCGCCGCCGTGGTGGAAAAGGCGCTCGCACTGGAGCTGAACAACCCCGCCGTCGCGCCCACCGCCTGGGTGACGATCGGCCGCATGCGGCTGGCCGCGGGCGACAAGCCGGGCGCGCTCGACGCCGCTCGCCGCTCCGCCACGCTGGAGCCCACCAACGACGGCGCCGCGCTGCTGGCGCTGCAACTGATGGAAGAGGGGGTGGCCGGCGCCGAGGCGCTGCTGACGCCCTATCTGGCCGGCAAGCCGCTGGCCGAGATCCGCATGACCTACGCCCGCGCTTTGCTCGAGGCGCAGCGCTATGCCGACGCCCGCACGCAGATCGAAGCCGTCACCCGCGAAAAGCCGGACATGCCCGAGGCCTGGCTGGTGCAGGCCTCGCTGGATCTGCAGGCCGACCAGTTGCCGCAGGCCGAGGCCTCGCTGCAGAAGTTCCTGACGCTGCTGGAGCCGCTGCCCGCGAGCGAGCCCCGCAGCAATGCCCGCACGCAGGCCTACCTGATGCTGTCGCAGATCGCGGAAAAGCGCGGCGACGTCGCCCAGGCGGAAGCCTGGCTCACGCGCATCGACAGCCCCTCCGCGCAGCTCACGGCGCAAAGCCGCCGGGCCGGCCTGCTGGCCCGCCAGGGCAAGGTGACCGAGGCGCGCGCCATCTTGCGCACCCTGCCCGCCAAGACGCCGGAAGAAGAGCGCCAGAAGCTGATCGCCGAAGTGCAGTTGCTGCGCGAGGTGAAGGATTTCCAGGCCGCTTACGACCTGCAGGCGCAGGCCGTGGCCAAGTACCCGGACGACGTCGACCTGGCCTACGACCATGCCATGCTGGCCGAACGCCTGGGCAAGCCGGACCTGATGGAACGCCAGCTGCGCCAGATCATCGCGCGCCAGCCCGACTACCACCACGCCTACAACGCGCTCGGCTATTCCTTCGCCGAACGCGGCATCCGCCTGCCCGAAGCCAAGGAGCTGATCGCCAAGGCGCTCGAGCTCGCCCCGGGCGACCCGTTCATCACCGACAGCCTAGGCTGGGTGGAGTTCAAGCTCGGCCGCCGCGCCGAAGCGGCCAGCCTGCTGGAGCAAGCTTTCAAGAAGCAGCCGGATGCGGAGATCGCCGCGCACTGGGGCGAAGTGCTCTGGACCCTCGGCCAGCGCGACCAGGCGCTGAGCGTGTGGCGCGACGGCCTGAAGATCAATGCCGACAACGACACGCTGAAGGAAACGATCAAGCGCCTGGGGGCCAGGCCGTGACGGCTGCGGCCCTGCGCGGCGGGCGCGTGTGGCTGGCCTGCGCCGCGCTCGGCCTGCTGGCCGCCTGCGCCCAGCCGCCCGCCCCCAAGCCCAGCGCCGACCCGGCCATGGGCGCCTGGAGCGGCCGCCTGTCGCTGCAGGTGGACGATGCCGCGGCGCAGTCGTTCAGCGCGGGCTTCGAGCTGAACGGACGGCCCGAGCAGGGCCAGCTCATCGTGCTCAACCCGCTCGGCAACGTCATGGCGACCATCGACTGGTCGCCCGGCAGGGCGGTGCTGGCGGAGGGCGGCACGCGGCGGGAATCCGCCTCGCTGGACGCGCTGGTGCAGGAGCTGACCGGCAGCGCCCTGCCCGTCTCCGCCCTCTTCGGCTGGCTGCGCGGCGAAGCGGTGCAGGCCACGGGCTGGGAGGCCGACCTCAGCCGCATCGATGAAGGCCGGCTGGTGGCCCAGCGCCTCGCGCCGCCTCCCCAGGCCACGCTGCGCGTCGTGCTGAGCCGCTGACGATGCAGGCGCTCTACGACCTGCCGGCCCCGGCCAAGCTCAACCTCTTTCTGCACATCACCGGGCGGCGCGGCGACGGCTATCACCTGCTGCAGTCGGTCTTCATGCTGATCGACTGGTGCGACACCCTGCACTGCGAGGTGCGCGCCGACGGCCTCATCACCCGCGAGGACCTCTCCACGCCCCTGCCGGCCGAAGACCTCACGCTGCGCGCCGCGCGTGCGCTGCAGGCGGCGACCGGCTGCACGCTGGGCGCGCACATCGGCGTGCACAAGCGCGTGCCCGCACAGGCCGGCATGGGCGGCGGCTCGTCCGACGCCGCGACGGCCCTGCTCGGCCTGAACCGCCTCTGGGGGCTGAACCTGCCGCGCTCGCAGCTGGCGGCCATCGGTCTGCGGCTGGGCGCGGACCTGCCGTTTTTTTTACGCGGCAGGAACGCTTGGGTCGAAGGAATTGGTGACATAATTCGGCCTCTTGAGTTGGAGCAAGCACTGCCGCGAAGCCGCTTCGCAGTGGTGAAGCCGGAAGCCGGGTTGGATACGAAATCAATTTTTTCGCATCATTCACTTAAGCGCGATTCGGCATGTGCTACAATCTCAGGCTTTGCTGCAGCACACTACCAGTTTGGTAGAAACGACTTGCAGCCGGTGGCTCAGGCACTTTGCCCGGAGATCGAGCAAGCCCTTCAGTGGCTTGAATCGAAGGGTTTGAAGGCGCGAATGACCGGCTCTGGAAGTGCAGTGTTCGCACCAATGCCGCATGCGGTCGATTTGCAGGACGCGCCCAGCGCCTGGCAGGTCCGCTCATGTGAGAATCTCGCGGTTCATCCTCTGGAAGGATGGGCGGCAGATGAAAGTTTCGGTTGATTGCCCTCGGCAATCGACCTGTGTAGGGGAGTCGCCAAGTTGGTTAAGGCACCGGATTTTGATTCCGGCATGCGAAGGTTCGAATCCTTCTTCCCCTGCCAAATTCTTTTTGCATTCAGGCTTTTTTCTTCAGACTGCTGAGTCGCTCATGCAAGCCAATCACCCCGATTTCATGGTTTTCACGGGCAATGCCAATCCTGGCATGGCAGCTGAAATCGCCCAGCACCTGGGCACCACGCTGGGCTCCGCCGACGTGGGCCGCTTCTCCGACGGCGAAGTCACCGTCGAAATCAAGCAAAACGTCCGCGCCCGCGATGTGTTCGTCGTGCAGTCCACCTGCGCGCCGACCAACGAGAACTTGATGGAACTGCTGATCATGGTCGACGCGCTCAAGCGCGCCTCGGCCGAACGCATCAGCGCCGTGATCCCCTACTTCGGCTACGCCCGCCAGGACCGCCGTCCACGCTCCAGCCGCGTGCCGATCACCGCCAAGGTGGTGGCCAACATGCTGCAGGCCGTGGGCGTGGCCCGCGTGCTGACCATGGACCTGCACGCCGACCAGATCCAGGGCTTCTTCGACATTCCGGTGGACAACATCTACGCGTCGCCGGTGTTGCTGGGCGACCTGCGGCAAAAGCAGTACGACGACCTGATCGTCGTTTCGCCCGACGTGGGCGGCGTGGTGCGCGCACGGGCGCTGGCCAAGCAGTTGAACTGCGACCTGGCCATCATCGACAAGCGCCGTCCCAAGGCCAACGTGTCCGAAGTGATGCACGTGATCGGCGAGATCGAAGGCCGTAACTGCGTCATCATGGACGACATGATCGACACCGCCGGCACGCTGGTCAAAGCCGCCGAAGTGCTGAAGGAACGCGGCGCCAAGAAGGTGTATGCCTATTGCACGCACCCCATCTTCTCCGGTCCGGCCATCGAGCGCATCGCCAAGGGCACCGCGCTCGACGAAGTCGTCGTGACCAACACCATTCCCCTGAGCGATTCCGCCGGGGCATGCACCAAGATTCGCCAACTCTCCGTGGCCCCGCTGATCGCCGAGACGATCCAGCGCATCGCCAAGGGTGAGTCGGTCATGAGTTTGTTCTCGGACCAGGAAAACCTTTTCTGATCCAGCCGCCTTCGGGCGGCGAGCGTCACCAGGCCTCCTTCGGGAGGCCTGTGCGTTCGAGGACACCCAGCAGGCCCGCCGCCGTGTGGCACGGGTCTTTTTCAACAGGGCACAGGCTGGTCGCGGCCTGCCCTATCAGGAGCCAACTATGAACTTCGTCGCTTTTGAGCGCGCCAAGCAAGGTACGGGTGCGAGCCGCCGTCTGCGCAACACGGGCAAGACGCCCGGCATCGTCTACGGCGGTGCAGCTGAACCCCAACTGATCGAGATCGATCACAACGCCCTGTGGCACGCCCTGAAGAAGGAAGCGTTCCACTCCAGCGTGCTGGACATGGAAATCGCCGGCGCCACCAGCAAGGTCCTGCTGCGCGACGTGCAATACCACCCCTACAAGCAACTCGTGCTGCACATCGACTTCCAGCGCGTGGACGCCAAGACCCGCCTGCACGTGAAGGTGCCGCTGCACTTCAGCGGCGCTGAAGAGTCCGACGCCGTCAAGGTCGACAAGTGCCTGGTCAACCCCGTCGTCAACGAACTCGACGTGACCTGCATGCCTTCCGAGCTGCCCGAGTTCATCTCCGTGGACCTGAGCAAGCTGAAGAAGGGCGAGTCCCTCAAGCTCAAGGACATCAAGCTGCCCCGCGGCCTGCGTCCCGTGATCCGCGGCGGCCAGAACAACCCTGTGCTGGTGTCCGTCACGAACCCCGTGGTGGAAGAAGAAGCACCGGCAGCCGACGCGGCCGCTCCTGCCGCCGAACCCGCCAAGGGCAAGGGCAAGAAGAAGTAATTCGACCTGCTTCGCTCACCGACAGCTCGCCCCGGGGCGATGCTGTCTTCGACGGCCCACCTCTGCGTGGGCCGTTGCTTTTGGTGCCTCACGGATAATCGGGCAGATCATGATCAAACTGTTTGTGGGCCTGGGCAATCCCGGCCCGGAATACGAAGCCACCCGCCACAACGCGGGTTTCTGGTGGATCGACGCGCTGGCGCGTGAGCTCAAAGCCACGCTGGTGCCCGAGCGCAGCTATTGGGGCCTGGCCGCCCGCGTGAACGTGCAGGGCCAGAGCGTGTGGCTGCTGGAGCCGCAGACCTTCATGAACCTGTCGGGCAAGTCGGTGGCCTCGCTGGCGCGGTTCTTCAAGATCCAGCCAGAGGAGATCCTGGTGGCGCACGACGAGCTGGACATCCCGCCCGGCCAGGTCAAGCTCAAGCGCGGCGGCAGCCATGCCGGCCACAACGGCCTGCGCGACATCCACGCGCAACTGGGTTCGTCCGACTATTGGCGCCTGCGCATCGGCGTGGGGCACCCGGGCGTGAAGGCCGAGGTGGTGAACTGGGTGCTGAAAAAGCCCTCGCCCGACCAGCGCGTGCTGATCGAGGACAGCATCGTGCATTCGCTGAAGGCCCACACCGCGATGCTGGCCGGCGACATGGAAAAAGCCACCCTGCTGGTGCACACCACCAAGCCACCGCGCCCGAAGCCGCCCCGCCCCGCGACCGCCGCTGCAGCAGAACCCAAACCTGCGGGGGAATGAGTCAATGCTATCTATTCGATAGCACCTGGCGCTTGACACATAAGCGCTACAGCCCCAAAACGCCGTGAATCAGGCCGTCTTGGCCGCCTGCAGGCGTTGGAACTTCTGCCACAGCGTTTCACGGCTTTCCGTGTTTCGCGGATCGACCGGGATGCACGCCACCGGGCAGATCTGCACGCACTGCGGCTCGTCGAAGTGGCCCACGCATTCGGTGCACTTGGAAGGCTCGATCTCGTAGATCTCCTCGCCCATGGTGATGGCGCCGTTCGGGCACTCGGGCTCGCAGACGTCGCAGTTGATGCACTCGTCGGTGATCATCAAAGCCATGGCGCGCCTCCCAGGGGGCGCCGGGCAGGGGCGGCGAAAACGAGGCGGTGGCGGGGAGACGGCATGCCGCGATTATCCCCGCCGCCGCAAGCCCCTCACCCCGACGTGACCAACCCGCGCCTGCGGCCGGGGCCGGCTTCGCCCCGCTCGCCGGTCGCCCACCGCGTCGCAGTGCCGGCCGAGGGCCGTTTTGCCGCTATCCTGCGCCACCATGCCACACCCGATCCGTCCATGGGCCTCTTCGTTCTCCGGCGCCTGCTGACGCTCGCCGCCACGCTGGCGGGCGCCTCGCTGGTCGTGTTCGTGGTGCTGGAGATCCTGCCCGGCAACGCCGCGCAGGTGCTGCTCGGGCCCGACGCCGCGCCCGAGGCCGTGGCCGAGCTGGCCACCCAGCTGGGCCTGGACCAGCCGGCGCCCAGGCGCTACGCGCAATGGGTCGCCGGCCTCGTCTCAGGCGACATGGGCACCAGCGCCGCCTACGGCACGCCGGTGGCCGAACTGGTCTGGGAGCGCCTGGCCCTCACCGTGCCGCTCGCCGTCATGGCGATGGCGCTCACCACCGTGCTGGCGCTCGCGGCCGGGCTCTACGCCGCGTCGCACCACCGGCGCTGGGGCGACGTGGGCGTGATGGGGCTGGCGCAGCTGGGCATCGCCCTGCCCAATTTCTGGTTCGCCATCCTGCTGATCCTGCTCTTTTCGGTGAAGCTGCAGTGGTTCTCCGCCGGCGGCTTTCCGGGCTGGACCGAAGCGGCGGGCGGCGGCGTGCTGCCCGCGCTGCAGGCCCTGCTGCTGCCGGCCATCGCGCTGGCCGTGGTGCAGGCGGCCATTCTGGCGCGCATCACGCGCTCGGCGGTGCTCGACGTGCTGCGGGAAGACTTCGTGCGCACCGCCCGCGCCAAGGGCCTGTCGCGCCGTGCGGCGCTCTGGGGCCACGTGCTGCGCAACGCGATGATCCCGGTGGTCACCGTGATGGGCCTGCAGTTCGCCAACCTGCTGGCGGGCACCATCATGGTGGAAAACGTGTTCTACCTGCCGGGCCTGGGCCGGCTGATCTTCCAGTCCATTGCCAACCGCGACCTGATCGTGGTGCGCAACTGCGTGATGCTGCTGGCCGCGCTGGTGGTCGTCGTCAACGCGGTGGTCGACGTGCTGTACGCGGTGATCGACCCGCGCGTGAAGGCGGGCGCGGCATGACGGCGCCGGTGCAGGCCCATCGGGCGGCGCGCCTGCTGCGCCACCCCAGCTTCGCGCTGGGCGCCGCGCTCACGGCCCTGCTGGTGGCCGCCGCGCTGCTCTCGCTGGTATGGACGCCCGCCCCACCCCTTGCCATGGACCTGGCGGCCAAGCTGCAGCCCCCGGGCGCGGGCCACTGGCTGGGCACCGACGCTTTCGGGCGCGACGTGGCATCGCTGCTGCTGGTGGGGGCGCGCTCCTCGCTGCTGGTGGGCGCGCTGGCGGTGGGCATCGGCGCGGGCCTGGGCGTGGCCCTGGGCCTGCTGGCCGCGGCGCGGCGCGGCTGGGTCGAGGAACTGGTGATGCGGCTGGCGGATTTCACCTTCGCCTTTCCGGCCCTGCTGCTGGCCATCATGCTGGCGGCGGTGTTCGGCGCGGGCATGGTGAACGCCATCGTGGCGATCGGCGTGTTCTACGTACCCACCTTCGCGCGGGTCGCCCGTGCGTCGGCCGTGGCCGTCTGGTCGCGCGACTTCGTGCTGGCGGCGCGGGCCTGCGGCAAAGGCCGCTGGCGCATCACCTGGGAACACGTGCTGCCGAACATCCTGCCGGTGCTGATCGTGCAGGCCACCACGCACTTCGCGCTGGCCATCCTGGCAGAGGCAGCGCTCTCGTACCTGGGCCTGGGCACGCAGCCGCCGCAGCCGTCGTGGGGCCGCATGCTGAGCGAGGCGCAGACCTTGATGTTCCAGGCACCGCTGCTGGCCGTGTGGCCGGGCCTGGCCATCGCCCTGGCGGTGCTGGGGCTCAACCTGCTGGGCGACGGCCTGCGCGACGGGCTCGACCCCCGGCTGGCGAGGCAGCGATGAGCACGTTGCCGCCGCCGTCAGCCCCACCCCTGCTGCAGGTCGACGACCTCCAGGTGCGCCTGCCCGTCGCCGGCGGCATGGCCGCGGCCGTGCGGCAGGCGTCGTTCAGCCTGCGGCGCGGCGAGACGCTGGGCATCGTCGGCGAATCGGGCAGCGGCAAATCGCTCACCGCGCTGGCGCTGATGGGCCTGCTGCCCGAAGGAGCCGCCGTCACCGGCAGCCTTCGCCTGGACGGCGCCGAACTGCTGGGCCGCCCCGACGCCGACTGGTGCCGGCTGCGCGGCAACCGCATCGGCATGGTGTTCCAGGAGCCGATGACCGCCCTGAACCCCGTGCACCCCATCGGCCGCCAGGTGGCGGAGCCCCTGCGCCTGCATCGGGCCCTCGGTGCCCGCGCCGCGCGCAGCGAGGCCATCGCCCTGCTGGAGCGGGTGGGCATCGCCCAGGCGGCGCAGCGCTTCGACGCCTATCCGCACGAGTTTTCGGGCGGGCAGCGCCAGCGCATCACCATCGCCATGGCCCTGGCCTGCGCGCCCGACCTGCTGATCGCCGACGAGCCCACCACGGCGCTGGACGTGACGCTGCAGCGGCAGATCCTCGAGCTGATCGCCGGCCTGGTGCGCGAGCGCGGCATGGCGCTGCTGCTGATCTCGCACGACCTGGGCGTGATCTCGCAGAACGTGGACCGGGTGCTGGTGATGTATGGCGGCAGCATCGTCGAGAGCGGCAGCACGCAGGCGGTGTTCGAGCACCGCGCCCATCCCTACACGCGGGGCCTCTTCGCCGCCCGGCCGCAGTGGCTGGGGCCCCGGGGGCCGGGCACGCGCCTGCCGACCATTCCCGGCACGGTGCCCGCCCTGGAGGACCTGCCGCCCGGCTGCCCATTCGCGGGGCGCTGCGCCTTCACCCTCCCGGACTGCCACGCCGGCCTGCCTGCCGCACGCCGCATCGGTGGGCAGGAGGGCCAGGAACACCATGCGCGCTGCATCCGGCTTGGCGCCGTGGCGGCATCGCAGGAGGCCGCTGCATGACGTCCACCCATGAGTCTGCTATTGATTCAATAGCTGCCAGCACCCATCCACCAAGCGCCAGCGGCACTTTTGACCCTCATTCCAGCGGCGCACCACCCCTGCTGCGGGTGACCGACCTGGCGCGCCACTACGCGCTGCCGCGTGAACACCTCTTCGGCCCGCGCCCGCAGGTCGCCGCGCTGGCAGGCGTCAGCTTCTCCGTCCCCGCTGGCGGCAGCCTGGGCGTGGTGGGCGAATCGGGCTCGGGCAAGTCCACCCTGGCGCGGCTGGTGATGGCGCTGGACGCACCGAGCAGCGGCACGGTCGAGTGGCAGGGGCGCGACCTGCACCGCATGCCGGCGGCCGAGCTGCGCGCCGCACGGGCGGGCTTCCAGATGGTGTTCCAAGACCCGTATGGCTCGCTCGATCCGCGCCAGACCGTCGCCCGCATCGTGGCCGAGCCGCTGGACGCCCTGCCCCTGCCCGGCCACGACCGCCCGCTGCCCCGCGCCGAGCAGCACGAGCGTGTGCTGCAGGCGCTGGCCGAAGTGGGCCTGCGCGCCAGCGACGCGGCCCGGTACCCGCACGAGTTCTCGGGCGGCCAGCGCCAGCGCATCGCCATCGCCCGCGCCCTGGTCACCCGCCCGCGCCTGATCGTGGCCGACGAGCCGGTGAGCGCGCTCGACGTGTCGGTGCAGGCGCAGGTGCTGAACCTGCTGCTGGACCTGCGCGAGCAGCACGGCATCGCCCTGCTGCTCATCAGCCACGACCTGGCCGTGGTGCACCAGGTGTGCGACGAGGCCATCGTGCTGCACCAGGGCCGCATCGTGGAACGCGGCGCGCCGGCCGGGCTGTTCTCGCGGCCGCGCCACCCGTACACGCAGGCGCTGGTGGCGGCCGTGCCGCGGCTGCCGGATGAAGCGCGGGCGGGCTGAGCCTGCCTGAGCCTGCCTGAGCCTGCCTGAGCCTGCCTGAGCCTGAGCATGCCGGCGGGGGCTGGCATCATCCGGCAGGTACCGGCGCCCCGAGCCGCCCCCCCGACCCTCGCCCCTGCACGACAACCCACAGGAGACCCGCCCCCATGCCCGACCGCCGTTCCGTTCTCGCCACCGGCGTTTTCGCCTCCGCCGCGCTGTGCGCGCCCTTCGGCGCCGCGCTGGCGCAGACCCGCAAGGATGCGGTGACGCTGGGCATGGTGCTGGAGCCGCCGGGCCTGGACCCGACCGCCGGCGCGGCCTCGTCGATCGGCGAGGTGGTGCTCTACAACGTGCTGGAGCCGCTCACCAAGATCAACGCCGACGGCAGCGTCTCGCCCCTGCTGGCCGAAAGCTGGGAGGTGTCGCCCGACCTGAAGACCACCACCTTCCGCCTGCGCCGGGGCGTCACGTTCCAGAACGGCGAGCCGTTCAACGCCGCAGCCGTGAAGTTCTCCTTCGACCGGGCGGGCAGCGACAAGAGCACGAACAAGGACAAGCGCACCTTCGCCGCGCTGACCACGCAGGTGGTGGACGAGCGCACCGTCGTGGTCATCAACCAGGACATCGAGCCCGACCTGCTGTTCCTGCTGGGCCAGGCCACGGCCGTCATCGTGGAGCCCAAGAGCGCGGCCGGCAACGCCACCCGCCCGGTGGGCACGGGGCCCTACCAGCTCGGCCAGTGGAGCCGGGGCGCGTCGATCACGCTCACCGCCTGGCCGGGCTACCGCGCCGCCGCGAACGTGAAGATCCGCCGCGCCACCTTCCGCTTCATCCCGGACCCGGCGGCCCAGGTGGCGGCGCTGCTGGCGGGCGACGTGGACGTGTTCCCGCGCGTCACGCCGCGCAGCCTGGCGCAGTTCAAGTCGAACGCCCGCTTCCAAGTGGTGGTGAGCGGCTCGCGGGCCAAGACCATCCTGGCCATGAACCACGCGAGAAAGCCGCTGCAGGACGTGCGCGTGCGCCGCGCCATCGCCGCGTCCATCGACCGCCGTGCCGTCATCGAAGGCGCGGGCGACGGGCTGGGCGCGCCCATCGGCAGCCACTACGTGCCGGGCGCCTTCGGCTACATCGACACCACGGGCATCAACCCCTACGACCCCGACAAGGCGCGCAGGCTGCTGGCCGAAGCGGGCGTGAAGACGCCGCTCACCCTGACGATGACGCTGCCACCCACGCCCTATGCGCGCCAGGGCGGCGAGGTGATCGCCGCGCAGCTGGCGCAGGTGGGCATCACGGCGCGGCTGCAGAACGTGGAATGGGCGCAGTGGCTGAGCGGCACCTACGGCAGCAAGAACTACGACCTGACGCTGATCTCGCACGTGGAGCCGTTCGACCTGGGCAACTTCGCCAAGCCCGACTACTACTGGGGCTACCAGTCGCCGAAGTTCAACGCGCTCTACGACCAGATCAAGAACGCCACCCGTCCGGCGGACCGTGCCCGCCTGCTGGGCGACGCGCAGCGCCTGCTGGCAGAAGACAGCGTGCACGCCTTCCTCTACCAGCCGCAGTGGGTGACGGTGGCGCCGAAGAACCTGCGCGGCCTGTGGAAGGACCTGCCGGTGTTCGTCAACGACCTGGCGGCGCTCTCCTGGGCCTGAAGACGAGAGGCCGCCCCATGACCGACACCGACCTGCCCATGCGCGACCTACCCTTGCACAACTGGCCCGCCCACGCGCTGCTGGCCGCCTACCGCCAGCGCACGCTCTCGCCCGTCGAGGTCACCCAGGCCGTGCTGGCCCACATCGACCGCTGGGAGCCGCACCTGCACGCCACCTACCTGCTGCGGCCCGAGGCCGCGCTGCAACAGGCCCGCGCCAGCGAGGCGCGCTGGCTGCGCGGCACGCCGCAGGGCCTGCTCGACGGCGTGCCGGCCACCATCAAGGAGAACATCGCCACCCGGGGCGACCCCACGCCGCTGGGCACCGCCGCCACCATGCTGGCGCCGGCCCTGGAAGACGCCCCGCCCGCCGCCCGCCTGCGCGAGGCCGGCGCGGTGCTGATCGCCAAGACCACCATGCCTGACTACGGCATGCTGTCGTCGGGCCTGTCGTCCTTCCACCCGCTGGCGCACAACCCGTGGGACCTGGCCTGCGGGCCAGGCGGCTCCAGCGCCGGGGCGGCCGCTGCGGCAGCCGCTGGCTACGGGCCGCTGCACGTGGGCACCGACATCGGCGGCTCGCTGCGGCTGCCGGCGGGCTGGTGCGGCATCTTCAGCCTCAAGCCCAGCCTGGGCCGCGTGCCCATCGACCCGCCGACCACCGGCCGCGCCGCCGGCCCCATGACCCGTACGGTGCGCGACGCCGCGCTGATGATGCAGGTGCTGTCGCAACCCGACACGCGCGACAGCATGGCGCTGCCGCCCGCCGCCATCGCCTGGGACAGCTTCGAGGCCGGGCCCGAGCGCGTGCGCGGCCTGCGCCTGGGCCTGCTGCTCGACGCGGGTTGCGGCCTCGCCGTGGAGCCGGAGGTGCGCGCCGCCATCGAACGGGCCGCCCGCCTTTTCGAGCAGGCCGGCGCCACCATCGTGCCGATGCGTCCCTTCCTCACCCCGGCCATGCTGGCGGGCATGGACCATTTCTGGCGCATGCGCTCGCTGGCCGACCTGCGCACCCTGCCGCCCGAGCGCCGCGCGCGGGTGCTGCCTTACATCCAGGCCTGGGCCGACAGCGCGGCCGCCATGACGGGCATGGAAGTCTTCGAGGCCGGCCAGCAGTTCCACGCCACCCGCGTGGCCACGGTGCGCGCCTGCAGCGCGGTGGACTACGTGCTGTCGCCCGTCGCGCCCATGCCGGCCTTCGCGGCCGAGGCGGCCTCGCCCACCGGCGACCCGCTGCGGCCGCTGGAGCACATCGCCTTCACGGTGCCCTACAACATGTCCGAACAGCCCGCCGCCTCGGTGCCCTGCGCGCACACGGCGGGCGGCCTGCCCATCGGGTTGCAGATCGCCGGGCCGCGCTTCGACGACCTGGGCGTGCTGCGGCTGGCGCGGGTGTTCGAGCAGCTGCGACCGGCGCTGCCGCCCTGGCCGGCGCCGCCCGCCGGCTGACGGGCCCGCAGCCATGCGAGGGGCCGGGCGGCGCGCACAATGCGTGGTGGCGCCCGGTGCGCCAGCGCCAGCACCCGTCCGCGCCGCGCCCGGCCGCGCCCGTCCGTTACCCATCCCACCCGCTCCGACACCCGAACCCATGGACCTTCTTCTACTCGCGCTGCTGCTGTCCACCGGCGGCTACGCCGTCAACGCGCAGCAGCAGCGCAAGCGCATCGCCCTGCTGGGCGCCCACCTCGGCAACTACCAGATCGAGAAGCTGCTGGAGACGCTGACCCAGGGCTACCTGCGCGCCCTGGGCGAGCAGGACCCCGAGCGGCGCAGCCAGATCTTCGCGCTGCTGGAGGGCAGCGAATCGCAATTGAGCGACCAGTTCGGCCGCTTCGCCGCGGAGTTCGCCCGCGTCGACCCGCAACTGGCCCGGGTCAGCCGCCTGCCGGTGGGGCTGCCGTTCGCCCTGCAGCTCTTTCCCGCCGCCTCGTTCGACATGCGCCAGGCGCTGGCCGTGCACGCCCAGGGCATCGCCCGCGTGGCCCGCAACGAGGCCGGCCGCGCACCGCGCGACAAGGCCTTCATGATGACGGCCGAGCTGTTCCTCATGCAGCACACCTGCCACTGGTTCTGCAAGTCGCGCACCGTGGCCTCCGCCCGCATGGTGGCGCGCCACCAGACGCCGCACGCGCAGCTGGTGGCGTCGGTCTCGCCCGAGACCCGGGCGGCCTACACCGCGCTGGTGGGACACTGAGCGGGCCGCCCGCCGGTTTCAGGAATGAAAACAGGCTCCCGCGACCGTAAAATATAGGCATATAGCTATTATTTTCATAGCATTTCGGGCGGATGGCGTGGCGGCACGCAGCAGGCCATGCGGCTGGGGGCACCCGCGGCGCGGGACAACCGTGGGCCTTCCATGGAATGGCGGAGCGTGCCTTCCGGCCAACGCCTAGAATGCCGCCATTGCGATCCGCCACACCCTTCTTGGCCCCCGCGCCAGCCCTTCAACCGCCTCCCTCCGTGTCCCAGCGCCCCCCTGACGCTTCCTCGCCCGGCGCATCCGCCCCGGGCACGGCCGACCCCCTGACGGCGCTGCGCCAGGCCACGCAGGCACGCCATGCCCGGCTGGACGCCCACCTGCCGCTCGCCCAGCCGCACGCCAGCCTGCGCGACTACGCGCTGCACGCCCAGGCGCTGAGCGGCTGGCTGGCCGCGCTGGCACCCGAGCTGCAGGCGCTGCAGGCCCAGGCGCCGGGCTTCGCCTTCGACGACCCGGCCCGCCTGGCCGACCTGCAGGCCGACCTGCGCGACACCGGCCTGCCCCTGGCACCCGCCGCGCCCAGCGCCGCGACCCAGCAGGCCCTGCGGCAGGCACGTCCGGCATCCCCCGGCCAGCACGCCGCCTTCCGCTGGGGTCTGGCCTATGTCGTGGAAGGCTCGCAGTTGGGTGGCCAGGTGCTGCATCGCCGGCTGGCGCCCCGTCTCGCCCCCCACCCGCTGCGCTACCTGCAAGGCAGCGGCGGCAGCGGTGCGGGCGCTCGCTGGCGTGAATTCGTCGAACGGCTGCGTGGCGAGTTCGCCGCCGTTCCGCCCGAAGCCGTGGAGGCCGCCTGCGCCGGTGCCTGCGCCGCATTCGACGGCCTGGAAAGCGACCTGCGGGCCGCCGGAGCGCCCCTGTGACGCCCGTGACGCCGCCCGGCCGTCCGCCGCACTACCAGGGGCTGCTGCCCCCCGCCACGCTCGACAACTGCGACCGTGAACCGATCCACATCCCGGGCGCCATCCAGAACCACGGCGCGCTGCTGGCCCTGGACGCCGAGGGCCTGGTGCGCTACGCCAGTGCCAACACGGGCGAGATGCTGGGGCACGCCATCGAGCCAGGCACCCGCTGGACCCCCGAACTGCTGGGCGAGGACGAGCGCCTGGCCGCATTGATCGCCGAGGGCCTGGCGGCCGTGGGCGGCCGCGGCGACATGCCCATGCCGGCCGAATGCCACCTGGCGGGCCGAACCTTCGACGTCGTGCTGCACACGGTGCAGTCGCTGCTGGTGGTGGAGTTCGAGAGCCGCCGCCATTCGTCCGACGAGCTGACGGGCTTCGCCCTGCAGGCGCACCGCGCCATGGAAAAGCTGCGCCGCCCCCGCGCCATCGAGGACCTGCTGCAGCTGGCCACCGAGGAATTGCGCGCGCTCACCGGCTTCGACCGGGTGATGGCCTACCGCTTCCGGCACGACGCGAGCGGCGACGTGGTGGCCGAGGCATGCGCCGAGACGCTCGACCCCTATCTGGGCCGCCGCTACCCGGCCAGCGACATTCCGGCGCAGGCGCGGCGCCTCTACGTGGCCAACACGCTGCGCATGATCGCGGACATCGGCTCGCCGCCCGTGCCGCTGCTGCAGCTCACCGCCGAGCCGCTGGACCTGAGCGCCGGCGTGCTGCGCAGCGTCTCGCCGATCCACATCGAATACCTCACGAACATGGGCGTGGGCGCGTCGATGAGCGTCTCGATCGTCATCAACGACCAGCTCTGGGGGCTGCTCGCCTGCCACCACATGGCGCCGCGCCAGGTGCCCTACAGCGTGCGCATGGCCTGCGACGTGATCGCGCAGATGCTGGCCGCCAACATCCAGACGGCGCTCACCCGCGCGCAGGCCGAACGGCTGCAGGAAGTGGCCGCGCTGCGCACGCACGTGATGGAGAACGTGCTGCATTCCGACGACGAATTCGCCACGCTGTGCGAATTCGCCGCCCCGCTGGCGCGGGCGCTGAATGCCGACGGCGCCATCGTGGCCGAGCGCAGCAAGTTCTGCCAGGAAGGCCCCATCCCGCTGGCGGTGGCGCGCATCCTCGTGCAGTGGCTGCAGACCACCCAGTCCGGCCAGGGCCACGACCTCTTCCACACCCATGCGCTGCCGCTCGAATCGCCCGCCGTCGCTGCGGCGCTGGCGCCCTGGTGCGGCGTGCTGGGGCTGCCGCTGGACCGCAGCACCGGCAGCTGGCTGATCTTCCTTCGCAAGGAACAGGTGGAGACCATCCACTGGGGCGGCAAGCCCGACAAGGAAACCCGCTTCGGCCCGCTGGGGCCGCGGCTCACCCCGCGTGGTTCCTTCGATCTGTGGAAGGAGACCGTGCGCTCCACCGCTGTGCCCTGGAGCGCGGAAGACCTGAAGATCGCGCAGCAGATGCTCGACGAGCTGGTGCGCTCGCAAAACGGCCGCAACGCGGAGCTCAACCGCGCCCGCAACCAGCTGATGGCCGTGCTGGGGCACGACCTGCGCGACCCGCTGCATTCCATCAGCATGGCCGCGCGCGTGCTGGAAAAAACCGAGGACGCCGGCAGCCGCACCGGCCGTATCGGCCAGCGCATCCAGTCGTCCAGCAGCCGCATGCAGCGGCTGGTCAGCCAGGTGATGGACATGTCGCGCCTGCAGAACAAGCTGGGCCTGGACGTGCACCCCGAGCCGCTCGACCTGGTGCCGCTGGTGGCCGACCTGCTGGACGAGTCCCGCACCGCCCACCCGCTGCTGGCGATCACCTTCGATGCACCCCCGTCGCTGATGGCCTTCGCCGATCCGGACCGGGTGGCGCAGGTGATCGTCAACCTGGTGAGCAACGCCCGCCACCACGGCCAGGTGGGCGAGGCCATCGAGGTGCGCGCCTTCACCGACGAGCAAGGCCCCACCCTGCAGGTGAGCAACGTGGCGCCCGAGATTCCGCCGGACGTGGCGGAGGCGCTCTTCAAGCCGTTCAAGCCCACGTCCCTCAATAACCCGCGCAACCGGGGCGGCATGGGGCTGGGCCTCTACATCGCGCACCAGATCGTGATGGAGCACGGGGGCGACCTGCGCTACCACTATGCATCGCCCCGCGTGGTGTTCACCCTGCAGCTGCGCGCGCCCCTCGGGCACGAGGGTTGAGCCGGCGTGGCGCCGCAGATAGCGGCCGTGTCCTACCGGACGGGTACCGCCCCGGCGCACGAAATTGGCCACAATCGGGCCTGCGGCTGAACCGTTGCGCCTGCTGCCGCGACACACCGGTCACCCGGGCCCTCGCGCCGATTCCGCACCCGCTGGTGATCCAACCCCGGGGCAGCCTCGTAACCCGCAGACCTCTTTAGCCCCACACTGGCCTATGCACCCCGAGATCCTCATCATCGACGACAACCTGGATGCCACCGAGCTGCTGCGCGAGCTGCTGGAAATGCAGGACTTCCCCGTGCGCACCGCGCTCAGCGGCCAGGCGGCCCTGGAGGCCATGCGCGAGCGCCCCGCGCAGCTGCTGCTGGTGGACCAGAACCTGCCCGACGTGCAGGGCTCGGTGCTGACGCCCCAGCTGCGGGACATCGCCACCCAGGCCGGCGTGCCCTGCATCGCGATCTCCATCACCGGCATGGCGTCGGGCACGGGCTCGGCCACGCCGGTCTTCGACCACGTGCTGGGCAAGCCGCTCGACTTCGAGGCCTTCGACGCCCTGGTGGCCCGCTGCGTCAGCGAGCTGCAGGCGAAGTCGCCCCAGTGACGCGGAGTCTCCCGCCCGCCTCTTTCTGCAACCCTTCCGTGCCTCCCGGCACGCTCGAACCACCGAATGCGCGACATGACCAGCAACCTTGAACACCCGAACGCCCGCATGTGGATGGCCGCGGGCGTACAACACGCTGTGCTGATGCGGGCCCTGCCCGCCATGCGCCACGACCTGGCCAGCCCCCTGTCGGTGCTGCGCATGGGCATGACCGTGCTCAAGCGCCGCGTCGCCCCCGGCAACGACACGCCCGCCGAACAGGCGGTCGAGCGCGTAGAACAGCTGGAAGGGCAGCTGACCACCCTGGGCGAGCACGTGCGCCGCCTGCGCAACTGGGACGTGCAGATCACCGACCGCCAGCCGGCCCGCGCCACCCTGCTGGAGGCCATCGAGCTGGCGCGCCCGCTACTGGCGCTGCGCGGCGTGTTCATCCAGCCACTGGCCGGCGCGCTGCCGGGCGACAGCGAGGCGCCGGTGGCCCACCACACGCTGCTCTACATCACGCTGGCGGCCATCTACCACCTGGGCGAATCGCCCTCCGAGCCGCCGGCGGAAATCCACATCGAGCCACGCGAAGGCGGCATCCGCGTCACGGCGCGGGGCAGCGTCTCGCCCGACGCCCTGCCGCCCCTGGTGCCGGCCAGCGCCCAGAACACGCTGCCGATCGACGCCGACGCACTGCAGTGCCTGGCCGATCACCTGCGGGTGCCCATCACGCGCGGAGCGCGGCAGGTGGACATCGCCCTGGGCGCCGGCTGACCGCATCGCCTGCCAGCCGCGAGGGCAGGCAGCCCTTCGCGGCGGCGGGTTACCGCATCGGCACGACGAATACGCGCGGCCTGGGCTGGCAGCCCGGCCCTTCGAAGGGGCCGCCATCCTGCGTCCAGCCCTGGCCGGGCGAGGTTTGCGAACAGATCCGCTGACCGTCCACCTTGCTGCGCCACCAGTGCCAGGGCGCAGGCGCCGAACCCGCGGGCTGTGCCATCGCCAGCAGTGCGCATGCGGCCATCCCTGCGAGCAAGCGGGCCCAAGCTGCCACGGCCTGCGGCCGTGAAAAGGGCCGATGCGCGGGGTGGGACATGGGCGCGGGAGCGTCTTCAGCCGACCTTGTGCCGTGTCTGCAGCAGCGCCAGCCCCAGGCCGATGAAAGTGCCGCCCACCAGGCGGTTGAAGAGCCTGGCGCGGGACGCGACGTAATCCTTGACCAGCGCCATCAGCGCCACATAAAAGGCGTGCGACACCAGCGCCAGCACCGCGAAGGTGGTGGTCAGCACCAGGTACTGGGTGAAGAGCGGCGCGTCGGGCACGATGAACTGCGGGAACAGCGCCGAGAAGAACAGGATCGCCTTCGGGTTGGTCAGCGACACGCCCAGCCCCTGGGCGACCAGCTGCCAGTTCTTGCGTTCGCGCCGCTGGGCGGGGGGCTGGCCCGCCTGACTGCCGATCAACGGCTCCGGGCTGCGCCAGCGCTTGATGCCCAGCCACACCAGATAGCCCGCGCCGGCAATCTTGAGCGCCAGGAAGGCGTGGGCCGACACGCTCAGCACGGCGCCCATGCCGGCCATGGCCAGGCCCGAGACGGTGAAGATGCCGAGCGCGCTGCCCAGCGAGCTGAAGGCGGTGCGGCGCGGCCCCACGTCCACCGAGTTGGACACGGCCAGCAGCACGGCGGGCCCCGGCGTGAAGCACATCAGCAGGGAGACGCCGCAAAACAGCAGCCAGTGGGCGAAGGTCATGATCGAGCAACTTTCACGAAAGGGGCGGCGCATGGCCAGGCAGCCATGGTAGCGAAAGCGGGCCGGTTCAGTGCGGGCCGGCGGGCCAGGGCGCGGTGACGATCCAGCCCTCCAGCGGATCCAGCCCGGGCGGCAGCCCGTAGAGCGCGTCGCCTTCGGCATGCCGCTGCGCGGCCCAGGCGGCCTGGATGAGGCAGAGCACTGCGTCCAGGCTGTCGCCGCTGGCGTCGCCGGCCAGGGTGTCGCGCTGCGCATGCGTGAGCTTGAGCCGCAGCCCGAGGCGGGTGCGGCCCAGCTCCAGCGCTTCGACCAGGTCGCGGCGGGCGATCAGGCGTTCGGGGGTCTGGCGCTGCCGGTCGTCGCTTTTGTAGCTGCGCCGGCCCAGCACCTCGCGCGCCAGCAGGCCGGGGTAGGCCTCCAGCGCGACGCGGGCCGGGTCGCCGGCCTGCAGCCCCGGCAGGTGGACACCCGCGTCCAGCAGCAGGGGCAGGCCCGCATGCAGCATGTAGGCGACCGGCGGGTTGACCCATTTCATCGACGGGCTGGAGCCGGCCGGCCCGTCCGTCGCCCGGTGGGCGAACTTGCCGCCCACCGGGCGGGCCTGGCAGAACGCCGCGAAGGTGTCGCGGATCTGCGGGCGGGTCAGGGTGCGGTAGTGCTCCATGCTGGCCCGCCAGGCCATCGGCCAGCCCAGCGCGGCCAGCAGCGGGCGCGGCAGGCCGAAGGGCAGGTCGAACCCGCCGACCCAGGCACGCGGCTCGGCCAGCCAGGCGCCGAACGCGGCCAGCGTGGTGAACCGCTCCAGCCCGGACAGCACGACACGGCCGCCGCGGACATGGCCCAGCGCCAGCACGATGGGCTTGGCGCGGCTCGGGCTGCTGGAGAAGTCGCAGCCGATCAGCAGCGCGCCAGCCGGTGTCACGGGGCCCTCCACCACCGGTCAGCCCAGCGCCAGCGCGGTCACGCCGGCCGCGATCAGCACCGCCCCGGCGATCCGCGCCAGCCGGTCGCCCTCGCCCAGCAGGTGCCCGCCGATCAGCGCGGCGAACAGCATCGACACCTCGCGCGCCGGCGCCACGTGGGAGAGCGGTGCCTCCTTCATCGCGTAGAGCACCAGCACGTAGGCCACCGGGCTGACGGCGGCCACCAGCAGGGCGAAGCGCCATTGCAACCGCCACAGCCGCAGCGCGGTGGCGCGGTCGCGCAGCACGGTGGGCGCCAGCACGCCCACCCGCACGAAGTTGCCCATGTAGTCGACGAGGATGGGCGACATCAGCAGCATCTTGACGGCGTAGCCGTCCACCACCGTGTAGCTGGCGATGAAGACGCCCGTCAGCACGCCGTAGAAGATGCCGGCATGCACGCGCTGGCGGGCCGCGGGGTCGTGCGCGGCGCGCAGTAGCGCCGGCCCGCCGGCGATGAGGAACACCCCGCCGACCACGCCCACGATGCCGAAAGCGCCCAGCGCCGAGATGCGCTCGCCCAGCAGCGTGATGGCGACCAACGACGACAGCAGCGGCCCCGAGCCCCGCGCGAGCGGGTAGACCACCGTCAGGTCGGCCTTGCGGTAGCCGCGCAGCAGGATGACGTAGTAGCCCACGTGCAGCAGGCCGCTGGCCACGACGAAGCCCCATTCCACGCGCCCCCAGCCGGGCACCACGTCCCGCCCCATCCACCAGCCCAGCGGCGCCCAGATGAACATCATCAGCGCCGAGGTGAAGAAGGCGAAGCGTGCGTCGCCGCCGGCCTTCTTGGCCGCGATGTTCCAGCAGGCATGGATCAGCCCGGCCAGGATGATGAGTGCGAACGCCTGCAGGGACATTGGATGGGGAGCGCTCCCCGGCCGCGCGGGGCCGGGCCGAGGCCGCGCAAGGCGGCCCGCTTCAGTGGCGGCTCAGTGCCGCCCGATGATGGACGCCGTGGCCATCAGTTCCTCGAGCAGCGCATACGACACCTTGCCCGACACCGAATACGGATCGAGCTCGGGCTTCTCGGAGTACTTCAGCAGGATGGAATGGTTGATGCGCGAGAGGTTGACCTGCCCCATGGTCCAGCCGCCGAACCGCCGCTCGTCGATCTCCTCGAAGTGCAGCAGCTCGACGTCCTTGTGGCGCGGGTCGCGCTGGATGTGCGCATAGAGGGCGCTCACGGCCGAGCGTCCGCCCTCGATGGCCTGCAGGAACACGCCGCCGCCATAGCAGAGCACACCGGTGATGCCGCTGGGCGCATTGTGCGAGCGCGACTGCGCGAGGATGGCCTCGATGGCGGCGGGCGAGGTGTCGACCGCGCGGCTGGCGTAGAGCAGGCGAACCAGCATGGGTCAGTTCCTTCCGGGGATGAGGGAGAGGAATTCGCGGCGCAGCGCCGGGTCCTTCAGGAAGACGCCGCGCATGACGGAATTGAGCATCTTGCTGTCCATCTCGCGCACGCCGCGCCAGGACATGCAGAAGTGGCTGGCCTCCATCACGATGGCCAGGCCATCGGGCTGGGTCTTTTCCATGATCAGGTCGGCCAGCTGCACCACGGCTTCTTCCTGGATCTGCGGGCGGCCCATGACCCAGTCCACCAGCCGCGCGTACTTCGACAGGCCGATGACGTTGGTGTGTTCGTTGGGCAGCACGCCGATCCAGATCTTGCCGATCACGGGGCAGAGGTGGTGGCTGCAGGCGCTGCGCACGGTGATGGGGCCGACGATCATCAGCTCGTTCAGGTGCTCGGCGTTGGGGAACTCGGTGATGGCCGGCTGCGGCACGTAGCGGCCCTTGAAGACCTCGTTCAGGTACATCTTGGCCACGCGCCGGGCGGTGTTGTGCGTGTTGTGGTCGGTGGCGGTGTCGATGACCATGCTGTCGAGCACGCCCTGCATCTTGGCCTCGACCTCGTCGAGCAGCAGCTCCAGCTCGCCCGGCTCGATGAACGCGGCGATGTTGTCGTTGGCGTTGAACCGCTTGCGGGCCGCCACCAGCCGTTCGCGGATCTTGACGGACACCGGCGTGCCCTCGGCGGACGGCGCGGCGTTATCGGCGGCGATGAGTTCTTTCAGCATGGCGGCGATGGTACCAGCGAAGCGGCCGCACGGGATGACAAGGGTTTTTGGCGTCCAGCGCCGATGCATCAAGCGCCTGCAGCTATCAATACGATAGCAAACGGCCCGTATCAGTAGCGGTGGCCCGTCACCCAGAGCGCGGCCCGCATCAGCGCGAACGCCACGCGGTCCAGCAGCCGCTGGCGCAGCGGGCGGCCGGCGTAGCAGGCCGGGCCCAGCTGCTCGCCCGCATGCGCCATGGCGTGCACCAGCCGGCCGCGCAGGTCTTGCGCGAAGGCGGCGTCTTCCACCACCACGTTGGCCTCGCGCGCCAGCAGCATGGAGAGCGGATCGAGGTTGGACGAACCCACCGTGGCCCACGGGTGCTCGCCCTCGGCGTCGACCACCGCCACCTTGGCATGCAGGAAGCTGGGCGAATACTCATGGATCTCCACGCCGGCCTCCAGCAGCACGCCGTAGACCGGCCGCGCCGCGTGGTACTGCATGAAGTATTCGTAGCGCCCCTGCAGCAGCAGCCGCACCCGCACCCCCCGGCGCGCGGCCAGCACCAGGGCGCGGCGCAGCTTGGCGCCCGGCATGAAGTAGGCGTTGGCGATGATGATCTCGTGCCGGGCCGTGCCGATGGCGCGCAGGTAGGCCTGCTCGATGCGCGAGCGGTGGCGCACGTTGTCGCGCAGCACCAGCATGGCGCGCATGCCCTGGGGTTGGCGCGCCTCGTGCGCGGCCGCCACGCGGGCGGCGCTGGCGGCCCGCAGGTCGGCCAGCGCGTCGCCCAGCCGGTGCCGCCGGGCGTCGCGCACGGCCCGCATGCGCCACCAGAGCTGCTCCATGGTGTCGCTGGCCTCGGCCACCAGGCTGCCCACCACGCGCACCGCGAAGTCGAAGCGGGGCGCCTGCAGCGCGCCGTGGTTGGGGTCGTGGAAATCGTCCAGCACGTTGATGCCGCCGCAATACAGCACGCAGCCGTCGATGACGCAGAGCTTGCGGTGCAGCCGCCGCCAGCGCTTGGGCCAGAGCAGGCCGAAGCGCCCGGGCGCCGAATACACCTGCCACTGCACGCCCGCCTCGGCCAGCCGTTCCGGCCAGGGCGAGGGCAGCCCGCCCATGCAGCCCACCCCATCCACCGCCACGTGCACCCGCACGCCGCGCTGGGCCGCCCGGATGAAGGCCTCGGCGACGCGGGAGCCGGCGCCGGTGCAGTCGAAGATGTAGGTCTCGAACTGGATGTCGGAGAGCGCGGCGTCCATGTCGCGGATCAACGCGTCGAAGAATTCGCCCGCGCCCTGCAGCAGGTCGATGCGGTGGTCGCTGCACACCGGCGCGGCCTGGCGGCGGCGCAGGAAGGTGCGGGCGCGGCGCGGCACGTCGCCCGCCGCGTTCACGGCCGGCCCCCCGCCGCGCCCGGCACGCCGGACCGGACGGCCCGCGCAGCCCGCCGGCCCCGCCCCTGCAGGCACCACGCCAGGGCGCGCTGCCGCACCCCGCGGTACGAAGGTGGGGCGCAGGTGCACAGCGACGGGGCAGAAAGCAGCATGGCGGCGATTGTGTCGCAGCCGCGACCCGGGGCCGGCAATACACCTTTTGTGGAACAGACGTATCCACCTGTATCCGCAAGGCCCGGCTTTCCCTACACTGTGGCATCCAACTTGCGGCAGTCCCGCGTCTGCCGCCCGCCATGAACCTCACCTACTCTGCCACGCCAGGCCCCGAGACCCGGGCGCTGGTCATCGACGGCAACGCCACGTCGCGCAGCATCCTCGTGTCGCAGCTGCGCGAGTACGGCGTGACCCGGGTGATGCAGTGCAGCCGGGTGCAGGACGCGCGGTCGCGGCTAGAACACACGGTGTTCGACTACGTGCTGTGCGAGCAGTATTTCGCCGAGGGCCAGTCGGGCCAGACACTGCTGGACGACCTCCGCCGCGCGCAGCTGCTGCCCTTTTCCACCGTGTTCTTCATGGTCACGGCCGAGGCGTCCTACGCCGCCGTCGCCGAGGCGGCCGAGTCGGCGCTGGACGGCTACCTGCTCAAGCCCTTCACTCCCAGCACGATGTTCGAGCGCCTCTCGAGCGCCCGCCTGCGCAAGGTGCACCTGCAGCCCATCTTCGAGGCCATCGGGCGTGAAGACTTCGAGGGCGCGGCCGCGCTGTGCGTGGAGCGGTTCGAGCAGCGCCGGCCCTACTGGCTGTACGCCGCCCGCATCGGCTCGGAGCTGCTGCTGCGGCTGGGCCGCCACGACGCCGCCCGCACGCTGTTCGAGGCGGTGATCGAGACCCGCGCCCTGCCCTGGGCGCGGCTGGGCGTGGCCCGCGCACAGCTGGAGTCGGGCCAGGCGCCCCGCTCCATCACCACGCTGCAGGGGCTGCTGGGCGACGACGCCTCGTTCGCCGACGCCTATGACGTGCTGGGGCGCGCCCAGGTCGAGACCGGCCAGTTCGACGAGGCGCTCGCCACCTACCGCCTGGCCAGCAGCATCACGCCCGACTCCATCGCCCGGCTGCAGAAGCTGGGCATGATGGCCCACTACATGGGCGACCGCGAGACCGCCGCCAAGGCCCTGGCGCGCGCGGCCATCCTGGGCATCGACTCCAAGCTCTTCGACTACCAGTCGCTGGTGCTGCTGGCGTTCCAGTATTTCGCCAGCAACGACCGCAAGGGCGTGGAGCGGTGCATGGCCGACTTCCTGCGCATCATCGACCGGCATCCGGACAGCCGCCGCATCCTGCGCTTCCAGGCCGTGGTGCGGGCGCTGCAGCAGATCCAGCAGCGCCAGGTGGTGCAGGCCGTGGCCAGCGTGCGGCTGCTGGGCCAGGACGTGCTGGACAGCGAATTCGATTTCGAGGCCGCCTGCAACATGGCGGCCCTGCTGTCGGTGCTGGCCGCCACCTCGATCGCCCTGCCGGAAGGGCCGGGCTGGGTGCTGGCCATCGGCCTGCGCTTCACCAACACCCGGGGCCTGACCGAACTGCTGGCCAATGCCTGCCAGATGCACCCCGAGCACGCCCAGACCCTGCGCGACTGCCTCTCGCAGGTCAACAAGACGGCCGAGACGGCGGTGGCGCAGAGCCTGGGCGGCGACCATGCCGGCGCCGTCCAGCTGCTGCTCGCGCGCGTGCAGGCCACGCTCAACACCAAGCTGCTGGACATCGCCCAGCAGATGCTGACCCGGCACGCCGCCCGCATCGCCGACGCGGACGACTACCAGGCCCGCATCGACCAGCTGCGGCTGTCGTGCGGCGCCGCCGCCCCCCGCGCCGTGCTGGGCGAAGGCAGCCAGCGCAAGGCCGGCGAGCTGGTGCTGCGCACCCGCACGGCGCCCGACGCATCGGCCCGCCGGACGGCGCCGGCCCACCAGGCGCCCGGGCCGAGCGCACCCGCCCCCGCGCCAGCGCCGGCCGAGGCGGCCGACCCGCTCGGGGCGCTGGCGGCGTTGCAGCTGCGGCCGGCCGCTTGAAGCCGGGCGGCCGCTGCGCATCGCCGGCGGGGCCGAACCCAAAATTAGCTATATATTCGATAGCATAAGGCCCAGGCACATCAAGCGCCAGAGCCCGAAAGCACGTGGAATTTAATCGCTACAGCGGACCGGCGGCCTCACCGCCGGCCCGCGGGCTGAAACGCGGCAGCAGCAGGCAGGCCTCGGCATTCGAGGGCGAGAAGCAGGCGTCGGCGGCTTCGCGCCACGGCAGCCAGCGCCAGCGCAGGTGTTCGCGCGGGTTGAGCCGCACGGGCGTGCCGGCCGGCACGCGCAGGCCGAAGAGCCGCTCGCGGTTGCGCACCACGCCCGGCGCATAGCGGTGGCGCCACTGGGGCCAGATGTCGTAGACGTTCTCCAGCGCCCAGTCGGTCAGCAGGCAGCCGGGCGCCCGGGTGTCGATGCCGGTTTCCTCCATCACCTCGCGGCGGGCCGTCGCCTCGAAGGGTTCCTCGGGCCAGTCCTTGCTGCCGGTGACCGACTGCCAGTGGTCGTCGTCGCCCGCCCGGCGGATCAGCAGCACCTCCCAGGCGGGCGTGTGGATCACCACCAGCACGGATTCGGGAATCTTGAAAGGCGCCGCGCCGCCGGTCATCGCCTGGCCGCGCCGCTCAGCCACCCGCCGCCGGCTGGCGGCCACGCGTGGGCACCTGCGGCGGCAGCTCCTTCGCCTGCAGGGTGCGCACCTGGGCGACGAGCTGGTTGTGGGCGTCCAGGAAGGCGGCGGCGATCACCTTGCCCTCGTTGGTGTTGCTCCAGCCCGCGCCCGCCGCGCCGCCGAGCCTGCCGAACACCAGCCCGCCCACGCCCAGGTCGGTGGAACGCGCCGAGCCGGTCGCGGCCGCCACCTGCTCGGTGGTCTCGTTGTCGGACAGCAGCAGCGCGGTCTGCGCTTCCTTGAATTTCACCTGTTCCACCAGCCCCGCCAGGCCGGCGATGTCGCGCAGCACCGGAATCATGGCGATCACGCCGGCCAGCCCCCGGCCCGCGTCCTGCTCGCTGAAGGTGAGGCTGGGCGTGAGCGTGAACTGCGCCTCGTAGCCGCGGCCTTTCTTCACCGTCGAGTCGGACCGCAGCACGCCGGCTTCCTTCAGGTCCTGCTCCTGCACCGTGCCGCGCAGGCCGGCGGCCCGGTCCACCACCCGAAAGCACCCGCTCTGCTGCGCCAGCAGCTTGACCAGCGGCACGGGCGACGGCGGCAGCTGGTATTGCGAGGACATGACGTAGCCGTTCGGGTTCTCGGCCAGCGCCAGCGTGGCCACCGGCGCATCGCAACGCACCAGCTCGCGCGAGGCGTTCTGCGCGCCCTGGGGCCCGGCCGAGCCGGTGACGACCGAGCCGCCCTGGCCCAGTTCGGTCTTCTTTTCGCCGCAGCCGGCCAGCAGGGCCGCAGCGGCCAGCACCGCCAGCGCCAGCGGCGCCGCAGGGAGTCGAGGAGGAATCGTCCGCATTCGGGTCACCTTGCGATGGCGGGGAACAGCATGGAAAAGGGGCATGAAAAAAGCGGCAGGAACATGGCGCTCCTGCCGCTCTCGTGTCCGCCCGCCCGGCACATCGGCGCGGGCGGCAGCGTCAGGCGGCCTTCACGGCGTCGGGGTTGCGCAGGCGGATGTGCAGCTCGCGCAGCTGCTTTTCGTCCACCGGGCTCGGTGCCTGGGTCAGCAGACACTGGGCGCGCTGGGTCTTGGGGAAGGCGATCACGTCGCGGATGGACTCGGCGCCGGTCATCAGCGTGACGATGCGGTCCAGGCCGAACGCCAGGCCGCCGTGCGGAGGCGCCCCGTACTGCAGCGCGTCCAGCAGGAAGCCGAACTTCTGCTGGGCTTCCTCGGGCGTGATCTTCAAGGCGTCGAACACCTTCTGCTGCACGTCGGCGCGGTGGATACGAACGGAGCCGCCGCCCATTTCCCAGCCGTTCAGCACCATGTCGTAGCCCTTGGAGATGCACTTTTCGGGCGCGGTGACCATGTAGTCCTCGTGGCCGTCCTTGGGAGCGGTGAAGGGGTGGTGCACGGCGACCCAGCGGTCGTTTTCCTCGTCGTGCTCGAACATCGGGAAGTCCACCACCCAGAGCGGCGCCCAGCGGTCTTCGAAGAGGCCGTTCTTCTTGCCGAATTCGCTGTGGCCGATCTTGATGCGCAACGCGCCGATGGCGTCGTTGACGATCTTTTCCTTGTCGGCGCCGAAGAACAGCAGGTCGCCGTCCTGCGCGCCGGTGCGCTTGAGGATCTCGGCGATGGCCGCGTCGTGGATGTTCTTCACGATGGGCGATTGCAGGCCATCACGGCCCTTGGCCAGTTCGTTGACCTTGATGTAGGCCAGGCCCTTGGCGCCGTAGATCTTCACGAACTCGGTGTAGCCGTCGATCTCGCCGCGCGAGAGGCCGCCGGCGTCACGCGCGCCGCCGGGCACGCGCAGGGCCACCACGCGGCCGCCCTTCATGTTGGCGGCGCCGGAGAAGACCTTGAAGTCCACGTCCTTCATCACCTCGGTCAGCTCGGTGAATTCGAGCTTCACGCGCAGGTCGGGCTTGTCGGAGCCGTAGCGGTAGGCCGCGTCCTGGTACGTCATGACCGGGAACTCGCCCAGGTCCACGCCCAGCGTGTTCTGGAACACCGTCTTGATCATGCCCTGGAACATGTCGCGGATGTCCTGCTCTTCCATGAACGACGTTTCGATATCGATCTGGGTGAATTCAGGCTGGCGGTCGGCGCGCAGGTCTTCGTCGCGGAAGCACTTGGTGATCTGGTAGTAGCGGTCGAAGCCGGCCACCATCAGCAGCTGCTTGAAGAGCTGGGGCGACTGCGGCAGCGCGAAGAACTGGCCGTCGTGCACGCGGCTGGGCACCAGGTAGTCGCGCGCGCCTTCGGGCGTGCTCTTGGTGAGCATGGGGGTTTCGATGTCGACGAAGCCGTTGGCGTCAAGGAACTTGCGCACCTCCATCGACACGCGGTAGCGCAGCATCAGGTTGTTCTGCATGTACGGACGGCGCAGGTCCAGCACGCGGTGCGTGAGGCGCGTGGTCTCCGACAGGTTCTCCTCGTCGATCTGGAAGGGCGGCGTGACCGAGGGGTTGAGCACGTTCAGCTCGTGGCACAGCACCTCGATCTTGCCGCTCTTGAGGTTGTCGTTGGTCGTGCCCTCGGGGCGGGCGCGCACCAGGCCCTTGATCTGCACGCAGAACTCGTTGCGCACGCCTTCGGCGGTCTTGAACATGTCGGCACGGTCGGGGTCGCACACCACCTGCACCGAGCCTTCGCGGTCGCGCAGGTCGATGAAGATCACGCCGCCGTGGTCGCGCCGGCGGTTCACCCAGCCCGCGAGGGTGACGGTTTGGCCCAGGAGGGCGTCGGTGACGAGACCGCAGTAGTGGGAACGCATGGCCATGGGATTTCAGTCTTCCTGCGCCGGGATCGGCGCGACAAGGGTTTTTCCAGGCGCCCCCGGTCGGGACGCACGGCAACAAAAGGGCTTACTTGGCTTCGGGCACGACCGGGTCCGGTGGCGCCAC
This sequence comes from Acidovorax sp. FG27, assembly GCF_040365715.1. NCBI lineage: Bacteria > Pseudomonadati > Pseudomonadota > Betaproteobacteria > Burkholderiales > Comamonadaceae > Acidovorax > Acidovorax sp. FG27. The sequence continues at coordinate 127,805 of NZ_BAABVY010000013.1, forward strand.
CACACCCATCGAGACGATGTACTTCAAGGCGGAGTCCACGCTCATGTCCAGCTCGATGCAGTCGCTCTTGCGCAGGATCACGAAGTAGCCGCCCGTGGGATTGGGCGTGGTGGGCACGTAGACGCTGACGAATTCGTCGCGAAGATAGCCGGCCACCTCGCCGCTGGGCGTGCCGGTGACGAAGGCCACCGTCCACACGCCCTCGCGCGGCCACTGCACCAGCACGGCGGTGCGAAAGGCGTTGCCGCTTTCCGAGAACAGCGTGTCCGACACCTGCTTGACGCTGGAATAGATCGAGCGCACCACCGGGATGCGGCTGACCAGCGAATCGCCCCACTCCACCAGCTTGCGGCCGGCGAAGTTGCTGGCCAGCGCCCCCACCACCAGCAGGATGGCGAGCGTGAGCAGCACGCCGAAGCCGGGAATGTGGAAGCCCAGCAGCCGGTCCGGCTGCCAGGAGATCGGCAGGATCTGCAGGGTCTGGTCGAGCGTGCTGACGATCCAGTTCAGTACCCAGGCCGTGATGACTCCGGGCACGATGACCAGCAGGCCGGTCAACAACCATTTGCGCAAAGCAGACATTCGGGCAGACGCAGTGTGTGGGGGGATGGGCGGGGCGAAAACGCGTCAGGCCGCAGCGGGGCTGGCGGCAGGAGCGGCGGATGCGGCGGGTGCAGGTGCGGCAGCCGGCGTGGCCGGGGCGGCATCGCCCGTGGCGGCAGCCGGGGCCGCGGGACTGGGCGCGCTGCCGCTGTTCTTGAAGTCGGTGGCGTACCAGCCCGATCCCTTGAGCTGGAAGCCCGCGGCCGTCAGCTGTTTGGAGAACGCCTCGGCGCCGCAGGCAGGGCACACGGTGAGGGGCTGGTCGGACATTTTTTGCAGCACGTCCTTGGCATGACCACAGGAGCCGCATTTATAGGCATAGATTGGCATCGGATGCTCGGCGCGGGGCGAAGAATGCAAAACCGGCGATTATAGGTGGCGCCGTCGCCGCGCCGCCCTGCGCTCCGGGCGGGCCCAGAAGGTTGACGTTCTCAGCCCGTGCCCTCAGGCAGCAGCCGATGCGGCGTGCGCGTGTCGGTCAGCCACTGCGGCAGCAGCGAGCCGGCCACCATGCCCAGGCCCGCGGCCAGCACGCCGGCCAGCTGCGCCGGGAACACCGCGCCCCACGCCATGGTCAGCCCGGCGACCCAGACGCCGATGCCCATCACCACCGCGCAGACCGCGCCCTGGGTGCTGGCGCGCTTCCAGTAGAGCCCCGCCACCAGCGGCACGAAGGCGCCGACCAGCGGCACCTGGTAGGCGCCGGACACCAGCTCGTAGATCGGCGTGCCCTGCATGCGGATGGAGTACGCCAGCACTGCGATGCTGAACACCAGCACGCTGATGCGCATGGTCAGCAGGTTCTCGCGGTCGCTGCCGGCGGGGCGGAACTGGCGCCAGATGTTTTCGGTGAAGGTGACGCTGGGCGCCAGCAGGGTGGCCGACGCGCACGACTTGATGGCCGAGAGCAGCGCGCCGAAGAACAGCACCTGCATGATGAACGGCATCTTCTCCATCACCAGGGTGGGCAGCACCTTCTGCGGGTCTTCGGCCAGCAGCTCCTGGGCGCGCTCGGGCATGATGATCAGCGCGCTCACCACCATGAACATGGGCACGAAGGCGAACAGGATGTAGGCGCTGCCGCCGATCACCGTGCCCCGCGTCGCGGCCTTGACCGAATTGGCAGACATCACCCGCTGGAACACGTCCTGCTGCGGGATCGAACCCAGCATGATGGTGATGGCCGCCGCGAAGAAGAACACGATGTCGTGGAGGGTCGGCTCGGGCAGGAACTTGAAGAGATCGCGGCTCACCGCCAGATCGATCACCTTGCCGGCGCCGCCCGCCATGTCGCCCGCGAAGAAGGCCAGCACCAGCAGGCCCACCACGAGGATGATCATCTGCAGGAAGTCGGTCACCGCCACCGACCACATGCCGCCGAAGAGCGTATAGGCCAGGATGGACACCACCCCGATGGTCATGCCCACGGGAATGCTCAGCGCCCCGCCCGACAGCAGGTTGAACACCAGGCCCAGCGCGGTCACCTGCGCCGACACCCAGCCCAGGTAGCTCAGCATGATGATGAGCGAGCAGGCCACCTCGATCACGCGGCCGTACCGTTCGCGGTAGTAGTCGCTGATGGTCAGCAGCGTCATGCGGTAGAGCTTGCCGGCGAAGAAAAGACCCACCAGGATCAGGCACATGCCGGCGCCGAACGGGTCTTCGACCACGTTGCGCAGCCCGCCTTCGATGAACTTCGCCGGCACCCCCAGCACGATCTCCGAGCCGAACCAGGTGGCGAAGGTCGTGGTGATGATCATGAACATCGGCAGATTCCGCCCGGCGATGGCGAAATCCGTCGTGTTGTTGACCCGCCGGGCGGCGACCAGGCCGATGGCGATGGTGATCAACAGATAGGCAATGACCAGGGTCAACAGCACGGCATGCTCCTCGATGTCGCGAAGTGGTGGGTGGCGTCGAAGGACGGGAGGGAACGGGTGAGGCGGGTGCGCGGAGCCGTCAGAAGATGCGCACGCGAACCAGCAACTGCATGGCCAGCAGCCCCAATGCAAAACCCAGGCCACCGTAGACCAGCCCCTGCAGCAGGCGGTTGGTCTGCTTCTGGCTCTCCAGCAGCTCCTTGAGCTCGCGCTGGGTCTCGTGCGGGCGGTGGCGCAGATAGGCGTGCAGCAGGCGGGGCAGCTCGGGCAGCATCTTGGCGAAGTGCGGCGCCTCCGCCTTCAGCTCGTGCCACAGGCGCTGCGGGCCCATCTGCTCGAGCATCCACTTCTCCAGGAACGGCTTGGCCGTGCTCCAGAGGTCGAGCTCCGGGTCGAGCTGCCGGCCCAGCCCCTCGATGTTGAGCAGCGTCTTTTGCAGCAGCACCAGCTGCGGCTGGATCTCGACATGGAAGCGGCGCGAGGTCTGGAAGAGCCGCATCAGCACCATGCCCAGCGAGATTTCCTTGAGCGGGCGGTCGAAGTACGGCTCGCACACGGCGCGGATGGCACCTTCCAGGTCGTTGACCCGGGTGGTGGCCGGCACCCAGCCGCTTTCGATGTGGAGTTCGGCCACGCGCTTGTAGTCGCGGCGGAAGAAGGCCGTGAAGTTCTGCGCCAGGTATTCCTTGTCGAACTCGGTCAGCGTGCCGACGATGCCGAAGTCCAGCGAGATGTATCGGCCGAACGTCTCGGGCTCCAGGCTGACCTGGATGTTGCCGGGGTGCATGTCGGCATGGAAGAACCCGTCGCGGAACACCTGGGTGAAGAAGATGGTCACGCCGTCGCGCGCGAGCTTCGGGATGTCCACCCCGGCGGCGCGCAGGCGCTCGATCTGGTTGATGGGCACGCCCTTCATGCGTTGCATGACCAGCACGTCGGAGTGGCAGAAGTCCCAGAAGATCTCCGGGATCTCGACCAGCTCCAGCCCCTGCATGTTGCGGCGCAACTGGGCGGCGTTGGAGGCCTCGCGCACCAGGTCCAGCTCGTCGTGCAGGTAGTTGTCGAACTCGGCCACCACCTGGCGGGGCTTGAGCCGCTTGCCGTCGGCCGACAGGCTCTCCACCCAGCCGGCCATCATGCGCATCAGCGCCAGGTCGTTCTCGATGATGGGCAGCATGCCCGGGCGCAGCACCTTCACCGCCACCTCGCGCTCCTGCCCCTGGCGGTCGCGGATCACGGCGAAGTGCACCTGCGCGATCGACGCGCTGGCGATGGGCACCGGGTCGAACGCCACGAACACCTCGTCCACCCGGCGCCGGAAGGCCCTCTCGATGGTCGAGATGGCGATCTTCGAATCGAAGGGCGGCACGCGGTCCTGCAGCAGGGCCAGCTCGTCGGCGATGTCGGGCGGCAGCAGGTCGCGGCGGGTGGACAGCACCTGTCCGAACTTCACGAAGATCGGCCCCAGGCTTTCCAGCGCCTCGCGCAGCCGCTGGCCGCGCGGCGCGCGCAGGTCGCGCCCCATCGAGATCGTGCGCGCCAGCAGGCGCAGCCAGGGCTTCTGGAAGCTGGTGAGCACCAGCTCGTCCAGGCCGTAGCGCAGCGCCACCCAGACGATGGTGAAGCCGCGGAAATACCGGCTCATGGCGCGGTGCTGTCGCTGCCGGCGGATGCAGCCGTGCCGGTGCCGGTGCCCGCCGCCATGCGGGAGCCCACGAAGTTGCGCAGCGCCTGCGCCACGCGGCGCGCCACCGATCCCACGGCGTGTGCGGGAGCGTCGCCGATCACCCGCGCCAGGTCTTCCTCGACGTCCCAGCGCACGTGGTCCACCAGCCAGTTGATCTCGGCCGCCAGCTGCACGTCGCCTTCGATGCGGATGGTGGGCTTGTCACCGCGCAGCGCGGTCTGGGCCAGCGACAGGGGGGAAGTTTCGGTAATCTCGAGCCGCAGATCGGGCGTGGCCCCGGCGGGGGCCAGGTCGAGCAAGCCGGCCGGCGTGATCAGCAGCGCCACCGAATAGGCGCGCCATTGCACGTGGGCCACCCTTCCACGCTGGCGGGCCAGCCGCTCCATCGCCTGGGGTTCCTGCATCAGCACGTGGTTCAGAAACAGCACGCCCCGGTGCTGCACTTCGTGAACCAGCCATTGCGGCGGCTGCGGACCACTGGCGAGGCGTTCGAAAAGACCGTCCAGGAACGAAAAAGGGGACTGTGTTGCCATAGTCCCCGATTATTCCCTGAACTGGCCGCGGCGCATGCGGGCTTTGACCCCACTGCCCCACGGCCATCGCAGCGCGCCGTCAGACGGTCACTGCAGCGCCTGCACGCCCGCCACCAGCCAGCCGCTGGAGCCGCTCTTGGGCTTGGTCATGTTCCAGACTTCGCGGAACGGGCTCGGGCCGGCCGAGGCTTCCTCGCGGATCATGCCGGAGAACTCGACGCTGGCCATGTAGCCGTCGCCCAAGTCTTCGATGCCCAGCAGCTGCGCCTCGAGCATGACGACCTCGGTGTGATTGGGCTGGTTGGCGTCGCGGTGCGATTCGCGCTCGCGCAGCTGGGTGCGGATCTCCTCCAGCATGCTGTCGGTCATCATCGAGCGCAGCGTGCCGATGTCGGAGCTGTCCCAGGCGGCCTGCAGCGTGGTGAAGTTGCGCTTGGCCGCGGCCAGGAAGCCCTGCGTGTCGAAGCCTTCCGGCACGCCCCAGTTCTGCGAACCCGCCAGGGCCGAGCCGATCACCACGCCGGAGGCACCGGCGGCGCCGGTTGCGGCCGCCTGGCGCGACGAATCGAAGGCCATCGTGCCGCGCTCCCAGGGGCGGGCGGACGCATCGTTGCCGACGTTGGACGGGCTGTACTGGCGCGGCACCTGCGCGTCGGCGGGCGACGCGGAGCCGCCACCGGCCGCCGCGCCCTGGAAGGCGAACGGCGAGCGGGCCTGCGGCGCGCTGGCCGACTTGCGCGAGCGCATGACCAGGCCGATCACGACCGCCACTGCCGCCACCATCAGGGCGATCAGCAGGAACTGGCCGAAGGCCTCGCCCATGCCCAGCGAGTGGGCCAGCCAGGCCAGGCCCAGGCCGGCCGCCAGGCCGCCCAGCATGGCGCCCCAGGGCTTCTTGGGCGCGGCGGCAGGCGCGGCGGCCGCCGGCGTCGCGGGCTTGGCCGCGGCGGCGTTGTTGGTGACGTTCTGCGCGGGCGCGCCCGGCGTGGCGGGCGGCGTCGCGGACTCGCGCTGCGTGACGTTGCTGGACTGCTTGCCCAGCGACTTGCCGCCGCCCATGCGCTTGGCGTCCGCATCGCCATGCGCGACGACGAGCATCGCGGCCAGAACCACGGACCAGAGTTTCATCATGTCATCTCCTGTTGATCTTTATCGCACCCGCGCGCGCGGGTCAGCACTTGATTCCAACATGCAGGGCCACCATTCCGCCAGTCATGTTGTGATAGTCCACATGTCCAAAGCCATTTTGTTGCATGAGGGATTTGAGTTCCTCCTGCCCCGGATGCATGCGGATCGACTCGGCCAGGTAGCGATAGCTGGCGTCGTCGCCGGCCACCAGCTTGCCCAAGCGCGGCAGCACCTTGAAGGAGTACCAGTCGTAGGCCTTCTCGAGCGGCTTGGCGACCTTGGAGAACTCGAGCACCAGCAGCCGGCCGCCGGGCTTGAGCACGCGGCACATCTCGGCGATGGCCACGTCCTTGTGGGTCATGTTGCGCAGGCCGAAGGCCACGCTGACCACGTCGAAATGCGCGTCGGGAAACGGCAGGCGCTCCGCGTCGCAGACCAGCGTGGGCAGCACCAGGCCCTCGTCGATCAGGCGGTCGCGGCCGACGCGCAGCATGGACTCGTTGATGTCGGTGTGCACCACCCGGCCCGTGGCGCCGACCTTGCGGGCGAAGGCGCGGGCCAGATCGCCCGTGCCGCCCGCGATGTCCAGCACCTGGCTGCCTTCGCGCAGGTTGGCGACCATCACCGTGGAGGCCTTCCAGGCGCGATGCAGGCCCGCCGACATCAGGTCGTTCATGACGTCGTACTTGGAGGCGACGGAATCGAAGACGCCGCGCACGTGGCGCGCCTTGTCCTGCTCGTCGACCGATTGGAAACCGAAATGCGTGGTGCTCATGCCCCGATGTTAGGCGCCGGCCCGGGGGGCGTACAGCGACAACCCCCTGGGGGCCTGGGGCATCTGTCGCTTGCAGGTTGAAACGGCGCCTTCAGTGCCCGCAGCCGTGGCCGTGCGAATGGCCGGCGGCAGGCTTGGGCGCCATGGGCGCGTCGCGGTCCACGCCGGCCGCCGCGAGCCGCGCCGTGTAGTCGGCCCAGAGCGCCGACTCTTCGCGGCCGAGCTGGTAGAGATAGTCCCAGGAAAAGATGCCGCTGTCGTGCCCGTCGGAGAACGTGGGCTTGACCGCGTAGTTGCCCACCGGCTCCAGCGACACCAGCGTCACGTCGCGCTTGCCGGTCTGCAGCACCTCTTGCCCGGGGCCGTGGCCCTGCACTTCCGCCGAGGGCGAATAGACGCGCATCAGCTCGAACGGGATGCGGAACGCCGCACCGTCGGAGAACGCCACTTCCAGCACGCGCGAGGCGCCGTGCACCGTGATCGATTGCGGCGTGGGAGCGCCTGCGGTCAAACCTGCCATGGAGATTGCACCTGTCCTTGATGTGGAAGTGGCTCGGGAAAAGGGAACGGGAAAGGGAGCCGCCCGCATTGTCCCACCGCAGCTCGCACATCGGCCGTGTGGGGACACGCCCGGCCGGCGTGGCGGCATAGGCCGGCATTGACCCCTCCGGCCATCGCGGTTACCTTTGTTTGCAAAGCAATTCAAAGCACTCGTTCATGCAAGCGACCTCCCCTTCCGCGGTGCAGGCCAACCTCGCGCACAAGGCGTTCTGGATCATGTCGCGGCGCGTCACCGTGATGGCGGCCGGGGTGGACCTGGCGTTTTTGCCGCTGTTCCTGGTGCTGGGCTCGCCCCTGCTGGCCTGGCTCAACGTGCTGAGCATGGCGCTCTACGCCGCCGCGTACTGGCTGCTGCTGCGCCGCGCCAACAGCGCCGCCCTGCTGCTGATCTGGATGGAGGTGACGTGCCATGCCGCGCTCGGCACCTGGCTCATTGGCTGGGACAGCGGCTTTCACTACTACCTGCTGATGTTCATTCCCGCCATCACCGTCAGCGACCGCCAGTTGACGCGGCCGGCCCTGCTCCTGCTGGTGCTGTTCGGGTTCTACCTCGGGCTGCATGCGCTGTCGCAGCATGCAGGCGCCCAGGCGCCGCTCACCGGCCACGGCCTGGCCGTGGTGCACGGCTTCAACGTGGCCGTAGTGTTCTGCATGGCGGCGTACACGGCCCGCTTCTACTACGCCACGGTGCGGCGGGCAGAGGGGCAGCTGCAGGCCCAGGCGGCCACCGATCCGTTGACGGGCCTGTCCAATCGCCGCAGCCTGATCGCGCACGCCGAGCAGGTCCTGGCCCGGGCGCGCGCCGCAGGCCGGCCCACGGCGCTGGTCATCGCGGACATCGACCACTTCAAGCAGATCAACGACCGCCACGGCCACGATGCGGGCGACCAGGTGCTGGCGAGCACGGCCGGCCTGCTGCGCAGCGCCAGCCGGCCGCAGGACCTGGTGGCGCGTTGGGGCGGAGAGGAATTCTTGGTGCTGCTGCCGGACACGTCCGCGCAGGCCGCGCAATCGGTGGCCGAGCGCCTTCGCGCCGCGATGGCAGCCCACGCCACGCCCCACGCGGGCGCGCCGCTGCGCGCGACGCTCTCCCTGGGCGTGTGCGAGGTGCGGGGCGACGAGTCGCTGTCCAGCGCCATCGCGCGGGCCGACGGAGCGCTCTACCGCAGCAAGCAGTGCGGGCGCGACCGCGTGACGGTCGCCGGCAGCGGCGCCGGCTGAAGGGCCGCCGCCCCACACGTGCCGACGATCTCGCGGGGGAGACCGTCGACGCGTGACCTACACCAGGCGATCGAGCTGGCTGCGCAGGGCTTGCTCCACCTGCGGCAACCGCGCGGCCACCTGCGCCAGCCGCGCCGGGTCGCCCGGGCGTTGGGGCGCCGCCCAGACGGGCGAGGGGAAGTGGCTGTCCCACGCGAAGCGCGCGATCACGTGCCAGTGCAGGTGCGGCACCATGTTGCCCAGCGCCGCCAGGTTGATCTTGTCCGGCTGCAGCGCAGTGCGCAGCACCTGCTCCACCGCGGTCACGGCTTCCATGCAGAGCAGCCGCTCGGGCGCGGACAGGTCGGAGAACTCCGCCACGTGCGCGTTCCAGACCACGCGGTAGAAGGCGGGAAAGCCCGCTTCCTCGGCGCGAATGACGCGCAGCTCTTTGCCGCGCCAGACCAGCGTGCCGCCGTCGCCCCCGCACAGCGGACAGGCCGAGGCCATCAGACCAGCACCCGCTCGATGCCGCCCGCGTTGGCGCGCTGCACGTATTCGGGCATCCAGTTCTCGCCGAGGATCTCGCGCGCCATCTCGACGACGATGTAGTCGGCTTCGAGCAGGCCGTTTTGCAGGTCGTCCTGGTAGCGGTTCAGTCCCTGCAGGCAGCTGGGGCAGCTGGTGAGGATCTTCACGTTCTCCTGCGGGGCGACGGCGCCGCTGGCGCGCAGCTTCGCTTCGCCCTTCCTGATCTCTTCTTCCTTGCGGAAGCGCACCTGCGTGGAGATGTCGGGCCGGGTGACGCCCAGCGTGCCCGATTCGCCGCAGCAGCGCTCGCTCTTGACCACCTGGTCGCCCACCAGCGCCTTGACGGTCTTCATCGAGTCCTGCTGCTTCATCGGGCTGTGGCAGGGCTCGTGATAGAGATAGGCGCCCTTGCCTTGCAGCTGGATGCCTTTTTCGAGCAGGTATTCGTGGATGTCGATGATGCGGCAGCCCGGGAAGATCTTGTCGAACTGGTAGCCCTGCAGCTGGTCGTAGCAGGTGCCGCAGCTGACCACCACCGTCTTGATGTCCAGGTAGTTCAGCGTGTTGGCCACGCGGTGGAACAGCACCCGGTTGTCGGTGATCATTTTCTCGGCCTTGTCGAACTGGCCGCTGCCGCGCTGGGGGTAGCCGCAGCACAGGTAGCCCGGCGGCAGCACGGTCTGCACGCCCGCATGCCAGAGCATGGCCTGCGTCGCCAGACCGACCTGCGAGAACAGGCGTTCGGAGCCGCAGCCGGGAAAGTAGAACACCGCCTCCGTCTCGGCCGTGGTGGCGGCCGGGTTGCGGATGATGGGCACGTAGTCCTTGTCCTCGATGTCCAGCAGCGCGCGCGCCGTCTTCTTGGGCAGGCCGCCGGGCAGCTTCTTGTTGATGAAGTGGATGACCTGTTCCTTGACCGGCGCCGTGCCCACCGTGGCGGGCGGATGCGCGGTCTGCTTGCGGCCGAAGCCGCGCAGCAGATCGACGGCCATGCGCTGGGCCTTGAAGCCCACGTCCACCATGGCCGTGCGCATCAGCTTGATGGTGTCCGGGTTGGTGGCGTTGAGCATGCCCATGGCCAGCGCGTTGCCCGGGCGGAAGGTCTTCTTGCCCATCTTGCGCAGCAGGTTGCGCATGTTCATGGTCACGTCGCCGAAGTCGATCTTGACCGGGCACGGCGTGTAGCACTTGTGGCAGACGGTGCAGTGGTCGGCCACGTCCTCGAATTCCTGCCAGTGCTTGATCGACACACCCCGGCGCGTCTGCTCTTCGTAGAGGAAGGCTTCGACCAGCAGCGAGGTCGCCAGGATCTTGTTGCGCGGGCTGTAGAGCAGGCTGGCGCGCGGCACGTGGGTGGCGCACACCGGCTTGCACTTGCCGCAGCGCAGGCAGTCCTTGACCGAATCGGCGATGGCGCCGATGTCGCTCTGCTGCATGATCAGCGACTCGTGCCCCATCAGCCCGAAGCTGGGCGTGTAGGCATTGGTCAGGTCCGAATACATCAGCGATTCACGGGCCGAAACGGCCGCTGGCGCCCGTCCCTCCTGCGCAGGATGCTCCTGATTTCGTAGCAATTTGCCCTTGTTGAAGCGGCCCTGCGGGTCCACCCGGCGCTTGTAGTCGGCAAAGGGCCGCAGTTCGTCGTCGGTCAGGAATTCGAGCTTGGTGATGCCGATGCCGTGCTCGCCCGAGATCACGCCGTTCAGGCTGCGCGCCAGCACCATGATGCGCGCCACCGCCTCGTGCGCGGTCTGCAGCATGTCGTAGTCGTCGCTGTTGACCGGCAGGTTGGTGTGCACGTTGCCGTCGCCCGCGTGCATGTGCAGCGCCACCCACACGCGGCCCTTGAGCACGCGCTGGTGGATGGCCTGCGCCTCGTCCATGATGGGTTGGAAAGCGGCACCGGCGAAGATCTTGGCCAGCGGCTCGCGCAGCTGCGTCTTCCAGCTGGCGCGCAGTGTGTGGTCCTGCAGCTGCGGGAACAGCGTTTCCACGTCGCGCAGCCAGCCGGCCCAGAGCGCCCGCACCTCGCCGATCAACGCCACGGCCTGGGCCACGCGGTCTTCCAGCAATTCGGCGGAGGGGATCTCGTGCGCATCGTCCTGGCGGCCCAGCGGCAGGTTGCCGCGCAGGAAGAAGTCTTCCAGCGCGTCGCACAGCTTGAGCTTGTTGCGCAGCGACAGCTCGATGTTGATGCGCTCAATGCCGTCGGTGTATTCGGCCATGCGCGGCAGCGGGATCACCACGTCTTCATTGATCTTGAAGGCGTTGGTGTGGCGGCTGATGGCGGCCGTGCGCTTGCGGTCGAGCCAGAACTTCTTGCGCGCCTCGGGGCTGATGGCGATGAAGCCCTCGCCCGCGCGTGAATTGGCAATGCGCACCACTTCGCTGGTCACGCGCGCCACCGCGTCGGCGTCGTCGCCCGCGATGTCGCCGAACAGCACCATCTTGGGCAGGCCGCCGCCGTGCTTCTTGCTCTTGGTGGCGTAGCCCACGGCTTTCAGGTAGCGGTCGTCCAGGTGCTCCAGGCCCGCGAGCAGCACGCCCGAGCGCTTCTGCTCGGCGAACATGAAGTCCTTGATCTCGACGATCGAGGGCACGGCGTCCTTGGCGTTGCCGAAGAACTCCAGGCACACGGTGCGGGTGTGCGCCGGCATGCGGTGCACCACCCAGCGGGCGCTGGTGATGAGGCCGTCGCAGCCTTCCTTCTGAATGCCCGGCAGGCCCGAAAGGAACTTGTCGGTCACGTCCTTGCCCAGGCCTTCCTTGCGGAAGGTGCGGCCGGGAATCGCCAGTTGCTCGGTGCGGATCGGCGTCCTGCCGTCGGCCTCGAAGTACTGCAGCTCGAAGGTGGCCGTCTCCACGTCGTGGATCTTGCCCATGTTGTGGTCCAGGCGCGTGACTTCCAGCCACTGCGCCTCGGGCGTCACCATGCGCCAGCTGACCAGGTTGTCCAGCGCCGTGCCCCAGAGCACGGCCTTTTTGCCGCCCGCGTTCATGGCGATGTTGCCGCCGATGCAGGACGCCTCGGCGCTGGTCGGATCGACCGCGAAGACGAAGCCCGCGCGCTCGGCCGCGTCGGCCACGCGCTGGGTTACCACCCCGGCTTCCGTCCAGATGGTGCCCACCTCGTGGCCCATGCCCGGCAGGCGCAGCATCTCCACCTCGGTCATGGCTTCGAGCTTTTCGGTGTTGATGACCACGCTGCGCCAGGTCAGCGGAATGGCGCCGCCGGTGTAGCCGGTGCCGCCGCCGCGCGGGATGATGGTCAGTTCCAGCTCGATGCAGGCCTTGACCAGCGCGGCCATCTCGGCCTCGGTGTCGGGCGTGAGCACCACGAACGGGTATTCGACGCGCCAGTCGGTGGCGTCGGTCACGTGCGACACGCGCGAGAGGCCGTCGAACTTGATGTTGTCCTTGGCCGTGTGGCGGCCCAGGCGCTTCTGCACCTGGCGGCGCAGTTGCGCCGCTTCCACGAAAGTGGCGTCGAACTCGGCGATGGCGCGGCGGGCGGCATCGACCAGCTGGCCGACCAGGCGGTCGCGCTCTTCGTCCTCGCCCGGGGTGCGGCGCTTGCCGATCTCGGCCAGGCGGTGCTGCAGGGCATCCACCAGCGCCTTGCGGCGGCCTTCGTTGTCCAGCAGGTCGTCCTGCAGGTAGGGGTTGCGCTGCACGACCCAGATGTCGCCCAGCACCTCGTACAGCATGCGGGCGGAGCGGCCCGTGCGGCGCTCGCGGCGCAACTGGTCCAGCACGTCCCAGGAGGCGGCGCCCAGCAGGCGGATGACGATTTCCCGGTCGGAAAACGAGGTGTAGTTGTAGGGAATCTCGCGCAGACGGGCGGGCTCGGCGGCCTGCGTCTGCAAGGCAGCCAACGCTATCGGAACATTCATGGGGTCAACCTGGGTAGGGCGCAGGGCGCGCCCGTCGTGCCTCGGGGGACGGGATTTTAATCGCTGCCCGCCCGGGCCGCCCGCCGCCGGCCAGGCACCGGGCACGCCGAGCAGCGGCCCGCGCCGGCTTTTCGCATCGAATCAGGCGCCAGCGTCCACCAGACAAGGGCCTATAGCTATCAAATAAATAGCATCAGAACAGCACGCGGCTGCGGATGGTGCCAGGTACCTGGGCCAGCTTGTCCTGCGCCAGGTCGGACGAGACGGCGTCCACGTCGATCACCACGTAGCCCACCTTCTCGTTGGTCTGCAGGTACTGCGCGGCGATGTTGATGTGGTTGTCGGCGAACACCTGGTTGATGGCCGACAGCACGCCCGGCACGTTGCGGTGGATGTGCAGCAGGCGGTGCTTGCCGGGGTGGGCGGGCAGCGCCACCTCGGGGAAGTTCACCGACGTGATGGACGTGCCGTTGTCGCTGTACTTGACCAGCTTCTCGGCCACCTCCAGGCCGATGTTGGCCTGTGCCTCCATCGTGGAGCCGCCGATGTGCGGCGTCAGGATGACGTTGTCCATGCCGCGCAGCGGGCTGACAAACTCGTCCTTGTTCGAGCGTGGCTCGACCGGGAACACGTCGATGGCGGCGCCCAGCAGCTTCTTGGCGCGCAGGGCCTCGGCCAGCGGATCGATGTCCACCACCGTGCCGCGCGAGGCATTGAGCAGGATGGCGCCGGGCTTCATCGCGGCGATCTCGGCGGCGCCGATCATCCACTGCGTGGAGGGCAGCTCCGGCACGTGCAGGCTGACGATGTCGCTCTGCGCCAGCAGCGCCTGCAGCGACGGCGCCTGCCGGGCGTTGCCCAGCGGCAGCTTGTTGATCACGTCGTGGAAGACGACGTGCATGCCCAGCCCTTCGGCCAGCACGGACAGCTGCGTGCCGATGGAGCCGTAGCCCACGATGCCCAGCGTCTTGCCGCGGATCTCGTAGGCGCCTTCGGCGCTCTTGAGCCAGCCGCCGCGGTGCGCCACGGCGTTCTTCTCGGGCACGCCGCGCAGCAGCAGGATGGCCTCGGCCAGCACCAGCTCGGCCACCGAGCGGGTGTTGGAATACGGCGCGTTGAAGACGGCGATGCCGCGCTCGCGAGCGGCGTCCAGGTCGATCTGGTTGGTGCCGATGCAGAACGCCCCCACGGCCACCAGCTTGTGCGCGTGGGCGAAGACGTCGGCCGTCAGCTGCGTGCGCGAGCGGATGCCGAGGAAATGCACGTCGGCGATGCGGCGCTTGAGCTCCTCGCCTTCCAGCGCGCCCGACACCAGCTCGACCTGGGTGTACCCGGCACCGCGCAGCACCTCCACCGCGGAGGGGTGGATGCCTTCCAGCAACAGGAACTTGATCTTGCTTTTGTCGAGAGACGTCTTGGCCATGGCGATGAAGCTTTCAAAAAGGAGGTGAAACGCGCCCGGTGATCGCAGTATCGAAACAGCTCGTGGGCTCGGGCCTGGAATCTGTCGACGGGCTCATCGACCCGCTTGTGAGCGAGCCCGGGCTTCGACGATCCCAAGCCCGGCCCATGAAGCCGGAACCGGGCGGCAAGGGCTGGCACGGACTGGAAGGGGCTGGCGATGCTGGCAGTGCCCGCAAAGGCTGGCAAGTGCCGACAAGGCTGGGCTCGTGCTGGCAGCTGTCCGTGCACGCTCCTGGGCTGATTGTGCATCGCAGCAATTGCCCTTACCGGGTTGCAGCCATCACGTGGCGGGTGCCGGGGCGGCGCGCCACTGTGCGCCTGGGCAGATTGCCGTATGAAGCGTGACTGCCCGCACGCGCCGCGGTGGGCCCTGGCGACGGCGCCGCCCCTCAGCGCCGCGCCTGCGCCTCGGCCGCATAGCCCTCGCCCAGGGCCAGCAGCTCGGGCGTACCGATCACGCCGTTGAGTTCGTCGAACTTCAGCATGCGGTCCTGCACGGCGGCGGTGGTGCCGTCTTGCCGCAGCGTGGCGAAGTAGTGCTGCAGTCCGGCCGCCACCCAGCGCGCCGTGCCGCCGGGGAAGATGACGATGCGAAAGCCCACCCGGCCCAGGTCGGCCGCGCTCGAGACGGGCGTCTGCCCGCCTTCGATCATGTTGGCCAGCAGCGGCACGCGGCCGGCAAACCGGTCGCAGGCCGCCTGCATCTGCTCACGCGAACGCAGGGCTTCGATGAAGAGCGCGTCGACACCGCATTCGAGGTAGGCCTCGGCCCGCGCGAACGCAGCCTCCACGCCTTCGACCGCCACCGCATCGGTGCGCGCGAGGATCAGCGTCTCGCGCGATTGCCGCGCATCCAGCGCGGCGCGCAGCTTGCCCTGCATCTCGGCGGTGGACACCAGCGACTTGCCGGCGAGGTGGCCGCAGCGCTTGGGAAAGTCCTGGTCCTCCAGCTGGATCATCGCGGCGCCGGCGCGCTCGAAGTCGCGCACGGTGCGCTGCACGTTGAGCGCGTTGCCGTAGCCGGTGTCGCCGTCGACGATGACCGGCAGGCGCACGCGGTCGGTGATGCGAGCGAGCACGTCGGCGGTCTCGCTCGCGGTGGTGAGCCCCACGTCCGAGCGGCCGAGCTGCGTGTACGCGACCGCGCCGCCCGAGAGGTAGAGCGCCTCGAAGCCAGCCTGCTCGGCCAACAGTGCGGTGAGAGCGTCGTACACGCCCGGCGCCAGCAGCGGGCGCGGTTCGGCCAGGCGTTCGCGCAATGAAGGACGGCGGGTGGCGGGTGCATTCATTCGGGCTTGGCTCCGGTGGCGGTCACGATCTTTCCCCAGCGGGGGATTTCGGACTTGACGAACGCGGTGAATTCGGCGCGGCCGGTGCCCATCGGGATCAGCCCTTCGTGCGCGAATCGCTCGCGCATGGCGGGCGACTGCAGCGCCGCGCGGGCGGCGGCCGAGATCTTCTCGGCCTCGGCCGCATCCATGCCCGCGGGGCCGAAGAGGCCGTACCACGAGCTGAAGTCGAAGCCGGGGATCACGTCGGCCACCGGCCCGATGTGGGGGAACTCGGCCACGCGCCTGGCACTGGTCACGCCCAGCGCCTTGACCTTGCCGGCCTTGAGCAACTGCTGCACGCTCGCGACGCCCGAGATGACCAGGTCGATCTGCCCTGCGACCACGTCCTGCAACGCGGGACCGGTGCCCTTGTAGGGCACGCCGGTGATGTCGATGCCGCCGTCGAGCTTGAGCGATTCGCCGGCCAGGTGGTTGGCGCTGCCCAGGCCCGCGATCGCCATGTTGTATTTGCCCGGGTGGGCCTTGGCCACGTCGATGAACTCGCGCATGTTGCCCGCCGGGAAGTTGGGCCGCGCCACCAGGATGGCCGGCAGCGACGCGATGCCCGCCAGCGGCGTGAAGTCGTTCACCGGGTCGAAGGGCAGCTTGCCGTAGAGCGTGGGGTTGATCACGTGGCTGGTGTAGGAGAGCAGCAGCGTGCTGCCGTCCGGCTTGGCCTGCGCGACGGCCTGCGCCGCGATGTTGCCGGCCGCGCCGGGGCGGTTGTCCACGATGAACTGCCGGCCCAACCGGGTGGAGAGTTCCTGAGCCAGCGCGCGCGCGACGATGTCGGTGCCGCCGCCGGGCGTGGCGCCCACCAGGATGCGGGTCACGGTGTTCTGCGCGTGCGCGCCGAAGGCGAGGGTGGCTGCGGCCAGGGCCAGCAGCGACTTGCGTCTATCGATCATGGGGGGTGTCTCCTGGTTGTGCGTGTCGTGTGCCGGCGCTGCGGCCGCAGCCGGCAACCTGGCCGGGGTAGAGGGGGGACCGCGGGTCGTGCGCCCGCTGGGGTCACGTGCAAAAGGCGCGGCCACGCCGTGCCTTCGCGGCGCATCAGAGGGTCGCCGTCGCCGCCTCGCGGGTGACGAGCGGCCGCCACTTGCGCCAGGTCATGCCCAACGCCCGGGCCTGGCGCTCTTCATAGTCCAGGAATTCCTGCGTGATCGCGCTGCCGCGCACGCCGCCGCGCACCGCGCCCGCGCGCACGTCGCCGTAATACTCCTCCCACTGCGGGGGCAGCGGCTGCGAGGACGGCACCGACAGCCACAGGCGCAGCAGGTGGCGCTTCTGGTCGGGGTCTTCGAAGTCCTCGAACGGCGTGCGCGAGTGCAGGGTGACGTAGTTGTTGAGCAACTGCAGGTCGCCCTGCTCGAGCTCCATCGAATAGCAGAGCCTGTCGCTGGGCATGAGCTGGTCGAACAGGTCGAGCACTTCCGTCTGCTCGGGCGAAAGGCGGGGCACGTCCTCGAAGTCGCGCTGCGCCGCGTCGATGTTCTTGCGGTTGGTACGCACGGTGAAGTAGGTCGGGTCGTCGCCCAGGATCGGGCAGCGGTAGTAAGGGGGCTGCGTCGGGTCCTGCGTGTTCTGATAGGTGTGGAACCAGGGTTGCTGCAGCACCGGGATCAGGTCGGGGCGCAGGCGCTCGACTTCGTCGCGCAGGGCGATGGAGCTGATCACCTTGCTGGTGCCGCCCGACCTGGCGGTGCGCCGGCACAGCAGGGCCACCACGTCGCACGAGTCTTGGTGGAAGTCCAGGCCCGCGTTGGTGTTGTAGCCCCGGCCGCCCTTGACCTTGTAGCTGGCGCCCGTGTCGCGCACGTCGTTGATGATTTCGCTGGCGCGGTTTTGCGTGCGCCCCACGCCCATGTAGAGGCCCATGCCCCAGTAGGCCAGGCGCGTCTCGGCTTCCGTCCACTGGTCGACCGGAAAGCCCTTGAGCAGGCACATGCCCCAGCGGCCCTGCGTCGAGTCGATGGCGCGGGCCAGCACGCGGCGCGACGCCTCGGGCAACGGGAAGTCTTCCGCCGTCATGGCCAGAAGCGGCTTGTTCAACGCGACCGCGTGCTGCAACGCGTCGTCGAAGCCCGCAACTTCTTCCGGCGTCATCCGGATGATCCACGAGCTGTCTCGTTCCACGTCAGCGGCCAGCCAGGCGCGGGGCTTGAATTCGGGGGCGTTCATGCGTGTCTCCTTGTCCGCAGGCATGCGGTTGATCTCTGGCCTGCAGTCTAGGTTTGTCATGGATCAACAAAAAGCGATGAAAATTCAAGAAAGACATCA
Organism: Acidovorax sp. FG27; assembly: GCF_040365715.1. Lineage (NCBI taxonomy): Bacteria > Pseudomonadati > Pseudomonadota > Betaproteobacteria > Burkholderiales > Comamonadaceae > Acidovorax > Acidovorax sp. FG27. Next base: position 145,671 of record NZ_BAABVY010000013.1, read on the forward strand.
AGGATTTTGATGAAGATCGAAGCCTTCGCCACCCTCGACGCGGTCTTGCGCACCGGCAGCTTCGCCGGCGCCGCCGTGCAGATGAACCTCACGCCCAGCGCGGTGAGCATGCAGATGAAGCAGCTGGAGCGCTACCTGGGGCAGCCGCTCTTCGACCGGTCCGGCCCCCAGGTGCGCCCGCGCGTGTCGGCGTTCGACGTGGCCGGCGCCATGCGCGGCGGCCTGCAAAAGCTCGACGGCCTGCGGCGGCGCCCCAGCATCGCGATCGACGGCACGGTGCGGCTGGGGGTGCTGGAGTCGCTGCTGCCCTCGCTGCTGCCCGGCACGCTGTCGGCCCTGCGGGCGCAGCATCCGCGGCTGACGGTGCGGCCGGTGCGCGGCCGCAGCACCGGACTCATCGCGGACGTCAAGGCCGGGCACCTGGACGCGGCCGTCGTCGCCCTGCCCGGCAAGGGCGGCAGCGAGCAGTTGCGGTGGTGGCCGCTCGCGCGCCGCGAGCTGGTGCTGATCGCCCCGCCGGGTGCCCAGGAGGCCACGCCGACCGCGCTGCTGCGCCGCCACGACTGGATCCGGTACGACCGCTCGGCCGTGACCGGCGCCATGGCGGCGCGGCACGTGCTCTCGCTCGTGCCCGACAAGCGCAGCGCCTTCGAGCTCGACTCGGCGGCGGCCATCATCGCGATGGTCAGCGGGGGGCTGGGCGTGTCGATCATCCACCTGCTCGACGCGGCCCTCTGTGGCGCGTACCCGGTGCGCGAAGTGAAGCTCGGCCGCAACGCGCCGGTGATGGAGCTCACGCTCGTCACCCGGAAGGCCGACGACGACGACCGCGCGATCGCGGTGTTGCGCGAGCGGCTCGAAGTGCAGTTGAAGGTGGCGGGGCTGAAAGGCAGGACGTAAAGACGCCGCTCACTGGTGTGATGGGACCACGCCCGGCCCATCGAGGCGCGCCGCTGCGGATTGCTGCCTCGCGACTCGGGATGGTGCGCCGCAGCAAACGCCCGTTCTCGTTGCGGCAATTCCCCCCAGCGGTACGGGGACTGCGCACGAACGTTCGCACTTTGTCACAATACTGTCACGTCACTGCCACGAACCGCGAGGACCGACCCGACGGGTTTCCCCGGTTGAGCGCTGGCAAGGGGTGTGTCACAACGTCACATTCCCGTCACGGAGCGCGCCATACGATGGCCGCTTCGTGCATTCCCGCACTACCCCCTTCGCAGGAGTTTTCATGCAATTCAAGCATCTGGCGCTGTCCGCCGCCGTCGCACTGTCCGTGTGCGTTCCGGCCCAGGCACAAACCCAGCAGGTCGAGATTCAGTGGTGGCATTCGATGAGCGCGGCGCTCGGCGATTGGGTCAACGACCTGGCCAAGCAATACAACGCCAGCCAGACCAAGTACAAGGTCGTGCCCACCTACAAGGGCACGTACGACGAGTCGATGACCGGCGCCATCGCGGCCTTCCGCGCCGGCAATGCGCCGCACATCCTGCAGGTGTTCGAAGTGGGCACCGCCACCATGATGGCCAGCAAGGGCGCCATCATCCCGGCCGGCAAGGTGCTGACCGACGGCGGCTTCAAGTTCGACCCGACGCAATACGTCTCCGCCGTGGCGGGCTACTACACGGCCCCCAACGGCCAGATGCTGAGCTATCCGCTCAACAGCTCCACCACCATCTTCTACTACAACAAGGACGCCTTCAAGAAGGCGGGCCTGGACCCCGAGAAGGCCCCCAAGACCTGGCCCGAGGTGTTCGCCGCCGCGTCCAAGCTCAAGGCCAGCGGCCACAGCTGCCCCTTCACCACCAGCTGGATCAGCTGGACGCAGCTGGAGAGCTTCTCGCTCTGGCACAACACGCTGTTCGCGTCCAAGAACAACGGCTTCGACGGCACCGACGCCAAGCTCGAGATCAACACGCCGCTGCACGTGCGCCACTTCGAGAACCTGGCCAAGGCCTCCAAGGAAGGCAGCTTCGTCTACAAGGGCCGCGGCAATGCGCCCGATGCCTCGTTCCCCTCGGGCGAGTGCGCCATGATCACCGGCTCCTCGGGCCTCTACGCCCGCGTCGCCAAGGACGCCAAGTTCGCCTACGGCATCTCCGCCCTGCCCTACTACGACGACGTGAAGGGCGCGCCGCAGAACACCGCCATCGGCGGCGCCAGCCTGTGGGTGATGTCGGGCAAGAAGGCCGACGAATACAAGGGCGTGGCCGACTTCCTGAACTTCCTGAACGACACCAAGGTGCAGGCCGCCAGCCACCAGCGCACCGGCTACCTGCCGGTGACCACTGCCGCCTACAAGCTGACCGAGGCATCGGGCTTCTATGAAAAGAACCCCGGCACCGACGTGGCCGTGACGCAGATGATCCGCAAGGCGACCGACAAGTCGCGCGGCATCCGTCTGGGCAACTTCGTGCAGATCCGCACCATCATCGACGAGGAAACGGAACAGATCTGGGCCGGCAAGAAGACGCCCAAGGAAGCGCTCGACACCGCCGCCACCCGCGGCAACGAGCAGTTGGCCCGCTTCGCCCGCGCCAACAAGTAAGCAGTGCGCCTGTCAGCCCCGGGCCTCGCGCAGGCCGGGTGCTGAAGACCCGCCGCCCTTTGTAGACCGCATCGGTCTACGGGGCGGCGGGTTGTCTTTTTGAGAGTCCCGACATGGAAAAACGCGTTCTATTCCGCTCCGCGTGGCTGCCCTGGGTGCTTCTGGCACCCCAGCTGGTGGTCATCAGCGTCTTCTTCTTCTGGCCGGCCGGCCAGGCCCTGGTGCAGTCCTTCCAGATGCAGGACAGCTTCGGCTTCTCCAGGGAATGGGTCGGCCTGGACAACTTCCGCACCCTGTTCGAGGACCCGAGCTACCTGGCCTCGTTCAAGACCACGGCCTTCTTCTCGATCCTGGTGGCGGTGAGCGGCATCAGCCTGTCGCTGATCCTGGCCATCTTCGCCGACCGCATCATCAAGGGCGCCCTGGTCTACAAGACCGCCCTGCTGCTGCCCTACGCCGTGGCGCCCGCCGTGGCCGGCGTGCTGTGGATGTTCATGTTCTCGCCGTCGCTGGGCGTGGTGGCTTACATGCTGCGGCAGTGGGGCTTCGACTGGAACCACATGCTCAATTCCGACCACGCCATGGCGCTGATCGTGATCGCGGCGGTGTGGAAGCAGATCTCCTACAACTTCCTCTTCTTCCTCGCGGGCCTGCAGTCCATCCCCAAGTCGCTGATCGAGGCGGCCGCCATCGACGGTGCCGGCCCCTGGCGCCGGTTCTGGAGCATCCAGTTCCCGCTGCTCTCGCCCACCACCTTCTTCCTGCTGGTCATCAACGTGGTGTATGCGTTCTTCGACACCTTCGCCATCGTGGACGCCACCACCCAGGGCGGCCCGGGGCGCGACACGGCCATCCTGGTCTACAAGGTCTACCACGACGGCTTCAAGGCCATGGACATGGGCGGCTCGGCGGCGCAATCGGTGGTGCTGATGGCCATCGTCGTCGTCCTGACGGTCATCCAGTTCCGCTACGTCGAGAAGAAGGTGCAGTACTGATGCGACGACACCCCCCTGAGGCGCTGCGCGCCTTCCCCCCGCTCTCGCCGTGCTGCGCACGTCGGGCGAGGGGACGCAGCCCTCGCTGCGGGGCGGCCCTTGCTCGGCTGCCCTGGTCTGGGCCGTGCGCAGTTCGCAGGCCCCCGGCAATGCACACATCGGAAAACTCAAATGGTTGAACGCAGTCCTTACCTCAAGCTCTTCTCGCACCTCATCATGGTGCTGGGCGTGATCATCGTCGGCTTCCCGCTGTACCTGGCGTTCGTGGCCTCCACGCACACCGCGCAGGACATCGTGCAGGCGCCCATGCCCCTGCTGCCCGGCAGCAACTTCGGGCAGACCTACCGCGAGACGCTGTTCGGCGGCGGCGGCGGCGCCGGTTCCACCGCGCCGGTGGCGCACATGATGTGGGTGAGCTTCGTCACCGCCATGGTCATCACCGTGGGCAAGATCGCCATCTCGCTGTTGTCGGCCTTCGCCATCGTGTACTTCCGCTTTCCCTTCAAGGGCATCTGCTTCTGGCTGATCTTCATCACGCTGATGCTGCCGGTGGAAGTGCGCATCGGCCCGACCTACCAGGTGGTGTCCGACCTCGGCATGCTCAACAGCTACGCGGGCCTCACGATTCCGCTGATCGCCTCGGCCACCGCCACGTTCCTCTTTCGCCAGTTCTTCCTCACGGTGCCGGACGAGCTGGTCGAAGCCGCCCGCGTGGACGGCGCCGGCCCGATGCGCTTCTTCAAGGACATCCTGGTGCCCCTCTCGCGCACCTCGATCGCGGCGCTGTTCGTGATCCAGTTCATCTACGGCTGGAACCAGTACCTGTGGCCCCTGTTGGTGACCACGTCGGAAGACATGTACCCCGTGGTGATCGGCATCAAACGCATGATCGCGGGCGGCGACGCCGGCAACGAGTGGAACATCGTCATGGCGACGGCCCTGCTGGCCATGCTGCCCCCGGCGTTCGTCGTGGTGTTCATGCAGCGCTGGTTCGTCAAGGGCCTGGTCGATACCGAAAAATAAGCATCAAAAACGCCCCCAGCGCTTGATAAATAAGCGCATGCAGCTACCAAATCAATAGCAATCATGGCATCTCTTTCCCTTCGCAACATCATCAAGCGCTACGGCGTGGGCCCCAAGGCCAACCAGGTCATCCACGGCGTGAGCGCTGAAATCCACGACGGCGAATTCGTCGTCATCGTCGGCCCCTCGGGCTGCGGCAAGTCGACGCTGCTGCGCATGGTCGCGGGCCTGGAGGAAATCTCCGGCGGCGAGCTGCGCATCGGCGACCGCGTGGTCAACGACCTCGAACCCGCGCAGCGCGACATCGCCATGGTGTTCCAGAACTACGCGCTCTACCCGCACATGACGAACTTCGAGAACATGGCCTACGGCCTGAAGATCGCCAAGGTACCCAAGGAAGAGATCAAGGCGCGCGTGGACAAGGCCGCCAAGATCCTCGAGCTGGGCCACCTGCTCGAACGCAAGCCGCGCGAGCTGTCGGGCGGCCAGCGCCAGCGCGTGGCCATGGGCCGCGCCATCGTGCGCCAGCCCCAGGTCTTCCTGTTCGACGAGCCGCTCTCCAACCTGGACGCCAAGCTGCGCGCCCAGACCCGGCTGGAGATCCAGAAGCTGCACCGCGAGCTCGGCATCACCAGCCTGTTCGTCACCCACGACCAGGTCGAGGCCATGACGCTCGCGCAGCGCATGATCGTCATGAACGGCGGCGTGATGGAGCAGTTCGGCACGCCCGAGGAGGTCTACCACACGCCCGCCTCCACCTTCGTGGCCAGCTTCATCGGCTCGCCGCCCATGAACCTGCTGAAGAACGCGCCGGGTGGCAAGGACGGCGCCATCATGGGCATCCGCCCCGAGCACCTGGATATCGGCCCGGCCGGCAGCGGCGGCTGGCAGGTGCGCGTGGAAACCGTGGAGCTGCTGGGCGCCGAGCGCCTGGTCTACGGCCGCCTGGGCGACGAGCAGCTGATCGTGCGCGTCGAGGAAGGCACGCACCACCCCGCGGCCGACGAGATCATCCACGTGACGCCGCGCGACGCGCGCCTGCACTGGTTCGACGCGGCAACGGGCAAGCGCATCTGACGCCCTCGGCAGCCGCCCCCGTGACGCAGCCGCTGCTCCAGGCCACCATCCCGGTGCTGGCCTCGCTCGACCTGGCCGAGAGCGAGGCCTTCTACACCCTGCGCCTGGGCTTCGCCACCCGCGCGCGCCATGCCGACTACCTGATCGTGGAGCGCGACGGCTGCGAGCTGCATTTCTGGCGCTGCGACGACCGCCACATCGCGCAGAACACCTCCTGCTACGTGCGCGCCGACACGCGTGCGCTGCATGCCGACTTCACGCAGCGGGGCCTCGCCCTCGAGCCGCCGCAAGAACGTGCCTGGGGCATGCGCGAGCTCTACGTGATCGACCCCCACGGCAACCTGCTCAAGTTCGGCGAGGCGGTCTAGCGCCTTGCCTTCGCTGTTGGCTCCATGACATGACTCCCACCTCTTCCGCTGCCCCACTGTCCGACTGGCCCTATCCGCGCTGGGTCGCCCACCGCGGCGCGGGCAAGCTCGCGCCCGAGAACACCTTGGCCGCCTTCCGTCTGGGCGCCGCGCACGGCTACCGCATGTTCGAGTGCGATGCCAAGCTCAGCGCCGACGGCGTGCCGTTCCTGATGCACGACGCCACGCTGGAGCGCACTACCAGCGGCCATGGCACCGGCGGCGACCTGGCCTGGAGCGACCTGGCCCGGCTGGACGCCGGCAGCTGGCATTCGCGCGCCTACGCCGGCGAGCCGCTGCCCACGCTGGACAACGCCGCCCGCTTTTGCATCGCCAACGGCTTTCTGCTGAACATCGAGGTCAAGCCCACCCCGGGCACCGAGGAAGAAACCGGCCGCGTCGTCGCATCGCATGCGGCGCGCCTCTGGCACGGCCAGGCCGTGCCGCCGCTGCTCACCTCCTTCAAGCCGGCGGCGCTGGCGGGCGCCCAGCGCGCCGCGCCGCACCTGCCCCGTGGCCTGCTGCTGGACAGCCTCGCGCCCGGCTGGCTCGACACGGCCCTGCAGCTGGGCTGCGTCGCCATCGTCTGCAACCACGCTCTCTGGACGGCCGAACACGTGGCCGCCGTGCACGGCGCGGGCCTGCGGGCGCTGAGCTACACCGTGAACGACGAGTGGGCCGCCCAGCGCCTGATCGACCTGGACACCGACGGCATCATCACCGACCGCGTGGACCTGTTCAGCCCGGCGGGCTGAAGGCCGCTGCCGCTGCTGCCGCCGCCGCTGCCGCTGCCACCCGGCCGAAGGTGCCGGCGCTACAACTGTTCACCGGGCCGGTGCCAGCCGCAGCACAATCCGCGGATGATTTCGCCCCGTCCGCATTCCCCCACCGCCCGGCGCGGCAGCGCCCTTGCGAACCGGCGCCACGGAAGGCCGCCCGCGCCTGCTTTCGCTCTGTCCTCTCCTCTCAGCCCACCGGCCGCCGCGCAGGGTCTCGCCAACGGGCCTGCCAGGCGATCCGCGTGGTGGGCGGCCTGGGTGGGCGCATCGCTGGCCGCGCTGCTCGCCTGCCTGCTGGCCGCCTGGCCCGGCGGCGCGGCCCACGCGCAGAGCCGGCAGGCCAGCCCGCCCGCCGCCCCCGCCAGCAGCCCGGCCGAGCCGCAGCTGCCCAGCATCGACCTGCTGCGCAAACAGCTCGACGCCATCCCGCAGAAGCTGCCCGAGGACGACGACGGCCGCAAGCTGCTGGCCGAGGTCAACACCATCGGCACGGCCGCCGAACAGGTGGCCAACCGCCGCACGGAAGAGCTGGCCGACATCGACTCGCGCCTGGCCGGCCTGGGCCCCGCGCCCGAGAAGGGCGCCCCGGCGGACGCGCCCGACGTGGCCGAGCAGCGGGCCAGCCTGTCCAGGCAGCGTAGCGCGGTCGATTCCGACCTGAAGCTCGCGCGCCTCATCACGGTCGACGCCCAGCAGCGCGGCACCGACCTCATCCGCCAGCGGCGCGAGCAGTTCCAGGCGGCGCTGACCACCCGCGTCGACTCGCCCCTGGGCCGCGCCTACTGGCGCAACCTGCGCGCCGCCTGGCCGGGCGACACGGCCCGGCTCGCCTCGCTGGCCGACGAGTTGCGCGCCGCCGTGCGCACCGCGCTGCAGTCCGACCGCCGCTCCGCCTTCCTCGGCGGGCTGGTGGGCGCGCTGCTGCTGGCCATCGCCGGCACCTGGATCGCCGAACGCGTGCTGCTGCGGCTGGTGCCGGCCAGGCTGCCGGGCGGGCGGCTGCGCCGCTCGCTGCTGGCGGCTGCCTCGGTGGTGGTGCACGCATTGCTCATCGGCCTGGCCGCGCAGTGGGCCTGGAGCGCGCTCGACGCGGGCGCCGACCTGGGCGACCGGCTGCAGGAGCTGGCGCGGTCCAGCGTGCAGATGGCCACCTTCGCCGCCGTGGTGATCGCGCTGGGCCACGCCCTGCTGTCGCGCAAGCGCAGCTCGTGGCGGCTCACCGGCATTTCGGACACGCTGGCCACGCAGCTCAGCCCCTACCCCTGGTTCATCGGCATCGTCGCCGCCACCAGCGGGCTGGTCACGCAGGTCAACAGCATCGTGGGCGCGAGCCTCACGGCCGAGGTGACGGTGCACGTGGTGTCCGCCCTGCTGGTGTCGGCGCTGGTGGCGATGGCCCTGCGCCACCTGCGCGCGCCCTCGGCCGCGCGCCATGCCGCCGCGCAGGCGCATGCCGGCGATGCGGCCGGCGCCCCTGCGGCCGATGCCGCCGCCGCGCCAGACGCCACCGGCGCCGCGGCGCCGCGCTCGCCCTGGGTCGGCCTGCTGGTGGCCTGCGCCACGCTGGCCACCGTGGTCACGGCCATCCTGGTGGCCATCGGCTTCGTGGCGCTGGCCGGCACGCTGGCGCGGCAGATGGTGTGGACCGGCGTGGTGTTCGCCGTTACCTACCTCGCCTTCCAGGTGGTGGACGACGCCTGCGAGGCGCTGCTGTCTTCGCGCGGCGGCTTCGGCGGGCGGCTGCACAAGGTCATGGGCATGGACGCGCGGCTGCTCGACCAGGCCGCCGTGCTGGCGTCCGGCGTGCTGCGCGTGGCCCTTTTCTTCTACATGCTGATCGCGCTGATGGCACCCTTCGGCACCGGGCCGGACGAGGTCTTCCGGCGCGGCACCAATGCCGACCACAGCCTGAAGGTGGGCGAATTCACCATGGCGCCGCAGGCGCTGCTCACGGCGCTGGCCGTGGTCGTGGCCGGCTTCGTGATGATCCGCATCGTCAAGCGCTGGCTGAGCGACAGCTACTTTCCCAGCACCTCGCTGGAGCCGGGCATGCGCAGCTCCATCACCACGCTGCTGGGCTACGTGGGCGGCGTCATCGTCGTCGCCGTGGCGCTGGCGGGCCTGGGCATCAGCGTGGAGCGCATCGCCTGGGTGGCGAGCGCCCTGTCGGTGGGCATCGGCTTCGGGCTGCAGGCCATCGTGCAGAACTTCATCTCGGGCCTGATCCTGCTGGCCGAACGGCCGGTGAAGGTGGGCGACTGGGTGGTGCTGGGCACCACCGAGGGCGACGTGCGCCGCGTGAACGTGCGCGCCACCGAGATCCAGCTGGGCGACCGCTCCACCGTGATCGTGCCCAACTCGGAATTCATCACCAAGACCGTGCGCAACATGACGCTGACCGGCGCGCCCGGGCGGGTGCTGCTGCGCCTGCCCGCCCCGCTGGACGTGGACGCCAAGCGCATGCGCGAGATCATCCTGGCCGCGCTCACCGCGCACGAAGGCATCCTGGAGAGCCCCGAGCCCATCGTGCAGCTGGAAGACATCGTGAGCGGCACGCTCACCTTCCTGGCCATCGGCTACGTGAGCAACCCGCGCAACGCGGGCGGCGTGAAGAGCGACCTGCTGTTTTCCATCCTCGAATCGCTGCGCGCCGCCGGGCTGGCGCTGTCGCCGCCGGCATCGACCAGCGTGGCGCCCTACGCCCCCGCAGCGCCGGCACCCGACGCCGCGCCGGCCCTGCCCACGGTGGCGGTACCCCAGCCGCAGGCGACGGTGGGCGGCGCGGCAAACGCTACATAATTGATAGCTACCAGCGCTTGATGGACTAGCGCCGGAGGGCTGAAACGCTTCAAGTATTCAGCCCGAAGCCCGGCGGTCAATCCAGCTTGGCGCCGGACTGCTTGACCGCCGTCGCCCAGCGCGGCATCTCCGCAGCCAGGAAGCTCGCGAACGCATCGGCGCCGAGGAAGGCCGGGTCGGCGCCCTGCGACACCATCCGGTCGCGCACCTCGGGCAGCTGCATCACCTGGCCGAAGGCATCGCTCAGCTTGGCGACCACGTCCTTGGGCACGCCGGCCGGCGCGAGGAAGCCGTAGAACCCCACCACCTCGAAGTTCTTGAGCCCGCTTTCGATGGCCGTGGGCACCTCGGGCAGCGCGGGGTTGCGCTGGCGGCTGGTGACGGCCAGGGCGCGCACCTTGCCCTGCTTGTGGTAGCTGGCGGCCTGCGGAATGCTTTCGGCCATGAACTGCACCTGCCCGCCCATCAGGTCGGTGAAGGCCGGCGCGCTGCCCCGGTACGGGATGTGCACCAGGTAGAGGCCCGTCGCCGTCTTGAACATCTCCGGCACCAAGTGACTGATGCCGCCATTGCCGGCCGAACCGAAGTTCACCTTGCCCGGCCGTTCCTTGGCGTAGGCGATGAAGTCCTGCAGGGTCTTCACCGGCAGCGCCGGGTTCACCAGCAGCGCCAGCGGCTGCATGGCCGTGCGGGCGATGGGCGTGAAGTCCTTCAGCGTCGAATACGGCAGGCGGCTGTACAGCGCCGGGTTGATGACCATCACGCCCGTGTTGGCCAGCATCAGCGTGTGGCCGTCGGGCGGGGCCTTCATCACGTCCTGCGCGCCCACCGTGCCGCCCGCGCCGGACTTGTAATCGACCACCACCGGCTGGCCCAGCACGGCCTGCAGCTTGTCGGTGAGCAGCCGCGCATGCTGGTCGAGCGGCCCGCCCGGCGGAAAGCCCACGACGATCCGGATGGGCTTGGACGGAAAGGCCTGGGCGAAGGCGCCGAGGGACAGGCAGGTCAAGGCGGCGGTGGCGAGCCAGTGGCGAAGGCGCATGCGGGGGTCTCCTTGTGCGAATGCTGGAATGAAAGAACCCGAGCTTAGGACGGCGGCCGGGGCTTGGCACGGGGCCTTACCCGCAGGGGTTCCGCGGGGGGGCCGCACCCAAGACTGCCGCAACAGGTCAGGAAAAAGCTCGCCAGAGATCGGTGCCGAGCAGCCAAGGATTGATGCGGCTGGCAGCGAGCCTGATGGTGTCGAAATCAGTCACTTCGGCGAGCAATTTGTGCCTGGATCCAGAGTTGTCAAAGATGTAGGCCCTATGCGCGACCTCGCACGCTTGCGCCATCAAGGCAATCGACTTGTGATAGCGCTCGATCACCTTGCAGTTATCGACGGGATGGCCACCCTGCAACACCCGGCGGCGCACTCGGTCGATATTGATGTCGGGATCATCAGTCGCAACGAAATAGAAATAGACACGGTAGCCCTGCGCACGGGCTTTCCTCATGAACTCGATCTTGGAGGGATGCGACATCACCGTCTCGAAGGTGAATGTCTGCCCGGCGCCAAGAAGTTCGTGCCGTACGGCCTCCGCCAGCGCCGCCGCCACGTAGGAATCGCACAGGCCCGGAACTTGAAGTGTCATGTTGTCATCGAGCGCCATGCCGTCGCGCAGTGCAGACAGATCGAGTCGCCTTTCCAATCCGGAAGTGGCAAGGCTTCGCATGATGCTGTTCAGCACGACTGCCGCATCGCCAGAACCCCCCAGAGCGCCGAGATTCAATTGCCCACCTCTGGTGCGTAACTCTCGCTCCATCTCGTCGGCGTTGACGAAAGCGCCGATCCATTCAGGCTTGAGTTCCGACTTGATCGTGCTTTTGCCTGAACCATTGGGCCCCGCAAGAATGCGAAGGCGGCGTCGAGCCGGCTCGGCCGACGCAGATGAGTCGCGGCTGGCAAGCGTGTTCATCGACGCAACTCGTCGCGATGCACTCAGCTGATTCGCTTGAGCACAGTCCCAGGCTTGACTCGTTTGTCCACGGCGAGGGACTTGATGACGGTGAAGCTGCCGTCCCGCTTGCGTTCCACCATCTGGCCATTGCTCGCCTTCACGGTAACGGCACCCGTCTGTTTCAACGTGGTCCTGTAGGCGTTGCGTCCGGCCTTGGCGGCAAGCTCGGGAATGAGCTGCTCGGCGACCTGCATGTTGTGCTCAGTGAGAACTTTTCCTGTGGAACCCGTGGCCATAAAGACTCCCATGAAACTTGTGATTCAGTCTAGCGCCATCCGCAGGGCATCGCACCGGGCCCCATCAGCGCCAGCAGCGCAGCAACACCCACTGCGCGCTGGCGCACGCCACCACCAGCCCCGCATACGTCAGCATCTTGCCGTCGCGCCCCAGCCCCAGCAGGCCGGCCAGCAGCACCGCGCAGCCCACGGCGGACACCACCGCCCATTGCTTCCAGAGGCCGCTGGCGGCGGAGCGCTGGCGCATCAGCAGGCGGCAGGCCAGCACCAGCAGCAGCGCCACCACCAGGGCGGGCGCGATGAAGTTCAGCAGGTGGTTGGCGGCGGCGAGGGGGCCCATGGGGTTGACCTGGATCAAGGCTTTCGGGCAGGTGGCTTACCTGGCGGAGCCACAAATTTTATAATGGCGGCTTATGGCAGTCTGGGCCCTGGGCATCAACCACACGACCGCGCCGCTCGATCTGCGCGGTCGTTTTGCGTTCGCGCTCGATCAGATCGCCCCCACGCTGCAGGGCCTGCGCCAGTCGCTGGCGGGCGCATCGGCCCGCCACCCGCAGATCGAGACGGCCATCATCTCCACCTGCAACCGCACCGAGATCTACTGCGCCGGCAACGAAAGCGCGGTCGATCACACCCTGGGCTGGCTGGCCCAGAGCGGCGGCGTCAGCCCCGCGCTGCTGCGCTCGCACTCCTACGCGCTCGAAGACGGCCTGGTGGCGCGCCATGCCTTCCGCGTGGCGAGCGGGCTCGACTCCATGGTGCTGGGCGAGGCGCAGATCCTCGGCCAGATGAAGGACGCCGTGCGCGCCGCCGAGACGGCCGGCGCGCTGGGAACCACGCTCAACCAGCTCTTCCAGCGCAGCTTTGCCGTGGCCAAGGAGGTGCGCAGCAGCACCGAGATCGGCGCGCACAGCATCAGCATGGCCGCCGCCGCCGTGCGCCTGGCGGGCCAGCTCTTCGAAGACCTTTCCGACATCCGCGTGCTCTTCGTCGGCGCGGGCGAGATGATCGAGCTGGCCGCCACGCACTTCGCGGCCAAGGACCCGAAGGCCATCGCCATCGCCAACCGCACGCTCGAGCGCGGCGAGAAGCTGGCCACCCGCTTCGGCGGCGAGGTGATGCGCCTGGCCGACCTGCCAGACCGGCTGCATGAATTCGACGCCGTCATCAGCTGCACCGCCAGCAGCCTGCCGATCATCGGCCTGGGCGCCGTGGAACGGGCGCTGAAAAAACGCCGCCACCGCCCCATGTTCATGGTCGACCTGGCCGTGCCGCGCGACATCGAGCCCGAGGTGAAGGCGCTGGGCGACGTGTACCTCTACACAGTGGACGATCTGGCCACGGTGGTGCAGACGGCGCAGGCCAGCCGCCAGGCCGCCGTGGCCCAGGCCGAGGCCATCATCGACGCCGGCGTGCAGAGCTTCATGCACTGGATGGACCTGCGCAGCCCGCCGGCCGGTGCGTCGGGCGCGGCCTCCGGCGCCGCCGTGGTGCCGCTGATCCAGCAGCTCAACGCGCAGGCCGACGAGTGGCGCGCCGCCGAGATCGCCCGCGCCAAGAAGCTGCTGGCCCGCGGCGAAGACCTGGACGCGGTGCTGGAGGCGCTCTCGCGCGGCCTCACGCAGAAGATGTTGCACGGCACCATGGCCGAGCTGCGCGCGGGCGACGCCGAGGCGCGCGCCCAGACGGCGCAGACCGTCTCGCGCCTCTTCCTGCGCTCGCAGACCAAGAGCAGCCTCTAGCGGCGCTCGCCCTGGCGGGGCGCTCCGGCGTCCGCCACACCCACGATCTCAAGCCATTTCGGCCTCCAGCGCTTGATACACAAGCGCATACAGCTACGAAAACCGTAGCAAAACCCTTTCGCCCCCGATGAAACCCTTTCTCAGAAGCCAGCTGGAGCGCTACGCCCAGCGCCTCGAAGAACTCGACTTCCTGCTCTCGCGTGAAGACATCATGAGCGACATGGCGCAGTACCGCACCATCTCGCGCGAGCATGCCGAGGTGACGCAGATCGCGAGCCGCTACGCCCGCTATCGCCAGCGCGAAGGCGACCTGGAAGGCGCCCGAGGCATGCTGGCCGACCCGGACATGGCCGAGATGGCGCAGGAGGAAGTCGCCGCCGCTGAAGGCGAGCTGGTGCAGCTGGAAGACGGCCTGCAACGCCTGCTTCTCCCGAAGGACCCGGACGACGCACGCAACGCCTTCCTCGAAATCCGCGCCGGCACCGGCGGCGACGAATCGGCCCTGTTCGCGGCCGACCTGGCGCGCATGTACACGCGCTACGCCGCCAGCGTGGGCTGGAAGGTCGAGATCATGAGCGCCAACGAGAACGAGATCGGCGGCTACAAGGAAGTGGTGTTGCGGGTGGAAGCTGACGGAGCGTATGGCGCCTTGCGTTTCGAATCGGGCGGCCACCGCGTGCAGCGCGTGCCCGCCACCGAGACGCAGGGCCGCATCCACACCAGCGCCTGCACCGTCGCCGTGATGCCCGAGCCCGACGAGCACCAGGCCATCACGCTGAACCCGGCCGACCTGCGCATCGACACCTTCCGCGCCAGCGGCGCCGGCGGCCAGCACATCAACAAGACCGACTCGGCCGTGCGCGTGGTCCACCTGCCCACCGGCATCGTGGCCGAATGCCAGGATGGCCGCAGCCAGCACAGCAACAAGGCCAAGGCGCTGCAGGTGCTGCAGGCGCGCATCCAGGAAAAGGAGCGCAGCGAACGCGCCGCCAAGGAAGCCGCGCTGCGCAAGGGCCTGATCGGCTCGGGCGACCGCAGCGACCGCATCCGCACCTACAACTTCCCGCAGGGGCGGCTCACCGACCACCGCATCAACCTCACGCTCTACAAGCTGCTGGCGGTGATGGAAGGCGACCTGGGCGACGTGCTGCAGGCCCTGGCCCATGCGCGCGAGGCCGAGCTGCTCGAAGAACTGGAACGCACCTGAAAGGACACCCGGCCATGAACGACAACACCCCCGAACGATCGCAGCTGGGCCGCGCCTCGGCCTACGTCGACCAGTACGACGCATCGCTGCTCTTTCCCATTCCACGCGCGCCCAAGCGCGCCGAGATCGGCCTGGGCGCCGCTGCCGCCGCGCCCTTCTTCGGCGCCGACCTGTGGACCGCCTTCGAGCTGTCGTGGCTGAACGAGCGCGGCAAGCCGCAAGTGGCCATCGCGCACGTGACCATCCCCTGCGAGACGCCCAACATCATCGAAAGCAAGTCGTTCAAGCTGTACCTGAACAGCTTCAACAACAGCCGCTTCACCGATGCGGCCGAGGTGCAGGCCCGCCTGCGCGCCGACCTGAGCGAGGCCGCCTGGCGCGGCGCGGCCAGTGCGTCCACGGTCGGCGTGAAGCTGCTGCTGCCCGAGCTGTTCGACCGCGAACCCGTGCACGAACTGGACGGCCTGCTGCTGGACCGCCTGGACATCGAATGCACGCGCTACACGCCCGCGCCCGAGCTGCTGAAGGCCGCCGAGGGCGAGGCGCCGGTGACCGAGACGCTGGTTAGCCACCTCCTGAAAAGCAACTGCCTTGTGACCGGCCAGCCCGACTGGGGCAGCGTGCAGATCCGCTACAGCGGCCCGCAGATCGACCAGGCCGGGCTGCTGCAGTACCTGGTGAGCTTTCGCAACCACAACGAATTCCACGAGCAGTGCGTGGAGCGCATCTTCATGGACGTATGGACGCGCTGCCGCCCGATCAAGCTGGCCGTCTATGCGCGCTACACGCGCCGGGGCGGGCTGGACATCAACCCACTGCGCACCAGCCATCCGCAGGCGCTGCCGGCCAACGTGCGGACGGCGCGGCAGTAGCCGCCGGCGCGGCGCTTGACCGGCCGCTGCGGCGCGTTAGTCTTCGGGGCGGCCTGCTCCCAGGTCCGGCATGAAGCACAAGGAAGCAACAAGATGACCGCTTTCCCTTTCCAACTGCTGGGTGGATGCGCGCTGCTGCTCGCCTCGCACTTGGCGGCCGCTCAGGCACCCGTCGCCCCGGCATGCCCCGGCAAGCAGACCATCGAGATCGCCGGCCCCTACAGCGCCAATGCCACGGTGCGCTGGAACGAGGAGAAGATTCCGGACCAGTACGTGCTCGACCTGCGCATGCTGAACCAGTCCGACGCAGCGGGCATCGCCAGCCTGGCGGACACCTACGGCTTCCCGCAGCGCGAGAAGATCGTGCGTTACCAGTCCGGTGACGGGAGCCGGGCCGACGCGGTCTACACCACCGAACTCGGAGAGGTGATGGTTTCGATCACCCATCTCCAACGAATGGGTGCGCGGGCCTGCGCGCCGTCCGAGTCCATCACCCTGACCGTGAAGGGACGCCCCGCCAGCCTGGTCTATGGGCGCAGCGAAGACGATCCCGCGCGATGCATGTGGAAGCTCCAGGTGCTCGACGTTCCAGCCGACTCGATGCACTCTTTCCACTATCCGGTGCAGTGCAAGAAAGTGGCCGACAAAGCGGAGGCCGAACGCTTCGTGCGGGTCATGAAGCCGCTGCTGCCCTGAACTCCCCCGGCTAGAACAGCACGGCGTTGGTCCCGACGCCGCCCGCAGCCGGCTCGGCAGGGGCCGTGCTCTCGGCGGCCCGGGCCGCTTCCTCCGGCAGCAGGTTGCCCACGCGCACGCCCAGCAGGCGCAGGCGCCGATCCAGTGGCACGCGCTTCAGGCACTGGCCCGCAGCGCGGCGGATGGCGGCGGCGTCCTGCGTGTAGCCGTCGATGGTCTGGTCGCGCGTGGCGATCTTGAAGTCGTCGAAGCGCAGCTTGATGCCGATGGTCTTGCCGACGTAGCCTTTGCGGCGCAGATCCTCGGCCACGCGCACGCACAGGTCGGTGAAGATGCGGCCCAGCTCCGCCCGGTCGCGCACCGCATGCAGGTCGCGGTCGAAGGTGGTCTCGCGGCTCATCGACACCGGCTCGCTTTCGGTCACCACCGGACGGTCGTCGCGGCCCCACGATGTTTCGTGCAGCCAGGCGCCGGTCGACCGGCCGAAATGCTGCACCAGCCAGTCGCGCGGGCGCTGGGCCAGCTGGCCGATGGTCTCAATGCCGTGCGCCAGCAGCTTGGCCTCGGCCTTGGGGCCCACGCCGTTGATCTTGCGGCAGGCCAGCGGCCAGATCACGCTCTGCAGATCGCCTTCGTGCACGATCGATATGCCGTTGGGCTTGTTGAATTCGCTCGCCATCTTGGCGATCAGCTTGTTGGGCGCCACGCCCACCGAGCAGGTCAGGCCCGTGTCGTCGTGGATGCTTTTCTGGATCAGCCGCGCCAGCGCCCGGCCGCCCTGGCGCTGGCCGCCGGGCACGTCGGTGAAGTCGATGTACACCTCGTCCACGCCCCGGTCTTCCATCACCGGGGCGATGGACAGGATGATGTCCTTGAAGCGGCGCGAGAAGCGCCGGTACTCGGCGAAGTCGACCGGCAGCAGCAGCGCCTGCGGGCACAGGCGCGCCGCCTTCATCATGCCCATGGCCGAGCCCACGCCGAACTGCCGCGCCGGGTAGGTGGCCGTGGTGATGACGCCCCGGCCCACGTAGTCGCCCAGGCGCGGGAATGCCGCCACCGGCACCGCCGCGCGGTCACCGCCGTATGCGGCCAGCAGCGCGTCATGCGACTCGCGCCCGCCGCCGCCGATCACCACCGGCAGGCCCTTGAGCTGCGGATAGCGCAGCAGTTCCACGGAGGCATAGAACGCGTCCATGTCCAGGTGGGCGATGCGCCGCACCCGGGCACCCTCGGGCGGGGCGCCGCCGGGGGCTTGGTCTTCGGGGGGGAGAGCGGGCGCTGCGGTCACGCCGCCATTGTGCGGGGCCGGGCCGCGCCCCGCTCGGCCGCGCACGGATGCCCGAGTGGGGCGGCGGCCTGCTCGCATTTCAGGCCATCTCGGCCTCTAGCGCTTGTACCACCTTGGGATGTAGCTATCAATTCAATAGCATGGTGCATCATCGCACCGTGATGATGTCCCGGTGCATGGGCGCCATCAGGGCCAGCAGGCGGTTCTGCTGGGTGAACGGAATGCGGCGCGCGTCCATGGCGTCCTGCAGCAGCTCGACCAGCGCGTTGAAGTGCGACTTGTCGATCTTCATGTGCATGTGGGCGGACTGCATGTCCACGCCGTCGTACTCGCACGGCCCGCCGGCCAGCAGGCAGATCTGCGCGGTGAGGCTGTCCTTGAGGGCCTGCGGTTTCGTCTGCTTGAACGACTCCTGGAAGATAGGGCCGATGCGCGGGTCCTTCACCGCCCGCTCGACCAGGTCGTCCATCAGCCGGGCGATGCCTTCCTTCTCGCCCAGCGCCTGGTAGAGCCCCGCGGGCGCCGGGCCGCGCACGCCGGCGGCCACGGGCCCGCCGGGAATGGGCTGGCGCGCAGCCGGCGGCGCCGGGGCCGGTGCCTGGGCACAGCCGGTGACCGCCGCCACCAGCAGCGCGGCGCCAAGACGCTTGGGCAGGCTCGATGCCGCCATGGTCAGAACCCCGCCTGCGCAGACACGTACCAGCCGGTCTGGCGCTTGTTGCGCGTGATGCCGGGCACGATGCGGCCCAGGTCCACGTAGGCCAGCGTCAGCGACAGGCTCTTGTGGGGCGCCCAGGCAATGAAGACGTCCTTCCAGTCGTCTTCCTGCAGGCCGTTGCCCAGGCCCGCCGCCTCGCCCAGCGCGCGCAGGTTGTCGGGCTTGAAGCGGTACTCGGCACCGATGGCCAGGTCGCGCCGCAGCAGGTAGGCGACCGAGATTTCGGGCTGCAGGCTGTAGCCGTCCCGCCCCGGCCCGGCCGCGCCGAAGCCCAGCAGCCCGTTCTGGTTGGCGCGGGTGTAGCGCAGCGTGCCGGTCAGCAGCAGGCCCTTGTCCAGCAGCAGCTTGCTGGCGCTGACGTACAGGTCGGTGCCGCTGCGGTCGGCGCCCAGGAAGTCGAGCACGCTGCCCAGCGAGCCGGCCTGCAGCCGCTTGTGCTCCACGCCCACGGCGATCTGCGGGATGAGGGTGTGCGCTTCGAGGATCGCGTCCCCCAGCAGCTTGACCTTGACGCCGACGATGTCCATCTTCAGCCTGGCACCGGGTTTCACGCCGAAGGGCGCGATGGCGTTCAGCGCCGTGGCCGCGCCCGCGTCGAAGTCCTGCCGCGCGACGGACACCTCCACCCGGTCATGCACGCCCACCGTGGCGCCGTAGCTTGCCAGTGCGTAGTCGAGCGTGCCCACGCGGGTGGCATGCGCGGTAACGCCCACCTCGCCCTCGGTGGCCTGCGTGCCGATCACGGCCCAGGGCACCATGCCGCCGCCCGCCGGGCCGCTGACGGTGCTGACGCCGCCGGTCAGCAGCAGCTTGCCGGTGTCGGCCTGCGCGGTGGGGGGCAGGGCCCAGGCGCCGCCCAGGGCGAGCGCCGCGACGAAGGGTTTCAGCGAGAGTGCAGTCATGGCAGGCTTGGAAAAATGGCGTGCTGGGCGCCCTGCGGTGGGCCGTCCGAAGTCAATCTAGCGCAGCAATGCGTGGCGAGCATCGGGGTCGCCCCGGAAAAAAAGGCGCTTTCCATGGCCCGCGATGCCTGACCTGTGGCGCACCGGCCCTGGCTTCGCTTTCGGCACCGGTTGCCGGATCTTGAGCCGGCAGGTGCCGTGCCGCGGTGCGGAACGCGGGCCGGCCCTTCACCACTGCGCGCAGATGCCCACCAGCCCCGCCAGCACCAGCGCCAACCCGGCCGTTTCGATGCGCGAGAGGCTTTCGCGGAACACGCGGCGCGATACGGCGTAGCTGAACAGCACCTCCACCAGCCCCAGCGTGCGCACGTCGGCCACCGGCTGCAGGGCGTAGGCGGTGAACCAGGCGATGGACGCGAGGGCCCCCATCGAGCCGGCCACCATCGACAGCTTCCAGGCCCGGCCGATGGCGCGGGCCACGCCGGGCTGCCGCGCCAGCAGCCAGCCGCCCAGCAGCACGGTCTGCAGCAGCTGCGCCCACAGCACGCCCCAACCTCCCGCCACCCACGGCGCCACCCCATCGCCCAGCGCCAGCGACGCGCCTCGGAACCCCACGCTCGCGATGGCGAAGCACGCGCCCGAGGCCAGCCCGCAGGCCACCAGCCGCCCCTGCCCCGGCGCGCCGCCGGACAGAAGCAGCCGCCAGCCGCCGCGCGGCAGCGACAGCAGCACCACGCCGCAGGTGGCGGCCGCCATGGCCGCCAGCGCCAGCGGGCCGGGCAGCTCGTTCAGCAGCACGGCGGAAAAGAGCGCCACCTGCAGCACCTCGGTCTTGGAATAGGCCACGGCCAGGATGAAGTTGCGCTCCTTCATCGCCAGCAGCACGAAGGCCGTGGCCGCCACCTGCATCACCGCGCCCACGGCCAGCCACGCGGCGTAGGTGGGCGTGAACACCGGCACCAGACCCGGCCGGTCGCCCAGCACGCAGGTGCCCAGCACCCAGGCCGCCGCCAGCGGCAGGCCGTAGAGAAACCGCACCAGCGTGGCGGCGAGCGTGCCCAGCTCGCTGACGAGGGTGCGCTGCGCGGCGTTGCGCACGGTCTGGGCGAACGCGGCCCAGAGGGTGATGGGAATCCAGATCCAGGCGAGCCAGGGTAGAGAAGACATGGGGCGAGCGTAGCGCGGCGCGCGCGGCCCGGCAGGCTGCAGCGCCCGTGCCTCGGCATGGCAGCCGCAGGCAATGGCGATGCCTCGGCGTCAGCCGGGCCCGATCTGCATCACACCGGATAGGTGCCCGGAATCAGGATGCGCCGGTCCACGTTGCGGATGTCCACATGGCCGCAGAACGCCATGGTCACGTCCAGCTCCTTGTGGATGAGCTGCAGCGCCCGGGTCACGCCCGCCTCGCCGTAGGCGCCCAGGCCATACACCATGGCGCGGCCGATCATCGTGCCGCGCGCGCCCAGCGCCCAGGCCTTGAGCACGTCCTGCCCGGAGCGGATGCCGCCATCCATCCACACCTCGGTCTGGCTGCCGACCGCGTCGACGATGGCGGGCAGCGCGGCGATGGACGAGGGCGCGCCGTCCAGCTGGCGGCCGCCGTGGTTGCTGACCACGATGGCGTCGGCCCCGGCGGCGACCGCGAGGCGGGCGTCTTCGGCGTCCATGATGCCCTTCAGGATCAGCTTGCCGCCCCACTGCTCCTTCACCCAGGCCACGTCGGCCCACGACAGGCTGGGGTCGAACTGCTCGTTGGTCCAGGCCGAGAGCGAGCGCATGTCCGACACGCCCTTCACATGGCCCACCAGGTTGCGGAAGGTGTGGCGCTTGGTGCCGGCCATGCCCAGGCACCAGTGCGGCTTGGTCATCAGGTTGGCGATGTTCTTCAGGGTGGGGCGCGGCGGCGCGGTCAGGCCGTTCTTGATGTCCTTGTGGCGCTGGCCGATGACCTGCAGGTCGAGCGTGAGCACCAGGGCGCTGCAGCGGGCGGCGCGGGCGCGCGCGATCATGCGGGCCATGGCGTCGCGGTCGCGCATCATGTAGAGCTGGAACCAGAACGGCGCCGAGGTGTTCTCGGCCACGTCCTCGATGGAGCAGATGCTCATGGTCGAGAGCGTGAACGGAATGCCGAACTTCTCGGCCGCTCGGGCGGCGTGGATCTCGCCGTCGGCATGCTGCATGCCCGTGAGCCCCACCGGCGCAATGGCCACCGGCATGCGGGCGGCCTGCCCGACCATCGTGCACGCGGTGCTGCGCCCTTCCATGTTCACGGCCACGCGCTGGCGCAGCAGGATGCGGTGGAAGTCGTCGCTGTTGGCGCGGTAGGTGCCCTCGGTCCACGAACCCGAATCGGCGTAGTCGTAGAACATGCGCGGCACGCGGCGCTCGGCGACGACGCGCAGGTCTTCGATGGTGGTGATCTTGGAAAGCTTGGGCACGGCGGGCTGTCTCCGGACGAGAGAGGAAGAAAGGCAAACGGGCAAGGGCCGTCGCGCAGCGAAGGCGACTGGGCGATCCTAGCCCGCCCCTGCACAGCGCCGCGTGAAGGCTTTTGCCGGGTGTTTGAAATTTCTGCAGCCGCGCGGCCGGCGCCCCTGCCCCGCCCCGCGCTTCAGCGGCGCGCCAGCGCCACCCCGGCGATCGCCACCGCGAAGCCCAGCAACTGTACGGGCGAGAGCATCTCGCCGAAGATCAACCACGCCTGCACGGCCGACAGCGGCGGCACCGCCAGCAGCAGAGCGCTGGTGCGGGTGGCCTCGCCCCGGCGCATGAGCCAGATCAGCAGCGTGGCGCCGCCGATGGACAGCCCCAGCACCGAGTAGGCGAGGTAGCCCCAGAGCAGCGGCGAATGGTCCCAGCGGGGCTGGCCCAGCAGCAGCGCCATGCACACCAGCACCAGCACCGCGCCCCCGTTCTGCAGCGCGCCGGTGCTGCGCAGGTCGCCCGTGGCCCAGGGCGACTTCTGCGCCATCGAGCCCACGGTGAGCGCCAGGATGCTGCCCACCCCCGTCAGCACCACCGGCAGCGCCAGGCTGCCCGCGCCCACGGCTTGCAGGCGCGGCAGCAGTACCAGCGTGACCCCGCCGAAGCCCAGCGCCAGCCCCCACCAGGTGGTGCGCGACAGGCGCTTGTGCAGCACCGCCACCGCGATCAGCGCCGTGAACAGGGGCTGCAGGGAGCCGATGAGCGCCATCACCCCGGCCGGCAGGCCTTGCGACATGGCCCACCAGCTCGGGCCCACGTAGAGCCCGTTCATCAGCGCCCCGGCCACCAGGTGCACGCCGATGCGGCGCGCGCCCCGGGGCCAGGCCACGCGCGCCCAGAGCGCGAGGGCGACGAACACCAGCGCTACGCCGCCGAAGCGCATGGTCAGGAACCAGAACGGGTCGGCATGCGCCCCGACGCCGCGGCCCACCAGGAAGCCGGTGGACCAGATCAACACGAAGAGCAAGGGGGCGGCGGCGTGCATGGGGCGGGCGGGAAAGTGGGGGCGCGCCAGGTGGGCGCGGCGTGTGCGGCCGGGCGGGCGACGGGACAGGCAGTGTAGGGGCTGGCCCGTCAGCGCGCCCCGGCGCGCAGGCCGGCGCCGCGCACCTCGATCTGGATCTGGTCGATTACCTGGCCGCGTGCGTCCAGCAGTTCCACTTGGTGCCGGCCGGGCCAGGGCAGCCAGCCCCACTGCGCGCCCTGGCCGTGCCATCGGCCGCCGATGCGCCAGCGGACCGCGCCGGCGTCGGCGCCGCCGGCGGGGCCGCTGGCGGCGAAGCGCAGGCGCTGCCGCTCGGGCGGAATGTCGGGGTCCAGCGCAATGATGGTGCCGGGGGCGGGCGCCACGATGCGTGGGCGCGGGGCATCGTCGGCGGCCCGCGGCGCGCCGGATGGCACCTTTTGGGACCCATTTTGTGCCCTCGCGCCCGCCCCATCTTGGCCTTCAGCTATCGAATCAATAGCAAACAGCGGCTGCTGCGTGCCGGCGAGAAACCATTCCTCCCGCGCGCTCTCCAGCGGCGTGGCGGCCTTGCCGTCCTGCGGGCCGTAGCGCACCGCCGCGTGCACCAGCCCGGCGGGCGGGCGCGGGGCGCGGCTGGGCGTGCCGCGGTGCAGCCAGCCCATCACCTCGGCCCAGATGGGCGCGGCCCCGCTGGTGCCGCTCACGTCGTGCATGGGCGCGCCGCTGGCGTTGCCGACCCACACGCCGACGGTGTAGCGCTGCGACCAGCCGATGGCCCAGTTGTCGCGCATGTCCTTGCTGGTGCCGGTCTTCACGGCCGACCAGAAGCGCGTGGCCAGCACGCTGTCGGTGCCGAAGGTGCGGGCGCGGGCGTTGCTGTCCGAGAGGATGTCGCCCACGATGAACGCGGCGCGCGCGTCCAGCGCCTGCACCGGCTGGTCGGGGGCGGCACGCGGGGCATCGCCACGGCGCGGCGGCGGCGGTGGTGGCGGCAGCAGCCGCACCGGGCTGGCGCGGCCGCCCTGCGCCAGGGCGCGGTAGGCGTTGGCGAGCTGCAGGAGCGGCACTTCGGCGCTGCCCAGCGCCAGGCTGTAGCCGTAGTAGCCGCCCGATTCGCGCAGCGGCAGGCCCAGCGTACGCAGCTGGGTGAAGAACGCATCGGGCGTCACCATGACCAGCGTGCGCACGGCGGGCACGTTGAGCGAGGCGGCCAGCGCCGTGCGTGCCGACACCCAGCCCTTGAAGCTGCGGTCGTAGTTCTGCGGAATGTAGAGGCCGCTGGCGGTGGGGATGTGGGCCGGCGAATCCTCCACCAGCGAGGCCGCCGTCAGCCGCCGCTCGGCGATCGCCTGGGCGTAGAGGAACGGCTTGAGCGTGGAGCCGGGCTGGCGCAGGGCCAGCACGCCGTCCACCTCGCCGGCGCGGCTGAGCAGGCCCGACGAGCCCACCCAGGCCAGCACGTCGCCGCTGGCGTTGTCCAGCACGACCACCGCGCCGTCTTCCACGTTGCGGCCGCGCAGCTCGCGCAGGTGCTGGTCCAGCGACTGCAGGGCCACGCGCTGCAGCGGCGCGCTGAGGGTGCTGGGTACCGTCCGCCCCCCGCCGTCCGCAGTGGCCGCCGCCTCGCGCAGCGCCTGCCGTGCGAAGTGGGGGGCGATGCCCTCGGTGGCGTCGAAGGCGCGGCGCTGCAGGGCGGCGGTGGTGAAGAGGTCGAGCGCATCGCAGTCCACCGCCGGCGGCTTTTCCGTGCCACGTGGCGGCTTCACGGGGCGATCCATCTCGCGCAGCACGCCGCAGGCCCGCTGGGCGACCAGCGCGGGGCGGGCGTTGGGGGCGCGCACCAGCGCGGCGGCGACGGCGGCCTCCCGCGCATCGAGCCCGTGCGGCGCCTTGCCGAACAGGGTGCGGGCCAGCGCGTCGATGCCGACGATCTCGCCCCGGAACGGCACCAGGTTCAGATACGCCTCGAGGATCTGGTCCTTGCGCCAGCGACGGTCCAGCACCTGCGCGGCCACCGTCTGGCCGAGCTTTTGCGTGACGCTGCGCCCGCCCGGCCCCTGGCGCCAGTCGCCGTCCAGCAGGCCCGCCAGCTGCATGGTGATGGTGCTGGCGCCACGCGTGCGCTGGTTCCAGAGGTTGCCCCAGGCGGCGGCCGACACCGCGCTCCAATCCACGCCGCTGTGCTCGTAGAAGCGCTTGTCCTCGCTCAGCACCAGGGCCGTGCGCAGCGCGGGCGACACGTCGGCCAGCGCCGCCCACTGGCCGCGCCGCACGGTGGCATCGGTGCGCACGCGCTGCAGCACCTCGCCTTCACGCGAGAGCACCAGCGTGTCCGACGGGCGCCAGTCGGCCCGCACCTCGGCCGGGATGGGAAGCGCATGGACGCTGCAAGGGTGGAGCCAGAGCAGACCCACCACGCCCGCCAGCGCGGTGCTTCGGATGCGGTGGGGCCAGAGAGAAGCAGAGACGGATCGAGAATGCAGCATGCC
>NZ_BAABVY010000014.1:0-197843 GCF_040365715.1 Acidovorax sp. FG27
CGTCCAGCTGCTTGTTGCTCTTGTTCAGCTCCACCAGCTGCTCGAAGCTGCTGGAGCCCGCGCTGCCACCGGCCTTCTGCGCGGCCCGCACCGACTTGGCCAGCGCATAGAACTCGGCCGTGTAGCGGTGGATGTCCAGCGGGTTCGCCACCACCCGGCGCACGGCGCGGCGCGACTGCCGCTCCACCTCGGCCACCCAGTCGTCGATGAAGGGCTCGGCCGTGGCCACCACCACCTCCTGCGCCGTCACCTGCACGGGCAGCACCTTGTGGCGCTCGGCATAGCTCGCGCTCATGGCGTCGGCCACGCGGCCCACGTCCACCTTCAGCGGGTCGATGCGCAGGTAGGCCAGGCCGCTGCGGCCCGCGACGTACTGCGTCAGCATCTCCACGTCGAGCGGCTTGCCGTCGGACTGGCGGGCTATCGCCACGTTGGCCAGGCGCACCAGCGGGTGCTGCTGGCTCTCAGCCTGGGCGCAGCGCGCGATGGTGCGGTCGGCCTCTTCGTCGCTGATGACGCCGTCGGCGCGCAGCCATTGCACGACGCGGCGCCAGTCCAGCGGACCGGCGGACGGGGCGGACGGGGACGCTGCGGGCGCGGAGCCGGAAGGCGGCAGCCCAGAAGGCGCAGGGGTGGGGTTCATGGGTCAGCGGGCCTGTGCGCGGTGTCGGTGGCGGCGCCCGGTCATGCGACCGGCTTGAACACGCGCAGCCATTTGGCGGCGGGCAGGTCCCAGCGGGCCTGCACGGCCTCGGCGCGGTCCATCAGCTCGGCCCGCTTGAACGCCCGGGGCGTGCGCAGGGCCAGCACGATGGTGTTGCCCTCGCGGGTCGGCTTGAAGGCCCAGAGGGCGTCGGGCCCGAAGGCTTCGACCATCTTGGCGAGGCTGCGGTCGTAGCTGGAGGCGCGGCCGAACAGGTTGACGGTCATCACGCCGTCGTCGGTCAGGAGGGCGCGGCAGTCGGCATAGAACTCGGCGCTGTCGAGCACCGGGGCGGCGGCGTCGTGGTCGTACAGGTCCACCGCCAGCGCATCGACCGTGCCCAGCCACTCGGGCTTGCGGATCTCCTGGGCGGCATCGGCCAGCACCACGCGCAGCTTGGGGCCATCGGCCGGCAGCTTGAACCAGCTGCGGCACACGGCGACGACCTGCGGGTTGAGCTCGATGGCGGTGCTGCACATGCGCAGCTTCTTGTGGCAGAACTTGGTGATGGCGCCGGCCCCCAGGCCCAGCTGCATGGCGTGGCGCTTGCCCACGCCCGCAGGCTCCATGAAGAGCAGCCAGGCCATCATCCGCTGCACGTATTCCAGCTCGATCTCGAACGGCTCAGCCACGCGCATGGAGCCCTGGATCCAGGGCGTGCCCAGGTGCAGGTGGCGCACCTCGCCGTCGTCGGAGACGCTCACCTCCGGCAGCGCGGGCGCCCAGGCGGCGCGTTTGCGGGGGGCGGGGGCGGCTGCATCGGCAGCGGTGGGCGAAGTCGTCTTGGTCGTCAAAATGGTGATACCTGTCGATAGGGAGCCAGGGCGTCGGCCCAGGCCTGGCATTTGCGCTCGAAGCTCCACGCCGCGTGGGCCGGGCTGGTGGAGGGCAGCCGCAGCGACGCGATGGTGCCCGGGGCTCCTGCCCCGCCCTGCTCCAGGCTGGCCCGCACCGCGCGGGCGTGGCGAAAGCTTTCCCCCCCATTGTGGGCGATGGCGGCCAGGGCGGGCAGCGCGGCGCGCAGGCCGGCGAAGTCGTTTACCCGGGCGTGGCGGATGTCGGCGTCCAGGCTGCCCTCGCGCTCGCAGGCCGCATAGACGTCCCAGAGGCCCAGCCCGCGCGCCAGCAGCCAGGCGCAGCGGCCGGCGTAGTCCCCGGGGCCGGGCGGCGGATGCTGCGGCCACAGCGCCTGCAGGATGCGCCAGAACTGGTTCTGCGGATGGCCGTAGTACTGGCCGGCGCGCAGCGAGGCAGCCCCGGGGAAGCTGCCGAGGATGAGCACCCGCGTGCCGCCGCGCACCACGGGCGGCAGGCCGCGCAGCAGGGGCGCGGCGGGTGGGGAAGGCGCGGCGGGGTCGATGGGCATGAGGAGGCGGGCGTGGAACGCTTGATATTATTTTTATAGCTAGATGCCAAGGTGGATCAAGCGCGGGAGGCCTGAAACACTCCAGATTCGCGGCGTGATGCCGGGCTCAGGTACCAGCCCCGGCCCCAACCTCGGCCCCGACCTCGGCATCCGGCAGCAGCGCCGCCAGGCGGGGCAGCGCGGCGCAGGCGTTGGCGCGGGTGGCCCGGGCCAGGGCCTGAACGGGCATGCCGCGCAGCCCGGCGATGACCTCGGCGATGCGGGGCAGCTCGCCCGGCGTGTTGCGCGCGGCGGGCTGGCCGGCGGCACGCTGGGCGGCGGTCACATAGAGCCAGTGCGGCGGAATGTCGGGCGCGTCGGTCTCCAGCACCAGCGATTCGAGCGGCAGCTGCGCCGCCAGCCGCCGCAACTGCAGTGCCCGGTCGTAGGTCACCGCACCGCCGAAGCCGAGCTTGAACCCCAGGCCGATGAAAGCCTGCGCCTGCTGCAGGCTGCCGTTGAACGCATGGGCGATGCCGCCCGCGACGGGCACGTCGCGCAGGCCCTTGAGCACCTTGTCCACCGAGCGGCGCGTGTGCAGGATGACCGGCAGCCCCGCCTGCCGCGCCAGCCCGAGCTGGGCGCGGAAGAACCGCTCCTGCCGGTCCGCATCCAGTCCCGGCACGAAGTAGTCGAGCCCGACCTCGCCGATGGCGACCAGGCGCGGGTCGTCCCGGTGGGCCTGCACCTGCTGCTCCAGCACCGCCAGGTCACCGTCCCCCGCGCGGCCGGTGAAGAGCGGGTGGATGCCCAGCGCATAGCTGTCGCCGTGGCGGTGGGCCAGGGTGCGCACCGCATCCAGGTTGGCGCGCTCCACCGCCGGCAGCACGCAATGGGCGACCCCGGCGCGGGCCGCATCGGCGCGCACGCCGTCCAGGTGGTCGATGCCGGCATGGGCCTCGAATTCGTCCAGGTGGCAATGGGTGTCGATCCAGATCGTCATGCGGCCGATGATGCCGCAGCGCCACGGCCGGGGCGTAGGAGATTCCGCCTGGCGCGCGCGGGCTCCGGTTCCGTGCTACCGTGGTTCGGGCCACCCGCCCCGCCCTTCCGCCACGCCCTGTTCCGCCTGCCAGAGAGGTGCCCGCATGCCCCGGCCCGCCCGCTACAGCCCGTCACGCCGCCCTGCCGCTGGCGCCGCCCTGCCGCCGGACGGCCCGCCGGCGTCCGCCCCGGAGGCCCCACCCGCCGGCCCGCCACCCTCCGCGGCCGCGCCGGCCACCCGCCGCAGCCGCACCGAAGCCGCGCTCTGGTCCGCCGTGCTCGTGCTCGCGGCCCTGCTGGCCGCCGCGCTCTGGGCGGGCCGGCAGGCCCCGCCCCAGCGGCTGACGCAGGACGACATCGACGCCGCCGTGCTGCACACCCTGCAGACCCGCACCCTGCCCTCGCCCACCGCCCGCGCGGCAGCCGCCGTGGCGCCGTCGGTGGTGCGCGTGGTGGGCTTTGCGCGCACCAAGAAGGGCAAGGAGGTGGAGCGCGGCGTGGGCAGCGGCGTGGTCATCGTGGACCGGGGCGTGATCCTCACCAACCTGCACGTCGTGCAGGGCATGCACCGGGTGCAGGTGACCTTCGCCGACGGCACCGAGTCGCCTGCCCGCGTCACCGGCATCCAGCCGCAGAACGACCTGGCGGTGCTGCAGGCCCAGCAGGTGCCCGACGACCTGCAGGCCGCGCCCCTGCGGTCCACCCAGAACCTGCGCCCCGGCGACCCGGTGGTGGCGCTGGGCTTTCCGTTCGGCATCGGCCCGTCGGTGTCGGCGGGCGTGGTCTCGGGGCTGGAGCGGGAGTTCGACTCGCCCGAGAGCGGCCAGGAAATGCGCAACCTGATCCAGTTCGACGCGGCCGCCAACCCCGGCAATTCCGGCGGGCCGCTGGTCACCATGGATGGCGAGGTGGTGGGCATCGTCACCGCCATCCTCAACCCCACTTCCGCACGCACCTTCATCGGCATCGGCTTCGCGGTGCCCATCGAGAACGCCGCCTCCGCCGTCGGCATGCCGCCCTTCTGATCGCCGCGCCCCATCGAGGACCCAGCCCATGACCCAGCCTCCCGCCGCCGAATTCGCCCCCGTCGCACCGACGCACGCCCACGCCGCCACGCTGATGGAGCAGATCCTCTACGAGGTCAAGCGCGTCGTGGTGGGGCAGGACCGCTTCCTGGAACGCGTGATGGTCGCCATGCTGGCGGGCGGCCACCTGCTGGTGGAGGGCGTGCCCGGCCTGGCCAAGACGCTGACGGTGAAAACGCTGGCCGGCGCCGTGCAGGGCGGCTTCAAGCGCATCCAGTTCACGCCCGACCTGGTGCCGGCCGACCTGGTGGGCACGCGCATGTACCACCAGCGCACGGGCGAATTCGCCACCGTGCTGGGCCCCGTCTTCACCCACCTGCTGCTGGCCGACGAGATCAACCGCGCGCCGGCCAAGGTGCAGAGCGCGCTGCTGGAGGTGATGCAGGAGCGGCAGGTGACCATCGCCGGCGAGACGCACCCCCTGCCCGCCCCGTTCCTGGTGATGGCCACGCAGAACCCGATCGAGACAGAGGGCACCTACCAGCTGCCCGAGGCGCAGGTGGACCGCTTCATGATGAAGGTGCGGGTGGACTACCCCAGCGAGGAAGAAGAATTCGTCATCGCCCAGCGGGCCCTGCAGCCCGCCGTGGCCGTGGCGGCGGTGGCAAGCACCCAGCAGCTGGCGGCGCTGCAGGCCGACTGCCGGCGGGTCTATGTGGACCCGGCCCTGCTGCAGTACGCCGTGCGGCTGGTGGCCGCCACGCGGGAGCCGGCGCGCCACGGCCTGCCGGAGCTGGCCGGCCGCATCGCCACCGGCGCCAGCCCCCGCGCCACCATCGCCCTGGCCGAAGGCGCGCAGGCGCTGGCCCTGCTGCGCGGCCGCGGCTACGCCCTGCCGCAGGACATGGCCGAGCTCGCGCCCGACGTGCTGCGCCACCGCGTGGCCCTGTCGTACGAAGCGCTGTCGGACGGACAGGACGCCGAGGCGCTCATCGCCCGCATCCTGGCGCGCGTGGCCGCGCCGGCCCGGCCGCCGCACCAGTGGGCCGAGAACGCCGCCGACCCCCTGGAGCCGCTCCGTGCCTGACGCCGCAGCGCCCGCCCTGCCCGCGCCCGGCGCGGCCGAGCGCCTGCTGCAGCGCCTGGAATGGACCGTGCTGCGCCGCCTGGACGGCCTGCTGCAGGGCGACCACCGCACGCTGCTGCGCGGCGCCGGCGTCGACCTGGCCGACCTGCGCGCCTACCAGTCGCACGACGACGTGCGCCACATCGACTGGAACGTCACCGCGCGGCTGGACGAGCCGCACGTGCGCGTCTTCGCCGAAGACCGCGAGATGGCCGCGTGGTTCCTGGTCGACCTGAGCCCCTCGGTGGACTTCGGCCCGCCGGGCCACACCAAGCGCGACGTGGCGGCCGGCTTCGTCGCCGTGCTGGCGCGGCTGCTGACGCGGCACGGCAACCGGGTGGGCGCGGTGCTGCACCATGGCCGGGGGGCCGCCACCGCCGACACGGTGCTGCCGGCCCGCGCTAGCCGGGCGCATGTGCTGCACCTGCTGCACCGGCTGATCGCACCGCCGGGCGCCCCCCTCATCGCCCCGTTGACCGCCCCGCTCATCGCCCCGCCACCCGCTGCCGGGCGCGCCGCGCCGCCGCCCGGCGCCACCGAGCTGCACCGCCTGCTGCGCTCCGCCCAGGGCGTGCTGCGCCGGCGCGGCACGGTGTTCGTCGTCTCCGATTTCTTCAGCACGCCGGGCTGGGAGAAACCGCTGGGCCAGCTGGCGCAGCGGCACGACGTGGTCGCCGTGCGCCTGTGGGACCCGCTCGAGCGCGCCCTGCCCGACGTGGGCCCGGTGCTGCTGCGCGACCCCGAGACCGGCGAGACGCTGCAGGTGGACACGCGCGAGCGCGGCTTGCGCGACCGCTTCGCCCGCCTGGCCGACGAGCGCGAGGCGCAGCTGCGCGCCAGCCTGGCACGGGCCGGCGCGGACACGCTGGAGCTGTCGACCGGCGACGACCTGGTGGACGCGCTGGTGCGCTTCATGGAGCTGCGCGGCCACCGGCCCCGGGCCCTGCGCGCCACCCCGGCCTGGTCACGGCAGGCCGCCCCCACCGCCGCCCCCACCAGCGCTCGGGCCGGCTGACACGCCCGCCGCCCCGAGCCACCCGCCACGCAGGAGTCGCCCACCATGGTCTTTCTCTGGCCCACCTTCCTCTGGCTGCTGCTGGTGCTGCCGCTGCTGGTGCTGCTCTACGTGGCGGTGCTGCGCCGGCGCCGCGCCGCCGCCATCCACTACCCCGCGCTGGGCCTGGTGCGGGCGGCTCTGGGCACCGGCCCGCGCTGGCGCCGGCATGTGCCGCCCGCGCTGTTCCTGCTGGGGCTGGCGGCCCTGCTGCTGGCCGGGGCGCGGCCGCTCGCGGTCATCAGCCTGCCCTCGCAGCAGCAGACCGTCATGCTGGCCATCGACGTGTCGGGCAGCATGCGCGCGACCGACGTGCAGCCCGACAGGATGACCGCCGCGCAGAACGCCGCCAAGGCCTTCATCGCCGACCTGCCGCGCCACGTGCGGGTGGGCATCGTCGCCTTCGCGGGCAGCGCGCAGCTCTCTCAGCTGCCCACGCAGAGCCACGAGGACCTGACCCAGGCCATCGACAGCTTCCAGTTGCAGCGCGGCACGGCCACCGGCAACGGCATCCTGCTGTCGCTGGCCACGCTGTTCCCGGACGCGGGTATCGACATCTCCGCCCTGGGCGGCCGGCAGGCCATGCCGGCGCGTCCGGCCCAGCCCATCGACGAGGCCGGGCGCGCGGCCGGCACGCAGCAAGGCAGGCCGTTCACGCCGGTGGCACCAGGCTCCTACAACTCGGCCGCCATCATCATGCTGACCGACGGCCAGCGCACCACCGGCGTGGACCCGCTGGAAGCCGCCCAGTGGGCCGCCGACCGGGGCGTGCGCGTGTACACCGTGGGCGTGGGCACGGTGGAGGGCGAAACCATCGGCTTCGAGGGCTGGTCGATGCGGGTGCGGCTGGACGAGGCCACGCTCAAGGCCATCGCCCAGCGCACCCAGGGCGAATACTTCCACGCTGCCACCGCCGAGGACCTGAAGAAGGTGTACGAGACGCTCAGCTCGCGCCTGACGGTGGAGAAGAAGGAAACCGAAATCTCCGCCCTGCTGGCCCTGGCCGGGGCGGCGCTGATGGTGCTGGCGGCGGCGCTGTCGCTGTGGTGGTTCGGGCGGGTGCTGTAGGCCACCCATTTCGGGTCTTTTCGGCCCCCGGCGCTTGATGCACCTACGCATGCAGCTATGGTTTTGGTAGCAGACACCGGAATCTGGCAAAGAAACCCCGTATTGATAACCAGTTGCATTTAGAATGCGACCTTCCTCTCTGGTCGCGCCCCGCTTTCGCCATGCGCCGATAGCCTGAGCCTCGGGGCCTTCGCCCCGGCCCGACAGCCAGCCACAGCGGCGGCAGCGACCAGACCGGCACCGGCTTGCGCGGTGCCGGCCTCTTCCGTTGCCGCCGCCTTCCCCGCTTCCCGCCTGCCATGACCGCCAGCCCACCTCGCCACGCCGCCGACGGCGCGCCCCGCCCGCGCCTTCGGCCGTTCCTTGCCCTGGGCGACGCCGCCCGCTACCGCTGGGCCGTCGCGTCGCGCGCGTTCGCCGCCATCGCGGGCGGCTACGTCCTGTCCGCGCTCTGCTCGACGGCCCTGGGGCTGTGGCTGCCGCTGGCGCGGGCCGAGGCGGTCATCACCGGCACGCTGGCGTCGTTCGCCATCTATGCCGGCGCGGTGATGTGGGTGTTCGCCGCCCGCAGCGCCGGGCGGGCCTGGGCCGGGCTGGCCGTGCCGGCGGCGGTGCTGTGCGCGGTGCTCTGGCTGGTGCTGCGCGGCGCGGCGCCGGCCGTGGGGGCAGCATCATGAAGGAAGGTTTCCGCCAGTCGATGGCCTGGCTGCACACCTGGTCGGGGCTGCTGGTGGGCTGGGTGCTGTTCATGGTGTTCGCCACCGGCACCTCGGCCTATTTCCGCGACGAGATCAGCCACTGGATGAAGCCCGAGCTGCACGGCGCGCCCGCAGCGTCGCAGGTGGCTCCCGCCCAGGCCGCCGGCCAGGCCGTGCGCTTCCTGGAGCGCGAAGCCGCCGGCAGCCCGCGCTGGAACATCGGCCTGCCCAGCGACCGCGAATCCGACGTGCGGGTGACCTGGACCCGGCCGCAGCCGCCCGGCGCCCCGCGCCAGCGCCTGCTGGCCGTGCCGCTGGACCCGGCCACCGGCGAGCGGCTGGCCGCGCCGCGCGCCACCCGGGGCGGCGACTTCTTCTACCGCATGCACTTCGACCTGCACTACATGCCGGCGCTCTGGGCGCGGTGGATCGTGGGGTTCTGCGCCATGTTCATGCTGGTGGCGATCGTGAGCGGCATCGTCACGCACCGGCGCATCTTCAGCGACTTCTTCACCTTCCGGCCCCGCAAGGGCCAGCGCTCCTGGCTGGACGCGCACAACGCCACCGCCGTGCTGGCGCTGCCCTATCACCTGATGATCACCTACACGGGCCTGGTCACGCTGATGTTCATGTACATGCCCTGGGCCGCGCAGACCGCCTACCAGGGCGACCAGAAGACCTTCTTCGCCGAGGCCTTCCCGAACGCCGCCGGCAGCGCGCCGCAGAAGGCCGCCGGCCGGCCGGCCGCGCTGGTGCCGCTGGGCCCGCTGGTGGAGCAGGCGCAGGCGCGCTGGCAGGGCGCGGCCGCCTCGCGCGCGGTGGTCACCTTCCCGGGCGACGCGAACGCCGCCGTGACCGTCTACCGCGACGGGCAGGCGAGCCTGTCGTCCAACCAGGCGTCGGTGGTGTTCAATGGCACCACCGGCCAGCTGCTGGAAACGCGGGGCGAGGCCGTGCCGCCCGCGTCGGAAACGCGCGGGGTCTTCGTCGGCCTGCACGTGGGGCACTTCGCCGGGCCGGTGCTGCGCTGGCTGTTCTTCCTCTCAGGTCTGGCCGGCTGCGTGATGGTGGCCACGGGCCTGCTGATGTGGGCGGTGAAGGAGCGGCAGAAATACGCCAAGGCACTGGCCAAGGGCGGCCGCATCGGCTTCGGCCTGCGGCTGGTGGACGGGCTCAATCTGGGCGCCATCGCCGGCCTGCCGCTGGCGATGGCCTCGTTCTTCTGGGCCAACCGGCTGATCCCGGTGGCCACGCCGGACCGGCCGGCCGCCGAGATCGCCGCGTTCTTCACCGTCTGGGGCGTGGCGACGGTCGCCGGCATCGCCTGGCCGGCGCGCCGCATGTGGCAGGTGCAACTGGCCCTGGGCGGCCTGCTGTTCGCCCTGGTGCCGGTGATGAACCCGCTGACCGGCGGCGCCGGCCTGGTGGCAGCCGCCACGGCCGGCCACTGGAGCCTGGTGGGTTTCGACGCCACCTGCCTGCTGCTGGGAGTGGCCCTGCTCGCCAGCGCCTGGTGGCTGGGCCGCCGCAAGCCGGCCGCCCGCGCCGGCACGGCGCCGCGCCCCGCACGGGCCGGCCAGCCAGCGCAGCCCGCTGCCCCCGCGCCCCAGTCCCACCCTCACCCCGCCGGCGAGCCTGGCCTGTCGCCCGCCCGCCACAGCCTGGCGGCCGCCGCGGCGGAGGGCTCGTCGCCATGAGCGCCATCCATCTCACGCTGGCGCTCTCGTCCTGTGTCGCCGCCTTTTCCGCGCTGGGCCTGGCGATGGACCGCCACTACGAAGACAGCTACGGCCGGGGCAAGACCCCCAGCGCCGGCCTGCGCCGGGCGTTGCGGCTGGTGGGCACGGGTGGCCTGCTGCTGTCGCTCTGGGCCTGCCTGGCGGCGGCCGGCAACGCGCAGGGCTGGGTGTTCTGGTTCGGGGTGATGACGCTGTCGGCCCTCTGCGTCGTGCTGTTGTTGAGCTATGCGCCTGGGGGGGTGACGCGGGTATTGCAAGGGGGGGCGGTGTTGGCGGTGTTGTGTGTGGGTTGGGCAGTGGTCGGATGACGGCCACTTTTTTTGCTTTCTCTTCCTGAAGGAGGGCCTTTGGGCTCAGCTTGTCGACGCCGGGGCGAATTCCCGGCCCCGGGAAGCAACCACCCAGCACGTGGCAGCACCGCCCCGACTCCGGCAAGGCTTCGACAAGCAAAGCCCGAACGCCCAAGGGAGAAGACGAGTCAGTACAGACAAAAAAAACCGCCCCGAAAGGCGGCACTGCACCAGCGACCGGAATTTACAGCGGCATCGCCACGTTCACATAGCACTGCTGCCCCGCATTCACCACCAGACCCGCCACGCACCGCGGCGAGCCCTCCGTGGGCCGCAGCATTCCAGTCCCGGTAAGCCCCACGGAGATGATCTTCTGCGCCACGCCGGTGGTATTGAGCACGCCGATCTCGCCATCTCCGAGCCAAGTGGCCGTGCCTCCCGCAGCGTTGCTCAGGGTAAAGGCAGGCACGGCCATCGCGGGCCGGGCGGTCCACTGCGTCCCCGCCAACGAGGCGGCGGCCACGATCGCCAGCGACAGCAGGCGGCCACCCGTGCCACGGCGCAGCGCGCGGATGGCTGCGAAGACCATCACGGCAGCCAGCGCGATCAGGCCCCACTCCGACAGGGTGGGCACCGCCGTGGGGCTGCCCGCGGCGGCAGGCGCATAGACGATGGTGGTCGTCGGTGGGACAAATTGCGCCAGCGACACGGAGGCAGCGTAAGGACCAGCAGAGGGCCGACGGCTTGAAGGCGTGAACGAAAGGTGGTCATGACGAACGGATGGAGGGGTGGATTTGCATCAAATTGTAGCCTTGCATGGATATCGACTCCACCGGGTCCATTGTTTTTAACGATCATTCAGTCGCGGTTGCGCGTTCCCAACCTGGGGTTCTGGTTCCAACGTCCTACATTGCACTGGCCACCTTGATCCCAGCATCGTGGGTCATCCAAGGACCGACATGGCACAGCACGACTTGAATCCGGATGTGGACTGGCGGCAGATCGACGTCAGCGAGCCCCACGAGATCCGTTACTGGACCCAGACGTTCGACTGCACCGAAAGCCAGTTGCGCGACAGCGTGGGCACGGTGGGGCCGTCGGCGGAGCGGGTGCGGCTGCATCTGCGCGGCCCGGTGGTCCGGCGGCTGGAATGCACGGGCGGGCTGCAGGCC
This sequence comes from Acidovorax sp. FG27, assembly GCF_040365715.1. NCBI lineage: Bacteria > Pseudomonadati > Pseudomonadota > Betaproteobacteria > Burkholderiales > Comamonadaceae > Acidovorax > Acidovorax sp. FG27. The sequence continues at coordinate 11,265 of NZ_BAABVY010000014.1, forward strand.
ATCACCTGCCAGCTGGCCCCGAAGCCGGGCGGCATGCCGGCCGCCCCGGCACCCGCCCGCGCCTGAAGCCCGAGGCATTTGCCCGGGCCACGGCAATGGACTGTTTGCTCTAATTTCGATAGCGCGACGCCCTTTATAGACGGGCGCTGCAGGCGGTTTCTAATTCAAGATTCCAGAGTTCATCCGCACCACGCGGTCGCAGCGCGCGGCCAGCTGCTCGTCGTGCGTGACCATCACGAACGCCGTGCCCTGCTCGCGCGCCAGGCGCAGCATGAGCTGGAAGACGCCGTCGGCGGTGCTGCGGTCCAGGTTGCCGGTGGGCTCGTCGGCCAGCACGCAGGCCGGCCGGGTCACCAGGGCGCGGGCGATGGCCACGCGCTGGCGCTCGCCGCCCGACAGCTCGGCCGGGCGGTGCAAGGCGCGCTCGCCCAGGCCCACGGCGGCCAGCGTCTGCAGGGCCTGGTCCAGGCAGTCGGCATACGGCAGGCGGCGGATGCGCAGCGGCATGGCCACGTTGTCCTGCGCGCTGAATTCGGGCAGCAGGTGGTGGAACTGGTAGATGAAGCCCAAGTGCTGGTTGCGCAGTTGGCCCTGCCGCTGGGCCGACAGCGTGTGCAGCGCCTGGCCCTTCAAGTGCACGGTGCCGGCCGTGGGCGCGTCGAGCCCGCCCAGCAGGTGCAGCAGCGTGCTCTTGCCCGAACCGGACGCGCCCACGATGGCCAGCGTCTCGCCGGCCCGCACGTCCAGATCGACGCCCTTGAGCACGGTCACGTCCAGCCGGCCTTCGGTGAAGCGCTTGGTCAGGCCCCGCGCCTGCAGAACCACGTTGGTAGGGGTGTCACTCATAGCGCAGCGCCTCGGCGGGGTTGACGCGGCTGGCGCGCCAGCTGGGATACAGGGTGGCGACGAACGCCAGGATGAGCGAGATGACGCCGATCGGCACGATGTCGCTGGACTGCGGCTCGCTGGGCATCTTGCTGATGAGGTAGATGTCCTTGGGCAGGAAGTTGGCGTGCAGCGCGCTTTCGATCGCCGGCACGATCACATCAATGTTGAACGCGATGCCCAGGCCCAGCAGCAGCCCGGCCAGCGTGCCGATCACGCCCACCATGGCGCCCTGCACGACGAAGATGCCCATGATGCTCTGGGGGCTGGCGCCCAGCGTGCGCAGGATGGCGATGTCGGCGCGCTTGTCGGTCACCGTCATCACCAGGGTCGAGACGAGGTTGAACGCCGCCACCGCCACGATCAGCGTGAGGATGATGAACATCATGCGTTTTTCCAGCTGCACGGCGGCGAACCAGGTGCGGTTCTGCTGCGTCCAGTCGCGGATGAGCAAGTCGCCCGAGAGCGAGCGCGCCAACTGCTGCGCCACCTCGGGCGCGGCGTGCAGGTCCTTGAGCTTCAGGCGGATGCCGGTGGGGCCTTCCAGGCGGAAGATGCGCTCGGCATCCGCGTGGTGCAGCAGCACCAGGGCGGAGTCGTATTCGTAGTGGCCGGAATTGAAGGTGCCGGCCACCGTCATCTGCTTGAGGCGGGGCACCACGCCCGCCGGCGTGACCTGGCCGCCCGGGGCGATCAGCGTCACCGCGTCGCCCACCCGAACGCCCAGGGACCGGGCGAGTTCGGAGCCTAGCACCACGCGGAATTCACCCGGCACCAGGGCCTTGAGCGCCTCCACGTTGGCGGCCGCCAGGTCGGTGACCTCGCCCTCGCGGGCCGGGTCGATGCCGCGCACCAGGGCGCCCTTCATGTCTTCTCCCCGCGCCAGCAGCGCCTGGGCGGCCACGAAGGGCGCGGCGCCCACCACGTTGGGATTGGCCCGCGCCTCGGCCAGCGTGCGCGCCATGTCGGGCAGCGCGGCGCCCTGCGGGGCGAATATCTCGATGTGCGAGACCACGCTCAGCATGCGGTCGCGCACCTCTTTCTGAAAACCGTTCATCACGCTCAGCACGATGATGAGCGCGGCCACGCCGAGGGCGATGCCCAGCATGGAGACGCCGGAGATGAACGAGATGAAGCCGTTGCGCCGCGTGGCGCGGCCGGCCCGGGTGTAGCGCCAGCCCAGGGCCAGTTCGTAGGGGATTTGCATGAATGTGAAGAGGCCCGGCGCCGCGCGGGAATTGGCGGCCACCAGGCGGCGCCGATTGTGGCATCCCCGAGAATAGGGCGATGTCGGACGCCAACCATTTGCTGATTCCCTTCGCCGCCAGCACCGCCGACGGGTGCCGCCACGCCCTGCAGGGCCTGGCCCTTCCCCACCTGGACCGGCTGCTCGGCCGCCTGGCCCCCTCGCCCGCGCTGGATGCCGGCGAGGACACCGATTTTTCTCCGCCCCACGAGCGCGCCCTGGCCCGGCACCTGGGCCTGCCGGCGGGCGCCGGCGGCACCACGCCCTGGGCTGCCTGGCACCAGCGGGTGGCCGGCGACGACGGCGCGCCGGGCACGGCGGCCGCTTTCGCGTTCATCAGCCCCTGCCAGTGGCACGTCACGGTCGACCGCGTGACCCTGGTGGAGCCGGCCGCGCTGGCGCTGGACGAAGCCGCATCGCGCCAGTTGCTGGGCATCCTTGCGCCCTGGTTCGCGGAGGACGGCATCACGCTAGCCTATGACCAGCCCACGCGCTGGCGGGCGCAGGGCGCGGTGTTCGATGGGCTGGCCACCGCCTCGCTCGACCGCGTGGTACAGCGCGACGTGCGCCCCTGGATGCCCGATGCCGCCCAGGCCCGCGTGCTGCACCGCCTGCACAGCGAGATGCAGATGCTGCTCTACACCCACCCCTTCAACGACGAGCGCGCCGCCCGCGGCCTGCCGCCGGTGAACGCCTTCTGGGTGCACGGCGCAGGCCGGCTGGACACCCGCCCCGCCCCGGTGCCGCCACCGGAGATGCCGCTCGCCCTGCGCGACGCCGCCCTGCGCGAGGACTGGCGCGCCTGGGCCGCCGCCTGGGCCGAGATCGACGCCGGCCCCGTGGCCCGCCTGGCCGACCACGTGGCGGCGGGCGGCATCGCCCGGCTCACGCTGTGCGGCGAGCGCAGCGCCCTCGCCTGGCACACCGCACCACGCGGCTTCTGGAAGAAAATCAAGAGCCTTTTGAGCCCGCAGCGCTTTGCGGACGTGCGCGACCAGCTATGAAAATAGTAGCGAGAGACATTCCCCCCCGCGCCGCCTGGGCGCTGGAGCAAGCCGGCGTGCACCCGCTGCTGGCGCGCCTCTATGCCGCGCGCGGCATCCGCCTGCATGACGAGCTGGACGACGCCCTGAAGCGCCTGCTGCCGCCCGAGACCCTGCTGGGCGCCCGCGAGGCCGCCCTACTGCTGGCCGACGCCATCGCCGCCGACCGCCGCATCGTCGTGGTGGCCGACTACGACTGCGACGGCGCCACCGCCTGCGCCGTGGCCGTGCGCGGCCTCAGGCTGTTGGGTGGGCGGCAGGTCGACTACCTGGTGCCCGACCGCGTGGCCGACGGCTATGGCCTCACACCCACCATCGCCCGGCGCGTGCACGAACGGGGCGCCGACCTGCTGGTCACCGTGGACAACGGCATCGCCAGCGTGGACGGCGTGGCCGAGGCCCGGGCGCTGGGGCTCTCGGTGCTCATCACCGACCACCACCTGCCCGGCCCCGCCCTGCCCGTGGCCGACGCCATGGTCAACCCCAACCAGCCGGGCTGCGTGTTCGAGAGCAAGTCCATCGCCGGTGTGGGCGTGATGTTCTACGTGCTGATGGCGCTGCGCACCGAACTGCGCGGGCGCGGCGTGTTCGACGCCGCCAGCCAGCCCCGGCTGGAGCCGCTCCTGCCGCTCGTCGCCCTGGGCACCGTCGCCGACGTGGTGCGCCTCGACAGCAACAACCGGCGCCTGGTAGCGCAAGGCCTCAAGCGCATCCGCGCCGGCCAGATGCAGCCCGGCATCGCCGCGCTCTTCACCGCCGCCGGCCGCAAGGCCGAGGTGGCCACCACCTTCGACTTCGGCTTCGCCCTGGGCCCGCGCATCAACGCCGCCGGCCGGCTGGCCGACATGACGCTGGGCATCGAGTGCCTGCTGACCGAGGACACCGGCCGAGCGGCCGAACTGGCCCGCACCCTGGACGCCATCAACCGGGAGCGCCGGGACATCGAGGGCGGCATGCGCGAGCAGGCCCTGGTGATGGCCGAAAACCTGTTCGGCGATGCCGACACACCGCCGCCCGCCATCAGCGTGTTCGACCCGGACTTCCACGAAGGCGTGGTCGGCATCGTCGCCAGCCGCATCAAGGACAAGCTGCACCGCCCCACCTTCGTCTTCGCGGCCAGCGCGGCGCCCGGCAAGGGCCACGAGATCAAGGGCTCCGGCCGCTCGATCCCGGGCTTTCACCTGCGCGACGCGCTGGACCTGGTCGCCAAGCGGCACCCGGGCGTGCTGCTGAAGTTCGGCGGCCATGCGATGGCGGCCGGCTGCACGGTAGCGCGGGAGCATTTCGAGAGCTTCGAGCGCGCCTTCGCGCAGGTGGCCGAGGAATGGCTGGACGCCGCCACGCTGACCCGCCGGCTCGACACCGACGGCCCGCTGGCGCCCGAATACTGCCGCGCCGACATCGTGGACACGCTGCACCGCGAGGTCTGGGGCCAGGGCTTCGCGCCGCCCACCTTCAGCGAAGAGGTGGAAGTCGTCAGCCAGCGGCTGGTGGGCGAGGGCAAGAACCACCTGTCGCTCAAGCTGATGCACCAGGGCACGCCCATCGACGGGATCTGGTTCGGCCACACCGACCAGTTGCCGTCCCGCGTGCTGCTGGCCTTCCGGCTGGACGTGAACGAGTGGAAGGGCGAGCGGCGCGTGCAGTTCCTGGTGGAAGGCGCGCAGCTCTGATCGAAATGGGGGCGATATAGGCCTCCAGCGCCCGTAAATCAAGCGCCTCTAGCTATTGTTTCAATAGCAACGCATGATGGGCGCCGCGCCAGGCCGGCGCACTGCGCCCCGGCCTCGCCCCAACCGTCAGAACGTTTCCCAGTCGTCGTCCGAACCGGGCGCCTGGCGGCCCGCCTTGGGCGCCGGAGCGGGCGCCGCGCTCAGGCGGGGCGCGGGCGTGCTGGCCGCCGCCTTCGATGGCGCGGGCGCGGGCCTGGCGGCCGGCGGAGCCGCCGCCTTGCCGGGTGCGGGCGCCTTCGGGGCGGCGCTGGCGGGCAGGGCCTTGGCTGCGGGGCTGGCGCTGGCGGGCGGCAGCGTGGCGGGCGCCGCTGCCGACACCTTCGGCGGCGGGCTCACGCGGGCGGCAGCCGTGGCGGCCGCCAGAGGCCGGGTTGCCACGGCCGCGGGGGCGGCCACCGCCGTACCCACGTTGAATACCGACACCACCTCCGCCAGCCGCTGCGCCTGGTCGCGCATGGCCGTGGCGGCGGCGCTGGATTGCTCCACCAGTGCGGCGTTCTGCTGGGTCATCTGGTCGAGGTTGGCCATGGCCTGGTTGACCTGGGAGATGCCATCGCGCTGCTCGGTGGACGAGGCGGTGATCTCGCCGATCAGGTCGGCCACGCGCTGCACGCTGCCGACGATCTCCTCCATCGTGTGCCCGGCCTGCGCCACCTGCTGCGAGCCGGACTCCACGTTGCGCACCGAGGTGTCGATCAGCTGCTTGATCTCCTTGGCGGCCTCGGCCGAGCGCTGCGCCAGGCTGCGCACTTCCGACGCCACCACGGCGAAGCCCCGTCCCTGCTCGCCGGCCCGCGCGGCTTCGACGGCCGCGTTCAGCGCCAGGATGTTGGTCTGGAAGGCGATGCCGTCGATCACGCCGATGATGTCGCTGATCTTGCGCGAGCTGTCGGTGATCTGCTGCATGCTGCCCACCACCTGCCCGACCACCTCGCCGCCCCGGCCCGCCACCTGCGCGGCGGTGCTGGCCAGCTGGTTTGCCTGGCGGGCGGTGTCGGCGGACTGGCCGACGGTGGAGGTCAGCTCTTCCATGCTGGCGGCGGTTTCCTCCAGGTTGGCCGCGGTCTGTTCGGTGCGGGCCGACAGGTCCTGGTTGCCGGTGGCGATCTCGTGCGACGCGGTGGACACCGATTCGACACCCGAGCGCACCTGCGCCACCACGCCGCGCAGCCGCGCCGCCATGGCCGAGAGCGAGCGCAGGAGGTGGCCGAGTTCGTCGCGCCGGTCGTCGTGCGCTTCCACGGTGAGGTCGCCCTGCGCGATCGCGTCGGCCATCCCCACCGCCCGCGCCAGCGGCCGCGTGATGGAGCGCACCACCGCGTGCGCCAGCGCCATGCCGACCAGCGTGACGACCAGGGCTAGCGCCATCCCCACCCACTGGGCCTGCGCACGCTGGCGGCGGCCCTCGGCATAGGCGGCCTCGCGCTGGGCCTCCTGCTGTTCGATGAACACCTCTTGCGAGCGGATGTAGCGCGCCACCGCGGGCAGGAGTTGCTCGTCCACCTGGCGGCGCGTGGCCTCGACGTCGGCGCGGCCTTCCTGCGCCTGGCCGGTGATCTTCAGCACCGCGCTGCGCTCGGCGGCGATGCGTTCGAGCTGGGCCTTGTCCTCGGGCAGGGTGGCCTGCGCGACGATCGACTTCTGCAGCTCGGTGATCGCCGCGATATCGGTCTTGACCAGGGCGCTCATGCGCGCCGCCAGGGCCTGGTCGATGGACACGGCGGACACGATCACCCGCTCCACCGCCAGCTGCGTCATGCCCTTCCAGCGCAAGGCCATGCCGATGCGCCCGTCGGCGGCCTGCACGCGGGCGCTGGTCTGGTCGTCCACCCGTTCGGTGTAGTGGAGCAGGGCGAACAGCAGCACCAGCATGCTGCCCAGCAGGGCCAGAAGGATCAGCCACAGCTTGCGGCCCACGGAGAGATGGAGGAATGACATGGCGATGGACAGAAGGAACGAATCAGGCCCGGCCCGGGGTGGCATGCGCGGCGGTTGCGCGGCCTGCGGCGGCGCCTTGGTGAAGAGCAGCGGCCCCAAGCGGTTTGCAATCGCTTACATTCTCGGCGCCTTCTGCCGGCGGGTTCATGGGGGTTTTCCACATCGCAGGCCGCGGCGTGGAAACGGACAGGGTTTTCATGCGAATCTGATGGCTATTCACCACACCGGCGGCGCGAAAAGGCGGGCGTCCTAGAATGAAAGAGTGTCCATCCTTCTCAACGCCGACCTCCACTGCCACTCCGTGGTCTCCGACGGCACGCTCACGCCCGAGGCCCTGGCGGCCCGTGCGCACGCCAACGGCGTGGAGCTGTGGGCGCTGACCGACCATGACGAGATCGGCGGCCAGCACCGCGCCGCCGCGGCTGCGCGGGCGCTGGGCATGGCCTACCTGACCGGCACCGAAATCTCGGTGACCTTCGCCGGCACGACGGTGCACATCGTCGGCCTGGGCTTCGACCCCGACGACGAGCAACTGGCGAGCGGGCTGGCGGCCACGCGCGGCGGGCGCGGGGAACGCGCGCAGGAGATGTCGCGCCAGCTGGCCCAGGTCGGCATTCGTGACGCCTACGAGGGCGCGCTGAAATACGTGGGCAATCCGGAACTGATCTCGCGCACCCACTTCGCCCGCTTCCTGGTGGAAACGGGCGTGTGCCGCGACACGCCGGAGGTCTTCCGCAAGTACCTCACCGAGGGCAAGCCCGGCTACGTGCCGCACCGCTGGGCAGCGCTGGGCGACGCCGTGCGCTGGGTGACGGAGGCCGGGGGCATGGCGGTCATCGCCCATCCGGCCCGCTACAAGTTCACCGCCAACGAGGAATACGCGCTCTTCTCCGAATTCAAGCAGCACGGCGGCCGGGGGGTTGAGGTGGTCACCGGCAGCCATTCGCCCGCCGAATACGTCACCTATGCGGCCATGGCGCAGGAATTCGGCCTGGCCGCCTCGCGGGGCAGCGACTTCCACAGCCCCGAGGAATCCCACACCGATCTGGGCGCGCTGCCCGGCCTGCCGGGTCAGCTCACGCCCGTCTGGGAACTGCTGGCGGACCGGATCCGGCCGGCCGCCTGAAAGCCAAGCCCATGGCCCAGTATTTCGAAGTCCACCCCGAGAATCCGCAGCCCCGCCTGATCAAGCAGGGCGCGACGCTGCTGCAACAGGGCGGCATCCTGGCCGTGCCGACGGACTCCAGCTACGCCCTGGTCTGCCACCTGGACGACAAGGACGCCGTGACCCGCCTGCGCCGCATTCGCCAGGTGGACGAGAAGCACCACCTCACCCTGCTGTGCCGCGACCTGTCGGAGCTGGCCAACTACGCCCGGGTGGACAACCGGCAGTACCGCCTTCTCAAGCTCGGCACGCCAGGGCCCTACACCTTCATCCTGGAGGCGACCAAGGAAGTGCCGCGCCGGGTCAGCCATCCATCGCGCAAGACCATCGGCCTGCGCGTGCCGGACCGCAAGGGCCTGCAGCTGCTGCTGGAGCTGCACGGGGCGCCGCTGCTGGCGACCACCCTGATCCCGGCGGGTGAAACGGAGCCGCTCAACGACCCGCAGGAGATCCGGGCGCGCTACGAGAAGCTGCTTGACGGCATCGTCGATGCCGGCGCCTGCCCGCAGGAGCCCACCACGGTGATCGACCTGACGCCCATGGGCGACGGCGACGAGGCGCAGGTGGTGCGCGAAGGCCGGGGCAGCCTGAGCGCGCTGGGGCTGTAGCCGCCGGGCCCTCGCCGCGGACCGCTGGGCTCGCTTGCGTCGCCGGCCGTCAGTCGAGCTTGAATGCGCCCACGGCGCGCTGCAGCTCCGCCGCGCGGCTGTCGAGCGCCTCGGCCGCCCGCTGGGCCTGGTGCACCAGCGCCGCGTTGTCCTGCGTGGCTCCGTCCATCTCGGCGACCGACTGGTTCACGTGGGCGATGCCGTCGCTTTGCGCCTGCAGGGCCTGGGAGATCTCGCCGAGCAGCGTGCTGACCTGGCCCACCGACTCGACGATGTCGTGCATGGTGCGGCCTGCGGCGTCCACCAGCTGGGTGCCGCTCTGCACCTGGTCCACCGAGGTATCGATGAGGCCCTTGATCTCGCGGGCCGCCACGGCGCTGCGCTGCGCGAGGTTGCGCACCTCCGTCGCCACCACGGCGAACCCACGGCCCTGCTCGCCCGCCCGCGCCGCCTCCACCGCCGCGTTGAGCGCGAGGATGTTCGTCTGGAAGGCAATGCCCTCGATCACCTGGATGATGTCCACGATCTTGCGCGAGCTGCCGCTGATGGCCTGCATGGTCTGCACCACCTGGCCCACCGCCTGGCCGCCGCGTTCCGCGGTGGACGATGCCGTCACCGCCAGGCCGCTGGCCGAGCGGGCGCGCTCGGCGTTCTGGCGCACGGTGGCGGTGAGCTGGTCCATGCTGGCGGCGGTGTCGGCGAGCGAGGCCACCTGCTCGCCGGTGCGGCGTGCCAGGTCGCCGTTGCCGGCGTTGATCTCGCCCGCGCTGGAGGCGATCGCATCGCTGGACTGCTTGATGCCGGCGACGAGGTCGGTGAGCGTGTCCTCCATGGTGCCCAGCGCACTCAGCAGCCGGCCAAAGTCGCCTTGCAGGTCGGAACTGAATTCCTGGCTCAGGTCGCCCGCCGCCACCGTCTCGGCGATCAGGATGGCCTGCTCCAGCGGCGCCACGATGCCACGGCGCAGCAGCACGAAGGCCACTCCGGCCGCCACGCAGACGGCCAGCCCCAGGCCCAGCAGCCAGGCGCGCATGCCCGACAGTTCCTGCTGCGCCGCCGAGATCGCGCGCTCTAGCGGTGCCCGCTGCGCCGGATCCGGCAGCGCGGCGACGGATTGCAGCGCCGCCTCGTGCGCCGCCCGCGCCCCAGCGATGTCGCCAAGGCCCACAGCCACCAGCACGGCGACCAGCAAAACCAACGTGCCGAATGCCAGCACCAGACGCGTGCCGATTCTCAAACCACCCCAAGCCATAGCAAGTCCGTCCTCGAAGACCGCGGGTGAGCGGGGCCACCGCCCTGGACACCCAGCGTAGTTTCATTTGGAAACAAGTCAACATCGTAGGCAGAGTTGCTGCACTGCGGTACGAGGGGTTCCCCTGCCTCGCAGCGGAAAGCGGAACGCGCGCTCTGAGACAATGCCTGCGTGGACTTCTCGAACCTCATCCAAACCGTTCTCATCTACGCGCTGCCGGTGCTCTTCGCGATCACCATTCACGAGGCGGCGCATGGCTACGCGGCCCGCCATTTCGGCGACACCACCGCGCAGATGATGGGGCGCATCACGCTCAACCCGCTCAAGCACATCGACCCCATCGGCACGGTGCTGATGCCGCTGCTGCTGTACTTCGCGACCTCCGGCGCGTTCCTCTTCGGCTACGCCAAGCCGGTGCCGGTGAACTTCGGCCACCTGCGCAACCCCAAGCGCGACATGATCTGGGTGGCGCTGGCCGGCCCCGCCACCAACTTCTTCCAGGCCATCCTCTGGGCGGTGGTGTTGGTCGCGCTGGTCGGCTTGGGCGTGGACGAACGCTTCTTCACCGAAATGGCCCGTGCGGGCATTCTGGTCAACCTGGTGATGTGGGCCTTCAACCTGTTTCCGCTGCCGCCGCTGGACGGCGGGCGCATCCTGGTCGGCCTGCTGCCCTGGCGGCAGGCGCACTGGGTGTCGCGCATCGAGCCCTACGGCTTTTTCATCGTGCTGGCACTGGTCGTCGCGGGCGTGGTCGGCGCGATCTGGCTTCGGCCCCTGATGTCGCTGGGCTACAGCATCATCAACCTGGTCATCAGCCCCCTGACCGCGCTGCTGCGCTGACCGGCCAGCTTCCTTTCTGCCCCGGCTGCAGCGGCACCGCCGCAGCGCCCGCCCCTTCCATTCCTGCGCTGAGATTCCATGAGCACCACGCGTTTCCTGACCGGCATCACCACCACCGGCACGCCCCACCTGGGTAATTTCGTCGGCTCCATCCGCCCTTCGGTGGCGGCCAGCCTGCGCCCGGGGGTCGAGAGCTTCTACTTCCTGGCCGACTACCACGCACTCATCAAGTGCGAGGACCCGGTGCGCATCCAGCGCTCCACCCTGGAGATCGCGGCGAGCTGGCTGGCGGCGGGCCTGGACCCTGAGCGGGTGGTGTTCTACCGCCAGTCCGACATTCCCGAGATTCCCGAGTTGAACTGGCTGCTGTCCTGCGTGACGGGCAAGGGGGTGCTCAACCGAGCCCACGCCTACAAGGCCTCGCAGGACAAGAACCTGGCCGCCGGCCGCGAGGCCGACGACGGCGTGACCGCCGGGCTGTTTATGTACCCGGTGCTGATGGGCGCGGACATCCTGATGTTCAAGGCGCACAAGGTGCCCGTGGGTCGCGACCAGGTGCAGCACATCGAGATGGCGCGCGACATGGCATCCAGCTTCAACCATCTCTACGGCGAACACTTCGTGCTGCCGGAGGCGGCCATCGACGAGCACGTTGCCACCCTGCCGGGCCTGGATGGCCGCAAGATGAGCAAGAGCTACGACAACACGATTCCGCTCTTCACGCCGCGCGAACAGCTGCGCAAGCTCATCGCCGGCATCCTGACCGACTCCCGCGCACCGGGCGAGCCCAAGGACACGGAAGGCTCCGCCCTGTTCCAGATCTACCAGGCGTTCGCCACGCCCGAGGAAACCGGGGCTCTGCGCCAGCGCTATGCCGAAGGCATCGCCTGGGGCGACGCCAAGCAGTTGCTGTTCGAGCGCATCGACGCGGTGGCCGCCCCCATGCGCGAGCGCTACGAGGCGCTGATGGCCGATCCGGCCCGCATCGAAGACATCCTGCTGGCCGGCGCCGAGCGCGCACGGGCGCTGGCCACGCCCTTCATGCGGGAATTGCGGGGCGCGGTGGGCCTGCGCAGCTTGCGCACGCAGGCGTCTTTACCCGCACACCCCAAGGCCGCACGGGCCGCTGGATTGCCGACGTTCAAACAGTACCGCGAGGCCGATGGCCGGTTCTATTTCAAGCTGGTGTCCGCGGACGGACGCCCGTTGCTGCAGAGCACGGGCTTTGCGGACCCCAAAGGCGCGGGCCAGTGCATCGCGCGACTTCAGAAGGACCCCGACGTCATAGGCACCCTGAACGCGCTGTCGGAACGAGTCACCCTGGCGCCCGAAGCGAGCCAGGCAGACGTCGAGCTGGCACTGCACAGCCTGCAAGCCGCCAGCAGCTGACGCTCTGCCTGCGGTCGCGATTCGGGCCTTTGTGCCGGGCGGTGCGATCCTGGAATTTGAGAGCCGGGCGGCACGTCATCGGCCCGCGTCGCGCCGCCGCAACGCTTGGACCGTCCGGAACACCCGCACGCGCAGTTGACATTTGGTATGTTGCAAACACTAGCTTGAAACTTACCGACGCCGCACCACAAAAGTGAACAACCGTTAATATCTTGGTAACAATTCCATCTAGCGGGTTAACGTTTTCTATACTGGTTTCCAAGCAATCTCTGTAGGAAAACACATGCGCATAGTAGCGTTAGAGGACGATGCGCTCCAATTGGAACTGTTTCGTCGCGCCATCGAGGGAATGGGGCATGCCTTCCGCGCGCACCTGACCGGTGCGGCGCTGATGAAGGACCTGAGACGGGAGACCTTCGATCTGTTGATCGTCGACTGGCAGCTGCCCGACACCAACGGGCCGGACGTCGTTCGGTGGGTGCGCGAGAACGTCGGCCCGAACCTGCCCATCCTGTTCGTGACCAGCCGGCATGAAGAGCGCGACATCATCGAAGGCCTGGGCAGTGGGGCCGACGATTTCATGATCAAGCCCATTCGCGTGGGCGAACTGACGGCGCGCGTCACCGCTTTGCTGCGCAGGGCCTACCCCGCCGTATCCAGCGCCACGATGGAGTTCGGTCCCTACCGGTTCATCCCGGATTCGCGTACCCTGTTGATTTCCGGCCGTCCGGTGGAGCTCAAGAACCGTGAGTACGACCTGGCGCTGTTCCTTTTCCAGAACACAGGCAGGCTGTTGTCGCGCGACCACCTGCGCGAGATCATCTGGGGTCAAAGTGCCGACGTGATCTCGCGGTCGCTCGACACCCACATCTCCCGACTGCGTTCGCAGCTCGAACTGCGGCCCTCGAACGGCTACATCGTGACCGCCGTGTATGGCGTGGGATACCGCTTCGAAGCCGTCAGCCCGCGGCCCGAAGAGGCCGGCGGGGACGTTCCGGCGGAATCTGCGGCTCCGGCCCGCTCAGCACCCACTGCATGACCATGCGTCCGCGCCAGCGCTGGAGCGAACGATCCCACACGCCAGCATCCGCCCCGGGCGCGGTGTGGCTGGCGGCCATCTGCGTGGTGGCTGGCTGCACGACCGCCATGGCGGCCCAGGCAGGTGGCCCCCAGGGCCAGGGCATAGCCGACCCGGCCGCCACTTTGCCGCCAGTCACGGACATCGAGCACATCATCCAACCCGGCGACACGCTTGAAGCGCTGTCGCGGCGCTATGCGGACGACCGGCGCGCCTGGACGGCGCTCGGCACGCGCAACCAGATCCGCGACCCGCGCCGGCTGCGGCCCGGATCCGTGCTGCGCATACCGTCCCGGTTGCTCCCCGCCGACACCGCGACCGTCGAATTCACCCGGGGTGCCGTGGCCGTCGTGCCGGCCGCGGGTTCCGCCGTGCCGGCCGCGCCGGCTACCGGAGACCGCCTGGCGGAGGGTACGCGCCTGCAGGTCGGCCCGGACGCTTTCGTCACCCTGCGGCTGGCAGACGGCAGCCTGATTCGAGTGCGGGCCGATTCCGATGTGCAGCTGCAGCAGCTGCGCCGGCGCGGCCGCGCTGGCAGCGTGCAATCGGTGCTGGATCTGCGGGGCGGCGGGGTGGAATCGTCCGTGACGCCGCAGACCGACCCCGCCCGCCGCTTCGACGTGCGCACGCCGACGGCTACCACCAGCGTGCGAGGCACGCAGTTCACCGTGGACCTGGCCGCATCGGGCCAGGCCACCACTTCCGTCGACCAGGGCTCGGTCACGCTGCGCGCAGCGACCGCGTCGAACCCGGCCACCGCTGTCCCCACGCCCTTGGCGTCGCAGGCGCAAGCCCTGGTCCAGGCGCAGGCCGTGACGCTGCAACCGGGCCAGGGCGTTGCGGTGGCGGCCAACGGCCAGCTGAGCTCGGTCAGGCCGCTGCTGCCCGCGCCAGATCTCTCGCTTCTGCCTACGACCTGGCAAGACTCCGACATGCTCGCGGTGTCGGTGCCGCCGCTGGCCGGCGCATCCGCCTACCAGCTGCAGCTGGCGCGGGACTCCCAATTCACCGAGGTCGTGCAAAGCCAGCGCTCGGACACCCCGACGGGCCGGTGGTCCGGGCTGCCCGATGGCCGCTACTACGTTTCGGTGCGCGGCGTGGACGATGCAGGGGTCCTGGGCCGCGCAGCGGTGCAACCGATCACCGTCAAGACCCAGCCCGCTCCGCCGCTGTACCAGTCGCCCGCCCCTGGCGGCACGGTGGAGCGCAAGCAAGGCGAGCTGCGCTGCACGGGGGTCGACGGGGCGAGCTTCTACCGCATCCAGCTCGCCTCCGACCCGTCCTTCACCCAATCGCTGGTCCACGCCGATCGGCTGGCGGAGTGCCGGACCACCATCGCCCAGGTCCCGCCGGGGGCTTACTTCTGGCGTGCAGCCAGCGGGCGCGCCTTGCCGGACGGCACGCCGGACATCGGCCCCTACGCCAAGGCGCAGCGGGTCGTGGTTGGCGAAGCCCCTTCGCCGCTGAGCGCTGCCTTGCTGCAGGTGGACGAGGCCTCCGGCGGCGGAGCGCGCCTCTACTGGGCCGGCGAGCCGGGGCAGACGTTCCAGCTCCAGGTGTCGGCGAACGGAGATTTCACTCATCCGCTGGTCGATACGCACCTGTCCCAGTCCGCCTGGACGTCGAGCGAGCTGCCGTCCGGTCGCTATCAGGTTCGCATCAAGGTGATGGATCCCTCCGGCCTGCAAAGCAGCTTTTCCAGCGCCAGAAGTTTCAGCGTGCCCGCGGCCGTCCAGAGCGGCACGGGCCTGCCCGTGACCGCGTCCGACGGCCAGCCGCTCACGCGCCCGTGAGACGCGGCCCTCCGCCCCTGGCACCCCCTGCCACATGAGGACCACAGGCGCGCTGCTGCGCACCCAGCTACGCCGCCGGGAGTGGGGGCTACTCTCCGCGGCCCTGCTCTCGCTGGTGGTCTGGCTCAGCGCCCCCGGCAACCTGGACCGGATGAATTTCCCCATCCAGGACGCCAGTCTGCGCCTGCTGGCGCCGCCAGCAGGCGCAGACATCGTGCTGGTGGCCGTCGACGACCGCAGCCTGCAAGCCATCGGGCGATGGCCCTGGCGCCGCGCGCTGCACGCCGAACTGCTCTCGAAAATCTCCCAGCAGTCTCCCCGCGCCGTCGGCATCGACATCATCTTTCAGGAGCCCGACGCGGATTACGCTGGAGACGATGTATTGCTGGCCCGGGCGATCCGGGCGTCGGGACGTGTCGTGCTTCCGGTCGTCTTGAACCAACACCCCCAAGGGGGCCGGGCCGACCTGCCCCTGGAGCGCTATGCCCGCAGCGCCAGCCAACTGGGCCACGTCAGCGTGAACGTGGATGCCGACGGCCTGACCCGCAGTCTCTATCTGCTGAACGGCTCCGCGGATGCTCCCTGGCCGCATTTCAGCGTGGCGATGCGATGCGCGGAAGGCGCCGACCTCCCCACCTGTCAGCCCCCCCCGCGCCCCACGGCCGCCGGCGACCCAGAGTGGAACAAAGAGTTTCTGCGCATCATTCCTTTCGCGACGGGCTCCGAGCCTTTCCCCACTTATTCCTACGTCGACGTGCTCAAAGGCAATGTGCCCGCCGATGCGTTCCGGGACAAGTACGTCCTGGTGGGCGCCACGGCCACCGGGGTGGGCGACATGTTCGCAGCTCCGGTGCATCCCACGGCGCGGCGGGTGGCCGGGGTGGAGGCACTCGCCCACGTGCTGAACGGTGAATTGCAAGGCATTCGCGTGGAGCCCGCTACGGCCCGGTGGAACACCTTGTTTTGCGTACTGCCCGTGGTGGCCGCGCTATGGGCCGTGCTCCTCCTGGGGCCCTCGGCGGCGCTGTTGACGACGACTGGCCTCTTTCTCGTCACCCTGTCGGCAGCCCTGGCCAGCCCTGCCCTCACGGGCTGGCAGCTGTCGCCGGCAGCGGGTCTGATCGGCCTGCTGCTCACCTACCCGCTCTGGAGCTGGCGGCGCCTCAGCGCAGCGGCGCACTTTCTGCGCCTTGAAATGCAGTCGCTGCGCAAGGAAGGTCTGCACGCCACCAGTTCCGCAGGGATGGGCGTCGTGGTGGGCGTGACCGAGCCCTCCGGCGACTTCCTGGACCGCCAGATCAACGCCGTCGACATGGCCACGCAGCAGCTGCGCGAACTGCATGAATTCGTCAGCGAAAGCCTGCACCAGTTGCCCTCGCCGATCTTCGTGTGCGATCGAGCGGGCACCGTCACGCTGGCGAATGCCGCGGCCTTGCGCTACACAGCCACCTTGGAGGCCCCGCATCCTTTGGGGCAGAACATCTGTCACTTGCTGCACAGCCTTCGGAACGTCGACACGGGCGAGCCGCTGATCCAGGTGGACGAAGCCTGCATAGAGCAGCTGCCACCGCAAATGAAAGGGCTGGACAGCCAGGGGCGCACCCTGCTGCTGATGTGCAAGGGCTTCACCAAGTCCGAGTCCACCGCCGGCCGTGGCTGGCTGGTGACGCTGGTGGATCTGACGGATCTGCATCTGGCGATCCAGCAGCGCGATCAGGCCCTCCACTTCATCTCGCACGACATCCGCTCACCCAACGCGTCGATCCTCACGCTGCTGGAGATCAAGCGCGAGTACCCCGACCTGATGCCGCTGCCGGAGTTGCTCACCCGGGTCGAAAGATATGCGCGCGCATCCCTCGGCATGGCGGAGAGTTTCGTCAGTCTCGCGTCCGCACAGGCGCAGACCTACCGGTTCGAACCGCTGGATCTGGCAGCACTGCTCGCGGAGGCGGTGGACGACGCCTGGGCCGCCGCCCAGGAACGGCAGGTACGGATCGAGCTGTCGACGGAGCTGGAGCAGGCGGACTGCCTGGGCGACCGGTCGCTGGTCGGCCGGGCCATCACCAACGTGCTGGGCAACGCCATCAAGTTCAGCCCCGAGGGCGCAACGGTGCGATGCGCAGTCCGTGATGAAGCTCACTTCTGGTCGGTGACCGTGCGTGACAGTGGCCCGGGCATTCCGGCGTCGCTGCAGACACGGCTTTTCCAGCCCTTCCAGCGCCTGCACCATGAAAGCCATCCCACGGTCGGCGGGATCGGCCTGGGCCTGGCGCTGGCCAACACCGTCGTGCACCGGCACGGGGGCCGTATCGATCTGTGGAGCGAAGTGAACGTCGGAACGGAATTTCGCCTGCTGTTTCCGAAGAGGACCAGCAGCGCCCTGCCGACCAGCTAGAAGCAGTCCCGAGCTCGGCGGGCGCGGAGCCTGGCATCCCATCGGCCGGCCCTGGCCCTTTCGTTCGATGCCGGCCCTCGCGTTGACCTGCCGGCGGCTGGGTGCTTGGTATCGTCGGTCTTTTGTCCGAGCGGCCCGGTGCCCCTTCCCTTGCCGATGCGTCCCAGCCTTAGCTTCTCGAGTGTCCTGCGGGCGTGTGCACTGCACGCGCTGCGCTGGTCGATCACCTTGCTGTGCCTGATGGTGCTGTCGTACGCGGCGTTCGTCGCGATTCGGTTTCACCACGTCGACACCCGCCTGTATGCGTGGGCGAGCCAATGGTTCCGCAGCCCCTCCCAGGTCCAGCCGGCACCGGGCGGGCGGCGGCTCGATTCCTACGTGCTGGAGACTGGGCCCATTGCGGTGCCGGGAGTGCACCGCAACCTGTCGGGCCTGACGTTCGAGGCGGAGACGCCAGGCCTGATTTCCGTGGTGAACCGCCCGGCGCAATTGCTGCGGCTGTCGCTGGACGGACGGGTCACCTCCCGCCACCGCCTGCTCAACGCCGCCGATGTGGAAGGCGTGGCCTATCTCGGCCGGGGCCGCGTGGCACTTCTGGAGGAAGGACGCAACCGCATCGTGCTCGCCACCCTGCCCGCAGCGCCCGACGCCGACCTGGACCTGTCGGGCGCTGCCGCGCTCGCCTTGTCGCTGGATGAGCACCCGGACGGGGCGACCGGCGTACTGGCCGCCAATGCAGGCTTCGAAGGCATCGGCTACGACCCGGAGAGGGATGCGCTGTACGTCGCCAAGGAGCATTCGCCCCGCGCGCTCTACCGCGTCGTCGGCCTGGCCGCCCATGTGCCTGGCCAGGGCCTGAACGTGGAGATCCGCAATCTCAGCGATTGGGTCGATGATGCCTCGGTCGTCGGAACGGACCTGTCTTCCGTCGAGGTGGACCCCGCCACCGGCCACCTGATGCTGCTGAGCGACGAGTCCCAGACCCTGGTCGAACTCGATGCGTCCGGCCAGCCGCTGGGTCGGCTGCGCCTGCCGGGCCGGCACGGTGGAGGTTCTGCCGTTCCGCAAGCCGAAGGGATCGCCATCTCGCCGCAGGGCGACATCTTCATCGTGAGCGAGCCCAATCTGCTCTACCGGCTGCGACCCGGCCAGCGCGAGCAGCCTTCGCCCGCGGAGGCGGCCACGGCAGGCCGCATCCCCAAGCCAGGACGGGGCTAGCCATCCATCCGGCGCGCAAACACGCGCTGCACAGGCTTCGCGTCCTACAGATCCACGCGGCTATGGCCCGTAGGTTCTGGCTTCAGTCCAACGAAAGCCAGACCATGCCCCACCAGCCCGATACTTCTTCGTCCGACGCAGCGGATGTCGCCGCACGCTCGGCCGCCCGCAACACCGACAGCGGTCCCGCGCAGATCCCGCTCCAGGCGACGGACGACCCGGCCGCACGCAAGGCGGCCAGCACCAATGCGCTGGCCGCATCGATGCCGCACAACAGCTTGAAGCCCCTGGAACACGGCGTGGAAGGCGGCTTGTCCACCAACGCGGGCCTGACATCGGAGCCCGACCATCCCGACACGCTGGCCAGCACGCTGTCCGAACCCGAAGCCACCGCCAAGACCGGAGCGGGCGCCGCACCCGGCTTCAATGCCAACACGGGCGTGCTGGACCGGGTGCGTGTGGACTCCACCGGCCAGACGCTGACCACCAACCAGGGCGTCAAGATCGCCGACAACCAGAATTCCCTCAAGCAAGGCGTCCGCGGGCCGGTGCTGCTGGAAGACTTCATCCTGCGCGAGAAGCTGACACACTTCGATCACGAGCGGATCCCGGAGCGCATCGTGCATGCACGGGGCTCCGGCGCGCACGGCACGTTCGAGTGCTATGAAGACCTGAGCGACCTCACCATCGCCGCACCTTTCCAGGCGGCAGGTAAGAAGACACCGGTGTTCGTGCGATTTTCCACCGTGCAGGGCGAACGGGGCTCCAAGGACACCGCGCGGGATGTCCGCGGCTTTGCCGTCAAGTTTTACACCGACGAGGGCAACTGGGACCTGGTGGGCAACAACATCCCCGTGTTCTTCATTCAGGACGCGATGAAGTTCCCCGACCTCGTGCATGCCGTCAAGCCCGAACCGCATCACCAGATGCCGCAGGCTGCCAGCGCCCACGATACGTTCTGGGACTTCGTCTCGCTCATGCCTGAATCCACGCACATGCTGATGTGGGTGATGTCGGACCGCGGCATTCCGCGCAGCTACGCCACCATGCAGGGCTTTGGCGTGCACACCTTCCGTTTCGTCAATGCCGAAGGTACCTCGGTGTTCGTCAAGTTCCACTGGACGCCCTTGGCCGGCACGCACTCGCTGGTGTGGGACGAAGCGGTGAAAATCTCGGGAGCCGACCCGGACTTCCACCGCCGCGACCTGTGGGAGCGCATCGAATCCGGAGCCTTCCCGGAATACGAACTGGCAGTGCAGGTGTTCACTGAGGAACAGGCGGAGTCGTTCAGCTTCGACATCCTCGACGCCACCAAGATCATTCCTGAAGAACTGGTGCCCCTGCGCCCGATCGGCCGCATGACGCTGCACCGCAATCCGGACAACTTCTTCGCGGAGACGGAGCAGGTGGCGTTCTGCACGGCCCATGTCGTGCCGGGCATCGATTTTTCCAACGATCCGCTGCTGGCAGGCCGCATCCACTCCTACGTCGATACCCAGATCTCGCGCCTGGGCGGCCCCAACTTCCACGAGATCCCGATCAACACGCCGCTGGCACCCGTGCACAACAACCAGCGCGACGGCATGCACCGCCAGAACATTCCGCGCGGGCGGGTGTCGTACGAGCCCAACTCGCTGGGCGGCGGCTGCCCGTTCCAGGCGGGCGCGGTGCAGGGCTTCATGTCGGTGCCTGCCCGTGCGCAGGCCAAGGAAGAGCAGATCAAGATCCGCGCCAAGCCGGAAAAATTCGCCGACCACTACACGCAGGCCAAGCTGTTCTTCGAAAGCCAGGCACCGCATGAGCAGGCGCACATCGCGGCGGCCTTCCGCTTCGAGTTGAGCAAGGTCACCGTGCCGGCGGTGCGCGAGCGCACCATCGCCATGCTGCGCAACGTGTCGGATTCGCTGGCCACCAGCGTGGCGCACGGCATCGGCATGCGCACTTTGCCTGCCGCCTTGCCCAAGGCCATCGACAATCCGGCGGCGCCGGAGGTCGATCAGTCTCCGGCGCTTTCGCTGCTGGCCCGGCCCGGAGACGGATCGGTCAAGGGCCGCAAGGTCGCCATCCTGGTGGCCGACGGGGCCTCTCCAGACGGACTGCACGCGGTGCAGGCGGCGCTGCTGGAGCAGGGCGCGGTCGGGCGCTTCGTGGGTCCGCACATCGGGCCTGTGGCACTGTCCGACGGCAGCGAGGTGGATGCCGACGCATCGCTGGAGAACTCGCCAGGCTTCCTGTTCGACGGACTGGTGCTGCCCGATGGCGAAGAGGCTGTGGCCATGCTCTCGCGCGACGGGCACGCCGCTGAGTTCGTGCGCGACCAGTTCCGCCATTGCAAGCCCATCCTGGTGCTCGGCGCGTCGCAGACGCTGCTGGTGGAGTCGGGCATTCCGATGCTGGAAGACGATTCCGCACTCATCGTGACGGAAGTGGGCGACGACGAAGCCGTCCAGCAGTTCCTCACGGCCCTGGGCCAGCCTCGCAACTTCGCGCGGGAGACGGATCCGCCTGTGGTGTGACGCGAGGCGTCATCGACAGTCACGGCTTCAGGGCCGTGGCTGCATCAAGCCACAGCGAAGCCCCAGCCGCATGAGCCGCGATGCCGATGCCTCCCGTCATCGGCATACTGTTGCAGGTCATCCTGGGAATGTGGATCACGGCCGGGTTGGCGGACTGGTGGTGCCACCGCCGCACTGGCATTGAATGCACCAGCGGCACGGCCGAGGCGGCGGCGCCAAAGCGTTGACAAGGGCATTCCGAGCACCTGAAGCCGACGCACGTCCTCTGTCGGCTTGAGGCTCGCGTTCGGCTAATCGGAGGGAGCGTCCGACGCCTCGTCAGCGCCGAGACGGCGCTTCTCGCCGATCAACTCGGCGCCCTGACGGGACGAAAGCGGAACGTCCTTGTGCCGCTCGCCGCCGTAATCGAGATCCAGGTCCCGCGCAGAGCCGCCCGAAGAGACCCTCGCGATAGGGCCCTGGGGCTCCTCGGTCCGCTTGGCATCCATGTCGCGGTTCTCGTAGGTAGAGGCGTCTCCTCCCTGGCCAAAGCGGCGCGCTCCGGCGCCAGTCCCTGGGTTCTCCGGGTGCGAGGTCGGCACCCCGCGAGGGTCGTCACGCATGCCGTACTGGTTGAAGTGCCCCTCGTCGGCGGCACGGTCGGACGATGGGGGATGGGGGACCTTCTGGCTCATGCCGCACCCCGGTGCGCCAGGTACCGCCGAACCTGTGCGGCCGAGTGCCCTACGGCCTGCACGGCCGCACGCAATTCGGCTTCCGTACAGCCGAAGGAGCGGGTCCAGTCGCGTATCTCGTGGTCTTGCTCCAGGCTGATGAGTCGAGCATCCTCTGCAGTCTTTTCCGTGCTATCGGGCATGTGCAACTCCTGAAAGTGGATATCGCCTCATGCTAGGACGACGCACGGAAGCGGCAGCGTAGGACAAGCGCGGCTGCCCGCAATACGGATAGGGCGGCTGCCTACAAAGCCGGGCACACGCCCGCAGCACGCTTGCTGGCAGGTTCTCTCGATCCCACGTTCGCATGCCACACCCTGCCACTTACGCTATGCCCACCGCTGGCCTGCGGGGCACCGGCCCCGCAATCCCATGACACAAGCCAGCTCTTCCGACTCGGCCTCCGAGCGTGCCCTGAAGCGTGAACCGCTTCCGCAGAGCCGCGAGGTGCTGCTGCTGGTGGACTTCATCAACCCGCTGAATTTTCCGGGCGCGCGCAGCCTGATCCCGGGCGCCTGGGAAGCGGCGCAACGGACTGCGCGACTCAAGCACCGGCTGGCTCGCAAGGGCGTGGCGGTGATCTACGCCAATGACAACTATGGCACGTGGCACAGCGACTTTCGCGACATCCTGCAGGCGTGCTGCGCGCTTCAGGGGCGGCGCGGCGACATCTCCCGGCTGCTGGCACCGCAGCCGTGCGACCTCACCGTCCTGAAGCCCCAGCACTCCGCTTTTCACGCCACGCCATTGCAGCATGTGCTGAGCGCCATGGGCGCACGCAAGCTGGTGATCACAGGCCTTGCGGCAGACATGTGCGTGTTGCTGACGGCCACGGACGCACGCATGGCCGGCTACGAAGTGTGGGTGCCCGAAGACTGCACGGCGGCAGAATCCGCAGTGCGCAAGTCGCGCGCGCTGGGGCAATTGCACGACGTCTTCAAGTGCAGCGTACGCCCCAGCGTCCGCAACCGCTGAGCCGCCACTCACACCCTTCAAAACACGCCGTAGCGGTAGGCGATGAACAGCGCGGCCATCACACCTAAGAAGGCAAGGACAGTCATCAGTCGAAACATAGCTCGTTCGCCCAAGTGCGTTGGGTACAAAAAAGCCCCGGGCGCGAGTAACGGGGCTGGGGAACGAAAGCAGGCAACCGGACGCGGTGTGCCCGCCGCACGAATTACTTCGTGGCGTCCTTGATGTTTTCCTTGGCGTCGCCGTAGTTCTTCTGCGTCGAGCCTTCCACTTGCTTGGCCATGCCCTTGGCTTGCTGTTCCGGGCTGTTGATCAGCTCGCCGGTCTTTTCCTGCACCTTGCCAGCAGCTTCCTTCAGTGCGCCCTTGACTTGATCGGTATTCATATGCGTGACCCTTTCGATGGATGTGGTGTGTACACGCCGTCTTAGCGATGCATCACGGAACCGATCGTAGTGGCGGCGTCGAGCCCAGCCCGAGAGAAGAAGCCAGCCATGCCGGTCAGCGGCGGACTACACCCATAAAATCCGAAGTGCGATACGGCTGCGGTGGGCGGCGCGCCATACTGATCCCACGTCGAATGACGCGGTGCCACGCAGCCAGCTGCCTGGCCGCCTGATGCCCGGCCCTGGGCTTGCCTGCCAGGTGCCCGATCCCGCCAGTGTCCCGTTATCGCACCGTCCGTGTCGACAGTCCTGCCCCATGCGATTCCTCGGCGCCCTTGATCTGAGCACGCTGCTGCGCTCCGCGCCTTTCATCGCGCTCATTGCCATCGCCAGCGTGCTGTCGTTCCGCTACCACCAGCTGCTGCTGTCGCAGCGGGCATCCATCGAGCACACCTACCAGGTGCTGACGACGCTCGAATCCACGTTGGTGCACACCATCGACGCCGAAACGGGGCAGCGCGGCTACATCATCACCGGCGACGATCGCTACCTGGCGCCCTATCACCGCGCTCTCGAACAGATCGACCCGCTGACCGCCCGCCTGCGCGGCCTGGTGAGCGACAGCCCCGCGCAGTTGCAACGCGTGGATGCGCTGGAAGCCGCTGTCGCCCTGAAGCTCGCGGAGCTGCGCGACACGGTGCAGGCGCGGCGCAAGCAGGGCCTCGAGCGTGCCCGGGCGCTCGTGTTGCGCGACGAGGGGCGGCGCACCATGGACGGGGTTCGCGCCATCTTGGCCGACATGCGCAATGCAGAATCGACGCTGCTCGATCAGCGCAACGCACGCGCGCAAGCCACCGAACGCTGGCTGCTCGCCATCACGCTGATCAGCACCGCGCTGTCGATCCTCGCGCGCCTCGGGCTCGCGGTGATCGCCCGCTTCCAGGCGTCGCGTGCAAGTACCCTCACCTCCGCCCCCGAGTCCACCTTCAGAACCGGCGCCGCACCAGCGGCCGTTGCCCCCTCGACCACGCCATGCCCTCCTCCGACGTCACCCTCTGGATCATTGCCGCAGCCGTCACCGCGGGTGTCCTGATCCGGCCGTTCAGGCTGCCCGAAGCGATCTGGGCCGTCGTCGGCGCCGCGCTGATCCTGCTGCTCGGGCTGATGCCCCTGCCCGAGGTGCTGGCCGCCGTCGCCAAGGGCAACGATGTCTATCTCTTCCTGATCGGCATGATGCTGCTGTCGGAGACGGCGCGGCGGGAAGGCTTGTTCGAGTGGGTCGCCAGCCATGCTGTCAACTGGGCAGGTGGCTCACAGCTGCGGCTCTTCACGCTGATCTACCTGATCGGTGCCGTCATCACCACCTTCCTGTCGAACGACGCCACCGCCGTGGTGCTGACCCCGGCCGTCTTCGCCGCCGCCCGCAAGGCGCGCACGCCCGCGCTGCCCTATCTGTTCATCTGCGCCTTCATTGCCAATGCGGCCAGCTTCGTGCTGCCCATCTCCAATCCAGCGAACCTGGTGATGTACGGCGAGCATGTGCCCGCGCTGCTGCCCTGGATCAAGAGCTTCGGCCTGCCTTCGCTGCTGGCCATCGGCAGCACCTACTGGTGCCTGCGCATCGCTTTGCGCCGCGAGATCGCCGGCCGCTGCGAGCCGCGCGTCGACGTCGCACCGCTGCATGCGGGCGGCATGACGGCGCTGGGCGCCCTGGTAGTCACCGCCGTCGTGCTGATGACGGTGTCCGCACGGGGGATCGATCTCGGCCTGCCGACCTGCATCATGGGGTTGCTGACCACGGCCGTGGTCCTGTTGCGCGACCGTGCCAACCCCTGGCCCGTGGTCAAGGACATTTCCTGGAGCGTGCTGCCGCTGGTCGCAGGCCTCTTCGTAGTGGTCGAGGCGCTGCACCGCACCGGCGTGATCGACACGCTGGCCGGCTGGCTGACCAGCGGCGTGCAGGCCCACCCGGCCGCCACCGCGGCGGCGGCCAGCGCCGCCGTGGCCCTGGGCTCCAATGTCGTCAACAACCTGCCCGCGGGCCTGGTCGCCAGCACTGTGCTGCACCAGGCGCCGCCACCCCAGATGGTGGTGGACGCCATGCTGATCGGCGTGGACCTGGGGCCCAATCTGTCCATCACGGGCTCGCTGGCGACCATCCTGTGGCTGTCGGCCATTCGCCGCGAGGGGGACGACGTCAGCTTCGGCCGCTTCCTGCGGCTGGGCATGTGGGTGATGCCGCCCGCGCTGGTCCTTGCCGTGGGGGCGCGCTTGCTGATCGGTTGATGGAGTCATGGGACGCCTCGGGCGCCTTCCCGCCCCCTGAGCCCTGGAGTCAGGAACTGGAACGCGCGCTGGCCCCGCACCTCACGGCATCTTCACCCAATGCCTGCCGTCGCCGGAATGGTAGGTGCCACCACTGGCACAGCAGCCCCCTGCGCCCAGCGCCATCCGGCCGAGGCGGGCGGTCACGCCACCGGCCTCCGCACTCATCGACTGGCGCTCGCACCGTGTGAAGAACGGATAGGGCTCGGGCGCCAGCACGCGCTCCCACGTCGTTGGGCCGGCCGGGGTCGACTGGCTGCGGAACACCTCGCAGTCGCGCACCACCAGGCGCACCGCTTGCCCGGCCAGCACGCCCGTGAATACTTCTTGCGGCGCGGCGTTGCGCAGGGCCTGCTCGACCTCAGCCTCGACCTTGCCGACCGGATCGGCCTCATCGGGGCTGCAGGCCGCCAGCAGCATGGCTGCGGTGGCGAGAGCGGTGACGCGTGCGCGGCAAGGCGGGGACATGCGCGCATTGTGCGCGAGCAGGCGTGCCCCATGCCCGCATGGGCGCCCTGCCCAATCCGCCGGTTTTCTCGAAGGGCCCTCGCATTGAAGACAATAGCGCCCACACGGCCCGGCATCCGCCCAAGGCCCACTCGCCTGTTGCGCCCCGGCGCCTCTCCTTTGCCATGAACGAACTCCCAGAACTTCCCTTCCTCTCCCGCGTTTCCCTGGCCATCGGCAGCTTCTTCGCCCTGCTGGGCGATGGCCGCCTGGCCGCGCGCGTGCAGGCGCTGCGCAGCGGTGCGCCGCTGGCCAGCGAGGTGCCGCCGCCCGCACCCGCCCCCGCACCCGTACAGGCCCCGCCGCCCCCGGCCCCCGTGCCTGCCCCCGCCCCCGTGCGCGCCACCGCCGACGTCGATGCCGCCCTGCAACTGCTGGCCCTGCTGCAGCGCGAGTCGCGCTTCGTCGACTTCCTGCAGGAAGACATCGGCGCCTATTCCGATGCCGACGTGGGCGGCGCCGCGCGCCTGCTGCATGGCGGCGCCCGCAAGGTGCTGCAGGACACGTTCGATCTCGTTCCCGTGCGCACCGAAGCCGAAGGCAGCCGCCTGACGCTGCCGGCCGGCTTCGATGCCGCCGCCGTGCGCGTCACCGGCAACGTGGTCGGCCAGCCGCCCTTCACCGGCACGCTGCAGCACAAGGGCTGGCGCGCCACGGCCGTGCGCCTGCCCGCCCTCACCGCAGGGCACGACACCCGCGTGATCGCCCCCGCGGAGGTCGAACTGTGAGCGGCGCGAAGTACGCCATCGGCATCGACCTGGGCACCACGCACAGCGCGCTGTCCTGGGTCGATCTGCACAGCGAGGGCGCGGCGCCCGAGATCCTGCCCATCGCCCAGCAGAGCGGCCCCGGCGCGGTGCAGGACTATTCCCTGCTGCCCTCCTTCCTCTACGTGCCGCACGACAGCGAATTCGCGCCCGGCGACCTGGCCCTGCCCTGGAACGCCGCGCCTGCCCGCATCACCGGTGAATGGGCGCGCAGCCACGGCGCGCTGACCCCCATCCGCCTCGTCTCCAGCGCCAAGAGCTGGCTCGGCCATGCCGGCGTGGACCGCCGCACCGGCATCCTGCCGGCCGACGCGCCGCCCGAGGTCGAGCGCATCTCGCCGCTGGCCGCCAGCACCCACTACCTGCAGCACCTGCGCGACGCCTGGAACCACCGCCATCCCGAGGCGCCGTTCGACCAGCAGTCCGTCACGGTCACCATCCCCGCATCGTTCGACCCGGCCGCACGCGAACTCACGGCCGAGGCCGCGCAGGCTGCCGGCTACCTCGGCATCACCCTGCTGGAAGAACCCCAGGCCGCGCTCTACAGCTGGATCGCGGGCAGCGCGGGCGACTGGCGCAAGCAGGTGCAGGTGGGCGACGTGATCCTCGTCGTCGACGTGGGCGGCGGCACCAGCGATTTCTCGCTCATCGCCGTCACCGAAGACGCCGGCAACCTGCAGTTCAACCGCGTGGCCGTGGGCGAGCACATCCTGCTCGGCGGCGACAACATGGACCTGGCCCTCGCCCACGGCGTCGCGCGCGGCCTGGCGGCAGAAGGCAAGCAACTCGACCCCTGGCAGATGCGCGCGCTCACCTACGCCTGCCGCCTGGCCAAGGAACAACTGCTGAGCGACCCTGGCCTGCAAAGCGTGCCCCTGGTCGTGCCCAGCCGCGGCTCGAAGCTCATCGGCGGCTCCATCCGCACCGAACTGCAGCGCGAACTGCTTTCCACCCTCCTGCTCGAAGGCTTCTTCCCGGCCGTGGAAAGCAGCGCCCGCCCCGTCACGCGCCCGCGCGCCGGCCTCACGCAGATCGGCCTGCCCTATGCGCAGGATGCCGCCGTCACCCGCCACCTGGCCGCGCTGCTGGGCCGCCAGGTCGGCGCCACCGCGCAGCTGCCGGGCTTCGCCCAGCCCGAGGGCGCGACCTTCCTGCACCCCACGGCGGTGCTGTTCAACGGCGGCGTGTTCAAGTCCGAGTTGCTGGCGGGCCGCGTGCTCTCCACGCTCAACGCCTGGCTCGCCGCCGACGGCGCGCCCGCCGCCCGCCTGCTGCACGGCGCCGACATGGACCACGCCGTCGCGCGCGGCGCCGCCTACTACGGCCAGGTTCGCCAGGGGCGCGGCATCCGCATCCGCGGCGGCACGGCCCAGGCCTACTACGTGGGCATCGAATCCAGCATGCCCGCCGTGCCCGGCCTGGAGCCGCCGGTGCAGGCGCTGTGCGTCGCGCCCTTCGGCATGGAGGAAGGCTCCGAGGCACCGCTGCCGCCGCAGCAACTGGGCCTTGTGGTCGGCGAATCCGTGCGCTTCCGCTTCTTCGGATCGTCCGTGCGGAGGGGCGATCAGCCCGGCGCCCTGCTGGATTTCTGGTCGCCCGAAGAACTGCAGGAACTCGCGCAGATCGAAGCCACCCTGCCCGCCGAAGGCCGCGCCGTGGGCGAGGTCGTGCCGGTGCAGCTGCGCGCGCGCGTGACCGACATCGGCACGCTGGAGCTTTTGGCAGAGGCCTCGGGCGGCGCGCAGTGGAAGGTGGAGTTCGACGTCCGCGACGCGTGATGGCAGCCGCGTTCCGCATCGGCATCGACCTGGGCACGACCCACACCGTGCTCGCGTTCGCGCCGCTGGGCGCGGACGACATCCAGGTCTTCCCCGTCCCGCAGAGCATCGCGGCCGGCGAGGTCGCGCCGCGGCCCCTGCTGCCCTCGCTGCGCTTCCATGCGGCCGAAGGCGCGCTCGCGGCGGCCGACCTGCCCCTGCCCTGGCCGTCGCAGGAGCCCACCATCCTCGGCGCCTTCGCGCGCGAACTCGGCCAGCAGACCCCCGGCCGGCTCGTGGCCAGCGCCAAGAGCTGGCTGTCGCACCCCGCCGTGGACCGCACCGCTGCCATCCTGCCCTGGGGCGCACCGGATGACGTGCCTAAGGTGTCCCCGCTAGAGGCCAGCGCCAGCTACCTGCGCCACCTGCGCCACGCCTGGGACCAAGCCCACCCCCAGGCTCCGCTCGCGCAGCAGCCCACCGTGCTCACCGTGCCGGCCTCGTTCGACGAAGGGGCGCGCCAGCTCACCCTGCAGGCCGCCGCATTGGCCGGCCTCGGGGCCGTCCATCTCATCGAAGAGCCGCAGGCGGCGTTCTACGACTGGGTCTTCGCCCACCGCGCCGATCTGGCAGATCAACTCGCCCACACCGGCCGCCTGCTCGTGGTCGATGTGGGCGGCGGCACCACCGACCTCACCCTGATCGACGTCACGCTGGATGCAGACGGCCAGCCACAGCTCGCGCGCACCGGCGTGGGCGACCACCTCGTGCTCGGCGGCGACAACATGGATCTGGCGCTCGCTCGCTGGATCGAGCCGCGGCTGTCGGGCGCCGCAACAGGCCTGGCCGCACATGCCCCGCTCTCGGCCATCCAGCTCGCGCAGCTCACCCAACGCTGCCGCAGCGCCAAGGAGCGCCTGCTCGCCCCAGACGGCCCCGAGGAAACCACCGTCACGCTCCAGGGCAGCGGCAGCCGGCTGATCGGCGGAGCGCGCTCCGCCACTCTCACCCGCGCCGATGTGGACCGGCTGCTGGTGGAAGGCTTCTTCCCGCAGGTCGCGGCGGATGCGCAGCCGGTGCGCGCCCGCAGCGCCCTCGTCGAATTCGGCCTGCCCTACGCCCACGACGCCGCCATCACCCGCCACATCGCCGCCTTCCTGCGGCGCCAGGGCGGCGCCCTGCCCGACACCGTGCTGCTCAACGGCGGCGTCTTCCATGCCCAGGCCCTGCGCGAGCGCCTGCTCGCCACCCTGCGCGCCTGGCAGCCGGCCGGCGCTCCGCCCATCCGGCTGCTGGAGGTGGGTGAACCCCGCCTCGACGCCGCCGTCGCGCGCGGCGCCGTCGCCTACGCCATGGCTCGCGCCGGCAGCGCGCCCCGCATCCGCAGCAGCGCGGCCCGCGCCTACTACCTCGCGCTGGGCGGCGAGCTGGGTGTCTGCGTGCTGCCGCACGGCACCCCCGAAGGCGAGACGGTGCGGCTCGCGGACCGGCGCTTCCGCCTGCGCCTGAGCCGCCCGGTGCGCTTCAATCTGATCACCAGCGCCGCCGATCGCCACGACCGGGCCGGGGACGTCGTCACCCTGCGGGGCAGCGACGAGGGCCTGCAGCGCCTGCCGCCCATCGCCACCGTGCTGCCCACCACGCAGGCGGGTGGCCGTGCCGCCGGTGCGGCCCAGGTCGAGGTGCAGCTCGAAGCCCGGATCACCGACGTCGGCACGCTGGAAATGCACTGCGTCGCCATGAATGCGCACGGCGAGGGCACTGAAGCACACGCCCTGCCGCCCCAGCGGTGGCAACTCGAATTCCAGCTGCGCGGCGATGCGGCGGCGCAGGCCGAGCCTGCAGGCGACGGCGCGAGTGCCGCAGCAGGCGCCGCTCCTGCCGCGGCCGCCCACCCGCGCCTGCCTGAAGCCCTTGCCGCCATCGACCGCGTCTACGGCGGCAAGAAGCAGCAAGGCGTGGACGCGAAGGAAGTGCGCCAGCTGCGCGCCACGCTGGAGCGCCTGCTCGGCGACCGTGCCACCTGGCCCGCCCCGTTGCTGCGCACACTATTCGGCGCCCTGCTGCAGGGGGCCAAACGCCGCCGCCGCTCGGCCCAGCACGAGCGCACCTGGTTCAACCTCGTCGGCTTCACCCTGCGCCCCGGCTTCGGCGATCCGCTCGACGCTTGGCGTATGCAGCAGATGTGGGAGCTGTTCGGCCCCGGCATCGCCCACAGCGACGACAGCCAGCAATGGTCCGAGTGGTGGACTCTCTGGCGCCGCATCGCGGGCGGCCTGGACGCCGAGGCGCAGCAGATGGTCTACGACGTCATTGCCTACTACCTGCAGCCGCCCGGCGGCACCGACATTCCGGCCCCCGACGGCCCGGCCATGCAGGCGCCGGACGAACTGCTGCGCATGGCGGCTTCTTTCGAGCGCATTGCGCTGGCCGACAAGACGCGGTTCGGCGGCTGGCTGCTGCAGCGGCTGCGGCTAACGCCGCGCCCTGCGGCCGAACTCTGGTGGGCACTGGGCCGCCTGGGCGCGCGCCAGCCGCTGTATGCCAGCGCGCACCATGTGCTGCCGCCCGCCACGGCGCAAGGCTGGCTGGCCGCCATGATCGACATCGCTCCGGAGTGGCACCGGCATGAAGCCGCGGCCTTCGCAATCGCCCAGATCGCCCAGACCACGGGCGACCGGGCGCGTGACCTGCCGGAGGACCTTCGCGATGACGTGGCCAGGCAGCTGGATGCGGGCCAGGCCAAGGCGAGCTGGATCGCGATGGTGCGGGAGGTGACGGTCCTGGATGCCGCGGACCAGCAGCGGGTGATGGGCGACGGACTGCCGCCCGGGCTGGTGCTGCTGCAGGGGTGACCGGGGGCGGCACGGGCCCCGCGGCTGGCTGCCCTCAGCCCACGGCGACTGCACCGTCAGCAGGCACCCACTTACTCGCGAACGACGAATGCAAAGGCACGGCCGGTGTGGGCATAAGTCTCCCGGGTCTGCTCCAGCACGTCGATCAGGGTGGCGAAGGCCTGCGGGCTGTGCTGCGCAAGCTCCCGTGCGTCGGTCACGACGAGCCGCAGCGGGAACCGGATGGCCGGGCTGGTGCCCCAGATGCCGCCAGCATGCAGGTTGAGCAGGCAGTCGAACAAGGCGTCCCAGTTCATACCCCAGCCGGACTGCCCACCCTCGCGCACGGCATGGTTTCCATCAGGCCCGCCCAGCTGCAGCGCCTCGCCCAAGGCGTGAAGCACGTCGGCCTTGGTACTTCGGCCTTGGAGACTGATCGTGAGAAGCGTGGGGGTCATCGTCGATAGGGGGTTGTGGGCCGCACCGGATCCATCGGGATCCGAGGCCTGCATAGACTTGCGGTACCGTCAGTCCGGCGGCAGGGCGGATGAGACGGCAGCCGGTCCGGCCCGTTCGCCCGCCTTGCCACCCCACTGTACCTGTCACCCCACCATCCTGCGCAGCTCACTGCCCAAGCCATCACGATGCCCCGCGCCTTCCACCTCCATGTTCTTTCCAACGGCGTGCGCCTGCTGGCCCTGCCCATGCCCCACGTGCAGAGCGCGAGCGTCGGCGTCTTCCTGCGCGTCGGCTCGCGTGACGAGACACCGGCCACCAACGGCATCAGCCACGTGCTGGAACACATGGCGTTCAAGGGCACGACCAACCGCTCGGTGCAGGCGATCAACCTGGATGCGGAGCGGCTGGGCGCGGACGTGAATGCCTATACCGGCAAGGACAGCACCGGCTACTTCATGACCGGCCTGGGCCAGCACGCGCTGCAGCTGCTCGGCATGACGGCGGACATCGTGCTGCACAGCACGTTCCCCGAGACCGAATTGCAGCGCGAGCTGGAAGTGATCCGGCAGGAGGCGATCGAGTACGACGAAGACCCGGAAGACAGCTCCAGCGATCTGCTGGACCGTGCGCTGTGGGGCGGCCATCCCATGGGCATGCCAGTGATCGGCACGGTGGAGAACATCGAGCGCTTCACACGCGATGACCTGCTGCGGCACGTTCAACGGCACTACGTGGCCCGCAACACCATCGTGGCGGCCGCCGGCAATTTCGATGTGGATGCCTGGATGCGGCGCGCAGAAGACCTCTTCTCGGCCATGCCCGAATCCCCTGCAGGCGTCTCGGCCTCGCAGCCTCCCATGCCGGCGCCCCATGTCGGCCAGGCCGTCGCGCGGCGATTCTCCCAGGTGTCGCAGGTGTTTCTGAACATCGCCTACCCCATCGAATCGCAGGTACCCGATGCCATCGGCATCCCGCCTGAGCGCCTGCGCCTGACCGCAGCCCTGGCCACCCACCTGTTCGGCGGCGGCATGTCCTCCCCCCTGGTCGATACCGTGCGCGAGCGGCTGGGCCTGGCCTACACGGCCGACGCCACGCTCGACCGCGGAGACGCCTGGCTCAACTTCATCGTGCATGCGGTCACCACCCCGGACAAGGTCGAGGAACTGGTTCGGGTCACGGGCCAGCTGCTCCGCGCCCAGGCCACCGCCATCGACCCCGTTCACCTCGAACGGGCGAAGAACCAGCTGACCGTGTCCTGCGTGCGGTCCAGCGAACGCCCCTTCGCCACGATGGAACGGGCGGTAGAAGACCTCTTCGCGCACGGCACCATCGCATCGCTAGACGAAACCATCGCCCTGATTGGTGACATCCGCCCTGACGAGGTGAAGGCAGTCTTCGAGCGGATGTTGATGCAGCCCCCAGCGCTGGCTATCACCGGCAAGGGGGTGAGCGTCAAGGCGGCCAGGCACCTGGCGCATGCGCTGGCTGCAGATGGATGCGCAGCGGGGTAGGTTGCTGCTTTGTCATTAACACGCTGTTGCGCAAGCGGCACAGATGACGAACACCCGCTCGAAACCGGGTCCTCGCACAAGTTAGAGCGATGCTCGCTACCCGAACTGCTACCGACCGCAAAAAGCAAAAAGCCCTGTAAATCGTTGATTTACAAGGCTTTTTCCATTATGGCGGAGAGGGTGGGATTCGAACCCACGGTAGTATTGCTACTACGCCTGATTTCGAGTCAGGTACATTCGACCACTCTGCCACCTCTCCTGTGTGTCGAAGCTGCAATTCTAGCAGGATCTCGGCGGGCCTAAACGCCGACACAACGCCAAATTCTTGGAATTGCCGCCCTCGCGCAGTGCCGAGAAACCCAAGGCGGATCGGATGGGATAGTCATGCGGCGGCGTACTGCAGGAATGCCAAGGGCAGCATCCGCTGCGGCCGCAATCTCCCCAGCCCAGCCGTCTCTCCTAACGCCGCCTCACGCGGTCTTGTACAAGTCGCCGAGGCTGCGAAAGCCCTTGATCTCGATGGGATTGCCGAAAGGGTCGGTGAAGAACATCGTCCATTGCTCGCCGGGCTGGCCTTCGAAGCGGACTTGCGGCTCCAGCACGAATTCCGTGCCTGCGGCTTGCAGCCGGCCTGCAAGTGCTTGCCAGTCCGCAAGCTCCAACACCAGCCCCAGGTGGGGCATGGGAACGAGGACGTTGCCCACGTGCCCCGTGCGCGCCGTGGCGAAGGGCTCGCCCAGGTGCAGGGATATCTGATGGCCGAAGAAGTCGAAGTCGACCCAGGTGTCGGTGCTGCGGCCTTCGGCGCAGCCGAGGACCTGCCCGTAGAAGCGCCGGGCTTCGTCCAGGTCGCGGACGTTGTAGGCCAAATGAAAGATGCTGCGCATGGGTGTCTCGTGTCTCGCCGGGTCAACGTGGCATTAAACCATTGCCATTACATTGCCATTGGCGATTCGGCCTGCCGGTCGGACGGCAACCTCCGGCTTTATAGAGGCGCTCCCCTCCCCTGCAAACCAGCGAGGAAGCCATGGAAAAAGAAGCGTCCCCGGGGTTCAGACCAGAACGATCTGGGGCTGGTTCTGCAGTTCCCGCAGCGGCGCGCGTGCAGGTTTCACCGGGCGCAGGTAGGCCACCATTTCCACCACCGAGTTGCGCTGGCTTTGGACGGCCTGCCAGATCTGGTCCTGCGGCAAGGCCCGCAAGGGCTGCGCGACGGTGAGCTCGATGCGATCGGTGATCCAGTCGCCGCGGTAGCCGTAGTCGGCGCGCCAGTAGTAGGGCTGTGAAAAATACCCGAAAGAGCCATGGAACAGCTGGCGCACGTGGGTCGGGTCTTCGAATGCGTCGTCGCTGGCGCCGTGCGGCACCCGCACCACCATGCGGGCGTCGGGCCGTGCGGCACGGTACAGCTCCTGCATCATCGGCAGCACGTTGGGGATGTGCTCCATCACGTGGGAGAGCAGAAACTCTTCCACGCTGTCATCGGCCAGAGGCAATGGCGTGGTGGCGCACGTGTTCAGGTCCGCCACGATGTTCACGCCGGGCAGTGCCTGGCTGTCCAGGTTGATCCAACCCTCCAGGATGTTCCTGCCGCAGCCGACGTTCAGTTTCATGTCTTCCTTCACCTTCCCGGCGATGCGCCGATCAATATTCCTGGGCTCGCAGGCGCGGCTCAAGCCGCCAGCACGCTCAACCCGCCCAGGTAAGGGCGCAGCACTTCCGGAATCACCACGCTGCCATCGGCCTGCTGGTAGTTCTCCAGCACGGCGACCAGGGTGCGGCCCACGGCCAGGCCCGAGCCGTTCAGGGTGTGCAGCAGCTCGTTCTTGCCCTGCGCGTTCTTGAAACGGGCCTGCAGGCGGCGCGCCTGGAAGGCCTCGCAGTTGCTGACCGAGCTGATCTCGCGGTAGGTGTTCTGCGCGGGCAGCCACACTTCCAGGTCGTAGGTCTTGGCGGCACCGAAGCCCATGTCGCCGGTGCACAGCAGCATGACCCGGTAGGGCAGGCCGAGCTTTTGCAGTACGGTCTCGGCGTGCGCGGTCATCTCTTCCAGCGCGTCGTAGCTCTTGTCGGGGTGCACGATCTGCACCATCTCGACCTTGTCGAACTGGTGCTGGCGGATCATGCCGCGGGTGTCGCGGCCGTAGCTGCCCGCCTCGGACCGGAAGCACGGCGTATGGGCCGTCAGCTTGACGGGCAATTCGGCCTCGGGCACGACCACGTCGCGCACGAAGTTGGTCAGCGGCACTTCGCTGGTGGGGATGAGATAGAGCGCCGCGTTGTCGGGCACGGGTTCCCCCTCCTGCCCGCCTTTCTTGGCGGCGAACAGGTCGCCTTCGAACTTGGGCAGCTGGCCCGTGCCCTTGAGCGAGTCGACGTTGACGGCGTAGGGCACGTAGCACTCGGTGTAACCGTGCTCGGTGGTCTGCACGTCCAGCATGAACTGGGCGAGCGCGCGGTGCAGGCGGGCGATGCCACCCTTCATGACGGTGAAGCGCGAGCCCGACAGCTTCACGCCCATGTCGAAATCCAGGCCCAGCGGGGTGCCGACGTCCACATGGTCCTTGACGGCGAAGTCGAAGGTGGCGGGCGTGCCCCAGCGGCGCACCTCGACGTTGCCATGCTCGTCCTGGCCGACCGGCACGCTGGCGTGCGGCAGGTTGGGCACGGCGACCAGCATGGCCTGCAATTCGGCCTGGATCTGCTCCAGGCGGGTGGCGGACTGATCCAGCTCCACCTTCAGCGCCCCCACCTGGGCCTTGGCGGCTTCGGCGCCGTCCTTGTCGCCGCGGCTGATCAGCATGCCGACCTGCTTGGACAGCTGGTTGCGCTGCGACTGCAGTTCCTCGGTGCGCGTCTGCAGCGTCTTGCGCTCGGTCTCCAGGGACTGGAAGGCCGGCACGTTCAGAAACGCCTGGGGTTGCTTGCGGGTTTCCAGCCGCGCGATGGCGGAGTCGAGGTCTTTGCGGAGAAGGAGGATGTCGAGCATAGCCCGCGATTTTAGGGGCGCGCCGCCGCCGTGCCCGCCGGGGCCGGTTCGGCGGGGCCGGCTGCTTCCCGCCGCAGACGATCACGGCGGCGGCCGGAGGATGCGGCCACGGCCCGCGTCAGGCCACGGAAGCCGGATCGCAGTTGGCCCCGCACAGGATCAGCGCCACGGTTTCGTCCGCGCGCGGCCGATAGGCGCCGCTTTGCAGCGCGGCCAGGCCCAGCGCGGCAGCCGGCTCCACGGCCAGCTTGAGCTCGCGCCACAGCCAGCGCTGCGCCGCGCGGATGGAGTCGTCCGTCAGTAGCAGGGCGTCGTGCACGTGCTGCTGAGCCACCTGCCACGCGATGTCGCCGATGCGGCGCGCGCCCAGCGAATCGGCCGCCACGCCGCCCACCTCCACGTCGACCGGTCGGCCGGCCGCGCGCGCGCTGTGCAGCGTGGGGGCGCGTTCGGGCTCCAGCGCCACCACGCGGGCCCGGCTGTCCACCCAGGCGGCCACGCCGCCGATGAGTCCGCCCCCGCCCACACTGACCAGCAGCGTGTCGGGCAGGCCGCCGCCCTGCTCCTCGATCTCCAGCGCCAGGGTGCCCGCGCCGGCCACCACCTCGGGCTGGTCGTAGGCGTGGGTCAGCAGCGCGCCGCTGGCCTGCTGCCGCTCCAGGCAGGCCTGCAGCGCCTCGGAATAGGCGGCGCCATGCACCATGACCTCGGCGCCCAGCTCGCGCAGGCGGGCGCGCTTGGCCTCGGGCGACACCTGCGGCACATAGACCTCGCAGCGCACGCCCAGCGCCTGGGCGGCAGCGGCGGTGGCGATGCCGGCATTGCCGCCCGAAGCGATGATCACGCCGCTCTCGGGCAGTCGGTGCGACGCCAGCCGGTTCATCATGCCGCGCGCCTTGAAGCTGCCGCCAGTCTGCAGGTGCTCCAGCTTCAGCCACACCTCCTTGCAGGGCACGCCCAGTGCCGCGCCGCTGAGCCGCCAGAGCGGCGTGGTGCGCAGGAAGTCGGGGTGTTCGGCCAGCCGCCGTCGGGCGTCGTCGATGGTGGGTCGGTCAATCATTCGGTCGTCTTTCGGATTCGGTTGCCGCCCTCGGTACCGGGCGGCGGGCAACCCGGCAGTTTAGAAGACCACCGCCAGCGTGCGGACGTGGCGCACAAGCGGATACACAGCCGTCCTGCAGTGCCGACGCTGCCGGCCGATAACATGGTGAAGGCGCTTGCAGTGGCGAACGCCTTGTGTTCGCCAACCGGGAGGTATGCCATGTTCTATGTCTTCGGGACCACGGGCCAGATGTATCGGGGTGGCCCGGACAAGCTGGGCCAGGTGGCGCCCGTGCGCCGGGTGCAGCGCCCGCAGGCGCTGCGCACCCGTGAGGTGGACGAGCCCGTGCCGGAAATGCCTGTGCCGCCGCCACCGGCCGCCGCATCGCCGCCCGCCCCGGGCGCGCCGCCCATCGGCATGCTGGCGCAGGCCGTGGCCGCGTACGTGCAGACGGAGCAGGGCCCGCAGGAGCCCCGCCAGCCGCTGTCTCGCGTGAAGGACGTGATGAGCGCGGATGCGCACACCGTGCCGCCCGATGTGCGGGTCAACGATGCCTGGCAGACGATGGCGGAGCAGCACGTGGCACAGGCGCCGGTGCTCAACGACCAGGGTCAGGTGGTGGGCCTTCTGCTGCGGGCCGACATGGCCCCGCTCGATCTGCTGCCGGAGCCCGGCGCGGTGAAGGATGCCATCGCCCTGGCCCGGCGCCCCGTGCGCGAGGTGATGGTAAGCCCGGTGCCGACCGTGTCGCCTGAGACCGACTTGCGCCGCGTGGCGGGCGTGCTGCTGGAGACGGGCCTGCCCGGCCTGCCGGTGACCGACGAGTACGGCCACCTCAGCGGCTTCATCTCGCGCACCGACATCCTGCGCGCCGTGGCGGCCGATCCGCCGCTCGATCTCTGGAGCTGAACACCGCCGGGCAGCCGGCGCATGGACCGGGCGCCCAGGCCTCGCCGCTGCGGCCAGCCGGTCAGCCGGTCAGCCGGTCAGTCGGTCAGCGCCAGCGAGTTCTCGGCGATTTCCACCGTCGGCAGCGGGCTGGCCAACACCTTGTCGATGGTCTTGCCATCCATGTCGACCACTTCGAACTGCCAGCCTTCCCACTGCACGGTGTCGGTCACCTTGGGCAGCTTGCCGGTCAGCAGCATCACCATGCCGCTCAGCGTGTGATAGCGGCCACGCTCTTCCTCGGGCACCGAATCCAAGTCCAGGCGGTCCTTCAGCTCGGGCACCGGAATGTGGCCATCCAGCAGCCAGCTGCCGTCCTCGCGCTGCACGGCCCAGGAGGTTTCCGGATCGCGGGCGTGGAATTCGCCGGTGATGGCCTCGATAAGGTCCTGCAGCGTGACGATGCCCTGCACCTCGCCGTACTCGTCGATCACGAACGCCATGTGCAGGTCGGACTGGCGGAAGTTGTCGAGCAGCTCCATGCCGGTGATAGTCTCCGGCACGTAGAGCGCCGTCTGCAGCGTCTGGCGGGCCAGGTCGCGGCCGTGCGTCTGCGCATCGCCCACCAGCACGCCCTGGCCTTCGCGCAGGGTGCGCGACAGCCACTGGCGTGCGTTCAGCACGCCCAGGATGTTCTCCATGCCGCCGCGCACCACGGGGAAGCGGGCGTGGTCCGATTCCTCGATGCGGCGCAGGTTCTCCTCGAAGGGCTCGTCCACGTCCAGGTAGATCACGTCGGCGCGGGGCACCATCAGCGAGCCGATCTGGCGGTCGTCCAGGCGGAAGACGTTGCGCACCATCTGGTGCTCGTGCGACTCGATCACGCCGGCACTCGTGCCCTCGGCCAGCACGGCGTGGATCTCGGCCTCGG
The DNA here is from genome assembly GCF_040365715.1 of Acidovorax sp. FG27. Classification (NCBI taxonomy): domain Bacteria; kingdom Pseudomonadati; phylum Pseudomonadota; class Betaproteobacteria; order Burkholderiales; family Comamonadaceae; genus Acidovorax; species Acidovorax sp. FG27. Next base: position 50,444 of record NZ_BAABVY010000014.1, read on the forward strand.
TCACGGCGCTGGCACTGTTTTCCTTCACGCCCAACAGGCGCAGCAGCGCCTGGGTGGAGACGGACAGCAGGCGCACGAACGGCTTGGTCGCCAGGGCCAGCCAGTTGATGGGGCGGGCCACCAGGCGGGCCAGCGTCTCGGGGTAGCTCTGGCCCAGGCGCTTGGGCACCAGTTCGCCCACGACGATGGAGAAGTAGGTGATCACCACCACCACCGCGCCGGTGGCCGTGTAGCCCGCGGCCTTTTCGGACAGGCCGAGCGTGCGCAGCCATTCGCCCAGTGGCGCGGCCAGCGCGGCCTCGCCGACGATACCGTTGAGCACGCCGATCGACGTGATGCCGATCTGGATGGTGGAGAGGAAACGGGTGGGGTCTTCCCCCAGCTTCACGGCGGCCAGTGCGCCGCTATCGCCCTCATCGATCAGCTTTTGCAGCCGGGTCTTGCGGGCCGAGACCAGAGCCAGCTCCGACATGGCGAAAAGGCCATTCAGGAGGATGAGGGCGAACAGTATTGCGATTTCCATAAGCGGGAAGCGCGGGCTTCCTCGGAGTCAGACAAGCGCAAATTGTAAGAAATCCGACGCCCCGCAGGGTCATCCGTCTGCGGGTGCAGGGGGTCGGACGGCGCCCCGCCCTCCGCAAATATCAGTCAAAACATGCCGCAGCGCTTGCTGCATGGACGCATGCAGCTATTATTTTTACAGCAAATGAGCCATCAATGCGCCGCAGACCCGGTCTCCGGCGTGCGCTCCCGGATCTCCAGCCCCGTCGCCGCGTCGATCTTCAGGCCCTTGGGCAGCGGGAACTTGATCGATTCCTCGATGCCGTCCATCTTGCGCACCGACACCGCCCCCAGCGCGCGGATGCGGTCGATCACCTCGCGCACCAGGATCTCCGGCGCCGAGGCACCGGCCGTGAGGCCCACGCGCGTGACGCCAGCGAACCACTCGGTCTGCAACTCGGCCGCGCTGTCCACCATGTAGGCGGCCGTGCCCAGGCGGGCCGCCAGCTCGCGCAGCCGGTTGCTGTTGGAGCTGGTCGGGCTGCCCACCACGATGACCAGCTCCACCTGCCCGCTCAGCACCTTCACGGCGTCCTGCCGGTTCTGCGTGGCATAGCAGATGTCCTGCTGCTTGGGCTCGCGCACCTGCGGGAAGCGGGCGCGGACGGCGGCGGTGATCTCGGCGGCATCGTCCACGCTCAGCGTGGTCTGGGTGACCACGGCCAGCTTCTCGGTCTGCGCCGGCTGCACGCGCTGCACGCCTTCGACGTCTTCCACGAGGTGGATGCCGTGGTCCAGCTGGCCCATGGTGCCCTCGACCTCGGGGTGGCCCTTGTGGCCGATCATGATGAATTCGTAGCCTTCCCGGGCCAGCTTGGCGACCTCGACGTGGACCTTGGTCACCAGGGGGCAGGTCGCGTCGAAGATCGAGAAGCCGCGTGCCTTGGCTTCTTCCTGCACCGCGCGGCTCACCCCGTGGGCGCTGAAGACCAGCGTCGCGCCGGGGGGCACGTCCGAGAGCTCCTCGATGAAGATCGCGCCCTTGGCCTTGAGGTCGTTGACCACGTAGGTGTTGTGCACGATCTCGTGGCGCACGTAGATCGGCGCGCCGAACTTCTGCAGGGCGCGCTCGACGATCTCGATGGCGCGGTCCACGCCGGCGCAAAAGCCGCGCGGCTCGGCGAGGATGATTTCCTGGATCTGCTGCTCGGCCATGGCGTCAGAGCACCCCGATCAGTTCGACCTCGAAGGTCACCGGCTGGCCTGCGAGCGGGTGGTTGAAGTCGAAGCGCACGGCGCCGTCTTCACGCACCGCGAGCACCACGCCGGCATAGCTGCCCAGCCCGTCGGGCGTGGGGAACTGCACCACGTCGCCGACGGCATAGCGCTCGTCCGGGTCGCCCAGCTCGGCCATCAGCTTGGCGGCCACCCACTGCTGCATGTCGGGGTTGCGCTCGCCGAAGGCTTCGCCGGCGGGCAGCTCGAAGGTGCTGCGCGTGCCTTCGGGCAGGCCGACCAGGCGTTGCTCCATGGCGGGCGACAGCTCGCCGGCGCCCAGCGACAGCGTGGCCGGCTTGCCGCCGAAGGTGTTGATCACGTCCCCCGCCGGCCCGGCCAGGCGGTAGTGCAGGGTAAGGAAAGATCCTGCCTGCACGGTGGGCGCGGCGGTGGACGGGGAGGCGGCGAAGGTCATGGGGCAGGTCTCGATAAACTGCCGCCATTGTAGGAAACCGGGCAATCCCCCATGGCCATCAAAGACCTGCCCATCGACTCGCAGCCCCGCGAGAAACTGCTGGCGCGCGGCCCCGCGGCCCTGGCGGACGCCGAGCTGCTGGCCATCCTGCTGCGCACCGGCATCCAGGGCAAGGGCGTGCTGCAGATGGCCGAGGAGCTGCTCTCCCCACCGGGGCCGGCGGGCTCGGGCGGCTTCGGCGGCATCGCCGGCCTGCTGCACGCCAGCGCCGACGACCTGCGCCGCATCAAGGGCCTGGGCCCCGCCAAGCGCGCCGAACTGGTGGCGGTGCTGGAGCTGGCGCGCCGGGCGCTCGCCCAGCAGTTGCGCGAGCGCGAGGTGTTCGGCTCGCCCGGCGCCGTCAAGCAGTACCTGCAGCTGCACCTGGCGGCCAAGGCGCACGAGGTGTTCGCCGTGCTGTTCCTCGACAGCCAGAACCGGCTCATCGCGCTCGAAGAGCTCTTTCGCGGCACGCTCACGCAGACCTCCGTCTACCCGCGCGAGGTGGTGCTGCGCGCGCTGCACCACCATGCCGCCGCCGTGGTGCTGGCGCACAACCATCCGAGTGGCAGCGTGCAGCCCAGCCGGGCCGACGAGGCGCTGACCCGCACGCTCAAGACGACGCTGGCCCTCGTCGACGTGCGCGTGCTCGACCACGTCATCGTCGCGCCCGGGGCGGCCCTGTCGATGGCCGAGGAAGGGCTGATGTGACCTGCGGCTGCCGCACCCCGATGCGGCCCGCCCGGGGGCCAGCGTGCGCCGTGCTGCTGGCGCTGACGCTGACGCTGACGGCCTGCGCGCCCCTGGCGCCCTCCCCCGCCGGCACCGCCACGGCGCCGCCACCACACCGGCCCGCGCTGCGCCTCATCGGCACCGCCGAGATCGCCCCCGGCATCGAAATGCTGGGCAGCACCTTCGGCGGCATCTCCGGCATCGACTACGACCCGGCCCATGACCGATGGCTGCTGATCAGCGACGACCGCTCGGCGCTGCAGCCGGCGCGCATCTACACCGCCACCCTGCGCTACGGCCCGCAGGGGTTGCAGGTGCCGCGCATCGAAGGCATGGTGGCCCTGCGCCATGCCAGCGGCGCGGTGTTCCCGTCGGCCCGCCGGCCGGTGCCGGGCATCGACGTGCCCGACGCCGAGGCGGTGCGCTGGCTGCCCGGCGGCGATCGGTTCCTCTGGACCAGCGAGGGCGACTTCGCGCGCGGCTTCGGCCCGCAACTGCGCGAAAGCCGGCTGGACGGCAGCGCCGTGCGCGACATTCCCCTGCCGGACGCCTTTACGCCCCGCCGGTCGCAAGGGCAGGGCCCGCGCGCTAACGCCACGCTGGAAGGACTGGCGCTCTCGCCGGATGGCGCCACCGCGTGGCTGGCGATGGAAATGGCCTGCCTGCAGGACGGCCCCGCCCCGACCGTGGCGGCGCCGGGCGGCCCGCTGCGCATCACCGCGCTGGACTTGGCCACGGGCCGGCCGCTGCGCCAGATCGCCTATGTGCCGGACCCGGTCGCCCACGCCCGGCGCGTCCCCGTGGGGCCGCAGCTGAGCGGGGTGAGCGAGATCCTGCACGACGGCCCCTACCACCTGCTGGTGCTGGAGCGCAGCTACAGCGCGGGCGCGGGCTTCGATGCGCGGCTCTACCGCATCGACACGCGCGCGGGCACCGACACCCTGGCCCTGCCGACCCTGCGCCCCGGCAACCACACGCCCGCACCCAAGACCCTGGTGGCCGACCTGGCCACGCTGGGCGCCGGCACCCTCGACAACCTGGAGGGCATGGCCTGGGGCCCGCCGCTGCCCGGCGGCGGCCGGGTGATCGTGTTCGTGAGCGACGACAACTTCAACCCAGCGCAGGTGACGCAGTTCATCGCGGCCGATTATCTGCCGGCCCGCAGCGCGACACAGGCCCCACCATGACTGCGCTGCCGCAACCGCAGGACTGGGTGAGGCATGCCGCCACCCAAACCGGCCTGCCCCGTATCGAGGCCTACTTCCGGAGCCACGGCTATGCGCCGCACCGGCACGACACCTACGCCATCGGCCGCACGCTGGCGGGCGTGCAGAGCTTTCGTTACGGCCGTGAACACCGCCACAGCCTGCCCGGCCAGAGCATCGTGCTGCATCCGGACGAGTTGCACGACGGGCACGCCGGCACCGGCGAGGGCTTTCGCTACCGCATGGTGTACGTGCCGCCCGCGCTGCTGCAGCCCATGCTGGGAGGTCGGCCGCTGCCTTTCGTTGCGGGCGGAATCACCGCAGACCCGCGCCTGGCGGCCCCGCTGGACACTTTGCTGCACGGCCTGGACGGCCCGCTCGCGCCGCTGCAGGAAGAAGACGCGCTGTTCGACCTGGCCCGGGCGCTCAGCGCCGTGGCGCACGCACCCACCCGCGGCCGGCGACGGCTGTGCGACTGGCAGGCCGCCGAGCGCGCCCGCCAATACCTGCACGACCACCTTGATACGACCGAGACGCTCACCCTGGCCGACCTGGAGCGGGCCAGCGGGCAGGACCGCTGGCGCCTCTCGCGCGACTTCCGGGCGCTCTACGGCACCAGCCCCTATCGCTACGGCGTGTTGCGGCGGCTGGACCGGGTGCGGGCCCTGATCGTCCAGGGCACCCCGGCCGCGGAGGCCGCCCTGGCCACCGGCTTCTTCGACCAGAGCCACATGACGCGGCACTTCACCCAGGCCTTCGGCATGCCGCCGGCGCGCTGGGCTCGCATGCAGTCCCTGGCCGGTGTGTTCCAACCCGCCGCCCCAGGCTGAACGAACCCGGCCGCAGCGCCTCTGCACGATCGTGCAAGACGCCAGCGCCGGCATCCCCGAAGCTGAGCGCTTGTTTCACTCGACGCCAGCAAGGCCCCCATGCAACCGACCGGACCCCGCCCCACCGCCATCAACCTCGCACACAAGTTCTCCCTCATCGACGCGCAGTGGCAGCCCCGCGTGGTGGCAGAGATGAACGACTACCAGTTCAAGCTCGCCCGCATCGAAGGAGACTTCGTCTGGCACCAGCACGCCGATACCGATGAAGCCTTCATCGTCGTGCAGGGCCGCTTGCGCATCGACCTGCCGCAAGGCCCTGTGCAGTTGCAAGCCGGAGAAATGTTCGTAGTGCCGCGCGGCACGCCACACCGGCCATGTGCGGAGGGCGATGTCAGGCTCATGCTGGTGGAGCCGCGCGGCGTGGTCAACACGGGCGACCGTGGCGGAGAGCGCACGGCGCCGAACGACCTCTGGGTGTAGCGCTCCGGCCTGCGGCAGGAGGTCCTGCCCCGACCCCCGCCCCGGCGACCCTGCCCCGCGGGCCGCAACCCTGCAGCCGCGCAGCCCCTCCGGTTACTCGGCTTCTGCCGGCCGCCCCCGGCACGGTTCGGGTACAACCGTCATCTCCATGACCGCCCCGCTCAAAGCCCGCTCCCTGAAGGATCTGCAGCCACTGCGCCAGGCGCTGGCCGAGGCCGCCGCGCGCGAGGCCGAGCGCCTGCGCCAGCAGCAGGAGGCCGCCCGGCGCACCCGGGCCGAACGCATGCTGTTCCAGGACGCGGTCGGCCCGGTGCAGGCGCTGCGGGGCACGCAAGAGCGCCGCTGGCACACGCCCGAGCCGCCCGAGCCGCTGCCGGTGCAGCGGGCGCTGGACGAGGAGCGGGTGCTGCTCGAATCCATCAGCGACGAGTTCGACGTGACCACCCTGCTGGACGTGGACGACCAGCTGAGCTTTCGCCGCCCCGGCATCGGCCAGGACGTGACCGAGCGGCTGCGCGCCGGGCACTGGAGCATCCAGCGCCAGCTGGACCTGCACGGCCTGCGCACCGACGAGGCCCGCGAGGCGCTGGGCGAATTCGTGCGCGTGGCGCACCGCACCGGGCTGCGCTGCGTGCGGGTGGTGCATGGCAAGGGGCTGGGATCGCCCGGCAAGACGCCGGTGCTCAAGGGCCGGGTGCAGCGCTGGCTGGTGCAGAAGAAGGAGGTGCTGGCCTTCGTGCAGGCCCGCCCGGCCGAAGGCGGCGCCGGGGCGCTGGTGGTGCTGCTGCAGCCGGGGCGGCGGCGCACGGACGGCTGACATTTCCGTATCCAGTTCGGCTGCAGTCCAATCAAGTCAAGGGCATGCAGCTATCATTTTTGACATGCAAACCGCCAACCGGTGGACGCCCCCCGCACACCACTACACCCCATGACCAATGCACTGCTGCTCGATCCCCTGCTGGACGGCACCGCCAGCGACCAGGCCGCGGCCCTCGCCCGGGGCGACACCACGGCCCTTGCCTTGTGCGATGCCGCCATCGCCCGCATCGAGGCGCGGGACGGCGCCATCAACGCCGTGGTGGTGCGCGACTTCGCCCGTGCCCGCGCGCAGGCCAGCGCGGCCGACGCGGCGCTGGCGCTTGGCGAGCGCCGCCCGCTGCTGGGCGTGCCCATCACCGTCAAGGAATCGTTCAACGTGGCCGGCCTGCCCACCACCTGGGGCTTCGAGCATGCGCGCGGCTTCGTCGCCCAGGCCGATGCGGTGGCCGTGCAGCGCCTGAAGGCGGCCGGCGCCGTGCTGCTGGGCAAGACCAACGTGCCCGTGGCGCTGGGCGACTGGCAGAGCGCCAACCCCATCCACGGCCGCACTGGCAACCCGCACGACCTCTCGCGCACGCCGGGCGGGTCTTCGGGCGGGGCGGCCGCATCGCTGGCGGCGGGCTTCGTGGCGCTGGAGCTGGGCTCCGACATCGGCGGCTCCATCCGCGTGCCGGCGCATTTCTGCGGCGTGTATGGGCACAAGCCCACGCATGGGCTGCTGCCGGGGGCGGGGCACGACTTTCCGGGCTTTCCGCCCGGCGCCCAGAACGAGCTGGCGGTGATCGGCCCGCTGGCACGCAGCACGCACGACCTGGAACTGGCGCTGGACCTGCTGGCCGGCCCCATCGGCGCCCAGGCCCGCGCCGTGCAAGTGAGGCTGCCGCCCGCACGGCCGGTGCAGCAGGCGCGCTGCCTGCTGATCGACAGCGCCCCCGGCGTGGCGGTGGCGAGCGACATCCGGACCCGCCTGCATGCGGTGGCCGACGACCTGCAGGCCAGCGGCTGCACGGTGGTGCGCGGCACCAGCGAACTGCTGCCCGACCTGGCGGCGAGCCACACCACCTACCACCGGCTGCTGATGACCTACCTCACGCGCGGCACCCCCGCAGGCGCGCCCAGCATGCCGGCGCACGAATGGCTGCAGCTGCTGGACCACCGCGCCAGGCTGCAGGCGCAGTGGCGGCGCTTCTTCGAAGAAGGCTTCGACGCCCTGCTGCTGCCCGCCTTCGGCTGCACCGCCTATCCGCACATTCCGGCGATGGACTGGGCCACCGCGACGGTGCAGATCGATGGCCGGCCCGAGCTGCTGGGCGCCCAGTCGTTCTGGCAAAGCGTGGCCACCCTGCCCGGGCTGCCTGCCACCGTGGCGCCCATCGGGCACGGCAGCGACGGCCTGCCCATCGGCATGCAGGTGATCGGGCCGATGTACGAAGACCGCACGCCGCTGGCGCTGGTGCGGCATCTGGAGGCTTTGCGGGGCGCAGCCGCGGCCTGACGGACGACCACAGGCCGCAGCCCCAAAGCAAACGGCGCGCAAGGCCCCAAGGCCCTGCGCGCCGTTTCGCTGCCCCGGTGCCGGCCGCGGGCACCACCGGGCCAGGCGATCACTTCGCCAGGTCGATCGCGTACTTGGACGTGCCCTTGCCCGTGCCGTCATCGGCCGCCAGCACGGACACACCCGCCAGGCCCGCGGCCTGAGCCACGCCCAGCGCGCTGGCGCCCGAACTGAACACCACCGGCCCGGCGGTCGCGACGCGGGTGAAGCGCCAGCTGCGCGCGGCGCCGTTGCCTGTGCGGGTGACGGCGGGGTTCTTGCGGATGTAGTCGATCACCACGTCGCGGTTCGCGTCGGGCGATGCCCAGATGGTGCCCGAGCCGTCGAGCTTGTCGATGAAGCTCTTGCCGCTGGTGGCGCGGTAGTTGTTGGTGGCGATGACGAAATCCTGCGCCGGGTTGATGGTGGCGCCCTTGTACTGCAGGTTCCGGATGCGGCTGCCCACCGGCTGGGTCACGTCGATCTCGTACTGCACGTCAGCCGTGGTGAACATGTCGAAGTTGTAGCCCGGAAAGGTGCTGATCAACTGCTGCTCCGCCGTCTTCTTCGGGTCGATCTGGTTGAAGCGCTTGGCGGCGGCCTCCAGCCAGCCCTTGATGTCGGCGCCGTTCACCTTCACCGCATACACCGTGTTGGGGTAGAGGTACAGGTCGGCCGCGTTGTTGATGGCGAGCGCGCCCACGGCCACGTCGGTGTAGTCCGCGCCGCCCTGGAAGCCCGACTTGAACGGCGCGCTCACCGACAGCACCGGCAGGCTCCTGTACTGCGGCAGATTGGCCTGGATGTAGTTGGCCACGTACGCCTGCTGCGCCTGGTTGACGATCTGGATTGCGCCCGGGTCGCCCACGTCGGCGAACAGCGTGCTCATGCGGAAGTCGGTGGTGCCGATGGGCGTCTTCACGTAGTCGATGGCGGCCTGGTGCTGCGTCTCGATGAGCGGCGCGATGCTGGCGTCGGGCTCCACGAACACATTGGCGCCGGCGGCGTTCTTGCCCTGGATGTTGCGCAGCTCGCTCTTCGTCGCGGTCTTGTCCACGCTCCAGGCGCGGCCGTCCCACTTCAGCGCCATGCGGATCACGCCCAGCGACTTGCCCCATGAGCTGGCCATGACGGCCGGTACGCCGTTGATGGTGCCGGCCTTGTTGTCCACCCCGGCCTGCGTGTAGGCCGGCGTGGCGGCGGTGTCGGGGAACACGCTGTGCTGGTGGCCCATCACCATGGCGTCGATGCCGGACACCTTCGACAGGTACAGGCCCGGGTTCTCCATGGTGGGCGAGTAGGCCGAGGCATCGAGCCCGCCGTGCAGCAGCGCGACGACGATGTCGGCGCCCTTGGCCCGCAGCTCGGGCACGTATTTCTGCGCGGACTCCACGGCGCCTTCGGTTGTGATCTTGCCTTCCAGGTAGCGCTTGTCCCAATTCAGGATGCCGGGCGTGGTGAAGCCGATGACGCCGATCTTGATGGGCAGCTTCACGTCCTTGCCGTCCGCGTCCCTGGCGTTGATCGCGCGCTCGAGCAGCGCATACGGCTGCACCAGCGGCTTCTTCGTCTTGCTGCTGTACACGTTGGCCAGCGCGATGGGGTAGCCGTTGCCGGCGCACTTGGCTGAAGGATCGACACCGTCGACGTCCAGCCCGCCGCCCAGCACCTGGTTCAGGAAAGGCAGGCCGTAGTTGAATTCGTGGTTGCCCAGGGTGCCGGCGTCAAAGCCCAGCGCGCCCATGGCCTTATACATCGACAGCTGCTGGGTGCAGGCGATGGGCTTGACCACGGCCTCGTAGTCGGCCAGCGCCGTGCCCTGGATGGTGTCGCCGTTGTCCACCAGCAACGTGTTGGCGAATTCGGCGCGCGCCTGGCGCACCAGCGCGGCCGTGCGCTCGAAGCCGTAGGTCTTGTCTTCCGCCAGCTTGAAGTAGTCGTAGCTGCGCACGTTGAAGTGCAGGTCGGTCGTCTCCAGCACGGCCAGGGTGGCGCTGGCGGGGCGGGCGGCCACGTCGCCGCCGTTGTCGTCGCCACTGCCGCCGCAGGCTGCCAGCGCGGCGGCGGCGATGCAGCCGATGGCGGCCATCGCGGCCACGCGGGCGGCGCCGGGCCGCGACGGGCGCGGGGTGGCGGATGGATGGGGTCGGTCGGTGCGGAGCGTTCTGGACATGCGATGCATTCGTGGAGGGCGGAAGGCACCGAGTGTCGGCAGCGGAGTTGACAGCGGTTTGACGGCCGCGTGACAGCGGCATGCAGCCCCTGCCCCGGAGGCCCGCGGCGGTCAGCCGCCCCGGTTGCGCATCCAGTCGGCCGTGCCCATGAAGCTCTCTTTCAGCCGCGTGCGCAGCGCCTCGGGCACGGCCGTTTCCTGCATGGCCTGGTCCATGCAGGCCACCCATTCGTCGCGCTCCTTCACGCCGATGGAGAACGGCATGTGGCGCATGCGCAGCCGCGGGTGGCCGAAGCGGCTCTGGTAGTGGTCGGGCCCGCCCAGCCAGCCGCAGAGGAACCAGAAGAGCTTGTCGCGGGCATCGGCCAGCGTGCTGCCGTGCGCGGCGCGCAACGCGGCGTAGGCCGGCTCCAGGTCCATCAGGTCGTAGAAGCGGTCGACCAGCGAGTGCACGGCGGGTTCGCCGCCGATCCATTCGAACGGCGTCGCGGCGTGGGGCGCTGCGGTGGCATCGGCGGGGGTGTCGGGTGCAGTCATGTCGTTCCGGCGCCGCCCGGTTAGCGGCGCAGTTTCAATGATCAAAACAGGTTCTGGCGCTTGTATTCATTGCGCAATCAGCTACCATTTTAATAGCAAACGCCATCACCGGCCGTCACTCGGCCGCGCGGCGCAGCGTCTGCATGACCGGCCGGCGCAGGATGTCCCGCATGCCCCACCAGCCCGCCGCCAGCGCCAGCACGGCGCCCGCGCCCGCCCCGGCCAGCGGCACCCACGGCTGCGCCGTCCAGGTGAAGTCGAACACGAACCGCGCCAGCGCCCAGCCCACGGCGACGGCCACGCTGCTGGCCAGGAAGCCGGCCAGCAGGCCCACGCCCGCCAGCTCCGCCCGCTGCACCTGGCGCAGCAGCCGCGCCTGCGCGCCGACGGCCCGCATGATGGCGTATTCGCGGGCGCGTTCCTCCCGGGTGGCGGTGACGGCGGCGAACAGCACCACCAGCCCGGCGGCCAGCGTGAAGCCGAAGAGGAACTCAACCGCCCGCACCACCTGCCGCAGCACGTTCTGCACCTGGGCCAGCGTGGCGCTCATGTCCACGTTGGTGATGTTGGGGAAGGCGCGCACCAGTGCGTTGTCGAAGCTGGCGCCGCCACCGCCGGGCGGCGCGCCCGCGGGGGCGGCCTGACCCGGAGGCAGCGCATGCGCGGCGGCGGATGCGCGCGGCGGCCACACGTCCGGCGCGCGGAAGGCCGCCAGGTAGGTAACCGGCATCTCGGGCGGCATGCTGGCGGCCGTGTACATCACGAAGAAGTTGGCGCGCAGCGAACCCCAGTCCACCTCGCGCAGGCTGGTGATGCGCGCCTCGCTGGGCATGCCGCCCACGTCGAAGCGCAGGGTGTCGCCGAGCTTGAGGCCCAGGGTCTTGGCGATGCCGTCCTCCACGCTGACCTCCCCCTGGACGCCGGCCGTCCAGCGCCCGGCGACGATGGTGTTGTGCGCGGGCGCCTCGGCGGCGTTGGAGAGGTTGAACTCGCGGTCCACCAGCCGCTTGGCGCGGTCGTCGGCGTAGTCGTCCACCGCCACCTCACGGCCATTGATGGCCACCAGGCGGCCCCGGATCATCGGATACCAGTCGTACTGCCGCACCCCACCGTCGCGCAGCGCCTGCTGGAACGCATCCGCCTGGTCGGGCATGACGTTGATGACGAAGCGGTTGGGCGCATCGGCCGGCGTGGCGCGCTGCCAGCTGCCGATGAGGTCGGTGCGCAGCAGCACCAGCAGCACCAGCGCCAGCAGGCCCACGGCCAGGCTGCTGACCTGCACCACCGCGTACACCGGCCGGGCGGAGATCTGCCGCGTGGCCAGCACCAGCCAGCGCGGCGCGGTGGCTTCATTGACGCTGCGGCGCAGCAGCGCCACCGCGCCCCAGGCCAGGCCCGCGAACAGCGCCACCGCGCCCGCGAAACCACCCACGGCGATCAGGCCCAGCTTGAGGTCGCTGCTCACGGCCAGCAACAGCGCGGCGAAGCCGGCCACCCCCACGGCCAGCACGACCAGCGACGCGGGCTTGAGCCCGCCCAGGTCGCGCCGGATGACGCGCAGCGGCGGCACCCGCGCCAGCTGCAGCACCGGCGGCAGCCCGAAGGCGAACAGCAGGGTCAGCCCCATGCCCAGCCCGAACACCACCGGCCAGAGGCTGGCGGCGGGCAACGCCGTTTCGACCAGGCCCGCCAGCAGCAGCACGAACACGTAGTGCACGGCGAAGCCCAGCGCCACGCCGAGGCTGCTGGCGACGAGGCCGATCAGGGCGAATTCGACGATGTAGCTGCCGGCGATGGAGCGCTGGCTCTGGCCCAGCACGCGCAAGAGCGCGGCGGCATCCAGATGGTCGTTGGCGAAGCCGCGCGCCGCCAGCGCCACGGCCACGGCCGACAGCAGCGCGGCCAGCAGGGCGACGAGGCTGAGGAAGTTCTGCGCCCGCTCCAGGGTCTGGCGCATCTCCGGGCGGCCGCTCTCCAGCGATTCGAGCCGCACGCCGTGCACGCCGGGACGGTGCACCTCGGCCTCGGCCCAGGTGGTGAACTGCCGCACGGCGGCAGGCTCGCCCGCCACGGCCAGCCGGTAGGTCAGGCGGCTGGCGGGCTGCACCAGGCCGCTGGCGGGCAGGTCGGCCGCATTCACCATCACGCGGGGCGCGAAGCTCATGAAGCCGCCGCCGCGGTCCGGCTCCAGCGTGATGACGCGGCCGATGCGCAGCGCGACGTCGCCCAGCCAGAGCTTGTCGCCCATGGCCAGGCCGAGCGATTCGAGCACGGGCGCGTCCACCCAGGCCTCGCCCGGCGCGGGAACGCCCTGCGTGGCCTGGCCGGGCTGGCCGGGCGCCGGCGCCGTGCTGACCTGGCCGCGCAGCGGGTAGCCCGCCTCCACGCTCTTGAGCGCCACAAGGCGGCTGGCCCCGCCCTGGGAGTCGTCGGCCCGGCCCATGGTGGGAAAGCCCAGCGTGGTGGCGGTGGCGAGGCCCAGCGCCCGGGCGCGATCGGCGAAGGCGGCGGGCGTGGGGTTGTCGCTCACCACGACGGCGTCGCCGCCCAGCAGCTGCAGGGCGTCGCGCTGCAGGCCGCCCTGCAGCCGGTCGGCGAAGAAGCCGACGGAGGTGAGCGCCGCCACGGCCAGCGTGACGGCCACGATGAGCAGGCGCAGCTCGCCTGCGCGCAGGTCGCGCCACAAGGTGCGCCAACCCACGCGAATGAATGAAATTTGCATGGCGGCGACGTTAGCGCAATTGCCGGGGTGGCAGCGTTTTGGGGGAATCCCGGCGCCCGTCACCGGCCCGGCAGTGCCGGCCAGGTCACCCCTCCGCCCTGGGCCTTCATGGCCCCCTGGTGCGTTGCCCGGGGCCTATTCCGCTGGCCGCACCGGCTCGGGCGCCGCCAGCTCCGGCTGCCAGACGATGCGCTCTGCCCCGCTGTAGCAGACGAAGCGGCGGTTCGTCGCCCGGCCGATGGCGCACAGGCCCAATTGCCGCGCCACCTCGTGGCCCATCTGGGTCATGCCGCTGCGCGACACGACGATGGGCACGCCCATCTGCGCAGACTTGATGACCATCTCGCTGGTCAGCCGGCCGGTGGTGTAGAACACCTTGTCGCCGCCGGGCAGCGGGCCGCCGGGCTGCATCCACATCCAGCCGGCGATGGTGTCGACGGCGTTGTGGCGGCCCACGTCCTCCACGAACACCAGCATCTGCGCGCCCTGGAACAGCGCGCAGCCATGCACCGAGCCGGCCGACTTGTACGTCGACTCCTGCAGGCGAATGGCATTGACCAGGCCGTAGAGCTCGCCCTGTGCCAGCCGTGCCGGCCCCAGGGAGATGTGGTGCACCTCGTCCATCAGCCCGCCGAACACGCTGCCCTGCCCGCAGCCGGTGGTGACCACCTTGCGGGCGGTGCGCTCTTCGATGCGGGCGATGCCGCCGCGCGTGGCCACGGCGGCGGCGTTGACGTCCCAGTCCACGGTGATGGATTCGATCTCGTCCACCGAATCCACGAGCCGCTGGTTGCGCAGATAGCCCAGCACCAGCCACTCGGGGTGCGCGCCCAACGTCATCAGCGTGACGATCTCGCGCCGGTCCACATACACGGTCAGCGGGCGCTCGGCGGGAATGGGCAGCGACTCGCGCTCGCCGCGCTCGTTCAGCACCTCGACGGCGTGCGTGAGCGGCGCCCGCGCCTGCGTAAGGCGCGGCAGTCGCGGCAGGCGCGGAGGGGGGGCGGCTGGCCCGTGGAAGGTGTCTTCTTGCCGTGTCATGAACACCAGACTAACCCAGAAAAAGACCGGCACGCGGCCGGTCGGTGGGGGGGTGGGTTGGAGCGCCGGGCACGGCCCCTGAAAGCGCACAGGGCCGGCAGCGAGGCCCGTCTCAGGGCTTCTTGCCGTCGGCCGCGTCGGGCACGGCAGTGTTGTGCGGGCTGCTGGCGTTGCCCGGTGGCGAATGCGCGCCAGCGGCCTCCAGCGGCTTGGCCTCGGGCGGCGTGTAGGCGAACGGCCCCGGGTCGGCGCAAGGCACGTTGGTGGCGGGCACGGGCGCCGGGTTGGCGGCCGTGCGGCGGTAATGGGCGGCCACCTTGTCCTGCGCCAGGCAGAGCTTATAGGCGTCGGCCTTGGCGCTCCAGGCCGTCTTGGCAGCGGTTTCGCCGGCCTTGGCCTGGGCTTCGGGGGTCAGGGGCGGCAGCTTGGCGGCCGCGCCGCCGGCCAGCGTGGCCAGCAGCAGCGCCAGGGCGCCGGAGGTGAGGAGGTGTCGGTGGGTCATGTCGTGCTCCTGGCGACGGTGGCCGTGCCGGCGGCCGGCAGCGGCGGGCGCTCGGCGCTGCGCTGGGCAGGGATCTTGCCGTCGCGAATGTCTTTGGCCCAGAGGGCGTGGTGTTCCTGGGCCCATTCCTCGCTGACGTAGCCCGTCTTCATGGCCTTGTACGCGCCGCGCATGCCGATGGTGCCCATGTAGATATGGCCCAGCAGCAGCGCCATCATCCAGACGGCCAGCGTGGCGTGCACCATGTGCGCGACCTGCATCTCGCCGCGCAGCACACCCCAGCCGGGAATGAGCTTATCCAGCACCAGGCCCGACAGCACCACGAAGATGCCCGGAATGGTGATGCCCCACCAGAACATGCCCTTCTCGCCCGCATTGAAGCGGTGCGAGGGCACTTCTTCGTCGCCACCGCCCAGCATGCCGCCGGCGCGCTTCACCCAGATCCAGTCGGCCATGGTGGCGATGTTGTCCTTGACGAAGGTGAGGATGATGACCGCCAGGGATACGGCGAAGAGCGGCCCCATGAAGTTGTGAACGTTCTTGAGCACGTAGGCGAGCCAGCCGAACAGCGTGGACCCCATGATGGGCAGCAGGAAGAACTTGCCGAAGGCCATGACGATGCCCGAGATGGCCAGCGTGCAGAAGGCGATGGCGTTGGCCCAGTGGGCCGCCCGCTCGAACGGCGTGAAGCGCTCGATGCGCCGGCCCGGGCCATCGACCGGGGCGTGGCCCATGGGGCCTTTGGCGAAATAGAAGATGGCGAGCGCCAGCAGCGTGATCACCAGCAGCGCCGCGCCGTACGGAATGATCCAGCGGTTGCGCACCTCGCGCCAAGCCTCCCCCGCGTTGGTGTAGCGCGAGCCGGGGTACTGCACGAAGGGCTGGATCAGGTTGCCGGCCTCAGGCGCCTGGGTGACGGGCAGGCTGCTGTAGCCTGTCACGCCCTGCCCCACCTGCCGCCACATGGGCGCGTTGTTGCCGGGCTGCACGCGGGCACGTTCGCCGTTGCTCTGCTCGGCATAGCCGGGGTCGGCGCTGGCGTCGGGCTTGACCTCGAAGATGTTCTGGCTGCGGATGCCGCCAGACGTAGCGGGCACGGCAGCGGCCTGCGCCGGGGCGGCCGCGGAGGCCGCGGAGGCCGCGCTTGCGGGCGCGGGTGCCGGTGCCTGCTGCGCCCAGGCCGCGCCGCCGGCCAGCAGCATCGCGATCAGAAGGTGTTTCATGGCAGGCCTCGCGTCACCGGATGCGGGTGTATTCGTTCTGGCCGTACAGCATGCGGGCCTTGGTTTCCTGCTCCCAGCTGGTCCGGTCGCCGGCCTTCCAGCCGGGCGCGGTGAAGTTGCTGCCGGTGCCGGCATAGGCCGGCGCGTCGCCGGTGATGGCGTGGCCGGTCTGCACCTTTTCGCCGCAACCGGCGAGCGCCGCCACCGCGGCGGCCGCGCACATCAGCGAAAGAACGTGGCGCTTCATGACTTGCCCCCTTGCGGCGGCTGGCCGGCCTGGCGGGAGCCGTAGGCCGTGCCCCAGCCCCACACTTCAGCGCCCTTGCCGCGCTGCACCACCCGGTTGCGGAAGATGTCGGCCACCACGTCGCCGTCGCCGGCCAGCAGGGCCTTGGTGGAACACATCTCGGCGCAGGCCGGCAGCTTGCCTTCGGCCAGCCGGTTGCGGCCGTACTTCTCGAATTCGGCCTGGCTGCCATGCGTTTCGGGGCCACCGGCGCAGAAGGTGCATTTGTCCATCTTGCCGCGCACGCCGAACGTGCCTTGCGACGGGAACTGCGGCGCGCCGAACGGGCAGGCGTAGCTGCAGTAGCCGCAGCCAATGCAGACGTCCTTGTCGTGCAGCACCACGCCCTCGTCGGTGCGGTAGAAGCAGTTGACGGGGCAGACGGCCATGCAGGGCGCGTCGCTGCAGTGCATGCAGGCCACCGAGATGGACTTCTCGCCGGGCACGCCGTCGTTGAGCGTGACCACGCGGCGGCGGTTCACGCCCCAGGGCACTTCGTGCTCGTTCTTGCAGGCGGTGACGCAGCTGTTGCATTCGATGCAGCGTTCTGCATCGCAGATGAATTTCATGCGTGCCATGTCAGGCCTCCGAAGGGGTGAGTGGCAGGCGGCGGGCGGTGGCGGTAGTCGTCATCGTCGGGTTCTTTCTGTCTGGCCGGGGCTCGCTGCAGCCCGCTCAGGCCGCTTCCACGTTACAGATCGTGGTCTTGGTTTCCTGCATCATCGTCACGCTGTCGTAGCCGTAGGTGGTCGCCGTGTTCACGGCTTCACCGCGCACGACGGGCGCCGCGCCCTTGGGGTAGTAGTCGAGCATGTCCTTGCCCTGCCAGTGGCCCGAGAAGTGGAACGGCATGAACACGGTGTCGGCCGCCACGCGCTCGGTCACCAGCGCCTGCACGTTGATGCGCGCGCCGGTGGGGGTGCTGAGCCACACGCGGCCGCCGTGGCGGATGCCCCGGTCGGCGGCGATCTTGGGGTGGATCTCGACGAAGGCCTCCTGCTGCAGTTCGGCCAGCCAGGGGTTGGAACGGGTTTCCTCGCCGCCCCCTTCGTATTCGACCAGCCGGCCCGACGTCATGATGAGCGGATACTTCTCGTGCACGCGGTCGGCGATGTTCTTGTCCTGCACGGTCTTGTAGAGCGTGGGCAGGCGCCAGAAGGCCTTCTTGTCGTCGTGCGTGGGGTACTTGGCCGCCATGTCGGGCCGAATGCCGAAGAGCGGCTCGCGGTGCTGCGGAATCGGGTCGGGGAAGTTCCACACCACTGCGCGCGCCTTGGCGTTGCCGAAGGGGTGGCAGCCGTGGTTCTTCATCACCACGCGGATGATGCCGCCCGAGTTGTCGGTCTTCCAGTTCTTGCCCTCAGCGGCCTTCTTCTCGGCGTCGGTCAGCTCGTTCCACCAGCCCAGCTTCTTGACCAGCACGTGGTCGAACTCGGGGTAGCCGGTGGTGATGTCGGCACCCAGCGAGTAGGAGCCGTCTTCGGCCAGCAGGTTGACGCCGTCCTTTTCCACGCCGAAGTTGGCGCGGAAGTTGCCGCCACCGTCCATCACGTGCTTGGAGGTGTCGTACAGGTTGGGCGAGCCGGGGTGCTTGAACTCCGGCGTGCCGAAGCACGGCCAGGGCAGGCCGAAATAGTCGCCGGTGAGGTCGTAGCCGGTGTCCTTGTCCTTGCCGCCCTTGGCCTTGAGCGTCTTCACGTCGAACACATGCATGTTCTTCATGTGCGCCTTCAGGCGCTCGGGGCTCTGCCCGGTGTAGCCGATGGTCCAGACGCAGCGGTTGATCTCGCGCAAGATGTCTTCCGGCACGGGCTCGTCCATGCCCTTGACCTTCTGCAGCTTGTAGTTCTTGACCAGTTCCGGACCGAAGCCGAGCTTCTGCGCAAACTGGTACATGATCATGTGGTCGGTGCGGCTCTCCCAGAGCGGCTCGATCACCTTCTCGCGCCACTGCAGCGAACGGTTGGAGGCCGTGCAGGAGCCGCTGGTCTCGAACTGCGTGGCGGCGGGCAGCAGGTACACCGCCCGGTTGGGGTTTAGGTCCTCGGGCTTGCCCGGCATGGCGGCCATGGCGGCGGTGGCCGAGGGGTACGGGTCCACCACGACCAGCAGGTCGAGCTTGTCCATGGCGCGCTTCATCTCCAGCCCGCGCGTCTGCGAGTTGGGCGCATGGCCCCAGAAGAACACGCCGCGCAGGTTGGAATCCTGGTCGATCAGTTCGTTCTTTTCCAGCACGCCGTCGATCCAGCGCGACACGGTGATGCCGTTCTTGCTCATCATGCCGGCGGACGGGTAGCGGCTCTTGATCCACTCGAAATCGACGCCCCAGGCCTGGGCGAAATGCTTCCACGCGCCTTCCGCCAGGCCGTAGTAGCCGGGCAGCGAATCGGGGTTGGGGCCGACGTCGGTCGCGCCCTGCACGTTGTCGTGGCCGCGGAAGATGTTGGTGCCGCCGCCGGACTTGCCCACGTTGCCGAGAGCCAGCTGCAGGATGCACGAGGCCCGCACGATGGCGTTGCCGATGGTGTGCTGGGTCTGGCCCATGCACCAGACCACCGTGCCCGGCCGGTTCTCGTTCAGCCAGGTGGCGACCTTGAGCACCTGCGCTTCCTTCACGCCGCAGGCCTCTTCCACCTTGTCGGGCGTCCACTTGGCCATGATCTCGTCACGCACCTTGTCCATGCCGTAGACGCGGTCCTGGATGTACTTCTTGTCTTCCCAGCCGTTCTTGAAGATGTGGTAGAGCACGCCGAAGAGGAACGGGATGTCGGTGCCCGAGCGGATGCGTACGTATTCGTCGGCCTTGGCCGCCGTGCGGGTGAAGCGCGGGTCCACCACGATCACCTTGCAGCCGGTTTCCTTGGCGTGCAGCAGGTGCAGCATGCTGACGGGGTGCGCCTCGGCAGCGTTGGAGCCGATGTACAGGGCGACCTTGCTGTTCTGCATGTCGTTGTACGAATTGGTCATGGCGCCGTAGCCCCATGTGTTGGCGACGCCTGCCACGGTGGTGGAATGGCAGATGCGCGCCTGGTGGTCGCAGTTGTTGCTGCCCCAGAAGCTGACGAACTTGCGCAACAGATAGGCCTGCTCGTTGTTGTGCTTGGAAGAGCCCACGAAATAGACGCTGTCGGGGCCGCTGGCCTTGCGCAGCTCCTGCATGCGGGCGGTGATCTCGTCCAGCGCCGTGTCCCAGCTGATGCGCTCGTACTTGCCGTTCACCAGCTTCATCGGGTAGCGCAGGCGGTATTCGCCATGGCCGTGCTCGCGCAGCGCCGCCCCCTTGGCGCAATGCGCGCCCAGGTTGATGGGCGAGTCGAACACCGGCTCCTGCCGCACCCACACGCCGTTCTCGACCACGGCATCGACCGCGCAGCCGACGGAGCAGTGCGAGCAGACCGTGCGGCGCACCGTCACGGCCGTGTCGCCGATGCCCACCTTGGCGCCCTCGGCCGCATCGGCGCGGCGCACCAGGGTGAGCTGCGAGGCGGCCAGCCCCACCCCGACGCCCAGGCCGGAACGCCGCAGGAAGGCGCGACGGTCCATGGTGGGCAGTGCTTGAGACAGGCCGCGGCGCAGGCTGTGCACGAACGCGGGCGCGTGCGCAGCGTGGGCCGCGCCAGAATTTTTCTTGGTGAGCAACATGGGGCGACCCGCTTTCTTCAAAGCCGGGTGGTCTTGTAGTAGTGCTTGACGTGGTCGGAGAGGTGGTAGCCGCCGCCGCGCTCGGGCGCGGGACGGGGCTCCAGCTCGGGCGCGGGCGCCGCGTCGAGGGCGACCTGGGGCAGCACGCTGACGGCAGCGGCCGCTGCGCCGACGGTGGCGGCGCCGCCGAAGAAGCGGCGGCGCGAGGAGGAAGGCTGGCGTTCCTGCATGGATGTCTCCAGGATGGCTGGCGTAGTTATGAAAACACTTGCATACAGTCTAGGGCATCGACTGCAGCGTCGCAACGACTCTTGACCGTCTTGGTGCGCTTTGGCGGCACCGGCTGACAACTCACTCCAGCATGTCGAAGCCCTGGGTCTCCACCGCCACGAAGGCGGCGGTGAACCCGGCGAGCGACGCATAAAAGCGCGCCTGGGGGTGGCCGCCGAGGGTGTCGCAGAGTTGCTTCACCCAGGGCTGCAGGTGGTCGGCGAAGAACTGGCGCTGCGACTCCAGATGGCACACGCCGCCGTCCTCTCCCGCGATGAGATAGCGCATCACTTCGCTGACGTAGGCCACGTGGTCTTCCGTTTCGGGCATGTCGTCGCCCCGGCCCAGCCCCAGGCGGGACAGGTGGGCGCGCAGCCTCGCCAGGGGCTTTTCGTTGAGAAAGCCGCTGAGGTAATGGGAGGCATAGAGATACACCTCGGGCTTGCCGACACCGCCGAAAAGCCGTTCGTATTCCTGCGCCACCTCCGCGTCGCTCAGGGCGCGGGCCGCGCCCACCAGCTGCTGCCAGGGCTCCTGCAGGAAAGCGCCCTGCGCGGGCGCCTCGGTCGGCGCCACGCGCATGGCGCCCAGCAGTTCAGGGCTGGGCGGCGCGTAATAGAGCTGCGCCAGCAGTCCGTAGATTTCCGCCCGGGCGGTTTCCTCGTCGAGCGCGGAGGCGGTGGGCGGTGCGGAAAGGGTGGCAGTGGCGCTCACAGCTGGGTCACTTTCGATTCGTTCTGCGCGGAATAGAGGTCGATCACGCGGCAGTCGCCGCACATCTTGAGCCGCTCCAGCGCCTCGCCCTGGAACATGGGGTGGCCCGACAGGCGCGTCAGCATGGCCTCGATGGCCTTGAGGGTGCCGAACGGCTTGCCGCAGCGCACGCAGCCCCAGGGCTGGGTTTCGTTCAGCACGCGCGGCTGGGCGCGCTCAGGCGCGAGCGACAGGCGCGGCACCAGCTGGATGGCGTCTTCCGGGCAGGTGGTGGCGCACAGGCCGCACTGCACGCAGTTCTTTTCGACGAAGCGCAGCTGCGGGGCGTTGGGGTTGTCCTGCAGCGCGCTGGCCGGGCAGGCGCTCACGCAGCTCAGGCACAGGGTGCAGCGCGATGCGTCCACCACCACGTCGCCGAACGGGCTGGCCGCCGGCAGCGCGATGGCGGGCGGCAGCGCGGCGGGCGCGGGCGCCTGGGCCACCAAGTGGTCGATGGCGAGCTCGAGCGTGCTGCGCTTGTCGGCCGCCACGGCAAAGCGCGCCGGCACCGCGGGGCCCTGCGTGCGCGCCGCCGCCAGCACCTTCAACGCGGCATCGAGATCGGCGACGCTCGTGGCCCGCACCAGCTGCAGGTGCCTGCCGGCATAACCCAGGCCCTGCAGGATCGCCTGCGCCACGTCCATCTGCGCCTGCAGCCCGTCCAGGTACTGCGGCGCCTCTTCGGCCGTGACCAGCACCACGACCTGCGCCGCGCCCTGCGCGACGGCGCTGAGCCAGACGTCCAGCCCCAGGCTGGCGGTGTGCCAGAGCGCCATCGGAATGACCTGGGCCGGCACGCCGTGCGCGGTGCCCAGCCGCGCGGCGCGGCCGAGTTCCTCCACCAGTTGCTGGCCACGCTCCTGGCTGTGCAGCAGCAGCGTCGCCCGGCCGCCGCCAGCGGCGGCGTAGGTGCCCAGCAGCGTGCGGATCTTCGCGCCCTGGTCGGGAGCGGCCGGGTAGGCATACGACAGCGCGCCGGTGGGGCACACCGTGGTGCAGGCGCCGCAGCCCACGCACAGGTGCGGATTGACCTGGATCTGCTGGCGCGACTTGTCGCTGCGCACGGCCTCGGCCGAGCAGATGTCGATGCAGGCGCTGCAGCCGACTTCCTGGTTGCGGCTGTGGGCGCAGAGCTTCTGCCGGTAGGTGAAGAACCTGGGCTTCTCGAATTCACCCACCAGATCGCGAAGGCGCAGCAGCACGGCGGCGTCCTGCCCGCCCCAGCGGAAATAGCCCTGGGGCGGCGCATGCTGCGCGAAGGTGGGCATGGCCTCGCCGGGGCGCAAGTCGAGCACCAGGTCGAACCGCTCGGTGCGCGGCGCCGCCGAGACCCGGTCGAACTGGATCGCGCCGGCCACCTGGCAGGCCTTCACGCAGGCACGGTGCCCGGTGCAGGCGGCCAGGTCGATCTGGTAGTCGAGCCCGATGGCGTTCTCGGGGCAGGCGGACAGGCAGGCATTGCAGCGTGTGCAGAGGTCGAGATCGATCGGGTTGTCGGCCACCCATTCCACGTCGAACGCGCCGAGCCAGCCCTTGAGCGACAGCAGCCGCCCGCCCAGCACGGGGTAGCGCCGCTCCTGCGCGCCGCCGGCCGCACCGGGGCCTTGCGTGAACACGGTCACGTCGAGCACGTCGCCCACCAGCGCGGCCGCCCGCTCGGCGGCATGCACCGGGCCGATCACCAGCAGCCGGCCCGCGCTGCGGAAGGTGACCGTGGGCACCGGCTCGGGCTCGGGCAGCCGGGCCGCCGCCAGCAGGGCGGCGAGCTTGGGGCTGGCGTCGCGCGCGTCCTGGCTCCAGCCGCCGGTCTCGCGGATGTTGACGAAGCGCACCGGCGACACGGCGCCTTCGGTCTGCTCGGCCAGTTCGCCGAAGAGGCGCCGCTCCTGCGTGCAGGCGACGACGACCTCGTCGCCGCTGCGCACGGCCTGCTGGAACGCGCCGGCTTCACGCCGGCACAGGGTGGAATGGAGCGTCAGCTCTTCATGAAGCACCGCGCCCAGCGCCCGGGAGTCGAGCGGCATGGTCCGGTTGCAGTCGCATATCAGCGTCTTGGACATCGGGTGATTGGCTGGCATGCGCCTCGGCAGCGGCCGCGCTGGAAGGCGGCGCGGCCGCCGGCGCAGGCTGGCTAGGAATGGCGTTGCATACGCGGGACTGTGCCACATCCACGCCTTGCGGCACGGGGAGTTCCCCTACATCCCCGGCGCCGCGGTCGGGCATGTCCTGCGGTTCGCCGGCCGTGGACGACTCGGCCCCGGTGGCGGCGTGGTCCGGCCCGGCCTCGGCCGTGCCGCTGGCCGGGCCGTCGCTCACCAGCCCCATGCTGCGCGCGCTGGCCAGCTGGTTCAGCATGCCGGCGGGCAACGGGTCGGGCAGCGAATAGTCATCGATGTAGATGTCGAGCCCGTCCATCACGTTGAAGTGCGGGTCGGTGAACAGCTTGCGCATGGCGGCGTTGCGCACTTCGGGCGACAGCGTGCGGGCCACGAAGGGCGAGAAGTCGGATTGCCGGTCCAGCGCCGCCACGTCCTGCAGCGTGGGGACGGCAGGCGGCTGTGCGGCCGGGGCCGGGCCGCCGGCGGGATCGGCAGGCACGGCGGCGATGTCCAGCGGCGCGGCGGCGTCGGGCCGCAAGGCCGTTGGCGGTGGCGCGGGCACCGCATCGGGCAGCGCCGCGCCCTCCCGCGTCAGTTGCTTGCGCCGCGACCAGCGCCCGAGAAAGCCGCCTTCATCCGCCATGGCCGTCTCCCGTCTCGCCGCCCGGCGGCCTGCGGGCACCGCCGCCGCCGCGCCGGTCCTTGTCGGTCGATACCGATGCGGGGTTGCCGAAGCGGTCGGTCAGCGGCTTGAAGCTGTCGGGCCGGCGGCGGCGCTTGGGTTCGGCCACGTAGTGCTCGTCCACGAACGCCTGCGCCCAGGCCCGCACTTCGTCGGGGGCGGGCACCTGGTCCACGTTCTCCTGCGCATCGAGCCAGCGGCCCGCGTCGTGATAGCTCAGGCTCACGTCGACCGGGCGGGCCAGCTCGTGGCCATCCTCGCCGGGCGCCTCGTCGAGCCGCCAGTGCACGAACCAGCAGGGCGCGGGCGAGGTGAGGTTCAGGTGGTAGCCCTCGGCGTCGTCGCGAAAGAGTGCCGCCTGGAACCCGGGGAACAGCCAGCGCTGCTCCTTCTCGTCTTCGCGCAGCAGGCGCGCGCCGCTGCCGAAGGCGGGCTGTGCGGGCACCACGTCCACCAGCTCCCAGCGCCAGGGCTGCCAGCGGTTGTCCAGGTGTTCACGCCGCATGATGACGGCGACGTCGAGTGTGGGTCGGTCAGACATGCGGGCACTGTACCCGCGTGGACGATTCCCGGCGCCGTCCTCGGGCGCGACGGCCCGGCCTCATGCCGCCAGCGAGCCGCCCGCCGCGTACAGCACGCCGCGCGGCGCCCGCACCAGGCCCCAGAGCCGCAAACCCGCCAGCTCCGCCACCTGCACGCCGGTGGCGGTGGGCGCCGAGATGGTCGCCAGCGCGGAGATGCCCACCCGGGCGCACTTGCGCACCAGTTCGTGGCTGCCCCGGCTGGTCAGCACCACGAAGCCCGGCTCGCCCAGGCGACCCGCTCCCGCCAGGGCGCCGATCAGCTTGTCGAGCGCGTTGTGCCGTCCGACGTCTTCGCAGGCGAGCTGCAGCTCGCCATCGAGGCCCGCCCAGCCCGCCGCATGCAGGGCGCCGGCCTGCGCGTTGTGCGGCTGCAGGGCGTGCAGGCCGGCAACCGCCCGCAGCACCAGCGGCAGATCGATGCGGGCCAGCCAGTCATGGGCCGGCAGCCGCGCCGGTTCCAGGTCGAGCGCGGCGAAGCTCTCCACGCCGCACACGCCGCAGCCGGTGCGCCCCGCGATGCTGCGCCGGCGGTGCCGCAGCCGCTCGAAGCAGCGGGTCGATATCTCCAGATGCACCTCGATGCCGGGCACGCCTGCGGGCAGGTGCGCCACGGCGCCATCGACCGCCTGCTGCGTGATACCGCGGCAATCGGCCGGGCCGTCCAGAATGCCTTCGCTCAGCGCGAACCCGAGCGCGAAATCTTCCAGCCGCTCGGGCGTGGCCATCATCACCGCGTGGGAGATGCCGTTGAACACCAGCGCGACGGGGATCTCCGCCGCCAGGGTGTCGCCGCGCTCCACGCCGTCGGCCGGCGCGCCGGGCTCGCCGAACACGCGCACCCGGTGCGTGGCCAGCGGCGGGCAGCCCACCTCGGCCTCGCGCTGTGTGTGCGTGCCGAGCCAGGCGCGGCCGGCGGCGGTCAGGTGCGCCGTCCACCGGCCATCGCCCTGCTCCAGCCGCGCCCAGCCCGGGCCGGCGCTGCCGCCGATGACCGCATCGCCCATCCGGCTCAGCTCGCGCATCAGCACGCTCGCGCCCTGCCCCAGCGACTTGCCCAGCCTGGGCAGCGACACACCCGCTCCGGCATCGTCCTCGGCCAGGCGCCGCAGGATCCGCAGGTGCAGCGGCTCGCCCGTGCCGTCGCCCAGCGGAGCGGTAGGCACCGTCATGCGGCCATGGCCTGCACGCCCCGATGCGGCAGCAGCAGCACCGGGATGGATTTGGACGTCGGCGTGCCGGCCGCGTCGGCCACGGCCGAGAGCGGCACCAGCGGATTGGTCTCCGGGTAGTAGGCGGCCAGGTTGCCGCGCGGAATGTCGTAGGCCACCAGCTTGAAGCCGTCGGCACGGCGTTCCTGCCCGTCGGCCCAGACGGTCTCGATGTCCACCCAGTCGCCGTCCTTCATTCCCAAGGCGCGGATGTCGGCTTCGTGGATGAACACCACGCGGCGTTGCCCGTAGACGCCGCGGTAGCGGTCGTCCATGCCGTAGATGGTGGTGTTGTACTGGTCGTGCGAGCGGGTGGTGAGCAACGTGAAGACGATGGAGTCCTTCAGCCGGGCGCGGGCCTGGTGGGAGGGCGTGTCCTGCCGCACGACCGGCGCATGGAAGCTGGCCTTGCCGGAGGCCGTGGCCCAAACCCGCTCGCTGGCCGTGTTGCGCAGGCGAAAGCCGCCCGGCCGGGCGACGCGCCGGTTGAAGTCCTTGAAGTCCGGAAACACCTGCTCGATCAGATCGCGGATGCGCGCATAGTCTTCCACCAGCCAGTGCCAGCGCACGGCGCTGCGGCCCGCCAGGGTGGCCGCGGCCAGGCGCGCCACGATGGCGGGCTCGGACAGCAGGTGCTCCGACGCCGGCGGGTTGATGCCCATGGAGATGTGCACCATGCTCATCGAATCCTCCACCGTCACGCCTTGCGGGCCGGCGGCCTGCATGTCGATCTCGGTGCGTCCCAGGCAGGGCAGGATCAGCGCCTCGCGCCCGTGCACCACGTGGCTGCGGTTGAGCTTGGTGGTCACGTGCACCGTCAGGTCGCAGCGGCGCAGCGCCTTCCAGGTTTCATAGGTGTCGGGTGTCGCGGCGGCGAAGTTGCCGCCCAGGGCGAAGAACACCTTGCCGTGGCCTTCCCGCATCAGGCGGATCGCCTCCACCGTGTCCACGCCGTCCTGGCGCGGCGGCTCGAAGCCGAACACGTCGCGCAGCCTGTCCAGCAGCGCGGTGGGCGGCTTTTCCCAGATGCCCATGGTGCGGTCGCCCTGCACGTTGCTGTGGCCGCGCACCGGGCAGGCGCCTGCACCTGCGCGGCCGATGTTGCCGCGCATGAGCAGCAGGCTGACGATGGCCTGGATGGTTTCCACCGCGTGCTTGTGCTGGGTGACGCCCATGCCCCAGCAGGCGATCACGCTGCCCGCGCCGATGCAGATGTCGCCCGCCGAGCGCATCTGCGCCTCGGTGAGGCCCGACTCTTCCTCCAGCAGTGCCCACGACTCGCGCCGCAGGTTGTCCGCCATGGCTTCGAAGCCGGTGGTGTGCTCGTCGATGAAGCCGTGGTCGAGCACGCCGCCGCGCAGGTCTTCCTGTTCCAGCACGTGCTTCATGATGCCCTTGACCGCCGGCAGATCGCCGCCCACGCGCAGCTGGAAGTAGTGCGTGCTGATGGGCGTGGAGCCCAGCGTCGCCATCTCCAGCTTGTCCTGCGGGTCGGCGAAGCGCTCCAGCCCGCGCTCGCGCAGCGGGTTGAAGCTCACGATGCGGGCGCCCCGCTTGTGCGCCTCGCGCAGCTCGCCCAGCATGCGCGGGTGGTTGGTGCCGGGGTTCTGGCCGAAGATGAAGATGGCGTCCGCATGCTCGAAGTCCTGCAGCGTCACCGTGCCCTTGCCCACGCCGATCTGCGGGCGCATGCCGCTGCCGCTGGGCTCGTGGCACATGTTGGAGCAGTCGGGAAAGTTGTTGGTGCCGTACTGCCGCACGAACAGCTGGTAGAGGAAGGCTGCTTCGTTGCTGGCGCGGCCCGACGTGTAGAAGATCGCCTGGTTCGGGTCGGGCAGCGCGCGCAGGTGGCGCGCGATCAGCGCGAAGGCGTCGTCCCAGGCGATGGGCCGGTAGCGGTCGCTGGCCGCGTCGTACGCCATGGGGTGGGTGAGGCGGCCCTGGTCTTCCAGCCAGAAGTCGCTTTGCTGTGCGAGTTCGGCAACGGTGTATCGGTCGAACAGCTCCGGGCCGGCGCGGCGGGCCGTCGCCTCGGCGGCCACGGCCTTCACGCCGTTCTCGCAGAATTCGAACGTGGAGGCGTGGTTGCGGTCGGGCCAGGCGCAGCCCGGGCAGTCGAAGCCGTCGGGCTGGTTGGCCGACAGCAGCGTCCTGGCGCCCTTGACCGGGATGTCCTGGCGCAACAGCGCATTCTTCACGCTGTTGAGCGCCCCCCAGCCACCCGCGGGGCCCTTGTAGAACTCGATCTTTTCCTGCTTCATCCTGGTCTCCTGGCCGCATGGGGACGGCGCCCTGCGGCAGCCCTGTCCGGTCCCATCGTAGGGGGGCGGGCGCCGCGGGCGTGTCGGCGCCGTTCCTGTCCGGGCGGCACGGCGGGTTACTGGAAGAACTTGGCGGCGCTGCCCAGTGTCTTGTAGATACCCCAGCAGAGCGGAATGCCCACCGCCAGCCAGGCGAATGCCACCAGCGCCGGGCTGGTCGCTCCGCCCGCGCCCGTGCCGCTGCCCACTTCCGCCGCCACGCTCTTCTCGTGCGCCAGCCGCTTTTCATGGGCCAGCTCTTCGTCGCTCATGAACCATTTGTCGGCCAGCGGCCGCACCAGCAGGTTGGCGACGAGGCCGATCACCAGCATGCCCACCAGGATGTACATGGTCTGGTTGTAGACCTGCTCGCGCGGCAGGCCCAGGCCCAGCTGGTATTCGCGCATGTAGTTCACCACCACCGGCCCGAGGATGCCGGCGGTAGCCCAGGCCGTGAGCAGGCGGCCGTGGATGGCGCCGACGAACTGCGTGCCGAACAGGTCGGCCAGGTAGGCCGGCACCGTGGCGAAGCCGCCGCCGTACATCGACAGGATGACGCAGAACGCGCCCACGAACAGCAGCTTGTGACCGGCGCTGGCCGAGCTGGGAATGCTGGCGTACATGAGCCCGCCCAGCACGAAGAAGATCACGTAGGTCATCTTGCGACCGAGCTTGTCCGAGAGGCTCGCCCAGAAGAATCGCCCGCCGATGTTGAAGAGCGACAGCAGCGCGGTGAAGCCCCCCGCCACCGCCGCGATGGCGGCCAGCTGCGCCTTGTCGAGCTCACCGAATTTTTGCGGCACGCCGATGAGGCCGCCGCCGAACACTTCCTGCAGCATGGGCGACGCCATGCCGATCACGCCGATGCCGGCGCTGACGTTCATGCACAGCACCACCCACACCAGCCAGAACTGCGGAATGCCCCAGACCCGCTTCACGTGCACGTGGCGCTGCGTGATCATGGTGTTGGCCGACGGGGGCGGCGGCGTCCAGCCGGCCGGCTTCCAGCCCGTGGCGGGCACGCGGTAGCCCAGGGCGCCAGCCATCATGAACACGAAGTAGACCAGCGCCATGACCACGAAGGTCTGCATCACGCCCACGTCGGTCGGCGTGGCGAAGTGCTTCATCAGGTCCACCGCCAGGGGCGAGCCGATCATCGCGCCGCCGCCGAAGCCCATGATGGCCATGCCGGTCGCCATGCCGCGCCGGTCAGGAAACCACTTGATGAGCGTGGACACCGGCGAGATGTAGCCCAGCCCGAGGCCGATGCCGCCGATCACGCCCGAGCCCAGGATCATCAGCCAGAACTGGTGCAGGTGGATGCCCAGCGCCGACAGCAGCATGCCGCCGCACCAGCACACGGCCGACACCACGCCGGCCTTGCGCGGGCCGGCGCGCTCCAGCCAGCCGCCCCAGACGGCGGCCGAGCAGCCCAGGAAGACGAAGAACAGCGTGTACATCCAGCCCAGCGTGGCCACGCGCCAGTCGCAGCCTGTGGCGAACAGCTCCGCGAAGAAGCTCATGTCCTTGGGGCAGGCCGCACCCGTCCCTGCAGTGGACAGCGCCTTGGACAGCGGCAGCCAGAACACCGAGAAGCCGTAGGCCATGCCGATGCACAGGTGGATGGCCAGGGCCGCGGGCGGCACCAGCCAGCGATTGAAGCCCGGGCCCGCGATGATGCGTTCCTTGTCCAGAAAACCGGGGGCCGTCCCGGATTCCTTGCCTACCGTTGCCGATGCAGCAGCCATCGAATGCTCCCTCTCCTGGTGGTGGGCGCGCCTGCGCGCAGCCCTGTTGCCAAATGCTTGACGGCAGTCAAGTCGGCACGGAGTGTCTGGATGTATCCGTCGGGGCGTCAAATGGAATCAGCGCATGGGCCGATTCAAAACCCGAATGTATGCACGGCCGAACACAGGTGGCGGTTGCGGCCACCGGCCTGGTGAGTCAGCCGTCGATGGAGCCGCTGGAGGCCGCCACTTCCTCGGCCCAGGCCGGCTGCTCCAGCAAGGCCACCGCGGCTTCCAGCGCGCGGGACATCCGCGGCATCCGCTGCGTCATGAACCCGATGGGCGTGCGGATGTCGGGCGACACCAGCGGCAGCGCCTCCAGGGACCGCTCGTGGCGCGACGCCGCCACCATGGCGCCGGGCAGCACGCTGCAGACCTCGCCCGACAGCACGCTCAGCACCAGCGTCAGCACGGAGTTGGTCTCGATCGCGGGCACGGGCGACGCGCCGGCCTCGCGCAGCGCGTCGTCGACGATGGAGCGGTTGAACATGTCCGGCGTGAGCAGGCACAGCGGCAGGCGGCCGGCCTTGCTCCAGGCGATGGCGTCGCCGATGCGCAGGCGCTGCGGCGCCGGCCTGGCGGCGCGGCGCACCAGGTAGTAGCGTTCGGTGCACTGCGGCCACGACCGCAGCTGCGCCCGCTGGGCCTGCATGCGCTCGCTGTAGCCCAGCGCCAGGTCGACCGAGAGGTCTTCCAGCCCGCGCTCCAGTTCGACCGAACTCATGGACAGCACCACCGGCTGGATGCCCGGGTGCCGCGTGCGCAGCTGCACGGCAAAGCGCGACAGCAGCGGAATGGCCGTGGGCGTGGCCGCCATGCGCAGGCGGCCCCGGGGCGACTCCTCGGTGCTGCGCAGCTCGCGCCGCAGCACCTCGGTGTCGTGCAGCATGCGCCGGGCGGCGGCCACCACCGCGTCGCCCTCGTGCGTCAGGCCTTCGAACGCCCGGCCCCGCTGCACGATCACCACGCCGAATTCTTCCTCCAGCGCCCGCAGCGCGTTCGACAGCGCCGGCTGCGTGATGTGGCAGGCCTGCGCCGCCCGGCCGAAGTGGCGATGCTCGTCGAGGGCGACGAGATAGCGCATGGCGGCCAGCAGGTTCATGGAACTTGGGGCCTTATCTCAGGTGTCCTTACTGATGGAAATCGTCGGGAACTTGGAAGAGAAATCCTTGGCCTGCTGGGCGATCTTGACCGCCACGTCGCGCGCCACCTTCTTGTAGATCTGCGCGACCTCGCCGTCCGGGTCGGCCACCACCGTGGGCTTGCCGCTGTCGGCCTGCAGGCGGATGGACATGTCCAGCGGCAGCGCGCCCAGGTAGTCCATGCCGTATTCCGCCGCCATCTTCCTGCCGCCGTCAGCGCCGAAGATGTGCTCGACATGGCCGCACTGGCTGCACACGTGGGCGGCCATGTTCTCGACGATGCCGAGGATGGGCACGCCTACCTTCTCGAACATCTTGATGCCTTTCTTGGCGTCCAGCAGGGCGATGTCCTGCGGGGTAGTGACGATGACCGCGCCGGTCATGGGCACGCGCTGGCTGAGCGTGAGCTGGATGTCGCCGGTGCCGGGCGGCATGTCGATGATGAGGTAATCGAGGTCCTTCCAGTTGGTCTGGCGCAGCAGCTGCTCCAGCGCCTGGGTGGCCATGGGGCCGCGCCAGATCATGGCCTCGTCCTGGTCGATCAGGAAGCCGATGGACATCACCTGCACGCCGTGGTTTTCCAGCGGCTCCATGGTCTTGCCGTCGTCGCTTTCCGGGCGGCGGCTGATGCCCAGCATCATGGGCTGGCTGGGGCCGTAGATGTCGGCGTCGAGCACGCCCACGCTGGCGCCCTCGGCGGCCAGTGCCAGCGCCAGGTTGGCGGCGGTGGTGCTCTTGCCCACGCCGCCCTTGCCCGAGGCCACGGCGATGATGTTCTTCACCTGGGGCAGCAGCTGCACGCCGCGCTGCACGGCATGGGCCGTGACCTTGCTCGCGATCTGCACCGAGACGTTCTCCACCCCCGGCACGGCACGGGCGGCGGCCACGAACTGGCGCCGCAGCTCGGGCACCAGGCTCCTGGCCGGATAGCCCAGCTCCACGTCGAAGGCGACGTCCGCGCCGCTGATCTGCACGTTGCGCAAGGCGCGGGTGGAGACGAAATCCTTGCCGGTATGGGGGTCGCGCACCTGCGCGAGCGCCGCCAAGAGGCCCTGTTCTGTGACTGCCATGCTGTTCTTCACTCCTGTGGGTCGGGTAGTCTATCGAACGCCCGCGCCCCTGCCGGCCTGCGGGACAATCGCGCCTCGCATGGCCGCGCCCGCCTTCCTCCCCGCTTTCCCAGAGACCGCCCCGTGAAATTCAAGATGGCTCCCAATTCCCTGTTCGCGATCCTGCTGCGCTCGCCGTGGTGGATCAGCTTCGTGGCGGCGGCCGCCATCGCGCTGCTGTGCGGCGCGCTGCTGCCGGCCCACCTGGCGCCCTTTGCGGCGGTGGGCGTGCTGCCGCTGCTCGTCGTGGGCAGCATGGCGGCGTGGCGGCAATGGAAGGCGCCCAGCGCGGCGAAGGTCGCGGCCGTGCGGTCGGCGGCGGCCGGCATGTCCTGGCGTGACTTCTCCGCCGCGCTGGAACGCGCCTGGCAGGCCGAAGGCCACACGGTGCAGCGCTTGAACGGCCAGCCGGCCGACCTGCGCCTGGCACGCGGCGGCCAGACGCTGCTGGTGATGGCGCGCCGCTGGAAGGCCGCCACCCATGGCGCCGAGCCGCTGCGCGAGCTGCAGGCCGCCGTGCGGGCGCATCAGGCCACGGCCGGCATCTACGTGGCGCTGCAGGGCCAGGTGAGCGACAACGCCCGCGACTTCGCCCGCGACAACGGCCTGGTGCTGATGGAAGCGGACGCGCTGGCCGTGCTGCTGCTTCGGCACCCCGCCCGCTGAAGGGCGGCCGCCCAGCGCGCCAGACTCCGCCGGGCGGGGCTGGCCCCAGGCCCTACGCGCCCAGCGGCAGGGCGTCCAGCTCCGCGTAGGCGCGCCTGAGCCAGGTCTTCACGCGCTGGCGCTCCAGCAGGCCCAGCGCATCCGGGCCGGTCGTGCCGTGAGCGGCCGCCCAGAAGCTGGCGTTCTGCCGGTCGATCTTGCGCATGCTCGCCTCGTGCAGGGGTGCCAAGT
Organism: Acidovorax sp. FG27; assembly: GCF_040365715.1. Classification (NCBI taxonomy): domain Bacteria; kingdom Pseudomonadati; phylum Pseudomonadota; class Betaproteobacteria; order Burkholderiales; family Comamonadaceae; genus Acidovorax; species Acidovorax sp. FG27. The sequence continues at coordinate 83,234 of NZ_BAABVY010000014.1, forward strand.
CGATCACATGGCCGCCCGCGTCGCGCAGCCGGCGCAGCGCGTCGGAGGCGTCCAGCTGGGCGAAGTCGCTGCCGCGGCCCTGGTTGCGGACCACGATGTAGCCGGGGCCGGCGCCGTAGGTATCGATCAGGCGGCCCAGCAGGTCCACCGAGTCCTTGCCCCCGTCCGTGACGTGCCAGAAATTCACCGCCACGCCCATGCCATCCATCAGCGCCACCAGGTCGGAGTCCTGGACCCAGCGCGCGAGCGGAGCGGCCGTCTGCGCGGCCAGATCGACGATCACGTGCGGTGCCGGCCCGGCCTCGGGCAGCGACTCGTACACGCCGGCGATGGCATCGAGCCCCTCGTAGGTGTCCACCACCACCGGCGCGGCGTAATCGCCATAGAAGCGCTGGAACGAGGTGTGCGAACGGTCGGTGTCGAAGCCCGTGAAGGCGCGCCCGTGGTCGATGAAGTACTGGGCCAGCAGCCGGGCGACGACGGACTTGCCGACGCCGCCCTTTTCGCCGCCGATGAAGTTGATGGATGCCATGGGTTTCCTTGGAGTCAGGCTGAAAAGCGAAAAGAAGCAAGACCTGCGCCGGGCTCGGGGCACACGCCCCGCGCCCGGTGCAGGCCCTGCGGGCGCGCACGATGCCGTCCGCCCGCAGGGCCGCAGAATGTACCGCGCCCGCATCGGGGCGGGCCGCAGCGGGTTCGCCGGCCGGTGGGGAGTGCAGCGCCTAAAATCTCCCGTTCCGCCCGAAAAAAGCCGCACTGCCCATGACGTCCCCCGCACGCCACCTCTTCGTCACCACCGCCCTGCCCTACGCCAACGGCAACTTCCACATCGGCCACATCATGGAATACATCCAGGCCGACATCTGGGTGCGGTTCCAGCGCATGCGCGGGCATCCGGTCAACTTCGTGGGCGCCGACGACACGCACGGCGCGCCGATCATGATCGCCGCCGAAAAGGCCGGCGTGACGCCCCAGCAGTTCGTCGCCGGCATCGCCGCCGGCCGCAGGCAGTACCTGGACGGCTTTCACATCAGCTTCGACAACTGGCACAGCACCGACGCGCCCGAGAACCACGAACTGGCCCGCCAGATCTACCGCGACCTGCGCGACCGCGCCGACGGCAGCCTGATCGAGGTGCGCACCATCGAGCAGTTCTTCGACCCCGAGAAGAACATGTTCCTGCCCGACCGCTACATCAAGGGCGAGTGCCCCAAGTGCCATGCCAAGGACCAGTACGGCGACAACTGCGAGGTCTGCGGCTCCGTCTATGCGCCCACCGACCTGATCGAGCCGTTTTCGGCCCTCTCGGGCGCCAGGCCGGAGCTCAAGAGCTCGGAGCATTTCTTCTTCAAGCTCTCCGACCCGCGCTGCGTGGAGTTCCTGGGAAAGTGGACGCAGGACGGCAGGCTGCAGCCCGAGGTGGCCAACAAGATCCGCGAATGGTTCTCCGTGCGCACCAACCCGGACGGCACGCAGAGCGAGGGCCTGGGCGACTGGGACATCAGCCGCGACGCTCCCTACTTCGGCATCGAGATCCCGGACGCGCCGGGCAAATACTTCTACGTGTGGCTGGACGCGCCCGTGGGCTACCTGGCGTCGCTGAAGAACCTGCTGGAAAAGCGCGGCGAGAACTACGACGCCTACATGGCCAACCCGCTGCTGGAGCAGTACCACTTCATCGGCAAGGACATCGTCACCTTCCATACGCTGTTCTGGCCCGCCATGCTGCATTTCAGCGGCCGCAAGACGCCCGACAACGTCTTCGTGCACGGCTTCCTCACCGTGAACAACGGCGAGAAGATGAGCAAGAGCCGGGGCACGGGCCTGGACCCGCTCAAGTACCTGAAGCTGGACATGAACGCCGAGTGGCTGCGCTACTACCTGGCGGCCAAGCTCAGCGCCCGCAACGAAGACATCGACTTCAACGCCGAGGACTTCATGCTGCGCGTGAACAGCGACCTGATCGGCAAGTACGTCAACATCGCCAGCCGGGCGGCGGGCTTTCTCACCAAGCGCTTCGAGGGCCGCCTGACCAGCGACTTCGGCGCCGCAGGCAGCGCCCTGCTGGCCGACGTGCGGGGCGCGGGCGATGCCATCGCGCAGATGTACGAGGCGCGCGAATACGGCCGCGCCACCCGCGAGATCATGCTGCTGGCCGACCGGGTCAACGCCTACGTGGACCAGAACAAGCCCTGGGACCTGGCCAAGGACCCGGCCAACAACCTGGCGCTGCATCAGGTCTGCTCGGTGCTGGTGAACGCCTTCGCGGCGCTGACGCGCTACCTGGCGCCGGTGCTGCCGGGCCTGTCGCTGGCGGTGGAGAAATTCGTCGGCCAGAGCATGCAGCAGTGGAGCGTCGCCGGCGACGTGCAGGCCATCGCCCCCTACCAGCACCTGATGCAGCGGGTCACGCCGGAGCAGCTCGAAGCCCTTTTCGAGCCTCCAGCGCCCGCCACGCCTGCGCCTGCAGCTACTGAAACCATAGCAGAACCCGGCGGCGAGGCGCTCGCGCCCACCATCGGCATCGACGACTTCGCCAAGATCGACCTGCGCATCGCGCGGATCGTGAACTGCGAGCCGGTCGAAGGCTCCACCAAGCTTCTGCGCCTGACGCTGGACGTGGGCGAAGGCAAGACACGCAACGTCTTCAGCGGCATCGCCAGCGCCTACCAGCCGGCCGACCTGATCGGCAAGCACACGGTGATGGTCGCCAACCTGGCGCCGCGCAAGATGAAGTTCGGCGTGAGCGAAGGCATGGTGCTGGCCGCCAGCCACGGCGACGAGAAGGCCCAGCCGGGCATCTACGTGCTGGAGCCGCTGCCCGGCGCCACGCCCGGCATGCGCGTGCGCTGACCGCCTGGGCTGCTGCCCCATGCGCTCCCAACCCGGCCCGCGCCGCATGCGCCAGCGCCTGCCCTGCATCGCCCTGGCGGCGGCCCTGGCCGGGCTGGGCTCCGGCTGCACGGTGGTCGCCGTGGCCGGCGCGGCTGTGAGCGTCACGGCCAGCGCCGTCGGACTGGCGGCCGATGCCGCTGTGGGTACGGCGAAGATTGTCGGCAAGGGCGTGGGCATGGCGGCCGACGCGGCGATGGGCGGCGGGGATGACCAGAGCGGCATCCAGGTGCGTGAATCGATCCGGCCGGCGGGCTCCTGAGCCGCCCGCCGCGCCCTCCGTGCCCGCGCACCCGCGTGCCTGCGGCGACGTTCAATGCCCGACGTAGCGCCCGGGGCGGTGGCTGATCCAGAGAAATCCGCTCATCACCAGCACCGCCAGCACCGAATAGGCCACCCGGTCGGGCGGCACCACGAAGAGCGCCAGCAGCACCACCACGCAGTCGATCGCCATCTGCACCTTGCCGGCCCGGATGCCCCGGCTCTGCTGCAGGTACAGCGAGAGGATGGTGGCGCCGCCCAGACTGGAGCGGTGCCGTGCCAGGAACAGGCAACCGGTGCCCAGCAGCAGCCCGCCCAGCACGGCGGCGAACAGCGGGTTGAGGTAGTCCACGTGCATGACATGGGGGAACATCTCGGTCAGCGCCGACAGCAGCGCGACCGAGAGGAAGGTCTTGACGGTGAATTCCCGACCCATGCGCGTCCAGGCGAACCAGTAGAACGGCAGGTTGATGGCGAAGAAGAGCTTGCCGAAGGAGATGTCGGTCAGGTAGTGCAGCAGGAAGGCCACCCCGGCCGTGCTGCCGATGAGCAGCCCGGCCTGGCCGAACAGCATCAGCGCCATGGCGACGAACAGCGTGCCGGCGAAGAGCGCCTGGGCGTCTTCGTAGTAGCCGTGGCGCAGCGATTCTGCGGGGTGCGCGGGCGCCGCCGGGGGCGTGGAGTCGGTAGGCATGGTGGGGTGCGAAGAAGGAGGAATGCGCCCTCTGGCCGCTGGCGGCAGGGCGGGCCCGGCGCATGCAAGCCCCGCGCCAGCCGGCGCGCGGCGCTCAGCGGCCGCCCTGGGGGATTTCCTCCACGCTGGCAGTGCGCAGCACCCGCCCGTCGCCGCCGAACACGGCGGTGAAGATCATCGGCCGCGTGCCGCCGTCGTTCCAGCGCCAGTCCCATTCCGTTTCGCCCTTGAGCGCGAAGCTCATCGTCTTCATGGGCTTGCCGAGGCGCCGGCGCACCTCGTTTACCGTCATGCCGGGCGTGATCTGCGCGAATTCAGCCGGCGTCAGCACCTGGCGCAGCGCGCTCAGCCGACCATCGGGGCCGATGGTAATCATGTAGTTGACCGCACCGGCCGGCTGGCGGTTGTATTCGAAGGTGCGGGCGCCGCCCGGCTCGTCCCAGACCCGCTCGGGCTCGCCGAAGCGCGAGCGCACGTCGGCCTCGGTCGAGGTGCCGACCTGCAATTCGCTGATGCGCTGCAGGTCGCAGCCGCCCAGGCTCGCCACCGCCAGCGCGGCCACCACCGCAGCGCCCCACCGTCCCATTGCCATGCCGTCTCTCCTTGTCCCGATGCGTGCCGCCCCCCCTGGGCGGCCGGGAACCACTATAGAGGAGCCGGCGGTCAGTCGGAGCGGGTGTTCGCGGCCTTGACGACCTCGCCGTACTTGCGCAGGTCGGCCTCCATCTCGGCGCGGAACTCCGCCGGCGTGTTGCCCGACGCGAGAATGCCCAGGGACGCCAGCCGCTCCTTGATGTCGGGCGAGTGCACCACGGCGTGCAGCTCGCGCTGCAGCCGATCGACGATGGCCGGCGGGGTCTTCGCCGGCGCCAGGATGCCGATCCACGAATTCACCTCGAAGCCCGGCACGCCCGATTCCGCCACCGTCGGCACGTTGGGCAGCGAGGGCAGCCGCTGGGCGCTCGACACCGCGATGGCCTGCACCTGCCCGCGCTGGATGAACGGATAGGCGCCCGCCACCGCCGTGTACAGCATGGGCAGCGATCCGCCCACCACGTCGGCCAGCGCGTGGCCGCCGCCCTTGTAAGGCACGTGCACGAAGTTCGCCCCGGTACGCACACGCAGCAGCTCGCCCGCCAGGTGCGGCGTGCTGCCGGTGCCCGCGCTGCCGTACGAGACACCGCCAGCCTGCGTTTTGGAATGCGCCACCAGCGACGCGAAGTCCTTCGCCGGCACCGACGGGTGCGTCACGATGACCAGCGCCGCGTCGCCGATCTTGCTGACGGGCGCGAAGTCCTTGAGCGTGTCGAACGGCACCTTGGCGAACACGTGCGGGTTGATGACCATGGTGCCGTCGAAGCCCACCACCAGGGTGTAGCCGTCGGGCGCGGCGGTGGCGCCCATCTGCGTGCCGATGTTGCCGGAGGCGCCCGGCCGGTTGTCCACCACCACCTGCTGGCCCAGGCGGGCGCCCAGGCGCTCGGCCACCACCCGGGCGCCGGTGTCGGTCACGCCGCCCGGGGCGAAGGGCACGATGAGCCGGATGGGCTTGCTGGGGTAGTCGGCCTGGGCCGAGGCGCCGCCCGCGGCGAGCGCGAGGCAGAACGCCGAGAGGCTCGCGGTCAGGTGGCGCCGCAACGGTTGGAAGGGGGTCATGTCTCGTCTCCTTGTCGTTCTGGAATGCGGGGCCGGCCCGCAGCGGGCGCGCGCTCTGCGGCGCGTCGCCCGGGCCGCCGTTTCATTCGGCGCGGATGCCGCCGCGCTCGGCCACCTGGGCCCACTTCTGGGTTTCGCCCTCGATGAAGCGGCGGAACTCGGCGGGCGGGGTGAGCACGATGTCCGCGCCCTGGTCCTGCATCTGCCGGGCCACGGCCGGGTCGGCCGCCACCTTGCGCAGGTCGGCATGCAGGCGCTCGACCACCGCCTGCGGCATGCCGGCCGGGCCGAACAGGCCGTACCAGTTGAGCGATTGCACGCCCCGCAGGCCGGCTTCGTCGAAGGTCATGGCGTCGGGGAACAGGGCCATGCGCTGCGGCGCGGCCACGCCCACCACCCGCAGCTTGCCCGAATGGATGTGCGGCAGGGCCGTGAGCACGCTGGTCACGCCGGCCGGCAGGTGGCCGCCGATGATGTCCACCATGATGGGCGCGCCGCCCTTGTAGGGCACGCCGGTGGTCTTGAGCTGGCCGGACTGGCGGATCAGCTCGCCCGTCAGCCGCGTCTGCCCTTCCGAATAGCCCACCGCAATCTCCTGCGCCTTCGCCGCCTGCACCAGTTCGGGCAGGCGCTTGTAGGGGCCGTCGGCCGCCACCACCAGCACCATGGGCGAGGTGGCGATGTTGGTCACCGGCGTGAACGCCTTCATGGTGTCGTAGGGCATGCTTTTCATCAACACGGGGTTGATGGCGTGCGAGCCCACCACCAGCAGCAGGGTGTAGCCGTCCGGCGCGGCCTTGGCCACGTGGGCGGAGCCGATCACGCCGTTGGCGCCGGTGCGGTTGTCCACCACCACCGACTGGCCCCACAGCTCGGACAGCCGCTGCGCCATGAGGCGGCCGACGATGTCGGTGCCGCCGCCGGCCGAGTACGGCACGACGATGGTGACCGGCTTGGCCGGATAGGGCTTGTCCTGCGGGTGGGCGGCGCCCAGGGCGGTGGCGCCCCAGGCGCCCAGGCCGGCCAGGGCCAGGCGGCGGGTGATGGCCTTTTGGCCGGAGGATGGGTGAGGGTCTTGGTGCATGGGTCTTGTCTCCTGAATGTTGTGATGTGTCTGACCGGGGGGCTCTGCGGCCGGCGGGCCGTCAGGCGGGGGTGGGCTCGGCCGCCTGCGCAGTGCGTTTTTTTGCCTGCTCGCGCCGCAGCCACGCGATGGACCGGCCGCCCAGCGGCCGCTGCAGCAGCGTCTGCGCGAAGTCGATGGCGTCCAGCAGCCCGTCCAGCGACACGCCGGTGGCGAGGCCGCTGCGTTCCGCCAGCAGCACCAGGTCCTCGGTGGCGAGGTTGCCGGCGGCACCGGGCGCGAAAGGGCAGCCGCCGATGCCGCCCACGCTGGCGTCGAAGCGCCGCACGCCGGCCTCCAGCGCCGCCCAGGCGTTGGCCGCGCCCATGCCGCGCGTGTCGTGCAGGTGCACGGCGAGGCGATCGATGGGCACCACCTCGCGCAGCGCGGCGAAGCGCTCCTTGACCTGGCCGGGCGATGCCGAGCCAATGGTGTCGGCGATCACCACCTCGCCCGCGCCGGCGGAGTGCATGCGTGCGGCCAGGCGCAGCACTTCAGGCAGCGGCGTTTGGCCCTCGAACGGGCAGTCGAACGCCACCGCCACGTAGGCCCGCGTGCGCAGGCCCAGGGCGTGGGCGGCGGCCAGGGTCTGCTCGCTCACCTCGGTGGCCTGCGCAAGCCCCATGTTGATGTTGCGGGCGTTCATGGTCTCGGTGGCCGAGAGCACCACGGCGATTTCCCGCGCCCCGGCGGCATGGGCGCGTTCCAGCCCCTTCAGGTTGGGCACCAGCACCGAGGTGCGCAGCCGAGGCCAGCGCGCCGCGACGGCGGGCACCAGCTCGCCCGCGTCGGCCATCTGCGGCACGGCCCGGGGCGACACGAAGCTCGTGGCCTCCACGCTGCGCACGCCGGCGGCTTCGAGCACGCCGATCAGCGCCAGCTTGGATTCGGTGGACACGGGCACCTGCTGGTTCTGCAGCCCGTCGCGGGGCGCCACGTCGGTGATGTGGATGCGGTGGTCGGTCATGGCTTGCGGCATGGCGTTCGCTCCGGGCATCAGGCGATGGCGCCGTCTTCGCGCAGCCGGGCCAGCCGCTCGGCCGGGTAGCCCAGCCAGCCGCCCAGCACGGCGGCGGTCTGCTCGCCCAGCCGGGGTGGCGCGCCAAAGCTGCGCTGCGGCGCGGACGACAGCTTGACCGGGTTGCCGGGCATGCGCAGCGGCTCGCCGTCCGGCAGCGGCACGGTCACCACCATGTCGCGCGCCAGCACCTGCGGGTCGCTCAGCGCCTGGGCGAAGTCGTTCACCGGGCCGCAGGGGATGCGCGCCTCCCGCAGCCGCTCCAGCCAGTGCGCGGTAGGCTGCTTGCGCAGCTCGTCCGCGACGATGGCGTCGATCTCGGCCTTGGCGGAGAAGCGCACCGGCTGCTGGCGGTACTCGGGCTTGCGCAGGGCATCGAGGCCGATGAAGTCCACGAAGCGGTCGAAGAAGCCGTCGCCGATGCAGGCGATGATGATGTGGCCGTCCGCCGTGGGATAGCTGTTGTAGGGCACGTGCACGAAGTGGCCGTTGCCGATGCCCTCGGGCACGTGGCCCGACATGAAGTGCATGGTGGCCATGTAGTTGAGCAGCGAGATCTGCGCGTCCAGCATGGAGATGTCCACATGCTGGCCCCGGCCCGTGCGGTCGCGCTCGACCAGCGCGGCCAGCACGCCCAGCGCGCCGAACAGCCCGCCGCCCAGGTCGCCGATCGGGATGCCGCTGCGCGTGGGCCCGGTCTCGGGGGTGCCGGTGATGGACATGCCGCCGCCCATCGCCTGCACCACCTGGTCGAACGCCGGCCGCTGCGTGTGCGGGCCGGTCTGGCCGAAGCCGGTGACCGAGCAGGTCACGATGCGCGGATTCACCTGCGAGAGCGCCGCGTAGTCGATGCCCAGGCGCTCGGTCACGCCGACGCTGAAGTTGTCGAACACCACGTCGGCCTGGCGCACCAGGTCCAAGAAGACCTCCCGGCCGGCGGGGCTCTTCAGGTCCACGCAGACGCTTTCCTTGTTGCGGTTGAGCGTGAGGTAGTACGCGCCCATGCCGCCACGCGAATAGTCGGGGTCGTTCTCCAGCAGGCGGCGCGTGCCCTCGCCGGTTCCGGGCGGCTCCACCTTGATGGTGCGGGCGCCCAGGTCGGCCAGCAGCATGGTGCCGTAGGGGCCGGACAGCATGTGGGTCAGGTCCAGCACGGTGATGTGTTCGAGTGCCAAGGGGGTGATCTCCAGGTTCGTTCGTCGACAGTGCCGTGGTATCGCAGGGGCCGTGCCAGCGCGCGGACCGCTCGCAAGCCGTTGATTTCATTCAGGAACCGATCTTTGGCGCGGCGCTCTTGCGTTTCATGCAACACTCATGAGACACAACCATCGAACCAGCGACACATCCATGGCCGCATCCGCCTCCACCTTCGGCAGCGCCGGCCTGCCGCGCCTGTGCTTTCTCAGCTACCGGCAGATCCGCGAGTTCGCCATGCCGGTGGTGGCCGAATACGCGGGCCGCGCCCAGATCGAGGTGGTGGACGGCACCTTCGGCGGCGCGCTGGCCATCGCCCAGGACCGGCTGGAGCGCGGCAGCGTGGACGCCTTCGTCAGCGCCGGCTCGAACGCCAGCATCCTGCGGGCGGGCCTGCAGGCGCCGGTCGCCACCATCCAGCTGGGCGGGTTCGATCTGCTGCAGGCGCTGATCCAGGCACGGCGCATCGCCGGGCGCGTGGGGGTGGTGATGTACGGCCAGACCATTCCCGAGCTGGAGGCCGTGAAGGACCTGCTCAACATCGAGATCAGCCAGCACGCCTACCAGACGCCCGACGACGCACGCCAGCGCTTCGAAGCGCTGCGCCGCGCCGGCTTCGAGGTGATCGTCGGCTCCAGCCTGGTGGTGGAGCTGGCCGAGCAGGCGGGCCTGACGGGCCTGCTGGCCTATTCGCTCGCCAGCATCCGCAAGGGTTTCGACGACGCGCTGGAACTGGCCCGCGTCGCCCGGCTGGAGGCGGGCCGCTACGAGCAGCTGCACAGCGTGCTGCACAACCTGCAGGAGGCCGTGGTGGCCGTGGACCAGCAGGACCGCATCATCGCCGTCAACCCGCCCATGCAGCAGCTGCTGGGCGGGCCGGGCGTGCGGCTGCAGGGCCAGGCGCTGGACGCGCTGGAGCCCGCGCTGTCGCTGCGCGCCACGCTGCAAAGCGGCCTGCAGGAGCGGGCCGTGGCCCAGCGCTTCGCCCAGCGCGACTGGGTGGCGCACCGCACCCCCATCCGCGAGCACGGCGAGATCGTGGGCGCGGCGCTCACGCTGTACGACGCCGGCGCCATCCAGGCCGCCGACACCAGCCTACGCATGCTGCAGCGCCGCCAGCAGCACGCCGCGCGCCACGGTTTCGGCAGCCTGGTGGGCACCAGCCCCGCGCTGCAGCGGGCCATCGCCAGCGCCCGGCGCTTCGCCCGCACCGACCTGGGCGTGCTCATCACCGGCGAGAGCGGCGTGGGCAAGGAACTCTTCGCCCAGGGCATCCACAACGACAGCCGCCGGGCGGGGCGGCCGTTCGTGGCGGTCAACTGCGCGTCGTTTCCCGAATCGCTGCTGGAGAGCGAGCTCTTCGGCTACGAGGAAGGGGCCTTCACCGGCTCACGGCGCGGCGGCAAGCGCGGCCTCTTCGAGGCGGCGCACACCGGCACGCTGTTCCTGGACGAGATCGGCGACATGCCGCTGCCGCTGCAGACCCGGCTGCTGCGCGTGCTGCAGGAGCGCGAGGTGATGCGCCTGGGCGCCACCGCCCCGGTGCCCATCGACGTGCGGGTGATCGCCGCCACGCACCAGCCGCTGGCCGAGCTGATCGCGCAGCAGCGCTTCCGGCAGGACCTCTACTACCGCATCAACACGCTGCGCCTGGCCATCGCGCCGCTGCGCGAGCGCCGGGAAGACATCGCCGCCCTGGCCGGCCCGCTGGTGGCGCGCTGCCTGGCGCGCCAGGGCGCGCAGATCGACGCCGAGCGGGCGCTGGCGCCGCTGCTGCCCCGGCTGGTGGCCTACGACTGGCCCGGCAACGTGCGCGAGCTGGAGAACATCGCCGAGCGCATCGCCGTCTTCCTGCTGCAGTACGACCGCCCCGAAGCGGTGGACCATGCCGCGCTGGCGCACGACTGCCCCGAGCTGTTCGCCGGCACCGCCGGCCGCATCGCGGCGGACGGCAGCCCGCTGCCCCAGCCCGAGCGCATCCGCCAGGCCCTGCGCGAGGCCGGCGGCCAGCGCGCAGGTGCCGCCCGGCGGCTGGGCGTGAGCCGATCCACCCTGTGGCGCTGGCTGCGGGAGCTGAACCTCGACCCCGACGCCCAGGACGCGCCGCCGCCCTGACGGCGGCGCGGCAGCGGCGGCGGCCCGCAGCCCGCTAAAATCGCCGGCTCCCACAGCGCACCCCCTATCCGCCATGTCCTTTTTCCGCCGCCCCGACTACCAGTCCGATACCACGCAGTTCATCAACCAGCTCAAGAAGGACAAGCCCGAGCTGGACGTGCAGCAGCGCCAGGGCCGGGCCCTGCTCTGGGACAAGCAGGTCGACCACCGCGCCTGGGAGGAATACGACGAGGCGCGGATGGCGCAGCAGCCCTACGTGTACCAGACGCGATCCTGAAATCCATAGTCAAATGGGCCGCCAGCGCTTGATTTACAAGCGCAAGCTGCTATCAAATCAATAGCAATGGCCAACTCCCGCTCGCACGACGAAGACGACTCCGGCACCGGCCTGGCCACGGCCGGCGGCATGCCGGAGGTGGTCGACCAAGTGGCCCTGGCGCGCCTCTACGGCGAGCCGCTCTTCGCGCTGCCGCAGGACCTCTACATCCCGCCCGACGCGCTGGAAGTGTTCCTCGAAGCGTTCGAGGGGCCGCTCGACCTGCTGCTCTACCTGATCCGCAAGCAGAACTTCAACATCCTCGACATCCCCATGGTGGGCGTGACGCGGCAGTACCTCGCCTACGTGGACGAGATCCGCAGCCGCAACCTGGAGCTGGCGGCCGAATACCTGCTGATGGCGGCCATGCTGATCGAGATCAAGTCGCGCATGCTGCTGCCGCCCAAGAAGCAGGAAGACGGCGCCGAGGCGGAAGACCCCCGCGCCGAGCTGGTGCGCCGGCTGCTCGAATACGAGCAGATGAAGCTCGCCGCCGCCCGCCTGGGCCAGCTGCCGCAATATGGCCGCGACTTCCTCAAGGCGCAGGTCTATATCGAGCAAAGCCTGGTGCCGCGCTTTCCCGACGTGCACGTGGTCGATCTGCAGGAGGCGTGGCGCGACATCATCCGCCGCGCCCGGCTGGTGCAGCACCACCGCATCACGCGCGAGGAACTCTCGGTGCGGGAATACATGAGCCATGTGCTCAAAGCCCTGCAGGGCCGCCGCTTCATCGAGTTCGAAGACCTGTTCGACCCGGAGCAGGGCAGCACCGTGCTGGTCGTCACCTTCATCGCGCTGCTGGAACTGGCCAAGGAAACGCTGATCGAGATCACGCAGGCCGAAGCCTTCGCGCCCATCTATGTCCGCCTCGCCTATCGACCCACATAGCACCCCTTGAGCCGCCTCCGGCGCCTTCCCCTTCTCTCGCTACGCGGCAGGGGGACGCCACCGGCGGCCTGGCAAAGCCCGTTCCACGGCGGCCCTGGCATCGGGCCCCGCCCCCATCGCAGGCCACGGAAAGCATCCATGCAGTCACACGACTTCGACGTCCTCATCATCGGCAGCGGCCTCGCGGGCCTTTGCGCCGCGCTGCACCTAGCACCCACGCACCGCGTGGCGGTGGTCACCAAGCGCCAGCTGCACGACGGCGCCAGCGGCTGGGCGCAGGGCGGCATCGCCGCCGTGCTGGCCGAGGGCGACAGCGTGGACGACCACGTGCAGGACACCCTGGTGGCGGGCGCGGGCCTCTGCGACCTGGCGGCCACGCGCTTCGTGGTGGAGAACGCGCCCGACGCCATCCGCTGGCTGCAGCAGCTGGGCGTGCCCTTCTCGCTCGATGAAGCCGGCGGCGGGCTGCACCTGACGCGCGAGGGCGGCCACGGCGCGCGCCGCATCGTGCATGCGACAGACGCCACCGGCGCCGCCGTGCAGCGCACGCTGATCGAGACCGTGCGCGCCACGCCGGGCATCACCCTCTTCGAGCAGCACACGCTGGTGGACGTCATCACGGCCGGCAAGCTGGGCCTGCAAACGGCCGGCACCGCCGACCGCAGCCTGGGCGCCTACGTGCTGGACGAGGCCGCCGACGAGGTGCTCACCTTCCGCGCGCCGCACACCCTCCTGGCGACGGGCGGCGCGGGCAAGGTGTACCTCTACACCACCAACCCCGACACGGCCACGGGCGACGGCATCGCCGCCGCCTGGCGCGCCGGCTGCCGGGTGGCGAACCTGGAATTCATCCAGTTCCACCCCACGTGCCTCTACCACCCGCACGCCAAGTCGTTCCTGATCAGCGAGGCCGTGCGCGGCGAAGGCGGACAGCTGAAGCTGCCGCCCGCGGCCGGCGGCACGCGCTTCATGCCGCGCCACGACGAGCGCGCCGAGCTCGCCCCGCGCGACATCGTGGCCCGCGCCATCGACTTCGAGATGAAGACGCACGGCATCGACTGCGTGCACCTGGACATCTCGCACCAGAGCCCGGCCTTCCTGCGGGAGCACTTCCCCAACATCCTGGCGCGCTGCGCCGAGCTGGGCATCGACATCATGAAGGAGCCCATTCCCGTGGTGCCCGCCGCCCACTACACCTGCGGCGGCGTGCTGACCGACCTGGCCGGCCGCACCGACCTGCCCGGCCTCTACGCCATCGGCGAGACGGCGTGCACCGGCCTGCACGGCGCCAACCGGCTGGCCAGCAACTCGCTGGTCGAATGCATGGTGTTCGCCCGCGCCGCCGCCCGGCACATCGCCTCGGCGCCGCCGCAGGCCCTGCCCGCGCTGCCCGCCTGGGACGACAGCCGCGTGACCGACGCCGACGAATGCGTGGTCATCTCGCACAACTGGGACGAGCTGCGCCGCTTCATGTGGGACTACGTGGGCATCGTGCGCACCAACAAGCGGCTGGAGCGCGCCGCCCACCGCATCACGCTGCTGCAGGCCGAGATCGCCGAGTTCTACGCAAACTTCCACGTCTCGCGCGACCTGCTGGAGCTGCGCAACCTGGTGCAGGTGGCCGAGCTGATCGTGCGCTCGGCCCAGATGCGCCACGAAAGCCGGGGCCTGCACTACAGCCGCGACTGGCCCGAGCCCGCCGCGCCGGCCGCGCCCACCATCCTGGTGCCGGGCGCGCGCTGACGGCCTGGCGGACGACATCCATGACCGACACCCTCGCCGCCCGCAGCCTCGCCAGCGTCTGGCACCCCTGCACGCAGATGAAGCGCCATGAAGCCGAGCCGCCCGTGGCCATCGCCCGGGCGCAGGGGCCCTGGCTGTACGGCGCCGATGGCCGGCGCTACCTGGACGGCATCAGCTCCTGGTGGGTCAACCTGTTCGGCCACGGCCACCCGCGCATCCAGGCGGCGCTGGCCGACCAGCTGGCGCGGCTGGACCACGTGATGCTCGCGGGCTTCACCCACGCGCCGGTGGTGGAGCTGTCCGAACGCCTGGCCGCGCTCACCGGCCTGGGCCACGCCTTCTACGGCAGCGACGGCGCCGCCGCCACCGAGATCGCGCTGAAGATGAGCGCCCACTACTGGCGCAACCACGGCCGGCCGGAGAAGTGCCGCTTCGTCGGCCTGGCCGGCGGCTACCACGGCGAAACCGTGGGCGCGCTCGCCGTCACCGACATCCCGCTCTTTCGCGAGGCCTACGCCCCGCTGGTGCGCCTGGGCGACGTGGTGCCCAGCCCCGATGCGCGCGGCGCCCGCCCCGGCGAGAGCGCGCAGGACGTGGCCCGCCGCGCCGCCGACGCGCTGGGCGACTGGCTGGCCGAGCACCACACCGGCACCGCCGCGCTGATCCTGGAGCCGCTGGTGCAGTGCGCCGCCGGCATGGCGATGCACGACGCCGACTACCTGCGCCGGGTGCGCGCCCTGTGCGACCGCTACGAAGTTCACCTGGTGGCCGACGAGATCGCCGTGGGCTTCGGCCGCACCGGCACGATGTTCGCGCACCAGCAGGCCGGCATCCGGCCCGACTTCATCTGCCTCTCCAAGGGCCTGACCGGCGGCACGCTGCCGCTGTCGGCGGTGCTGACCACCGACGCCGTCTACGCGGCCTTCTACGACGACGACGTGGCCCGGGGCTTCCTGCACTCGCATTCCTACACCGGCAACCCGCTGGCCTGCCGCGCCGCGCTGGCCACGCTCGACCTGTTCGACGAGACCGGCGCACTGGCCGCCAACGCGGGCCTGGCCGCCGCCATCGACGCGGCCTGCGCGCCGCTTGCCGCCCACCCGCGGGTGCGCCATGCGCGCCGGCTGGGCATGATCTGGGCGTGGGACGTGCACACCGCCCTGCCTGACTTCGCCCGCCGCTACCACCGCCACGCCATGGCGCGCGGCCTGCTGCTGCGGCCCATCGGCAAGACGCTCTACGCCATGCCGCCCTATGTCCTGGGCGAGGCCGAGGTGCGGCACCTGGCCACGCAGGCGCTGGCCGCGCTCGATGCCACGCTGGCCGAGGAGGAAGACGCCGCCGCACCCGCATCGCTGGAAGGCGCGCTGCCATGACCTTCGCCTGTTTCGTCACCGGCACCGACACCGGCGTGGGCAAGAGCCTCGCCAGCGCCGCGCTGCTGCATACGCTGGCCCGCCACCACGCCCGCGTGGTGGGCATGAAGCCCGTCGCGGCGGGGGCCGAGCCCATCGGCGGCGTGCTCACGAATGAAGACGCGGTGGCGCTGCGCGCTGCCTCCACCATTGCCGTGCCACCGGCGCTGGACAACCCGGTGCTGCTGCCCGACCCGCTCTCGCCGCACATTGCGGCGCAGCGTGCGGGCACGGCCATCGACATCGCCGCCATCGCGCAGGCCTTCCGCCAGCTGGCGGAGCGGGCGGACGCGGTGGTGGTGGAAGGCGCAGGCGGCTGGCACGTGCCGCTGTCGGCCACCGCCACCGGCGCCGACCTGGCACAGGCCCTGGGCCTGCCCGTGGTGCTGGTGGTGGGGCTGCGGCTGGGCTGCCTGAGCCATGCGGCGCTGACGGCCGAATCCATCCGCGCGCGCGGCCTCGTGCTCGCCGGCTGGGTGGCGAGCCGCATCGACCCGCACATGCTGGCGCCCGAGGACAACATCGACTGGCTCGCCCGGCACCTGGACGCGCCCCTGCTGGCCGACCTGCCCCACCAGGCCGTGCCGGATGCCCGCGCCATGGCCGCGCACTACCGATTGCCCACCGAATGGACGAGACCATGAACTCCCGCTCGCCGATCCCGGAGCAGGCCCGCCGCTCCTGGCTGGACGAATTGCCCGAGCGCATCGCCGCGCTCGACGCCGCCCACCTGCGCCGCCAGCGCCGCGCCGTGCGCCCGCTAGGCGGCGCGCACCTGGATGTGGACGGCCAGCCCATGCTGGCCTTCTGCAGCAACGACTACCTGGGCCTGGCCGGCCACACCGCGCTGGCCCTGGCCGCCTGCGACGCGGTGCGCGAATACGGCGTGGGCTCGGGCGCATCGCCCCTGGTCAGCGGCCACAGCGCGGCCAATGCGGCGCTGGAGGCCGACCTGGCCCACTTCACCCAGCTGCCGCGCGCGCTCTACTTCTATTCCGGCTACGCCACCAACGCCGGCATCGTGCCGGCGCTCATCGGCGCGGGCGACGCCGTCTTCTCCGACGCGCTCAACCATGCCTGCCTGATCGACGGCGCACGCCTGTCGCGGGCCGACGTGCATCGCTTTGCCCATGCCGACCTGGCCGCGCTGGAAGGCCTGCTGGCCGCCAGCACCGCCCGCCGCAAGCTCGTGGTGACCGATGCGGTGTTCAGCATGGACGGCGACGTGGCCGACGTGGCGGCGCTGCTGGCGCTGTGCGAGCGGTTCGACGCCCTGCTGCTGCTGGACGACTCGCACGGCTTCGGCATCCTCGGGCCGCAGGGGCGCGGCGTGCTGGCCGAAGCGGGCCTGGCCGGCCGCCAGGCATCGCCGCGCGTGCTCTACATGGCGTCGCTCGGCAAGGCGGCCGGCGGCGCGGGCGGCTTCGTCGCCGGCAGCGAGGTGCTGATCGAATGGCTGCTGCAGAAGACCCGCAGCTACATCTTCGCCACCGCCGCCCCGGCCCTGCTGGCCCGCGCCATGCAGGCCGGGCTGGACCAGATCGAGCGCGGCGGCGCGCTGCGCGCCCGGCTGCAGGAGCGCATCGCCCAGCTGCAGGAGGGCCTGGCCCGCGTGCTGCGCGGCACGCACTGGCGCCTGGGCGCCTCGCGCACCGCCATCCAGCCGCTGCTGATCGGCGCCAACGCCGAAGCCCTGGCCGTAATGGAAGGACTGCGCGAGCGCGGCATCTGGGTGCCGGCCATCCGCCCGCCCACTGTGCCCGAAGGCACGGCCCGGCTGCGCATCGCCCTCTCCGCCGCGCACACGCCCGCCGACATCGACCGGCTCATCGGCGCGCTGGCCGAGCTCGCGCCCGCCACCCACACCCACGCACCGAAAGCCTTTGCATGACCTACGGCGTCAAGGAAATCTTCTACACGCTGCAGGGCGAAGGCGGCCAGGCCGGCATGCCCGCGGTGTTCTGCCGCTTCGCCGGCTGCAACCTCTGGACGGGCCGCGAGCAGGACCGCGCCCAGGCCATCTGCCAGTTCTGCGACACCGACTTCGTCGGCACCGACGGCACGCTGGGCGGCAAGTACGACAGCGCCGACGCACTGGCCGACCTGATCGCCGCGCAATGGCCCGTGCACGACGCGGCGCACCGCCTGGTGGTGCTGACCGGCGGCGAGCCGCTGCTGCAGGTCGATGCCCCGCTGATCGACGCGCTGCATGCGCGGCACTTCCGCATCGCCGTGGAAAGCAACGGCACCGTGCCGGCACCGCCGGGCATCGACTGGCTCTGCATCAGCCCCAAGTCCGGTTCGAAGTGGGTCCAGCGTGAGGGCCAGGAACTCAAGCTGGTCTGGCCGCAGCCCGTCTATGACCTGGAGGCGCTGGAGACGCACACCCGGTTCACCCACCGCTTCCTGCAGCCGATGGACGGACCTGACCAGGCCGCCCACACCGCCCTGTGCATCGCTGCCTGCATGGAGCGCCCGGCGTGGCGCCTGAGCCTGCAGACCCACAAGCTCACGGGTATCCAATAGCCCGCTCCCCCAGTTTCCTTCCGGTCCCCTGGTCACCCGCCCATGCCATTCACCGTCCACCAACGCTTCTTCTTCGACGCTGCCCACACCCTGCAGCGCGAGGTGGAGGCTGCCGGCAGCCGCCGCATCCACGGCCACACCTACCATGCCGAGGTTTCGGTCACCGGCCCGCGCGATCCGCACACCGGCATGGTGATCGACCTGGGCCATCTGCGGGCGCGCTGCCAGGCGCTGCGCGAACAGCTCGACCACCACCTGCTCGACGAAGTACCGGGCCTGGGGCCGGCCACGCTGGAAAACCTCTGCGTCTTCATCGCCAACGCCCTGGCCGACCTGCGCCCGGCCGCCAGCCGCGTGCGCGTGTGGCGCGAAGGCGTGGGCGACGGTTGCGTGCTCGATCTTTGACGAGCGGCCGCCGCCTCCCTCTTTCGTTGCTTGCCTTTTCCTTTCTTCCCGAGTCCACCATGCCCCACCTGACCATCGAATACAGCGCCAACCTGCCCGGCTTTCCTGAGGCCGAAGCGCTCACGGCGCTGAACGCCGCCGTCACCGCCAGCCCCGAGATCCTGGACGAGGCCGATCTCAAGACCCGCTTCGTGCGCACCGGCAGCTTCGAGATCGGCAGCGCGCCGGCTGGCCGCGCCTTCGTCCACGCCCAGCTGCGCCTGCTCTCCGGCCGCACGCCCGAGGCCAAGAAGGACCTGACGGGCCGCATCGCCGACGTGCTGCGCCGCCTGACGCCCCGCCCCGAGGGCGTGATGGTGCAGTTGAGCGTGGAGATGGTGGACATGGACCGCCCCTCGTATGTGAAGGAACGGCTCTGACCCACCCAGGATCAGAGCCAAATCAGGCTCCAGCGCTCATGGATCCAGCGCATACAGCTATTATTTTCATAGCAAATTGAACCCAGCCGACGCGCCCGGCCGCCCGCGCTGCCCGGCCTGCCTGCGGCCCCGCGCGGGCTGCCTCTGCGATCTGGCCGCGCCGGTCGCCCACCGGGCCGAGGTGCTGATCCTGCAGCACCCGCTGGAGGTGCACCATGCTAAGAACGTGTTGACGATCTCCCAGGGGTCGCGCAGCGGTGTGGGCGGGTGGGCTGCAAGGCGCGGTGCGCAGTGAATAGCGTGGCTATTCACAAGCGCCGCAACGCCGCAGACCGCCCGCCCACACCGCTGCCCTTCGGGTTGGAGCGAAATCGGGCGATTGGACGCCCCGGCTGCTTGCATGGACATGAGTCCATGCGGCGCATCCGGAGCATCCACTCATCCCGATTGCGCTCCAACGCGATCCCCTGCGAGATCGTCAACACGTTCTGAGGGCACGGCCCGCCTGCTTCACCTGTGCCTGCCGCGCAGCCGGCTGGAAGTGGGCGAGGCGTTCGACCCCCACGCCCTGCGGGCCTGGCTGACCGACCCGTGGTCAGGCGCCCCGGCTGGCGCGGGCCCGCACACGGTGCTGCTCTACCCGCCCTCGCCGCCCGACCCCGCCCTGCCGTTGCTGGCGCCCCCTCCACTGCCACCCGAATGGCTGGCCGGCGACGCCGCCGCGCTGCGCCTGGTCGTGCTGGACGGCACCTGGCGCAAGAGCCGCAAGATGCTCTACGCCAACCCGCTGCTGCAGGCGCTGCCCCGGCTGCCGCTGGCGCCCGGCCTGCCCGCGTCGGGCTACGGCGGCCTGCGCCGGGCCCATGCGCCGCACCAGCTGTCGACCCTGGAAGCCACCTGCGCCGCGCTGGCCCAGCTGGAAGGCGGCCACTGCGACCGCTACGCGCCGGTGCGGGCGGCGTTCGCGGCCTTCATGGCGCGGCAGGTGGCGCAGCGGGAGGCGGGGCGTCAGCAGGGCCCAGTTCCGCCGGCAGCCAGCCCCGCAGACTGTTGACGAAGGCCCAGGCGCGCACCTGCGGCAGGTCCTGCAGGCGCAGCACGGCCTCGGTCAACCGCCCCTCGCGCAGGGCGACGGCCCGGCCCACGCCGGGCAGCAGGCCGCAGGCGAGCGGCGGCGTGATCCAGCGGCCGTCCGGCAGCTGCGCGGCGATGTTGCCGAAGGTAGTTTCGGTGATCTCGCCCGCCGGGTTGTAGAGCAGCGTATCGAACACGCCCGAGCCGGGCGCGGGAGCGAAGGCCGCGTAGTGCGTCCGCCGCGTGGTCTTGTGGCGCACGAATTCGCCGTGCGCGTCGGCGAACGGCCGGTCGGCCAGCGCGAGCCGCACCGCGCCCGGGGCGGGCGCGGCCAGGGCGAAGGCCTCGGCGCGCGGCGTGCCATCAGCGCGCAGCAGCAGGCGCACGCGCCAGGCGCCTTGCGGGTGGGCGCCGGCCAGGGCCCGCAGGCAGGCGTCGATGCGCTCCGGTGCCCATGGCACGTTGAAGTGCGCGGCGGAGGCGGCCATGCGCGCCAGGTGGTCGGCGCGGTGGCGGAAGGCGCCATCGACCAGCGCCAGCGTCTCCAGGATGTCAAAGGGCTCGCTGGCGCGCACGAGGAAGGCGCGCTTGTGGTGCCATTCCTGCCATTCGGCGTCGGCCTGCGCATCGTGGGTGATGCCGCTGCCGATGCCGCAGCGGGCTTCGGTTCCGCGCAGCTCCACCGTGCGGATGGGCACGTTGAAGGTGGCGGCCAGCCCGCCGCCCGGACGCGGCCGCACCACGCCCAGCGCGCCGCAATACCAGCCGCGGGGGCCGGGCTCCAGCGCGTGGATGGCCTGCATGGCGCGCACCTTGGGCGCCCCGGTGATCGAGCCGCAGGGAAAGAGCGCGGCGAACACCCGCTCCAGCGTGGTGCCGGCGGGCGTGCGCGCCTCGACGTCGGACGTCATCTGCCACACGGCGGGCAGGGCCTGGGTGGCGAAGAGGGCCGGCACGCGCACGCTGTGCGGCGTGGCGATGCGCGACAGGTCGTTGCGCAGCAGGTCCACGATCATGACGTTCTCGGCCCGCTCCTTGGGGCTGGCGCGCAGGGCGGCGACGCGGGCCGCGTCCTCGGCCGGCGTGGCCCCACGCGGGGCCGTGCCCTTCATGGGGCGGGCGAGCAGGGCACCGCCCGCGCCCTTCCCTGCGTCCTCGCCCCCGTCCTGCCAGTCGAAGAACAGCTCGGGCGAGACCGACAACACCTGCTCGCCACCCATGTCCAGGCAGAGCGCATAGCCGCCCGGCTGGGCGCGCTGCAGCGCGGCGAAGAGCGCATGGGCGGTGCCGACGGCATCCACCCCGGCCGCCGGCTGCACGCGGCCCGCCAGCACGCCGGTGTAGTTGACCTGGTAGTACTCGCCCGCCGCGATGCCCCGGTGGAGGGCGGCGAGCGCGGCATCGAAGCTGGCGCGGTCCGGCCCGGCAGGCCAGTGCACGGTGGGTTCGTGCGCCACCGGGGGCGCCTCGGCCGGCCAGGGCGTGGGCGCATCGAACACGGCGAACCAGGCCAGCGGCTGGCCGGCTGGCGCCGGGTGGGTGCGCAGCGCGGCGTCGAATGCGGCCGCCGCCTCGTAGCACAGCCCGCCGACGCACCAGGCGCCGGCGCGTGCCGCGGCATCGACCTGGCGCACCACGGCGGGCACGTCGGCCAGGGTCTGCGCCACCAGCGTGGCACGCGGCGGGGCGGTGAAGGCGTGGCGCAGGCGGGGCGCTCCGGCCGGCGCCCGCGGGTCGGCGAAGTCCAGCAGCGCCATCACGGTCAAATCAGGCTCCAGCGCTTGTCCATCAAGCGCATCCAGCTACCATTTTCATAGCAATCGGTCAGGCGGCACCGATGTGCGGCACCAGCGCGCCGGCCGGCTGCCCGCTTTTCCGCGCGGCGGTGAAGGCCAGCATGCGGTCGATGGGCTGGCGGGCGCGGGGGATCAAATCCGGGCTCACCTGCACCGCGTTGGCGCCGGTCTCCAGCACCCGCGCCACGTCGGCCAGGCCGTTCATCGCCATCCAGGGGCAGTGCGCGCAGCTCTTGCAGGTGGCACTGTTGCCGGCGGTGGGCGCTTCGTGGAAGGTCTTGCCCGGGTTGAGCGTGCGCAGCTTGTGCAGCATGCCGCTGTCGGTGGCGACGATGAATTCGCTCGCATCCAGCTCGCGGGCGGCCTTCAGGATGGCGCTGGTGGAGCCCACCGCGTCGGCCAGGGCCACCACGTCGGCCGGGCTTTCGGGGTGCACCAGCACCTTGGCGGCCGGGTGCCGGCGCTTGAGGTCCAGCAGCTCCTGTGCCTTGAACTCGTCGTGCACGATGCAGGCGCCGTTCCAGAACAGCATGTCGGCGCCGGTCTGCTGCTGGATGTAGCCGCCCAGGTGCCGGTCGGGCGCCCAGAGGATCTTGTGGCCGGCGGCGTGCAGCGCGCCGACGATCTCCAGCGCGCAGCTGGAGGTGACCAGCCAGTCGGCCCGCGCCTTCACGGCCGCGCTGGTGTTGGCATAGACGACCACGGTGCGGTCCGGGTGCTGGTCGCAGAAGGCGCTGAAGGCGTCGATGGGGCACCCCAGGTCGAGCGAGCAGGTGGCGTCCAGGTCGGGCATGAGCACGGTCTTCTCGGGCGACAGGATCTTGGCCGTCTCGCCCATGAAGCGCACGCCGGAGACCACCAGCGTCTGCGCCGGATGGTCGCGGCCGAAGCGCGCCATCTCCAGCGAATCGCTGACCAGCCCGCCGGTGTCCTCGGCCAGGTCCTGCAGGTCCGGGTGCACGTAGTAGTGCGACACCATCACCGCGTTGCGCTCCTTGAGCAGGCGGCGGATGCGGTCCTTCAGCGCGGCGCGCTCGGGCAGGGAGGGCTCGGGCGGCACGCGCGCCCAGGCATGGCGGGTGGAACAGGCGGCGGCGCCTGCGGGCTGCTCGTATTCGACGTCGATCACGGTGGTCATGCCAGCTCCTGCACGCGCATCGAAAAATCGATGGCCTTCACGTCCTTGGTCAGCGTGCCGATGGAGATGCGGTCCACGCCGGTCTCGGCCAGCGCGCGCAGTCCCTCCAGCGTCACGCCGCCGGAAATCTCCAGCACCGCCGGGCCGGCCGGGTGCGCGGCGTTCAGCCGCACGGCCTCGTTCAGCAGGGCAAGCGGCATGTTGTCCAGCAGCACCATGCGGGCGCCGGCCTGCAGGGCTTCATCGAGCTGCGCCAGGGTCTCGCATTCGATCTCGATGAACTTCGCGCCAGCGGCAGCGGCCTGCGCGGCCCGCAGCACGGCCGTGACGCCGCCGGCGGCGGCGATGTGGTTTTCCTTGATGAGCACGGCGTCGTGCAGGCCGATGCGGTGGTTGGTGCCCCCGCCCATTCGCACGGCGTATTTCTGCGCCATGCGCAGGCCCGGCACGGTCTTGCGCGTATCGACGATCTGGGCGCGGGTGCCGGCCACGGCGTCCACGTAGCGCCGCGTCTTGGTGGCCACGGCCGAGAGCAGCTGCAGGAAGTTGAGCGCCGTGCGCTCGGCGCTCAGCAGCGCCCGCGCCTGGCCCTCGATCTCCAGCACCACCTGGTCGGCCGCGCAGCGCTGGCCCTCGGCCACCTGCCAGGCCAGGCGCACGCCCGGGTCGAGCGCGCGCAGGGCGGCCTCGGCCCAGGGCGCGCCGCAGATCACGGCCTCCTCGCGGGCCAGCACGCGGGCGCGCACGCGCCGGGCGGGGTCGATCAGGGCGGCGGTGAGGTCGCCCGCGCCCACGTCTTCGGCGAGGGCACGGGCCACGTCGGCCTGGGCGGTGGCTTGCACGTCGGCGCTGGCGGCGGCGGCGCCGGTGGCTGGCTGGATCGGATTCGTCATGGGCGGCGAGCATAGCGGCAATGCGGGCGCCGCAGGGCCCGGTGCGTTCCGTGGGCGCTGCGTCCAGGCAGCGACGGGCCCGGCGGCCGCGATCTTCTACACTCGCCCGCCGTGAGTGCCTGCCCGCTTCGTCCTCCCCGCCCGATGCCGCCCGCCCGCCCGGGGCCAGGGGGCAGCCGTGCGCCGCACCGGCCCGGCGCGTGAAGCGGCTGCACGGCATCGCCCGCCGCTGGCGGCAACTGGGCCTGGCCCTGGCCCTGCTGGCGGCCTGCCTGGGCGCGCTGGCCGCACCGGCGGCGCCGGTCGCACCCCCGATGCCGCTGCGCGCCAGTGCCGAGCCACTCGACGCCTGGCCGTGGATGGGGCTTCTGGGCGACGCCTCGCTCACGCTGACCGCCGAGGAGGTGTGGGCGCGCCGGGACGCCTTCCAGCCGCCGCCGCACCGGGGCGGCTCGCTCGGCGTGCGCCGGGAGGCCGTCTGGCTGCACCTGCCCGTGACCGTGGAGCAGCCGCCGGCCGAGGCCTGGGTGCTGTCGATCGGCTACAGCTCGCTGCAGGAGGTGGACATCTACCTGCTGCAGGACGGCCGGGTGCTGCAGCATGCCGCGATGGGCTACCTGCGGCCGCAGACCCTGCAGTCGCGCGCCAGCCGCACGCCGGCCCTGCGCCTGGCCCTGGCGGGCGCAGGGCGCCACGACCTGCTGGTGCGGGTGCGCACCGCCGGCCCGCTGATCCTGCCCATCACGGTGGGCGAGCTGCCCGTGCAGGCCCGGCTGGCGCTGCGCGAGCAGATGCTGCAGGGCCTGCTCAACGGGCTGGCGCTGTGCCTGGTGCTCTACAGCCTGCTGCAGTGGATCGGCCTGCGCGAGAAGCTCTTTGCCTACTACGCCCTGGTGGTGATGGGCAGCGCAGGGTTTTCGCTGCAGTTCTTCGGCATCGGGGCGCAGTTCGTCTGGCCCGGCAATGCGTGGATGGAGATGCATTTCGCCATCCTCGCCGGGCTGGTGGCGCTGGTAGGTTCGTTCCTCTTCCTGGGCCACATCCTCGCGCCGGACGACCCGCACGGCCGCTACGCCCGCGCCATGCGGGCGGGCGCCGCGCTGATGGCCGCCGCCGCCCTCGCCCACGTGCTGGGGCTGCTCAGCGTGCGGTTCGCCACTGCGCTCATGAGCCTCTTCGGCATGGTCCCCACGCTGGCCAGCCTGCCGCGCGCGTTCCGCCGCATGCGGCAGGGCGACGCGGTGGGCGGCGTGCTGCTGGTGGGCTGGACGGTCTACGGCGCCGCTGCGCTCACGCTGGCCTGCCTGGTGCAGGGCTGGGTGCCGGCCAACTTCTGGACGCTGCATTCCTTCCAGTTCGGCGCCACGCTGGACATGCTGATCTTCCTGCGCGTGCTGGGGCTGCGCTCGCAGGCGCTGCGCCTGGCCACGCATGCCGCACTGGTGGAGCGCGACACCATGCGGTCGCTGGCGCACACCGACGCGCTCACCGGCCTGCCCAACCGGCGCAGCCTGCTGCTGGACCTGCAGGCGGCGCTGCCGCAGTGCGCTCCCCACCGCCTGGTGGCTGTCTACCTGATGGACCTGGACGGCTTCAAGGCCGTGAACGACCGCCGGGGCCACGACGTGGGCGACGAGCTGCTGGTGGCCGTGGCCCGGCGCCTGGGCGAGGTGGCGGGGCCATCGCACCGCGTGGCGCGCCTGGGTGGCGACGAATTCATCGTGCTGGCCAGCGGCCTGGAGCGGCCCGAGCACGCCCGGGCGCTGGGCGACGCCCTGGTGCGGGCCTTCGACGCGCCCTTCGCGCTGCCCCGGCACCGCTTGCGCGTGGGCCTGACCGTGGGGTATGCGCTCGCGCCGCTGGACGCCGCGACGGCCGACGCGCTGGTCGCCCAGGCCGACCAGGCGATGTACCAGGGCAAGCAGGCCGGCAAGCACCGGCTGCGCCGATACGGCGAGCGCGGTGCCCCGGCCGCCGGCGACCCGGGCTGACGACGATGGGCGGCGGGCCGCAGGGGTGCCGCTGCCCGGCCACGCACGGCTCGCATAGACTCGCGGCTCATTCGCGCACCGAGGAACGCCTGCATGACCACGCCTTCGCCCACGCCTGCCGCCGCCACCGCCACGCCCTACGGCACGCTGCCGCCCGCCTCGCCGCTGCCGCAGCGGCGCCCCGTCAGCCTGCCGCGCCTGGCGCAGATGCGCGAGGCCGGCGAGAAGATCGCCATGCTGACGGCCTACGACGCCACCTTCGCCGCCGTGGCCGATGCCGCCGGCGTGGAATGCATCCTGGTGGGCGACTCGCTCGGCATGGTCTGCCAGGGCCTGCCCAGCACCGTGGGCGTGTCGCTCGACACCATGGCCTACCACACGGCCAGCGTGGCGCGCGGCCTGCACCGCGTGCAGGGCACGGCCTGGCTGATCGCCGACCTGCCCTACGGCAGCTATTCGGAAGGCCCCGAGCAGGCCATGCGCAGCGCCTGCGCGCTGATGCAGGCGGGCGCGCACATGGTCAAGCTCGAGGGCGGCGGCTGGACGGCGCCCATCGTGCGCTTTTTGGTCGAGCGCGGCGTGCCGGTCTGCGCCCACCTGGGCCTGACGCCGCAGACGGTGCACGCCCTGGGCGGCTACCGCGTGCAGGGCCGCAGCGACGAGGCGGCCCGCGCACTGCGCAGCCAGGCCACCGAGCTGCAGGACGCCGGCGCCGCCATGCTGGTGCTGGAGATGGTGCCCGCCCTGTTGGCCCGCGAGGTGACCGAGGCGCTGCCGCACTGCCACACCATCGGCATCGGCGCGGGCAGCGGCACGGCCGGCCAGGTGCTGGTGCTGCACGACATGCTGGGCGTGAACCTGGGCAAGAACCCGAAGTTCGTGCACGACTTCATGGCCCAGGCGGGCAGCGTGCGCGGCGCCATCGAGGCCTACGTGCAGGCGGTCAAGCAGGGGCGCTTTCCGGACGACGCCCTGCACGCCTGGTGATGGCCGCCCCTTTCCTTCCCCGTTCCTTCTCCCGCGCTCCGACATGATCATCGCCCACACCATTCCCGAGCTGCGCGCCGCCCTGGCCGGGCGCGGCCGCCCCGCCTTCGTGCCGACCATGGGCAACCTGCACGCCGGCCACATCGCGCTGGTGCGCCAGGCCATGCCGCTGGGCGACGTGACCGTGGCGAGCATCTTCGTGAACCGGCTGCAGTTCTTGCCGCACGAAGACTTCGACAGCTATCCGCGCACCTGGGACAGCGACTGCGCGCAGCTGACGGCCGCCGGCTGCGACGTGCTGTTCGCCCCGCGCGAGGCCGACCTGTACCCCGAGCCGCAGACCTTCAAGGTGGCGCCCGACCCGGCGCTGGCCGACCTGCTGGAAGGACATTTCCGGCCCGGCTTCTTCACCGGCGTGTGCACGGTGGTGATGAAGCTGTTCTCGGCCGTGTTCTTCGGCAGCGGCGCGGGCGGCGGCACGGCGGTGTTCGGCAAGAAGGACTACCAGCAGCTCATGGTGATCCGGCGCATGGTCCAGCAGTTCGCCCTGCCCATCGGCGTGGTGGCGGGCGACACGGCCCGCGCGGACGACGGCCTGGCCCTGAGTTCGCGCAATGGCTACCTCAGCGCCGAAGACCGGCAGCGCGCCGTGCAGCTGTCGCAGGCCCTGGGGCAGCTCGCGCAGGCCGTGCGGGCGGCCGGCGCCGACCCGCTGCCCGCGCTGGAAGCCCGGGCGCTGAAGGACCTGGGCGACCTTGGCTGGCAGCCCGACTACCTCACCGTGCGCCGGCGCGCCGACCTGCAGGCGCCGGGCGATGCGGCCGCGCTGGAGGGCCCGCTGGTGGCGCTGGGCGCGGCGCGGCTGGGCAGCACGCGGCTGATCGACAACCTGGAGTTCTGAAGGTAGGTGCACGCGGAGGGCTGCTCGGCGGTGGCGCGACCCACGGGGCGCATAGGCCCGCGCCTACAGCACCCCCGCACCGCGTCGCACAGTCCGGGGCAGGAGGGATCGATAACGTTGAGTCATCCCTCAACCACTCAATCAGGAGTAACTCATGCCCATCATCGCCTGGCTTCTCGGTGTCCCACTGTCCGTCGTGCTGCTGCTCATGCTGTTCGGCGTGCTCTGAACACGGCACAGCTCATCCGGAGAGAAATCTCAAGGCTGCTCGACGGCCGGATCTCTTCCCATCAATGCGGCCACCGCTTCGGCAGGCCGCATTTTTGCGTCCAGCAGGGCGACCACGGCCTGCGTGATCGGCATGTCGACCCCGAGTGCCGCTGCGCGCTGCGCCACGGTGCGGGCGCTGTAGACGCCTTCGGCCACATGGCCCAATGAAGCGACGACTTCATCGAGCGTGCGCCCTTGCGCGAGCAAATGGCCCACGCGGCGGTTGCGCGACAGATCGCCGGTCGCCGTCAGCACCAGGTCGCCGAGGCCCGACAGCCCCATGAACGTATCGGTGCGGGCGCCCAGCGCGACGCCCAGCCGCGTCATCTCGGCCAAGCCGCGCGTGACCAGGGCGGCGCGGGCGTTCAGCCCCAGTTCCAGCCCGTCGCACAGCCCGGTGGCGATGGCAAGCACGTTCTTCACCGCCCCGCCCACCTCCACGCCGACGATGTCGTCGTTGGCATAGACGCGCAGGCTGGGGCTATGGAAGGCCTCCACGAGTACGTCGCGCACGGCCGCATGCTGGCTGGCGGCCACCAGGGCCGTCGGTTGGGAGCGCGCCACCTCCTGCGCGAAGCTGGGGCCGCTGAGCGCGCCGGACAGCAGCGCCGGCGCGACCTGGGCGCAGACCTCGTGCGCCATCAGGCCGGCGGAGGCGCTGCCGCCTGACGAGCTGGCCTCGAACCCCTTGCACAGCCAGGCGACGGGCGCGGCCACACCCTGCAGGGCGTGCAGGGTCGGGCGCAGAGCGGCCATGGGCGTGGCGACGATCACCAGGTCGGCGCGGCGGGCGAGCGCGAGCGGATCGCCGGCAGTGACCGTGAGGGAGGCGGGAAAGGGAAGGCCGGGCAGATACCGCGCGTTCTCGCGTGCGTCCGCCATGGCGGCGGCCTGTGCGGCATCGCGGGCCCAGAGCGTGACGGCATGCCCGGCAGGGTGGGCGGCGGCGCTCATGGCCATCGCCGTACCCCAGGCACCCGCGCCAATCACTATTATTTTCATAGCTATCAGCGCTTGAATGGCAAGCGCTGGAGGCTAAAAAAGACCTCCAACGCGAGGGACGCTTACTGCGTCAGGATGGACGAGGGTTCACCCGCGGCCTGGGCCTGCTGCTGCTCGTACATGGCCTGGAAGTTGATTTCGGCCAGGTGCACGGGCGGGAAGCCGGCGCGGGTGATCAGGTCGGCCACGTTGCCGCGCAGGTAGGGGTAGACGATCTGCGGGCAGGCGATGCCCATGATCGGGCCCATCTGGTCTTCGGGCAGGTTACGGATCTCGAAGATGCCGGCCTGCTTGGCTTCGACCAGGAACACGGTCTTGTCCTGGATCTTGGTCTGCACGGTGGCCGTCACGGCCACTTCGAAGATGCCTTCGGCCACGGGCGTGGCTTCCACGCCGAGCTGGATGTCGACGCTGGGCTGCTGCTGCTCGAGCAGGATGGCGGGCGAGTTCGGTTGCTCCAGCGAGGCGTCCTTCAGGTAGACGCGCTGGATCTGGAACACGGGGGTTGCTTCTTCGGTAGCCATGGTCTCGGTTTCTTTCATTGAATCGGTCGGTCCATCGATCCATCCATCGCTCGATCAGCCAATGAGCCAGTCATCCAGTCGATCGATGAATCGTCGTTCATCGCTCGCCAACCCCCGAACAGGGGAATCGGCAAAACAAAGCCCGCCGGGGCGCGAACCCCAGCGGGCAGTCGGGCCGCATTATGCCGCCCTGGCGTGAATCAAGCCGCGTTCAGCAGCGGCATGAGGCCGCCCCGTCCGTCCAGCGCCACCAGATCGTCGTGCCCGCCCACGTGGGTCTCGCCGATGAAGATCTGCGGCACGGTGCGGCGGCCGGTGATCTCCATCATCTGCGTGCGCGCCGCCGTGTCCGTGTCAATGCGGATCTCCTCGATGTGCTCGACACCCTTGGACTTCAGGATCTGCTTGGCCCGGATGCAATAGGGGCAGACGGCGGTGGTGTACATCTTCACGGTTTGCATGGCGGCCTTTCGGTGAATGCGAAGGTGGGCAGGGAATGGCTGTTTCCCCGCAACTGGAGCCGGCTCAGGCTTTTTCAACCGGCATGGCCGCGTCGCGCCAGCCTTTCAGCCCGCCGGCCAGCGCCTGGGTGTTGTCGTACCCCAGCTTCTTGGCCACGCCCACGGCACGCTGCGCCCGCGTGCCCTTGGCACAGACCAGCACCAGCGGCAGCGCCTTGTTCTTCACGACCTGGGGCAGGCGCTCCTCGAGCTGCGCCAGGGGAATGTTCTTCGCGCCGCCGATGTGGCCGGCGGCGAACTCGTCCGGCTCGCTCACGTCGATGACCACGGCCTTTTCACGGTTGATGAGCTGCACCGCGCCGGCCGGCGACAGCGAGCCGCTAGCGGCGCCGCGCGCCAGGGGCACCAGCAACATCCCGCCCGAGGCGATCGCAATGAAGAACAGATACCAGTTGTCGATGATGAAATTCACGTCGATCCTCAGAAGATGCAAAGGGAAGCAAAGCGTGCAATTCTAGAATGGCGGGTTTTGAAACCCGACTCCCCGAGGGAAACATGTACAAGCTCGTCCTGATACGCCACGGCGAATCCACCTGGAATCTGGAGAACCGCTTCACCGGCTGGACCGACGTGGACCTGACCGACACCGGCGTGGAACAGGCGAAGAACGCCGGCCGTCTGCTCAAGGCCGAGGGCTACGACTTCGACCTGGCCTACACCAGCGTGCTCAAGCGCGCCACCCGCACGCTCTGGCACACCCTGGACGAGATGGACCGCACCTGGTTGCCCGTGCAGCACAGCTGGCGCCTGAACGAGCGCCACTACGGCGCCCTGCAGGGCCTGAACAAGGCGGAAACGGCCAAGCAGTACGGCGACGAGCAGGTGCTGATCTGGCGCCGCAGCTACGACACGCCGCCGCCGGCGCTGGAAGCCGGCGACCCGCGCAGCGAACGCGGCGACATCCGCTACGCTGGCCTGTCGCCCGAGCAGATTCCGCTCACCGAATGCCTGAAGGACACCGTCGCGCGGGTGCTGCCTTTCTGGAACGAGACCATGGCGCCGGCCATCCGCTCCGGCCGCCGCGTGGTGGTCGCCGCGCACGGCAACTCGATCCGCGCGCTGGTGAAGTACCTGGACGACATCGGCGACGACGAGATCGTGGGCCTCAACATTCCCAACGGCATTCCACTGGTATACGAGCTGGATGCCGACCTGAAGCCCCTGCGCCACTACTATCTGGGTGATGCAGACGCGGTGGCGAAGGCCGCCGCAGCCGTGGCGTCGCAAGGCAAGGCGTAAAGCCGAGGTAAAGCCGCGCGATGGCGCACGCCAGTACGCCCCCTCGGGGAACCGAGCGGGGCCCGGCCCTTCCAAGATGTGTATATTGAATGAAGTGGTAAAGGTGTTCCATGGGCCAGAAACTCAAGATTACGGGCTGGATTACGGTGGGTGTCGTCGCGGGCGCACTGACCACGGTGTCGCTGCAAACCGTGGCGCGCGGCGCCATGACCCCCCTGCCGCTGGAGGAGATCCAGCAGCTGTCCGCCGTTTTCGGCCTGGTCAAGACCGACTACGTGGAGCCGGTGGATGACAAGAAGCTGATCACCGATGCCATCTCCGGCATGGTCTCCAGCCTCGATCCGCATTCGCAGTACTTCGACAAGAAGTCGTTCAAGGAATTCCGCGAGGGCACCTCGGGCCGCTTCGTGGGCGTGGGCATCGAGATCACGCAGGACGACGGCCTCATCAAGGTGGTGTCGCCCATCGAAGGCTCCCCCGCCTTCCGCGCCGGCATCAAGACCAACGACCTCATCACCAAGATCGACGAAACGGCGGTGAAGGGCCTGGCCCTGAACGATGCCGTCAAGAAGATGCGCGGCGAGCCCAACACGCAGGTCACGCTGACCATCCTGCGCAAGGACGAGAGCCGCACCTTCCCCGTGACCATCACCCGCGAAGAGATCAAGACCCAGTCCGTCAAGGGCAAGGTGGTGGAGCCGGGCTATGCCTGGGTGCGCCTGTCGCAGTTCCAGGAACGCACCGTGGACGACTTCGTGCGCAAGCTCGAAGAGGTCTACAAGCAGGAGCCCAACCTGAAGGGCCTGGTGCTCGACCTGCGCAACGACCCGGGCGGCCTGCTCGATGCGGCCGTGGCCGTGTCGGCCGCCTTCCTGCCCGAGAACGTGACGGTGGTTTCCACCAACGGCCAGCTGGCCGAGAGCAAGGCGACCTTCAAGGCCGCGCCCGAGTTCTACCAGCGCCGTGGCAGCGGCGACCCGCTGCGCCGCCTGCCCGCCGCCATCAAGACCGTGCCGGTCGTGGTGCTGGTCAACGAAGGCTCGGCGTCGGCCAGCGAGATCGTCGCCGGCGCCCTGCAGGACCACAAGCGCGCCACCATCATGGGCAGCCAGACCTTCGGCAAGGGCTCGGTGCAGACCGTGCGCCCCCTCGGTCCCGACACCGGCATCAAGCTGACCACGGCCCGCTACTACACCCCGAGCGGCAAGTCCATCCAGGCCAAGGGCATCGTGCCCGACGTGATGGTGGACGAGACGGCCGAGGGCGACCTGTTCGCGTCGCTGCGCATGCGCGAGGCCGACCTCGAGAAGCACCTGGGCAGCGGCCAGGGCGAAGAGGTCAAGGACGTGGCCCGCGAAAAGGCCCGCGAGGAAGCCCGCAAGCGCCTGGAAGAGGAAACGAAGAAGCACGTGGCCGAGCGCAAGATGCCCGAGTTCGGCTCCGACCAGGACTTCCAGCTCGCCCAGGCGCTGAACCAGCTCAAGGGCAAGACGGTGCTGGCCAGCAAGACGCAGACCGAGCGCAAGGAAGAGAAAAAGGAAAACTGACGACGCCACGGCGGGCCCACGGGGCCTTCGCCAGGGCCGGGCCTGCAAGGGACCCGGCCCTTGTCGTTTCCAGGCCGGCCAAGGCGGTGCACCCTCTCCCATGAACGACGACCAACTCCTGCGCTATTCCCGCCACATCATGCTCGACGAGATCGGCATCGAGGGGCAGGAGCGCATCCTCGCCGCGCACGCCCTCGTCATCGGCGCGGGCGGGCTGGGCTCGCCGGCGGCGATGTTCCTCGCCTCCGCGGGCGTGGGCACCCTGACGCTGGTGGACGACGATGTCGTCGACCTCACCAACCTGCAGCGCCAGATCGCCCACACCACCGACCGTGTGGGCATGCCGAAGGTGGAATCCGCCGCCCTGGCGCTGCGCGCTATCAACCCCGGGGTGCAGGTGCGCGCCCTGCGCGAACGGGTGGACGGGCCACGCCTGGAGGCGCTGGTGGCCGAGGCCACCGTGGTGCTCGACTGCAGCGACAACTACCGCACCCGCCAGGCGGTCAATGCCGCCTGCGTGCACCACCGCAAGCCGCTGGTGGCCGGCGCCGCGATCCGCTTCGACGGGCAGTTGACGGTGGTCGATCCGGCCGTGGCGCAGGCCCCCTGCTACGCCTGCCTGTTCCCGCCGCAGGCCACGTTCGAAGAGGTGCAGTGCGCGACGATGGGCGTGTTCGCGCCCATGGTCGGCATTATCGGCAGCGTGCAGGCGGCGGAGGCGCTCAAGCTCATCGCCGGCGTGGGCACGTCTCTTGCAGGCCAGTTGCTGATGCTGGACGGCCGCGCTATGGAATGGACCCGCATGCGCACCGCGCGCGATCCGGCCTGCCCGGTCTGCGGGGCGCCCGCTCCCAGCGCCTGAGCCCGCTCCGGGCACCGGCACGGCGCCCGAGCGCGGCTATGGACGGCAGCACGCTGGTAGGAAAGCTCCTACTCGCCTACCCTGCCACTGCTGGCAAACCAGCGCGCCCAGGGCGACTACAGTCGGGCGGTGGTC
The DNA here is from genome assembly GCF_040365715.1 of Acidovorax sp. FG27. Classification (NCBI taxonomy): domain Bacteria; kingdom Pseudomonadati; phylum Pseudomonadota; class Betaproteobacteria; order Burkholderiales; family Comamonadaceae; genus Acidovorax; species Acidovorax sp. FG27. The sequence continues at coordinate 116,779 of NZ_BAABVY010000014.1, forward strand.
ACATCACCCCGCGACCCGGACAGGAATCTTCAGTGAAATTGCGCACCTACATCGTCGAAGACAACGCCACGATTCGTGAGAATCTGATCGGCACCCTGGAGGAGCTGGCGCAGGTCGAGGCCGTGGGCATGGCCGAGACGGAAGACGATGGCAAGGAGTGGCTGACCTCCCACCCCGCCCACTGGGATCTCGCCATCGTCGATCTGTTCTTGCGCCAGGGCAGCGGCCTTGGCGTGCTGGCCGCCTGCAGGAACCGCACGGCGGGCCAGAAGATGGTGGTGCTGAGCAACTACGCCACGCCCGATGTGCGTATGCGCTGCGCGCAGCTCGGTGTCGATGCCGTCTTCGACAAGTCCAACGAGATCGACGCGCTGGTGGACTACTGCATCCAGCACAGCACCAACGGCGCCACCTCCCGCATGCACGGCTGATCGTTCTTCCCTCTGGCCCGGTGCGGGCGTTCCGCCACCGCAGCCTCCACCCCCTTACGCAAAAAGCCGGTGTCTCCACCGGCTTTTTGCCTGGGTGCCGTGCTTTGCACGCCCGGCCCCGTGGGGTGAGCGGCCAGCACCTGGCGCCGGCCGACCCCCACCCATCGATTCCTGGGAATCAATCGATCAGCTTGTTCTTCAGGGCGTAGTAGGTCAGGTCGCTGTTGGACGACAGCGCCATCTTCTCCATGAGCCGGGTGCGGTAGGTGCTCACCGTCTTGACGCTCAGCGAGAGCGACTTGGCGATGTCGCCCGCCGTCTCGCCCTTGGCGAGCTTCAGGAACACCTGGAACTCGCGTTCCGACAGCTGTTCGTGCGGGGGCGCATCGTCCTTGCGGTTGAGCTGCTGCGCCAGCAGGTCGGCCACGGCCGGGGTGAGGTAGCGGCGGCCGAGCGAGATCGTGCGGATCGCCTCGACGATCTCCTTGGGATCGCATTCCTTGTTGAGGTAGCCGCTCGCGCCCTGGCGGATCAGGTTGATCGCATAGTGCTCTTCCGGGTAGCCACTCAGGATCAGGATGCCCATGTCCGGCGCCTTGGCGCGCAGCATGGCCAGTGCGTCCAGCCCGCTCTGGCCAGGCATGGACAAATCCATCAACAGCACGTCGATCTCTTCGGCGCGCACCAGGTCAATCGCCTCGCGACCGTTGGAGGCTTCTCCCACGACACGCAGGTCCACGTGCTCAGAAAGAAATTGCCGCAGCCCGGAACGGACAATGGCATGGTCATCAACAATCCCAATCTTGATCATTAAGCTTTCTTTCAGAAGGTCGCTCTTTAGCGTTATCGTAAGCCGCTGGCAGGGGCACCGGTCACCCTGACCACACCAAGCCGGCTGCGGCAATTGACATTATCCAGAAAACATTCACCTGTCGTCCGGAGAAACCTATATATGCGCTGGCCCAATTTCCGCAAGATGGCCGTCAGCCTGCCGTTGGCATTGCTGGCGGTGTCTGTGCTGGTGGGCATCAACGAGGTGGGCTATTCCCGCTCGCGCGACGCGGTGAGCGCGCTCACGCGCACCCATGCCACCCGCGCCGCGCTTGACAGGCTGATGCAGAACACGCTGGACGCGGAGACCGGCCTGCGCGGCTATCTGCTGACGGGCGACGAGCGCTACCTGGAGCCCTACCAGAAATCGGTCACCACGTTGACCAGCAACCTCGATGAGCTCCGCGCGCTGTTCATCGACTCGCCCGACGACCTGGCGGACTTCGCCCAGCTGTCCCGGCAGATCGCCCGCAAGATGTCGGAGCTGGACCTGAGCCTGCGGCTGCGCCGCCAGAACAACGACGACGCGTGGAAGTTCGTGCTGTCCACCGACGTGGGCAAGGAAAACATGGACGCCATCCGCGCCCAGGCGTCGCGGCTGATCGACCGCAGCGCGGAGCGCACGGCGCACAGCACGCAGGACATCCTGCATTCGCTGCTGCTGTCGCGCGTCGGCATCGCCGCCTTCGCCGCCATCGTGCTGCTGGCCTTCTACATGTACCTGCACCAAGCGATCACGCTGCAGGCGGTGAGCGAGCGGGAGCAGGAAGTGCTGGCCCGCGAGCGCGACCGGCTGGAAGGCCTGGTGCGCGAGCGCACCGCATCGCTGACCGAGCTGGCGAATCACCTGCAGCAGGTGCGGGAAGACGAGCGCGGCCATCTGGCGCGGGAGCTGCACGACGAGCTGGGCGCGCTGCTCACGGCCGCCAAGCTGGACGTGGCGCGGCTCAAGTCACGCGTGGATGTGCAGGTGCCCGAGATTGCCGAGCGGCTGCGGCACCTCACCGAGACGCTCAACAGCGGCATCGCGCTCAAGCGCCGCATCATCGAGGACCTGCGTCCCTCTTCGCTCTTCAACCTGGGCCTGACCGCGTCGCTGGAAATCCTCACCCGCGAATTCGCCGAGCGCAGCGGCATCGACGTCGAGGTCAATCTCGAGACGGTGGATCTTCCCGAGCCGGTCCAGCTGACGGTGTACCGCGTGGTGCAGGAGTCGCTCACCAACATCGGCCGCTACGCCGACGCACGCAAGGTGCTGGTGGCGGTGCACAACTACCCCACCCATGTGTCGGTACAGATCCGCGACGACGGCAACGGCTTCGACACGTCCACCATCAATGCCAGCTCCCACGGCCTGATGGGCATGCGGCACCGGGTGGAAGCGGCGGGCGGCCGGCTCACGGTGACCTCGGACGTGGGCGAAGGCACTCTCGTGTCCGCGGTGCTTCCGCACGCCTGAAGAGCCCACGGCACAAGCCTGCGCCGCCGCGCCCGGCAGTGCGCGCAGCAGCCTTTTTCCACGGTGTTTTGGGGCCTTCGCGGCCCCGGATTTCCCAGGGATGCAGTCCTACACCGGGGCGCGCAGGACACCGGCATTCCCGCCACACCCTCCTGAATACATTGACACCATGCACCGCGAACCTGGGTGCTGAAGTCAAACCACCGGCTCCCGGGCCGGTTCACAGGAGATGGTTATGTTGCACTACGCAGTCGTTTTTCTGGTCATCGCCCTGGTCGCCGCCCTGTTCGGCTTTGGCGGCATCGCTGCCGGCGCGGTCGGCATCGCCAAGATCCTCTTCTTCGTGTTCGTGATCATGGCCATCGTCACCTTCGTCATGGGCCTGATGAAGCGCAGGTAACCGGCGCCTCGCCTTCCCGCAACGCCCACGCTTTCGCCCCCACGCCGCCCCCACTTGAAAGGTCTTCCCATGAATGTGCAATCCGCCACCGAAAAAGCCGCCAGCACCGCCCACACCGTGGCAGACGGCGTTCTGGACTCCGCCAAGGAGGCCGTGAATGCGACCCGCCGCGCGGCTTCCAACACCCTCGACAAGGCCGAAGCCAGCGTGGACAGCCTGAAGGACGGAGTTAACCCCGCCATCGATGACTTGGCCGCCCGCGCCCAGGAACTGGCGAACCGTGGCATCAACTATTGCGCCGAAACGAGCGAACGCGCCCGCCGCCAGCTGAACCAGGTCGCCGACACCACCACGCGCTACGTGGTCGACCAACCCGGCAAGTCGCTGTTGATCGCCGCTGCCGCCGGTGCCGCCTTCGCCACCATCATCTTCCTGTCGCGGGACAGCAGCGCCCGCCGCCGCGACTACTGAAAAAGCCCCTGACGGCTGCGAACCGCTTTCCTGCCACAGCACTGCCCGACCCCACGACCACCACAGAGCGTTCCATGAAAAACGACAACACGAACCCAGCCACCAGCGCCGACGACGGCGACACCCTGGTGCTCGACGAGCAGGCGCTGCAGCAAGCAGCCACCGAGGACCTGGACGAAGGCGCCGTCACGCCAGCCTATGGCCCGCACCGCGATGCCATCGTCAAGCTGCTGAATGACGCACTGGCAACCGAGCTGGTGTGCGTGCTGCGCTACAAGCGGCATTACTTCACGGCCGACGGCCTGGAGTCGCCCGCCATCGCAGCCGAATTCCTCGTGCACGCTAATGAAGAAGCGGCCCATGCAGACCTGATCGCGCAGCGCATCGTGCAACTGGGCGGCGAGCCTAACTTCTCCCCCGACAGCCTGACCTCGCGCAGCCATGCCCAGTACGACGAGTCGTCGGACCTCAAGGCCATGGTGCGCGCCAATCTGGTGGCCGAACGCATCGCCGTCGAGGCCTACCGTCAGATGATCACCCTGATCGGCGACAAGGACCCGACGACCCGCCGCATGCTCGAAGGCATCCTGGCCGATGAAGAAGAGCATGCCGACGAATTGAAGGACTGGCTGCACCGCTGAGAAGCGGCTGGCCCGTCCCCCAACAGTCCATCGGCCACGGAGGGTGCAACAGGCCGATGAGCTGGAGACTCCCAGCACCCGTTTTCAACCATACCAAGGAAACAATCATGAAATACGCACGTGCCCTCGCTTTCGCAGCCCTGGCTGGCGCCACCATCATCTCCGCCGGCTGCTCGGTCGCCCGTGACCAGCAAACCATGGGCTCCTACGTCGACGACGCAGGCATCACCACCGCAGTGAAGGCCAAGATGGCGGAAGACAAGTCGGTCTCCGCCACCTCGATCAGCGTGGAAACGCTGAACGGCACGGTGCAACTGTCGGGTTTCGCCAAGTCGCAAGCCGAGAAGAACCAGGCCGAAGCCATCGCACGCAACACCAAGAACGTGCGTGACGTGCGCAACAGCATCGTCGTGCGTCCGTAAAGCGACCAGAAGCCCGGACGGGTTTCCACCGGCAGACCGCGCTTCGGCACCGCTGCCGCCCGACACCCGTACCGGACCTTCGAAGGCCACGGTTTCCGTTCCGGAAAGCCGTGGCTTTTTTGTGTGAGCCCCCTCTCTCTTTTCCCTGACCCACCACCCTGGCACGACCGCCCCATACGCTTTTCACCGGTAACCCATCATGCGACTCTTTCACTGCACCCATTGCGGATCCCTGGTGTTCTTCGACAGCTCCGAATGCCTGGGCTGCGGCAGCGCCCTGGCGTTCGACCCGGACCGCCTGGAAATGATGGCGCTGCAGCCTGCCGCCGATGATCCGACCCTGTGGGAACGGTTGAACGACGTGCCTGGCGCCTCGCCCACCGCAGGCACAGCGCCCGCACCCGTCGATGCATCGGCGCCGCCCGCCGACGCCGCGCCGCGCTACCGCATGTGCGCGAACCGCGAGGCCCACAACGCCTGCAACTTCGCCATCCCCTGCGACGCCGGTGCCCCTGCGGCGGCGCCGATGGACGCAGCGCCGGCCGATGCCGTCGGCGACGCAGCGGCAGCCCCGGCCGCCGATGCCGCGCCCATGCTGTGCGTGTCGTGCCAGCAGACGCGGATCTTGCCGGACCTCTCCGACCCGAACAACGTGCGCCGCTGGACGAACATCGAGATCGCCAAGCGCCGCCTCTACTACTCGCTCGCGCAGCTGGACATCGCCCAGATCGAGGGCGAAGCCGGCCCGGTGTACGAATTCAAGGCCGACACCCCGGAAGCGCCGGTGATGACCGGCCACGACGCCGGCGTGATCACGCTGAACGTGGCAGAGGCCGACGACGACGAGCGCACCCGCCGCCGCATCGAGCTGGGCGAGCCCTACCGCACCCTGCTCGGCCACCTACGCCACGAGTCGGGCCATTACTACTGGGATGTGCTGGTGCTGCGCGGCGGGCATGTGGACGCCTACCGCGCCGTGTTCGGCGACGAGCGCGCCGACTATGGCGAGGCCCTGAAGGCGCACTACGCCAGCGCACCGCACACCGGCTGGCAAAACGACTTCATCAGCGACTACGCCACCTCGCACCCCTGGGAAGACTGGGCCGAGACCTGGGCGCACTACCTGCACATGGTCGATCTGCTGGAAACCGCGCAGAGCTACCGCACCGAAGTGGCCATCCCCGGCCCGCTGGGCGAGCCCCGCTACGCCATGGTGAACCCGTTCGGCCAGCCGGTGCCCGACTTCGACGCGATGATGGAAGCCTGGGTGCCGCTGACCCTGCTGCTCAACAGCCTGAACCGCAGCCTGGGCCAGCTCGATGCCTATCCGTTCGCCATGGGCGTGGGCGTCAAGGAGAAGCTGCGCTTCGTCCATTCCCTGGTGCACGGCCAGCTGACGCCCGTGCCGGTGCAGCCCCCCGAGCAGGTGCAGCAGCAGCCGGCGCCCACCGAGGCCCCGCCGCTGGCCGATGCGCCCGCGCCGGTCGATGCCGCCGGCATGGCGGCGCCCGCCCCGGTGGCGGCTGGCGGCCCGGTCCCCGCACCAGCCCTGCAAGGCACGGCGCCGGTCGCCGCAGCGCAACCCAACGATGGCCCGGTGGTCACCGAGCCGATGGACGCGCCCGTTGCCGAAGGCGCACCGCTGGCACCTGAACCTGCGATTCAAAAGTAATAGCAGCCGGCGCCCATTCCACCGGCGCCGGCGGCCATTTTGGCTTGAATCAGCCGGTGGATCGGTCCGCCGTGCCGGCGACGGCTGCCGCGGCGGTGCCCGCAGCGACTTCGGCAACCACCGGGTGGTCTGCCGGCGCCACCGTCACGCCCACCCGCAGCACATGCCGTGCGCCGCCGTGGATCACCCCCCGCAGCGGTGACACGTCGGCATAGTCGCGCCCCACGGCCAGGGTGACGTAGTCCTCTCCCGGCACGCGGTCGTTGGTCGGATCCAGGTCGTGCCAGGCCCCGCCGACCGTGCCGTCGCCGGAGTCGGTCTCCCGCCGTTCGGCGTCGCCTGCGTGCGGCACCCACACCGCCACCCAGGCGTGCGACGCGTCGCTGCCGACGAGCCGCGGCTGGCCGGGCGGTGGCTGCGTCAGCAAGTACCCGCTGACGTAGCGCGCCGCGAGGCCCAGGCCCCGCAGGCAGGCGATCATGATGTGGGCGAAGTCCTGGCACACGCCGCGGCGCATCGCCAGGGCCTCCAGCGCCGGTGTGCTGACGTCGGTGGACGCGGCGGCATAGGTGAAGTCGGCATGGATGCGCGACATCAGGTCGTGCGCCGCCGGCAGCAGGGCGCGCCCCGGCGGGAAGCTGGGCCGGGCGTAGGCCACGAAGTCGGCGTGGCGCGGCACGTAGGGCGAGGCGAAGGTGAACTCGGCCGCGCTCGCGTAGGGTGCACCCCGGTGGTAGCGCAGGCCGTCGCGCACCGCGTCCCAAGGCAGGGACGGCTTCGCGCCACCGCCGTCCGCGCCATCGTCACTTTCATCTTCATCGCCACCGGCGCCGGCCGTCCCGGGCTGCGGCGGCGCCTGGGTTTCCAGCAGGCTTTCGGCCCGCACGCGCAACGACGCGTGCGTGAAAGGCAGGCTGAAGAAGGTGCGGCGGTTGCCGAACACGTCCAGCACCTCGCTGCGCTGCGTCGGGGACGGATCGATGTGGAGGGCATGCTCCAGCACCCGCTGCGCGGCGGTGTCGACAGGCCGCAGATGCGCCACGTGCTGCGCGTTGCTGACGGCCGGGGCATATTCGTACACGGTCTCGTGGATGACGCGCAGCAGCATGGTGGCGGACTTCGTTCGCAGGAAAAAAAGGAAGAAGGGATCAGCTGCCCAGGCTCTGGCGCTGGTCGCCGGAGTGGGTGAAGTAGCGCGCGCCCAGCTGGTCGGAAAGCCGCCACGCATCGGCCGCGCAGCGCGAGAGCATGGCCGCGAGCGCCGCGTAGCGGCCGGCGGCGTCATGCGCGCAGAGCGCCTCCAGCGAGAACTCGGTGGGGTCGAGCACCTCGGCATCGGCCGCCACCGCATCACCCAGCGGCCCGGGCACGCCGCCATCCGCATTGCCGTGCAGCTTGCGCACGCGGCCCCGCAGGGTGTGCGCCACCCAGGCCAGCGAACGCGGGTTATCGGGGTCGAGCACCAGCAGGTCGACCAGCGCGGGCACGTCGTGGCGCAGCTGGTATTGCGCGCGGAAGGTGATGGTGCTGTCGAATAGGGCCACGATGGCCTCGAAGCCTCCTTCGTCCGCCACGGCGCCGCTGTCGAAGCCGCGTGCCAGCGCGTCGGCCAGAAAGCCCAGGCGCTCGATGTGCCGGCCGATGGACAGCAGCCGCCAGCCGTCGTCGCGCATCATGCGGTCGGTCTGCGCTCCGGTCATGGCGGCCATGTGGCCGCTCAGCACCTCCAGCACGCGCAGCGACTCGGGCGCGGAATAGTCGCCGCCGTGCGAGCCGTTCGGGCACTGCTGGAAGAAGTCGGCCTCGGCGCGCACGATCAGGTTCCACTGCTCTTGCGAAAGGCGGTCGCGCACCGCCCCTGCCGCCGCCTTGATGCCCCGCAGGTTATAGCCCACGCTGGTGGCGCGCGTGGTGTCGGCCAGGCCGGCGATCAGCGACCGCTCGAACACGCGCCGCCCCTGCGCTCCGCCGGGCACACCCGGCGCAACCAGGCCCTGGCTGCGGGCCAGCGCGCCGAGCCAGGCCAGCAGAGGCTGGGACGACTGGTCTTCGCCGTTGAGGCTCTGCAGCGCCAGGCGCGCCAGCCGGATGGTGTTCTCCGCCCGCTCGGTGTAGCGGCCCAGCCAGAACAGATTCTCGGCCGACCGGCTCGTCACCTGCCGGCTGCGGTGGGCCACGGCGGGCGCCGCCTGCGCGGCGGGCAGCAGGGTGGTGGTATCCACCGCGCCGTCGGTCAGCGCCCACACGTCGGCACTGCTGCCGCCGCGCTGCATCGACGTGATCTCGTGCGTGCCGGTGGCGATGCGCGCCAGCCCGCCGGGCAGCACGCGCCAGGCGCCGGGCCCGTCCGATACGGCGAAGACCCGCAGCATCACCGAGCGCGGCGCGATGTGGCGGCGGTTCGCCATCGTGCGCCAGGTGGGGGTCTGCGACAGCGGCTGGTAGGCCTGCACCGTGTAGGCATCGCCTTCCTGGTCGATGCGCTGCGACCAGGCTTCGAGCTCCGCGCCCGCCAGCGTGTGGCAGAGCACCGGCATCTCGCCCTGCGCGCCCACGCCGGGCCAGGTCGGGCGGATCACGCTCTGCGCCAGCCGGGGCAGCACGGCCTGGCGCGCCGCGTCTTCGCCGCACCACCAGGTGGGCAGCGACGGCAGGGCCAGCTCCTCGCCCAGCAGCTCGCGCGACAGCGCCGGCAGGAAGCCCAGCAGCGCCGTCGATTCGAGAAAAGCCGAGCCGGGCGCATTGGCCACCAGCACGTTGCCCGCCCGGATCACCTGCAGCAGCCCGGGCACGCCCAGGCGAGAGTCGCTGCGCAGCTCCAGCGGGTCGAGGAATTCGTCGTCCAGCCGCTTGAGGATGCCGTGCACCGGCTGCAGGCCGTGCAGGGTCTTGAGGTAGAGGTGCTCGCCGCGCACGGTGAGGTCGCTCCCCTCGACCAGGGTCAGGCCCAGGTAGCGCGCCAGATAGGCGTGCTCGAAGTAGGTCTCGTTGTACGGCCCGGGCGTGAGCAGCACGATGCGCGCGTCCTGCCCGGCCGGCGTGCGCTGGCGCAGGCTGTCGAGCAGCGCCCGGTAGGTGGCGGCCAGGTGCTGCACCGGCATCTGCCCGAAGGCCTCGGGAAAGAGCCGCGACACCAGCAGGCGGTTTTCGAGCAGGTAGCCGAGGCCGGAGGGCGCCTGGGTGCGCTGCGACACCACCCACCAGTCGCCCTGTTCGTCGCGCGAGAGGTCGAACGCGGCGATGTGCAGGTGCGTGCCGCCCACCGGCACGACGCCGTGCATGGGGCGCAGGTAGCCCGGGTGGCCCTGCACCAGCGCGCTGGGCAGCAGCCCGCTCGACAGCAGCCGCTGCGGGCCGTAGACGTCGGCCATGATGCCTTCGAGCAGGCGCGTGCGCTGTAGCACGCCGGCCTCGATGCGCCCCCAGCTCTGCGCGGTGACGATCAGTGGGAACAGGTCCACCGCCCAGGGGCGCTGCGGCCCATGGCCGTCGGCGTAGACGTTGTAGGTGATGCCGTTGTCGCGCACCTGCCGGCGCAGGCTCAGCGTGCGGCGGTCCAGGTCGCTGAAGCCGTCGGCGCCCAGGTGGCCGAAAAATTCCGCCCAGGCCGGTGTCAGCGGCGCGTCGTCGGCCGGGCGCATGCCGGCGGCGCCCCCGTCGCTGCCGGCCGCGGGCACGCCCACGCCCCGCAGTTCGTCGTAATGGCCGGGCAGCGCGGCAGGCGCCATCGCGGCGGCCCGTTGGGCGGGCGTTTCCTGCGCCGGGTCCGGGTGCAGCGGCAACTGCGACTGAAACTGCGATTGCGATTGCGATTGCGATTGCGATTGCGATTGCGACTGCGACTGCGCCTGCGACGCCAAGAGGGATTCGTTGGAATGTTCCACAGCCACGGAATTGTGCGGCAATTCCGGCCCGCCGCCCGGGTCGCCGGCTGGCGCGGCGGCGGGCCGCGCGCCCTCCCGGGTGCGCGCGGCGGCAGCGGGAGGCGGCGGGCTCAAGGCCGCATGGCGCGGCGCAGGTCGAGCGTGAACGGAAACTCGCGGCTGCCGGGCAGTTCGATGGTGGCGGGCGGCACGTCCATGCGGCCCGGGGTGTGGCCCATGCGGAAGAACCGCGCCAGGCGGCGGCTCTCGGCCTCGTAGGCGTTGACGGGGAAGGTCGAATAGTTGCGGCCGCCCGGGTGCGCCACGTGGTACTGGCAGCCGCCCAGCGAACGGCGCGACCAAGTGTCAACAATGTCGAACGTCAGCGGTGCATGCACGCCGATGGTGGGGTGCAGCGCGCTGGGCGGGTTCCAGGCCTTATATCGCACGCCGGCCACGTATTCGCCCGCGACGCCGGTGGACTGCAGCGGCAGCGGCTCGCCATTGACGGTGATGACGTAGCGGCTTTCGTTGAAGCCGGTGACCGCCACCTCGATGCGTTCCAGCGACGAATCGACATAGCGCATGGTGCCGCCGATGACGCCCTCCTCGCCCATCACGTGCCAGGGCTCGAGGGCATTGCGCAGGGTGAGCTCCACGCCGCGCGACTGCACCTGCCCGATCATCGGGAAGCGGAACTCGAAGTGCGGCGCGAACCAGGCGTCGTCGAACGCGTAGCCTGCCTCGCGCATCTCGGCCAGCACGTCGTGCAGGTCCTGCCGCACGAAGGCCGGCAGCAGCCAGCGGTCGTGCAGCTCGGTGCCCCAGCGCGCGGCGGGCGCCTTGTAGGGCGCGTTCCAGAAGCGGGCGATCATGGCGCGCAGCAGCAGCTGCTGCACCACGCTCATGCGGGCATGCGGCGGCATCTCGAAGGCCCGCAGCTCCAGCAGGCCCAGGCGGCCGGTGCTACTGTCGGGCGAGTACATCTTGTCGATGCAGAACTCGCTGCGGTGGGTGTTGCCCGTCACGTCGATCAGGATGTTGCGCAGCGTGCGGTCCACCAGCCAGGGCGGCATGTCCTGGCCATGGATGGCGCGGTTGTTCTCGATCTCGCGCAGCGCGATCTCCAGCTCGTAGAGCTGGTCGTTGCGGGCTTCATCGACACGCGGCGCCTGGCTGGTCGGGCCGATGAACATGCCGCTGAAGAGGTAGCTCAAGGACGGGTGGTTGTGCCAGTAGAGGATCAGGCTGGCCAGCAGTTCGGGCTTGCGCAGGAAGGGCGAGTCGGCCGGCGTGGCGCCGCCCATCACGAAGTGGTTGCCGCCGCCGGTGCCGGTGTGGCGGCCGTCGGTCATGAACTTCTCGGCCGACAGGCGCGTCTCGAAGGCGCTCTGGTAGAGGAATTCGGTGTGCTGCACCAGCTCGCCCCAGTGGTGGGCGGGGTGGATGTTCACCTCGATCACGCCGGGGTCGGGCGTGACCTGCAGCAGCTTCAGGCGGGGGTCGCGCGGTGGCGGATAGCCTTCCAGCACGATCTGCACGCCCAGTTCCTCGGCCGTGGCTTCCACTGCGGACAGCAGGTCGAGGTAGTCGTCCAGCCGGGCCAGCGGCGGCATGAAGACGTAGAGGACGCTGGAAGCTTCGCCCAGCGCTTCGGATTTGGGGCCATTGGCGCGGCGCGGGTCGCGGGCTTCCACGCATAGCGCCGTACGGGTGTGGCCCTGGGCCGACTCGAACCGGTCGGGCACCTTCACGAAGTCGGCGGGCTCGGCCTGGACGGGGCCCGAGGCATTCGCCGCGCCGGTGGATCCGGCAGCGCCCGCGCCCACAGCGCCGGGCGCCGAGGTCGCGCCGGGGGCTCCGGCCTCGGCGACGGCCGCCGGCCGCACCTGCACCCTGCGGCGCGCTTCGCCCGGTACGCTGGCACCGGCCAGGTAAGGAAGGTCCCGGCCGCCCGCGACTGCGCCACCCACCGGCACGGCGTAGCGCGCCCGCAGCGCGGCGGAGGCCGGCAGCCCCTGCGTGGCGACGGACGGGTCTTGCGGGATAAGGTAGGGATAGTCGGACTCGCTCACCCAGGGCAGCGAATCGAGCGGCAGGCGGTAGCCCATGGGCGAGTCGCCCGGGATGAGGTACATGCGCTCGTCGCGGAAGAACCAGGGGCCGGTCTTCCAGGCGGTGCCGGCGAGCGGTGGCTGCCCTTCGGCGGGTTCCAGCGGCAGCATGTAGCCGATCACGCTGTCGAGCTTTTGCGCGAAGACGCGGCGCAGGCGGGCGCGCTCGAGTTCGTCGTCCAGCCGGGCGTCGAACGGATCGACGTTGACCGGCAGGCGGCGCTCACGCCACAGGTAGTACCAGGTGTCTTCGTACCCCGGCTGGATGAAGCCGTCCTCCAGCCCCAGCTTGGCCGTGAGGTGGTGGATGAAGCGGCGCGCGTCCTCGCTGGTGTAGTGCTGCGGCTGGCGCTCGTCGGCGAAGAGCTTGGGGTTGTTCCAGGCCGGCTGTCCGTCGGCGCGCCAGCAGATGGAGAGGGCCCAGCGCGGCAGTTGCTCGCCCGGGTACCACTTGCCCTGGCCGAAGTGCAGGAAGCCGCCCTCGCCGTACTCGGCGCGCAGCTTGTGGACCAGCTCGGTCGCATAGCCGCGCTTGGTGGGGCCCAGGGCGTCGGTGTTCCATTCGGGTGCGTCGCGGTCGCTCACGGCCACGAAGGTGGGCTCGCCGCCCATGGTCAGGCGCACGTCGCCGGCCACCAGGTCGGCATCCACCGCCTCGCCCAGGGCGAGCACGGCCTGCCACTGCTCTTCGGTGTACGGCTTGGTGACGCGGGGCGACTCATGGATGCGGGTGACCCGCATGTCGTGGCGGAAGACGACCTCGGCCTCGTCCACCAGCCCTTCGATGGGCGCGGCGGTGGAGGGCTGCGGCGTGCAGGCGAGCGGAATGTGCCCTTCGCCCGCCATCAGGCCGCTGGTGGCGTCCAGCCCCACCCAGCCGGCGCCGGGCAGGTAGACCTCGCACCAGGCGTGCAGGTCGGTGAAGTCGTGGTCGGTGCCGCTCGGGCCGTCGAGCGATTTCACGTCGGGCGTCAGCTGGATGAGGTAGCCCGACACGAAGCGCGCCGCCAGCCCCAGGTGGCGCAGCACCTGCACCAGCAGCCAGCCGGAGTCGCGGCAGGAGCCGCTGCCGTTGGCCAGCGTTTCCTCGGGCGTCTGCACGCCGGGTTCCATACGGATGAGGTAGCGGATGTCGCGCGCCACCTGCTGGTTGATGGCGACGAGGAAGTCCATGGTCCGCCGCTCGGTGACGTCGATCCTGGCCAGGTAGTCCTCGAGCAGCGGGGTGACGGGCTCGGTCGCCAGGTAGGGCGCCAGTTCCTGCGCCTGCTCGGCGCTGTAGCGGAAGGGGAAGTTCTCGGCCTGCGGTTCGAGGAAGAAATCGAACGGGTTGTAGACCGACATCTCGACCACCAAGTCGACCGTGACCTTGAATTCGGTGGCCTTGTCCGGGAAGACCAGCCGCGCCTGGTAGTTGGCGAACGGGTCCTGCTGCCAGTTGATGAAGTGGTTGGCGGGCTCGACGGTCAGCGAGTAGGACACCACATGGCTGCGGCAGTGCGGCGCGGGCCGAAGGCGCACGATCTGCGGGCCCAGTCCGATGGGCCGATCGTACGTGTAGTGGGTGACGTGGTGGAGTGCGGCATGGATGGACATATGGCCGCCATCCTAGCAAGTCCCGAGCCTGTTTTAGTGGTCGGAACGGCTGGTTGACATATCAGTGGGGCGCGCGGCCCACCTTGGCGAGCAACTGGCGCAGCACGGCGGGGGAGACGAACTTGTCCACCTCGCCGCCCAGGGTGGCGATCTCGCGCACGAAGGTGCTGCTGATGAACTGGAAGCGGTCGCTGGGCGTGAGGAAGACGGTTTCCACCTCGGGCATGAGCGTGCGGTTCATGCCGGCGAGCTGGAATTCATAGTCGAAGTCGGTCACGGCGCGCAGGCCGCGCACCATGGCCTTGGCGCCACGGGCCACCACGAAGTCGCGCAGCAGGCCGGAGAAGCTCTCCACCTGCACCTGCGGATACGGCGCCACGGCTTCGCGCACCAGGGCGATGCGCTCTTCGAGGCTGAACAGGGTCTTCTTGTGGTGCCCGGCCGCCACCGCGACGATCACCCGCCCGAACAGCTGGGTGGCGCGGCGCACCACGTCTTCATGGCCCAGGGTGATGGGGTCGAAGGTTCCGGGATAGACGGCGAGCACGTTCTGAGCCATGGCGGTAGGGAGTCCAGCGTGGAAGTGGGCGGATTATGCAGTGCCCCGCCAGGACGGCGCCACCACCCCGAATCCGCACCAAAACAGGCTCCAGCGCTTGTTCCACCAGCGCGTGAAGCTATCATTTCGATAGCGTTGCTAGGCGGCGCCGCTCGCACCCTCTGGCGCCGCCGCGGCGGGCCGCAGCAGGTGCGCGTGCACGGCTCCCGCCTTCAGGTGGCGGTGCAAGGCCAGGCCCAGCGGGGCGAGGGCGTCCTGCGCCCACGCGGCCGGGGCCTCCAGGTAGATGAAGCCGTCGGGCGCCAGTGCGCGGGCGGCGGCCTGCAGGGCGGGCGCGAACAGCTCGCCGCCGAAGGGCGGATCGATCAGCACCAGATGCTGGCTGCCCGGCACCAGGGCGCGCAGGGCCGCCACGCCGTCGCCGCGCTGCACGCGCACGGCCTCGGCACCCAGCTTGCGGCGCACGGCCTCCAGCTGGGTGGCCAGGGCGGCGTCGCTTTCCACCAGCACGACCTGCGCGGCGCCGCGCGAGGCGGCCTCCAGCCCCAGCGCGCCGGTGCCGGCGAAGGCGTCGATGCAGCGCCAGCCGGTCAGGTCCTGCCCCAGCCAGTTGAACAGCGTCTCGCGCACCCGGTCGGGCGTGGGGCGCAGGCCGGGTCGGTCGGCCACCGCCAGGCGGGTGCGCTTCCACAGCCCGCCGACGATGCGGATCTCGCCCGCGCCGCCCGCCCGGGCTGCCCTGGCGCCACCGGCGGGCGACGAGGCACCGGCGCGGCTGGGGGAGCGCGATGCGCCGGCCTTGGCGGGAGCGGCTTTGCGCGCGCTCATGGCCTGGCTCCCGCAGGCGCGGCCGACAGGCCCGCCGCCGCAGGGGCATCGGCCGCAGCAGCCGGCGCAGCACCGCCCACCACCACGGTCACCATGCGGTCCGGCTGCAGCTTGCGCTGCATGGCGGCGCGGATGTCGGCCACGGTGAGCGCGGCGACCCGGTCGGTCCAGTGTTCCAGGTAGTCCAGCGGCAGGTCGTTGGTGGCGATGTTCATCACGTTCGCCAGCAGTTTGCGGTTGCTGTCGATGCGCAGGGCGAAGCCGCCGATGAGGTTGTCCTTGGCGGCGCGCAGCTCGGCCTCGGCGGGACCCTGCTCGACGAAGCGCCGGACCACGTCCTGCGACACCTGCACCGCCTGCGCCGCCTGGTCGGGCCGGGTCTGCAGGCCGACGGTGAACGAGCCGGCATTCAGCCCCGGCGAGAAGCCGCTGCCCACGCTGTAGCTCAGGCCCCGCTTCTCGCGCACCTCGTTCATCAGGCGCGAGGTGAAGCTGCCGCCGCCCAGGATGTGGTTGCCCACCAGCAGCGCGAGGAAGTCCGGGTCCTTGCGCACGAACCCGGGCTGGCCGATGTAGACGTGCGCCTGGGCGGAGGCGAACGGAATGTCTTCGCGCACGGCCCGGGCCAGCGGCTGCACGGCGGGCACTTCGGGCAGCGGCGCGCAGGCGCTGGCGGCGGCGCCGGCCGGCGGCGCGGGCAGTTGCGACAGCAGCGTCTGCACCAGGGTCTGCGCCTGGGCGCGCGTCACCGCGCCGACGATGGCGACCTTGGCCCGGCAGGGCTGCACGTAGCGCTGGTGGAAGGCCTCGAGGTCGGCGGCCTCGATGCGGGCCAGCGTCTCGGGCGTGGCGCGCTGGCCGTAGGGATGGCTGCCGTACACGGCGGCGGAGAACGCCTTGGCGGCGATGGTGCCGGGGCGGGTTTCGGCTTCTTTCAGCGCGGCGCTCCAGCGGGCGCGTTCGCGCTGCCAGATGTCGGCCGGGTAGCTGGGCTGGCCCAGCTGGCGGGCAGCGAGCCGGGCGGCGCGGTCCAGCAGGTCGGGCTCGGTCAGCGAGCGCAGCGAATAGCTCAGCGCGTCGCGGTCCGCCCCGGCGTCGAACGACGCGCCCAGGTCGGCCCAGGCTTCGCCCAGCGCGTTCTCGTCCATCGCGGGCGCATCGCCCGGCCCGGCCTTCACGCCCTTGGACGTCATCGCCCCGGCCGCGCTGGCCAGGCCGGCCTGCGGCGCCGGATCGCGCCGGCTGCCGGCGTCGAAGTCCACCTGCACGTCCACCATCGGAATGCCGGGGCTCTCCACCAGCCAGACTCGGGCGCCGCTCGGCTCCGTCCAGTGCTGGATGGGCAGCAGCGCCCAGGCGGAATTGGTATAAAAAATGGCTCCAGCGCTGATGAATAAAGCGCGGACAGCTATCTTTTTGATAGTAATGATCAATTTCATGGGTCAGGGCTCCCGGCTCAGTGCAGACGGCCGCCGGCTTCGGCGGGCTGGGCCGGCGCGCGGCGGGCGTTGGGGTCGAGGGGCTGGGGCAGCAGGGTGCCCACGGTGAGCTGCTCTTCGCCGAAGTAGCGCGCGGCCACGGCCTGCACCTCGGCCGGCGTCACGCCGCGCAGCAGCGCCAGCAGCTTCGTGTCGGCATCGAGCGGCAGACCCGCGACCCAGTTGCTGCCCAAGTCGCTCGCCTGGCTCTGCAGCGAGTCGCGCTCGTAGATGGTGGACGCCGCCCACTGCGTCTTCACGCGGTTGAGCTCGGCCTCGCTCACGCCGTCCTTCGCGATGCGGGCCACCTCGGCGCGCAGGCCCTCTTCCACCTGCGCCGCCGTCTTGCCGGCCGAGGGCACGCCCGTCAGCAGGAAGAGGCTCGGGCCGCGCCCGAACACCGAGGCGGAGCTGCCCGTGCCGTCGGCCACGCGGCCCTCGCCCTGGCGCAGCGCGCGGTCCAGGCGGGCGCCGTCGTAGCCGCTCAGCACGGCCGACAGCACCACCAGGCCCAGCGCGTCGCGGTCTGTGGCCGTGAGGTTCTCGATGCGGCGCATGCTGGGCACCCGGTAGGCCAGGGCGACGTAGGCCTGCTCGGCCGGCGCCTTGAAGGCGATGCGGCGGATGCCGCGCTGCTGGGGCTCGGGCCGGGGCTTGCGCGTCGGCACGGCGCGGGCGGGAATGCGGCCGTAGGTCTGCTCGGCCAGGGCGCGCACGCGCTCGGGGTCCACGTCGCCCGCGACCACCACCACGGCGTTGGCAGGCACATACCACTGGCGATGGAAGGCGCGTACGTCGCCCGCGGTCATCGCATCGAGGTCGCCCATCCAGCCGATCACCGGCCGGTGGTAGGGCGAGGCGATGAAGGTGGCGGCGTAGAGCTGCTCCATCAGCGCGGCGCGGGGCTGGTCGTCGGTGCGCATGCGGCGCTCTTCCTTGATGACCTCGATCTCGCGCTTGAATTCGTCGTCGGGCCACTGGTTGTTGGCGAAGCGGTCCGATTCGAGCTTCATGACGTCGGCCAGCCGGCTGGCAGGGATCTGCTGGTAGTAGCCGGTGTAGTCGTAGCTGGTGAAGGCGTTTTCCTGCCCGCCCAGGGCCGCCACGCGGCGGGAGAATTCGCCCGGCTTCACCGTCCTGGAGCCCTTGAACATCATGTGTTCCAGCGCATGGGCCACGCCCGAGGTGCCGTCCACTTCGTCCATCGAGCCCACCCGCACCCAGACCATGTGCACCGCCGTGGGCGCGCGGCGGTCGGGCTGCACGATGAGCTGCATGCCGTTCTTCAAGGTGAACTGACGGGGCGCCAGGGCCGCCGCGCCGGGCGAGGCGGCCGGCGCCGGCGCGACGGCGGCGGGAGTGGCGAGGGCCGCGGGCGACGGCGTGGCCGAGGGGGCGGGTGCAGCGGGGGCCTGCGCCCCGGCATGCAGGCAGGCCGACAGGCCCAGGAGGGTGATGGCGCGTTTCATAGAATGGCTGCGATTCTAAGAACCCCCCAATGTTCAGTTTTTTCAAGAAAAAGCCCCCATCCCCCGCGGACGCTCCGCCCTCCCCCGCAGCCACGCCCGCCTTGACGCCGCCAGCGGACGCGCCCACCCCGCCCGAGGCGGAGCCCGGGTCGCTGGCCGCCAAGGGCATGGGCTGGCTGCGCAACCCGTTCGGCGCCAAGCCCTCGGCGACCGAAGCCAGCGAGCCGGCGCCCGCCGTGCCGGCCCCGCCGGCCGCCACCGCCGCTACCCCGGCCGCGCCGCCGCCCTCGGCCCTCGTGGCACCCGCCGAGCCGCCGTCGCTCGCCGAACGCAAGGGCTGGCTCGACCGGCTCAGGACCGGGCTGCGCAAAACGGGCAGCAGCATCACCACCGTCTTCGCCGGCACGCAGATCAACGACGCGCTGTACGAGGAGCTGGAAGAGGCGCTGCTGATGGCCGACACCGGCGTCAAGGCCACGCAGCACCTGCTGGCCGACCTGAAGCGCCGCGTGAAGGAGGCGAAAGCCACCGAGCCGGCGGCCGTGAAGGGCCTGCTGGCCGACGCGCTGACCGACCTGCTGAAGCCGCTGGAGAAATCGCTGGTGATCGGCCAGTACACGCCCACCGTCATCATGGTGGCGGGGGTGAACGGGGCCGGCAAGACGACCTCCATCGGCAAGCTGACCCGGCACCTGGCCGGCGAAGGCGCGGCCGTGCTGCTGGCGGCGGCCGACACCTTCCGCGCCGCGGCCCGCGAACAGCTGGGCGTGTGGGCCGACCGCAACACGGTGGAGATCGTGAGCCAGGAAGGCGGCGACCCGTCGGCCGTGAGCTTCGACGCGGTGACCGCCGGCAAGGCGCGCGGCAAGGACGTGGTGCTGGTGGACACGGCCGGCCGCCTGCCCACCCAGCTGCACCTGATGCAGGAGCTGCAGAAGATCCGCCGCGTGGTCACCAAAGCCGACGTCACGGCGCCGCACGAGGTGCTGCTGGTGATCGACGGCAACACCGGCCAGAACGCGCTGGCGCAGGTGCGGGCCTTCGATGACGCCTTGCAGCTCACGGGGCTGATCGTGACCAAGCTGGACGGCACGGCCAAGGGCGGCGTGCTGGCCGCCATCGCGCAGGAGCGGCCGATCCCGGTCTACTTCATCGGCGTGGGGGAGAAGCTGGAAGACCTCGAAACCTTCGACGCCCGGGAGTTCGCGCAGGCCCTGTTGACCTGACGCTGCCCCGCACCGACGCGTCGCCCGCCTTGGCGCGGCGCCCTTCGTGCCCCCAAGCCTCCTGGATGCGAATCCAGGAGGTTTTTTTGCGTTTGTGCGTTTATCGGGTCCTCGCGGTAGACCCGCCATCGTCACAAAGAACTCGTTACCTCCTACACAAATGGACACAAAATTTTTGGCATATTCCGCACCTCGCAATCCCTGCAATTGTTAACTGAACTGGCGCACGCCGCCGTCCCAAGCCTTCCATCGCTGCCATGACCCTCGACAACTGGATGATCCGTACCCAACTTCTGGCGGGCTTCGCTCTCGTTCTTCTCATTGCCTGCGTGGTGAGCCTGCTGGGCATCGCCAACCTGGCCAGCATGAACGACCGCACGGCCGAGATATCGAAGAAGGCGCTGCCCAGCGTGGCCGCCTCCGGGGCGATCAGCCGGCAGCTGTCCAGCCTGCGGATCGCCCGGCTCGGGCTCATCATGACCGGGCCCAATACGTCGATGGCGCAAGCCATCGCGCTGGTCGAGACCTCGATCGCCGGGCTGAACACGGCGGTGGATGCCGCGGCGCCGCTCTTCACCACCGCCGAGGAACGCGCCATCTACCAGGATCTGCGCACGCAGGTGGCCGCCTACACCTCCACCGCGCCGGAGCAGCTGCAGTTCGCCCGCGCCGGCAACATCGATGCCGTCAAGGGCATCTTCGTCGGCCCGGCCGCCGTGGCCTACCGCGCCGCCAACAAGGCGCTGGACGACCTCATCGCCATCAACAACAAGGGCAGCGACCAGGCGGGCGAGATGGCCACGCAGGTCTACCACCAGGGCCGCCTGCAGCTGCTGATCGGGCTGATCGCCATGGTCGCCGTGGGGGTGGCCGTCGCCTTCGTGCTGTCGGGCAGCCTGGCGCGCCGGGCACGCCTGTGCGGCGAGGCGGCCCAGCGCATGGCCGGCGGCGACCTGAGCCAGGGCCTGGCCGTGTCGGGCCGCGACGAGCTGGCGCAGATGCTGCAGGCGCTGGAGTCCATGCGCACGCAGCTGCGCGCCACGGTCGGCAACGTGCGGGAGAACGCCGAAGCGGTGGCGACCGCCAGCGCCGAGATCTCGCAGGGCAACCAGGACCTGAGCGGCCGCACCGAGAGCCAGGCCAGCGCGCTCGAGCAGACGGCGGCGTCCATGGAGGAGCTGGGCTCCACCGTGCAGCGCAACGCCGACAGCGCCCGCCAGGCCAACCAGCTGGCGCTGAACGCCGCCGCCGTGGCCACGCAGGGCGGCGTGGTGGTCGGCCAGGTGGTGGAGACCATGCGCGGCATCAACGATTCCTCGCGCCAGATCGCGGACATCATCCAGGTGATCGACAGCATCGCCTTCCAGACCAACATCCTGGCGCTGAACGCGGCCGTGGAGGCCGCCCGCGCCGGCGAGCAGGGGCGGGGCTTCGCCGTGGTGGCGAGCGAGGTGCGCAGCCTGGCGGGCCGGTCGGCCGACGCCGCCAAGGAAATCAAGGGCCTGATCGTGGCGAGCGTCGACCGGGTGTCCGCCGGCAACGCGCTGGTCGACCAGGCGGGCGCCACCATGAGCGAGATCGTCGAAGCCATCAACCGGGTCACGTCCATCGTGGGCGAGATCAGCGCGGCCAGCGTGGAGCAGGCATCGGGCGTCGCCCAGGTGGGCGAGGCCGTCACGCAGATGGACCAGGCCACCCAGCAGAACGCCGCGCTGGTCGAGGAAATGGCCGCCGCGGCCGGCAGCCTGAAGAAGCAGGCTGGCGACCTGGTGCAGGGCGTGTCGGCCTTCAAGCTGGGCGACGGCCGCGCCCACGCCGGCGCAGCGCCCGCCGCCACCGGGCATGTGCCGACGGCTGCCATCGCGGCGGGGCTCTCGCCACGGCTGGCGCTGGGCTAGGGACGCTCTGCGTGCGTCGATCGGGACGCGAGCGCCGTGGATCGGCAGCGAGGAGGGAACCGCTGCGGACGGCCCCGGTCGGAGACTGCGCGGGGCGCGGTGATCGTTCGGAGGCTCGCTGGAACCCGCCCGACCGGGGCCGCATCCCCCGTCCTACGCAGGGCCAGGAACTTCTGCTTTGGCACTCTCTCCAAGAGACTGCTAAAGTGTTTCGATGGAAGAAAGGATTTCTGGAATGACGCTTCAGTCTGGAACCGCTGCAACCGCCCTGGCCCCGGCCAACAGTTGGGCGCTGATCCCCCCGCTGGGCAATCTCGACGCCTACATCTCGGCCGTGAACCGCCTGCCGATGCTGACGGCCGACGAGGAGCGCACCTATGCCCGCCAGCTCAAGGAAGACGGCAACGTCGACGCGGCCGGCCGCCTGGTGATGTCGCACCTGCGCCTGGTGGTGTCCATCGCCCGCCAATACCTGGGCTACGGCCTGCCGCACGGCGACCTCATCCAGGAAGGCAACGTGGGCCTGATGAAGGCTGTCAAGCGCTTCGACCCCGACCAGAACGTGCGCCTGGTGAGCTATGCCATGCACTGGATCAAGGCCGAGATCCATGAATACGTGCTCAAGAACTGGCGAATGGTGAAGGTGGCCACCACCAAGAGCCAGCGCAAGCTGTTCTTCAACCTGCGCTCGATGAAGCAGGGCTTCAAGGCCGACGCCGCTGCGCAGGACGCCGGCACGCACCGCGACACCCTCTCCGACAAGGAGATCGATCTGGTCGCCGCGCAGCTGAACGTCAAGCGCGAGGAAGTCATCGAGATGGAAACGCGCCTTTCAGGTGGCGACGTGCTGCTCGACCCCGCGCCCGCCGACGACGGCGAGCAGGCTTTCGGCCCCATCGCCTACCTGGCCGACAAGGCGCACGAGCCCGCCGCCATGCTCGAGACCCGCCAGCGCGACGTGCTGGCGACCGACGGCATCGCTTCGGCCCTGGAGAGCCTGGACGAGCGCAGCCGCCGCATCGTGGAAGAGCGCTGGCTGAAGGTCAATGACGATGGCTCCGGCGGCATGACGCTGCACGAGCTGGCGGCGGTCTACGGCGTGAGCGCCGAGCGCATCCGCCAGATCGAGGTCGCCGCGATGAAGAAGATGAAGAAGTCGCTGGCAGAATTCGCCTGACGCCGCGGGCCCGGGCCGAGCGAAGGGCCATTCGCCCCGGCCTGGCCAGCCCCAAACCCCCATGAACGCAGCCTCCGGGCTGCGTTTTTCTTGGGCACGCCAGCGCGGCGTGCTGCCTGGCGGCACGGCGTTCGGTTGAAAATCCCCCCGCCACGGCCTTGCCCGCATCTCACGGGCACGATGCCCGCCCTCTGCCCCATCCAACCCACGGAGCCCGCCCCATGTACCGCCCCGACACCACCCGCCGGACCTGGCTCGCCGCCAGCCTGGCCGCAGCGGCCCTGCCCTTGTGCCTTGCCACCGCCGCCGCTGCCCAGACGCCTGCCGCGCCCGCCGCGGCCGCCGCCACCCCCGGCTGGCCCGCCAAACCGCTGCGCATCATCGTGGGCTTTCCGCCCGGCTCGTCGCCGGATCTGACGGCACGCACGTTCTCCGAACCCCTGTCGCACGCGCTGGGCCAGCCGGTGATCGTGGAAAACAAGGTCGGCGCGGGCGGCAACATCGGCGCCGACGCGGTGGCCAAGGCGACCGACGGCCACACCATCGGCCTCTTCATCAACGGCAACCTGACCATCGCCCGGCTGATCAACCCGCAGCTACCTTACGACCCGCGCAAGGATCTGGCGCCGCTCAGCCTGATCGGCGTGTCGCCCCTGGTGCTGACGGCCCCCGCCAGCCAGCCCGACGTGCCGGCCGGCGCGGACGGCCGGGCCTTCCTCGACGCCGCGCGCCGTGCGGGCGACCGCTGGAGCTACGGCACGCCGGGCGTGGGCACGGTGGGCCACCTGGGTACGGAACTGCTCAAGGCGCGGGCCGGCATCGCGCCCGTGCACGTGCCCTACCCTGGCTACCCGCAGGTGGCCACCGGCATGCTGGGCGGCCAGCTGCAGATGGCGCTGCTGCCGCCCGCGCTGGCGGTGGCGCAGGAGCGCACCGGCAAGCTGCGGCTGATCGGCGTGACCTCGTCCGGCCGCAGCGCGCTGGTGCCCGGCGTGCCCAGCATGGCCGAGGTGGGGGTGAAGGATCTCAACCTGGAGATCTGGAATGCCTTCGCCGCGCCCGCCGGCATGCCGGCGCCGGTGCGCGCGCGCCTGGCCGGCCTGCTGGCCGAGATCGCCCGCTCGCCCGACGTGCGCGCCAAGCTGTTCCAGCAGGGTTGGCAGACGGTGGGCTCGTCGCCGGAGGGCCTGGCCAACCGCATCGAGGCCGACACGGCCACGCTGGGCCGCGTCATCCGCGAGCAGGGCATTCGCGCAGAGTAGAGGGGGGCCTGACGCCGGCGCTGCACCCGGCCGGCAGGCCGGGGATTGACGCAGGTCAATGCCCGCCCGGGCAGCCACCGGCAGACTTGGCGGCAACCGGCGTGCGGACACGACACCTGTGCCCGCCCGACGCTGCCCCTTGGCAGACGCTATTATTTACATAGCACCATGCGCTTGATGGACGGGCGCCAGAGGCCCATTTGACCCTAGAAACCCACCCTGCCACGACTCCGGCCGCGCCCACCCGCAAGGCCTGCCCCGACTGTGCCTGCCGCACGCACTGCCTGCTGGGGCGGCAGGCGGCGGCGGTGCGTGCGGCCTGGGAGCCGCATGTGCGCGAGCGGCGCTTTCGCAAGGGCGAGGTGCTGCAGCGGCAGGGCCATGTGCCGGCGACGATGCAGGTGGTGAAGGTGGGCACCGTGCTGCTGCAGCGCCGCGCGGCCGACGGGGTCGACCGTCCGGTCGGCATGGCGGGCTGCGGCCAGGCGATGGGCACCTCGGCGCTGCTGCGGCGGCCGGCCGATCTGTCGTGCGTGGCGGTGGCGCCCGGCCGCCTGTGCGAGATCGACGTGGCGCGGCTGGAGCAAGGCGGGCTGTTGGGAACGGACTTCTTCCGCGATCTGGCGCTGGACCAGTGGCGGGGGCAGGCGCTGCTGGCCGACTGGGCGCGCATCCTGCACGTGCGGGGTTCGGCCGGCCAGCTGGCCGGCGCGCTGCTGCTGCTGGCGGACCTGCAGCGCAGCTGCCTGGTGCGCCTGCCCAGCCATTCGGTGCTGGCGGGCCTGCTGTTCACCACCCGCGAGACGGTCGCCCGCGGCGTGGCGCTGCTGACGCGCGAGGGCGGGCTGGTCCGGCACGACCGGTGGCACGGCGAGATCGTGCGCGGGCGCCTGACCGAGCTGGCCCGGGGGTCGCAGCCCGGCGCCCCGCGTCAGGCGGGCTTGGCCGGCTCGCCCAGCAGCGCCTGCACGTCGGCCGCCAGCGCCTGCGCGCCGCTGCCGTAGCGGTTGTACACGCGCAGCCGGCCCTGCGGGTCGTAGACGTAGCTGCCGGCGGAGTGGTCCAGCGTGTAGCTGGTGGGCGTCTGGCCGTCCACCTTCTTGTAGTAAACCTTGAAGTCCTTGGCGACGGCGGCCAGCTGCTCGGGCGAGCCCCGCAGCGCGAGGAAGCCGGGGTCGAAATTGGCCATGTAGGCGCGCAGCACCTCGGGCGTGTCGCGCTCCGGATCGACGGTGATGAAGATGCCCTGCAGGCGCTCGCCCTGGGCGCCCAGCGATCGCTTGACCTCGGCCAGCTCCACCATCGAGGTGGGGCACACGTCGGGGCACTGCGTGTAGCCGAAGAACACCACCACCACCTTGCCGGCGAAGTCCTTCAGGCTGCGCATCTGACCGTTCTGGTCGGGCAGCTGGAAGTCGCGGGCGTATTCGGCGCCGGTGACGTCCACGCCCCGGAACACAGTCTTCGGCTCCGGCTTGGAACAGGCAGCCAGCAGGCCAGCAGCCACCGTGTACAGGGCGCCGGCCGCTATCAATCGGAGAGCATTGCGTTTTTTCATGGGTCAGAAGGTGTGAATGAATCCGGCGCGCCCGAGCGGGCCGCACAAACGCGTCCCGTCAAGGCGCAAAGCGCAGCCATAGCTCGGGCTATGGCGAGCATTTGCAACGCCGAAGGGGCGTGTTTTTGCGGTACGAGGGGGCATGACGGGTTCGTTCACACCTTCTTAGAGCACGTAGTGGTCCACCAGCAGCGCCGCGAACAGCAGGCTGAGGTGGATCAGCGAGAAGCGGAAGGTCTTGCGCGCCAGCGCGTCGGAGTAGTTGCGCCACAGCGCAAAGCCGTAGCCGCAGAAGCCCAGGCTCAGCACCACGGCGGCGGCCAGGTAGATCCAGGAGCTCATGCCGTAGACGAAGGGCATCAGGCAGCCCGCGAACAGGATCAGCGTGTAGAGGAAGACCTGCAGGCGCGTGAACTCGTTGCCGTGGGTGACGGGCAGCATGGGCAGGCCGGCGCGGCGGTAGTCCTCCACCCGGTAGAGTGCCAGTGCCCAGAAGTGCGGCGGCGTCCACAGGAAGATGATGAGAAAGAGGATCAGCGCCTCGGGACTGACTTCGCCCGTCATCGCGGCCCAGCCCAGCACCGGCGGCATGGCGCCCGAGGCGCCGCCGATGACGATGTTCTGCGGCGTGAGCGGCTTGAGCACCACGGTGTAGATCACCGCATAGCCCACGAAGGTGGCGAAGGTGAGCCACATGGTGAGCGGGTTGACCAGGACGTAGAGCAGCGCGGAGCCCGCCGCGCAGAGCACGGCCGAGAAGAGGAGCGTCTGCGTGTTCGACAGCTCGCCCTTGGCCGTGGGGCGCCAGGCCGTGCGCTTCATGCGCGCGTCGATGCCCTGCTCCACCACGCAATTGAATGCCGCGGCCGCGCCCGCCACCAGCCAGATGCCGGCCGAGGCCAGCGCCATGCGCGCCCACTGCCCGCCGTCCGGGAGGCCGGGCACGGCCAGCACCATGCCGATGAAGGCGCAGAACACGATGAGCTGCACGACGCGCGGCTTGGTCAGCGCGTAGAACTGCGACCAGCGCGACGTCAGGGTGATCGCCGGCGGCGCGGCGGGCGCGGGGGCGGGGGCTGCACTCATGCGGAAGCTCTCGATGCGGGGGCGGACGCGGCGGTCCGCCCGGGCGCGGTGTGCGCGCCGGGGGGTGAAGGAAGATCGGTGGCGAAGGCGCCGTGGCTGCGGCTGGCGCTCAGCGCCCAGGTCAGCACCACGATCAGCGCGGCGGCGCCCCCTGTGTGCAGCACGGCGGCCACCAGGGGCCAGTCCAGCACCACGTTGGACAGGCCCGTGGCGAACTGCAGCAGCGACAGCCCCGCCAGCCAGCGGGCGGGCGCCTGCAGCACCTGCTCGCGCCGCAGGCGCCAGACCAGCAGCGCCAGCGCGGCCAGCACGACATAGGCGGCGAGCCGGTGGATGTAATGGATGGCGGTCAGGCCCGCGAAGCTGATGCTGGTGCCGTCCTGCAGCAGCCCCAGCGGGCGCCAGACCTGGAAGGCGTGGGCGAAGTCCATCTCGGGCCACCAGCTGCCCTGGCAGGTCGGGAAGGTGGTGCAGGCCAGCACGGCGTAGTTGGTGCTGACCCAGCCGCCCAGCACCACCTGGAGGGACACCAGTGCCAGCGTGGCCCACAGCAGCCGGCGCAGCGCGGGCCGCAGCGTCGCGGGCGACGTGCCCAGCGCGGCCTGCGTCTGCCGCACGGCCTGCACGCAGAGCAGGGCCAGCAGCACCAGGCCGCCGATCAGGTGCAGCGTGACGATGGCCGGGAAGAGCTTCATCGTGACCGTGAGCGCACCGAAGGCGCCTTGCAGGCACACCCAGACGAGCGTGGCCGTGGGCCACCAGGGGCTGAGCGGCGGTGGCGGCGGCCCGCCCGGGCGGCGGGAAGCGCGCAGCTGCCGCCACGCCCCGACGGTGAGCGCGATGATGAGCACGCCCACGCCGGTGGCGAGGTAGCGGTGGATCATCTCCACCCAGGCCTTGCCGTGGGTGACCGGGCCGGTAGGCATGGCCTGCTGGGCGGCCGAGATTTCCGCGTGCGCTCCCACCGGGCTGGCGTTGCCGTAGCAGCCCGGCCAGTCGGGGCAGCCCAGGCCCGAATCGGTCAGCCGCGTGAAGGCGCCGAACAGCACCAGATCGAAGGTGAGGAACAGCGTGAGCACGGTGAGCGCCTGCAGCCGGCGCAGCGGCGTGCTGCGGCGGTTGCGCAGCCACACCCAGGCGAGCGGCCCCAGCGCGATGGCCGCGCCCAGCAGCATCAGGCGCAGGAGCGGCGCCAGGTCGTAGAGCGGCTGGGTGTCGGTCATGGGCGGGCGGCCTCCGCGCGGCCGGCCTGGTCCCACGAGGACGATGCGCGCAGCAGGCGGTCGAGGTCGCGTTTGGCCTTGGCGGCGCCGGCGCGGTCCATGCCGGCGGGAAAGCGCATCATCCAGTGGCCCATGGGGTCGACCACATAGAGGTGGTCGGCCAGCGCCTGGCCCGGCGCGGGTGCCAGCCACTGCGCCAGCGCGGCCGGGTCGGCGCGCAGCACCGTCGCGGTCTGCAGGCCGGGGGCGATGTCGGCCGGCACGGGCGCGGCGTCGGACACCAGCCAGACCCAGTCCATGCGGTCTTTCTCTTTGCCCAGGCTTTCGCGCAGCTGGCGCTGCAGGTAGAGGTGGTTGCGGCAGGCCTCGGCGCAGGCGCCCGGCGCCACGCTCACGATCAGCCACTGCCCCTTGAGCTGGCCCAGCACGCCGCCGGGGCGGCCGTCCAGCGTGGCGACGGGCGACTGCTCCGGCACGGCGCGCTGGGGTTCGATCAGTTCGCCGTAGTTGCGGCGGCCGTCGGGCCGCAGCACGTAATAGGTGAAGTACGAAGCGACGACCGGCGCCGCGCAGACGAGCATCACGCCGATCATCTTCCAGCGGCCGCTGCGCGACTGCTCCGCCTCGTCCAGCGCCGCCGCCGTGCCCGGCAGGCTGTGCACGGTCAGCCCGAGCGGGTGCGCTTCGCCCGCCGCCTCAGGCGCGGGCGGATGGCTCGCCGCGTGGGCGAAGGAAGCGTCGGACGATTTGGAACCAGACATAGAGGATCACCACCAGGCCGCTGAGCCCGAACCATTGGAATGCGTAGCCGTAATGCTTGGCGACGCCGCTGTCGATGGCGGGCCAGTCGCGCCGCAGCCCTTGCGGGCCGGCATCGTCGCCTGCGCCGGTCTGCCACAGCGAAAGCGGCGCCAGCACCAGGCGGTGTTCGGCGCCGTAGGCGGCCAGGTCCAGATTTTGCCGGATGCGGGAAGACCCCTCGGCCGCGCCGGCTCCGCCCGGCTCGTACAGGCGCGAGGGCGCAGGCGCGATGCGGCCGGTGACCTCGACCTCCCCGGCGGGCGTGGGCACGTCGGGCAGGCGGGTACGGTCCTGGAAATCACGCGGCACCCAGCCGCGCTGCACGACCACAGCGGTGGCGGGGTCGCCGGCCAGGCGCAGCGGCGTCAGCACGAAGAAACCCGGGCGCCCCTGCATCTGGCGGTTGTCGAGGAACACGGTGGCGCCCGCCACCCACTGGCCGCGCAGCACGGCGGTGCGGTGCAGCAGCGGCTGGAGGGCGGCCACCTGGCCGTCGCCAGCGCCAGCGCCTGGTGCCGCAGGCGCGGCTGCCGCCACGGCCGCGATGGCCGCCGCGCCGACCGGGGGCTGCGCGGCGCGCTCGTCCATGGCGGCTTGCAGCGCCTCCTTCTGCGCCGCGCGCGAGAGCTGCCAGCGGCCGAGCGAAGCGGTCACCACGACGGCGGCGAGAGCGGCCACGGCGATGAGCCAGAAGCGCGCGCCGAACCGTGCGCCCCCTGTGCGTTGGGGGGCGTTCACGGGATAATGCCCTGCATGCGATACGTAGTGGTGCTGGCTTTTCTCGGCATTCTGGCGAGCCTCGGTTCGGCGTTGTTCTTCATGATGCGCAACGGCCGGGACGACAAGACGCGCGGCGGCCGCATGGCCGGGGCGCTGGCGCTGCGCGTGGCGTTGTCGATTGTGCTCTTCCTCAGCCTGATCGCGGCCTGGAAGCTGGGCTACATCCAGCCCACCGGGCTGCCGGCGTCGCCCCGCTGAAACGGGCCCGCGGGCAGCTCGCGCCTCGGCGTCCGCACCATCGAAAAAAGCGCCTCGCGGCGCTTTCTTCGATGGGTGTGACGGTGGCTCAGAACCAGTACACCAGCACGTACAGGCCCAGCCACACCACGTCCACGAAGTGCCAGTACCAGGCCGCGCCCTCGAAGCCGAAGTGGCGCTCGGCCGTGAAGTGGCCCTTTTGCAGCCGCAGCGTGATGAACAGCAGCATCAGCATGCCGATGAACACGTGGAAGCCGTGAAAGCCGGTCAGCATGAAGAAGGTGGAGCCGAACACGCCCGAGTTGAGCTTCAGGTTCAGGTCGTTGTAGAGGTGGTAGTACTCGTAGCCCTGCACGCACAGGAACACGAAGCCCAGCAGGACGGTGGCCCACATGAAGGCGACGGTGCGGGCGCGGTGGCCTTCCCGCAGCGCGTGGTGGGCGATGGTGAGCGTCACGCCAGAGGTCAGCAGCAGCGCGGTGTTGATGGTGGGCAGCCAGAACGGGCCCACGGTCTGGAACGGCTCGACGATGCCGGCAGGCGACGCGGTGGCGCCGGCCGCCATGCTGGGCCAGACGGCCTTGAAGTCGGGCCAGAGCAAGGCATTGTCCAGGCTGCCCAAAGCCGGTACCGAGTGCGCGCGCGCCCACCAGAGGGCCGTGAAGAACGCGCCGAAGAACATCACCTCAGAGAAGATGAACCAGCTCATGCTCCAGCGGTACGAGAGATCGATCTTGTGCCCGTAGAGGCCCGCCTCGCTCTCGTGCACCGAGTCGCGGAACCACTGGTAGAGCACGAAGAGCCACCAGACCAGGCCGAGGGCCAGCGAATACTTGCCCCACTCGTGGCCGTTGATCCACTGGGCGGCGCCCAGGATCACGAAGAACAGCCCCGCCGCCGCCAGCACGGGGTGGCGTGACTCGGCGGGCACGTAGTAATACGGCGTGGCGGGCGTCGCGGGCGTGGTGCCGTGGGTGGATGCGCTCATGTCAGCTCCTCAGTCTCGAATCGTTGTTGTTGGACCTGCCACAGGTCTTCTGGAAGATGCGTGCCGGGTTGCCAGGTGAGCGGCGGGCGGCGGGCGGCGGGCGGCGAAAGGGCCAGTCACCGTCATGCCCGCACCACCCAGTTGACCAGCAGGATCAGCAGCCCCACCAGCAGGAACACCGCCAGCAGGCCGACGATGAAAAGGTGCACGGGGTTGATCTTCTGCAGGTCCTCTTCGTACTCGGCGCCCTTGCGCAGCCCGATGAGCGACCACGCCACCGCCCGGATGGTGCGCGGCAGCGAACCGCTGCGGCGTGCGGCGCTGGGGGGAGGCGACGGGCGCTGCTCGTTCATCGCGCATCGCTCATGAGCCCGCCGGATGGGCCGTGACGGGCAGGGCCGCGGTGGATTCAGGCGCGGGTGGCGTCTTGCCGCCCACCTCGAAGAAGGTGTAGGACAGCGTGATGGTGGTCACGTCCTTGGAGAGCTTGGGGTCGATGACGAAGGCCACCGGCCACTCCTTCTTCTCGCCCGGCTCCAGCGTGTACTGGTTGAAGCAGAAGCACTCCAGCTTGTTGAAATGCGCGGCGGCCTGGCGCGGCGCATAGCTGGGAATGGCCTGGGCGGCCATGCGGCGGTTCTGGATGTTCTGGAACTCGTACATCACGGTGGTCAGCTCGCCCGGATGCACACGGATCGACCGCTGCGCGGGCTTGAAGTCCCACGGGCCTCGCGCGTTGGCATCGAATTCCACCGTGATGGTGCGGCTGGTGTCCACCTGGCTGTTGGCGGGCACCTTCACGTCGCGCCCGGCTGCGCCGTTGCCCGGCACCTGGCGCTCGGACAACGACAGGATGTTGATACCGGTCATCTCGCAGATGTGCTTGTAGATGGGGATGAGCACGTAGCCGAACGCGAACATGCCGGCCGAGATCACGGCCAGCTTGCCCACCATCTTGAAGTTTTCGCGGCGCAGGCTCACCGAACCGCCCCTTCTTCGCACGCGAGGGAACCCGTCAGGGGCACCCACGCAGCCTCCTGCGCCCGACGGCCGCGGAGCTGGCCACGCCAGCAGACGCCGTGGAACCGGCTTCGCCGGGCCAAGGGCGTCGTCCCCCTGCAGGCGGAAGGCGCGCAGCGACTCAGGGGGTGCGTCATTGCAACCACGTCATCTTGACCATGAAGCCGATGAAGAACGCGACCGCGATCGACGCCAGGATGAGCCCCATGCGCAGGTTGGACTTCTTCTGTTCGGGCGTTGCCATGTGCGTTGCTTCCGCGATCAGCCGATGACGCGCGTGGCCGAGGAGTCGAGCTTGGGCGGCGTTTCGTACGTGTGGAACGGCGCGGGCGACGGCACTTCCCACTCCAGGCCCTCGGCCGCTTCCCATGGGCGCTGCGGCGCGGGCTCGCCCTTGCCGCGCATGGCGGGCAGCACCACGGCCACGAAGAAGTACACCTGCATCAGCCCGAAACCGAACGCGCCGATGGACGCCACCATGTTGAAGTCGGCGAACTGCATGGGGTAGTCGGCATAGCGGCGAGGCATGCCGGCCAGGCCCAGGAAGTGCATCGGGAAGAAGGTGATGTTGAAGGTGATGAGCGAGCCCCAGAAGTGGATCTGGCCACGGCGCTCGGAATACATCACGCCCGTCCACTTCGGTGCCCAGTAGTAGTAGGCCGCGAACATGGAAAAGAGCGAGCCCGCCACCAGCACGTAATGGAAGTGGGCCACCACGTAGTAGGTGTCCTGCAGCTGGATGTCGATGGGCGCCATCGACAGGATCAGCCCCGTGAAGCCGCCCATGGTGAACACGAAGATGAAGCCCACGGCGAACAGCATGGGCGTCTCGAAGGTCATGGAACCGCGCCACATGGTGGCGATCCAGTTGAAGATCTTCACGGCCGTGGGCACCGAGATCAGCATGGTCGCGTACATGAAGAACAGCTGGCCCGTGACCGGCATGCCCGTGGTGAACATGTGGTGCGCCCACACGATGAACGACAGGATGGCGATGGACGAAGTGGCATACACCATGGAGGCGTAGCCGAAGAGCTTCTTGCGGCTGAAGGCCGGCACGATCTGGCTGATGATGCCGAAGGCCGGCAGGATCATGATGTAGACCTCGGGGTGGCCGAAGAACCAGAAGATGTGCTGGTACATCACCGGGTCGCCGCCGCCGGCGGGGTTGAAAAAGCTGGTGCCGAAGTGGCGGTCCGTGAGCGTCATGGTGATGGCGCCGGCCAGCACGGGCATCACGGCGATCAGCAGGTAGGCGGTGATGAGCCAGGTCCAGACGAACATGGGCATCTTCATCAGCGTCATGCCCGGCGCGCGCATGTTCAGGATGGTGACGATGATGTTGATCGACCCCATGATCGACGAGGCGCCCAGGATGTGCATGGCGAAGATGCCGGCATCCATGGAGGGGCCCATCTGCAGCGTGAGCGGGGCATAGAGCGTCCAGCCCGCGGCCGGAGCGCCGCCCGGCATGAAGAACGACGACACGAGCGTGATGGCGGCCGGGATCATCAGCCAGAAGCTGAAGTTGTTCATGCGCGCGAAGGCCATGTCGGATGCGCCGATCTGTAGTGGGATCATCCAGTTCGCGAAGCCCACGAAGGCCGGCATGATGGCGCCAAACACCATGATGAGGCCGTGCATGGTGGTGAGCTGGTTGAAGAGCTCGGGGTTCACGATCTGCAGGCCGGGCTGGAACAGCTCGGCGCGGATCAGCAGCGCCAGCACACCGCCCACCATCAGCATGGTGAACGAGAACAGCAGGTACAGCGTGCCGATGTCCTTGTGGTTGGTGGCGAACACCCAGCGCCGCCAGCCGGTGGGCGTGGCGTGGTGATGGTGGTCGTCATGGCCGGCGTCGTGCGTGCCGGGGACGTGGCCGCCCACGGGTGCATGGTTGTCGATAACTGCGCTCATCTTGTTTTCCTCAATGCTGGGGGCGTGGGCGCTCGGCTCACTTGCCGCGCTGGGCCAGGACTTCGGCGGGCTGCACCAGCTGGCCGGTCTTGTTGGACCATGCGTTCTTCGTGTAGGTGGCCACGGCCGCCAGATCGGTGTCGCTCAGCTGCGCCCACGACGGCATGGCGCCGCCGGCCGCGCCCTTGAGCAGGATCTGGATCTGCTTGCTGTGGTCTTCGTCCTTGACGATGGCCGAGCCGTCCAGCGGCTTGATCGGGCCGGCGCCCTTGCCGTTCGCCTGGTGGCAGGCGGCGCAGTTGGCGGCATAGACCTTCTCGCCGCGCGGCAGCAGGGCCTCCAGCGTCCAGACCTTGGTGGGGTCGTCCAGCTTGGCGGCGGCCTTCTTCTTCTCGTCCGCCACCCATTGCGTGTAGTCGGCCGCGGAGACGACCTTCACGTGGATCGGCATGTAGGCATGCTCCTTGCCGCACAGCTCGGCGCACTGGCCGTAGTAGTCGCCCACCTTTTCGGCGCGGAACCAGGTGTCGCGCACGAAGCCGGGAATGGCGTCCTGCTTGATGCCGAAGGCCGGCACCATGAAGGCATGGATCACGTCGTTGGCGGTGGTGATGACGCGGATCTTCTTGCCGACCGGCACCACCAGCGGGTTGTCGACCTTGAAGAGGTAGTCGGGCGGCGCATCGGCCACCTTGCCGCTGTCGGACATCTGGCGGTGGCTGCTGTCGAGGGTGGAGATGAAGGCCAGGCCCTCGCCTTCGCCGGTGATGTAGTCGTAGCCCCACTTCCACTGGTAGCCGGTGGCCTTGATGGTGAGGTCGGCGTTGGTGGTGTCCTTCTGGGCGACCAGCACCTTGGTGGCGGGAAGCGCCATCAGGATCACGATGATGAAGGGCACGACCGTCCAGGCCACCTCGACCGCCACCGACTCGTGGAAGTTCGCGGGGCGGGCGCCACGCGACTTGCGGTGCTTCCAGATGGAATAGAACATCACCGCGAACACCCCGACGAAGATCACGGTGCAGATGACGAGCATCATCCAGTGCAGGTAGTGCTGTTCCTGGGCGATGCGCGTGACGGGCGGCGCCAGGTTGAGCTGACGCACCGCAGGCCCGCCGGGAAGGTCCTGCACCGCATGGGCCAGGGCACCCAGGCCCGCCGTGGACACCAGCAGCAAAGAAGCCAGCGTTTTGGAAATGCTCTTCATAGTTCTCACTTAACTTCCCTGCCTCGATTTGGACCCTTCCTTGCCGCGCCTGCGTGGGGTCAGGCTGCGCGCAAGGGCATGCGAACGTCTCGTGCCGGCACCCGGTACGCGGCCGCTGGCTGCGCCCACCGGGGGCCCGGCTCCACATGAAACCGGCTTGTCTCCATCCGAGGGCAAGCATGCCCACCCACGCTGACTAATGCAATACGCAATAGCCCGGGGACAGTGGCGTGGCGACGACGTAGGAACGCCCGGGGGCGCGATGCCGCCGGGCGGGTGGACGATCCGCTCGCGCGCGGGGTATGACCGGGCGCCGGACCGGATGCATCGCACCGTTGCGCCCCGCCGTGGGCGGCCTCGACGAGGGCCCCTCCGCGCGCGTGGAAAAGCAAAAATTGTAGCCCGGCCGGTTCCACGGCGCCGGCGCGGCGGCAGGCGAGCCCCGCGGCGAGGGGAGCGCGGGCTTCAGGCGCCCGGGCCGCGCCCGCCGTGCAGCATGGCGCGCATGTCCTGCAGCGACACCGCGCTGCTCTCGCTCACGCGCACCCGCGGGGCCGGCTTGAAGGCGTGGCCATAGACGATCTCGAAGGTGATCGCGAGCTGCCCGCCCTGGGCCGGGTCGGCCAGCTGGTCGGCCAGGGCCTGCTCCAGCCGCTGGCGCCAGCCGCGCCCGCGCAGGGCCGCAAAGCGCTGCGGGTGCAGGTTGCAGCCGAGGCCTCGCAGTTCCTCGAGCAGCCGCCCTGGCGTGGCGAAGGTGAGCGTGACCCGCTCCATGTCCATCACCGGCTCGGCGAAGCCGGCCTGCACCAGCATGTCGCCCCAGTCGTGCATGTCGGTCATGGCATGGCCGGCGGGCGGCCAGCCCAGGGCGGCATACACGCGATGCAGTTCCTGGACCGTGTCGGGCCCGAGGCAGGAGAACATCAGGTAGCCGTCGACCGCCAGGGCGCGGTGCCAGCGGGCGATCAGCGCCTGCGGGTCGGGCGCCATGTGCAGCGCCATGTTGGCCCAGAGCATCTGCACGCCGCCATCGGCCGGCACGCCCAGGCGCGGGGCTGGGGCCCTCCAGCGCGCCGGATTCCACCAGGGCGTGGCGAAATGCGCTTCGGCCAGCGCCTGGCCGCGGGGCGAAGAGGTCTCGGCCACGTAGCACTGCGCCTGCGGATAGCGCTGGCGCACCAGGGCATGGCCCTGCAGGCCACCGCGCATCGGGTCCCAGTCGCACCAGGACGCGGGCGGGCGGGTGATCCATTGCAGCCGGTCGTCCATGCGGCGGGCGATCTCCTCGTGCAGCCAGGGGGACTCGGTGGGCGCGTCGGCGTGCCAGCGGGCCGCGGCGACCGGGTCGATGGTGGGGGGCAGGGAGTCGGACATGGGAGCGCTGGCGCAGAGGACGGGGAGTGAACCCGCAGGGGGTGCGAAGGCCGTGTCGCCGGCCCGTGCGCACGAGTATATTGAGCCGATGCCCCCTTCGCCGCCCCAAGGGATAAGCCATGCCCGCCCCGCCTGGCGCCAGGCGCTGGCGTGGCTGGCCGCGCAGGCGTGGCGAATGCCCGAGGTGCCCAGCCAGTGCGCCGTCTGCCATGCCTGGCCGGCCACGCGCCTGTGTGGCGACTGCGTGGCGCGGTTCGCCCTGCCCCGCCCCCGGTGCCGCACCTGCGCACTGCCCCTGCCCGGCGGGGTGGCGCAGTGCGGGCGGTGCGTGCGGCATCCGCCGCCGCTCGACGCCTGCTTCGCCGCGGTGGACTACGGCTACCCCTGGGCAGGCCTGCTGGCGGAATTCAAGTTCCAGCACGACCCGGGCTGGGCCGAGCCGCTGGCGGCCCGGCTGCGGGCCGCGCCGGGCGTGGCGCAGGCGCTGCAGCAGGCCGACTGGCTGCTGCCCGTTCCGCTGTCGGCCGAGCGACTGCGGGAGCGCGGCTTCAACCAGGCCTTGCTGCTGGCCCGGCGGCTGGACCGCGCCCGCACCCGCGGCGACTGGCTGCTGCGCCTGCGCGCCACGCCAGCGCAGGCCAGCCTCACGCGCGCCCAGCGCCTGCGCAACCTGCGCGACGCCTTCGCGCTGGAGCCGCTGGCCGCCGCCCAGGTGGCGGGCCGGCGCGTGATGCTGCTGGACGACGTCATGACCACCGGGGCCACGCTGCAGACGGCGGCGCTGGTGCTGCGGCAGGCGGGCGCCGCCCACGTCACCGGGCTGGTGCTGGCACGCACGGCGTGAAGTGCGTGAAGGGCGTAAAGGGCGGCCATGGAGATACCTTTTGTTGCCCACCCGGAACCCCTTGCGCGCCACGGCCCCTCCGCGCCCCTGAAAATGGCGCCATGTTCCACATCGTCCTCGTCGAGCCCGAAATCCCGCCCAACACCGGCAACGTGATCCGCCTGGCGGCCAACACGGGCTGCACGCTGCATCTGGTGGAGCCGCTCGGTTTCTCGATGGAAGACCGGCTGATGCGGCGGGCCGGCCTCGACTATCACGAGTACACGCCCGTGCGCCGGCATGCCGGCTGGACGGCGCTGCTGCGCGACGAGGAACCCGATCCGGCGCGCATGTTCGCCATGACCACGCACGCCTCGCAATCGGTTTACGAAACCGGCTTCCGGCCCGGCGACTGGCTGGTGTTCGGCGCCGAGACGCGCGGCTTGCCGCCAGAGCTGCGGGAGACCTTTCCGCCGGCGCAGCGCCTGCGGCTGCCCATGATGCCGGGCCAGCGCAGCCTCAACCTGTCGAACGCGGTGGCGGTGACGGTGTTCGAGGCATGGCGGCAGAACAGCTTTCTGCAAAACCCGGCGGCGCCGGCCGAGGGCGCCTGAGCGCCGGCTGCCCTGCCCGGGCAGGGTTCAGGGCGCGGCGCCGTAGTTGCGCGCCAGCGACTCGGCCACGCACACCGGCTTGTCGCCGCCCTCCCGCTCCATGGTCACCTGCCAGGTCATCTGCACGCCGTCGGGCGCGGCCGGCTCCAGCGCCATGAGCATCAGGCGGGCGCGCACCCGGCTGCCGGCCGGCACCGGGGCCGTGAAGCGCACGCGGTTCAGGCCGTAGTTCACGCCCATGCGGGCGCCGGCGATGGTGAAGGCCGCCTCGAAGAAGCGCGGGATGAGCGAGAGCGTGAAAAACCCATGGGCGATGGTGGTGCCGAACGGGCCCTGCGCCGCTCGTTCCGGGTCCACGTGGATCCACTGGTGGTCGCCCGTCGCTTGGGCGAACAGGTCGATCTGCTGCTGCGTCACCGTGATCCAGTCGGTCACGGCCACCTCCTGGCCTACGCAGGCGGCCAGCTCGGAATAGCTCTGGAAGGTTTTCATGCGGCCACTCTAGCGCCGCGCCGGCGCCGGGCGGTGTCGAGCCGGCGACAAGGCCGGGCGCCCGGCCCCGCCCGCGACCGGCCTACGCGGCGTCCAGCCAGTCGCAGATCGGCCGCCACTGCTCCAGGTCGCGCACCACGCGCCCCGGCGCCACGTCGAACAGCGTGAGCCCGTGCGCCGCCAGGTGCACGTAGTTCTGCGTGTCGCGCAGATAGCCCAGCACCGGCAGGCCCAGGCCGCCGACGAATTCCTGCAGCCGGTCGGCCGCCAGCGTGCGCGCGTCCACCCGCATGCCGACGATGCCGACCTGCGCCTGCCCGCCGTGGCGGTGGCTGGCCAGCTCGTCCAGGAAGTCGCGCGTGGCGAAGATGTCGAACACGCTGGGCTGCAGCGGCACGACGATCTTGTCAGCCAGCTTGAGCACGTCCTTGAGCCGCCAGCCGTGCAGGCCGGCGGGCGTGTCCAGCACCGCGTGGGTGGTGCCGTGCGGCGGGCGGGTGATGAGGTCATGCGACACGTCCCATTTGCCGATGGGCCGTGCCTGCGGCGGGCGCTGGCCCAGCCAGAGGTGCGAGGAGCGCTGCCGGTCCGCGTCGCCCAGGATCACGGCGTGCCCCTGGCTGGCGTAATGGCCGGCGATCTGCGTCGACAGCGTGGACTTGCCCACGCCGCCCTTGGGATTGGCGACAACGACCACCGGCATGCGGACCTCCTTGGCGAATGGGTGCGGAAGCGACGACTGGGAACGCGGCCTTGGCGGGCCGGCGTTGTCGATGGTAGCGCCGGCCGGGGGCGGTCTGGCGGAGAGGGCTGAAATTCGATGCCCAATCAGGCTTCGGCGCCGATGCATCAATCGCCCATAGCTATCAAATATATAGCAACTCAGCTGGCGTGCTGCCCGCCGCGCTTGACGAAGAAGAGCCCCGCCCCCACGGCCATCAGCAGGCCGCCGAAGACGCGGTTCTGGTTGCGGGCGGAGCGTGGGCTGCGCATCCAGCGGCGCAGCGCGCTGGCGCTGGCGGCATAGCCGTGCATCACCGCCAAATCCACCGCGACGGTGGTGGCCGCCATGACGAGCAGCTGCGTCCAGAGCGGCCGCGCATCGGTCATGAACTGCGGCAGCACGGCTACCATGAAGATGATGCCTTTGGGATTGGTGGCGTTGGTGAGAAAGCCCGTCAGCACGCGGCGCTGCCAGGGGCCGGCGGTGGCGGGCGAGGCCTCTTCGGCACCGCTCTGCGGCGCCTTGCCACCGGCGCGCCATTGGCTGAAGCCCAGGTAGATGAGGTAGCAGGCGCCCAGCACCTTGACCGCGCTGAACGCCACTTCCGACGCGATCAGCAGCGAGCCCACGCCCGCGCCGGCGATCACCAGGATCAGCAGCAGCCCCAGCTGCAGGCCGGCGATGGTGGCGCTGGTCTTGCGCACGCCGTAGGACAGGCCGTGGCTCATCGACAGCACGGCGCCGGAGCCGGGGGACACCGCGATGAGGCACGACGCGGCGAGAAAGGCGATCCAGGTATGCAGGTCCATGGGGCTCGGGTGGGAAAGGAATCGAAGGGCGGGATTCTAAAGACGCGCGGACGGCGGGCGCGGCCCGGATCGCGCAGGGCGGGCCCGGCACGCACCGATTCCATGCAAAATAGGGCTGCAGCGCCGATGCATCAAGCGCCTGATGCTACCAAATATGTAGCACCAAGTGGCGCTGCCCCGAGCGCATCGCGCCGGCCCCCTCGGTCGCCATTCACGTCACACGGCCCACGCCACCACCTGCGCCCTCCATGGAACACGTCCCCGCCTGGCTCAACTACGGATTTCTCTATCTGGCCGCCGCCGTGGTCGCCGTGCCCATTGCCCGCGCGCTGGGGCTGGGCGCCATCATCGGCTACCTGGCGGCGGGCATCGCCATCGGCCCCTGGGGCCTCGCGCTGGTCAGCAACGTGCAGGACATCCTGCATTTCGCCGAGTTCGGCGTGGTGCTGATGCTGTTCCTGGTCGGGCTGGAGCTGCAGCCCAGCCGGCTCTGGGCGCTGCGCCGGCCCATCTTCGGCCTGGGTTCCGCCCAGGTGCTGGGGTGCGCGGCGCTGCTGTGGCTGGCGGCCTGGGCCTGCGGC
This sequence comes from Acidovorax sp. FG27, assembly GCF_040365715.1. NCBI lineage: Bacteria > Pseudomonadati > Pseudomonadota > Betaproteobacteria > Burkholderiales > Comamonadaceae > Acidovorax > Acidovorax sp. FG27. The sequence continues at coordinate 156,771 of NZ_BAABVY010000014.1, forward strand.
GTGGCCTGGTCGATCGCGCTGGTGGCCGCGCTGGGGCTGGCGCTCTCTTCCACGGCGATTGCGCTGCAGACGCTGGCCGAGCGCAATCTGATGCGCACCGACAGCGGACAGAAAGCCTTTTCCATCCTGCTGTTCCAGGACGTGGCGGCCATTCCCATCCTGGCGCTGATGCCGCTGCTGGCAGCCGCCACCGTGGGTGACGGCGGCGGCGCCACGCCCCACCACACACCCGCCGAGATGGCGCTGGAGGCGGCCAAGATCTTCGGCGTGGTGGCCGCCATCGTGCTGGGTGGCCGGCTGGCGCTGCGCCCGCTGCTGCGCTGGATCGCCCGCAGCAGGACGCCGGAGATCTTCACCGCCGCCTCGCTGCTGCTGGTGGTGGGCATCGCCTACCTGATGGTGCTGGTGGGCCTGTCGATGGCTCTCGGCGCCTTTCTGGCCGGCGTGCTGCTGGCCGACAGCGAGTACCGGCGCGAACTGGAGGCCGACATCGAGCCCTTCAAGGGCCTGCTGCTCGGCCTGTTCTTCATCGCCGTGGGCATGTCCATCGACTTCGGCGTGCTGATGCGCTCGCCGGGCCTGATGGCGCTGGTGCTGGTGGGCCTGCTTGCCATCAAGGCCGTGGTGATCTACGCATTGGCGCGGGCCACCGGCACGCCCTACCAGGAGCGGCCGGTGTTCACCCTGCTGCTGGCGCAGGGTGGCGAATTCGCCTTCGTGGTGTTCCAGGCGGCGGCCACGGCCGGCGCGCTGCCGGGCGAAACCGCGTCGCTGCTGATCGGCGCGGTGGCGCTGTCCATGCTGCTGTCGCCGCTGCTGCTGGTGCTGCTGGACCGGGTGCTGCTGCGCCGCTATGCCCAGCTCAAGACCGAGGTGCCGGCCGCCGACAAGATCTCCGAGCCGCAGGAGGCGCCGGTCATCATCGCGGGCTTCGGCCGCTACGGCCAGATCGTCGCGCGGACCATGCTGCTGCAGGGCGTGCCCACCACGGTGCTGGACCACAGCGTGGAGATGCTGGAGGTGGCGCACACCTTCGGCTACCGCGTGTTCTATGGCGACGCCACGCGGCTGGAGCTGCTGCGCATCGCCGGGGCGGCGCAGGCGCGCATCCTGGTCATCGCGGTGGACGACGCCGACCAGTCGCTCAAGATCGCGGGGCTGGCGCGCGAGCATTTTCCCGACCTGCGGATCGTCGCCCGGGCCCGCAACGTGTCGCACTGGAACGCGCTGCGCGACCTGGGCGTGGAGCATGTCGAGCGCGAGGTGTTCGAGTCCAGCCTGAAGACGGCGCGCACGGTGCTGGAGCTGATGGGCCTGCCGGCCGAGGACGCCCAGCGCGTGGCCGACCGCTTCCGCGAACACAACATCGCCCTGGCCAACCGCATGTACCCGCACCACAAGGACCAGGAGAAGTTCATCGCCGTGGCGCGGCAGGGTCGCCAGCAGCTGGTGGAGCAGATGGCGAAGGAGCGGCAGGAAGAAGAAGCTGCGCGCGCCCAGGCGTCATCGCCGAAAAACAACATAGATGAAAATCATTCTCATTAGAATGCTTGCCGTGCCGCGTTCACCCCGCTAATGCTCACCCAGGATGGGACAAGGCCGGCACCCCCTTCTCATTCGTCAGCCTCTTCGATTCCGTCCATGACCCCTGCTTCGCACCTCCTTGCCGTGCCCGCGCTGCCGCGCGCGCGCGCCTGCCCCTCTCCGGCATCGCCGCTGCGCCGCCGCAAGGCGGCCCCCACGCTGTGGGCCCTGAGCCCGCTGGCGCTGTGCCTGTCGCAGGCCGCGCTGGCCCAGGCGTCTCCCGACGCGGCGCCGCAGCTGCAGGAAGTGCGCATCAACGCCAGCACCGAGAAGGACGTGGGCTTCGCGCCCGCCGAGGCGCAGACCGCCGGCAAGGCGCCCATGCGCCGGCTGGAGACGCCGCAGTCGGTGAGCGTGGTGACGCGCGAGCAGATGGAATCGCGCCAGATCACCAACATGCAGCAGGCGCTGCAGACGGTGGCCGGCGTGAGCCCGGTGAACTTCGGGCGGCGCGGCTTCGACGACATCAACATCCGCGGCTTTCGCTCCACCGAATCGATCCTCATCGACGGCCTGGTGCAGAGCCCGGGCATGTGGACGCGGCTCACGCCCTACGGCTACGAGCGGTTCGAGGTGCTCAAGGGCGCGGCCTCGGTGCTCTATGGCCAGGTACAGCCCGGCGGCATCGTCAACGCCGTGAGCAAGCGGCCCAAGCGCGACGCGCTGAGCGAGGTGGGCGTGGAGGTGGGCAGCTATGGCCAGCGCACCCTGCAGGCCGACGTGAACCGGCCGCTGAACGAATCGGGCAAGGCGGCCTTGCGCATCAACGCGCAGGTCTCCAACAGCGACGACCCGACCGACTTCGTCTATCGCCGCGACCGCTGGATCGCCCCGTCCCTGTCGCTGGACCTGGGCACGCAGACCGATCTGGTGCTGTTCGCCACCTACAGCCAGAGCAACTGGATGCGCCAGCAGGGCATCACGCCCTACGGCACCGTGCTGCCCAACCGCAACGGCCCCGTGCCCACCACGCTCTACACCGGCGACCCGAGCTTCGGCCACTACGACATTCAGAGCACTTCGATCGGCTACGCGCTGGAGCACCGCTTCTCGCCCGCGCTGACGCTGCGCCAGAACGTACGCTACGAGTCCGAGAAGGGCGACGGCAACTTCGTCTCCAACCTGGCGCTGCAGCCCAACCAGCGCCTGCAGAACCGCCAGGCCACCCGCCAGTACCTGGACGACGACATGCTCGCCACCGACACCTCGCTGCTGTCGCAGTTCGCGGCGCTGGGCGTGCAGCACCGCGTGGTGACGGGGCTGGACGCCCGCACCAGCCACAGCTACCAGGGTCAGCGCCGCTGCACCATCGGCGCGCTGAACCTGTTCAATCCGGTCTATGGCGTGGCGACGAGCTGCCCTGTCAACCTGACCGCCGACGCGCCAGAAAAGCTGAGCGTGCTGGGCCTCTACGCCCAGGACCAGATCAAGCTCAACCCGCAGTGGACGGCACTGGTCGGCCTGCGCCGCGACTGGTCCACCAGCGACATCGACAACCGGCTGACCCGCGTGCAGACGCGCCAGAAGGACGCGGCCACCACGATGTCCGCCGGGCTGGTATATGAGTTCACGCCCGGCTGGGCGGCCTACACCAGCTATGGCGAGTCCTTCCTGCCCGTGTCGGGCGCGGCCTTCGGCGGAGCCCCCTTCCAGCCCGAAACCGGCAAGCAGTGGGAAGCCGGGCTGAAGTACGAGCAGCCCGGCGGCGGGCTGACGGGCTCGCTCGCGCTCTTCGATCTCAAGCGCAAAAACGTCACCACCGCCGACCCCGCCAACACGGGCTTCAGCGTGCAGACCGGCGAGCAGCGCGCCCGGGGCCTGGAGCTGGAAGTGGGCGCCGATCTGCGCCGCAACCTGAAGCTGACCGGCGCCTACACGTATACCGACACCGAGGTCACCCGCGACAACAACGCCGCCATCGTGGGGCTGCCGCTGAACCTGACGCCGCGCCACACGCTGGCGCTGTGGGCCACGTACAAGCTGCCGCAAATGCCGCAACTCACGCTGGGCGCGGGCGCCCGCCATGTCAGCGAGCAGATCGGCTCGTATCCGTTCACCCTGCCGGCCTACACCGTGGTCGACCTGTCGGTGGGCTATGCCGGTTCCAACTACCGCATCACCGCCGGGGTGAAGAACGCGTTCGACCGGGCGTACTACGACGGCGCCATCAATGCCAACGTGGTGTCGCCCGCGATGCCGCGCAGCTTCACCCTGGGTCTGACGTACTTCTTCTGAACGCCGCCAGCGCGGGGCCCGCGGAGGGCGTGTGGGGGACCACAATGGATCGACACGAGCGAGGCCCAGGCCGCGCTTGGCAGTACGGCCAACTTCTTCCCGGGTGGCCGCTTTTTATTCATAGATAGCTGTTTTTCATGACTTATCGGCTTCTGGTGAATTAGATAGGCACAACTGCTCGATGTCCAAAGCCAGCTCGTATTCATAGATGTGCTTTTTCGGCAATTCCTCTATCATCTATGAATGCCGAGACAGACCACGCCACCTTCTGACTACCCGCAGGCGGTGCTGCGGGAGATCGAACAGCTCGGGCAGCACATCGCCATCGCACGCAAGCGGCGCAAGGAAACGCAGGCGCAGTGGGCGCAGCGGCTGGGTGTGTCCCAGCCCACGATGGCCCGTATAGAGCGGGGCGACCCCTCCGTGGCGATGGCGTCGTATGCGATGTGCATGTGGCTCATCAACCAGGCCGAGGGTCTGGCCGACATCGTGGCCCCGCACAAAGACCTGCATTCGCTGGAGCAGGAGGTCGCCCGGGCGCATCCCCGTGCCGGCCCTCGCCCGGCGGCAGGCAGGCCGGCCGCGCCCGCCCAGGTGGCGGAGCGGGCGGCACCCGGTTGGTCGGCCCCTCCCGGCGGGCGCCCGGCCCTTGCAGCCGCGGGCCTTGCTTCGCTCATCACGGGTGTGAAGAAGCCGCGGCCATGAAGCCCTCGCACGTCTCGCCACGCACCTACGTGCCGCAGGACGAGCTGTTCGTCTGGACGCTGGTCAACCCGGCTGCCCCGGTGCTGACCGGCTCGCTGGCCCTCTCGCAGCTGGTGCCCAACTGCGCAGCCTTCACCTACGCGGCCGACTGGTGGGAATTCGCCCTGAGCGAGGACCTGCCCCTGCTCGCCGGCCAGACGTTCAGTGCGGCGCGCAAGGACAGCGCGCCCGGCGCCATCGACGACGCCCGGCCCGACCGCTGGGGCGAACGCATCATCCGGCACATCGACCGGCCGGCGCGGCTGTCGATTCTGGAGATGCTCCTGTTCGCGGGGGACGACCGTTTCGGCGCCTTGGGCGTGTCCACTTCCGCCGACCGCTACCTGCCGCGCCGCGTCGGGCCCTACCCCCGCCTGCGCGACCTGGGCGCGCTGGCGCGGGCGATGGAAGAGGTCCAGGAACAGGCTCCCGTCACCCCGGACATCCAGCGCCTGGTGCAACCGGGCGTGACCCTGGGCGGCGCCCGGCCCAAGGCGCTGATGCAGACCGCCAGCGGCCCCTGCGTGGTCAAGTTCGCCGAGCTGGGCGACCCGGTGGACACGCCGCTCATCGAACATGCCACCATGACCCTGGCGGCGCGGGCGGGCATCCACGTGGCTACGACGGACGTGCTGCCCCTGCCTTCGCGGGGCCCGGGTGGCAAGCGGCGCCACGCGCTGACCATCGAGCGCTTCGACCGGATGGACCTGCACGGCCTGCCGTTGCGGCTGCACTGCATTTCCGCCAGAACGGCGCTGGCCGCGGCAGGGCTGCCTGAGAGCTACGGCGCCCTGGCCACGGTGCTGCTGCGGCTGGCGCACCCGGACCGGCAGAGAGGGCTGCGCGAAGAGCTGTTCCAGCGCATGGTGTTCAACATCCTGGTCGACAACACCGATGACCATGAGCGCAACCACTGCCTGCGGCTGGGCCTGGACGGCCACTACGACCTTTGCCCCGCGTTCGACGTGGTGCCCACGCTCCAGAACATGGGCTACCAGGCGATGGAGGTGGGGCACGACGGCGCGCGGTCGTCCCTGGACAACGCGCTCACCCAGCTGAGCGAGTACGGGCTTCGGCGCGGCCGGGCCATCGAGCTGGTGCAGGCCGTGGCCCGCACGGTCGACCAGTGGGCGGCGCACTTCATGGGCCACGGGGTCGGCGACGCCGACATGGAGCTGCTGCAAGCCAGCATCGACCGCGACTTCCTGAAAACCCAGCGTAAGGCGTTTTGCTGAACGCCACCCGCTTGGGCGGCGCCAGCGCCGAACGCCGACATCGACGTCTGCCGCCGGCCTACAACGGCGAGGCGCGATGGCGGCGACAGTGCACTGTATCCATTTCATCCAAGGACGTTCTCATGAAAACCCAAGTCATCGCAGCCCTCTTCGCTTCCAGCTTCCTCGTGTGCGCCGGCGCCCAGGCCCAAGGCATGACGGGCGATCAGCACAAGGCCTCCAAGGCCCAGATCGAAGCGACCTACAAGTCGGACAAGGCGCAGTGCGACACCCTGAAGGACAACGCCAAGGACGTGTGCGAAAAGCAGGCCGAGGCCAAGGAAAAGCTCGCCAAGGCCGAACTGGAGCAGCAGTACAAGCCAAGCGCATCCCACGCCCGCAAGGTGGCCGAAGTGCGCGCCGAAGGCATGTACGAAGTCGCCAAGGAAAAGTGCGACGACCAGAGCGGCGATGCCAAGAATGCTTGCGAAAAGCAGGCCAAGGCCGACCATGAGAAGGCCAAGGCCGACATCAAGGCCACCAAGTACTGATGACCCCACCGGGCACCCGATGGGCGCCCGGTTGGAACCATCGAAAGCAACAAGCCCCGCCGGGATGCGAGCGAAGCGCTCGCCCCAGCGGGGCTTTTTACATGGGGCGGGATGGAACGGCGAAGTGCCCGCGCCTCATGCCACCCGTCAGTCCACGCTGGCGCCCGACTCCCGCACCACCTTGCCCCACTTCACCGCCTCCTGCTGGATGAATGCGGCGAACTGCTCGGGCGTTTCACCGGCCGTCTCGGCGCCTTGCTCGTTGATCTTCTTCTTGATGTCGGGCTGCGCCAGCACCTTCACCAGGGCCTTGTTCAACTGGCCGACGATCGGAGCCGGAGTGGCCGCCGGCGCGAACATGCCGAACCACGACGTGGCCTCGTAGCCGGGCACGCCCGCTTCGGCGATGGTCGGCACGTCGGGCAGTTCGGGCGAGCGCTTGGCTGTGGTCACCGCGATGGCGCGCAGCTTGCCCGAGCGCACGTGCTGGATGGCCGAGGGCATGTTGTCGAACATGATCGCGATCTGGTTGCCCAGCAGGTCGGTCACGGCCGGCGCGCTGCCCTTGTAGGGCACGTGCTGCATGTCCACCTTGGCCATGCTCTTGAACAGCTCGCCCGACAGGTGGATGGAGCTGCCGCTGCCCGAGGAGCCGAAGTTGATCTTGCCCGGGTTGGCCTTGGCATAGGCGATCAGCTCCTGCACCGTCTTGAAGGGCTGGGCCGGGTTGGCCACCAGCAGGTTGGGCACGTTGGCCACGCGGGTCAACGGCGCGAAGTCCTTGACCGGATCGAACGGCATCTTCTTGTAGAGCGCGGCGTTGATGGCGTGCGTGCCCACCGTGCCCATGAAGAGCGTGTAGCCGTCGGCCGGCGCGCGCGCCGCCGCCTGGCCGCCGATGTTGCCGCCCGCGCCGGCGCGGTTGTCCACCACCACCGACTGGCCCAGCTCGGCCGTAAGGCCCTGGGCGATGACGCGCGCCAGGATGTCGGTGGTGCCGCCGGCCGCGAAGGGCACGATGATGGTGATGGGCTTGGTGGGAAAAGCCTGGGCGGCTGCAAGCGTGGGCCACAGGGCGCAGGCGGCAGCGGCGGCCAGCAGGCCGCGGCGGAAGGTGAAATGGGCGATGGTCATGGTTGTCTCCTCAGGTCTCTGATGGATGGTGAAGAAGGTGGAGGCGCTGCCGCTGCGTCATTCCTGCACGATGGACGACGGGTGGTTGGCCAGTGGCGTCACCTTGATCTCCATGTACGGGAACAGCGGCAGGCCGCTCAGGATGGTGTGCAGCTCGTCGTTGCCGGACACGTCGAAGATGCTCACGTTGGCGTATTCGCCGACGACGCGCCACAGGTGGCGCCATTTGCCGTCGCGCTGCAGTTGCTGCGAGTACTCCTTTTCCTTGCGCTTGATCTCGTCGGCCACTTCGGGAGCCAGCGTGGACGGGATGCGGACGGTCATTTCGGCCATGAACAGCATGGGGTTGCTCCTTGAAAGAAAGGTGGAGAGGCGAAAACGTAAGGCGGTAAGCGGTTCAGAGATGCGGCCAGACCAGCATGGTCACGGCGTAGATGGCGCCCACGAGCAGCATGGAGACCACCGTGTAGCCCATGATGTCCTTGAGCTTGAGCTTGGAGAGCGCCAGCGCCGGCAGGATCCAGAACGGCTGCACGAGGTCGTTCCAGCCATTGCCCAGCATCACCGACATCGCCGTCTGCGCCTGCGAGGCGCCGAGCGTGGTGGCCGCATTGATCATGAACGGGCCCTGCAGCACCCAGTGGCCGCCGCCCGAAGGCGCGAAGAAGTTGATGACGAAGGAGCTGACCAGGCCCCAGAGCGGCAGCGTGGCGGCGGTGGAGATATTCACGAAGACATGGGCAATCGATTCCACCAGGCCGGAGCCGTGCATGATCGCCATGATCCCGGCGTAGAACGGGAACTGCAGGATGATCCCGCCGATGGTCTTCACGCCCTCGTTGACCTTCTCCACGTACTTCATCGGCGTGCCCAGCAGCAGCACGCCAAGGAACAGGATGAAGAAGTTGATCATGTTCAGGTCGAGGTTGCCGCCTTTCATGAAGTGCATGGCCACGTACGCCATGCCGCACAGGCCGATCAAGAGGCTGAGCACGCGGCTGTTGTTCAGGCGCCAAGCCAGCGTCTTCTCGTCGCCCAGCAACCCTTCGGCGCTGGCGGCGGGCTTCGCATCGGCCACGGTGGCCGGGTCCAGCTCGACGACCTTCTCGCCGGCCTTGGGGTGCATGGTGGCGTTCAGCAGCGGCAGCGCGATCAGCACGGCCAGGCTGGTCAGCAAAATGGGGGCGGAGAAGATCGTCTGCGTGAGCGGGATCAGCCCCATCGTGCCCTCGAAGGCATGGCCCTTGGTGGAGATGAGTACGGGGATCGTCGCCGAGAAGCCCAGGCTGTACATGGTGAAGCCGGTATAGGCCGCCGCGATGATGAGCGGGTAGTGCACGCCCTTCACTTTCAGCGCCAGCTTGCGCGCCATGATGCCGCCGATCACGAGACCGAAGCCCCAGTTGAGGTAGCTGCCTACGCAGCCCACGATCGTCGCGACGATGATGGCCTGGCGCGGCGTGCTGACCCGCGCCGCGATGCGGTCGAGAAAACGGTCCACGATGGGCGCGGCCGCCAGCACGTAGCCCATCACCAGGATGACGGCCATCTGCGTGGTGAAGGCCAGCAGGCTCCAGAAGCCCTTGCCCCAGTCCTGCACCACGGCATCGATGGGGCGGCTTTCCACGCCGAAGGCGAGCGCCATGGTGAGCAGCGTGAGCATGATCGCGAAGACGAACGGATCGGGCAGGTAGCGCCGCATCAGCTCGGTGAAGAAGGCGGTGATTTTCGACATGTGACTTGTCTCTTCGGTGTTGTGAGTTTTTGAGAAAGAGAGAGCGGGCGATGGCGGCCGTCAGACCCCGGCTACACCGACGGTCATGCCGCCGCACACGTACAGCACCTGCCCCGTGACGAAGCCGCTGCGCTCGTCGAGCAGATAGGAGACGGCATGCGCCACGTCGTCTGGCGTGCCCACGCGCTTGACGGGCACCGCGTCGATGATGGCCTGCGTGCGCGGCGCATCGGGCGGGTTGGCGCGGTCGAACAGCTCCGTGCGGATGGGCCCCGGGCCGATGGCGTTGGCCGTGATGCCGTGGCGTCCCAGCTCCAGCGCCCAGACGCGCGTCATGCCGATCAGGCCGGCCTTGGTGGCCGAATACGCGGTGCGCAGCTCCTTGCCCAGCGCGGCGCGCGAAGACATGTTCACGATGCGCCCGAAGCCGGCCGCCTGCATGCCCGGCAGCAGCGCCTGCATGCACTGCAGGCTGCAGCGCAGGTTCAGCGCCACGGCCAGGTCGAACTGCTCCAGCGTCTGCTCGGCCGCCTCGGCCGGCACCACGATGCCGACGTTGTTGACCAGCCGCGTGATGGGGCCGCCGGCCAGCGCCTGCTGCAGCGCGCGGGCGGTCTCGGCGGGGTTCGACAGGTCGGCCTGGATGCCGCCGGGCACGTGGTCCACCCTGCGGTCGATGACGACCGGCTCGTAGCCGTCGGCGCGGCAGCGTTCGGCCGTGGCCGCGCCGATGCCGGCGCCGCCGCCAGTGATGAGTACGCGTTCGGGTGCAGGTGCGTGGGTCATGGATGAAAGTCCTTTACTGCGGGGTTGATGGCGCCGGCTCAGAGAAAGCACTGGCCGGCCACATACGCCTTGCGCCAGCGTGTGAGCGTCACGCGCTCGAACAGGCCGGCCGCATGGAACGGATCGGCTTCGATGAACCGCTGCGCTTGCTCGCGCGAGTCCAGCGCCACCACATAGAGGCCGCCGCCCAGGTCCTTGCCGTCGTCGTCCAGCTTGGCGCCGCACGCCAGCAGCAGCTCCTTGTGCTGGTCCAGGAATTCGAGGTGCGCGGCGCGGTGGGCCTGGCGCACTGGCTGGTGGCCGGGCTTGTCGAAGGTTTCGATGATGTAGGGCATGGCGGGGCCTTCAAGAGGTGTACGAACACAGGGCGCGGCAGGCCGACGCCCCGGGGCACCCCCGAGGCCGGCTTGCTGCGTCACGACGGCAGAAAAGCGGCGGCTCAGACCGTGGCGACAGGCGTCACGGGCGAGCCCACGGCACCGGGCAGGTTCAGCGGCGGCGCCGTCAGCAAAAAGCGGTGGCGGCCCCGGGCGCGCAGCCATGCGGCGAGCGGTGTGAGATGCCACAACTCGCCCAGATGCACGCCCAGCTTGAAAAGGCAGTGCTCGTGCAGCGGCAGCGCGGCGCAGCAGGCCGGGCCCGGACGGGCGGGCAGGCCCTCCACCGCATAGTTGTCGGCGGCGATGGCGGCGACCTGGCTGTCGGTGATCCACTGCAGCAGCCGCTCGTCGCGGCCGTCCAGCACAGCGCAGGCGTTCTGCAGCACGGCCGGGTCGGGGTGGCGGCGCATGCCCAGCACCACGTCGGCAAAGCCGGTGTGCAGGCAGACCATGTCGCCCGGCTCCACCGCCACACCGTCGGCCTCCAGCACGCGCATCAGCGTGTCGTAGCCGACCAGCGTGCGCGCGTCGCCCAGGTGGGCGCGCAGGTCGATCATCACGCCGCGGCCCTGCACGCCCGTGCGGGCCATGTTCTCGATGCCCAGCGCATGCGCGGCCGAGGTGCTGGCGCCGGCCGCGCCCGGCGTGGCGGGTACGCCCGTATCGTCCAGATGCTGCGGGCCGACCACGTGGCGCCCGGCCGCATAGCCGTTGTAGTAGAGCGCCTCGGGCAGGCCGTCGCCGTTGGCGTCGAACATCGAGCCGGCGTGCGCCAGGCTGTCCCACTGCGTGGAGTACTGCAGGTACAGGATGGCCAGGTCGTCGGACATGACGTCGGTGCGCCCCGCGTCCAGTTCGGCCAGCAGGCAGTTGAAGTTGACCAGCCCCCTGCGCACCGTGGGCCGCAGCACGGGCGGATGGCGTGCCGGGTTGAGCGCGCTGCCGCCGGGGTAATCCAGCGGCAGGCTGAGCGCGAAGCTGAGCCCTTCGCGCACCTCGGCCACGCCCTGGCGCACCTTCTCGGGCGTCAGCAGGTTCAGGCGGCCCAACTGGTCGTCGGGCCCGAAGTCACCCCAGGTGGAGCCGGCCGGGCGGTGCTTCCAGCGGGGGTGGGCTGTTTGCGGCTGGTCCATCGGCACGCTCCTATGCAGCCGCCAGGAAGCGCGCCAGCGCGGCGTCGAACGCCTCCGGGGCTTCGAGGTTGGACAGGTGCGAAGCCGGCACTTGCGCCAGTTGCGCGCCGGGAATGGCGGCCTGCATGGCCTGCGCATCCGCCACCGTGGTGACGGGGTCGGCGCTGCCGGCGATCAGCAGCGTGGGCACGGTGATGCCGGCGATGGCGCCGCGCAGGTCGGCCTGCGCCAGCGCTTCGCAGCAGGCGGCATAGCCTTCCGGCGCAATGCCGGCGATCCAGCCCTGCGCACGCTGCACCACTTCGGGCTGCGCTGCAGCGAACGCGTCCGTGAACCAGCGCCCAGGGGACGAAGCCGCCAGCTCGGCCATGCCTGCCGCGCCTTTCTCGCGCACCAGCGCGGCCCGCGCCGTCCAGCCGTCGGCCGTGCCTATCTTCGCTGCGCTGTTCGCCACCACAAGGTGGTTCAGCCGCTCGGGCGCATGCACGCCCAGCCAGAGGCCGGTGAAGCCGCCCATGGAGATGCCGCAGAAGCTCGCCCGTTCGATGCCCAGCGCGTCCAGCAGCGCCAGCACGTCGCCGCCCAGTTGGTCGAACGTGTAGGGCCCGGGCGACACCACGCTGCCGCCATGGCCGCGGGTGTCGTAGCGCAGCACCCGATGGGTCCGGGCGAAACGCGCGGCCTGCGCGTCCCACATCTCGAGCGTGGTGCCGAGCGAGTTGGACAGCACCAGCACCGGCGCGTCGCCGGGGCCGTCGACGGCGATGCGGAACGTTCCACGGGGTGTGGCAAGGGTCGAAACAGGCATGGCTTGTCTTTCGTCAAACGGGGTCGGAAGGCGGGGCGAATGCCTGCAGCAAGCCCTTTTCGCGCAGGATGGCGGTGGCGATGCCGAAGCCGTGGTTGGCCACCGGCACGCCGCAGTAGATGGCCGCCATGAGCAGCACTTCCTTGATGTCGTCCGGCGTCAGCCGGGAGTCGGGCGGGCCGTCGAGCGCGGCCCGCACATGCATGGCGAATTCGTCGTACGCATGCGTGGCGAGCATCATCGACAGCACCATGAACCGGCGCGTCCTGTCGCCCGGCGCCGGACGGCCCCAGATGTCGTTCCACGCATGGCGCGTGATCAGATCCTGGAACTCGCCGTTGAAAGCCGTTCGCTGGTCGAGCGATCGGTCCACCCAAGCATCGCCCAGGATGCGGCGGCGATGGACCAGGCCGGATTCGAACGCGTCCGCGCCGGAGCAGTCGTGTGCTTCCATCGCGCCGTCAGTCTGCGGTGATCTTGTTGGCCTGGATGAGCTTCGCCCAGCGTTGGGTCTGCCCGCTCAGGAAGGTGGCGAACGCGGCCGGCGTGCCACCCACGGGGTCGGCGCCCAGCTTCACCAGGCGTGCGCGGGTCTCCGGGTCCTTCACGGCAGCCTGCACTTCGGCGGCCAGCCGGTCGGCGATGGGCTTGGGCGTGCCGGCGGGCAGGAACACGCCGTTCCACTCCAGCACCTCGAAGTCGGGAAAGCCGCTTTCGGCCACGGTCGGCACCTGGGGCAGCAGCGCCATGCGTTCGCGCGAGGTGACCGCCAGGGCTTTCACCTGGCCCGACTGCACATAGCCCAGGCCGGAGCCCGCGTTGGCGAAGTACGCATCCACCTGGCCGCCGATCACATCCGCCAGCGCGGGCGCGCCGCCCTTGTAGGGCACGTGCAGCATGGACACACGCGCCTCGCGGTTCAGCAGCTCGCCCGCCAGATGCGCCGGGCTGCCCGCGCCGTAGGAGGCGAACGCCACCTGGCCGGGGTGCGAACGTGCGCGCTCCAGGAAGGCCTTGAAGTTCGCATCGGGCGACTTTGCCGGCACCACCAGAATGTTGGGCACCGTGACGACCAGGGAAATCGGCATCAAGTCCTTGGCCGGGTCGAACGACATCTTGCGCAGCGAGGGATTGACCGCGAAGGTCGAGGAGTCGTAGAGCACGGTGTAGCCGTCCGGGTCGGCCTTGGCAACCGCCTGCGCGCCGATCATGCCGCTGGCGCCGGGGCGGTTGTCCACCACCACCTGCGTCCCGAGCGTGGCCGACAGGCGCTGCGCCAGGATGCGGGCAGCGTTGTCGGCCCCTCCGCCCGCCGAATAGGGCACGACCATGCGCAGGGGCTTGGACGGCCACGCGCCTTGCGCCAGGGCGGGCGCGCAGGCGCCGGCGACGCAGGCGGCCAGTGCAGCGAAGGCCACGGTGCGGCGCGACATATTCAATGGGTTCATGCAGGTCTCCCGGGTGTTTCGGACAGGACGGCGCGGCCCGCATGCGCGGGCTGCGAATACGCAGCGCTCAGACGCGCTCGAGGATCACGGCGATGCCCTGCCCCACGCCGATGCACATGGTGCAGAGCGCGTAGCGGCCGGCATGTTCGTGCAGCCGGTTGACGGCGGTGGTCACCAGCCGGGCGCCGCTCGCGCCCAGTGGGTGGCCCAGGGCGATGGCGCCGCCCCAGGCGTTGACGCGGGCGTCGTCGTCCTTCAGGCCCAATGCGCGCAGCACGGCCAGCCCCTGCGCGGCAAAGGCCTCGTTCAGCTCGATCACGTCCATGTGGTCGATGGAAAGGCCGGTCTGCGCCAGCACCTTCTGGGTGGCGGGCGTGGGGCCGAAGCCCATGATGCGCGGCGCCACGCCGGCCGTGGCCATGCCCACCACGCGGGCACGGGGCTTCAGGCCATAGCGGGCGGCGTTGGCTTCATCGGCCAGCAGCAGCGCGCAGGCGCCGTCGTTCACGCCGCTGGCGTTCCCGGCGGTGACCGTGCCGTCCGGCCGCACCACGCCCTTGAGCCTGGCGAGCGCCTCCAGGCTGGTCGAGCGCGGGTGCTCGTCCCGGCTCACGACGATGGCGTCGCCCTTCTTCTGCGGTATGGTGACCGGCACGATCTCGCGCGCCAGGTGGCCGGCCTCGATGGCCGCCACAGCATTGAGTTGGCTGGCGAGAGCCATGCGGTCCTGCGCCTCGCGCTCGATGCCGAAGTCGGTGGCCACGTTCTCGGCCGTCTCGGGCATCGAATCGACGCCGTACTGCGCCTTCATCAGCTTGTTGACGAAGCGCCAGCCGATGGTGGTGTCGTACACCGCGTTGTTGCGGCTGAACGCCGTCTCCGCCTTCGGCATGACGAACGGTGCGCGGCTCATGCTTTCCACGCCGCCCGCGATCATCAGCCCAGCCTCGCCCGCCTTGATGGCGCGCGCCGCCGTGCCCACCGCGTCCAGGCCCGAGCCGCACAGGCGGTTGATGGTGGCGCCGGGCACGTCGATGGGCAGGCCGGCCAGCAGCGCGCTCATGCGGGCGACGTTGCGGTTGTCTTCGCCGGCCTGGTTGGCGCAGCCGTAGAGCACGTCGGTCACCGCGGCCCAGTCCACGCCGGGGTTGCGCTCCATCAGCGCCTTGATGGGAATGGCGCCCAGGTCGTCGGTGCGCACGCTGGAGAGCGCGCCGCCGTAGCGGCCGAAGGGCGTGCGGATGGCGTCGCAGATGAAGGCTTGGGATGCGGTGGTCGTCATGGTGGTCTCCGGGATGTTTCAGGCGCGCCCGATGGGCAGGCCCACGAGGCGTTCGAGTTCGGCGTGCTCCAGCCCCGGCACGGTGTCGATCAGCACCAGGCCGGCGGGCGTGCAGGCCAGGGTGGCCAGATCGGTGTAGATGCGCTTGACGCAGCCGATGCCGGTCAGCGGATAGGTGCACTGCGCCACGACCTTGGACTGGCCCTGCTTGGTCAGCAGGTCCATCATCACCCAGGTCTGCTTGGCGCCGATGGCCAGGTCCATGGCGCCGCCCACGGCGGGAATGGCGCCGGGCTCGCCCGTGCTCCAGTTGGCCAGGTCGCCCGTGGCGCTGACCTGGAAGGCGCCCAGCACGCAGATGTCCAGGTGGCCGCCGCGCATCATGGCGAAGCTGTCGGCATGGTGGAAGTACGCGCCGCCCGCCAGCAGCGTGACGGGCTGCTTGCCGGCGTTGGTGAGGTCATAGTCCTCCTCGCCCGCAGCCGGCGCCGGGCCCATGCCCAGGATGCCGTTCTCGCTGTGCAGGATCACCTCGCGGTCGGCCGGGATGTGGTTGGCCACCAGGGTCGGCTGGCCGATGCCCAGGTTCACGTAGGCACCCTCGTGGATGTCTTGCGCGACGCGGCGCGCCACGTCGTCCTTGCTTCTCTTTTGATAGCTGCTCACGCTTATTCCTTGGGCGCTGGAGGCCAATTTGACTGTGATTCCCGGGTGCGGGCGAGGCGTCAGGCGGCTTTCTTGAAGCCGGCCGCCTGGGTGGCCGTGCGCTCGATGCGCACGATCTGGCTCACGTGGATGCCCGGCGTGACGATGGCCTCGGGGTCCAGCCCGCCCAGCTCCACGATCTCGTGCACGGTGGCGATGGTGCGCCGCGCCGCCGTGGCCATCACCGGGCCGAAGTTGCGCGCGGACTTGCGGTAGGTCAGGTTGCCCCAGCGGTCGCCCCGCTCGGCCTTGATCAGCGCCACGTCGCCATGGATGGGGTACTCCAGCACGTAGTGTTTGCCGCCGATCTCGCGGGTTTCCTTGCCCTGGGCGAGCTCTGTGCCATAGGCCGTGGGGCAGAAGAACGCGCCGATGCCGGCACCGGCGGCGCGCATGCGCTCGGCCAGGTTGCCCTGGGGCACCAGTTCCAGCTCCAGCTTGCCGCTGCGGTAGAGCTCGTCGAACACCCAGCTGTCGGC
Organism: Acidovorax sp. FG27; assembly: GCF_040365715.1. Taxonomy (NCBI): domain Bacteria; kingdom Pseudomonadati; phylum Pseudomonadota; class Betaproteobacteria; order Burkholderiales; family Comamonadaceae; genus Acidovorax; species Acidovorax sp. FG27. The sequence goes on from NZ_BAABVY010000014.1 coordinate 172,989, forward strand.
CTGGCGCGGAAAGCTGCAGATGATCTTGCGCACCTGGCCGGCCTTGAGCAGCGCGGCCAGGCCCGTGTCGCCGTTGCCGGCGTTGTTGTTGACCACCGTCAGATCGCGCGCGCCGTGGGCGATCAGGCCGTCGATGAGCTCGCCCGGAATGCCCGACGTGCCGAAGCCGCCGATCAGCACCGTGGAGCCGTCCTGGATGCCCGCCAGCGCCTCTGCTATCGAATCCGCAATCTTGTTGATCATGTGCCTGCCCGACTGGAAGTGAAAATCCGGGACCTGCAAGAATGCCGTCCCAGGAATTTGTTCGTATATAGAACAAATGTTCGCATAAAGAATTTTAGAATGGATTGCCATGGAAGACACCCCCTCTGACCTCAGTGTTAACCCGAAGCCGGGCGACAGCTATGTGCAGTCGTTCGCCCGCGGGCTGGAGGTGATCCGCTCGTTCAGCGCCGCCGCGCCGCAGCAGACCCTGAGCGAGGTGGCCGCCGCCACCGGCCTGACGCGGGCCGGCGCGCGCCGCATCCTGCTCACGCTGCAGACGCTGGGCTACGTGGAGAGCGATGGCCGGCTGTTCTGCCTGACGCCGCGCATCCTCGACCTGGGTTTCGCCTACCTGTCGTCCATGCCGATATGGGACCTGGCCGAACCGGTGATGGAAGGGCTGGTGGACCGGGTGCACGAGTCGTGCTCGGCCGCGGTGCTGGACGGCCACCAGATCGTCTACGTGCTGCGCGTGCACACCCACAAGATCATGAGCACCAACCTGGGCGTGGGCTCGCGCCTGCCGGCGTTCTGGACGTCGCTGGGCCGCGTGCTGCTGGCGGCCCTGCCCGAAGACGACATGCGCGCCCGGCTGGCGCAGGTGCCGCGCCACGCCTTCACCCCCCAGACGGCGCTGGACGACGCCACCCTGCTGGCGCGCATCGCCGAGGCGCGCCAGCAGGGCTGGTGCCTGGTCAACCAGGAGCTGGAAGAGGGTTTGATCTCCATCGCCGCGCCGCTGAAGAACCGCGCCGGCCACACGGTGGCGGCGCTCAACATCAGCGGCCAGGCCAACCGCACCAGCGCACAGGTGATGCAGGAACAGCTGCTGCCCGCGCTGCTCGAGGCTTCGCAGGCGATCTCGCGCACGCTGGGCACGCGTCGGCGTTAGCCGACGCACTGGAAACGCTTCGGCGTTAGCCGGCGCACTGGGCACGTAGCGGCGTTAGCCGGCGCACTGGGCACCCAGCGGCGGTAGCGCCTGCAGCCTCGTCAGCCGCCGATGGGCAGCACCCGGTCGCCCGCCGCAGCGCTGCAGCCGTCCGCGATGGGCGTCCAGCCACTGCGCACCACCACCTGCCGGCCGTCGTGGCAGAACTCGGTGCGCTCGGCCTCGGGCAGCCGCTGGCGCACGAAGGCTTCCAGGCTGGCGGGCAGGCTCACGCGCAGCCGCATCGCGTAACGGTCGTCCTCCGGGTGGTCGCGCAGATGGATCAGCGGCACGAAGCCGGCGGCGAACATCAGCCCGTGCGAGTCGACGGGGACGGGCGCGGGCGCGTAGCCGGCGGCGTGCAGCCACCGCTGCGCACGGGCGCGCAGATCGTCGCCGTCCGGCAGGCCGCCCCAGGCGGTGGCCAGCAGCTCGGCCACCCACTGGTTGCAGTTCTGGTAGTCCAGCCCGAAGGCGTAGGCGTTGGCGCTGTAGCGGGCCGCCAGCAGCCGCAGCGCCCGCGGGGCGTCCAGCAGCGCGGTGCGCACCGCTTCGCCGGCCTCGCCCGTCAGCGGCACGATGGAGACGTAGCCCTGGGACGGGTCGTCCACGCCCGTGACGAAGCCGGCGAGGCCCTGGTCGTAAAGGCGCGGGCGGCCCTCGTCGCAGGCGTAGTAGAGCTGGCGCGCCTGCCAGGCGCCCTGCTCGTCCCGCCAGGCCAGGGCGGCGTGCGAATAGCGGATGCCGAAGCGGGACAGGTCCAGCCCCGCCCGGCTGATGAGCACCACGGGCGCGGCCGTGCCGGCCAGCGCGGCGCGCACCACCCCGGTGAACTGCAGCAGGCGCGCCTGCTCGGGCGCGGTCAGCGGCTGGCTGCGGTCACAGAAGACGGGGCCGCCGGCCAGGGCGGGCCCGGCCAGGGCCGCGCCCAGGGCCAGCACCAGCGACGCGGCGCGGCACCGGCGCCAGGCGCGCAGGTTCACGAGGCGCGGTCCACCCGGCGCGGCGCCAATTCGCGGTGCCAGTCGTCCGCCAGCACCAGGAAGAAGGCTTCCCGCGTGTCGGCGCGGGCGAACTCCATGCCCCAGTCGCGCGGGGCGGCGTGGATGGCGTCGCCCCGCGCCAGGCGCTGGGGCGCGAACACGGCGGCGGGCAGTTCCAGCACCAGGTGCCGGTCGGCGTCCGCCTCCAGGGTCAGCCGCACGAAGCCGGCGCGGCCGGGCGCTTCGGCCACGTCGGTGATGCGGTAGTCGGCACCGGCGGTCTTCTTGTCGCCGCTCGAGCTGTTGCTCGAGCCCTTGAGCGAGTCGGACGCGCTGCCGCTGGAGGCCGAGCCGGCGCTGGAGGCCGACGAGGCGAAGCTGTCGGCCTGCGCGGCCAGCGGCAGGCACAGGGTGGCGCACAGGCACAGGGCCAGGCGGGAGTGGGATGAAAGCGACATGGTGGTGCGGGTTTCTGGAATCGAGGCGATATTGTTGACGCAATGGCGGGCGGGCCGGCAGAGTCGCTGCGGCCGGCGTGACCCGCGTGCTACGCTCATCGATCCATGTTCAACCCTTCCCAAGCCGACGTACGGCGCTTTTTCTGCGCGGTGCACGCCAAGGCCCAGGCCGGCGCGCCGATGGAAGCCATCGAGACCCTAGCCAGCCTCTGGATCGCAGAACACCCGGAATACCACGCCGACCTGGCGGACGTGAACGCCGCCCTGGCGCGCAACTACGACGAAACTCCGGGCCAGACCAACCCCTTCCTGCACCTGTCGATGCACCTGTCGATCAGCGAGCAGTGCAGCATCGACCAGCCCCGCGGCATCCGCCAGGCGGTGGAGCTGCTGGCCGCGCGGCTCGATTCGCTGCACGACGCCCACCACGCCGTGATGGACTGCCTGGGCGAGATGCTCTGGCAGAGCCAGCGCTCGGGCCGCCCGCCGGACGGCGAAGCCTACGTCGCGTGCGTGCAGCGCCGCGCCACCCGCGACTGAGCCCCGGCAAGGCATGAACCTGCTGACGGCATCCCGGCTGGCCACCGTGTCATTTCGCTATATTTTTTCATAGCTGCAACCGCTCATGGATCAAGCGCCAGAGGCCGAAATGACTGGGAATTTTCGTCCATCCCCCCCGGCTGCGACGCCCGCGCGCCGGGGCGCCTGCCGCCACTGAATGCCGCGCCGCTGGCAGCCTTCCCTGCGCGCGGCCATCGCCGTGCCGCTGGCGCTGCTGTTCGGCGTCACGGTGGCGGTGCTGGCGCTCAGCCAGCACCGGCAGATCAACGACCTCATCGACCAGGAAGGCGCCCGGCTGCTCACGGCCATCACCGCGTCCTCGCAGATCCGGCTGTCGGCCTACCTGGAGACGCCTTACCAGGTGCAGCGCACGCTGGCCGACACCATCAGCCGCCAGCGGCTCTACCGGCCCGGCGACACGAGCGCCGTGGCCGGCTACCTGCGCAGCGTCTTTCCGGGCCGGTATGGCGAATTCGCGCAGATCGGCCTGCTGGGCTTCGGCGGCGTGGACGACACCTACGCGGCCATGCGCCGCGACGAGGGTTTCCGGCTCATCGTGCAGGACCGCTCCACCGGCGGGGCGATGCACATCCATGCCGGCACCGAGCCGACCACCCCGGTGGTGAGCGCGCTGGCGGGCTTTCAGCCCACCCGCCGGCCGTGGTATGCCGCCGCCCTGCAGGCCGGCGACACGGCCTGGTCGCCCGTCTACACCACGGCCAGCGAACGGGGCGACGTCATCATCTCGGCGGCCACGCCGGTGGTGGTGGACGGCCAGACGGTGGGCGTGGTGGGCGCCGACGTGCGGCTGGACTCGCTGCAGCGCTTCCTGCACGCCGAGCCGCTGCGCGGCCACGGCACGATCTTCATCGCCGAGCCGGACGGCACGCTGGTCGCGCAGAGCGACCCGGCGGCCATCGTGGGCGAGCGCAGCGGCGGCTCGCAGCTCTCGCCCCGCAGCCGCCTTCGTGCCGAGCAGAGCGCCGACCCGCTGGTGCGGGCGGCCGCCACGCACCTGGGCCCGGTCGGGGCGGAGGGCCACAGCTTCCGGCTGGTGCAGGACGGCGCGCTCTACTTCGGCCGCGTGTCCGCCTTCACCGCCGCGCCGGCGCTCGACTGGCGCATCGTCGTGCTGCTGCCCGAGGCCGACCTGCTGGGCAACACACGCGAGCGCCTGGGTCACTGGACGCTCGCCGCCGTACTGGGCGCGCTGATCGCCCTGCTGGCCGCGCTCTGGGCGGTGCAGCGGGTCTCGCGCCCCATCCTGCAGACCGCGCAGGCGGCCGACCGGCTGGCGCAGGGCGACTGGCCGGCCGCCGCCGACCTGCTGGCCCGCCCGCACGAGGGCCTGCGCGAGACCGCCGTGCTCTCGCGGGCCTTCCAGCGCATGGCGGCGCAACTGCGGCAGTCGTTCGAGCAGTTGCAGGACCAGCTGCGCACCGACCCGCTGACCGGCGTGCTGACCCGCAGCGGCCTGCTCGAGCGGGCCGACTGGCCGGGCGAGCGGGCCGCCGCGCTGACGCTGGTGGGACTGGACGCGTTTCGCGCCGTCAACCACGGCGTGGGCTTCGGCACGGCCAACCAGCTGCTGCACGCCGTGGCCGCACGCCTGCGCGCACGCCTGCCCGAACCCTTGTTGATCGCCCGGGTGTCGGGCGACGAATTCGCGGTGCTGCACCTGGGTGTGGAAGGCCTCTCGCAAGAGGCCATCGGCAAGGCGGTGCAGAAGCTCTTCGCCACGCCGTTCTCGGCCGGCGACGACGAACTGCTGCTGAGCGCGTCGGTGGGGGTGGTCGGCGGCACGTTGCGCAGCGCCGATCTGCCCGAATGGCTGCGCCAGGCGAGCGTGGCCCTGGGCGAGGCCAAGCAGGCCGGGCGCGACCAGTGCGTGGTCTTCGAGGCGCCGATGATGGAGCAGTCGCTGGAGCGCGGCCGCCTGGTGACCGAGCTGCGCCAGGCGCTGGACAGGCAGCAGTTCGTGCTGCACTACCAGCCGGTGGTCGACCTGGCGAGCGGCCGCGTCACCGGCGCCGAGGCGCTGGTGCGGTGGAACCACCCGGCGCGCGGGCTGGTGTCGCCCGCGGCGTTCATCCCGGCGGCCGAGGAATCCGGCCTCATCCTGCCGCTGGGCGAATGGGTGCTGCGCCAGGCCACGCAGGCGGTGGCCGGGCGCCTGGGCGCGCTGCCGCCCGATTTCAACCTGCATGTGAACGTGTCGGCGCGCCAGCTCATCCAGTCGGACTTCACCACCCGGCTTCGGCAGGCGCTGCGCACCAGCGGCCTGCCGCCCGGGCAACTGACGCTGGAGCTGACCGAATCGCAACGCATCAGCGACGGCGACCGCGGCACCCGCGACCGGCTCACTGCCCTGCGCGTCCTGGGCGTGAAGATCGCCATTGATGACTTCGGCACCGGCTATTCGTCGCTCACCTACCTGACCGACCTGCCGTTCGACTGCCTGAAGGTGGACCAGCGCTTCGTGCGCTCGCTGCTGCAGACGCCCCGCGACGCGGCCATCGTGGAGTCGGTGCTGAGCCTGGCGCGGGGGCTGGGCGTCACGGTGGTGGCCGAAGGCGTGGAAACCCAGGCCCAGGCCCGCCGGCTGCGCGCGCTGCACTGCGACGCCGCGCAGGGCTTTTGCTTCGGTCACCCGGCGCCGCTGGAGGAGCTGGACCTGTCGGTGCGGCCGACGGGGCCCCTCAGCGAGATCGGCGACACGCCATGAAAAAGGCCCGGATGCCCGGGCCTGGAAGAACGAGGGAAACGCCGCGAATGCTCAGCGGAAGGGCGACTGCCGCACCACCTGCAGGTCGCCGTCGAGCGAGCCGATGTAGCCGGCCATCGCCTTCAATTCGGCATTGGTGAACTGCTTGGCGACGCCCGCCATGATGGCGTTGGAGCGGCCCAGGTTGGGGTTCTTCTCGGCCTTGTACGACTTCAGCGCCACGTACAGATAGTCGGCATGCTGGCCGGCGATCTTGGGGTAGGACGGGTCGATGGGCTTGGCGAAGTTGTCGCCGTGGCAGGACACGCAGGCGCCCTTTTGCAGCAGCGCGGCCACCTGCACGCTGGGCTCGCGGCGGGGCTTGGGCGGCACTTCCGGTGCGGCGCCGGGGGCGCGGTGCGCGGCGTAGTAGGCGGAGACGTCGGCGATGTCCTGCTCGGTGAGCGAATCGGCGATGCCGCGCATGGTGGGGTGGCGGCGGTCGCCCTTCTTGTAGGCGTCGAGGGCTGAGGAGAGATAGCGCGCGCTCTGGCCGGAAATCATGGGCACGCGGTGGACCTCGGGAAAGCTCGCCTGGTAGCCCGGAATGCCGTGGCAGCCGATGCACATGGCGATCTTCTTCTCACCGGCCTGGGCGTCGCCCTTGATCTCTTGCGCGAACGCCGCACCGGTCGCACAAGCGACAAGCATGCCCCATACCGTGGTCCGTATTTTGTTCATTTTGCGCGCACAATCCCGTGGTGGTTGTCTCTCTAATGAGAAGAATTATAGGAGGGGGTCCGCCGCTTCCTTCATCAACGATTACCCTATTCACGGCCCATGAAATTCCAAGGTTCCGAGAGTTACGTTGCCACGCAAGACCTGAAACTGGCGGTCAATGCCGCCATCACCTTGCAGCGCCCCCTGCTGGTCAAGGGCGAGCCCGGCACGGGCAAGACCATGCTGGCCGAGGAAGTCGCCCGCGAGCTGGGCCTGCCGCTGCTGCAGTGGCACGTCAAGTCCACCACCAAGGCCCAGCAGGGCCTCTATGAATACGACGCGGTGAGCCGCCTGCGCGACAGCCAGCTGGGCGACGCCGAGAGCAGCGAGCGCGTGAAGGACATCCGCAACTACATCGTGCAGGGCGTGCTGTGGCAGGCCTTCACGTCGGATGCGCCGGTGGCGCTGCTGATCGACGAGATCGACAAGGCCGATATCGAATTCCCGAACGACCTGCTGCGCGAAATCGACCGCATGGAGTTCTACTGCTACGAAACGCGGGAGCTGATTCGCGCCAAGCACCGGCCACTGGTGTTCATTACCTCGAACAACGAAAAGGAATTGCCCGACGCGTTTTTGCGCCGCTGCTTTTTCCACTACATCAAGTTCCCGGAGGCCGACACCATGCGGCAGATCGTGGCGGTGCATTTCCCCACGCTCAAGGGCGATCTGCTCGCTGCCGCGATGAAGACCTTCTACGACGTGCGCGGCTTGCCGGGCCTGAAGAAGAAGCCGTCGACCAGCGAGCTGATCGACTGGCTGAAACTGCTGGTGGCCGAGGACATTCCGCTGCAAGCCCTGCAAAGCGCCGACCAGAAGGTGTCCGTGCCCCCGCTGGTGGGCGCGCTGCTGAAGAACGAGCAGGACGTGAGCCTCTTCGAGAAGCTGGTGTTCATGAACCAGCGCAACCGCTGATGCGCGCCGAACGCACGCCACCGGAGCCGGGCGCATGAGCGAAGCACGCCGCCTGCTGGTCGAAGGCATCTCCGACGCCGTGGGCTTCACCGGCGGCGCGCTGGCCGGCTACTGGCTGGGACGCCTGCTGGGGCTGGACCTGTTCGCGCCGGGCTACGGCGCGGCCAGCCTGCTGGCGATCGCGCTGGTGGGCCTGGGCGGCGGCCTGGGCCTGCATGCGGCACGCCGCTGGCGCCGGCGGCGCAGCGAGCCGCGCTAGCTGGCCGGCACCGGCACCCTTTCCCTTCGACCCTCCCAACGGAACGCCATGGCCTTCGTAGAACCCGTCACCTTGCAGGATCGCGGCGTGCGCCTCGAACCGCTGGAGCTGCACCATGAAGCCGGCCTGGCGGCCGCCGCGGCCGACGGCCAGCTCTGGCAGCTGCGCATCACCTCCGTGCCTGAACCCGACCAGACGCGGGCCTACATCGAGGCCGCGCTGCAGGCGCGCCGCGAGGGCCACCGCTTCGCCTTCGCCGTCATCGACGAGGCCCGCGGCGAAGTGGTCGGCACCACCAGCTACCACGACATCGTGCCCGCCGTGCGGCGCGTGGAGATCGGCTGGACCTGGTATGCCAGGCGCGTGCAGCGCACCCACGTCAACACCACCGCCAAGCTGCTTCTGCTCACGCACGCCTTCGACACGCTGGGCTGCCACGTGGTGGGCTGGCGCACCGACAACTTCAACTTCGCGTCGCAGCGCGCCATCGAGCGGCTGGGCGCCCGGAAGGACGGCGTGCTGCGCGGCCACGCCCTGCGCCGCGACGGCACCATCCGCGACACGGTGATGTACAGCATGCGCTCGGGCGAATGGCCCGAGGCGAAAGCCCAGTTGCTATACCTTTTGAAGCAGAAAGCCCAGGCGGAATGAGCGCCGGCGGCCGTTTCGACCCTGCAACCCACTGAAAGCGCGGCATGCTGATCGACTTCTTCTACACCCTGCGCGCCGGCCAGTTGCCTGTGTCGGTGAAGGAGTATCTGTCGCTGCTGGAGGCGCTCGAAGCCGGCGTGGTCGGCCCGAGGTCGGACGACGGCTGGAGCATCGACGACTTCTACCACCTGGCCCGCACGGTGCTGGTGAAGGACGAGAAGCACTTCGACAAGTTCGACCGGGCCTTCGGCGCCTATTTCAAGGGCGTGGAGATGGTGGCCGACTTCCGCAAGGAGATCCCGGCCGACTGGCTGCGCCAGCTGCTGGAGCGCGAGCTGACGCCCGAGCAGAAGGCCACCATCGAGAAGATGGACTGGGACGAGCTGATGGAGACGCTGAAAAAGCGCCTCGAAGAGCAGAAGGAGCGCCACGAGGGTGGCAGCAAGTGGATCGGCACCGGCGGCACCAGCCCGTTCGGCCACGGCGGCTACAACCCGCAGGGCGTGCGCATCGGCGGCGCCGGCAGGAACAAGAGCGCGGTGAAGGTGTGGGACCAGCGCGCCTACCGCGACTACGACGACACGCAGGAGCTCGGCACGCGCAACATCAAGATGGCGCTGCGCCGCCTGCGCAAGTTCGCCCGGGAGGGCAACGAACTGGAGCTGGACCTGGACGGCACCATTCGCAGCACGGCGGCCAACGCCGGCTACCTCGACATCAAGATGGTGCCCGAGCGGCACAACAACGTGAAGGTGCTGCTGCTGATGGACGTGGGCGGCACCATGGACGAGCACGTGCAGCGGGTGGAGGAGCTGTTCTCGGCCGTCAAGAGCGAGTTCAAGCACCTGGAGTTCTACTACTTCCACAACTGCGTCTATGACTTCATGTGGAAGAACAACCGCCGCCGCTTCGCGGAGAAATTCCCCACCTGGGACATCATCCGCAAGTACAACAAGGACTACAAACTCATCTTCGTCGGCGACGCGACGATGAGCCCCTATGAGATCCTGCAGCCCGGCGGCAGCGTGGAATACAACAACGAGGAGGCCGGCGCCGAGTGGCTCACGCGGCTGCTGCACGCCTTCCCGCACCACGCCTGGATCAACCCAGAGCCGCAGGGCGTCTGGCAGTACCGCCAGAGCATCGGCGTAATCCAGCAGATCCTGGGCCACCGCATGTACCCGCTGTCGCTCAAGGGCTTGGAAGAGACGATGCGGCTTTTGTCAAAATAGTCCTACGGATGGCCGGGGCGCATGAGGGCGCGGACCCATCCGCTGCTCTGACATTCTTGCGCCACCACTTCCGGGCCCTGTTTCTTGAAAGCTTTTCCCCGCATCGCGCCTTTCCTGTCCTGCCAAGCCCCCTGGTCCGCCCTGCTGCTGTGCAGCGTGCTGGTACTGCAGGGCTGCAGCCTGTTGCCCGGCGCCAAGCAGGGCGATCCCGACGCCGATGCCGAAGATGCGGTGCAGACCATCGGCGACAAGAACGCGCCCGATGCCTTCGCGCTGCAGGTGCAGGCGCCCGACGCCATCCGCGATCAGCTGGAGCGCCACATGGAGCTGCAGCGCTTTCGCAAGCTGCCCGACCTGCAAGCGGCCGAGCTGTCGCGCCTGCTGGGCGCGGCCGACGCCAATGCGCGCGACCTGCTGGGCACCATGGGCTATTTCAGCCCCACGCTCACCATCGAGATGCGCGAAGTCTCCGACCCCGGCCGCCCGCCGCGCCTCGTCCTGGTCACCGTGGAGCCCGGCCCCCGCACGGTGGTACAAAAGGCCGACGTGGCCTTCACGGGCGACGAGGCCGAGGCGCCGGGCTTCGCCGACCGCCGCGCCAGCATCCAGCGCGACTGGTCGCTGCAGCCCGGCCAGCCGTTCACCCAGTCGGCCTGGGACAGCGCCAAGTCGCAGGGGCTGCGCCAGCTGCAGACGCGCCGCTACCCCACGGCGCGCATCGACAGCAGCCGCGCCGAGATCGACGCCGACAAGAACGACGCCCAGCTCGCCGTCACCTATGCGCCGGGGCCGCCCTACCGCTTCGGCGCGCTGCGCGTGTCGGGCAGCGAGCGCTACGACCCCGATGGCGCGCGCCGCATCGCCCGCCTGCCCGAGGGCGAGGAGTACAGCGAGACCGCGCTGCTCGACGCCCAGCAGCGCCTGGCCAGCAGCGGCTACTACGACGCGGTGTTCCTGTCGGTGGACACCGACGGTACTGACCCGCAGGCCGCCCCGGTGGTCGCGCAGGTGCGCGAGGCGCCGCTCAAGAAGGTGGTGTTTGGCGTGGGCCTGTCGACCGACAGCGGCCCGCGCCTGAGCCTGGACCACATCCACAACCGCATGCCGGGCCTGGGCTGGCGGGCGGTGAGCAAGCTGTCGGTGGACCGCAAGAACAAGCTCGCCTCCACCGAGTGGACGGCGCTGCCCGAAGAGAACGGCTGGCGCTGGTTTACCGGCGCGCAGCTGCAGCGCGAAACCACGGGCAGCTACGAGGTCAACAGCGGCCGCGTGCGCGGCGGGCGCACCAAGAACGGCGACCACATCGACCGCAGCTACTTCCTGCAGTACGACATGGCCAAGAGCCAGGGCGAGGCCGCGCCGCCATCGAGCTCGTCCATCACCGCCAACTATGCGTGGACGGGCCGCTACTTCAACAACAACACCGCCCCCACCAGCGGCTGGGGCGTGGCCTCCGAGATCGGGGTCGGCACCACGCTGACGCCCGAGCGCGACCCCTTCGTGCGCGCCCTGCTGCGCTGGCAGGGCTACGTGCCGCTGGGGCCGGTGGACCTGGGCGAAGGCATCCGCCGCGACAGCCGGCTGGCGCTGCGCGCCGAGGGCGGCGCGGTGCTGGCGCGGGAAGGCGCCAACATTCCCGTCACCCAGCTCTTCCTGACCGGGGGCGACACCACGGTGCGCGGCTACGGCTATCGCAAGATCGGCGCGCGCACGGACAACGACACGCTCTACGGCGGCCGCTACCTCGCGGTGGGCAGCGCCGAGTGGCAGCGCCCCATCGTGCTGCGCGGCAACCGCACCGATTTCGAGAGCGCGGTGTTCATCGACGCCGGCGCCGTGGCCGACAAGGCCGGCGACCTGGAGCCCCGCGTGGGCGTGGGCGCGGGCCTGCGCTGGCGCAGCCCGGTGGGCCCGCTGCAGGCCGACGTGGCCTACGGCGTGAAGTCGCAGGAGGTGCGGCTGCACCTGCGGCTGGGCTTCAGTTTCTAATTCCTGGAAGGCGTGCGCGCCGTTTCTTCGCATGGCCACTCCACAGACACCCCGCAACCCGTATGCCGCCGCCGCGGCGCCCAAGCCCCGGCCCCGCCGCCGCAGCCGCTGGCTGATCGCCGTCTGGAGCCTGCTCGGCCTGCTGGCGCTGGTCGCCGCGCTGCTGGGCGCGGCCTGGTGGTGGGCGGGCGGCGACTCGTCGCTGGCCGCCACGCTGAACCGCGTCGCCCGTTACCTGCCCGCCGGCCAGACGCTGGAAAGCCGCGACGTCACCGGCTCGGTGCGCGGCGGCGGCCGCATCGGCTGGCTGCGCTGGAGCGGCCCCGGCATGACGGTGGAGGTGAACGACGCCGACATCGGCTGGCGCCTGGCGCCGCTGCTGCAGCGCAAGGTGCAGCTGGGCCAGGTGCATGCCGCGCGGGTGCTCATCACCCCCCAGCCGACCGACAAGCCCGCCGAGCCCACGGCGCCGCTGCAACGCCTGGCGCTGCCGGTGCAGGTGGACCTGCCCTTCCGGCTGGACGAGGTGGTGTGGGCGCCCCCCGCCGCGGACCCGATCACGATCCGCCAGCTGCAGGGCCGCTATGGCTATGACGGCGCGCGCCACGAGCTGGTGGTCGACAACGTCGAATTCGCCCAGGGCCGCTACGTGGCCCGCGGCACGCTGGGCGCCGAAGCCCCCATGCCGCTGGACCTGACGCTGGACGGCAGCGTGCGCACCGCCCCGCCCGGAGGAGGCCCCGAGCTGCAGGCCAGCGCCCACGCCACGGTGCAGGGCACGCTTGCCACCGAGGCGGCGCGCCTGCAGGTGGCGGCGCAACTGCGCGGGGCGGTGGCGGATGGGCCCGGCGCGGCTGCGAGCGCCCCGGCACCGCAAGCCACGGCCAGCGCGCCACCCGCCAGGACGGGTGCCCGCGACCCGGGCACCCGCAAGCCCGCCGCCACGGCGCAGGCCGCCCGCAAGGCCCCACCGGCCGAACCCATGGAGGCCGATGTGCAGGCGCAGGTCGCCCCCTGGGCCCCCCAGCCGCTGGTGCAGGCGCAGGCCGCGCTGCGCGCGCTCGACCTGGCCGCGCTGTGGCCCCAGGCACCCGTCACGCGACTGAGCGGCGACGTGCGCGTGGAGCCTGTGGCCACCACCGCGGCAGCGGGCCCGGCGCCCGCGCCGGCGGCATCGGCGTCGGCCACCCAGGCTCCAGCGAACACCCCGGCCGCTCCGCCCGCCGCCACCGGCTGGAACATAGCCGCCCAGCTGCGGAACGACCTGTCCGGCCCCTGGGACCAGCAGCGCCTGCCGGTCAGCGCCCTCGACGCCCAGGCGGCCTTCGACGGCACGCGCTGGACGGTCCCGCAGGCCACGGTCGCCGTCGGCGCCGGCAGCCTGCAGGCCGAGGGCGCATTCACCCCCGCCACCGGCGCACTGGAAGGCCAGGCGCGCCTGCGCAACCTGCGCCCCGATGCCCTCCACAGCCGCCTGGACGCCGCGCCGCTCAGCGGCACCGCCAGCGCCGAGGGCGCGCAGAACGGCGTGATCCGCTTCACGGCCGACATTCGCGGCGCCGCCACCGGTACTGCGGCCATGGCCAGGAACGCCCCGCGCACGGCGCCCTTGCGCATCGACCGCCTGGCCGCCGAAGGCACCTGGCGCGCCGACCGGCTCGACCTGGCGCGGCTGCAGCTCGATGCGTTGCAGGCACAGGTGAGCGCCCGCCAGGTGCGGGTGAACCTGGCCGAGCCCTCCGCCCAGGGCCAGCTGCAGGCCACACTGCCCGGCGCCAGCGCGCAGCTGAACGGCGCGATGGCGCCGCGCACCGGCGCCGGCACGCTGGATCTGCGCGTGGCCGACGCGCAGCGCCTGCAGCGCTGGCTGAACACCGTGCCCGGCGCCGCCGGCCTGCTGCAGGGCGCCGTGCTGGAAGGCAGCGCCACCCTGGCCGCGCGCTGGAACGGCGGCTGGCAGACGCTGCAGCGCCAGCTGCAGGTGGCCGGCCTCATTGGCGGCCCGGCCGTGGCCGCGGGCGCGGGCGCGGGCAACCAGACCTTCAACATGCAGGCACAGCTCGCAGTGCCCCGGCTGAAAGCCGACCTGCCGCCCCGCCCGGGCACGAACACCGGCCCGCAGACGCTGCAACTCACCGACCTGCAGGCCACGCTGTCGGGCTCGGTGCCGCAGCTCAACCTGTCGCTGGACGGCCAGTTGCGCCAGGGCGAACAGCGCGCCAGCGTGCGCCTGCGCGGCGACGGCGGCAACGCCGGCGCGCCCGGCCAGTGGCGCGCCCAGATCGACGAGCTGCGCGTGGTCGCATCGCCCGCCGGCCAGCCCGGCCCGTGGACGGTGCAGCTGGCCCAGCCGCTCGGCGTGACGGCGCGGCAGGCGCCCACGCTGCTGGTGGAAACCTCCGCCGGCCAGGCCACGGTGACGGGCCCGGTGCCCGGCGACGTGCGCCTGCGCTGGGAACCGGTGCGCTACGAACAGACCGCGCAGGGCGCCATGCGGCTGCGCACGCAGGGCGCGCTGCAGGGCCTGCCCACCAGCTGGGCCGATGCCTTCGCGCAAGGCGGCCAGCCGCTGCTGCAGCGGCTGGGCCTGGCCGGCAACCTGGTGCTGAACGGCGACTGGAACATCGACCTGGGCGACACCCTGCGCGCCAGCGCCAGCGTGCGCCGGGCCAGCGGCGACCTGCGCGTGCTGGCCGGCGACAGCAGCATGCCCACCACCACCGTGGTGCGCAGCAGCGGCCAGGGCACCGGCAGCGGCGCGCCGCAGGCGGCCGAAGGGCCGGGCACGCCCGCCGGCATCCGCCAGGCCGAGGTGCGGCTGGACGCCGAGGGCGAGACGGTGCGGGCCCGCGTGATGTGGGACAGCGAGCGCGCCGGCCGCCTGCAGGCCGACGGCAACACCCGCCTGGCCCGCGGCGCCGACGGCGGCTGGCTCTGGCCCGAAGACGCGCCGCTGGCCGCCACCGTGAAGGCGCAGATGCCGGACGTGGGCGTGTGGTCGGCGCTGGCGCCGCCGGGCTGGCGCGTGAAGGGCACGCTGCAGGCCGACGTGGCGCTGTCGGGCACCCGCGCCGCGCCGCGCTGGAACGGCACGCTCGGCGCCGACCAGCTGGCCGTGCGCTCGCTGCTCGACGGGGTCGACCTGCAGGACGGCCGCCTGCGCGCCACGCTGCGCGGCGACCGGCTGGAGATCACCGAATTCCGCGTGAACGGCGGCAGCGGCAGCAACGCGCGCATCGCGGGCTTCAGTGGCAACCGCACGAACGCGCCGCGCTCGGGCGGCACGCTGACGGGCACGGGCACCGTGTCGTGGGCCGGCGCGGGCGCGGGCACTGCGGGCGCAGGCTCGGGCATCGCCATGGACTTCAACGCGCAGGCCGACGCGCTGCAGGTGCTGGTGCGCGCCGACCGGCAGGTCAGCGTGTCGGGCGCGCTGCAGGCACGGCTGCAGGGCGGCCAGTTCACCTTGCGCGGCAAGCTCACCTCCGACCGCGCCACCATCATCCTGCCCGAAGCCGGTGCGCCGACGCTGGGCTCCGACGTGGTCGTGCGCTCGGCCGCCAAGGACCGCGAGGCGATGCAGCAGGCGCAGAAGGCCGCCACCGCTTCGGCCAAGGTCGAAGCTGCCCGGCCGCCGGACATCGCCGTCACGCTCAACCTGGGCAACGACTTCGCGCTGCAGGGCTATGGCATCACCACGCGCCTGACGGGCGAGCTGGAGATCCGCAGCGCCGGCTCGGCCACCGCGCCGCCGCGCGTGACGGGCGAGATCCGCACCGACCAGGGCCGCTACCGCGCCTGGGGCCAGTCGCTGGACGTCGAGAACGGCCTGGTGCGCTTCAACGGCCCGTACGACAACCCGGCGCTGGACATCCTGGCCATTCGCCCGAACATCGGCGTGCGGGCCGGCGTGCAGGTCACCGGCTCGGCCAAGGCACCCCGCGTGCAGCTCTATTCCGACCCCGACCTGCCCGACGCCGAGAAGCTGTCGTGGGTGGTGCTGGGCCGCAGTGCCGCCGCCGGCGGCGCCGAGGCCGCGCTGCTGCAGCAGGCGGCCCTCGCGCTGCTGAGCGGCAACGGCGACGGCGGCTCGGGCAACTTCGCCCGCCGCGTGGGCCTGGACGAGATCGGCTTTCGCGGCCCCGGCAGCGGCGAAGACGCCAGCGCCGCCGCGCTCACCTTCGGCAAGCGCCTGTCCAAGGACCTGTACGTGACCTACGAGCGCAGCCTGTCGGGCGCCCTGGGCACGCTCTACATCTTCTACGACCTGTCGCAACGCCTGACCCTGCGCGGCCAGACCGGCGCGCAGAGCGCGGTGGACCTGATCTACACGCTGCGCTACGACTGAGCGGGCGGGGCTGGCGGCGCAGCGCCAGGGCGGTACGCCGCATGGCCTGCGGCCACCCGCAAGACGTGTGGGCAGGGTCTGTCCGGGTCGCTTGTTAAAATTCGCCGCAGGGTGCCGTCACATGGGGTGCGGCAGGTAGAGCGAAGGTCGGGCCGCCTCGCGGCACATTGTCGACCTGCTCCCATGCCTCCTCTCATCGAGTCCATTGCGGCTCTTCTTTTCGCCATCGCCTTGCTGCACACGTTCGCTGCCAAGCAGTTCGAACGCCTTGCGCACCGTTTCCCCAAGCATTCCGGCATCTTCCACTTCCTGGGCGAAGTCGAGGTCGTCTTCGGCCTCTGGGCCGTCGTGCTCGTCGCCGTGATGGCTGCCGTCGTGGGGGGTGCCGAGGCCGTCGACTACGCCGAGTCGCGCAACTACACCGAACCGCTGTTCGTGTTCGTAGTGATGGTCATGGCTGCGTCCAGGCCCATCGTGCAGACCATCGGCGGGCTGCTGGGCTGGACGGCGCGACGGCTGCCCGTGCGCACGCCCCTGGCCCTGGCATGGCTGGGCCTGGCCGTCGTCCCGCTGCTGGGCTCGCTCATCACCGAGCCCGCCGCGATGACGATCGCCGCGCTCATGCTGGCCCGCCAGCTCTTTCGCAAGGACGTCCCCGAGGGCGTGAAGTACCTGGCGCTGGGCGTGCTTTTCGTGAACGTGTCGATCGGCGGCACGCTCACGTCCTATGCAGCGCCGCCGGTGCTGATGGTCGCCGCCACCTGGGGCTGGGACTCGTGGTTCATGCTGACGCATTTCGGCTGGAAGTCGGCGTTGGCGGTGGTCGTCAATGCGACGCTGGCGACCTTCGTGCTTCGCAAGCACGTCGCCGGCGGCGGCCCTGCGGGCGACCCGACCGAGCCCAGGCGCGTGCCGCTGGCCCTGGTGGCAGTGCACGTCGCGCTGCTGGCCGCAGTCATTGCCAGCGCGCACCACCCGGTGATCTTCATGGGCCTTTTCCTGCTGTTCCTGGGCATTGCGCAGGCCTACCGGCAGCACCAGAACCGGTTGATCCTGAAGGAGGCCCTGCTGGTGGGATTCTTCCTTGCCGGGCTGGTGGTGCTGGGGGGGATGCAGCAGTGGTGGCTGCGGCCGATCGTCGAGGGCCTGGAGCCGCTGGTGCTGTTCTTCGGCGCCCTGGGCCTGACGGCAATCACCGACAACGCCGCGCTGACCTATCTCGGCTCGCTCATCGAAGTCATTTCCGACCCGGCGAAGTACATGCTGGTCGCGGGCGCGGTGGCGGGGGGCGGGCTCACCGTCATCGCCAACGCGCCCAATCCAGCGGGCGTGTCGCTGCTCAAGACGGGCTTCCAGGACGACACCGTCAGCGTGGGCGCCCTGTTGCTCGGGGCCCTGGTGCCCACCGCCGTGGCCGCTGCGGCGCTGCTCATCCTCTGATGTCCGGGCTACGTGCCGTCCGTGCGCCAGGGGCAGCGGGCGGCACCCCTGCGGCGCCCCTCGTTGCCGGCCCGGCTCCCACGGCCCGAATTTTCGGGTCCGAAATGGGCTGTAGCGCCCGTCCACCAATCCTTCTTTGCTACACGCTACATAGCATACGGGCGCTATCCGCCCACCGCTGAGGCCTGCGCGAAAGCGCCCGGCAGCGCCCCGTACAATGCCGGCCTGTCCTCCTCATAGTTCAATGGATAGAACGAGTGCCTCCTAAGCGCTAGATGCAGGTTCGATTCCTGCTGAGGGGACCATGGACACCCTTCGGATACGTCGGTCGGACACGTCATTCAGGCACCCGCATGCGCACACCCAGGCCCCCACGTCCATCGCCTGCCGCCCCCGCCCGTGCGGCCCCCGGCGCCGCAATGCAGTCCGCCGACCGGGCGCTGGTGCTGCAGGGGGGAGGCGCACTGGGTGCCTACCAGGCCGGCGTGTACGAGGCGATGCACGAGGCCGACCCCAGGCTCGACTGGGTGGCGGGCGTGTCGATCGGCGCGATCAACGCAGCGCTCATTGCCGGCAACGCCCCCGAACACCGGGTCGCCCGGCTGCGCGAATTCTGGAACCTCGTCTCGTCCGGCTTCGGCCAGCAGGTGCCGGGCGGCCTGGGCGACCGGGCGCTGCTCAACCAGTGGAGCGCCGCGTCGGCCGTGCTGTTCGGCATTCCGGGCTTCTTCCAGCCGCGCCGGGACCCTGCCCTGCTGCTACTGGGCGGCGCCGCGCCGGTGACGAGCTATTACGACACGGCCCCGCTCAAGTCCACGCTGGAGCGGCTGGTCGACTTCGACCGCATCAACCGCCGCGAGGTGCGCCTGAGCGTGGGCGCGGTCAACGTGCGCACCGGCAATTCGGTGTACTTCGACAACCCGGTGCAGGCCATCGGGCCGGAGCACATCATGGCCAGCGGCGCGCTGCCGCCGGGCTTTGCGGCGGTGCACATCGACGGCGAGGATTATTGGGACGGCGGCGTGGTGTCGAACACGCCGCTGCAGTACGTGCTGGACGTGCACCCTCGCACGCGGCCCCTGGTGGTGCTGCAGGTCGATCTGTTCAGCGCCCGGGGCCCGCTGCCGCGCACCCTGTCGGAGGTGGCGCAGCGGCAAAAGGACATCATGTATTCGAGCCGCACGCGCATGAATACCGATGCGATGTCGGCCAACGTCAACCTGCAGCAGGCGCTGGCCGACCTGATGGCCAAGCTGCCCCCGGCGCTGCAGGGCGACCCCAGCGTGGCGGCGCTGCGGGCGCAGCTCACGCATCAGCCGATCGACATCGTGCACCTGATCTACCGCAACCGGCCTTACGAGCAGGACTCCAAGGACTACGAGTTCTCGCGCGCCACCGTGCTCGACCACTGGCAGGCGGGCATGCACGACATGCGCTGCACGCTGGCGCACCCCGAATGGTTGCGCAGCCAGGCGCACAACGGCGTGACGACCTTCGACATGAGCGATGCGGACGCGGCGCGCGTGCGCCGTCCGGGGATGACGCTGGGCGACCCTGCGCCGGCCGACTGACGCCGCCTGGCCGCTGCGGGTGTTGCGTGTAGGACGCCGCCGCTCATGCAGCCCCTTTAAGCGCGGGCTAAGTCGGCACGTTAAGACTGGCGCCATCGCTTGAGTCCCACCACCCGGAGTGCCGCCATGAAGATCCAGGACGTTCGCCGCAACGCCTTCGCCATGCCCCTGACCAGTCCGGCGTTCCCGCCGGGGCCCTACCGCTTCATGCGGCGCGAGTTTCTGGTCATCACCTACCGCACCGATCTGGACGCATTGCGCGCCGTGGTGCCGGAGCCGCTGGAGGTCACCGAGCCGCTCGTGAAGTACGAATTCATCCGCATGCCCGATTCCACCGGCTTTGGCGACTACACCGAATCCGGGCAGGTGATCCCGGTGCATTTGCGCACCGAGCGCGGCGTGGAGCAAGGCGCCTACGTGCATTCGATGTACCTGAATGACCACCCGCCCATCGCCGGTGGCCGGGAGCTGTGGGGTTTCCCGAAGAAGCTCGCCCAGCCCTCGTTCAGCTACGAGACCGACGTGATCGTCGGCACGCTCGACTACGGTCGCGTGCGCGTGGCCAGCGCCACCATGGGCTTCAAGCACCGGCCGCTCGACCCGGGCCCGGTGCTCGCCGGCATCGCGCAGCCCAATTTCCTGCTCAAGATCATCCCGCACGTCGATGGCACGCCGCGCATCTGCGAACTGGTGCGCTACCACATGGTGGACGTGACGCTGCACGGCGCATGGACCGCACCGGGCTCGCTGGAGCTGCACCCGCACGCGCTGGCGCCGGTGGCCGACCTGCCGGTGCAGAAGATCGAAACGGCCGTGCACTACATCGCCGACATGACGCTGGCGCTCGGCACCGTCGAGCACGACTATCTCGCCTGAGCCACGCACTCATTCGCCCGTTCCCTTTCTTTTTACTCAACCCTTCAAGGAGAAACGCATGCAACTCAAGGACAAGGTCGCTTTCATCACCGGCTCGGCCAGCGGCATCGGCAAGGAGATCGCCACCCTCTTCGCGCAGGAAGGCGCGAAGGTCGTCATCGCCGACCTGAACAAGGACGCGGCCACGGCCACGGCCGAAGAACTGACGTCGAAGGGCGCGCAGGCCATGGGCGTGGCCGTCGACGTGACCGACGAAGCCCAGGTGGACGCTGCCGTGCAGGAGGCCGCGCGGGCCTTCGGCGGCATCGACATCCTGGTCAGCAACGCCGGCATCCAGATCGTGCATCCGGTGGAGGAATTCAGCTTCGCCGACTGGAAGAAGATGCTGGCGATCCACCTGGACGGCGCCTTCCTCACCACGCGCGCCTGCCTGAAGCACATGTACGCCCAGGGCCGGGGCGGCAGCGTGATCTACATGGGTTCGGTGCACTCCAAGGAAGCCTCGAAACTCAAGGCGCCGTACGTGACGGCCAAGCACGGCCTGATCGGCCTGTGCAAGACAGTGGCCAAGGAAGGCGCGGCCCACGGCGTGCGCGCCAACGTGATCTGCCCCGGCTTCGTGCGCACCCCGCTGGTGGAAAAGCAGATTCCCGAGCAGGCGAAGACGCTGGGCATCACCGAAGAGGAAGTGGTGAAGAACGTGATGCTGAAGGACACCGTGGACGGCGAATTCACCACCACCCACGACGTGGCGCTCGCCGCACTGATGTTCGCGGGCTTTCCGACGAACGCGCTCACCGGGCAGTCGCTGGTGGTGAGCCACGGCTGGTTCATGCAGTAAGCGTAAGGCCGGTGGGCCGGAGCCGTTTCGCGGACTCCTGCGTTCCGCTCGACAAGCTGGCGGGTGGATGGATGGATGGATGGATGGATGGATGGACGGCACCCTGCCGTCGCCGGTGCACGCCGGATGACCACGGTCTGCCGGGCGAGCGTCCCACAGCAGCCCCGGATGGGTGTTCCTACAGTGCATGGAGCCCGATCGGCGAGCTGGCCTCGCCCCTCGATTCCCCGCCCGCACGTGCACTGCACCCCCCTCCAGGACCACCCATGAGCGACACCGACCAAGGCAAGCCGAACCCCATCCTCAACGCCGTCTCCAACGCCGTCGCCGCCATTCGCGCGGATGACGACCAGCTGGCGCTGGCCAAGGCGCACGAAGCGCTGAAACCCAAGGCCATCGAAAAGCTGGAGGTGGCCGAGGCCCGCCGCCAGCCCACCGTGGCCGACGCGGTGAACCATCTGCTGCGCGAGCAGGGCCGCCCCACCGACCCGACGCAGCTGGTGCCCGGCGTGACGACGCGGGAGATCATGGTGGACGGCGCCGCCGGTTCGCTGCCCGCCACGGCTTACATCCCCGAAGGCGGCGCCGTGGGCCCCCTGCCCGTGGTGCTGTACTTCCATGGCGGCGGCTGGGTCATCGCCGACCGCAAGGTGTACGACGGCGGAGCGCGTGGGCTGGCCAAGGAGGCGCACGCCATCGTCGTCTCGGTGGACTACCGCCAGGCACCTGAGCACCGCTTCCCCGCTGCGTGGGACGACGCCCTGGCCGCCTACCGCTGGCTGACCACCCATGCCGACACCCTGGGTGGCGACCCGCACCGCCTGGCCCTGGCCGGCGAAAGCGCCGGCGGCAACCTGGCCGTGGCCACGGCGGTCGCCGCCCGCGACGCGGGCCTGCCCGCGCCGCGCCACGTGGTGAGCGTCTACCCCGTCGCCCAGACCAGCCTGAACACCGAGTCGTACCTGGAAAACGCCATCGCCAAGCCGCTCAACCGCGCCATGGTGAAGTGGTTCGTGGACCACCTGGTGCGTTCGGAGGACGACCTGAAGGACACGCGCTTGAGCCTGATCGACGCGAACCTGAAGGGTCTGCCGCCCGTCACGATCATCAACGCCCGCATCGACCCGCTGCGCAGCGATGGCGCGAAGCTGGAGGATGCGCTGCAGGAGGCCGGCGTGCCGGTGGAGCGGCGCGACTATGAAGGCGTGGCGCATGAATTCTTTGGGGCGGCTGCGGTGCTGGAGAAGGCGCGGGAGGCGCAGGGGTGGGCGGGTGAGCGGCTGCGGGAGGCTTTGCGGGTCTGACCGGCGGGGCGGGCGGCCGGGCCGCTCTGCCTTGCGGTGGCTGGCAGGCCGGGTGCGGCTGGCTGGCGTAAGCGCCCTGGGTTTCCGGGGCGTTTTCTTTTTGAGGTCTTTTTGGGTGCTGGCGCTTGGTAGGCAAGCGGGTGGCGCTATCAATTTTGATTTTTTGATGAGTATCTTTGCTGTGACCCCAGATTGGTCGGGCTGAGCTTTTTGAAGCCTTGTTGACGCTGGGGCGGTGCGGGCGACTGCCGTGCGGTTGCTTCCCGGGGCCGGGATTTCGCCCCGGGAAGCAACCACCCAGCAATGGCCAGCACTGCTCCAACACAGCGCGCCCCCGGCTCCGAGAAGCCCAGCCCGAACGGTCAGGAGGTGAACTGAATGATGCGCCCCCACGCCCCGAAGTGACCGCCCCCTGCGCGTTGGCGACCGAGCGGCCAGGGACTGATGGACCGATGAGTAAGCAACCACCCCAACTAAAGCTGAAACCCCACCGCCCGCACCACCCCCTCCCCCACATCCCTCACCCAAGACGGCCTGCGCCCCCGATACCGCACCGCCCGCCCGATCTCCGCCGCGCACCAGTCCGAGAGCCACCGCACCTCGGCGGGTGAGTAAAACGCCGCCATCGCCTCGTAGTTGAGGAACAGGCTGCGCGCATCCAGGTTCAGCGAACCGCAGAGCGCCATCTCCTCGTCGATCAGCACCGCCTTGGCATGCACCATATGCGGCGCCAGCCAGACTTCTGCGCCGGCGGCGGAAAGCTCGCGCAGCGCGCGCTCTCGGGCCCAGTCGGCCAGGCGATGGTTGGAACGGGCGGGCACCAGCAGCGTCACCTGCACGCCGCGTCGGCAGGCCAGGCACCAGGCTTCCAGCAGCGCGTCGTCGGGCACGAAGTACGGGGTGAAGGCCACGATGCGCTGGCGGGCGTGGTAGGCGCCCGCCACCAGCAGGGCGTGCACGGTGTCGTCGGCATGGTCCGGGCCGCTGGGCAGCCACTGGGCCAGCGGGCCCTGGGGCGGCTCAGGCAATAGCGCCAGGGGCAGCACGGCGCGGGGGGCGCGGCCGCTGGCGGCGTGCCAGTCGGCGGCGAACTGCAGGGCGGCCTGCACGGCCAGCGGGCCCTGCGCCACGTAGCTGAGGTCCACCCACGCGGGCGCGCCGGGGCGGTCCAGAAAGTACTCGCAGGCCAGGTTGCGGCCGCCGCTCCAGAGCCGCTCGCCGTCGGCCACCACCAGCTTGCGGTGGTTGCGCAGGTTGGTGCGGCCGCGCAGCGGGTTGTGCAGCACGGGCATGAAGCGCTGCACCTGCACGCCGCCACGCCGCAGGCCGCGCAGCAGGCGGTGCGGCATGTGCAGGCTGCCGACCGCATCGACCAGCATGCGCACGGCCACGCCGCGCTGCACGGCCCGCAGCAGCCCTTCGGCCACCTGCCGGCCGATCGCGTCGTTGGCGAAGACGAAGGTGCACACGTCCAGGCTGCGCTCGGCGCCGTCGATGATGCGCATCAGCCCGCGCAGGGCGGCCGGGCCGTCGGGGTGCATGTCGACGGCGTGGTTGCGCTGGGCCGGGGCCAGCTCCATGCAGGCCAGCAGTTCCGCCGCCCAGGCGGGCCCGCCCTCGGGCAGCGGGGGGCCGGAGGCCAGCCGCGCATGGCGCACCGGCCGGCCGAACTTGCGCGTGCCGACCATCAGAAAGAGCGGCACCGCGAAGTACGGAAACGCGATGATGGCCAGCACCCAGCCCATGGCGGCGGACGGGTGGCGCCGCTGGTAGCCGATGCGAGTGGCCATCACGTAGATCAGCAGCCCCACGGCCACGAACACCGCGTGGCCCAGGCCCGAAAGCACCGCGACGCGGATCATGCCGAGGCGCCAGCGCCGCCGTCCACGCGCTGCGGGGGCGGAAGGTGTTCGGGCGAGCCGTCCGCCATGGGCAGGCGCACGGCGACATGGAGCCCGCCCAGGCGCTCGGAGCGGCCCAGCGCGAGCGTCGCCCGGTGCATGCGGGCGATGGTCTGCACGATGGACAGCCCCAGGCCGCTGCCGGCGATGGGGCGGCCCTGGGCGTCAGCCTGCGCAGCGCGGTGAAAGCGGGCCAGCACCTGGGCGCGGTCTTGCTCGGCGATGCCGGGGCCGCTGTCCTCCACGACCAGCTGCAGCGCGGCGGGCGCGTCGGCACCATCCGCATCGACGCGGGTCACGCTCACGTCCACCGTGCCGCCTGCGGGCGTGTACTTCAGCGCGTTGTCGATCAGGTTGCGCAGCAGGATGCGCAGGGCCTCCGGATGGCCCGGCACGGCCACGGCGTCGGCGCGGCCCAGCCCCAGGTCGATGCCGCCGGCCTGCGCCTGCGCGGCGGCGTCCACCACGGCCTGGCGGGCCAGGTCGGCCAGTATCACGGGCTGCGCGGGGGCGCCGGCGGTCAGCCGGGCCTCTTGCCGGGCCAGGGCCAGCAGTTGCTCGACCAGGGCGGTGGCCCGGTCGATGCCGGCGGCCAGCCGCGCCACGGCCCGGGCCTGCGTGGCCTCGTCGGGCGCGCGCTGCAGGCCCTGCACCTGCAGTTTGAGCGCGGCCAGGGGCGAGCGCAGCTCATGCGCCGCATCGGCCACGAAGTGCTGCTGCGCCTCGAAAGCGCGCTGCACGCGGCCCAGCAGCAGGTTCAGCTCGTCGACCAGCGGGCGCACCTCGGCGGGCAAGGCGTCGCCATCGACGGGCGAGAGGTCGCCGGCCTGCCGCTGGGCGACCTGGC
>NZ_BAABVY010000015.1:0-142031 GCF_040365715.1 Acidovorax sp. FG27
CGCCGCCGGATGCGGGTGGCGCCGCCTGCGGAGCCAGCCGCTTGTGATGGCCCCCGCAGTCAGTGCGGCTTACTCCACAGCCTCGTGGCCGGGCCACTTTTTGGCTTTTTGATTTCCTTCTGCATTTGCAGGACACAACGCTAGGCGCTTGCCGGTCGCCGGTCGCCGGTCGCCGGTCGCCGGTCGCCGGTCAAGCGTTGATCTGCGCCCACAACTTGTCCAGCCGCTTGATGCTCACCGGCTGGGGCGTGCGCAGTTCCTGCGCGAAGAAGCTCACCCGCAGTTCCTCCAGCAGCCAGCGCATTTCCTGCATGCGGGCATCGACTTGGCCCTTGCGCTCGGCCACCAGGCGCCAATAGCGCTGTTCCTGCGGCCGCAGTTCCGCGAGCCGTGCGGCGTCCCGCGCCGGGTCGGCGCGGTATTTGTCCAGGCGCTGGGTGATGGCCTTGAGGTAGCGCGGGAAGTGCGCCAGTTGCGGCCAGGGCGCCGCCGCCATAAACCGACCGGGCATCAGGCGCTGCAGCTGCTGCTGAGCGTCCTGCGTCGCATCGGCGGCGTTCTTCGTGTCCTTGATCTTGCGCACGGCGGTGGCGTATTCCACCAGGATGGTGCCGGCCAGACGGGCGACCTCGTTGGCGATCAGGGTCAGGCGGCCCCGACCCTCTTCCACCCGGCGCTTGAAGTCGGCTTCGCCCGTGGGCAGCGGGTCCTGAAGGAAGGCGCGCTCCAGGGCGATGTCGAGGATCTGCTGGCGCAGCTCTTCCTGCGTGCCCAGGGGCATGTAGGCCACGGCCATCTTCTGCAGGTCGGGCAGGTTCTTTTCCAGGTACTTCAGCGCGTCCCTGATCTGCAGCGCGAACAGCCGCCGCAGGCCGGCGCGGTGCTTCGCGGCGGCCACTTCCGGTTCGTCGAACACTTCGATGGTGACGGCATCGCCGCCGTCGATCAGCGCCGGAAAGCCGATCAGCGTCTGCCCGGCCTTGCGGATTTCCATCAGCTCGGGCAGCTCGCCGAACGTCCACGCGGTGTAGCGCTGCCCCGCCGGCGCCGCGGCATGGGGCGTGCCGGCCGCGGGGGCCTTACCCGTGGCAGCAGCGCCTTTTGCTACACCTTTCATAGCTGCTCGCGCAGATGGATCGGGCGCTGGCGCCTGATTTGGCACTGAAACCGGTGCCCCGGCCGCCAGCTTCAGCCCGGCCAGCGCCTGGAAAGCGCCACGCGCCTTGGCGCCCCATTCGGCCTTGAGGGCACCCAGGTTGCGCCCCTGCCCCAGCTGCCGGCCGTGTTCGTCGACCACGCGGAAGTTCATGAACAGGTGCGGAGACAGCATGTCGAGCTTGAAGTCGGCGCGCTTGACGTCCAGCGACGTCTCGGTCTGCACCTGCTTGAGCAGCACGTCGGTCAGGCTGCCGTGCCCGAAGCGCTCGGGCGTGCCGAACAGCGCGGCCAGGCGTGCGGCGCTCTCGGGCAGCGGCACGAAGCGGCTGCGCGGGCGCTGGGGCAGGCTTTTCAGCAGCGCCTGGATCTTGGCCTGCAGCATGCCCGGCACCAGCCACTCGCAGCGTTCGTCGTTCACCTGGTTCAGCACGAAGAGCGGCACCGTCACGGTGATGCCGACGCGCGCGTGCGCCGCTCGCCTCGGTATCGGTCTCGGTGCGGATGCTGAGCATGGGCACGCGGTGGCGCAGCACGTCGGGCGCGAGCTCGGCCATGTCCTGCGGCAGGGCGTAGCCGCGGCCGCGCAGCAGGGCCAGCGCCTGCGCGCCTTCGGCCAGGGCGATGGTGGCGCGGGGGCTGGCGCCGGTGGCGATGCGGCCGGCCAGCTCCGGCAGGCCGTGGCGCGCCGGCTCCCGCGTGGCGGCCACCAGCCGCACGGCGTACTGCAGCAGGGCCGGGTCCACATAGACCCGCCGGCAGTCGGCCTGCAGCGCCGCCAGCTGCTGGGTGCTTGCCACCGCCGCCACGGCCACGGCGGGCTGCAGGGCCCGCTGGGCGATGACGAATTCTTCTTCCTCGCTGGGGTAGTCCACCCGCACCTTCATCATGAAGCGGTCCACCTGCGCCTCGGGCAGCTGGTAGGTGCCCTCTGTCTCGATCGGGTTCTGCGTGGCCATCACCAGGAACGGGGCGGGCAGGGGGTGCGTCTCGCCGGCGATGGTCACCTGCCGCTCCTGCATCACCTCCAGCAGCGCGCTCTGCACCTTGGCCGGCGCGCGGTTGATCTCGTCGGCCAGCAGCAGGTGGGTGAAGACGGGGCCCAGCACGGTGGCGAATTCGCCCGTGCGCTGGTGGTACATGCGCGTGCCCACCAGGTCGGCCGGCACCAGGTCGGGCGTGAACTGGATGCGCTTGAAGCCGCCCTGCACGGCGCCGGCCAGCGTTTTCACCGTCAGCGTCTTGGCCAGGCCGGGCACGCCCTCCACCAGCAGGTGGCCGCCCGCCAGCATGGCGACCATCACGCGTTCCAGGAAGCGGTCCTGCCCCACCACGACGCGCTTGACCTCGTAGAGGATCTGCTCCATCAGCGTGGCGGCGTGGGCGTGCGTCGGTGCGACGGGGGCGAATTCGGCGGCGGGAGGCTGGGTCATGGGCTGGGTCCTCGATGGGGCGCGGCGATCAGAAGGGCGGCATGCCGACGGCGGAGGCGGCGTTCTCGATGGGCACCGCGAAGCCGATGCCGATGAAGGTGCGTGCGGAAGTGGGGTTGAGGATGGCGGTGACGATGCCCACCACCTCGCCATCCATGGTGACCAGCGGCCCGCCGGAATTGCCGGGGTTGGCGGCCGCGTCGAACTGGATCAGGTTGCGCATTTCCTGGCCGCTCTCGGGCGAGTCGAACTCCCGCTCCAGCCCCGAGACCACGCCCGCCGACACCGACGGGCCGATGCCGAACGGAAAGCCCAGCGCCACCACCGGGTCGCCGGGGCGCAGGTTCTGGGTGGACCGCAGGGGCGCGGCCTGCAGGTCGTCGGGCACCTGCTGGGCCTGCAGCACCGCCAGGTCGTTCTGCGGCTGGATGCCGGTGACGCGGGCAGGCGACTCGGTGCCGTCGGCGAAGGTCACCTGCACCCGGTGCATGCCCTGCACGACGTGCAGGTTGGTGAGGATCACGCCCCGGTCCACGATGACCACGCCGCTGCCCACGCCGCGCTCCACCTCCTTGCCCTTCTTGGTGCGCGCAAAGCCCACCACGCGCACCACCGACGGCGCCACGGCGGCTGCCGCGCGGGCGGTGGGCGAGGGCAGGGTGCGGGTCTGCAGGGTGTGCAGCACGGCGGCGTCGATGTCGTCCTGCGTCAGCCGCTGGGGCGGGGCCTGCCGGCCCGCCCAGAGCGCGGCGGCCAGCAGGGCCGCGAGCACGAGCACGGCGGACCAGAGCGCGGCTTCGGTGCGGCTGCGGCGGGTGGCCGGCGCGGCCGCGGAGGGTGGCGGGCCGGCGGGTGGGGCCTCCGGGGCGGACGCCGGCGGGCCGTCCGGCGGCAGGGCGGCGCCAGCGGCAGGGCGGCGTGACGGGCTGTAGCGGGCGGGCCGGGGCATGCGGGCACCTCTCTGGCAGGCGGAACAGGGCGTGGCGGAAGGGCGGGGCGGGTGGCCCGAACCACGGTAGCACGGAACCGGAGCCCGCGCGCGCCAGGCGGAATCTCCTACGCCCCGGCCGTGGCGCTGCGGCATCATCGGCCGCATGACGATCTGGATCGACACCCATTGCCACCTGGACGAATTCGAGGCCCATGCCGGCATCGACCACCTGGACGGCGTGCGCGCCGATGCGGCCCGCGCCGGGGTCGCCCATTGCGTGCTGCCGGCGGTGGAGCGCGCCAACCTGGATGCGGTGCGCACCCTGGCCCACCGCCACGGCGACAGCTATGCGCTGGGCATCCACCCGCTCTTCACCGGCCGCGCGGGGGACGGTGACCTGGCGGTGCTGGAGCAGCAGGTGCAGGCCCACCGGGACGACCCGCGCCTGGTCGCCATCGGCGAGGTCGGGCTCGACTACTTCGTGCCGGGACTGGATGCGGACCGGCAGGAGCGGTTCTTCCGCGCCCAGCTCGGGCTGGCGCGGCAGGCGGGGCTGCCGGTCATCCTGCACACGCGCCGCTCGGTGGACAAGGTGCTCAAGGGCCTGCGCGACGTGCCCGTCGCGGGCGGCATCGCCCATGCGTTCAACGGCAGCCTGCAGCAGGCGCAGGCTTTCATCGGCCTGGGGTTCAAGCTCGGCTTCGGCGGTGCGGTGACCTACGACCGGGCACTGCAGTTGCGGCGGCTGGCGGCGCAGCTGCCGCTCGAATCGCTGGTGCTGGAGACCGACGCGCCCGACATTCCGCCGCACTGGCTCTATGTGACCGCCGCCCAGCGTGCCGCCGGCCAGCCCGCCGCGCGCAACACGCCGGGCGAGCTGCCCCGCATCGCCGAGGTCATCGCCGGGCTGCGCGGCATGCCCGTTCAGGCCCTGGCCCGGGCCACCCGCGCCAACGCCTGCGCCGCGCTGCCCCGCCTGGCGGCGCTGCTGCCGGATGCCGAGGTCGGGGCCGAGGTTGGGGCCGGGGCTGGTACCTGAGCCCGGCATCACGCCGCGAATCTGGAGTGTTTCAGGCCTCCCGCGCTTGATCCACCTTGGCATCTAGCTATAAAAATAATATCAAGCGTTCCACGCCCGCCTCCTCATGCCCATCGACCCCGCCGCGCCTTCCCCACCCGCCGCGCCCCTGCTGCGCGGCCTGCCGCCCGTGGTGCGCGGCGGCACGCGGGTGCTCATCCTCGGCAGCTTCCCCGGGGCTGCCTCGCTGCGCGCCGGCCAGTACTACGGCCATCCGCAGAACCAGTTCTGGCGCATCCTGCAGGCGCTGTGGCCGCAGCATCCGCCGCCCGGCCCCGGGGACTACGCCGGCCGCTGCGCCTGGCTGCTGGCGCGCGGGCTGGGCCTCTGGGACGTCTATGCGGCCTGCGAGCGCGAGGGCAGCCTGGACGCCGACATCCGCCACGCCCGGGTAAACGACTTCGCCGGCCTGCGCGCCGCGCTGCCCGCCCTGGCCGCCATCGCCCACAATGGGGGGGAAAGCTTTCGCCACGCCCGCGCGGTGCGGGCCAGCCTGGAGCAGGGCGGGGCAGGAGCCCCGGGCACCATCGCGTCGCTGCGGCTGCCCTCCACCAGCCCGGCCCACGCGGCGTGGAGCTTCGAGCGCAAATGCCAGGCCTGGGCCGACGCCCTGGCTCCCTATCGACAGGTATCACCATTTTGACGACCAAGACGACTTCGCCCACCGCTGCCGATGCAGCCGCCCCCGCCCCCCGCAAACGCGCCGCCTGGGCGCCCGCGCTGCCGGAGGTGAGCGTCTCCGACGACGGCGAGGTGCGCCACCTGCACCTGGGCACGCCCTGGATCCAGGGCTCCATGCGCGTGGCTGAGCCGTTCGAGATCGAGCTGGAATACGTGCAGCGGATGATGGCCTGGCTGCTCTTCATGGAGCCTGCGGGCGTGGGCAAGCGCCACGCCATGCAGCTGGGCCTGGGGGCCGGCGCCATCACCAAGTTCTGCCACAAGAAGCTGCGCATGTGCAGCACCGCCATCGAGCTCAACCCGCAGGTCGTCGCCGTGTGCCGCAGCTGGTTCAAGCTGCCGGCCGATGGCCCCAAGCTGCGCGTGGTGCTGGCCGATGCCGCCCAGGAGATCCGCAAGCCCGAGTGGCTGGGCACGGTCGATGCGCTGGCGGTGGACCTGTACGACCACGACGCCGCCGCCCCGGTGCTCGACAGCGCCGAGTTCTATGCCGACTGCCGCGCCCTCCTGACCGACGACGGCGTGATGACCGTCAACCTGTTCGGCCGCGCCTCCAGCTACGACCGCAGCCTCGCCAAGATGGTCGAAGCCTTCGGGCCCGACGCCCTCTGGGCCTTCAAGCCGACCCGCGAGGGCAACACCATCGTGCTGGCCCTGCGCACGCCCCGGGCGTTCAAGCGGGCCGAGCTGATGGACCGCGCCGAGGCCGTGCAGGCCCGCTGGGACCTGCCCGCCGCCAAATGGCTGCGCGTGTTCAAGCCGGTCGCATGACCGGGCGCCGCCACCGACACCGCGCACAGGCCCGCTGACCCATGAACCCCACCCCTGCGCCTTCTGGGCTGCCGCCTTCCGGCTCCGCGCCCGCAGCGTCCCCGTCCGCCCCGTCCGCCGGTCCGCTGGACTGGCGCCGCGTCGTGCAATGGCTGCGCGCCGACGGCGTCATCAGCGACGAAGAGGCCGACCGCACCATCGCGCGCTGCGCCCAGGCTGAGAGCCAGCAGCACCCGCTGGTGCGCCTGGCCAACGTGGCGATAGCCCGCCAGTCCGACGGCAAGCCGCTCGACGTGGAGATGCTGACGCAGTACGTCGCGGGCCGCAGCGGCCTGGCCTACCTGCGCATCGACCCGCTGAAGGTGGACGTGGGCCGCGTGGCCGACGCCATGAGCGCGAGCTATGCCGAGCGCCACAAGGTGCTGCCCGTGCAGGTGACGGCGCAGGAGGTGGTGGTGGCCACGGCCGAGCCCTTCATCGACGACTGGGTGGCCGAGGTGGAGCGGCAGTCGCGCCGCGCCGTGCGCCGGGTGGTGGCGAACCCGCTGGACATCCACCGCTACACGGCCGAGTTCTATGCGCTGGCCAAGTCGGTGCGGGCCGCGCAGAAGGCCGGTGGCAGCGCGGGCTCCAGCAGCTTCGAGCAGCTGGTGGAGCTGAACAAGAGCAACAAGCAGCTGGACGCCAACGACCAGGGCGTCGTCAAGGTGGTGGACTGGCTCTGGCAGTACGCGTTCGACCAGCGCGCTAGCGACATCCACCTGGAGCCGCGCCGCGAGCAGGGCGTGATCCGCTTTCGCATCGACGGGGTGCTGCACCCCGTCTACCAGATGCCGATGGGCGTGCTCAACGCCATGGTCGCCCGCGTGAAGCTGCTCGGCCGCATGGACGTGGTGGAGCGCCGCCGCCCGCAGGACGGCCGCATCAAGACCCGCAACCCGCGCGGCGACGAGGTGGAGATGCGCCTCTCGACCCTGCCCACCGCCTTCGGCGAGAAGATGGTGATGCGCATCTTCGACCCGGACAACGCCGTCAAGGACCTGGACGCGCTGGGCTTCTCGCAGCACGACGCGCAGCGCTGGGAGCAGCTCGTCAAGCGCCCGCACGGCATCATCCTGGTGACGGGGCCGACCGGCTCGGGCAAGACCACCACGCTGTATTCCACGCTCAAGCGGGTGGCGACGGAGGAAGTCAACGTCAGCACGGTGGAAGATCCGATCGAGATGATCGAGCCCAGCTTCAACCAGACGCAGGTGCAGCCGCAGCTGGACTTCAACTTCGCCGAGGGCCTGCGCGCCCTCATGCGCCAGGACCCGGACGTGCTGATGGTGGGCGAGATCCGCGACCTGGCCACCGCCGACATGGCGGTGCAGGCGGCGCTCACCGGCCACCTGGTCTTCAGCACGCTGCACACCAACGACGCGCCCAGCGCCGTCACCCGGCTGATGGAGCTGGGCGTGCCGCCCTATCTCATCAACGCCACGCTGCTGGGCGTGCTGGCGCAGCGCCTGGTGCGCACGCTGTGCAAGCACTGCCGCGCGCCCGATGCCGACGCCCGGCCCGAGGCTTTGGCCGAAGTCATCAAGCCCTGGAAGATCAACGGCAGCTACCAGCCCTTCAAGCCGGTCGGCTGCGTCGAATGCCGGATGACCGGGTTCCGGGGCCGCATGGGCCTGTACGAGCTGCTCACCGTGAGCGAATCGCTGAAGGAGCGCATCCACCAGACGCCCTCCATCGACCAGCTGCGCCGCCAGGCCGTGCAGGACGGCATGCGCCCGCTGCGGCTGGCCGGCGCGCTGCGCGTCGCCGAAGGGCTGACCACGCTGGAGGAAGTCATCGCCTCCACGCCGCCGCTGGAGCACGAGCGGCACTGAGCGGCACTGCGCCGCATTGAGTTGCATTGAGTCGCCTGGAGCGGACGGGCCGGCGGTGCCACGCCGCCCCCGCTCGCTCTTCCCAAGCGCCTGGGCCCGCGCCTGCCGCCCACCGCCGCCATCGCTGCACGCGGCAAGCGAGGAGGACCCGCCGCCCCGCCTGCGGTGGAGCCTTGCGGTTTTCCCTAGGTCCCCGGTAGGTGGTATCCACAACGCACGCATGAGGGGCGAACTGCACAATCGCCCGTCAAGTTCGCGTAAGGAGGCTTTTTCGTGAAAATCAAGAGTCAGAAAGACTTTTTCTCGGGGCTGATGTTCATGGGCATCGGCGTCGCCTTTGCCGTGGGTGCCAGCAACTACACCGTCGGCAATGGCGCCCGCATGGGCCCCGGTTATTTCCCGCTCATCCTGGGCATTCTGCTGGCCGTGCTGGGCAGCGCCATCGTGTTCTATTCCACCGTGGTGGAGAGCGCCGGCGGCGACAAGATCGGCAAATGGGCCTGGAAGCAGATCTTCTTCATCCTGGCATCCAACTTCGCCTTCGGCGTGCTGCTCGCGGGCCTGCCGAGCTTCGGCGTGCCGGCCATGGGCCTGATCGTGGCGATCTACGGGCTGGTGTTCATCGCCAGCCTGGCGGGCGACACCTTCAACGCCAAGGAAGTGTTCATCCTCGCCACGGTGCTGGCGGTGGGCAGCTATGTGGCTTTCGTGTGGGCACTGAAGCTGCAGTTCCCTGTGTGGCCCAGTTTCATTTCGGGTTAAGCAGGAGCATCGACGACCATGGAATTGTTTGACAACCTGGCGACCGGCTTCGGCGTCGCCTTCACCTTCCAGAACCTGATTTACTGCCTGATCGGCTGTATCTTGGGCACCCTGATCGGCGTGCTGCCGGGCATCGGCCCCGTGGCGACCATCGCCATGCTGCTGCCCGCCACCTACGCGCTGCCCCCCGTGGCCGCGCTCATCATGCTGGCCGGCATCTACTACGGCGCGCAGTACGGGGGTTCCACCACCGCCATTCTGGTGAACCTACCGGGCGAGTCATCCTCGGTGGTGACCGTGATCGACGGCTACCAGATGGCGCGCAAGGGCCGGGCCGGTCCGGCGCTCGCCGCCGCGGGCCTGGGTTCGTTCTTCGCCGGCTGCGTGGGCACGCTGATCCTGGCCGCCTTCGCGCCGCCGCTGACCGAAGTCGCCTTCAAGTTCGGCCCCGCCGAATACTTCTCGCTGATGGTGCTGGGCCTGATCGGTGCCGTGGTGCTGGCCTCCGGTTCGCTGCTCAAGGCCGTGTCGATGATCGTGCTGGGCCTGCTGCTGGGCCTGGTGGGTACCGACGTGAATTCGGGCGTCGCCCGCTACAGCTTCGACATTCCCGAACTGACCGACGGCATCAACTTCGTCGTGATCGCCATGGGTGTGTTCGGCTACGGTGAAATCATCGCCAACCTGTCCAAGCCGGAAGAAGACCGCGAGGTGTTCACCGCCAAGGTGCAGGGCCTGTTCCCGACCAAGCAGGACTTCAAGCGCATGATCCCCGCCGTGCTGCGCGGCACGGCCCTGGGCTCTGCCCTCGGCATTCTGCCCGGCGGCGGCGCGCTGCTGGCGGCCTTCGCGGCCTACACCATCGAGAAGAAGACCAAGCTGCAACCGGGCGAAGTGCCCTTCGGCAAGGGCAACATCCGCGGCGTGGCGGCTCCCGAGTCGGCCAACAACGCCGGTGCGCAGACCTCCTTCATCCCGCTGCTGACGCTGGGCATTCCCCCCAACGCCGTGATGGCGCTGATGGTGGGCGCCATGACGATCCACAACATCCAGCCTGGTCCCCAGGTGATGACCAGCAACCCCGAACTGTTCTGGGGCCTGATCGCCTCGATGTGGCTCGGCAACGCGATGCTGATCATCCTGAACCTGCCGCTGATCGGCATGTGGATCAAGCTGCTGACGGTGCCGTACCGCTGGCTATTCCCCTCCATCGTGCTGTTCTGCGCGGTGGGCGTGTACGGCACCAACAACAACACGTTCGACGTGTGGCTGGTGGGGATCTTCGGCTTCATCGGCTACGTGTTCCACAAGCTGGGCACCGAACCCGCGCCGCTGCTGCTGGGCTTCATCCTGGGGCCGATGATGGAAGAGAACCTGCGCCGGGCCCTGCTGCTGTCGCGCGGCGACTGGAGCGTGTTCGTCACGCGTCCGATCTCCGCCGGCCTGCTGGTCGCCGCCGTGCTGCTGCTCATCATCGTGCTGCTGCCCGCGGTGAAGAACAAGCGCGAAGAGGCCTTCGTCGAAGACTGACGAGCTCCCGCACACCGCCGCCACCCGCCGCCGCTCCCTTGCGCGACGGCTGGGCTGGCGAATCGAGACGGCACCTTCGGGTGCCGTTTTGCGTTGGGGAGCCGTCCAGGCGCGGACAATGCGGGCAGCACCCCGATCGCGGCCACACCGCCGGCGGCATGCGGCCTGAACCAGGCCTGCCGGGCCGGAGTGCCGCTCCGGCCGACCGCCGCTCCCACGGAACCCCCCACCTTGCCTTCCTCTCCACCGCCGCCGTCAACGCCGCCGTCCTCGCCCGCTCCGCCATCCCAGGCCACCGGGCTGCTGCTCGCGTTCCTGGGCGCCATCGCCTTCAGCGGCAAGGCGATCATCGTCAAGCTGGCCTACCGGCACGGGGTGGATGCGGTCACGCTCATCATGTACCGGATGCTGTTCGCGCTGCCCATCTTCGCGGTCATGGCGTGGTGGGCCAGCCGGGGGCGCGCCCCGCTCACCCGGCGCGACTGGGCGGGCGTGGCGTGGCTGGGGTTCACCGGCTACTACCTCGCCAGCTTCCTCGACTTCGCGGGACTGGCCTACGTCAGCGCCAGCCTGGAGCGGCTGATCCTCTATCTCAATCCCACCCTGGTCGTGCTGCTCGGCTGGGCGCTGTACGGGCGCCGCGTGCGCTGGCCGCAGATGGTGGGCATGGGCATCAGCTACTGCGGCGTGCTGCTGGTGTTCGGCTCAGAGGCCAGCCTGCAGGGCCCCCACGTGGCCTGGGGCGTGCTGCTGGTGTTCCTCTCGGCGGTGAGCTACGCCGTCTACCTGGTCTACAGCGGCGAGATGGTGCGCCGCCTGGGCGCGCTGCGGCTGGTGGGGCTGGCGACCACGGTGGCGTGCCTGTGCTGCCTGCTGCAGTTCGCCGTGCTGCGGCCCTGGTCCGCCGCGCTGGTGGCGCCCGAGGTGGTGTGGCTGTCGCTGCTCAACGCCACGCTCTGCACGGCGGTGCCGGTGCTGCTGGTCATGCTCGCCATCGAGCGCATCGGCGCCGACCTCACGGCGCAGACCGGCATGATCGGCCCTCTGTCCACCATCCTGCTGGGCGTGTGGCTGCTGGGCGAGCCGTTCACGCCGACCGTCGCCGCCGGCACCGTCCTGGTGATCGCGGGCATCTACGTCTTCACCCGCATGGCACGCCGGCCCTCGGCCTGACGCCGTGCCTCGCCCACGGCGCGGTGCCTGGCGGAAAGCTGCCGCCGGCAGCCGGCCGGGGCGGGCGCGCCGCACTATCATCTTCGCGAACCGAGGCGGCCCTAGGGCCGCCGCACCCTTCGACGAATCAACGGAGCGAACGACTTATGGATTTGGGCATTGCCGGAAAATGGGCGCTGGTCTGCGGCGCCAGCAAGGGGCTGGGCCTGGGCTGCGCCGAGGCGCTGGTGCGTGAAGGCGTCAACGTCGTCATCAATGCGCGCAACGCCGAGGCGCTGCAGCAGGCTGCTTCTTATTTGATAGCAGCAGGCGCAGACGCCACCAGGGCGGGAGGCTTCAAGGGCCCCCAACCCGAAGTGCTGGCCGTGGCCGCCGACATCACCACGCCCGAGGGCCGCGCCGCGGCTTTCGGCGTGGCGGGCGGGCCGGGCACGGCGTTCGACATCGTCGTCACCAACGCCGGCGGCCCGCCCACCGGCGACTTCCGCGACTGGGACCGCGACGCCTGGATCCGGGCGGTCGACGCCAACATGCTGACACCCATCGAGCTGATCCGCGCCACGGTGGACGGCATGGCCGGGCGCGGCTTCGGGCGCATCGTCAACATCACCTCCAGCGCGGTGAAGGCGCCCATCGACATCCTGGGCCTGTCGAACGGCGCGCGCAGCGGCCTGACGGGTTTCGTGGCGGGGGCGTCGCGCAGCGGCATCGCCGCCCGGGGCGTCACCATCAACAACCTGCTGCCGGGCAAGTTCGACACCGACCGCCTGGCCGCCACCGTGCAGGCCGCCTCGTCCAAGTCGGGCAAGAGCGTGGACGACGTGCGCCGCAGCCAGCAGGCCGCCATACCGGCCGGGCGCTACGGCACCCCGCAGGAATTCGGCGCCATCTGCGCCTTCCTTTGCAGCGTGCATGCCGGCTACATGACCGGGCAGAACGTGCTGGCCGACGGCGGCGCCTATCCCGGTACCTTCTGACGGGCGGGAGCGGCTGCCGCTTTTCCCGGCTTTGGCGCCGCCAAAACCCGATCACAATGGCCACGGTGGATTCGCTCTCGTGCCCGGTCCAGAGGAGTTGTGATGCCGTCGTCGTTATTCCCGTCGGTTCGCCGCGCAGTGCGCCGGCTCGCACTGTGCGCGTGCCTGGCCGCGCTGCCATGGGCCGCAGCGGGGCAGGACGCAGGCACGCCGGGCGACGGCTCCGCGTCGGCCCCGGGGCCCAAGCCGGCGGCCGCCCGGCCCCGCCCGCACAAGAGCCCTGACGCGCCGATCCGGCTGCGGGTGGTGGGCGGGCTGGGCCTGGTCACGCAGTACACCCAGTTCGAAGAGCCCTTCTGGACGCGCGAGCTGCCGCGCCTGAGCGGCGGCCGGCTGGTCGCCGACATCGTTCCCTTCGACCGCGCGGGCGTGCCTGGCGTCGAGATGCTGCGCCTGCTGCAGCTGGGCGTGGTGCCCTTCGGCACCGCGCTGATGAGCTCCTTTTCCGCCCAATACCCGCAGTACGCGGCCGTCGACCTGCCCGGCCTGAGCGCCGACATCGCCAGCCTGCGGCGGGCCTCGGCCGCTTTCCGGCCGTACCTGGAGCAGGCCCTGCGCGACGAGCATGGCGTGGAGTTGCTGGCGGTCTACGTCTATCCGGCGCAGGTGGTTTTCTGCAAGAAGCCGCTGGCGCGGCTGGACGACCTCGCCGGGCGGCGGGTGCGGGTGTCCTCCCCGGCGCAGGCGGACTTCGTCGCCGCCCTGGGCGCCGAGCCGGTGGTGACGGCCTTCAACCAGCAGCGCGCCAGCCTGGAGTCCGGCGACGTGGAGTGCGCGGTCACCGGCGCCATGTCCGGCAACACCCTGGGCCTGGACCTGGTGGCCTCGTACCTGTACCCGCTGCCGCTGAACTGGGGCATGGCGGTCTTCGGCGCCAACCGCGCCGCGTGGAACGCCCTGCCGGCCGAGGCCCGCACGCTGCTGCGCACCGAGCTGGGCCGGCTGCAGGCGGCCATCTGGGCCCAGGCCGAGCGCGACACCGCCCAGGGCATAGCCTGCAACACGGGCCAGGCCGCATGCCGTGACGGGCGCAAGGGCGCGATGGTGCTGGTGCCCGTCTCCGAACGCGACGACCTGCGCCGCGTGGAGGTGTTCCGCACCTCCGTGCTGCCCAAGTGGCGCCGCCGCTGCACGGTGCGCTGCGACGAGATCTGGGATCGCACCATCGGGGCGGACAACCGGGTCGGCACGCCGGCTCCCGGTCGATGATGGGCTCCACGACCTCCCGCACCCGCTTCGCGGTCTGGACCGGCGTGGGCCTGCTGCTCGCCGCGCTGGGGCTGGCGGCCTCGTCGCTGATCCTGAACGCGCGCAACACGGCGCTGTCCGAGAGCGAGGAGCAGGTCCGGCGTTTCGCTTCCGGGGCGGAATCGGCGATGAACCGGGCGCTTCTTTCGTTCGACGTGCTGCTGGCCAGCACGGGCGATCTGCTCGACCTGTCCACCAGCCAGCCGTCCGAACTGGGCGGGCGGGGCGCGCGGCAGTTGCTGCGCAGCGCCGCACGGCAGAATCTGATGGTGCGCTACGTGGCGCTGATGGACGAAGGCGGCGCGGTGGTGGCCGCGTCCGACCAGGCCGGCCTGCACGCGGCGCGCGATCTGCCCCCCGGCTTCTTCGACGAGGCGTTGGGCCAGGCCGTGCCTGTGCTGGTGGCCAGCGCGCCCACGGTGAGCTTCACCAGCTCCGAGCGGGTGATCTTCTTCGCCAAGCCGGTGCAGATGCCCAGCGGCCAGCGGCTGCTGGCGCTGGCGCAGGTGCCCTCGAACATGCTGGTGTCCGTGCTGATGCAGGGCAGCGACATCCCCGCGCTCGAAGTGACCATGGAGCATGGCGCCGGCGACGTGCTGCTGGGCATCTCCAGCCGCGGCGAGGTGCGCCGCGCGGCCACGGTGCAGCCCCTGGGCGAGCAGGCGCCGCCGCCGGAAGGCGCGGGTGGCGCCACCCCCGCACGCTGGCAACAGCCGGCGCGGCTCTCGGGCACGCCCGGCATGGTGGTGGCGCGGCCCATTCTCTATCCGGACCTGTGGATCTCCGCCAGCCTGCCGCTGCGCGACGCGCTGGAGACTTGGCGCAGCGAGCGCAACACCATCGTGGTGGTGGCGCTGCTCTTCGGCGCCGCGCTGCTCGCCATCGCGGGCTTTTCCGTGGCCTACCTCAACCGCCTGCACCGCGCCCGGCGGGCCATGGCGCAGTCGCAGGCCACGCTGGAGCAGGCGCTCTCGTCGCTGGTGACGGGCTTTCTGCTGCTGGATGCCGAGCAGCGCGTGCGGCAGTGGAACCTGCGCTTCGAGGAGATCTACCCCTGGGTGATCCCGTCGCTGCGCGTGGGCATGCCCTTCGAGGAAATGCTCAGCCTCTGCTCGCCCTACCAGCTGCCCGCGGGCACCGAGGCGCAGCGGCGCGACTGGGTGGAAAAGCGCATGCTGCTGCAGCGCTTTCCCCGGGGCACGCACGAGCAGGAGCTGCGCAACGGCCACTGCATCCAGATCACCGAGCGCCAGACGCCCGACGGCGGCATGGTCATCTCCTACCACGACGTCACCGACATCCGGCGCGCGTCGGCCGAAATCGAGAGCCTGGCCTTCTACGACCCGCTCACCGGCCTGCCCAACCGGCGCCTGCTGC
This sequence comes from Acidovorax sp. FG27, assembly GCF_040365715.1. Lineage (NCBI taxonomy): Bacteria > Pseudomonadati > Pseudomonadota > Betaproteobacteria > Burkholderiales > Comamonadaceae > Acidovorax > Acidovorax sp. FG27. Next base: position 15,051 of record NZ_BAABVY010000015.1, read on the forward strand.
TGGACCGGCTGCACCAGGCCGAGTCGGCCGCCGAGCGGTCGGGCGAGCGCGGCGCGCTGCTGTTCCTCGATCTCGACCAGTTCAAGACGCTCAACGACACCCTGGGCCACGAGGTGGGCGACCAACTGCTGCAGCAGGTGGCCCGGCGCCTGTCGGACAGCGTGGGCATCACCGACACGGTGGCCCGCCTGGGCGGCGACGAATTCGTGGTCATGCTGCGCGACCTTTCCCCCGACGAGGGCGAGGCCGCAGCCGCCGCCCGCCGCACCGGCGAGAAGATCCTGCACCAGCTCAACCGCCCCTACCTGCTGGGCGCCCACAGCCACCAGAGCAGCTGCAGCATCGGCGCGACCCTGTTCGGCCACAAGCCGCAGTCCGCCGCCGAGCTGCTCAAGCAGGCGGACATCGCCATGTACCAGGTCAAGGCCCAGCGCGGCAACGGCCTGTGCTTCTTCGACCCCGGCATGCAGGAGGCCATCAGCGCCCGCGCCCGGCTGGAGCACGACCTGCAGGAGGGCCTGGCCGCCGGGCAGTTCGTGCTGCATTACCAGCCGCAGTTCAAGCTGAGCGGGGCGCTCGTGGGCGCCGAGGCCCTGCTGCGCTGGCAGCACCCGGAGCGCGGCATGGTGCTGCCCGGCCAGTTCATCGGCGTGGCGGAAGACAGCGAATTCATCATTCCGCTGGGCCTCTGGGTGCTGCGCACCGCCTGCGAGCAGCTGGCGCTCTGGCAGCAGGAGCCGGCGCTGCGCGATCTGCACCTGTCGGTGAATGTGAGCGCCCGGCAGTTCCACCAGCCCGACTTCGTGCCGCAGGTCATCCAGATCCTGCAGGACACGGGCGTGCGTCCCCATCTGCTCGACCTGGAGCTGACCGAATCGATGGTGCTGGACAACGTGGAGGAAACCGTCGCCAAGATGCACCTGCTGCGCACCAAGGGCGTGCGCTTCTCGGTGGACGATTTCGGCACCGGCAATTCGTCGCTGGCCTACCTCACCCAGCTGCCGCTGCACCAGCTCAAGATCGACCAGTCCTTCGTGCGCAACCTGGGCGTGCGCCACACCGACGACGTGATCGTGCAGACCATCATCGGCATGGCCCGCAACCTGGAGCTGGAGGTGATCGCCGAGGGCGTGGAAACCGCCGGGCAGCGCGACTTCCTCGCCCGCCACGGCTGCGACCTGTACCAGGGCTACCTGCTGGGCCGGCCCATGCCGGCGCAGGCGCTGCGCGCGCTGGCGGACGCCCCGGTGCGCCCACTGGCGGAATGATCGAAACGCTATTTACTTGATAGCAACAGGCGCCCATACGACGGGCGTTACGGCCTATTTTTATGGTCCAAGCCGGCCTGGCGGCGGGCCGTTCAGCGGCGCGACGAGGCCACGATCCCGCCGACGATCAGCGCGAAGGCCACGGCATGGTAGAGATGCGGCACCTCGCCCAGGAAGGCCGCCGACAGCACCGCCGCGAAGAGGGGCGTGAGGTTGATGAAGAACCCGGCCACCGCCGGCCCCGCCCGCTGCACGCCCACGCCCCAGCAGCGGTAGGCCAGCACGGCGGGCCCCACGGCGATGAAGGCCAGCGCGGCCGCCAGCGGCCAGCCCCATTCCACGTGGCGCGGCGCCACGGCCCACTCCGCCCCCGCGAAGGCGCCCGACCATGCCAGGCCGAACACCATCTGCGCCATGAGGAAGGCGGCCCAGTGGCCGCGCACCGAGGCCGGCTCGCTGGTGCGCGACAGCAGCCAGCTGTAGAAGGCCCAGCACATCGTGGCCAGCACCATGTAGAGGTCGCCCGGCACCAGCCGCAAGGCCGCCAGCTGCCCCCACTCGCCACGGCTCAGCACCACCGCGACGCCCGCGATGGACAGCACCGCCCCCAGCACGTGCCGCCGCGTGACCGGCGCGCCGAAGAAGAGCGCCCCGATGGCCAGCATCCACACCGGCAGGCCCGCGCCCACCAGGGTGACGTTGAGCGGCGTGGAGGTCTGCAGCGCCAGGTACTGCAGCGCGTTGTAGCAGCCGACCCCCAGCAGCCCCAGCAGTGCGAAGCGCCGCCAGTGCGGCCAAACGGGGCTGCCGGGCCGCAGCACGCCGTGCGCCAGCGGCAGCAGGATGGCGAAGGCCAGCGCCCAGCGGATGAAGTTCAGCGTGAGGGGCGGCACCAGCGTGTGCACCAGCCGGCCCACCACGGCGTTGCCGGCCCACAGCAGCGGCGCTGCGGCCAGCATGCCCACGGTGGCGGGCGAGAGTCGTTGCGTCATGGGCTGCAACTGTAGTCGCAGGCGGGCGCCAGCACGGCCCGCCGAAACATGGCAGGATGCCCCGCGTGCCCGCATTCCACGCGCGAGCCGTCCCGCAGACTTTCCCCTCGTTCCCACTGCACCAGGAGACCGATTTCCATGAGCCTCGCCGTCCAGATCCGCCAGCATGGCGGCCCCGAAGAACTGCATGTCACCGACGTCGAGGTGGGCCAGCCCGGCCCGGGCCAGGTGCGCATCCGCCACCATGCGGTGGGCCTGAACTTCATCGACGTCTATCACCGCACGGGCCTGTACCCGCTGCAGATGCCGGCCGGCATCGGCATGGAAGGCGCCGGCGTGATCGAGGCGGTGGGCGAGAGCGTCACCCACCTGCGGGCCGGCGACCGCGCCGCCTATGCTGCCAACCCGCCCGGCAGCTACTGCGAGGTGCGCGTGATGCCGGCGCAGAACGTCTGCCGCCTGCCGGACGGCATCGACTTCGAGACCGGCGCGGCCATGATGCTCAAGGGCCTGACGGCGCAGTACCTGCTCAAGAAGACGCGCCCGGTGGAGGGCCTGGAGCCGGGCGACTTCGTGCTGTTCCATGCCGCCGCCGGCGGCGTGGGGCTGATCGCGTGCCAGTGGGCCAAGGCCCTGGGGCTGCAGCTGATCGGCACGGCCGGCTCCGACGCCAAATGCCAGCTGGCGCTGGACAACGGCGCGGCCCACGCGATCAACTACGCCCGCGAAGACTTCGCGGCGCGGGTGAAGGAGATCACCGGCGGCCGTGGCGTGAAGGTGGTCTATGACTCGGTGGGCAAGGACACCTGGGACAAGTCGCTCGAATGCCTGCGCCCCTTCGGCCTGATGGCCAGCTTCGGCAACGCCTCCGGCCCGGTGCCGCCGTTCGCGCCGGGCAGCCTGGGCGCCAGGGGCTCGCTCTACGTCACGCGCCAGACGCTCTTCACCCACATCTCCAGCCGCGAGGCCACCCAGGCCATGGCCGACGACCTGTTCAAGGTGGTGGAAAGCGGCGAGGTCAGGATCCACATCGACCAGCGCTACCCCCTGGCCGATGTGCAGCAGGCGCACCGCGACCTGGAGGCGCGCAAGACCACCGGCTGCACCATCCTCACTCTGCCGTGAGCGCACCCGTGGTGGTCCGGCCCGGCTGGGTCGATGCGGCCCGCGCCCGCGCGCAACGCCCGCCCGCACGGCCCCGGCTGCCGTTCGCGGTGGGCGGGCACACGGTCGGGTCGGTGGATGCCCAGGTTTTTGGACAAATCGCTGCCCGGCGCTTGCTGGATGAGCGTTGGCAGCTATCAAAAGAGGAGCGTTCGGACGGCTGGGCGTGGCAGCTGGGTGCGGCGGATGTAGGAGAGTTAGATGCCACCGACGCCCTGAACGCGCTGGCGCGGGTGCTGCGCGCCACCGGCCACTGCGGCCCCTGGCGCGACGAGCAACTGGCCGTGTGCGACGCCGCCGGCCGGCGCATCGGCACCGTGGAGCGCGGGGCGGTGCGGCCGCTGGGCATTACCACCCGGGCGGTGCACCTGGTGGCAGCGACGCCCGAGGGCGACCTCTGGGTGCAGCAGCGCGCCTTCAGCAAGCCCTCCAACCCCGGCATGTGGGATACGACCATGGGCGGCATGGTCTCCGCCGCCGACACGCTGGAGCAGGCCCTGGCCCGCGAGACCTGGGAAGAGGCGGGCCTGGCGATCGATACCTTGCAGCGCGTGGCCCACGGCGGCCATGTCGATTTCGCCCGGCCGTGCGAGGCCGGCGGCGACGGCGGCGATGGGGGAGGTGAGGGCGCGGAGACGGGCTATATGCAGGAGCGCATCGACTGGTTCAGCGCCACCGTGCCGGCGGGCACGGAGCCCGTGAATCAGGATGGCGAGGTCGAGCGCTTCGAGGCCTGGCCCGCCGAGGAAGTGCAGGCGCGCCTTGCCGCCGGCGCGTTCACGCCCGAGGCGGCACTGGTGCTGGCGGGCTACTACGGCTGGTAGCCGTCCGGCTGCGCGCCACGTCCCGCACCAGCTCCCATGCGGCCTGGGCGAGCGGCGACAGGGCGCGGCCCTTGCGGTGCACCAGCATGATGGCGCGGTCGATGCGCGGCGCCAGCGGGCGCACCACCAGGCGCTGCAGCCCCTCGGGCGGCACGGCCAGCGTCGGGATGACCGAGATGCCCAGGCCGGCATCGAGCATGCGGAAGATGGTCGTGGGGTGGCCGACTTCCTGCGCCACCGTGTGCGGCACGGCGTGCGCGGCCAGCGCCCGGTCGATCAGGCGGCGGCTGCCCGAGGCATGGTCCAGCAGCACCAGCGGTTCGCCGGCCAGGTCGGCCCAGCGCACCCGGCGCCGGCTGGCCAGCCGGTGGCCGGGCGGGCAGGCCAGGCAGAACGGGTCGGTCAGGATGGTCTCGCAGTGCAGGGCGTCCCGTTCGCTCGGGTCGATCACCACGCCGAAGTCCACCTCGCCCGAGAGCACGCTGGCCAGCACGTCGTTCTGGATGCGGTCGAGCAGCAGCAGCTCCACCCCCGGCAGCGCCTCGCGGCAGCGGGCGATGCAGTCGGGCAGCAGGTGGGCCGACAGCGTGGGGCTGCTGGCCACGCGCACCCGCCCGCGGCGGGCCGTGCCGATGCCGCGTACGTCCAGCAACAGCCCCTCCAGCTCGTCCAGCAGCCGCGGCAGGCGGGCGGCGAGGCTCGCGCCCGCCTCGGTCAGCTCGACCTCGCGGGTGGTGCGGTGGACCAGCTTCACGCCCAGCTGCGCCTCCAGCTCGGTGATGGACCGGCTCACGGCAGGCTGCGTCAGGCCCACCGCGTCGCCCGAGCGGCTGAAGTGGCGGTGGGTGGCCACGGCCTGGAACACATGCAGCTGGCGCAGGGTGACATTCATGCGCCGAGATCATAGAACCATCACTCGAATCCATTTCACTTCTAGATGGGGCTAGGTTCCAATCGGAGCCTTCCCGTTCATTCACCCTGATCCGAAACCGCCATGGCCCGACCCCGATTCCTGCCCGACAACTACGTGCTGGCGCTGCTGGCCACCGTCGCCCTGGCCAGCGTGCTGCCCGCCTCCGGCCTGGTGGCCCGGGCGTTCGAGGGGCTGACCATCGCGGCCATCGCGCTGCTGTTCTTCCTGCACGGCGCCAAGCTCTCACGCGAGGCCATCGTGGCCGGCATATCGCACTGGCGGCTGCACCTGCTGGTGGTGGCCTGTACCTTCGTGCTGTTCCCGCTGCTGGGCTGGGCGCTGCGGCCGGTGCTGGAGCCGCTGGTGACGCCCGAGCTGTACCTGGGCGTGATCTACCTCTGCGTGCTGCCGGCCACCGTGCAGTCGGCCATCGCCTTCACCGCCATGGCGCGCGGCAACATGCCGGCGGCGATCTGCAGCGCGTCGGCCTCCACCCTGCTGGGCATCGTCATCACGCCGCTCCTGGTCAGCCTGCTCATGCCGCAGATGGTCAACGGGAGCGGCTCGGCCCAGCATGCCGACACGCTCGCCAGCATCGGCCGCATCATGCTGCAGCTGCTGGTGCCGTTCATCGCGGGGCACCTGCTGCGGCCCTGGATCGGCGGCTTCATCAAGCGCCACGGCGGGGCGCTGAAGTACGTGGACCAGGGCTCCATCCTGCTGGTGGTCTACACCGCCTTCAGCGCCGCCGTGATCGAGGGGCTGTGGCAGCAGATTCCGCTGGGCGCGCTGCTGGGGCTGCTGCTGGTCTGCGCGGTGATCCTGGCGCTGGCCATCGTGTCCACCACGCTGCTCGCCCGGCGGCTGGGTTTCTCGAAGGAGGACGAGATCACCATCGTTTTCTGCGGCTCCAAGAAGAGCCTGGCCAGCGGCGTGCCCATGGCCAAGGTGCTGTTCGCCTCCAGCGCCGTGGGCGCCCTGGTGCTGCCGCTGATGCTGTTCCACCAGATGCAGCTGATGCTGTGCGCCGTGCTGGCCCAGCGGTATGCCCGCCGGCCGGAGGCGGCCGAGCCGGTGGCGGCGGCTGCGACCGTGGCTGCGGCCGTGGCGCCCGCCGGTGCCGAGCCACCGCGCCGCTGAATCCGGCGCCCGCCCGCGTTGCCGCGGCGGGCTACACGCCCGCCTGCTGGTGGCGCCATTCCTGCGTGCGGCCGCCCCAGCCGTAGGCCGCCGCCCGCGCATCGATCAGGTGCACGTAGCTCACCTCGTGCAGGCGCGGCAGCAGCGCGGCGAAGGCCGCGTGGATCTCGCGCAGGTAGCGCGCCTTCTCGGCCTTGGTGTTGGTCTCGTCGGTGATGCTGATGTCCAGGTGAAAGGCGTTCTGGCCCAGCTCGGCTAGCGACGCGCCGCCCACGAACCATTGGTCTGCCGCGATGAACTGCACGGTGGTGGCGATCACGGCCAGCTGCTTGCCCAGCACGCGCTGGGTGGGCTCGGCGACGGCATCGACCGCGCGGCGGGCGAGGGCGGCATCGGGCGTGCCGCTGAGGTGGATGACGATGTGGGGCATGTGGGGCCTTCGAAGCGAAGAAGTTGTTGGAAAGGCCATTGTTGGACTTCTCCTTTCAGCAGAAAAGCGGGATGATGCGATGCCATCCATCGGCATACCCGTTGGATCGGTCCACCACCATGCAGCACTTTCCCCTCGACCAGCTCCAGTCCTTCATCGCGGTGGCCGACGCCGGCAGCGTGACGGCCGGGGCACCGCGGGTGTTCCTGTCCCAGTCGGCCGTCAGCGAACAGCTGCGCAAGCTGGAAGAGCGGGCCGGCCAGCCGCTGCTGGTGCGCTCCAAGGCCGGCGTGGCGCCGACCGAGGCGGGCCTGCGCCTGCTGGCCCATGCCCGCCAGCTGCTGGCGATGAGCGAGGCCGCGTGGCGCGACCTGCACGGGGTGCCGCTGCAAGGCACGCTGCGCCTGGGCGTGACCGACTACTTCCGCCCCGCCGAACTCGCCGCGCTGCTGGCGCGCCTGCAGGACCGGCACCCGGGGGTGCGGCTGCAGGTCAGCGTGCAAAAGAGCGGCGAGATCGAGGCCGCCTATGCGCAGGGTGCGTTCGACGTGGGCATCACGATGCGGCTGCCCCAGGCGCCCGGGACCGGGTCAGGTTCAGAGGCGGGCGTTGTGCTGCGGCGCGAGCCGCTGCGGTGGATGGGGGCGGCGCAGTCTCTGGGCGCGCCGCCTGCCGCCGGGGCGCCATTGCACCTGCTGGCACTGCCCGATACCTGTTCGCTGCACCGCTTCACGGTTGCCCTGCTGCAGCGCCGCCGCGTTCCGTTCGTGGTCACGCTGATGGCCTCGGGCGTGGCGGGGCTGCAGTCGGCCCTGGCGGCGGGCCTGGGCGTGGCCTGCCTCAACGCATCGGCCCTGTGCGACGGAGTGCGGGTGCTGCCCGCCGCATGGAAGCTGCCGGCCCTGCCGCAGGCCCGCTTCGTGGTGCTGGCGCCGCGGACGGGCGAGCCCGAGTTCACCCAGCGGGCCCGTCAGCTGCTGGTGGCCGACTTCGCCTGACGGCGACGTCAAGCGGCAAGGCGGCACTCAACGTTTGGCGCGCTCCGCCTGCTCTTCCTCGCCGGGCGGCACTTCCAGCCGCTCGTTGCGCACTTCCTTCATCATGTCCTCGCCCACCGGATCGGTGCCGTCGAGCGGCACGTCGCGTTCCTGGGTGACCTCGGGTTCGTCGCTGGCGGGCTTGCGGGGACTGGTGGACATGGTGGGCTCCTGGAAATGGGCGAAACGGCGGGCCACCGGACTCCAGGGCAGTCCCGCAGGGTCCTGGCAGGCAGGTCGCGGGGTTCTGCAGCGGCGAGGGCGGCCCTCTCGCCACAGGTTAAGCCGTGGTGGCAAGGGCCACCGTAGGACGGCGGGCCAAGCCCGCCGCAGAGCCGTCCCGACGCGCCAGCGCGGCCCCAGCGCGTGGCTCAGGAGGGCAGGGACGCCTCCGGCGCGGGCGCGCTCGCCACGCGCAGCCGGTTGGGCGCCAGCGCCCCGGCCGAATCGAGGATGGGATAGGCGATCGAGCAGATATGCGAATTGATGCGCTTGAGCTCGCTGATGAGGTCGATGTGCAGCGAGCTGGTCTCCATGCTGGGCACGGTCTTGTCGGACAGGCGCACCAAGTGGGTCGCGGCGTAGGCACGCTCCAGGTCGCGGAAGCGCGCCTTTTCTTCCAGCAGCTTCTGCGCATCGCGCACGTTGCCGTTGAGGAACACGCTCATCCCCAGGCGCAGGTTGTCGATCAGGCGGCGGTGCAGCTCGGTGATCTCGGCCGTGCCGGCTTCAGAGAACTGGCGGCCCTTCTTGATCTTCTTGTCCTCGATGTCCAGCAGCACGCGCTCGATGATGTCGCCCACCTGCTCCATGTTGATGGTGAAGCTGATGATGTCGGTCCAGCGCCGGCTCTCTTCCTCGCCCAGCGCCTCGCGCGAGATCTTGGTCATGTAGTACTTGATGGACGAATACAGCTCGTCCACCTCGTCGTCCATCTTGCGCAGCCGCTCGGCCAGTTGCAGGTCGTTCTTCTGGATCACGTCGAGCACGCCGACCAGCATGGTCTCCACCACGTCGGCCTGGTAGAGCGCCTCGCGCGCGGCGCAGGAGATGGCAAGCGAGGGCGTGGAGAGGGCGGACGGGTCGAGGTGGTGCGGCCGGCGGCTCTGCACGCCCTGCGGCTTGGGCAGCAGCCGCGTCACCCAGTGCGCCACCCACTGCGTGAAGGCGATGAAGCCCAGGCTGATCACCACGTTGAAGCCCAGGTGGAACAGCACCACGCCCTGCGCCGCGCCCGGCAGGTGCGGGTGCACGTGCCGCAGCCACAGGCCGATGAAGGGCGCCACCAGCACCACGCCCATGAGCTTGAAGACCAGGTTGCCCACGGTGACCTGTCGCACCTCCACGGCCGACTTGGCCGTGGTCAGCACCGCCAGCAGGCCGCTGCCCAGGTTGGCGCCCAGCACCAGGCCCAGCGCCACGTCGAGCGGCACCACGCTGGAGGCCGCCATCGCCGCGATCAGCAGCACGATGGCCAGGCTGGAATAGGCCAGGATGGCGAGCAGCGAGCCCATCACCACTTCCAGCACGATGTCGCTGTTGAGCGAGCCCAGCATCGCCTTGATGATGGGCGAGGACAGCATCGGCCCGCTGGCCTGCACCACCATCTCCAAGGCCAGCAGCATCAGCCCGAGACCGATCAGCACCCGGCCGACGCGCCCCGCGGTGCTGGCCTGGCGCGAGATGAACAGCACCACGCCCACGAAGATGAAGAGCGGCGACAGCCACGACAGGTCAAACGAGAACAGCACCGACATGAGCGCCGTGCCCACGTCGGCCCCGCGCATCACGGCCAGGGCCGCCGGCAGGGTGATGAGGCCCTGCCCGACGAAGGACGAGGTCATCAGCGAGGTGGCCGTGCTGGACTGCACCAGCGCCGTCACGCCCATGCCCGAGAGCGCGGCGGTGAAGCGGTTGCCCATGCTGCGGGCCAGCATGGTGCGCAGGTTGGCGCCGAACACGCGCAGCACGCCGGTGCGCACCAGGTGGGTGCCCCAGACGAGCAGCGCCACGGCTGCCAGGAGATTCAACAAATGCTTCATGAAAAAGGAAAATCGGGTCCTGTGCCGGGAAGGTGCGGAAGGCACGCGGGGGTGCGGAGGGCGGTCGCCGGGCTCGCGGACAAGCGGTACAGCATACTCCTGCTTCGATAGCAGAAGCCGGGCCCGCGCCGCCGGTTCGGGCCTTGCGCGGCGCTGTCAACGCCCTGCGTCGGGGGCCGAGAGTATGCGCCGCACGCGGCGGCCCCGGTGTAGGAGCCGGACTACGGCAGCAGGCCGCTGCCCGGCTTTTCGGCCGGCGGAAAGCAAGAAGCCCGCATGGCGCGGGCTCGTGATGTGCGGGCGAGACGCGCTCGCTCGCTCGCCCCGCCGCCGGTCAGCGGCCGCGCCGCACCCGCAGCAGCTCGTCCACGATCAGGCACACAGCCCCGATCGTGATGCCCGCATCAGCGATGTTGAACGCCGGAAAGTGCCAGCCCCGCAGGTGGAAGTCGAAGAAGTCCACCACGTAGCCGTGCATCATGCGGTCCACCACGTTGCCGACCGCGCCGCCCAGGATGCTGGAGAGCGAGAAGCAAAAGAGCTTCTGCCCCGGATGGCTGCGCAGCTGCCACACGATGAAGAGCGCCGCCGTGACCCCGATGGCGGTGAACAGCCACCGCTGCCAGCCGCCCGCGTCCGCCAGGAACGAGAACGCCGCCCCCGTGTTGTGCGCGCGGACGATGTTGAAGAAGCTGGTGATGTAGGTCGCGTCGCCCAGGCGGTAATAGCCGAGGATCAGCGTCTTGGTGAACTGGTCGGCCACCAGGATGAGCACGGCCCAGGCCAGCCAGGGCCAGACGGAGCCGCCCCCGGCGGACGGCTTGAGCGAGAGGGAGGAGCCGGATGCGCCGCGGGCCATTTATGCGTGCTCCCGCTGTTCGCCCGCGCCGAACAGGTTGCTCACGCAACGGCCGCACAGGGTGGGGTGGGCGGCGTCCGCGCCCACGTCGGCGCGGTAGTGCCAGCAGCGCTCGCATTTCGCGTCGGAACTGGGCTTGACGCCGATGGATAAGTCGTCTCCTGCTACCAATTCAATAGCGGACGTGATGAACACGAACTTCAGGTCGTCGCCCAGGCTGGCCAGCAGGGCGTGGTCTTCCGGCGCGGCCGTCAGCGTCAGGTTGGTCTGCAGCGACGAGCCCACCTGGCCGGTGGCGCGCAGCGCCTCGATTTCCTTGTTCACCACGTCGCGGATGGCGCGCAGGCGCATCCACTTGGCGGCCAGGCCTTCGTCGGCGCTGGCGATGGGCTGGTAGGTCTCCAGGAAGATGGAGTCCGAACTGCCGAAGGTCTTCCAGGCTTCTTCGGCCGTGAACGACAGGAACGGCGCCATCCAGCGCAGCATGGCGTGGGTGATCTGGTAGAGCGCCGTCTGCGCGCTGCGGCGCGCCAGGCTCTTGGGGGCGGTGGTGTAGAGCCGGTCTTTCAGCACGTCGAGGTAGAAGCCGCCCAGGTCTTCCGAGCAGTAGAGCTGCAGCTTGGCGACCACCGGGTGGAATTCATACGCCTGGTAGTGCGCCAGCAGGTCGGCCTGGAACTCGGCGGCACGCGTCAGCGCGTAGCGGTCGATCTCCAGCATCTGCGGGAAGGGCACGGCGTCCGTGGCCGGGTCGAAGTCGCTCACGTTGGCCAGCAGGAAGCGCAGCGTGTTGCGGATGCGGCGGTAGGCGTCCACCACGCGTGCCAGGATCTTATCGTCGATACCCAGGTCGCCCGAATAGTCGGTGGAGGCCACCCACAGGCGGATGATCTCGGCGCCCAGCTTGTTGCTCACCTGCTGGGGCGAGACGGTGTTGCCCAGCGACTTGCTCATCTTCTTGCCCTGGCCGTCCACCGTGAAGCCGTGCGTGAGCAGGCCGCGGTAGGGCGCGCGGCCGAAGATGGCGCTGGCCAGCAGCAGCGAGGAATGAAACCAGCCGCGGTGCTGGTCGTGGCCCTCCAGGTACAGGTCGGCCTCGGGGCCGCTGTCGTGGTGCATGCCGGCGTGCGTGCCGCGCAGCACGTGCCAGAAGGTGGAGCCCGAGTCGAACCAAACCTCCAGGATGTCGGTGCTCTTGGTGTAGTGCGCGGCGTCGTCGGCGCCCAGGATCTCCTCGGCCGTCACGCGGCTCCAGGCCTCGATGCCGCCGGCTTCGACGATGGCGGCGGCCTGGTCCATGATCTCCAAGGTGCGCGGGTGCAGCTCGCCCGAGTCCTTGTGCAGGAAGAACGGGATGGGCACGCCCCAGCTGCGCTGGCGCGAGATGCACCAGTCGGGCCGGCCGGCGATCATGTCGCGCAGGCGGGACTGGCCGTTCTCGGGGTAGAACTTCGTTTGCTCGATGGCGGCCAGGGCGATCTGGCGCAGGGTCTGGGCGGGCTTTTGCGCCGGGTCGGTGAACACGCCTTCGCCTTCATCCATGCGGATGAACCATTGCGCGGCGGCGCGGTAGATCACCGGCGTCTTGTGGCGCCAGCAGTGCGGGTAGCTGTGCGTGATGTCCTTGGTGGCCATCAGGCGGCCGGCGTTCTTCAGCGCCTCGATGACGACCGGCACGGCCTTCCAGATGTGCTGGCCGCCGAAGAGCGGGAAGTCCGGCGCGTAGGCGCCGTTGCCCTGCACGGGGTTCAGGATGTCGTCCAGCGCCAGGCCGTGGCCCACGCAGGAGTTGAAGTCTTCCAGGCCGTAGGCGGGCGACGAGTGCACGATGCCGGTGCCGTCGTCGGCGGTGGCGTAGTCGGCCAGGTAGACCGGGGACAGGCGCCGGAAGCCGTGGCTGCCGTCCTCGCTGGCCACGTCGTAGAGCGGATGCTCGAATTCCAGCCCGCCCAGCTGCCGGCCGGCGGTGGTGGCGATCACGCGGCCCGTCAGGCCGTAGCGCTCCAGGCAGGACTGCACCAGCGGTTCCGCGACGAGCAGGATGCGCTCGCCCGTGTCCACCAGCGCGTAGGTGATCTCGGGGTTGAGGTTCAGCGCCTGGTTGGCGGGGATGGTCCAGGCGGTGGTGGTCCAGATGACGACGAAGGCTTCCTTGTCCAGCGCGGCCAGGCCGAAGGCGGCGGCGAGCTTGGCGTTGTCGTGCGCCTTGAAGGCCACGTCCAGGGTGGTGCTCTTCTTGTCCTGGTACTCGATCTCGAATTCGGCCAGCGACGAGCCGCAGTCGAAGCACCAGTAGACGGGCTTCAGGCCCCGGTAGACGAAGCCGCGTTCCATGACTTTTTTGAGCGCGCGCAGCTCGCCGGCCTCGCTCGCGAAGTTCATGGTCTTGTACGGATGGTCCCATTCGCCCAGCACGCCCAGGCGCTGGAAGTCCACCATCTGCTGGGCGATCTGCTCGGTGGCGAAGGCGCGGCCCTTGGCCTGCATCTCGTCGCGCGGCAGGTTGCGGCCATGCAGCTTCTCGATGGCGTTCTCGATGGGCAGGCCGTGGCAGTCCCAGCCCGGGGCATAGAGCGCGTCGAAGCCCTCCAGCTGGCGGGCCTTGGTGATCATGTCCTTGAGGATCTTGTTCACCGCGTGGCCGATGTGGATCTGGCCGTTGGCGTAGGGCGGGCCGTCGTGCAGGATGAACTTCGGCGCTCCCCGGCGGGCGTCGCGCAGGCGCTTGTAGATGCCCTTGTCTTCCCATTCCTGGACCCAGCCCGGCTCGCGCTTGGGCAGGTCGCCGCGCATCGGGAAGGGCGTGTCGGGCAGGTTCAGCGTGGCGCGGTAATCCGTGCCGGCGGCGGGGTTGGATGCGGTGGGTTGGTTTTCGGACATGGCAGGACCTGGGGGCTTTCCGGGCGGCGGCCCGGAAGGCGAGGGAAGAGGAGGGGGTGAGCGTTCGGCGGCGGCGCCGCGGCGTGGAGGGCGGCGGCGTCGGGCGGATCGTCAAATTCGGTCGCGCGTGGTCTGGCGGTGGGTTTCGGCGTGCGCGCTGCCGGCGAAGAACGCCCGCGCGTCGTCGCAGTCCTTGGCGATGCCGGCGGTCAGGGCGTCGAGGCTGTCGTATTTCAGCTCGTCGTGCAGTTTGAGCAGGAGTTCCACGCGGATGATTTTACCGTAGGCCCCTTCCGGCCCCAGGCTGGCGGGCCATTGCAGGCAGTGCGTCTCCAGCAGCACGCGGCCGCCGTTCACGTCGTTCGGGTCGAGCGAGGGGCGCACGCCCAAGTTGGCCACGCCGGGCAGGGGCGTGTCGCCCAGGCCATGCACGCGCACGGCGAAGATGCCGCTGGCGGCCGGCTTCCAGTGCGAAAAGCGCAGGTTCAGTGTGCGGAAGCCGTCGGCAGCGCCCGCCGCGCTGGCGCCCAGTTCACGGCCGAGCTTGCGGCCATGCACCACGTGGCCGCTGATGGCATAGGGGCGTCCCAGCAGGCGGGCAGCGCCGTCCATGTCGCCACGCGCAAGCGCATCGCGCACGGCCGAGCTGGAGACGCGCAGGCCGTGCACTTCATAACTGTTCATGCGCGCCACATCGAAGCCGCGCTCGCGGCCGGCCGAATCGAGCAGTGCATAGTCGCCCGCGCGCTGGGCGCCGAAGCGGAAGTCGTCGCCCACCAGCACGTAGCGGGCGCCCAGGCCGGCCACCAGCACCTCGTCGATGAAGGCCTGCGCCGGCTGGCGGGCCAGCCGCTCGTTGAAGGGCAGCACCACGGCCTGCTGCACGCCGCAGGCGGCGAGCTCGGCCAGCTTGTCGCGCAGCGTGCCGATGCGGGCGGGGGCGAGCTCGGGCCGCTGGCGGGCGGCGGCGAAATAGTCGCGCGGATGGGGTTCGAAGGTGAGCACGCAGCTGGGCACGCCCCGGTGCGCGGCTTCGTTGTTCAGCAGCGCCAGCATCGCCTGGTGGCCGCGGTGCACCCCGTCGAAGTTGCCGATGGTGAGCGCGCATTCCCGGGCGATGCTCGGGTGTTGGAAGCCGCGGAAGATCTTCATCCGTTTGCTCTGCTTTTGATAGCGTCAGGCGCAGGTAAATCAAGCGCTGGACGCGAATTTGTCATGAAAAGAGTATATTGTGCGCCAGGGATGCTCTTCACGGATGGAGCGGCCAGTGCGCACTGCGGATCAGGATGGGCTGCAAGGTGCAAACCGCAGTGATAGCCGCAGCTATCACGAGGATTTGCAACGCCGCAGACCCCCTGAGGCCGCAGATGCACACGGCGCGGTGATTCGTGAAGAGCATCCCCAGGGGACTGCCGGTTTCCGTGACACGCACGGCGAGCGCTGGATGCGTGCAGCGGCAAGGCCGGGCGATCTCCCTGGGCGGCCCGGCGCGGCCGCCGCGAGACATCAGCGTTCCGATCCTCGTTCTTTCGGCAGGAGGCGTGTTGTGAAGGTCCTGAAGTTGTCGGCCCAGGGGCTGCCCCAATCATGGATCACGCTCGAGCAGGCGGTCATCCACTACGCCGCCGGCGAAGTGCGCTGGGAATCGGGCGGCCACGTGGCGCGCTTTCGCGGCGGGCACAACGCCATCACCGGCGAGCAGTCGGTGATCGACGTCAACAGCATCATCGGCACCCGGGGCGTGCCGGCGATCAACCCGTTCGAGCTCAAGCCCGGCCTCACCAACCAGAAGCTCTTCGCGCGCGACCGCAACGTGTGCGCCTACTGCGGCGGCCACTTCCACGAAGACGTGCTGACGCGTGAACACATCGTGCCCTACGCCCGCAACGGGGTGGACCACTGGATGAACGTGGTCACCGCCTGCCGCGCATGCAACCACCGCAAGGGCCCGCGCACGCCCGAACAGGCGCACATGCCGCTGCTCTATGCGCCCTACGTGCCCAGCCTCTGGGAGGACTTCATCCTGCGCAACCGCCGCATCCTGACGGACCAGATGGAGTTTTTGCTGGCGCACGTGCCCAAGTCGTCCCGGCTGCTGGAATGAGCCGCCGGGCGGCTCGCCGCAGGCCGGGGGGCAGGCGGGCGGCGCGTGGTTTCCCGTACACGGGCCGCGCCGCCGAGGGGGGATAATTTCGCCTCGCTTTCTCGTCACCCGGCCCTGCGGGGCTTCACAGATCGGACCGTTCCCATGCGCATCGTTTCCCGCCGCCTGGCCCTGGCTGCTGCCTCGGCCGCTGCCGTTGCCGGCTTCGCCGCCACTCCCGCATTCGCCCAGCAGGCCAAGGAAGTCAAGCTCGGCTATGCGCTGGCCGTCAATTCGCACTACGGCGCCGCCGCCCAGGCCTGGTCGGAATCGGTGGAGAAGGCCACCAACGGCAGCATCAAGTTCAAGCACTTTCCCTCCAGCGCGCTGGGCGGCGAGCGCGAACTGATCGAAGGCCTGCAGCTGGGCACCGTGGAGGCCGTCATCGTCTCCACCGGCGCTTTGAGCAACTTCGTGCCCGACGTCGGCGTGGTGGACATCCCCTTCCTCTTTCGCGACACGGCCCATGCCCGCGCCGTGCTCGACGGCGCCTTCGGCCAGGAGCTGCTGGGCAAGTTCCAGAAGCGCGGCCTGATCGCGCTGGCCTGGGGCGAGCAGGGCTTTAGGCACCTCACCAACAACAAGCACCCGGTGAACACGCCCGCCGACCTGAAGGGCCTGAAGATCCGCGTGACCGAGAACCCGGTGCACATCACCGCCTTCCGCACGCTGGGCGCATCGCCCACGCCCATGTCCTGGCCCGAGGTGATCGGCGCGCTGCAGCAGGGCACCATCGACGGGCAGGAGAACCCCATGTCGGTGATCGTCTCGGCCAAGTTGCCGCAGGTGCAGAAGTACCTGTCGCTCACCGGCCACGTGTATGCGCCCATGGCGCTCATCGTGTCGCCCGGCTTCTGGGGTGGCCTCTCCGACGCGCAGAAGGCCGCCTTCACGCAAGGCGCCAAGGCCGGCGCGCTGGCCTCGCGCAAGTTCGTCGATGACGTCGAGCAAAAGGGCCTGGCCGAGGTCAAGGCCGCCGGCATGCAGGTGGTGGAATCGGTGGACAAGAGCGCCTTCCAGAAGGCGCTGGAGCCCGCCTACAAGCAATACGCCACCAAGTTCGGCCAAAAGACCCTGGACCAGATCACCAGCGTGAAGTGAAGTGAAGGCTTCTGCGGCCCGCCCGGCTCGAGCCGGGCGCCGCCGCACCGTGCCAGCCCGCCCGGCCCCGCGTCCGGGCTTTGTTTTTTCCAGACTACCCACCATGCTCCAACGCCTCGAGCGCGCCCTGGTCGCCGGCAACCGCTGGCTGCTCATCATCCTGCTGCTGGCCATGGCCTGCATCGTCTTCGCCAACGTGGTGCTGCGCTACACCACGGGCGATTCCATCGTCTGGGCGGAGGAAGTCGCGCGGCACCTCATGATCTGGGGCACCTTCCTGGGCGCGGGCCTGGTGCTGCGCTTCGGCGGCCACGTGGCCATCGACAACCTGCACCACGTGCTGGGCGAGCGTGCCGCGCGCGTGCTGCGCGGCTTCGTGGTGGTGGCGCTGGGCGTGTTCTTCCTGGTGATGGCGTGGTTCTCGGTGCAGTACGTGTGGGCCACGCGCTTTCAGACCACGCCGGCCACCGACATCGCCTTCGCGTGGATCTACTCTGCCATGCCGGTGGGCTTCGTGCTGCTGTTCGTGCACCTGCTGTTCATAGCGCGCGGCTACATCCTGGGCGGGCGTTTCGCCGAGTCCGACGAAATGGACGCCGAATCGGCGGCCTCGCTCTGATGCCCCGGCAACGCACCCGCGCAAGGACCTGACACCATGGCCATCACCCTCTTCGTTTCCGCCATCGTCCTCATGGCGCTGGGCTTTCCCGTCGCGTTCGCGCTGGCCATGTCGGCCGCCATCGCGGTCTTCGTGGGCGGGCGCTATCCGCAGCTCATCGTGTTCAAGGAGATGTTCACCGGCATCGACAGCTTTCCGCTGATGGCCGTGCCGTTCTTCATCCTCGCGGCCGAGATCATGTCAGGCGGCGCGCTCACCGTGGTGCTGCTGCGCTTCGCGGCGCAGTTCGTGGGCCACCTGCGCGGTGGCCTGGGGCACGCCAACATCCTGTCGCTCACGCTGTTCTCGGGCATCTCCGGCTCGGCCCTGGCCGATGCGGCGGGCCCGGGTTCGATGATGGTCAAGATGATGGACAAGGCCGGCTATTCGCGCGCCTATGCCGCGGCGCTCACCGCCAGCACGGCCATCGTGGGGCCGATCATCCCGCCCTCGATCATCATGATCATCTACGCGCTGCAGGACGAGCAGGTCTCGGTCGGCGCGCTCTTCATCGCCGGCTTCGCGCCCGGCATCCTGATCGCCGTGGCCATGGCCATCGTCAACTGGCGCGTCTGCGTCAAGCGCGACTACCGCTCGCGCGAGCCGCGCCCGAGCGGCCGCGAGATGCTCGCCAACAGCATCCGCGCCATTCCCGCGCTGATGCTGGTGGTGCTGATCCTGGTGGGCATCCGCTTCGGCATCTTCACGCCCACCGAGGCTTCCGTCGTGGCCGTGTTCTACGCGCTCGTCTGCGGCAAGTGGGTCTACCGCACGCTGGAATGGAAGGCCCTGCCGCACATCGCCGCGCGCTCGGCGCTGCTCACCGCGTCGGTGCTGCTGGTGGTGGCCGCCTCGGCCGCCTTCGCCTGGGTGCTGACCGTGGAGGGCGTGCCCCAGCAACTGGCAGAGACCATCGTCGGCTGGAACCTCTCGCCCGTCACCTTCCTCATCGCGGTCAACATCCTGCTGCTGCTCTTCGGCATTTTCATGGAGCCGCTGCCGGGCGTGATGATCCTGGTGCCCATCCTCGCGCCCATCTCGGCGGCGCTGGGCATCGACCCGATCCACTTCGCGATGGTGGTGATCGTCAACCTGACGCTGGGCATGATCACGCCGCCGGTGGGCGGGCTGCTGTTCGTCACGTCAGTGGCCACCAAGGTGCCCCTCGCGGCACTCACGCGCGAGCTGCCGCCCTTCCTCGTCGCACACCTGGTGGTGCTGGTGCTGCTGACCTTCGTGCCGGCGATCTCCACCTGGCTGCCGCACGCGCTGGGCTTTTGACGCGGGGGCCGCGTAGGGCCAAAGAAAAAGCGCCCGTCCCGGGCGCTTGCGTCAGGTGGCGGTGGCAGGGGCGGTGCCCTGCCAGCGTGCCGATCAGGCGGGCTTGCGCGCCGTGACCAGAAAGCCCTGCACCGGTTGGCCGCCTTCCTGGCGCAGCACCATGTCTTCGATGTCCACCGGCTGAAAGCCCGCGTCGCGGCACAGCTGCTCCACGTGGCTGCGCTTGTGGGCGTAGCGGCCGGTGCCCTGCAGCACCAGGTCGGGGCCGTCCTCCGGCGCGGCTTCGCACGAGAAGTACAGGTCGCCGGCGGGCTTGAGGATGCGGAAGGCGTCGGGAATGGCTTCGCGCAGGTCGCCCGCGTAGATGAACACGTCGAGCGCGGCCATCACCTCGTAGATGTCGCCGGGCGTCTCGCGCAGGGCGTCCAGCAGGTTCACCGTGTGGAAGCGGTCGTACACGCCGTGGCGGATCGCCTGTTCGATCATCTTCTTGGAGATGTCCACGCCGATGAGGTAGCCGTCCAGCCGGCCCAGGCACACGCCCAGCAGGCCGGTGCCGCAACCCAGGTCCAGCACGTTCAGGGCTTTCTCGGGAAAGCGCGCCAGGATGCGGTCGGCCACGATCTTGGGCAGCTGGTAGCGCAGGCCGCGCACGGTGTGCTGGTCGTAGATCTCCGCCAGGTTGTCGAACAGGCTGCGGTTGAGCTCGGTGGGCTGGTGCGCGGGCGTCACGCCATGCGCCAGCGCGTTGTAGTAGGCGTAGACCGAATCGCCGGGCGCCAGCTCCAGCAGGCGCGTTGTGTCGCCCACGGCCTGCGAGGGCTTGCCGGCGGCCAGCAGCGTCTGCACGCGGCCCAGCAGCGCCTCGGTGTCGCCCGCGTCCTGCACGATCAGGCTGTCCCACACCTGCAGCGACTCCGCGTGCTGGCCCAGCGAGGACAAATCGCGCGCCAGCAGGCGGCGCAGCTGCACGTCGCCCGGCACCATCTCCAGGCCGCGGCGCAGGTGGCGCACGGCCATCTCGGTGTGGCCGGCACGGTGGGCGATGTCCACCACGCCCGCCAGCACGACCGGGTTGCCCGGCTCCAGCGCCGCGACCTTCTCGGCCAGCTGCAGGGCTTCGTCGTTCTGGTGGTGGCGCGCCAGCATCAGCGCCAGCTCCAGCAGGCCCGGGCCCCAGTCCGGCGAGATGGCCACGCTGTGGCGCAGCGAATCGATGGCCTTGGGGATGTTGCCCGCCTGCTCGGCCATGAGGCCGGCCAGCATGAAGACGCGCGGGTCGTTGGGGATCTTCTGCTGCGCCTTGTTGAGCGTGCGCGCGGCCTCTTGCAGTTGGCCGTCGGCGATCTGCGTGCGCGCGGTTTCGAGGAGCTTGCGGTTGGGGTCGGCTTGGGGGGCGATGGCGCTCATGGACTCGGAAAAGTAAGAGCCGGGCGCTGGGCCCGGCTGCATGGAAATTGGGGGGGATTATCCCGGAATCCCGATGCGGGCCTCAACTGGCCGCGCGCTGGCGGGCGATGGTCAAGGTGAAGCATGTCCCCCGGCCGATCTGGGAGGCGACATCGATATCGCCTCCGTGCAACCGGGCCACCCTGCGCGCCACCCAGAGCCCGAGACCGAATCCCTGCGTACGGTCCGTCCGGTCGCCGCGCTCGAACTGCTCGAACATCCGCTGGATCGATTCCGGCGAAATGCCATGCCCCTCGTCAGACACTGAGAACTCCAGCTGACCGGTGGTGTTCACCGCCGCCGTGACCACGATTTCCCCGCCCCTGGCATGCTTGACCGCGTTGTCCACCAGGTTGGACAAGGCGATGCGAACCAGCGTGGCATCGCACATCCATTGATCGGGCGCTTCGTGAGTGACCAGGCGCAGTTGGTGCCGCGGCGACCAGCGCACCAGTTGCGCCGCGTGTTCCAGAAGCTCGTTGACCGCAACCATGGTTGGAAAGATGTGAAAGCCCGAAGCGTCCATGCGGTCCGTGATGAGGCAGCTGTCGACCAGCGAGGTCAGCCGCCGGCAGGCCCGCCGGATCTGGGACGCCCGCTCCATCTGGCCTTCGAGCGCATGCGTGGGAAAGCTCAGCTGCTCCGAGGCGGCACTGTCGATCACCGCCAGCGGCGTCCGGAACTCATGGCTGATCATCTGGAAGAACTGGCGCTGTTCCTGGCGCAAGGCGCGTTCGCTTTCCAGGGCCTGGGCCAGGGCCGCCTGGGCCCGCAACGCGTCCGTGGTGCGGCGTTCCACGCGCTGCTCGAGGATCTGCTCCGACTGCGCGAGGTGCCGCAGCGCGGCCGTCTGGGCCTCGGTGGCCTTCCGATACCGCAACACCATCTCGACGAAGACGGCGCAGGCCGTCAACAGCATGAAGAGCAGGGACTCGGTTTGCCAGACCAGCGTGGCGTTCACTTCCATGCGAAACCAACCCAGCAGCGAGAAGGTGGGAAGAATGCCCGACGCCGCATGCACCATGTAGGCCGCCAGCAGCACCGCGTGAACTGTGCTGCGCCGATGGCGGTGCAGGGTGGCCACGCACAGCGTGATCGCCATCGCGTCGCACGCACCCATCAGCACCAGGTTCATCCATGCGACGGAACCGTAGAGTCCGACGACAGGACTGATGGCGCCGGCACACGCCAAGCACGCGACCACGGACAGGGCCTTGCGCATGGACCGATGCTGTTGCGCAGAGGTCAGCTGCAGCCTGATCTGCCACGCGAGGGCAGAGGTGAGGGCAAACGCCCCCATGCCGACCGCGTGGCTGGCCCATTCCGTCATCGTGGCTGGCACCCACAGGCTAAGGTATCCGTGCAGGTTGAAGATGTGGATGCAGCCCACTGTGCACAGTCCAGCCAGCCCGTAGAGCTGCGGTGTGCGGAAGATCGCGGCGGCCCCCACCACAGCGGCCAGCAAGGCGAACAGCACCCCGAAGAACAATCCCTGGTGCCGCTCGTCCTCGACGAGCGTCTGCCGCAGCTGAGAGTCCGTCAACACCCGGGCGTCGAACTGCATGGCGCTGGTGGTGCGGATGCGCACGAGTGTCAGCTGGTGGGGCTGCAACTCGAAGAGCGGCTGCCGCACTCCCGCCTTCTCGCGCCCGGGCACCAGATCGCCGGAGGCCTGCGCCTTCCACGAGCCCGGCGCGCTTTCGTCCGGTTGGTAAAGCGTGATCGAGTCCACATAGCTCGGACCTGCCAGAAGCCAAAGCGTGGATGTTGGCCCACCGTCCGCGCCCGGGCTGTGGAAGCGCAGCCATACCGTTTGGCTGACATAGCCCGCGCTCAACGGCAACTGCATGTTGGGGACGATCCGGCCCTCGCCCGCCGCCGCTATGTCCGCTGGCGTGAGCGCATGGGTGGGGTCGTTGATGCGCTCGACCGACAGGCGACCTTGCATGCCCGAGGGCGGGCGGCTGTCGTCATCACGCGTCCCTGCCGCGCAACCCAGTGTCTCCAGCACCGCGAAGGCGACAAGCAGCCAGCAGCACACCCGGCGGAGCGAGGCGGCCCGGAACCAGCGGAATGTGAGTTTTTGTGAGTGTTCGTGCATGGAGCAGCAACGTGGCTCAATCGACAATACGGAATCAATTGTTTACGTTTGATCTCTGGAATGTTGCCGGAATTCGAGATAGCCGTCGTGGAAGACGACGAAGACATCCGCAACAACGTGTGTCGATATTTGGAAAAGACAGGGTTCCGCGCCTGGTCGGCGGAGTCGACAGAGGACTTCTACGTTCAGCTGTTGCGCAAACGTGCGGATCTGGTTGTCGTCGACATAGGGTTGCCGGGCGAAGACGGTCTGAGCCTTGTGCGCCGACTCTCCGAAATGGGGATAGCCGCCGTACTCATGACGGCAAGGGCCGAAGTGGAGAGCCGCATCCTCGGCCTGAACTCGGGTGCGCTCCAGTACTTCGTGAAGCCTGTGGACATGGAAGAGCTGGTGGCAGGGATCCGGTCGCAACTGCGCCGCGGGGTGTCGCAACTGGCCAGGCCAGCGCTTGCGCCGGCTTGGCGGCTTGACCGCTCCCGTGCGCGCTTGATCGCGCCCAATCAGGAGGCCGTGGAGTTGACCAGCCGGGAACTGGAACTGTTGGGCTGCCTGATGGCGCAGCAGGGTGCCCTGGTGACCAAGCAGGACTTGACCGAGGCGGTGGGCGCCGACGCCGCCGAAGACGGGTTCCACCGGGTCGAGTCGCAGCTGACTCGTCTGCGCCGCAAGACGTTGGAGGCCACCCGACTGGCTTTGCCGGTTCGATCGGTGTTCGGGCGGGGACTGGTATTCGTGGGCTGAGTGACCGACAAGGCTCGGGGCGCATCGGCCTTTGTTTGGCCGAGGCCGGTGCCGGCCTCCTGAGCCGGGTCGTCGTTCCTGCGCATGTGGTTCGAAGGGATGCCGAGCCACGGGCCGCGGAAATCACCTGCATTGATGGGTTGGGCTTGGCGCAAGGCTGCAGGCAGATGCAGTGGTGCCCGGCCCGCAAGTTTTGACGACAGAAAGTGCTTCACAGAGGAGATGGGAAATTGATCACCGAAAACTTTTTTGCAGCGCTGCGCGGAAGGCCTGACAGGCTGCTGCGCCGCACGGGGTTGTTATGGCTGACCTTGCTCGTCCTGCTGCTTGCCGCAGGGTCTGCACGCGCCGGCTTCTTGAACGGTGGGTTCGAGAACGACCTGGCCAACTGGAACATCCGTCACCTGCTGGTACCCGGCTCGGGCATACCTTCGGCCAACTTTCCGCCTGACACCGAAAGCGATCTGGGTCTCACGACCAACACCTCGTCCACCCCTGCGCCTACCGATGCCGTGGGCAATGGCGCGGACACCAACGTAAACAACCAGGTGCGCTTTCCGCTGTATGGCGCCAAGAGCGCTCGCATCAACTACCTGGGTGCCTCCAACCGTGCTGCGTCCATCGACCAGACCGCCACGATGACCCTGGGCGATGTGGACCCGGCCGACGGCAAGGCGCACGTGCGCTTTGCCATCGCGCCCGTGCTGCAAAACCCGGGCCATTCGCCAGAGGAGCAGCCCTATTTCTTCGTCGAGGTGTACAACGTCACGAAGAACAAGCAGCTGTTCTATACGTTCAATTTCTCCGGGCAGTCCGGCGTACCCTGGCAGACCGTGGGCGGCTTCCAGTACACCAACTGGCAGACCATCGACATCGCGCCAGGCGCCGGTGTGCTGGACGTGGGCGATCAGGTCAAGGTCACCGTGATCGCAGCCGGCTGCAGCGCGGGCGGCCACTCCGGTCACATCTACGTCGATTCCGGAGCCGGGCTCACCAACCTTCCAGGCCCGGGCATCAAGGCCGACGCGCCTGAATACGCGGCTGCCGCCAGCAACGTGACGTACAGCTATCTGTACTCCAACCAGGGCGATGTTCCGCTCACCAGCACCGTGGTGACCATCGTGTCGCCGCAGGACAACACGGCCGGCACGCCGAAGAACCTGCGTGTCGACCCGTCGTCCGTGCCGGGCTCCTGCACCGTCAGCACGTCGGGCGCTGCCGGCAACCAGATCGACACCGTGTCCTGCCCCGTCGGAACGCTGAACCCGGGGAGCAGCGGAACCCTTCCGTTGACCTTCATCACGCCCGGCACCACCACCGGCCCGATCAACCATGGCAACTACTCCATCGTGGGAGACGCCATTTCTCCACTGCTGGGACCGCTGGTGCAAAGCCAGATCACGACCGATCCGCTGGTCGACCTGGCCGTGACGCTGACGGACGGACAAAATTCCGTGATCTGGGGCCAGGCCCTGAACTACACGATGTCCGTCACCAATTCGGGACCAACGGCGGTCCCGGCCGGCACGACCATCCAGGAGACGGTTCCCTCCTCGCTGACCAACGTCACCTGGACCTGCACTGCCAGCGGCGGTGCGGTCTGCCCGGTGGCTTCGGGCTCCGGAGCGGTCAGCCAGATCCTGCCAGGCCCTGTCCCGGTGGGCGGCGTGCTCACCTACGCCATCTCCGCGCAGGCCGATCCGGCAGGCAGCGGTGCCAGCACCATCCTGCACACGGCCACCGTGACCGCGCCAGCGGGCGTGAGGGATCGCGAGAACTCCAACGACACCGCCACCGACGCTGATCCCGTCGGCTCGGGCCTGTTCGCGCTGACGGTGAGCAAGGTCGGCACGGGAGTCGTGACCTCGGTGCCTTCGGGCATCAGCTGCGGCGCCACCTGCACCACCAATGCGCCCGGCGGCTCTCAGGTCATCCTGTATGCCACTGCGCCTTCAGGGTCGATCTTCTCCGGCTGGAGCGGTGGCGGTTGCTCCGGCACCGCCCCCAGCTGCACGGTGTCCATGGATGCCGCGAAGACCGTGACGGCCAACTTCACGGTGCCCCTGGACGTGACACCCACGGTGGGTGCGAACGGCGCGGTCACCCCCGCCGTCACGCAGCCCGTGGCGCCTGGTGGCACGACGTCGTTCACCGTGACGCCCAACGCAGGGTATGCGCCCGTCGTCACCGACAACTGCGCAGCGGGCGGCACGCAAACCGGCGGCGCCCTGGTCGGGAGCACCTACACCACCAACGCCATCGCGCAAACTTGCACGATCAACTTCAGCTTCGTGAATACCGGCGTGTCCACGGTCACGCCCACGGTGGGCACCGGCGGCTCCCTGACGCCCAATGCGCCCAAGACCGTGGTGACCGGTGGCTCCGCCGCCTACGTGGTGACGCCGAACACCGGCTACACCCGAGGCGCGACCACGGGCACCTGCGCTGCAGGCACCTGGTCCGGCACCACCTACACCATTGCTCCGGTGACGGGCGACTGCACGGTCAACTTCGCGTTCGTGCCCCCGGTGGCAGTGACGGCGTCGGTGGCCTC
Source organism: Acidovorax sp. FG27 (assembly GCF_040365715.1). Lineage (NCBI taxonomy): Bacteria > Pseudomonadati > Pseudomonadota > Betaproteobacteria > Burkholderiales > Comamonadaceae > Acidovorax > Acidovorax sp. FG27. Next base: position 40,628 of record NZ_BAABVY010000015.1, read on the forward strand.
GGGCAACGGCGCGGCCAGCCCCGCTTCCCAATCGGTAGCCGTGGGTGGCACGGCGGTGATCACGCTCACCCCCGGGGCCGGGCAGCGCGCCACCCTGGCGGCCGGCAGCACGTGCACGGGCGGCAGCTTCAATGCCGACACCACGGTCTACACCATCCCGGCCGTGGCGGGTGCCTGCTCTGCAGCGTTCGCGTTCGTGCCCAACCCCGTCGCGACCGCATCGGTCCTGTCGGGCACTGGCACCGTGTCGCCGGCCTCGCAGTCCGTGATGCCCGGCTCCAGCGCCGTGTTCACGCTGACTCCCGGTGCCGGCTTGCGTGCCTTGCTGGATGCCTCCAGCACGTGCACGGGCGGCAGCTTCGACGCGGCCTTCACCACGTACACCGTGCCCGCCATGGCGGCCGACTGTACGGCGGTGTTCCGGTTCGAGGCGGTTGCAGGCCCTGCGCCCGTTCCCACGCTGTCCGAGTGGGGCATGATCCTCCTGTCAGGGCTGCTGGCTTTCATGGTCTGGCTGCATCGCCGCAGGTTCGGCGGTTGAAGTGGCCTGAACACTGATCCGATCCATCGCTCACAGCGCTACGCGAACCTCGCCAGACGCCCCACGGGGCTCTGGCACCCCCATTGCCCCTGCTCCATGAAGAAAATCCTCTTGTGCGTTGCCGCTGTCTCACTCTCGGCTGGCTTTGTATGGGTGTCGCCGGCCCGCGCCGATGACCTGCCCGTTCGCAAGCCCGGTCTGTGGGAGGTGTCGATCATCGGGGCGGGCCAGTCCGTCATGCGCCAGCAGAAGGTGTTGCAGTGCACGACGAAGGACGTGGATGCGGTCACCATGCTCGCCGTGGTGCCCGGGCAGGACCATTGCCACGAGACCTCGGTCAAGAAGGTCGACGGCCAGTTCACCGTCCAGACCGTGTGTTTCGTGCATGACAACCGCGTCACTGCGCGGATTCGACTGCAGGGCGACTTCCAGCAGTCCTATCAGGGGGACTTCGAAGTGGCCTATTCCAAGCCTGTTGGCAACCAGGCCCGCGGGGTCACCCAGTTCAGCGGCCGGCGGCTGGGGGATTGCAAGGCCGGCATGAAGCCGGCCGACATGGTGCTGCCCAATGGCGTCACGGTGAACATCGTCGAAAGCATGAAGCAGCGTGAAAGCCACGAAGGGCACAAGCACTGAGCAGTGAGCAAACCGGCGGCTCCTGCCGGCCCGACCAGCGAATTCCCACAGGTTCTTCCTGTGGGTTTTTTTTTGCCTGCCGCGCCTGATGGCGCGCTGGCGCCCCGCACGCGTGGGGTGCCAGGGCGGCAGGCGTTCAGTCGAACACGCCCGCCGTGTCCCGCATGGAGTCCGACACCACGCCCAGGTGGTGCAGCGTGTCGCCCCAGGTCATTTCCAGCTGGGTGAGCTTCTTGAAGTAGTGGCTGCCGATGTATTCGTCGGTCACGCCGATGCCGCCGTGCAGCTGCACCGACTGCTGGCCCACGAAGCGCATCGACTGCCCCAGCTGCACCTTGGCGCGGGCCAGCGCGCGGCGGCGTTCCTGCGGCGCCTCGCCCAGCTTGAGCGTGGCGTAGTAGCTCATCGAGCGGGCCAGCTCCAGCTGCATCTTCGCGTCGGCCACCCGGTGGCGCAGGGCCTGGAAGCTGGCGATGGGCACGCCGAACTGCTTGCGTTGGTTCATGTAGTCCACCGTCAGCGCGAGGGTCTGGTCCATCACGCCCACCGCTTCGGCGCAGGCGGTGGCGATGCCGACGTCCACCGCCAGCTCCAGCGCGGCCAGGCCGTCCGTGGTGACCAGGGTGGCGGGGGCGCTGTCGAACTGCACCTCGGCGGCGCGCCCTTCGTCCTGCGTGCGGTAGCCGCGGGTGGCAACGCCAGGGGCCGAGCGTTCGACCAGGAACAGCGCGATGCGGCCGTCCAGCTGCGCGGGCACCAGGAAGGCGTCGGCCTGGTCGCCGGCGGGCACTATGCTTTTGATAGCTGTCAGCGTATATGAATCGGGCGCTGGAGCCGCTTTTGCCTCGCAAATGTCGAGGCGGTAGCGCGCCTTGCGCTCCTGGTGGGCCAGCACCACCAGCGTCTCGCCACTCGCGATGCGCGGCAGCCAGTCGGCCTGCACGGCCTGGGATGCATGGTCGCCCAGCACGCGGCTCACGATGAAGGCCTGCGCCAGCGGCTCCAGCACGATGCCGCGCCCCAGCTCCTCCATCGCCACCATGGCGTCCACCGCGCCCTGGCCCAGCCCGCCGTGGGCCTCGGGCACCGTCAGCGCGGTCAGGCCCAGCTCGGCCAGCTCGCCATAGGTCGCACGGTCGAACCCGCCCGCCGCCACGATGCGCTGGCGGCGCTCGAAGCCGTAGCCCTTCTCGACCCAGCGGCGCACCGCATCGCGCAACGATTGCTGGTCTTCAGAAAAATCAAAATCCATGTCATGTCTCCAAAAGCCGATCAGGGCAGGGCGCTTGTGCAACCCCGACAAAGATCAGCGAAGCTCTAGCGGGAACCCCCTCGCGGAGGAGGCAAGGGGGAGCAGTCCTGTCGCGCCCCGCGCGGACCGTTCCGGGCGTCAGCCCAGAACGGTCTGCGCGACGATATTTCGTTGCACCTCGTTGGAGCCGCCGTAGATCGTGGTCTTGCGCAGGTTGAAGTAGGTCGATGCGAGCGGCGCGTTCGCCACATCCCCGCCCGGGAATCCACCCAGCGCCCCAGCGGCAGCGTCGCCCTGCCAACCCGCCTCCATCGCCTCTTCGATGAAGGGCAGGCTGAACGGGCCGGCGGCCAGCATCATCAGCTCGGCATAGCGCTGCTGGACCTCGCTGCCCCGGATCTTCAGCAGCCCGGCGATGTCCAGCGAGTTCTTGCCCGACTTCTCGTTGGAGAGCACGCGCAGCACCAGCATCTCGAGCGCGACGATGTCCACCTCCAGCAGCGCGATCTGGTCGCGGTACCGCGGGTCGTCCCATACGCCTTCCGCCTTGGCGATGCGCTTCAGGCGCTCCAGCTCGCGCTTGCTGCGGTTCACGTCGGCGATGTTGGTGCGCTCGTGGGAGAGCAGATGCTTGGCATAGGTCCAGCCTTTGTTCTCCTCGCCGATCAGGTTCTCGGCGGGCACCTCGACGTTGTCGAAGAACACCTCGTTGACCTCGCATTCGCCATCGAGCAGCTTGATCGGCCGCACGGTGACGCCGGGCGACTTCATGTCCAGCAGCAGGAAGGAGATGCCGGTCTGCGGCTTGCCCTCGGTGCTGGTGCGCACCAGGTTGAACATCCAGTCGCCGTGCTGGCCCAGCGTGGTCCAGGTCTTCTGGCCGTTGACGATGTACTTGTCGCCCACCCGTTCGGCGCGCGTCTTGACCGAGGCCAGGTCCGAGCCCGAGCCCGGCTCGCTGTAGCCCTGGCTCCACCACACCTCGCCGCTGGCGATGCCGGGAAGAAAGCGTTGTTGCTGCTCGGCATTGCCGAAAGCCATGATGACCGGCGCCACCATCACCGGCCCGAACGGAATGATGCGCGGCGCCCCGGCCAGCGCGCATTCCTCCTCGAAGAGGTGCTTTTGCACGGCCGTCCAGCCCGGGCCGCCGAATTCCTTGGGCCAGCCGTAGCCCAGCCAGCCCTTCTTGCCGAGGATCCTGGCCCAGCCCTGCAGATCGTCACGCGACAGGCGCAGCGCGTTGTGCACCTTGTGCGCGGTCTCCTGCGGCAGATGGGCGCGGACCCAGCTGCGCACTTCCTCTCGGAAGGCCTGTTCTTCGGGGGTGAATGCGAGATCCATGCAGCCTGTCTCCTGTCCTGAAAAGCCGTCGTATCGATCTCACTGTTGTAGCACGGTCGTGCTTTTCAGTCCTGTCCGGGCGGCGACACGGGCGGCTGCGGCGCGGCGATGCCCAGCTCCTGGCACAGCTGGCGCACCACGCCGCGCAGCTCGGCGACTTCCGCCTCCAGCGCGGCCACGCGGCCGGCCAGTCCTCCCGTGCCGCCTTCGCCGCCGGCCGGGGCCGCGGCCAGGCTGGCCACGTCCACCGGCCCGCACAGCAGGTGCGCCCAGCGCGGCTCGCGGGCGCCCGGGGCGCGGGGCAGCAGCACGACCAGCGGGCCGCCCTTTTCGTCGCTGCGCTCGGCCAGCTCGTTCAGAAAGCCCTCCACCGACGAGATGTCGGCGAAGCGGTGCCAGCGCTCGGCGTTGATGCGCAGCTCGCCGGCGGTCTGCGGGCCGCGCAGCATCAAGAGCGACAGCAGCACCGCCGACTGGTCGGGCACGCCCGCGCCCCGCGGGAAGTTGTGCTCGAAGCGGGTCGCCCGGTTGCCGCCGATCTCCACCGACAGCGTGCGCTGGCGCAGGGCGTCCAGCGCCTCCTGCGCCTCTGCATCGGTCAGCTGCATCACCGGGTCGCGGCCGGACTTCTGGTTGCAGCCGGCCACCACGCCGTTCAGCGTGAGCGGGTAGCTGTCGGGCACGGTGCGCGACTTCTCCATCAGCGTGGCGAGCACGCGTGCCTGGATCGGAGTCAGGGGTTGGGTGCGGGGATCGAAGGGCATGGCGGACGGGATAATTGCGGGCAAATGAAGAACATCGTGATTTTGATCTCAGGCGCCGGCTCCAACATGGCAGCCATCGTGCAGCAGGCCCGCGAGCAGGACTGGGCCGGCCGCCACGGCGTGCGGGTGGCCGCCGTGCTGAGCAACAAGGAAAGCGCGGGCGGCCTGGCGCTGGCCCGCGCCCAGGGCATCGCCACCCAGGTGGTGGACCACCGCCAGCACGCCACGCGGGAGGACTTCGACGCCGCGCTGGCCGCCGCCATCGACGTGCACCAGCCGGCGCTGGTGGTGCTGGCCGGCTTCATGCGCATCCTGACCGAGGGCTTCGTGGCGCACTACGCCGGGCGGCTGGTCAACATCCACCCCTCGCTGCTGCCGGCGTTCACCGGCCTGCATACCCACCAGCGCGCCATCGACGCGGGCTGCAAGGTGGCCGGCTGCACGGTGCACCAGGTGACGGCCGAGCTGGATGCCGGCCCCGTCCTGGCGCAGGGTGTGGTGCCGGTGCTGCCGGGCGACACGGCCGGCAGCCTGGCCGCCCGCGTACAGGCGCAGGAGCATGCGATCTACCCGCCGGCCGTGCTGGGTTTGCTCATCAATCGATAGCTACAGGCGCTTGCGCAGTCGGCGCTGGAGCCGGATTTCGCCTGAAATTCCGGCGCAGGATCAGTCCCGTACCGGCGCGAAGCGCGGCTGCGCGACGCCCTCGATCACCACCGTCTCCTGGAACATGGCCGCCGGCCGCACCCAGAGGCCGTGCGCGCCGTAGAGCGCGCGGTACACCACCATCGGCGCCAGCGTTTCGCTGTGGCGCGCCAGCCCCAGCACGTCGTAGAGGCCGCCCTTGTAGTGGCGGTAGCGGCCGGCGGGCAGGTCGGGGAGCGGCGGGAGGTCGTCGTCTTGCGGGATGGTGTTCATGGCGAGTGCGTGTATTGCTATAAAAATTATAGCTGCCGGCGCTGGATGAATGAGCGCTGGTGGTCATTTTGATGCTGGACGGCGCGCCCGGGCAGGCACGGGGTGCCGCCGCCGGCCCGGCAGCGCGGGCCGCGATGGGACAATCGCCCCATGCACCCTAAAGCCCTTCTGGACGCCTGCGCCGAACTCGTCAGGCTGACCTTGACCTTCGAACACCCGGCGGATTCCGTCGTTTCCCGGTTCTTCCGCGACAACCGCTCGCTGGGCCCGCGCGAGCGCGCGACCCTCGCCGAGACCACCTACGCCGTGCTGCGCAAGAAGCTCCTGTTCGAGCAACTCGCCCGCTCCGGCAGCGGCCCCAAGGAGCGGCGCCTGGCCATCCTGGGTTTCCACGGCCCGCGCGACTTTCTGAAAAGCGCGCTCAACGACCAGGAGAAGAACTGGCTGGAGCAGTGCGACACCCTGCAGCCCGGCGACCTGATGGACCGCCACCGCCACAACCTGCCCGAATGGCTGGTCGCGCCGCTCAAGGAGCAGCTGGGCGACGGCTTCTGGCCGCTGGCCGAGAGCATGCAGCAGGGCGCGCCGCTCGACTTGCGCGTGAACGCCCTGTCGGACAAGCGGGCCGAGGTGCAGAAGGAGCTGTCCCAGGCCGGCATCCAGGCCGTCGCCACGCCCTATTCGCCCTGGGGCCTGCGCGTTGATGGCAAGCCGGCGCTCACCAAGCTGCCCGCCTTCGTGCGCGGCGCCATCGAGGTGCAGGACGAAGGCTCGCAGCTGCTCGCCCTGCTGCTGGACGCCAAGCGCGGCGAGATGGTGGTCGATTTCTGCGCCGGCGCCGGCGGCAAGACGCTGGCCATCGGCGCCAGCATGCGCAACACCGGCCGGCTCTATGCCTTCGACGTGTCGGCCCACCGGCTGGATGCGCTGAAACCCCGGCTGGCACGCAGCGGCCTGTCCAACGTGCACCCGGCCGCCATCGCGCATGAGCGCGACGACCGCGTCAAGCGCCTGGCCGGCAAGATCGACCGGGTGCTGGTCGATGCGCCGTGCTCCGGCCTGGGCACGCTGCGCCGCAACCCCGACCTGAAGTGGCGGCAGTCGCCCGAGGCGCTGCAGGAGCTGGCCGCCAAGCAGACCGCCATCCTGGCCAGCGCTGCCCGGCTGCTGAAAGCCGGCGGCCGGCTGGTCTACGCCACCTGCAGCGTGCTGCCGCAGGAGAACGAAGCCATCGCCGATGCCTTCGGCGCCGCGCACCCCGACTTCGTGCCGGCCGACGCGGGCGAGCTGCTGACCCAGCTGAAGGTGGAGCACGCCGCCAGCCTGTGCAGCGGCGGCGCCACCGGCACCCGGAACCTGCGCCTCTGGCCCCACACCCACCAGACCGACGGCTTCTTCGCCGCGGTGTGGACGCGCAAGGGCTGAGACCGCTGAGGCCCGGGTGGGGCGGGCCGGAGCGCTCGCAAATCAGCAGGGCGACCTCAGGCCTGCGATGCCTGCGGTGCTTACGATGTGGCGCCGGCAGTGGCCGTCGCCCGCGCCCGCTGCCGCCAGCCCGCCAGGCGTGCCGGCAGGCCTGCCAGGGCGCTGGTCCATGCGGCAAAGCGGGCGGGCGCCGGAGGGGGGTCGGCCAGCGCGACGCACGCCCTGTCCGGGCCGGCGTTCGTCAACTGCACCCAGGCCGCGCCACCGCCTGATGGCACGCACCAGGCCTGGCCGGCCTCCAGCAGGTGGGGCAGGCCGCTCGCCAGCAAGACCTGTCCGCACATCGCCGGCCCGCCGGCCAGCCGGATGCGGCCGCTTTCCACCTGCAGCGTGGCGCCCGGCGGCAGGCTCACCCAGGTGCTGGAGCGGGCGGGCAGGTCGGTGCGCGCAGCGGCGTTCGCCAGGGCGCCGGCGGCGCGGGCGGCGGTGGTGTTCGGCATGGGGCTGGAAGGCATGGAGGGCTCCTTGAGCGGTGAGTGGCCTGAAAACGGGGGGTGAGACAGCTTTCAGGAATGGCCTTGAGCTTAGGTTTCACGGCCCGGTCGCGGCAGGCACAGGCGCCGATCCACCGGTCCATAACAGCCGTGGATTTTTCTGCGCTGTTATGGTGATTGGCCCGCCTGCCTGTATCTGCCCGGCCCAGGCGGGCTTTGGCATGATCGTTGTCGCCGCCTCCAAGCCCGCGCCGTGCTCCCATGACCCTCCACTCCGTCCATCCCCCCTTGCCCGACCCCGCCGGGGCCGCGGCGGCACCCCGGCCGGCGGGCGGCAACGCACCGCGCTACCGCCAGCTGGCGGCCTTGTACGAGCAGGCGATTGCCGCCGGCACGCTGGCGCCAGGCATGCGCCTGCCTTCGGTGCGCGAGCTGTGCCAGCGCCACGGTGTCAGCCTGACCACGGCCTTGCAGGTGCTGCGGCAGCTCGAATCCGACGGCCGCGTGGAAGCGCGCGAGCGGGTAGGCTACTTCGTGCGCAGCCCGCAGCGGGCCGATGCGCTGCCCACCGTGCGCGAGCCCGACCTCCACGAGCCGCTGCAGCCCGACCCGCAGGTGTTCGCCGGCATCAACGAGCGCATCTCGCTGTTTCTGGAGAAGGCGAGGCTCGCCGGCCCGGGCGTGCTCGATCTGGGCAGCGCCATGCCGGCGCCCAGCCTGTTCGATGCCGCCGCGCTCAACCGGCTGGCCACGCAGCTGCTGCGCGAGCAGCCCGACGTGCTGGTCTACGGGCCCTCGGCGCCCACCACGCACCCGGAGTTCCAGCAGGCCATGGCGCGGCATGCGCTGACCTTCGGCGTCAGCCTGTCGCCGGACGACATCGGCGCGACGCACGGCAACTCGGAAGCCGTCAACCTGGCGCTCGACGCCATCGCCGGGCCGGGCGACGTCATCGCGGTCGAGTCGCCCACCTTCTTCGGCATCCTGCAGGCGATCGAGGTGCGCGGCCTGCGGGCGCTGGAGATTCCGAGCAGCCCGCGCACCGGCATCTCGCTGGAGGCGCTGGAGCTGGCGGCCCGCAACGAGCCGCGTCTGAAGGGCGTGGTGGTGGTGCCGCACCTGCAGATGCCGCTGGGCAGCGTCATGCCCGATGCGCACAAGGAGCGGCTGGTGGCCCTCTGCGTCGAATACGGGCTGGCCCTGATCGAGGACGACATCTACCGCGAATTCGTCGAATCGCCCGTGCCCCTGCGGCCGGCCAAGGCCTGGGACCGCCCGGGCGACGCGGGCCAGGTGATCTATTGCGCCTCGCTCAGCAAGAGCTTCGCGCCCGGCCTGCGGCAGGGCTGGATGAGCGCGGGCCGCTGGCATGCCCGCGTGCAGATGCTGAAGTTCGCCCGCACGCGCAACATGCAGTCGTGGTCACAGCTGCTGGCGGCCCGGAGCGTGGATTCGCCCGCCTATGAGCGCCACATGCGCCGCATGCGCGGGCAGCTGCGCGCGCAGCGCGAGGCGGGCGCCCAGGCCATCGCCCGGTACTTTCCGCCGGGCACGCGCCTGAGCCTGCCGCCCGGCGGCATCAGCCTGTGGATGGAGCTGCCGGCCGGCATTTCCACCAGCCGCCTGTATGACGACGCCCTGGCGCGCGGCATCCGCGTGGCGCCGGGGTCGATGTTCTCCAACACCGGGCGCTACGAGCACTTCCTGCGTATGAGCTGCGGCATGCCGTTCACCCCCCAGGTCGAGGCGGGCTACCGCGTGCTGGGCGAACTGATGGCGGCGCAGCAGCGCCAGCCAGCGCCCGCGGTACCCGCCGCCCGGATCTTGCGGGCATAAAAAAACCGCCCGGTGGGGCGGTTCTTCGAGGGGAATGCGCCGAAGGATTACTTCAGCTTCATTTCCTTGTATTCGACGTGCTTGCGAGCCTTGGGATCGAATTTCACGATCAGCATCTTCTCGGGCATCGTCTTCTTGTTCTTGGTCGTGGTGTAGAAGTGGCCGGTACCCGCAGTGGATTCCAGCTTGATCTTGTCGCGTCCGCCTTTGGTTGCCATGGTCGGTCTCCTGTTTAAGCCTGGCCGCGTGCACGCAGGTCTGCGAGCACGGCGTCGATACCGTTCTTGTCGATCAGGCGCAGACCGGCGTTGGAAATGCGCAGGCGCACCCAGCGGTTTTCGCTCTCGACCCAGAAACGGCGGTATTGCAGGTTCGGCAGGAACCGGCGCTTGGTCTTGTTGTTGGCGTGGGAAACGTTGTTCCCGACCATGGGGCCTTTGCCCGTGACTTCACATACGCGTGCCATAAGGACACTCCGAAAGTTTTTTAACGGCCGCTTCGCGAAGGGCCCTGCGGCGACTGCCGCGGGGCCTGCTCTTGCGGCCTCACCTCGCCAGAAAGGGTGGCGGTAACCCGATTGCTTTCGTCCCGATGCACCCGTGAAAAAGTGCGCAGAAATCAGCAAAGCCGCAGATTATAGCCTGCGCCTTCAGATCACGCCATCCTGCTCCAGAAAGCGCTGCGCATCGAGGGCCGCCATGCAGCCCGTGCCGGCGCTGGTGATGGCCTGGCGGTAGACGTGGTCCTGCACGTCGCCAGCCGCGAACACGCCCGGCACGCTGGTCTGCGTGGCGAAGCCCTTGAGCCCGCCCTGCGTGACGATGTAGCCGTTGTCCATCGCCAGCTGGCCGTTGAAGATGTCGGTGTTGGGCGCGTGGCCGATGGCGATGAAGCAGCCCTGCAGCGCGATGTCGTGCGTGCTGCCGTCCAGCGTGCTCTTCACGCGGATGCCGGTCACGCCGGTGGCGTCGCCCAGCACCTCGTCGAGCGTGTGGAAGGTCTTGAGCTCGATCTTGCCGGCGGCGACCTTCTCGTTGAGCTTGTCCACCAGGATGGGCTCGGCCTTGAACTTGTCGCGGCGGTGCACCAGCGTCACCTTGCGGGCGATGTTCGACAGGTACAGCGCTTCCTCGACGGCGGTGTTGCCGCCGCCCACCACGCACACGTCCTGCTCGCGGTAGAAGAAGCCGTCGCAGGTGGCGCAGCCCGACACGCCCTTGCCCATGAAGGCTTCTTCCGAGGGCAGGCCCAGGTACTTGGCCGATGCGCCGGTGGCGATGATGAGCGAGTCGCAGGTGTAGGTGCCGCTGTCGCCCGTGAGCGTGAAGGGCCGCTTGCTGAAGTCGACGGTGTGGATGTGGTCGAACACGATCTGGGTCTTGAAGCGCTCGGCGTGCTCCAGGAAGCGCTGCATCAGCTCGGGGCCCTGCACGCCGTTCACGTCGGCGGGCCAGTTGTCCACCTCGGTCGTGGTCATCAGCTGGCCGCCCTGGGCGATGCCGGTGATCAGCACCGGGTTCAGGTTGGCGCGCGCGGCATACACGGCGGCGGTGTATCCGGCGGGGCCGGAGCCGAGGATCATGACTTTGGCGTGTTGGGAGTTGGGCATGTGAGTGTGGAGCGGTGATGAAGAAGGCGCAGGCGGGTCGCCCCGGCGCAGGGTCCTGGAACTCGTTCCCAGATGGGCGGCGCTTGCCGAGTATCAACCCGGCCGGTGCCGGGCAAGCCCCAGGATTTCCAATCGCGCCGATTGTAAGAACGTGTTGACGATCTCGCAGGGGATCGCGTTGGAGCGCAATCGGGATGAGTGGATGCTGCGGATGCGCCGCATGGGCTCGTGCCCATGCAAGCAGCCGGAGCCTCCAATCGCCCGATTTCGCTCCAACCCGAAGGGCAGCGGTGTGGGCGGGCGCTCTGCGGCGTTGCGGCGCTTGTGGATAGCATTGCTATTCACTGCGCACCGCGCCTTGCACCCCACCCGCCCACACCGCTGCGCGACCCCTGGGAGATCGTCAACACGTTCTTAGAACCCATCGCCAGCCCCTGCAGTGGCGGGCCCATCCGGCAACGGTGGGCCCGCCATGGCCATCGGGTAAGCTCGGCCGCGCACCGCTATGACCTATTCCCTCAATACCCTGAACGCTTCGTCTGGAAAGTCCGCTCCTCCCACCAGGGCGGCGCGCTTCGGCCATGAAATCGGCCTGGTGCTGGGCCTGCTGGGCCTGGTGTTCTGGCTGCTGGCGCTGGCCAGCTATTCGGGCCACGACGCGGCCTGGTCCACCTCGGGTGCCAACGACGGGCGCGTGCTGACCAACTGGGCCGGCCGCCTGGGCGCGTGGCTGGCGGACTGCAGCTACTTCGCCTTCGGGTTCTCCGTGTGGTGGTGCCTGGCCGCGGGGGCGCGGGCCTGGCTCGCGTCGCTGGCGCGCTGGATGGGCGGCGGCGAATCGGCGCAGGACGGCAGCCCGCGCAGCCCGTGGGCGCGGCGGCTGCTCTTCTGGGGCGGCCTGGTCATTCTGCTGTGCGCCAGCACCGGCCTGGAGTGGTCGCGCCTCTACCGGTTCGAAGGCGCCTTGCCCGGCCAGGCCGGCGGCGTGCTCGGCCACGCCATGGGCTCGCTGGGCGTGAAGTGGCTGGGCTTCACCGGCTCGGGCCTGGTGGGCGTGATGCTGGTGGTGCTGGGCGCGGCGCTGGTGTTCCGGTTCTCGTGGGGCCACGTGGCCGAACGGCTGGGCGGGCGCATCGACGGCATGGTGCAGTTCGGCCGCGCCAAGCGCGAGAAGGCGCGCGACGTGGCGGTGGGCAAGCGGGCCGCCCGCGAGCGCGAGGAGGTGCTGCAGGAAGAGCGCCACGACAGCGGCGAGCACCCCCCGCAGCCGGTGCAGATCATCGAGCCCGTCTTCACCGACGTGCCGCAGAGCGCGCGCGTGGTGAAGGAGCGGCAAAAGCCCCTCTTCACCGACATGCCCGACAGCCGCCTGCCGCAGGTCGACCTGCTGGACGCGGCGCCTGCCCAGCGCCAGGAAACCGTGTCGCCCGAGACGCTGGAGATGACCAGCCGGCTGATCGAGAAGAAGCTCAAGGACTTCGGCGTGGAAGTGCGCGTGGTCGCCGCCATGCCCGGGCCGGTCATCACCCGCTACGAGATCGAGCCGGCCACGGGCGTGAAGGGCTCGCAGATCGTGGGGCTGGCCAAGGACCTGGCGCGTTCGCTGTCGCTGGTCTCCATTCGCGTGATCGAGACCATTCCCGGCAAGAACTACATGGCGCTGGAGCTGCCCAACGCCAAGCGGCAGTCGATCCGGCTGTCGGAGATCCTCGGCTCGCAGGTCTATCACGAAGCCAGGAGCATGCTCACCATGGGCCTGGGCAAGGACATCGTCGGCAACCCGGTGGTGGCGGACCTGGCCAAGATGCCGCACGTGCTGGTGGCCGGCACCACCGGCTCGGGCAAGTCGGTTGGGATCAACGCCATGATCCTCTCGCTGCTCTACAAGGCCGAGGCGCGCGACGTGCGCCTGCTGATGATCGACCCCAAGATGCTGGAAATGTCGGTCTACGAAGGCATTCCGCACCTGCTGGCCCCGGTGGTCACCGACATGAAGCAGGCCGCGCACGGCCTGAACTGGTGCGTGGCCGAGATGGAGCGGCGCTACAAGCTCATGTCCAAGCTGGGCGTGCGCAACCTGGCCGGCTACAACACCAAGATCGACGAGGCCAAGGCGCGTGAGGAATTCATCTACAACCCCTTCAGCCTGACACCCGAGGAGCCCGAGCCGCTGCAGCGCCTGCCGCACATCGTGGTCATCATCGACGAGCTGGCCGACCTGATGATGGTGGTGGGCAAGAAGATCGAAGAGCTGATCGCCCGCCTGGCGCAGAAGGCGCGCGCCGCCGGCATCCACCTTATCCTGGCCACGCAGCGCCCCAGCGTCGATGTGATCACCGGGCTGATCAAGGCCAACATTCCGACACGGATCGCCTTCTCGGTGGGCTCCAAGATCGACAGCCGCACCATCCTCGACCAGATGGGTGCCGAGGCGCTGCTGGGCATGGGCGACATGCTCTACATGGCCAGCGGCACCGGCCTGCCGATCCGGGTGCACGGCGCCTTCGTGTCCGACGAGGAGGTGCACCGCGTCGTCAATTACCTGAAGAGCCAGGGCGAGCCCGATTACATCGACGGCGTGCTGGAAGGCGGCACCGTGGACGGCGACGACGGCCCGATGGGCGACGGCGAGGCCGGCGGCGAGAAGGACCCGATGTACGACCAGGCGGTGGAGGTGGTGCTCAAGGACCGCAAGGCCAGCATCTCCTACGTGCAGCGCAAGCTGCGCATCGGCTACAACCGCTCCGCCCGGCTGCTCGAAGACATGGAAAAGGCGGGGCTGGTGAGCGCGCTCACGTCGAGCGGCCAGCGCGAGGTGCTGGTGCCCAACCGCGCCAGCGAGTGACCGGCCGGTGCGCGCCCTGGCGCCGTGCCCGTTCCGTTCACTTGAACGGCGCGGCGGCTGCCCCATCTGAAGCCTTTAGCCATTCGTCCGAGGAGACCCCGTGAAGCAGTGGATTGCTATGTTTTTGATAGCTGCAGGCGCCCAATCTGCAAGCGCTGACGGCCTGAAAAGCCTGGAATCCTTCATGCGCGGCGCCCAGTCGGGCCGGGCCGACTTCACGCAGACCGTCACCTCACCCGCCAAGGACGGCCAGGCGCCCCGGGTCAAGACCTCCACGGGCACCTTCGAATTCCAGCGCCCCGGCCGTTTCAAGTTCGCCTACAAGAAGCCGTTCGAGCAGACCATCGTCGCCGACGGCAAGACGCTGTGGCTCTACGACGCCGACCTGAACCAGGTCACCCAGCGCTCGCAGGACCAGGCCCTCGGCTCCACGCCGGCGGCGCTGCTGGCTTCCGCGCCCGACCTGAAGGCGCTGCAGAAGGACTTCGCGCTCGAGGCCGCCCCCAACCAGGACAGCCTGCAGTGGGTGGTCGCTACGCCCAAGGCGGCCGACGGCCAGTTGAAGAGCGTTCGCGTGGGCTTCGAAGGCGACAACTTGGCGGCGCTGGACATCCTAGACAGCTTCGGCCAGCGTTCGCAGATCCGGTTCGCATCCATGCAGGCCAATGCGGCGCTGCCGGCCTCAACCTTCCAGTTCAAGGCGCCAGCGGGTGCCGACGTGGTCAAGCAGTAAGCCGTCGGCGCGGTTAGCTGGCGTGGGGCGCACGCCCCGTGCCGGCAGGCCCGTTCAGCGCGCCGCCGCCATCACCAGCAACAGCCCGAGGGCGGCAGGAACCGCCTGGATGAACAGGATCTTGCGGCTGGCCGTAAGCGCGCCGAAGACGCCCGCGACCAGCACGCACAGCAGGAAGAACACTTGCACCTGCCGACCCATGTCGCCGCCGAGCCACAGGCCCCACAGCAGGCCAGCGGCCAGAAAGCCGTTGTAGAGGCCCTGGTTCGCGCCCAGCACCTTGGTCGCGCTCGCTTTCTCCTGGGTCATGCCGAACGCCCGCAGGCCCGCGGGCTTGTCCCACAGGAACATCTCCAGCACCAGGATGTAAATATGGAGGAGGGCGATCAGCCCGACGACGATGGCGGCGGCGGTGTGCATGGGCAGTCCTGGGCACGATGGGGCTGGCAGCATAGCGGCTTCGCGCCAGCCAGCGCTGTCGCCGGCGCGGCCGCATCGACCCGCCATCGCCCTCGCCGAAACCCCGCCACCCACACGCCGCCATGAACGCCCGAACATCCACCCCCGCCGCCGCGCCCGCCCACCAGCCCCTGGCGGAGCGCCTGCGCCCGCGCACGCTGGGCGAGGTGATCGGCCAGCAGCACGTGCTGGGGCCGGGCATGCCGCTCAGGCTGGCGTTCGAGTCGGGGCGGCCGCACAGCTGCATCCTGTGGGGCCCGCCGGGCGTGGGCAAGACCACCATCGCCCGGCTGATGGCGGACGCCTTCGATGCGCAGTTCATCAGCATCAGCGCGGTGCTGGGCGGCGTGAAGGACATCCGGGAGGCGGTGGAACGGGCCCAGTCGGCGCGCGACGGGCTGATGCAGCAGCGCACCATCGTCTTCGTGGACGAGGTGCACCGTTTCAACAAGAGCCAGCAGGACGCCTTCCTGCCGCACGTCGAATCGGGCCTGTTCACCTTCATCGGCGCCACCACCGAGAACCCCTCGTTTGAAGTCAACTCAGCGCTGCTCTCGCGGGCCGCCGTCTACGTGCTGCAGCCGCTCACGGCCGACGACTTGAAGCAGATCGTGGCCCTGGCGCAGGCGGACAAAGCACTTCCTGCTATTGAAAGCGTAGCAGAGGAGCGTCTGGTCGCCTACGCCGATGGCGATGCCCGGCGGCTGCTCAACACGCTGGAGACGCTGGCCATGGCGGCCACGCAGGAGAAGCTGGACACCATCACCGATGCGTGGCTGCTGAAGGTGCTGGGCGAGCGCATGCGTCGTTACGACAAGGGCGGCGAGCAGTTCTACGACACCATCAGCGCGCTGCACAAGTCGGTGCGCGGCTCCGACCCCGATGCCGCGCTCTACTGGTTCGTGCGCATGCTCGACGGCGGGGCCGACCCGCGCTACATGGCGCGGCGCCTGGTGCGCATGGCGAGCGAAGACATTGGCCTGGCCGACCCACGCGCGCTGCGGCTCGCGCTCGACGCGGCCGAGGTGTATGAGCGCCTGGGCACGCCCGAGGGCGAGCTGGCGCTGGCCGAGTGCGTGATCTACCTGGCCGTGGCGCCCAAGTCCAACGCGGTCTACAAGGCCTATAACGCCGCCCGCGCCCACATCAAGCAGGACGGCACCCGGCCCGTGCCGATGCACCTGCGCAACGCGCCGACGAAGCTGATGAAGGAGCTCGACTACGGCCGGGGCTACCGCTACGCGCACGACGAGGAGGGCGGCTTCGCCGCCGGCGAAACCTACCTGCCCGAAGGCATGGAGCCGCCGGGCTTCTACCGCCCGGTCGCGCGCGGGCTGGAAATCAAGATCGCGCAGAAGATGGACGAGCTGCGGGCCCGCAACGAGGCCGGCGCCCCGAAGGACGACCCGGCCGCCACCGATGCGTGATGCCCCACCGGGGCCGGCTGGACCGGGCGGCCTTGGGCGATCATGTGGCTATGGGCCGCCGATTCAGCATCAGAATTTCTAATCACTGCCGCACGCCGCTGATATGCGTCGTTTTCAAGGGAAAACCCCGGCCGGCCTCGCGAAGCGGGGTAGAAGCAACTGGCTACAATCCCGCCACCTAAACCCGCTCAGTAGTCACCCTGGCGGGTTTTTTGCTAGATGGCAGGCGGCTCACAAGGCTGCACCGACCCCCGGTGCCTGCGTGTTGGGTTCGTCACAAACGAAGGATCTTTTCTTATGGATATCTTGCTGCAGCAGATCATCAACGGTCTGGTACTCGGCAGCATGTACGCATTGATAGCCCTGGGCTATACGATGGTGTACGGCATCATTCAGCTGATCAATTTCGCCCACGGCGAGGTGCTCATGATCGGCGCTCTCACCAGTTGGAGCTGCATCGGCATGATGCAAGAGGCCATGCCCGGCGCCCCCGGCTGGCTGATCCTGCTGATCGCGACCCTCATCGCGTGCGTGGTGGCCGCCACGCTCAACTTCGTGATCGAAAAGGTGGCCTACAAGCCGCTGCGCAGTAGCCCCCGGCTGGCCCCGCTCATCACCGCCATCGGCATGTCGATCCTGCTGCAGACGCTGGCGATGATCATCTGGAAGCCGAACTACAAGCCCTATCCGACGCTGCTGCCCACGGCGCCGTTCAACGTCGGCGGCGCGGTGATCACCTCCACCCAGATCCTGATCCTGGGCGTGACGGTGGTGGCGCTGGCCTCGCTCATGTACCTGGTGAACTACACCAAGCTGGGCCGCGCCATGCGGGCCACGGCGGAGAACCCGCGCGTCGCCTCGCTGATGGGCGTCAAGCCCGACATGGTCATCTCGGCCACCTTCATCATCGGCGCCGTGCTGGCGGCCATCGCCGGCATCATGTATGCGTCCAACTACGGCACGGCGCAGCACACCATGGGCTTCCTGCCGGGCCTGAAGGCCTTCACGGCGGCCGTGTTCGGTGGCATCGGCAACCTGGCCGGCGCGGTGGTCGGCGGCATCCTGCTCGGCCTGATCGAGGCCATCGGCTCCGGCTACATCGGCACGCTGACCGGCGGGCTGCTGGGCAGCCACTACACCGACATCTTCGCGTTCATCGTGCTCATCATCATCCTCACCCTGCGCCCCTCCGGCCTGCTGGGCGAGCGCGTGGCCGACCGTGCGTAAAGAAAGAGCCACACCATGAAAAACACCAAAGTCCAATGGATCCTCGGCGCCATCGCGCTGTTGGTCCTCCCGCTCATCCTGCAGTCGTTCGGCAACGCCTGGGTGCGCATCGCCGACCTGGCGCTGCTCTACGTGCTGCTGGCCCTGGGCCTGAACATCGTCGTCGGCTATGCCGGCCTGCTCGACCTGGGCTACGTGGCGTTCTACGCCGTGGGCGCCTACCTGTTCGCGCTGATGGCGTCGCCGCACCTGTCGGACACCTTCGCCGGCTTCGCGGCCATGTTCCCGAACGGGCTGCACACCTCGCTCTGGCTGGTCATACCGCTCGCGGCGCTGGTAGCGGCGATCTTCGGCGCGCTCCTGGGCGCGCCCACGCTCAAGCTGCGCGGCGACTACCTGGCCATCGTGACGCTGGGCTTCGGCGAGATCATCCGCATCTTCCTGAACAACCTGGACCACCCCGTCAACCTGACCAATGGACCCAAGGGCATCGGGCAGATCGACTCGGTCAAGATCTTCGGTCTGGACCTCGGCCGCCGGCTCGAGCTGTTCGGCTTCGACATCAATTCCGTCACCCTCTACTACTACCTGTTCCTGATCCTGGTCGTGGCAAGCGTGGTGATCTGCTACCGCCTGCAGGATTCCCGCATCGGCCGCGCCTGGATGGCCATCCGCGAAGACGAGATTGCCGCCAAGGCCATGGGCATCAACACCCGCAACATGAAGCTGCTGGCCTTCGGCATGGGCGCTTCGTTCGGCGGCGTGGCGGGCAGCATGTTCGGCGCCTTCCAGGGCTTCGTGTCGCCCGAATCGTTCAGCCTGATGGAGTCGGTCATGATCGTCGCCATGGTGGTGCTGGGCGGCATCGGCCACATTCCGGGCGTGATCCTGGGCGCGGTGCTGCTCTCGGCGCTGCCCGAGGTGCTGCGCTACGTGGCCGGCCCGCTGCAGTCCATGACGGACGGCCGCCTGGACGCCTCCATCCTGCGCCAGCTGCTGATCGCGCTGGCCATGATCATCATCATGCTGCTGCGTCCCCGCGGCCTCTGGCCCGCGCCTGAGCACGGCAAGAGCCTGGCCCAGAAGGTTTGAGCAACACCTCGGAAAGAAGAGCAATGGCAGAAAATTCCAACGATGTGGTGCTGAAGGTCGCCGGCATTTCCAAGCGTTTCGGCGGGCTGCAGGCCCTGTCCGACGTGGGCATCACCATCGAGCGCGGCCAGGTCTATGGCCTGATCGGCCCGAACGGCGCCGGCAAGACGACTTTCTTCAACGTCATCACCGGGCTCTACACGCCCGACAGCGGCAGCTTCGCGCTGGCCGGCAAGCCCTACGAGCCGACCGCGGTGCACGAAGTGGCCAAGGCGGGCATCGCCCGCACGTTCCAGAACATCCGCCTCTTCGCCGACATGACGGCGCTGGAGAACGTGATGGTGGGCCGCCACATCCGCACCCAGTCCGGGCTGCTCGGCGCGGTGTTCCGCACCAAGAAGTTCAAGCAGGAAGAGCAGGAGATCCGTGCCCGCGCGCAGGAGCTGCTCGACTACGTGGGCATCGGCAAGTTCGCCGACTACAAGGCGCGCACGCTGAGCTACGGCGACCAGCGCCGCCTGGAGATCGCCCGCGCCCTCGCCACCGACCCGCAGCTGATCGCGCTGGACGAACCCGCCGCCGGCATGAATGCCACCGAGAAGGTGCAGCTGCGTGAGCTGATCGACCGCATTCGCCGCGACAACCGCACCATCTTGCTGATCGAGCACGATGTGAAGCTGGTGATGGGGCTGTGCGACCGCGTGACGGTGCTCGACTACGGCAAGCAGATCGCCGAAGGCCATCCGGCCGACGTGCAGAAGAACGAAAAAGTGATCGAGGCCTATCTGGGCACCGGAGGACATTGAGCATGGTGGCGAAATCGAACAACGTATTGCTGTCCATCAAGGGGCTCAAGGTCGCCTACGGCGGCATCCAGGCCGTCAAGGGCGTGGACTTTGAGGTGCGCGAAGGCGAACTGGTCTCGCTGATCGGCTCCAACGGCGCCGGCAAGACCACCACCATGAAGGCGATCACCGGCACGCTGCCCTTCGCCGACGGCGACATCGAGTACCTGGGCAAGAGCATCAAGGGCCAGGGCGCCTGGGACCTGGTCAAGAAGGGCCTGGTGATGGTGCCGGAAGGCCGCGGCGTGTTCGCGCGCATGACCATCACCGAGAACCTGCTGATGGGCGCCTACATCCGCAACGACAAGGCCGGCATCCAGGCCGACGTGGAGAAGATGTTCACCATCTTCCCGCGCCTGCGCGAGCGCAAGGACCAGCTGGCGGGCACCATGTCCGGCGGCGAGCAGCAGATGCTGGCCATGGGCCGCGCGCTGATGAGCCAGCCCAAGGTGCTGCTGCTGGACGAGCCGTCCATGGGCCTGTCCCCCATCATGGTGGACAAGATCTTCGAGGTCGTGCGCGACGTTTACGCCCTGGGCGTGACCATCGTGCTGGTCGAGCAGAACGCCAGCCGCGCGCTGGCCATCGCCGACCGCGGCTACGTGATGGAGTCCGGCCTGATCGGCATGACCGGCGCGGGCCAGGACCTGCTGAGCGATCCCCGCGTGCGCGCCGCCTACCTGGGCGAGTGACGGCCCCGGGCGATGCCGCACACGCGGCGGTCCGGCCCCGGTGACGGAAGGCACTCTACGGAGTGCCTTTTTTCTTGGGGGCGTGGCGGCATCCCGTCGGTGGGCCGCTCGGGCGCCGCTAGGGGCTGCCTTCCAGTCGGCCGGGCGCGCGCCTTCGGGCCCGCGCCGGCGGCGGACGGCGGCGGTTAAACTCCCGCCTTTTGCCGGCGACGTCACGGAAACGTCACGGCGATGTCATGTCTTTGTGTGGTTCGCAGACCCGGTCTGCCCAGGAGTTCGCATGTTGTTTGGAAAGCTGTTGCCCCGCGAGGGCAATTTTTTCGAGATGTTCAACCAGCATGCGGACCGCATCGTCGAGGCGGCGCGGGCCTTCTCGCAACTGGTGGCCAACTACAACGACCCCCATCTGCGCGACCGCTACAACCAGGACGTGGACAACGCCGAGCGTGCGGCCGACCGGGTCACGCACGAGGTCAACCGCACCCTGCACAAGACCTTCATCACGCCCATCGACCGTGAGCAGATCCACTCGCTCATCAACACGATGGACGACGTCGCCGACCTGATCCAGGATTCGGCCGAAACCATGGCGCTCTACGACGTGCGGCACATGACCGAGGAGATCACGCGCCTGACCGACATCAGCCTGCGCTGCTGCGAGCGCCTGCGCGACGCGGTGAAGCTGCTGGACAAGATCGCCGAGCCGGCCGTGGCCGAAGCGGCGCTGAAGACCTGCGAGGAGATCGACCGGCTGGAATCCGACGCCGACCGCGTGATGCGCGCCGCCATGAGCAAGCTCTTCCGCGAGGAGCCCGATGTGCGCGAGGTCATCAAGCTCAAGGCCATCTACGAGCTGCTGGAGACCATCACCGACAAGTGCGAGGACGTCGCCAACCACATCGAGGGCATCATCCTCGAGAACTCCTGAGGGCGCGGCGGCTCCCGTCTGTTCCGGATTCACCATGGAAACCGTACAAACCGCCCTCTGGGTCGTGATGCTGCTCGTCGCGCTGGCCATTCTGTTCGACTTCATGAACGGCTTTCACGACGCGGCCAACTCCATCGCCACCGTCGTGTCCACCGGCGTGCTCAAGCCGGGCCAGGCCGTGGTGTTCGCGGCCTTCTTCAACTTCATTGCCATCTTCGTCTTCCACCTGAGCGTGGCGGCCACCATCGGAAAGGGCATCGTGCAGCCAGGCGTGGTCGACACGCACGTGATCTTCGGCGCGCTGGTGGGCGCTATCAGCTGGAACCTCATCACCTGGTACTACGGCATTCCCAGCAGTTCCTCGCATGCGCTGATCGGCGGCATCGTGGGCGCGGTGATCGCCAAGGCGGGCGCTGGCGCGCTGGTGTCCGCCGGTATCCTGAAAACCGTGGCGTTCATCTTCGTGTCACCGCTGCTGGGCTTCTTGCTGGGCTCGCTGATGATGGTGGCCGTGGCCTGGATCTGCCGGCGCGCCCGCCCGGGCAAGGTCGACAAGTGGTTCCGCCGCCTGCAGCTCGTGTCGGCCGGCGCATACAGCCTGGGACACGGCGGCAACGACGCGCAAAAGACCATCGGCATCATCTGGCTGCTGCTGATCGCCACCGGCTACGCGTCGGCGAGCGACGCCTCGCCACCCACCTGGACCATCGTCGCCTGTTATGCCGCCATTGGCCTGGGCACCATGTTCGGCGGCTGGCGCATCGTCAAGACCATGGGCCAGAAGATCACCAAGCTCAAGCCCGTGGGCGGCTTCTGCGCGGAAACCGGCGGGGCGATGACGCTCTTCGTCGCCACGGCGCTGGGCATTCCGGTGTCCACCACCCACACCATCACCGGTGCCATCGTCGGGGTGGGGTCCACGCAGCGGGCCAGCGCGGTGCGCTGGGGCGTGGCGGGCAACATCGTGTGGGCGTGGATCCTGACGATTCCCGCCAGCGCCTTCGTCGCGGCGATCGCCTACTGGGTCAGCCTGCAGCTGTACTGACCTGATTCGGCGCCAAGGCGGTTTGCTATTTTTTTGATAGCTGCTCGCGCTTGATTTATAAGCGCCAGTGGCACAAAACACCTGAAAATCATGCGGAGCCGCAGCACGCCGCGGCTACTGCGAGATCTTGCGTGCTTCCTCGATCTGGTATTCGAAATAGCGCTGAAAGCTGAACGCCAGGCTGGCCATCAGCACGGTCGTGCCCAGCAGCAGCGACAGCGCGATGGCGAAGATGGTGAACCAGTGCGTGCGGCCGGGCCGTGCGTCGGGCGCGGCGGAGGGGTTGAAGCGGGCGTTCCAGCGCTCCGGCGTCATCAGGCCATACAGAATGGCCCGCAGCGCGCAGCCGGCGATGGTGAAGCCCAGCAGCGGAATCAGCACCCAGCTGAGGTGATCGTCCTGCCCCATCGCCTGCACCCGCTGGATGCCGTAGACGCCCAGCGCGGTCGGGATGGGCAGCAGCCAGCCCAGCCAGTCGCCCAGTCCGTGCAGGTAGAAACGGTGCAGCCCGAGCGGTCCGCCGACGAAGGCCAGCCAGGCGGCGACCGTCTTGTTCTTCATAGGGGAATGCCGTGCGCCGCAGGGCTGGCGGCATCGGGCGGCTGGGTGTCGCCGGCGCCCAATGCTTTTTCCATCAGCACCACGTCGCGCCAGGCGCCGAACTTCCAGCCTACCGAGCGCATGACGCCGATCTGCGTGAAGCCGGCCGAGCGGTGCACGCCCACCGAGCCCTGGTTGGCGGAATCGCCGATCACCGCCAGCAGCTTGCGCACGCCGGCGGCTTCGGCCGCCTCGCAGAGCGCGGCCAGCAGGGTGCGGCCCAGGCCCATCCCGCGCGCGGCGTCGGCCACGTAGATGGAATCCTCCGCCGAGAAACGGTAGGCCGGCCGGGGCTTGAACCAGTTGCAGTAGGCAAAACCCAACACCTCGCCGTCCTGCTCCGCCACTAGGTAGGGCAGGCCCCGGCCCAGCACGTCGGCGCGGCGAGCGGTCATGTCCGCTTCGGTGGGCGGGGTGGTCTCGAAGGTGCCCGTGCCGTGCAGGACATGGTGGGCGTAGATGGCGGTGATGGCGGCGATGTCTTCGTCGCGGCTCGGTCGAATGAGTGGCATGGACAAGATGTGGATATAATCGCGGGCTTTGCAGCGTGTCGCTGGCCGGGTGGCCATGTCGCGTGTCTCAAACGCAGCAAAAACTTCTGCAGCCACCGTGCTGCGCCACCCGAAGGATTCATTATGGTCGTGATTCGGCTCTCCCGCGGCGGCTCCAAAGGCCGTCCGTTCTTCAACATCGTCGTTGCCGACAAGCGCGTTCGCCGCGACGGCCGCTTCATCGAACGCCTGGGTTTCTACAACCCCACGGCCAAGGAAAGCGAAGAAGGCCTGCGCATCGCTCAGGACCGCCTGACGTACTGGAAGAGCGTGGGTGCCCAGGCATCCCCCACCGTGGATCGCCTGATCAAGCAAGCTGCTGCCAAGCAAGCTGCCTGATCGATCTGCACTCCTGAAAAGGGGCGGTCTCCGTTGGTTCTGCTGACGGGTTCCGCCCCTTTTCCTTTGCCTCTTTCGTTCTTTCACTGACTGCCCATTCGCCATGCCCCAGTTGCCCGTCCTCGAAGCCGCAGAACTGCCCTCCGACGCCGTCGAGATCGGGCGCATTGCCGATGCGTGGGGCGTGAAGGGCTGGTTCAAGGTGTTGCCGTACAGCGCCGCTCCCGAGGCGCTGCTGTCCGCCAGGCGCTGGTACCTGCAGCCGGCCGAGAAGGGCGCCAAGAGCTTCTTCACCGGCACCGTGGCGCTGGCGGTGCGCCAGGCGCGCGCGCATTCCGATTCTATCGTGGCCATGGCCGAGGGCGTGGTCGACCGCGACGCGGCCGAGGCGTTGCGTGGCGCCCGCATCTTCGTGCCGCGCTCGGGCTTTCCGGCGGCGGCCGAAGACGAGTTCTACTGGGTCGACCTGATCGGCCTGGACGTGGTGAACCGTGAAGGCATCGCGCTGGGCACCGTGCGTGAACTGATGGCGACCGGCCCGCAGACCACGCTGGTGCTGGGCTACGAGCACGAAGGCAAGACGCTGGAGCGCATGATTCCCTTCGTTTCCGCCTTCATCGACCAGGTGCAGCTGCCCGAGCGCCGCATCCTCGTCGACTGGCAGCCCGATTACTGAGACCGCCCCGCCCGCGGCGCGGCCGCCGGGCGTGCACGCCATGCGTTTCGACATCATCACCCTGTTCCCCGAGCTGTTCGCGCCCTTCCTGGTCAGCGGCGTGACGCGGCGTGCCTATGCCAGCGGGCAGGTGGACGTGCGCCTCTGGAACCCGCGTGATTACGCCGAGGGCAACTACCGCCGGATCGACGACCGCCCGTTCGGCGGCGGCCCGGGCATGGTGATGATGGCCGAACCGCTGGCCCGGTGCCTGGCGGCCATCCGTGCGGACCATGCCGCTGCCGCGGCGCCGGACGCCGCGTCCGAAGCGGTGCCGGTGGTGCTGTTCTCGCCGATCGGCCAGGCGCTCGACCATGCCGGCGTCTCCGGCTGGGCGGCCGGGCCCGGGGCCATCCTGCTCTGCGGGCGCTATGAAGGCATCGACCAGCGCTTCATCGACGCGCATGTCGACGTGCAGCTCAGCCTGGGCGACTTCGTGCTGTCGGGCGGGGAGATTCCGGCGATGGCGCTGATCGACGCCGTGGCCCGGCTGCAGCCCGGCGTGCTGGGCGATGAAGGCAGCCACCAGCTCGACAGCTTCAACCCCGCGCTCGACGGCCTGCTCGACTGCCCGCACTACACCCGTCCGGAGGCGTGGGCCGGCCGCGCCGTGCCCGCGCCGCTGTTGTCCGGGCACCACGCCGAGATCGAGCGCTGGCGGCGCGAGCAGCGCCTGGTACTGACCGCGCGCCACCGGCCCGACCTGATCGACGCTGCCCGCGCCCAGGGCCTGCTCAGCCGCGCCGACGAGGCGGTTGTCGCGCGGCAGGCCGGGTTGCTATAATCGCGGGCTCTTTCGATCCTCTGGCCGGCCGCTGCGCAACCGCAACGTTCCTGCAGCCTTTAAGGCGCCAATCCGGGCGCCCCTGCCAATCCTGGCGCGGACATGATCGCAGGTGAATCAACATGAATCTGATCCAGACCCTCGAGCAGGAAGAAATCGCCCGCTTGAACAAGACCATTCCCGAATTCGCTCCTGGTGACACCGTCATCGTGAGCGTGAACGTGGTGGAAGGCACCCGCAAGCGCGTGCAGGCTTACGAAGGCGTGGTGATCGCCAAGCGAAACCGTGGCCTCAACAGCGGCTTCACGGTGCGCAAGATCTCCAGCGGCGAAGGCGTGGAACGCACGTTCCAGACCTACAGCCCGCTGATCGCCGGCATCGAAGTCAAGCGCCGCGGCGACGTGCGCCGTGCCAAGCTGTACTACCTGCGCGACCGCAGCGGCAAGTCGGCCCGTATCAAGGAAAAGCTGCCAGCGCGCGTCAACAAGACGCAAGCGCCCGCAACGGCCGCCTGATCGGCCCCGGGGCTGCGAAGACGCCCCCCGCCCGCCAACGGGTCTCAGCCGCTACCGCGCAAGCCGTAGCGGCTTTTTCGTTTCCTGGCGCCCTTTTTTCTGGAGTGCTCCCTGCCGTGACCCTGCCGCCTTCCGCTCCGCTGCCGCCCGTGACGCCCGTCTCGTCGGTCATTCCGCCGGTGGCGCGCATGCCCGCGTTCGACCCCCGCAGCGTGCCGGTGGCCGGCATCGACACGCATCTGCCCGCCGTGCCGCTGGCGGCGCAAACCCCGGAGGCTTTGCGCGAACGCTTCGCGCGGACGATGGAGTGGACGCCCGAGGTGGTGCTGGAACGCTCCTTCACCGACAGGGCGCCGGCCCATGCCGCGGTGCTCGTGCCCATCGTGTTGCGCGAGCGGCCGACGGTGCTGCTCACCGAGCGCACCGCGCACCTTTCGCAGCATTCCGGCCAGGTGGCCTTCCCGGGCGGCCGGGCCGACCCGGGCGATGCCGACGCGGCCGCCACGGCATTGCGCGAGGCCTGGGAAGAGGTGGGCCTGGAAGCCCGCTTCGTCGAGGTGCTGGGCGCCTTGCCCACCTACGTGACGGGCAGCGCCTTCATCATCACGCCGGTGGTCGCGCTGGTGCAGCCCGACTGCGTGCTGCGCCCCAACCCCTACGAGGTGGCGGACGTGTTCGAGGTGCCGCTCGACTTCCTGCTCGACCCCGCGCACCACCAGCGCCACCGGCTCCAGTGGGAAGGCGCGGAGCGCGAGTGGTTCGCCATGCCTTATGCCGACGGCGACAAGGAGCGCTACATCTGGGGCGCCACCGCCGGCATGCTGCGCAACTTCTATCGCTTCATGATCGCGGCCTGATCCGGGCGCCCCGGCCGGCGCGGGCATCGGCGGCTGCCCGCCGTGCCGGCGCGGCGGCCCTGGCGCTCCGCGTGCTGCCGGGTGGGGCGGACGGGGGTGGGCGGCGCGATGTGCCTCGCTATCATTGCGCCCCATGAGTTTCTTCGCCATCTTGTTCGCGCTCCTCATCGAGCAGGCACGCCCGCTGGCCCGAACCAACACCATCCACGCCGGCGTGCGCGCCTGGGCGCTGTCGGTGCGGCGCAATTTCGACACGGGCAGCGTGCGCCACGGCTGGGTGGCGTGGAGCTTGGCAGTGGTGGTGCCCACGCTGGTGGCGCTGGCGGTGCATTGGGCGCTGATGTACTGGATCGGCTGGCCCGTGGCCATGCTGTGGAACGTGGCCGTGCTCTACGTGACGCTGGGCTTCCGGCAGTTCAGCCACCACTTCACCGGCATCCGCGACGCGCTGGAAGAGGGCAACGAGAGCCTGGCCCGCGCCCAGCTGGCCGCCTGGCAGCAGGTGGATGCACGCGATCTGCCGCGCAGCGAGATCGTGCGCCATGTCATCGAATACTCCGTGATCGCGGCGCACCGCCACGTATTCGGCGTGCTGGCCTGGTTCTCGATCCTGGCCGCGCTGGGCCTGGGGCCCGCCGGCGCGGTGTTCTACCGGCTGGCCGAATTCGTGGCGCGGCATTGGGGCGAGCGCAGCGTGCTGGTGAGCACCCACCCACCCAGCCCGGCCTTGCGGGATGCCGCCGCCCGGGCCTGGACGGCCATCGACTGGCTGCCCGCCCGGCTGACGGCGCTGAGCTTCGCGGCGGTGGGCAGCTTCGAGGAGGCCATCGACGGCTGGCGCTTCCACGCCCAGCGCTTTCCGAACGACAACGACGGCGTGGTGCTGGCTGCCACGGCCGGGGCCATCAACGTGCGCCTGGGCGGCGAGGCGCTGCGCGCGCGGGCTGACGTGGACCCGCAGGTGCCGCTGATCGATCTGGCAGCGGCCGATGCGGCGGCGGCGCAGGCCGACAGCGACAGCACGCCCGGCCGCGCACCCGAGGTCGGCCACCTGCGCAGCGTCGTGGGGCTGGTGTGGCGCTCCGTGGTGGTCTGGATGCTGCTGCTGGCGCTGCTGACGCTGGCGCGCCTGCTGGGCTGAACCGTCGGCATCGCAGCGGACCGTTCGCTATAAAATCTATAGCTATATCCGCTTGATTCATAGGCGCTGGAGGCAGTTTTTCCTCATGATCCAGCGCTGGGGCCGGCCTACCAGCGGCGGGTCTCGCTCAACTCCGCGAACAGGTTCGCGTAGATCTGGTAGCGGTTCAGGCTGATCGCGCCGGGCCCGGTGCGTGCCTCGCCCTGCAGGCCATCGACGTGCGCCATCACCATGCACCCGGGCTCGTGCAGATGGGTGCAGTTGTAGAACTTGCACTGCTGCGCATGCTGGCCGATGTCGGGCATGTAGCGCGGCAGATCCGCCGGCCCGATGTGGTGCAGGCCGAATTCCTGAAAGCCCGGTGAATCGATGAGCGCGGTGGTGCGCTCCTGCGGGTCCACCCAGTAGAGGCTGGTGCTGGTCGTGGTGTGCTTGCCGGAATTGAGCGCCTGCGAGATCTCGCCAGTCAGCACCGTGGCGCCCGGCACCAGCAGGTTGATGAGCGTGCTCTTGCCCGATCCCGACGGCCCGAGCACCAGCGTCGTCTTGCCGTGCAGGTGCTCCAGCAGCGCCTGGCGATCCACTTCTGCGGACATCGAGAGCGAAAGCGGCAGCACGCCGTAACGGTTGAAGGCAGGTGCTTCGGGCTCGGCGGCGGCAGCGGCCTCGCCCCGCGGCGCGCCCGGCATGTGCCGGTACGGCAGCAGGCGCTCCCATGCGCGGGCGAAGGGCTCGACCAGATCGCTCTTGTTGAGCGCGATGATCGGCCGGATCTGCTCGGCCTCGGCGGCGATCAGTGCCCGCGCGAGCTGGCTTTCGGAGAACACCGGCTCGGCCGCGATGAGGATCAGCACCTGGTCCAGGTTGGCCGCGAACGACTTGGTGCGGATCTCGTCCTGGCGATAAAAGAGGTTGCGCCGCTCCTGCACCCTCTCGATCGTGCCCTCGTCGCCCTGGCCCGGCGCGGGCAACTGCCAGAGCACGCGGTCGCCCACCACGGCCTGGCTCTTCTTGCCGCGCGGGTGGCAGATGCGGCGGGCGCCATCGGACGATTCGACCAGGCAGTGGCGGCCGTGGCTGGCGACGACCAGGCCATCGAACAGGGCGCTGCGTTCAGCCATGGCGTGCCGACAGGGCGAGGCCCATCATGCGGCGGCGAGCAGGGCGTCGAACCGCGACGCGCAGTCGATGTCCGTCGCCGAGATGCCGTGCACGTCGTGGGTGTTCAGGCGCACCACGCAGCGGTTGTAGTGCACCGACAGGTCGGGGTGGTGGTCCTCGGCGTTGGCGATGAAGGCCACGGCGTTCACGAACGAGATCGTCTCGTAGTAGTTGGCGAAGTGGAAGGTCTTCTC
Source organism: Acidovorax sp. FG27 (assembly GCF_040365715.1). Taxonomy (NCBI): domain Bacteria; kingdom Pseudomonadati; phylum Pseudomonadota; class Betaproteobacteria; order Burkholderiales; family Comamonadaceae; genus Acidovorax; species Acidovorax sp. FG27. The sequence goes on from NZ_BAABVY010000015.1 coordinate 69,597, forward strand.
GATCGCCACGGCGTCGCCGTCGCCGCTCAGCGTCCAGCCCTGCAGGTCGGCCAGGCGGGCGACGACCTCGGTGGCGGTCAGCGCGCGGCGCGCCTGCCGGGACCAGTCTTTCTTGGGGAGCATGGAAGTCGTCATGTGGAGTTATCCAGGGGTGGCCGGGGCAGCGGCGGTGGCGATGGGCATGCGCGCCAGCCGTTCGACGGCCGGCGGGTGCGAATAGTAGAACTTCACGTACACCGGGTCCGGCGTCAGGGTGGAGGCGTTGTCCTCGTAGAGCTTGAGCAGCGCGGTCGCCAGGTCGTGGCCGTTCGCCTGGGCCATGGCATAGGCATCGGCTTCGAATTCATGGCGGCGCGACAGCTGCGCGAAGACTGGCGAGATGAACACGGTGAACACGGGCGCCGCTAGCAGGAAGAGCAGCAGCGCCAGCGCGTCATTGGGCGCAGAGCCGGCAACGCCTTCGACCATCAGGTTGGGAACGACGCCCAGGCCCGTGTAGAACCAGGCCTGCGTGCTCAGCCAGCCCAGCAGGGCGAAGCCGGCCAGGCTCAGCGCGAACAGCCCGGCGATGCGCTTGACGATGTGCCGGTGCTTGAAGTGGCCGAGTTCATGGGCCAGCACGGCCTCGACCTCGCCGACGTTCAGCTGGCGCAGCAGCGTGTCGTAGAACACCACCCGCTTGGCCGCGCCGAAGCCGGTGAAGTAGGCATTGGCGTGGGCGCTGCGGCGGCTGCCGTCCATCACGAACAGGCCCTTGGCGGCGAAGCCGCAGCGTTGCATCAGCGCGGTGACGCGTTCCTTCAGCGAAGCGTCTTCCAGCGGCTTGAACTGGTTGAAGAACGGCGCGATGAACAGCGGGTAGATCACCATCAGCAGCAGGTTGAAGGCCATCCAGGCGCCCCAGGCCCACAGCCACCAGAACGCGCCGGCCGCACCCATCAGCCAGAGGGTGAGGGCGGCGATGGGCAGGCCGATGGCCGCGCCCATCAGCGTGGACTTGGCCAGGTCGGCCAGCCAGAGCCGGGGCGTCATCTTGTTGAAGCCGAAGCGTTGCTCGATCACGAAGGTCTGATATAGCGTGGCCGGCAGATCGATCAGCCCGCTGATGGCCGCGAAGGCCGCCAGCAGAGCCAGCTGCTGCACCATGCCGCCGCCCAGCCAGGACAGCAGCGCGCGGTTCAGCAGGTCGAGCCCGCCCAGCAGCGTCCAGCCCAGTAGCACGGCAGCCGACAAGGCCATCTCCAGCAGGCTGAAGCGGGCCTTGGCGATGGTGTAGTCGGCCGCCTTCTGGTGCGCCGCCAGCGGAATGCGGCCCGCGAAGGCGGCCGGCACGGTGGATCGGTGCTGCGCCACATGGCGGATCTGGCGCGAGGCCAGCCAGAGGCGCAGCGCCAGTCCGGCGAGCAGCGCGGCGGCGAACACCAGCGTCAGCAGCACCGACGGCGACAGGAAGGAGGGGGCGGGCGTGGAGGGCGGCATGTGCGCTGGAGTGTAGGGCCTCGGGATGGCACGGGCCGGCCGTTCAGGAATGCCCGCATCCCCCGCCGGCGGCCCGCCGCTGCCATCGGCGACAATCCATGCCATGTCCGAGACCGCCGCCCTTTCCGTTGCCGAAACGCTCCCCTGGCCCACCCTGTCCAAGTCCGACCAGAACCTGGTCTGGCTGGACTGCGAGATGACCGGGCTCGACCCGGAGACCGACCGCCTGCTGGAGATCGCCGTGGTCGTCACCGGCCCGCAACTGGAGCCGCGCATCGAAGGCCCGGTGTTCGCCATCCACCAGTCCGACGAGCTGCTGAACGGCATGGACGCCTGGAACAAGGGCACCCACGGCCGCAGCGGCCTGATCGAGAAGGTGCGCGCATCGACCGTGACCGAGGCCGATGCGGAGCGGCAGATCATCGAATTCCTGGCGCGCTACGTTCCCAAGGGCACGGCGCCCATGTGCGGCAACAGCATCGGCCAGGACCGGCGCTTCCTGGTGCGTTACATGCCCAAGCTGGAGGCGTTCTTCCACTACCGGAACGTGGACGTCAGCACCTTGAAGGAGCTGGCCAAGCGCTGGAAGCCCGAGGCGTATTCCTCTTTCAAGAAGGCCCAACGCCACACGGCGCTGGCGGACGTGCACGAGTCCATCGACGAGATGGCCCACTACCGCACGCATCTGCTGTCGATCTAGCGGATCCACGCACGCCAGCCATTGCGGGAAAACCCCAGGCGTGCCATAATCGACGGCTTGCGTGACAGGGCTATGACCCAGAGCCATTTGGCGACACGCAGCTTGTGCATCTCCCTTCACACACCGGGCCTGCGGGCAGCCTTTCTTCTTGGCTGCATCCATCCGCACAAATGCCCACCTGCTCTGCACCTCGCAGCGCTGGTTTCGTTTGATGGTTGATGTTTTTTAACCATTGACGGAACCTCCCGCAGGCCACGCCTGCGGTCGTTTTCGTGTGAGAAAAAATATGACTGACACTCTTGCAGTGCAGGGCGAATTCGCGCCTGCTGATACTTCCGTGGCCGCTGCCGACACCGCCGTGTCGCAACAGGCTGAATCCGCCGTGGCGGTTGACAGCCAGGCCGTGCAGGCCGAAGGCGCGTCGATCGACGCCGTGCAGGCCGAGCCGAACGGCTTCGTCGAGCTGGGCCTGGCGCCCGAACTGGTGCAGGCCGTGGCCGACCTCGGCTACACGCAGCCCACCCAGGTGCAGGCCCGCGCCATTCCGCTGGCCATGGGTTCTGGCGACGCTGCTGCCCGCTTCATCGACCTGATGGTCTCCAGCCAGACCGGCAGCGGCAAGACGGCAGCCTTCCTGCTGCCCGTGCTGCACACGCTGATCCAGGAACAGGCCGCTGCCGATGCCGCCGCCCGCGCCGAATTCGACAAGGCCACGGCCGAAGCCCTGGCACGCGGCGAGGCGCCTCCGAAGCGCGCCAAGCGCAAGGACCCGACCAACGCCCGCAACTTCAAGGCCGCCACCCCCGGCGCGCTGATCCTGTGCCCCACGCGCGAACTCGCGCAGCAGGTGGCGCACGACGCGATCGAGCTGGTCAAGCACTGCCGCGGCCTGCGCGTGGCCAACGTGGTGGGCGGCATTCCTTACCAACTGCAGATCGCCAAGCTGCAGAACGCCAACCTGGTGGTGGCGACCCCGGGCCGTCTGCTCGACCTGCAACGCTCGATGCAGATCAAGCTCGACCAAGTGAAATTCCTGGTGGTGGACGAAGCCGACCGCATGCTAGACCTGGGCTTCTCCGACGACCTGGCCGACATCAACCAGCTGACCAGCCAGCGCCAGCAGACCATGATGTTCAGCGCCACGTTCGCGCCGCGCATCCAGCAGCTCGCCATGCGCGTGATGCACGACGGCGGCTCGCAGGTGCAGAAGGTGCAGATCGACAGCCCGCAGGAAAAGCACGCCAACATCAAGCAGGTGCTGTTCTGGGCCGACAACGCCCAGCACAAGCGCAAGCTGCTGGACCACTGGCTGCGCGACACGTCGATCAACCAGGCCATCGTGTTCGCCAGCACCCAGGTGGAGTGCGACGGCCTGGCCAACGACCTGCAGCAGGAAGGCTTCTCGGCCGTGGCGCTGCACGGCGCCCTGAGCCAGGGCCTGCGCAACCGCCGCCTGATGGCGCTGCGCGGCGGCCAGGTGCAGATCCTGGTGGCCACCGACGTGGCAGCGCGCGGCATCGACGTGCCCACGATCACCCACGTGTTCAACTACGGCCTGCCGATGAAGGCCGAGGACTACACCCACCGCATCGGCCGCACGGGCCGCGCCGGCCGCGACGGCCTGGCCGTCACGTTCGCCGAGTTCCGGGACCGCCGCAAGATCTTCGACATCGAAGGCTACAGCCGTCAGCAGTTCAAGTCGGAAGTGGTGCCGGGCCTGGAGCCCCAGCAACGTGCACCGCAGGCACGCCCCGAGTTCGGCGGCCGTGGCGGCCCGCGTGACGGCGGCGGCTTCCGTGGCGGCGATCGTCGCCCATCGGGTGGCGGCGCGGGCCGTGGCGGTTTCGGCGGTGGCTTCGGCGACCGTGGCGGCGACCGTTTCGGCCGCGGCGCTCCTGCCGGCCGTGACGGCGGCGGCTACCAGGGCGGTGGCCAGTTCGCTCCACGCGGCGACGACCAACGCGGCGGCGGCTTCGGCGGCGGTGCGCGCCGTGACGGCGAAGGCTATGGCCGCAAGCCCGGCTTCGGCGACCAGCCCCGTGGCGGCTTCGGTGACCAGCCGCGCGGCGGGTTCGGCGGTGGCCGTCCCGAAGGCGGCGGCCGGGGTGGCGACTTCGCCCCCCGCAAGCCGGCCTTCGCCAAGCCTGGCGTGGGTGGCCCCAAGCCTTTCGCCCCGCACGACGCCCGCAAGCGCCCTGCGCGCCCCGCACGCTGAGCGCCTGAGCCGCTCCGCCTTCTGAACAAGCCAGCCCGTGAGGCTGGCTTTTTCATGGGCGCCTGCCGGCCAGGGCGACGGTGCGGACGGGCCGGGCAATAATTCGCCTTCGCGGTTCCAGGGCGTGTGGCCCCTGGCAAGCACGCCTGACAGGAGTCTCCAGATGTCTTCTCTTCCCTCGCCGGGCGATGATTTCGAGCACATGTTCGACATCGCGCCGGTGTCTCTCTGGCTGGAAGATTTCAGCGCGCTGAAGGTCTTGCTCGACGGCTGGCGCGCCGAGGGAGTCGAAGACGTCGAGGCCTTCGTGAGGGCCGACCCCCGCCGCATGGCGCAATACAGTGCGTCGCTCAAGGTGCTGCGGGTGAACCAGCGCACGCTGGAGCTGTTCGCCGCGCCCGACCAGGCGACCCTGGTGGCGTCGCTCGGGCAGGTGTTCCGCGGAGACATGCTCGATCAGGCGGTGCAGGAGCTGCGGCAGTTGTGGTCGGGCGCGCTGGAGTTCTTCAACCAGACCGTGAACTACACGCTGGACGGGCGGCGGCTGGACGTCCAGATCCGCGCCCGCATCCTTCCCGGCCACGAGGCCCTGTGGGACCGCGTGCTGGTGTCTCTGGAGGACAACACCCCGCAGATCAGCAACCACGAGCGGCTGCGCCGCAGCGAACAGTATGCGCGCGGCCTCTTCGAGCATTCGCCCGTGTCGCTCTGGGTCGAGGACTTCAGTGCGGTCAAGCGCCTGCTGGACGATGTGCGCGGGCAGGGCATCCGCGATTTCAAGACTTTTTTGAAGGTGCACCCGGAGTTCGTGACCCGCTGCATGCACGAGATCCGTGTGATCGATGTGAACCAGCTGACACTGCAGATGTTCGGCGCGAACAGCAAGGCCGAGTTGCTCAACCAGATCGGCAAGGTGTTCCGTGGAGAGATGCACGAGTCGTTCACCGAGCAACTGCTGGACCTGTGGGACGGCAAGCTGTTCCAGCAGCGTGAGGTGGTGAACTACAGCCTGACCGGCGAAGCGGTGAACATCCACATGCAGTTCTCGATCCTCGAGGAGCATCGGCACGACTGGTCGATGGTGCTGCTGTCGCTGGTGGATATCACGGCGCGCAAGAAGGCCGAGGCCTACCTCGAATACCTTGGCAAGCACGACGTGCTGACCCAGCTGCGCAACCGCGCCTTCTATGTCGAGGAGCTCAACCGGCTGAGCCGCAAGGGCCCCTGGCCCGTGGCGGTGATCGTCATCGACATGAACGGGCTCAAAGCCATCAACGATGAATCGGGCCATGCCGCTGGCGACGCCATGCTGCGCCGTGTCGGCGAAGTGCTGGCCAAGGCCGTGGATACGCCCGCCTGCGCAGCACGCATCGGCGGCGACGAATTTTCGGTGCTGATGCCGGTCACCGACGAACGGGGCGCCCAGGCCGCGATCGACCGTATCGTCTCGTTGCTGGACCTGAACAACCAGTTCTATCCCGGCAAGCCGCTGAGCCTGTCCATCGGCATGGCCATCGCGGTGACCGGCGACCAGATCGAAGCGGCCGTGAACCGGGCCGACCAGGCCATGTACGCCGAGAAGGCACGCTACTACGAGGCGTTGGGCCTGGAACGCCGCCGGGGTTGAGGCGGCGGGGTGGACGAGGCCGCTTTCTGCTCAAGGAGCGGTGGCGGTGCGGCCCACGTCGGGCCAGCGGTGGTGCAGGTAGATCCACGCCAGCAGTCCGACGCACAGCATGAGCAGCGACGCGCTCGCCAGCAGCAGGGTCGAATGCATCACGAGCGGCGCGATCACGCCGGCCACCACGCCGTTGGCCGTGGAGCCGACGAAGGCCTGCAGCGACGACGCCATGCCGCGCCGCTCCGGGTGCAGGTCGAGCACCAGCAGCGTCACCACCGGCACCATCAGCGCCCAGCCGAAGGCGAACACGGCGATCGGCAGCAGGGCCCAGGCCACATGCGCGGGAAAGAGCGCGTTGGCCGCGAGGTTGATGAGCGCCATCGAGAACATGATGACGAAGCCATGGCGGATCTGCCGCTTGGGCGCGATGCGCCCGGCCAGCCGGCCGCTGAGCCAGGCGCCGCCCATGATCCCCGAGATCGTGAGAATGAAGAACCAGAAGAAGTGGGTGGGTGCCAGCCGCAGGTGTTCGCCCAGGAAGGCCGGCGCGGCCAGCACATAGAGGAACATGCCATTGAACGGCACCCCGCTGGCAAGGGCCAGCAGCAAGAAGCGCGGGCTGGAACCGAGCTGCCAGTAACCCTGCATCAGGTGCCTCGCATTGAACGGCTGGCGCTGGCTGGCATGCAGGGTTTCCGGCAGCAGGCGGAAGTTGGCCACCCAGAGCAACAGGCCGACGCCGGTGAGGAACCAGAAGATGCTGTGCCAGCCCAGATGCACGAACAGCCAGCCGCCCACGATGGGTGCGATCGCCGGCGCGACACCGAAGTAGATGGTGACCTGGCTCATCACCTGCTGGGCTTGCGCTGGCGGGAACATGTCGCGGATCACCGCGCGGGACACCACGATGCCCGCTCCCGCCGACAGGCCCTGCAGGGCGCGAAACAGCACCAGTTGGCCGATGTTCTGCGACAGCGCGCAACCGGCCGACGCGATGGTGAACACCGCGATGCCCCACAGCACCACCGGACGGCGCCCGACGCTATCCGACAGCGCGCCGTGGAACAGCGTCATGAACGCAAACCCGAACAGGTAGGCCGACAGCGTCTGCTGCATCTCCACCGGCGTGGCGCCCAGCGCCGCTCCGATACCCGAGAACGCCGGGATGTAGGTGTCGATGGAAAACGGCCCGAGCATTCCCAGCACGGCCAGAAGGGCGGCCAGGGCCCAGCGCGGGCCGCGCCAGAGTTCGGTGGCTTGTGGGTTCATTAGGGGATGTGCGTTCGTCGCTGGCTAGTGTGAGCGAGCCGGGACCGGCATACGGTCGGCCGTCGTGGAATGCGGTGCAAAAGAGCCGGGCGCTGCCGTGCGGCAGCGTGACCTCGGTGCCGGTCCAGGAAAGGTGCAGGGGGTGATTGCGCCCGTTCTCATGGCCCGGCGCTGCGGCTTCGGTCAGTGCTTGTGAGCCCCGCCGTGAGGGGCATTGCCCGGCGCCGCCGCTGCGGCTCCCGCGCCCACGCCACGCGCCTGCGCCTGGACTTGCACCGTTTCACGCTGGCCGTCCTTGCCCTCGAAGACGAGCGTCAGCGGGACGGTGTCGCCCTGCTTCACCTGCGCCGGTAGGTCCATCAGCATGACGTGGAATCCGCCCGGCGACAGCTCGACCGGCTGGCCGGCAGGCAGCGGCAGGCCGGGCACGGCGCGCATCTTCATCACGTTGTCCACCATCTTCATTTCGTGGACTTCCGCCACCGGCGCCGCCGGCGTGCTGATCGAGACCAGGCGCGTGTCCTTGCTGGACTGCAGGCGCATGAACGCACCGGTGGCTTTTTGCTGGGGCACGGTGGCGCGGACCCAGGCGTCCTGCACGGTCACCTGCGCCTGCGCGAGGCCGGCCGCGCTGGCGAGCGCCATGCCAAGGCCGAGGGAGAAGGGGGTAATGAAATGCTTCATGTCTCGATGTCTTAAGGTTGTGCGGCGGGCGCGTCGGTCAGCCGGGTTGACGCGCAAGAAAGTCGCCAGCAGCCGGGCTGCCGACGGAAAGGTATGGATGCCCATGGGCAACGATGGCGGCGGGCGGCCCCCGAGGAGGCATGGCGGCGCGGGATTGCGGTGCCGCCGGAGCAGCGGTGGCCACGAGTGCGGGCTCTCCAGCGCGAGCCGCTTGCGCATGCCCCATGAACGCGAGCGCCCGCCCCAGTGCCGGCCCCATGCACAGCGGGCAATCCAGGGTGTGGGCGAGAGGAGGCGCATCGCTGCCCCCGGCTGCCGGTGAGCGGGGCGAGGCCCCGGCGCCGGAACAAATGGCAGACCAGCCGGCAGGTGCCGCATCGGCCAGGCGTCGCACGAGGGGCGACAGGTTGGCTGCCAGGATCAGCGTGAAGAAGCACGCCAGCACCCACCGCGCATGGCGAACTGCGGGACGGAAAATGCGCAAGGCACGCGGCATGGTGCCGCGATTATGGCGGGATCGCCCGATGCCGATGTACGTGCAGGCGACAGAGGGTGCGGCTCGAAACCAGGACGCAGTCCTGCGCGTTGTCGAGGCTCGGCTGGCAGAGAGAGTTCGTGCCGCAGCCCCGACTGCGTGGTCAGTCTGTGCCTGCGCCGGCCTGCTCAATCCGGTCATCGTTGGTTGTGCTGCGGGTGCCCTTCAGGTGCATCTCGACGTCGGAAGCCTTGTCACCTACCTCTGCGACGGCGTCCTTGATCTGCTGCTCGGTCACGTCGAGCTTGCTCGCCCATTGCGACACGGCCGCCGTATCGCTCAAGGGGATGCTGTCGGCGGCAACTGCATTGGGGGCGTGGGGCTGGTTCATGAGGTACTCCGGCTCAAGGGGTTGGGGGTGTTCGGCGAACTCGTACAGGGATGGTGGGCGCGGAGTGCAGTCGGGGTTGGCGGCGCAGGGCGATGCTGGCTGTAGGTAAAGGCGCTGGCTCTCCACGAGCTTGAATGAAACACCGATGAGGCCATGCTTCTCCCGCCTCGCGGGATTCCCTTGGGGCCTGCGCAGAATCGGCAATACCGCTGCCATACTCGTCATGTTGCGAAGCGCGGCCCGATGCACAGAGCCGCTCCGTCCGCAATGTCAAAAGACGCAACGAACTGCGGTTAAACACAGGTATAACCGTCGTTTGCACACCAGAGGTTGGAGGCCTCATGCTTGCTTCATTGAGCACCAACCCCCGCGACATGCGGCTGCTGACGGAGTTGCTGGACCAGCGGCCTTCGCGTCAGGACCAGGACCCCACCCAGATTGCCGCGCTGATGCGCCTGGCATCCGTGCTGGCCACTTCGCCCGATGACCTGATGGGGCGGGTCACGCAGGTCGCGCTGGAACTGACCGGCGCCCAGTCCGCCGGCATCAGCCTGCTGGAGCGAGACGAACGCCTGGGTCCCGTCTTTCGGTGGAAGACCGTGAAAGGCTTGCTGCAGTCGCAGGAGTCCCGAGCGCTGCCTCGGGAGGCCAGCGCCTGCGCCATTTGCCTCGAGGCGGGCACGGCGGTACTCATTGCCCCGCCGATGGGGGAGTTGCCCGGCCAGGAAGACATTCCCGCGTTGACTGAGCGTTTGCTGGTGCCGGTGGTGACGCTCGAGGGCGTGGCGGTGGGCGCCCTGTGGGTGGCCATGCACGACAGCAGCCAGGGCTTTACCCGGCAGGATGCCCGCGTCTGCGAAAACCTGGCGGTCTTCGTGGGTGCCGCGGTCAAGTCGTTGATGGACGCGCGGGAGGCCCGGCAGGCGGCTGCCGAGCAGGCGCTGCAGGAAGAGCGGGTGGAGAACTTCATCCTGTCGCTGGCGCACGAATTGCGCAACCCGCTCGGCTCGATCGCCCTGGCGGAATCGGTGCTGCGCAACCGCGCCAAGCCGGGCGACGAGCTGAAGCCGCTCGACGTGATCCGTGCGCAGTTGCGCCGCATGTCGGTGATGGTGGAAGACCTGGTCGAGCTGGGCAAGATCCGCCTGGGCATCATGGAACTCAGGCTGGACGACTGCCGCGTCTCCGACCTGCTGCTGGCCTCGGCACAGGCCGTGCAGGCGCAGGCAGAGGCCGCTGGACACCGTTTGGTGCTGCACCCCAGCGATCCGGGGCTGCTCATTCACGCGGACTCGGCCAAGATGATCCAGGTGCTGGTCAACCTGCTGACCAATGCCATCAAGTACAGCCCGCAGGGCGGGGTCATCACGCTGTCGGCCACCCCCGACGATCGCCACATCGAGCTGCACGTCGCCGATACCGGCATCGGCTTGTCCGCCGACCAGCTCGGCCGCATCTTCGAGCTGTACGCGCAGGTCGACCGCAAGTCCTTGGTGGCGGCAGACGGCATGGGAATCGGCCTCGCCCTGGTCCAACGGGTGGTGGAACTGCACCACGGCACGGTGCGGGCGGCCAGCGCCGGCCTGGGGTGCGGGGCGACCTTCACCGTGCGCATTCCCCGGGAGCCGACCGGGACTGCGGTCGGTTGAAGGCTCGGCCCACGCTGCGGCAGTCCGGGGCCGGCCGCCGGAGTTAGGCCTCCACGACGCAAGGCCATCCTCATGCGCTGCAGGCATGGCAATATGACAATGGCGTATCAGGCGCACAGGCCGCGCGGTTGTACAGATGCCAGCGATGCAACTTACCCCTCACGACGAACCGACCGATCCCCTTCCCTGGCACAACAAGGAAGAACAGTTGCGCCTTGCCATTGAGGCGGCCGACATCGGGCTGTGGGACGTCGATATCGCCACCGGGAAGGTGTACTGGCCTGAACGCGTCAAAGCCATGTTCGGCATGTCGCCCGGGCGCAACGTGACACTCGATGACTTCGCGCAGGCTCTGCACCCGGAAGACGCGCCCCGCGTGCTCGATGCCTTCGCGGCCGCCCAGGACCCATTGTTGCGCACCGTGTACGACGTGGAATACCGCGCCATCGGCCGCGAGGACGGCGTCGTGCGGTGGGTGGCCGCCAAGGGGCGCGGCGTGTTCGACGAAACGGGCCGGTGCGTGCGCGCCATCGGCACCGTGATCGACATCACGGCGCGCAAGCGGGCCGAAGCGCTGCAGCGGCAGGTCCAGGAGCGGGTGCAGCTGCTCGGCAGCATCGAACGCGCTACACGCCCGCTGATAGACGCGGCCGACGTCATGCAGGTCACGGCGCAGCTGCTGGGCGAGCATCTCGGCGCCACCCGCTGCGCCTACACCGATGTCGAGCCGGCTGGCGATCAGTTCACCATCCTCGGCCATTGGTCCGAAGCGGGCGTTCCTCCCTGCGTCGGGGTGTACCCCCTCTCGCTGTTCGGCGCGCGGGCCATCGCCCACTTGCGGCGCGGTCACTCCGTGGTGGTCAACGACGTCGACCAGGAGTCGTCCGAGGACAGCGCGGTGGCCCTGTGCAACGCCATGGGCATCAAGGCCCTCGTGTGCGCGGCGCTGGTCAAGGGCGGCCGCCTGGTGGCCATGATGGCCGTGCAACAGGCGAGCCCACGCCAGTGGTCCGAGGCGGAATTGCGCATCATCAGCGACGTGGTGGAGCGCTGCTGGACGCACATCGAGCGCGTGCGCGACGCCGCGATGCTGCGCGAGCAGGACCGGCGCAAAGACGAGTTCCTGGTGACCCTCGCGCATGAGCTGCGCAACCCCATTGCGCCCATGCTGTACGCGGTGGCCTTGATGAAGCGCGACCGGGACCCGGAACGCCAGGCGCGGCGGGTCGAGGTAATCGAGCGGCAGGCCAACCACATGGTGCGGCTGGTGGACGATTTGCTGGACGTCTCCCGCATCAGCCGTGGCCTGATCGAGTTGAAGCGGGAAGTGGTGGACCTGGCGCCCCTGTTGACGCAGGCCCTGGAGGCCGCCGCACCCCTGGTGGAATCGGCTGGGCACCACCTGAGCGTGCAACTGCCGGCGCAGCAGGCACCCGTCCATGCGGACCCGACACGGCTCGTCCAGGTGTTGACCAACCTGCTCAACAACGCCTGCAAGTACACCCCCGATGGGGGCGACATCCGGCTCGCTGCCTGGGTGGAGCGCGACCGGGTGGTCATCGAACTGTCGGACAACGGCATGGGCATTCCGCCGCAGGACCAGAAGCGGCTGTTCCAGCTGTTCACGCAGCTCAGCCATACCGGGCAAAAGGCGCATGGCGGCCTGGGCATCGGCCTGTCGCTGGTCCGCAGCCTGGTCGAAATGCACGGCGGCACGGTCGGCGTGCGCAGCGAAGGGCTGGGCCGAGGCAGCACGTTCCAGGTCGAGTTGCCGCTGGCTGTCGGCGATGGTGCGGTGCAAGAGCCGTCAACAGCCACGCAGTCCGCGCAGCCCGGCCGTGTGCTCGTCGTGGAAGACAACTCCGACGGGCTGGCCACCCTGGTCGAGCTCATCACCGCGCGCGGCCACACCGTGCAAGGCGCCGCCGACGGACTGCAGGCGCTGCGCCTGGTCGAGCACTGGAAGCCGCAGCTCGTGCTGCTCGACATCGGCATGCCCGTCATGGACGGCTATGCGGTCGCGCAACGCCTGCGTGCGGATCAAAGTCTGGCCGGCGTGCGCATCATCGCGCTCACTGGCTGGGGCACACGGCAGGACCGCGAGAAGACGGCGTCCGCCGGTTTCGACGACCACATTACCAAGCCGGTGGATCCGGAACGGCTGCTGGCGTTGATCGATGGATGGATGGGGTCTGAAGCGACGGTTCGCTGAGCCGTAGTGCGGGTGTCGAGAGGCGATGTGCGGCCAGAAGGGCGGCTTGCCGCCGCATCCTTGCACGTTGGTTAACGACAGGTGGCGGCGGTGTTCAGCACGCGTGTTGCTGAGCCTCGGGCGAATCCCGATGTTCTGGCAGCCGTAGAGCGCACTGATGAGATCGGGCAACAGATGGCGGAAACGGCCGAGGCACTGGAAAGAACCACTGAACTGTTGCGGCATGCCGAAGCGAGCGCCAGCAAGTCCCCGTGCGACTAGGCCACTGGGCCTTCAGGCCTTCAGGCCTTCAGGCCTTCAGGCCTTTAGGGCAGGCGCGGCAACTAAGTTTTCCCGACCCCATTCCTACCAGTGTCGCTGGACGATGTCGCGCGTGCTGCGATGGCGGAGATCAAACGGCGGGGGGCTATGAGGTGCAGTTGGGGCGGCGCTGAAGGCGTGCCCGGGGGCCGATCGCGACAGAGCAGTTGAGCTTTTCCAACGCCTCAGCGGCGGCGAGGCAAGCGAGTAACGGCGATCAGTGCGAGCAAGCCACCAAGAATCATGAGTGCCCAAGCCTGCAGTGAAGGGACCGGTCTAGGAGTCGTTGACTCCAAGCGCGGGTTGCTGAACGACCTGAAATTGTAGAAACCCACTGCTTCGGACTGCGGCTGGGCCGGAATGCCGAGCCAACGCAGTTCCGTGATGTAGCGTCCGGCGGCAAGATCAGCTTGGGATAACACCACCCCGAAAGTCTTCGGTGGAGCTCCAGCCGGATTTGTCGGTCCTGTGACGACCGTGCTGGTGCCATCGCTTGCGAGGATTGTCAACGCCGACTTCTGTGCACCATCATTCCAGTCAACGAAGCTGAAGCTCATGCCCGCAGTGGTCGAGACGGTAGGCTTGATCGAAACTCCGGCATTGGGCGCCATATCTCCGAACAGCCCCGGCACACGAGGCGTCGTGGGGTTCCAATTCACGCAGTTCGCGCCCCCCAAATCAGTGCAATACCGCGAGCCACCAAGCTGTCCGCCAGAGCCGAATTTGTTGATTGTGAAGCCGTTCCAAACGTCTCCGGAAGCGCCAGCTGCAGCCACCTGAGCTTGGTCGACAGCGGTGGCAAAGCTCTCCGACCGAACCACGGTGGCGGAGCCGAGAGCCGCCTGAAATCCGGGCTCATCGTCCACAAAAGTTTGGAAGGTTGCCGCTGAAGCGGCAGCGGAAAAGAGCAGCGCTAGGACTGCCGTAGACGCCAAAATGTTTCTGGCAAAACTTGAAGACATGTCAAACCTGTAGAGATGGCAGCGCACGCACAGTTGCACTACCAAAATTAAACTCTGATTGACCAGATCAATCAAGACTGCAACAAGATATTTCTGTTGCAATCGTCAACTTTTGTCATCTGAACCCGTTTTTGACAGTTCTTTGCAACGACGCAGTGCGGGTTGTACTAAATGTTGACGAAGGGTGCTGCTCTGCATGGGGTGCGCGGGGCGCCTTGGCGCGTAGCCTTGGGCGCCGCCGTCCCTTTCGCTCGTGCGAAGCTCTGAATTTAAGCCTGCGTTGCCCGCGCAGCAGTTGTCTTGCGCTTGCGCCGTCGCGCGAGCCATGCTCGATGCGCGTCCGGTGGGCTTTCCCGGCTCAGCTATTTAGACTGAGCCTTGTTTAAAATGTGCAGGTAGCAGCTGAACTCGCCTCTCGCTCCAACCAGAGATTTGGCCCATTAGGGTCAGTAGAGCCTCATTCAGCGGAGCCCTGCATCTCGTGCGCAGCCTACTGAATCGCTGGCTCGTAAAAGCGGTAGGCAACCTTGGGCAAGTCTGATGCAATACGCGATGCCGAAGTAATAGCGCTCTACCCAAGCTTAAGGCCGTTGTGGCGGAGCGGGAGGAAATGGTGCAGCACTCCTGAGCCTGGGTATGTCGGCTGCAGCGCACCATACCGGTCAAAGGTGGCGGATGCCCGGCTCGTCAGTCCACAACAGTTGCGGTCGGGCCCCAGGTCCAATTGTTTGCCGAGGGGCTGTCTTGTGTTCGAAGTGCGTCAGCCAAGCGATCGATGCGGCGTTGTCACCTAACTGTATATGTGATGCATCACAAAAAACGTCTCATACGCAAGCCAACGAAAAAAGCCGACGCTATCGTTTGAATAGCATCGGCTTTAGTGGCCTTGCGGCTTGTAAGTGGTGGGTCCTGAGTGACTCGAACACTCGACCTACGGATTAAGAGTCCGCTGCTCTACCAACTGAGCTAAGAACCCACTTTTGAAAACTTGTCTGCGTTGCAGCAGAGACTCGAATTATGCACTAGTTTTTTGGCTGGGCGCAAGAGCTGCAGAAAAATCTGCGGGCCCTGGGCCCAGCCCCGGCGTTCACATCAGCAGATGCTCGCCCGCGTTGTCGCCGCCCAGGATCACGTAGTTCACCTTGCGCACGTCCATCAGCTTGGTGCCGCCGGCGTAGCTGATCGAGCTCTGCACGTCCTGCTCCATCTCAGTCAGGGTGCTGGCTAGCGTGCCCTTGATGGGTTCCAGGATGCGCTTGCCCTCGACGTGCTTGTATTCGCCCTTGTTGAAGTCGCTGGCCGAGCCATAGTATTCCTTGAACCGCTCGCCGTCGACCTCCACCGTTTGGCCCGGGGATTCTTCATGGCCGGCGAACAGCGAGCCGATCATGACCATGGTCGCGCCGAAGCGGATGCTCTTGGCAATGTCGCCGTGGCTGCGGATGCCGCCGTCCGCGATGATGGGCTTGGTGGCCACGCGGGCGCACCACTTGAGCGCCGACAGCTGCCAGCCGCCGGTGCCGAAGCCCGTCTTGAGCTTGGTGATGCACACCTTGCCCGGGCCCACGCCCACCTTGGTCGCGTCGGCGCCCCAGGTTTCCAGGTCGATCACGGCTTCGGGCGTGGCCACGTTGCCGGCGATGACGAAGGAGCCCGGCAGCTTCTCCTTCAGGTAGCCGATCATGTTCTTCACGCTGTCGGCGTGGCCGTGCGCGATGTCGATGGTGATGTATTCGGGCACCAGGCCTTCGGCCGCCAGCGTGTCCACCGTGGCGTAGTCGGGCGCCTTCACGCCCAGCGATATCGACGCGAAGCTGCCGGCCGCATGCATGTCGCGCACGAACTGCACGTTGTCCAGGTCGAACCGGTGCATGACGTAGAAGTACCCGTTGTCCGCCAGCCAGCGGCAGATTTTTTCGTCCACCACGGTCTTCATGTTGGCCGGCACCACAGGCAGGCGGAACGTGCGCGTGCCCAGCGTCACGCTGGCGTCGCACTCGGACCGGCTTTCCACCCGGCACTTGCGCGGCAGCAGAAGAACGTTGTCGTAGTCGAAGATTTCCATGAGATCCCAAGCTCCTGTGAAAGGTCGCGGGAGAGACATTCCCCCGCGATGGGGCGCTTGGCTTGGAGACCGGTTCGGTGGGCGCGCCGTGCGGCGTCGCCGGACCCTGCTGAGCGCAGGCACCCAAAAAAAACCGGACACCAAAATACTTGGGCCCGGTGATTGATTCTACCCCTGAGGGGAAGGCCGTACCGCGCGCGGGGCTGCACGGCGGCGTGGCGTCACTGCGGGGCAGGGCACACCGATTGCGCGGCGGCCACGGCCTGGCCGGCGGCATCTTCCAGCCAGCCGACCACGCGTGTGCGGCTCGCGTCCGCGCCGTCCGGCAGGCGCATGGAGCGGCTCTCCTTCCAGAGCCATTGCTCTTCTTTTGGTAGCTGCATGCGCTCATTCCATGGGCCTTGCAGCATGTTTCGCACCAGATGGCGGGGCGCGGTGGCGCCTTCGGTGCCGGCGGGAATGCTCTCGACCAGCAGCAGCGTGTAGCGGTACTCCGCAGCGGGCATGGCCCGGCGGGCGTCGCGCCCCAGGCTGATGGACGTGCCCCGGTAGTCGTTCACCGCAGGGCCGACCATCACCCGCAGTCGGCCCGAGGCCGGTGCCGAGGCGGGCGTCGCCACCTCGCTCACATGGGTGTCCGTCGCGGCGGGCACCGGGCGACCCAGTTGCTGCAGGCGTTCCAGCGCGTCGCGCGTGGCCGCGGCGGACAACGGGGCTTCGTCGCCCTGGGCGGCGCTGGGCACGATCCAGTCCACCAGCAGCGCCGACGGGCCCGGGATGTGCGTGGTGGACTCCGCCCAGCAGCGCGCGCAGTCGGCATTGATGAACCGCTCCACCAGCGCGACCGGCTGGGACTGGCCGTCACTCGTGCACGTGGATTGGGCATGCGCCAGCAGCGGGGCGCTGGCGATGAGGGCGGAGGCGAGCAGGAGGCGCATGGCGGGTGCAAGAAGCGGCGGTGCGCCATGTTCCCACAAGCGCTGCCAGCCTGCCGCGACGGGAGCCGTCCCGCCGGTCAGCCCGGGCGGCTCATTCCGGCTTGATGTTCGCGCGGCGCACCACCTCGCCGTAGCTCACCAGCCGCTCGGACATCATCTTCTCGAACGCCGCCGGGCTCATCTCCTCGGGCGGAATCACGCCCCGGGTCTTCAGGTTCTCGACCATGGCCGGCTCGGTGGCCACGGTGCGGATGGCCTTGTGCAGCGCCTGCACCACGGCCTCGGGCGTGCCGGCGGGCGCGGCGATGCCGGTCCACGAGGTCTGATTCAGGCTGGGGTGGCCGAGCTCGGCGAAGGTGGGCACATCGGGCAGCTGGGCGATGCGTGCGGGCGAGGCCACCGCCAGGGCGCGCAGCTTGCCGGCCTGGATGTGCGGCAGGAAGGTGACCAGGTTGTCGAAGATGAACTGCACTTCATTGGCCAACACCGCCGTCACGTGCGGGGAGCCGCCGCGGTACGGGATGTGCACCGCGCGCGTGCCGGTGGCGAGCAGGAAGGCCTCGGCGTTCAGCTGGCCCATGCTGCCGGCGCCCGCGCTGGCAAAGTTCACCTGGCCGCCCTGGGCCTTGAGGTAGGCGACGAATTCCGCGAAGGTCTTCGCCGGCACGCTGGGGTGCACCAGCAGCACGTTGGGCTGGCGGCCCATCATGGCGATGTTCTCGAAGTCCTTGATCGGGTCGTAGCCCAGGTTGGGCTGCACCAGCGGGTTGGCCAGATGGCTGCTTTGCGACGACGCGATCAGCGTGTACCCGTCGGCCTTGGACCGGGCCACGAACTGCGTGCCGATGGAGCCGCCCGCGCCGGGCTTGTTGTCGATGACGATCGGCACGCCCAGGATGCGGCCGAGCGGCTCGGTGTACTGGCGGGCCATCACGTCCACCGAGCCGCCGGGCGGGAACGGCACCACCAGCGTGATCGGCCGGGCGGGGTACTTGCCGTCGGCGGCCCGGGCGGGCAGGGCGGCGAGCCCGGCGACACCCGACAGGGCCAGGCCCATGCCGGCGCCCAGCAACTGGCGGCGGGACGGATTTGCAAAAGTGGAGGCGGGGGCCAGGAGCGTGTCGGGACGGAGCATGGTGAACGAGTCAGGAGTCAAAGGAACGAAAAGCAAAGCCGGAGGGGAGAGGCGCGTCAGCGCAACGCCAGCAGGGTCAGCGCCAGCGCCTGGGCACGCGGCACGAAGGTGGACAGATCGCAGAACTCGCGCTCGCTGTGGGCGTAGCCGCCCACCGGGCCCAGCGCGCAGAGCGTGGGAATGCCCATCGACGAGGTGA
Organism: Acidovorax sp. FG27; assembly: GCF_040365715.1. NCBI lineage: Bacteria > Pseudomonadati > Pseudomonadota > Betaproteobacteria > Burkholderiales > Comamonadaceae > Acidovorax > Acidovorax sp. FG27. The sequence continues at coordinate 87,891 of NZ_BAABVY010000015.1, forward strand.
TGCCGCTGTCGGCCGCGCCGCCCGTGAATTCGCCCTCCACGGTGAAGCCGATGCGTTCGGCCGAGCGCTGGTAGGCCTGCAGCAGCGCGTCCGGCGTGCGCGCCATCGGCAGCGTGCCGGTCTGCTGCACGATGCGGCCGCTGGTGCGCGGCAGCGACTCCTCCTCGATCACCGCCCGGATGCGCGCCAGGATGGAATCGACGTCGTTCTCGGCCGTGTAGCGCAGATCGACGTGCGCGCTGGCGAGCGGTGCCACCACGTTCGAGGCCATGCCGCCCTGCACCCAGCCCACGTTCACCGTGATGCCGGGCTCCGCGTCGTTGAGCGCGTGCAGCGCCAGGATCTTGCGGGCCAGCGCATCGATGGCGCTGGCGCCCTGCGCCGGGTTGATGCCGGCATGCGCCGCCACGCCCTGCACCTCGAAGTCGATGCGGTAGGAGCCCTTGCGCTGGTTCACCACGTTGCCGGTGATGCGGCCCGGCTCGGCGTTCAGCACGGCGCGCGCGCCCTGCGAGATCTCGCGGATCACCGTGCGGCAGGCGGGCGAGCCCACTTCCTCGTCGCACGAGAAAAACAGCTGCACCGGCGACGCGTTGCCGCCGAAGCGCGCCAGCGCCTCGAGCACGAAGACATTCATCACCAGGCCGGACTTCATGTCGGCCACACCGGGGCCGAAGGCCTTGCCGCCCTCGACGCGCCAGGGCCGCTGGGCCACCGTGCCGGCCGGAAACACCGTGTCCATGTGCCCCATCAGCTGCAGGTGGCCGGGCTCCGTGGCCGGGTCGGCGCCGTGGGCGGCGGGAAGGCGCGCCAGCAGGCACTCGCCCCAGCCCGGCTCGGGCAGCGTCTGCACCGCGATGCCGGCGGATTGCAGCCGCGAGCGCAGCAGGGCCGCCACCTGGCGCACGCCGGCCTCCTGGCCGCTGCCGCTGTCCACGTTCACCACCTGGGCCAGCAGGTCGAACATGGCGGATTCCTGCGACGCCAGCCAGTCGAGCAAGGGCGCGGCGGTGGAAGGCACCGATGCGGGCGAGGGGGTGGTCGGGTCGGCGGGCGTGGCTGTGGTCATCGGGAGGGGTGTCGGTTCGCAGTGGGGCAGCCCACGCCCCGTGAAGGGCATGCGGCCGTGCGGCTGATTGAAATGAATATTTCAGGAATGATAGAGGCATTGCAATGTTCATTGCAATGTTCATGGCCATGACTTCCCTGGCTGGGGGCGTCGGTGGCGTCCCGCTATGCTGCGGCGACCGCGCTCCCCGACCTGTTTGCCACGCCTTCCAACCCCAATCTCCCCATGCTCCTTACCGACCGATTGCTTCTCCAGGCCGCGGCGCTCACGGCCAGCGAGCGAGCGCTGGCCGACCATCTGCTACGCCACTATCCCGACGGCCTGCTCGACTCGGCCAGCGCCATGGCCGCCCGCGCCGGCACCAGCGCCTCGACGGTGGTGCGGCTCTTCGCCAAGCTGGGCTATGCCAGCCTGGCCGAGGTGCGGCGCGAGGCGCGCACCGAGGTCACCGCGCTGCTGCAGACGCCCGCGCAGCGCACGCCCGCCACCATCGGCAGCGCGCGCAGCCTGGCCGAATGCGTGGACGACGCCGCGCTGCACGACCAGCACAACATCGCCGCCACGCGCCAGGGGCTGGACATGGCGGTGTTCGAGGCCTTCGCCCGCACGGTGAGCGACTGCACCGGCCGGGTGCTCGTCATGGCGGAGAAGAACAGCGCGCCGGTCGCGTCATACCTCACCACGCACCTGAACATGTGCCGCCCGGGCGTGCAGGAGCTGGGCCTGGGCGCGCCGTTCGCCGTGGACCGGCTCCTGTGGGTGCAACCGCAGGACGTGCTGCTGGTGTTCACCATCCGCCGCTATTCCAACGGCGCCTTGCTGGCGGCGCGGCATTTCCGCGGCCAGGGCTGCCCGGTGCTGGCCATCACCGACAGCGTGGCCGCGCCCATCGTGGCCTGCGCCGACCACACCCTGCTGGTGGGCACGGCCAATGCCTCGCCGTTCGATTCCTACACCGCCGCGTTCTTCCTGGCCAACGCGCTCGTGTCCGCCGTGGCCCAGCTGCGCCCCGATGAGGTGGCGCGGGCGCTGGAGCGGCGCGACGCGCTGTGGAAGGGCTTCGAGGCCGATGCGGTGGACGGGCTGCGGCGCACGCCCACGCCGCGCCGCATGAAGTAGAGGCGGCCGCTGCCGCGAACGCCCCTGCGGGCACCCGCGAACGGGCGGCTTCCTACAATGGCGGAATGCTCCCACACGACCTGTTTTCCGGCGCGCCCGACGCGCCTTTCGGTGCTGGCGAGGCCGGCCCGGCGCCGCGCATCGACCCCGCCAGCTCGCCCCTGCTGCAGAACCTGAACGACGAGCAACTGGCCGCCGTCACGCTGCCGGCGGGGCATGCCCTCATCCTGGCGGGCGCCGGCTCGGGCAAGACCCGCGTGCTGACCACCCGCATCGCGTGGCTGCTGCAAAACGGCTACGCCACGCCCGGCGGCATCCTGGCCGTCACCTTCACCAACAAGGCGGCCAAGGAAATGGCGGCGCGGCTCTCGGCCATGCTGCCGGTGAGCGTGCGCGGCATGTGGATCGGCACCTTCCACGGCCTGTGCAACCGCCTGCTGCGGGCGCACTACAAGCTGGCGGGGCTGCCGCAGTCGTTCCAGATCCTGGACACGCAGGACATGCTCTCGGCCGTCAAGCGCCTGTGCAAGCAGTTCAACATCGACGAGGAGCGCTTTCCGCCGAAGCAGGTCGCGTATTTCATCAGCGGCTGCAAGGAAGAGGGCCTGCGCCCGGGCGACGTGGAAACGCGCGATGCCGACAGCCGCAAGAAGGTCGAGCTCTACCAGCTCTACGAGGAGCAATGCCAGCGCGAAGGCGTGGTCGATTTCGGCGAGCTGATGCTGCGCAGCTTCGAGCTGCTGCGTGACAACAACCCGATCCGTGAGCACTACCAGCGCCGGTTCCAGCACATTCTGGTGGACGAGTTCCAGGACACCAACAAGCTGCAGTACGCATGGCTCAAGCAACTGGCGGGCGACACGGTGGACGGGCGCTTCCAGTCGCGCGGCAGCGTGATCGCGGTGGGCGACGACGACCAGAGCATCTATGCCTTTCGCGGCGCCCGGGTGGGCAACATGGCCGACTTCGTGCGTGAGTTCGGCGTCGAGCGCCAGATCAAGCTGGAGCAGAACTACCGCAGCTACAGCAACATCCTCGACTCGGCCAACGCGCTCATCAGCAACAACAGCCGCCGCCTGGGCAAGAACCTGCGCACTACGCAGGGCCCGGGCGAGCCGGTGCGGGTGTACGAATCGAGCACCGACCTGGCCGAAGCGCAGTGGATGGTCGACGAGATCAAGCAACTGGTGAAGAGCGACGGCTTCGAGCGCAAGGAGATCGCCGTGCTCTACCGCAGCAACGCGCAGAGCCGGGTGATCGAATCGGCGCTCTTCAATGCGTCCGTGCCCTACCGCGTCTACGGCGGCCTGCGCTTTTTCGAACGCGCCGAAATCAAGCACGCGCTGGCCTACCTGCGCCTGCTGGAGAACCCGCACGACGATACGAGCTTTCTGCGCGTGGTCAATTTCCCGCCGCGCGGCATCGGCGCGCGCAGCATCGAAGTGCTGCAGGACGCGGCGCGCAGCGCCGGCTGCTCGCTGCACGACGCGGTGAGCGCGGTGCCGGGCAAGGCAGGCGCCAACCTGGGCGCCTTCGTCGCGCTGGTCGATGTGATGCGCGAGCAGACGCAGGGCCAGAACCTGCGCGGCATCCTGGGGCAGATGCTGGAGTCCAGCGGCCTGGTGGAGCACTACCGGAGCGAAAAGGAAGGCGCCGACCGGCTGGAGAACCTGGACGAACTCATCAACGCGGCGGAGAGCTTCGTCACGCAGGAAGGCTTCGGCCGCGACGCGGTGGCCCTGCCCGTGGACGAGCACGGCGCCAACCTGTCGCAAAGCCCCGCCAGCCAGGGGCTGGACCCGTCGCAGCCGGTGACCGACGAGCCGCTGCCGCCCGTGGCCGGCGTCGTGGACGCCGACACGGGTGAAACCCTGTCGCCGCTCGCCGCCTTCCTGACCCATGCCGCGCTGGAGGCCGGCGACAACCAGGCGCAGGCCGGGCAGGACGCCGTGCAGCTGATGACGGTGCACGCCAGCAAGGGGCTGGAGTTCGATGCCGTCTTCATCGGCGGCATGGAGGAGGGCCTCTTCCCGCACGAGAACTCCATGAACGACCGCGAAGGGCTGGAGGAAGAGCGCCGGCTGATGTATGTGGCGATCACGCGGGCCCGCAAACGCCTCTACCTCAGCCATTCGCAGACCCGCATGCTGCACGGCCAGACCCGCTACCACATCAAGAGCCGGTTCTTCGACGAGTTGCCGGAGTCCGCGCTCAAGTGGATCACGCCCCGCCAGGCCGGCTTCGGCAGTTATGCTCCTAAATCGATAGCTGGAGGCGCTTATGAATCGGGCGCCAGAGGCGGTTTTGGCTTCAAATCAGAGACCTTCGCCAGCCCGCCGGTGCCGGTGCAGAAGGCCGCGCCGGCCCATGGCCTGCGCGTGGGCCTGGCCGTGTTCCACACCAAGTTCGGCGAAGGCAAGGTGCTGGCGCTGGAGGGCACGGGCGACGACGCGCGCGCGCAGGTCAGCTTCCCCCGCCACGGCACCAAGTGGCTGGCGCTCAGCATCGCCAAGCTGACCATCGTCGACTGACCGGGGGAGATCGGCCTTGGCGCCATGCCGCGCCGGGGTCAGGTCGGCAGGCAGAGGATGGTGGCGCGGTCCGAGGGCAGCTTCTCCGCGTAGAGGCCCTTGCGCTCCGGTGACAGCAGCGCCGACAGGCCCTGCATGACCACCACGTCCGCGCCCGCCGGCGCCTGGCGGTAGCACTTGCCCAGCACCTCCACCGTGCGGGTCAGCGCGCGGGCCTGGTCGGGTGCGCTCTTTTCCACGCTGGCCGCCTGCTGGGTCAGCCAGCCCTCGTAGGCCTCCAGCGTCTGCGCCTTCAGCTTCTGCCGCTCGGCCTCGGGAATCATGCCCGCGTAGAGCGCGGTCAGGCTCTGCGCGCCCGGCTGGCCCAGGTGCAGCACCGCGTCGTACTGCGCCTCGAACGCGCCCTGCCGGTACACCACCCGCTGGATGCGGTAGCGCAATTCGCCCTGCTCGCCGCCCAGCGTCTTGACCAGCTCCCGCGCCGAGGCGCTGTTCGGGTCGCTGGCGAACTGCTGCTGCAGCGCCGCCGTCACCTGCGCGTCGGACGGGAAGGCCAGGTGGTCGGTTTTGAATTCGCCCTCGCGCGGCGAGCAGGCGGCCAGCAGGGGAATTAATGCCGAGGCGATTAACAGGCGGGTCGTGGGCATAACGGGCTGCAAGGTTTTCATGACGGCTGTGTGAATGATGGGGTGGAGGACAGGGTAATACGGGGTGAATTCCATCCTGCGGATCGCGGATTCTGAATGTTCACTGCGGTTTCATAATGATCGAAGCGGTAACCGGTTGATATTCTGGCGGGGTTGACAGTGCGCTTTCTCCCCCTCCAGCGTCGGATGAATGTAACTTTGTTCACATAATTTTGTATCAGCGGCGGCGTCTCCATTCTTCCTGCCATTTCCTTGGGGAATCGCGCTCGATTACCGGCCGATTCGTGTAGGACAAGGCGCTTTATGACAGTCCGCTGGAGAAACTTTTATTTACAGCCGCAACCCGCCACACCGAAAAGAATTCGCTGCCGGCCCATTTCGGGTCGCCGTGTTTGATTCATCCGACCTGAAAGGATTTCTCCATGCGCAAGCTTGCAATCACCGCAGTCGCCACCCTGTCCATGACCTGCGGCATCGCTTTTGCCCAGAGCGGCAACATCAGCGTTCCCGGCCTCGTGTCCGGCAAGGGCTCGGCGGGTTCCGAGATCACCAACAGCCGCATCACCGTGGCCGGCAACAAGGCCACCAACGTTACCGCCGGCGGCGGCAAGGTCGGCATGAAGATCGCAGAGGTCTCGATGGACGGCATTGCCAACGTCAACAGCATCAACATCACCGGCTCCAAGATCCGCAACAGCGAGATCACGGTGAGCAACAACGAAGCCACCGACATCAAGGCCTACGGTGGCACGGCCAACGTCAACAGCATCAACATCAACTGATGTACGGGTTCGCTGGCGGTCCACTCCGCCAGCGTTCTGCCGTGGGCCTGGCGTGGCGGGGTTGACCTCCGCCCTGGCAAGGCCCACCGCAGAGCGGCCGAACCCTTCCATCGCGCCCCCAGGCAGCGCCCGCCGCACGGCCGGCAGCCGCCACCGGAAACCACCGAACGTCCCCCCGATCGCCGAGCCCACGGCCGACGCAGCGAAGGAGTCCCGTGCAACGTCCTCCCACCACCACTTCCCCGCGCCATTTCCCGCGCAAGCGGACCAGCTGGCCCATGGTCTGCCTGATCGGGGCTTCCGTCGCCGTGCCGCTGGGTGCCGCAGCACAGGAGTCCATCCTCAGTGGCCTGGGCTGGCACAAGAACAGCCCGGGCACGCAGGTCGAAGGGCAGAGCGAGGTCCGGGTGCAGAACAACCGCGCCAATGCCCGCGTGCTGGGCAGTGGCGCCAAGGGGTCGGGCCTGGCCAACGTGGGGGCGCAGATCGACCTGGTGGGCACCGCGCAGGCCAACGTGGCGGGCCTCGCCGGCATGCAGTTGCGGCAGACGGCCGTGCAGGTGCTGGACAACCAGGTGACCGGCTTCGTGAACGCCATGGGCGGCGCGGCCACGGCCAACGTGGCGCTGATCGCCAGCGGAAGCGGCTCGCGGCCGCTCACCTCGTCGCAGGTCAGCGTGCTGGGCAACCGCGCGTCGAACATTTCCGCGTTCGGTGCCAACGCCAAGGTGCTGCTGGGCACCGGCTCCCTGCAACTGCCTGGCCGGGCCTCGGGCAACAGCGTGCTGCTCGACGGCACGGATGCCAGCCAGGCCCGGCTGACCGTGGCGGACAACGAAGCGAGCGACGTCACCTCCATCGGCGGCTCGGCCCTGGCCAACACGCTGACGGCGAACGGCGGCAAGCTGAGCGACGTGGACATCGCCCAGGTCGGCAACCGGGCCCGTGAGGTCCGCGCGGGTGGCGGCTCGGCCGGCGTGGGGCGCGGCACCATCGGGCAGGTCAACCTGACCGGCGTGGCCGCTGCCAACACGGTGGCGATCGCATCGAGCGAGTTGGCCCGCGCACGCATCACGCAGACTGAGAACCAGGCCAGCAACGTGGTCACGACCGGCGGCAGCGCGCTGGCCAACTCCGTCAGCTTCTCCGACCACCGCTCCGGCGCAGGGCGCTACACCGCCACCCTGACCGGCAACCGGGCCGACCAGGTGCAGGCGTGGGGCGGGGAGATGTCGATCCTGCAGGGAGCGCTCGCCGATGTGCGGCTGTCCGCCACCGCCCTGGCCAACACCGTGTCGGTGAACCGGGGGCGGCTGGATGCCGACCCGGCGCACCTCATCGCGTCGAACACGGCGCGCAACGTGGCGGCCACCGGCGGCGGCGCCGCGGCCAACAGCATCTGGCTGGACGACGCCACGGTACGCGGCGGCACTGTCACGTTGAGCGGCAACACCGCCGAGCAGATCCAGACGGCAGGCATGGCCGGCCAGGTGGGGGCCGGCGTGGTCGGCAGCTTCGAGCGCAATGGCCGCGCCGTGGCCAACAGCCTGGTGGCCGACCGCCAGTCCACGCTGGAGCAGGTGCCGCTGGCACTCGCGGCCAACACAGCGGGCCAGGTGTCCGGCAGCGGCGGCCTGGCCGCGGCCAACGCGGTGCTGCTGAGCGAGGGCCGGGCGGAGCGCACCTCCGTGAGCCTGGCGGGCAACACGGCGCAGGACGTGCGCTCGACCGGCTACGCCGCCTCGGCGGGCGGCGGGCTGCTCTTTTCGGCGTCGCAGCAGTCGGCGGCGCTCGCCAATACCCTGGCGGTCACGGGCTCGCAGATCGATGCTTCCGGCGTCACCGTGGCCGGCAACGACGCGGCGCGGCTGAACGCGCGCGGCGGCAGCCTGCTGGCCAACAGCGTGGCGCTTGAGAGCGGCGGCGGGCAGGCATCGCGGCTGTCGGCCGCCGGCGTGCTGGCGGGCAACACGGCCACCGACATCGGCACCGAAGGCGGCGCGGTCTCAGGCGCGGCGGGCGCGGTGTCGAGCGAGGCCCGCGCCCGGGCGGCCGCCAATGCGCTGCTGCTGCACGACGGCGCCCAGGTCGACCGCTCCGCCTCCTGGACGGTGGCAGGCAACACGGCGCGCAACGTGCAGGCGGCCGGCGGCACGGCACTGGTCAACGCGCTGGCCGCCTACCGGCAGGCATCGGTGCGGGGCGGCAGCGTGGTGCTGGCGGGCAACACGGCGGACGGCGTCCGGGCGGAGGGGGGCACCTCGCAGATGCTGGGCGTGGGCTCGAACAGCAACGGCGTGCTGGCGGCCAACTCGGTCTATCTCGACGGGTCCGGCGCGGTGGGCCTGTCGCGCAGCACCGCCGTGGTGGCGGGCAACACGGCGCGGCAACTGCAGGCCCAGGGCGGCCGCGTCAATGCCAATGCGCTGTCGGTCAACGCGAACGGCCAGGTGGGCGATACCAGCGTGGTGATCGCCGGCAACACGGCCGCCAGCGTGCGCAGCGAAGGCAGCGAGGGCACGGTGGGCGGGTTCGCCGCCTTCGGCAAGGGCGTGGGCCAGGCCAATGCCAACGCCGTGCAGGTGCTGGCCCGCCTGCAGGCCGGCAGCGTGCAGCTGGCGGGCAACACCGCCGGGGGCGTCACGGCCACCGAGGGGCTGGCCGCGGCCAACAGCTTCGTGCAGGGCGGCGGCGATGCGCGCGGGGTGCAGGTCGCCGTCACGGGCAACACCGCCGGATCGGTGCGGGCCGACGGCGGCCAGGCCGCGCTGGCCAACAGCGTGCGGACCGACGGCAGCCTGCAATCGGCCTCGGTGACGGTGGCGGCCAACCAGGCGTCGGCCCGCACCGGGTCGGGCGATGCGCTCGCCAACAGCGTGCGGGTGAAGAAGCAGGGCCGGGTGCAGGGTGCCTCGGTGACGGTCGCCGGCAACCAGGGCCACTCCACGGGCGGCACGGCCAACAGCGTGGACGTGGCGGGCAGCGTGCAGGGCGGCAGCATCACCGTGCTGGGCAACCAGGGCCGCGCGGAGGGCGGCGGCACCATCAACAGCGTCACCGGCGACGGCCGGTTCTCGGGCAGCCAGATCACCATCATGGGCAATTCGGGCAACGCCACCCGGGGCATGGCCAACAGCGTGGCCAGCAGCGGCTCCATCGCCGGCTCGAACATCACCATCCTGGGCAACCAGGCGTCGGTGCGGGGCGGCGGCACGGCCAACAGCGTGGACAACCGCGGCACCATCGGCGGCAGCCAGATCATGATCGCCGGCAACACGGCCCAGGTCACCGGCTCGGGCGTGGTCAACAGCGTGCGCAACCGGGGCAGCATGACGGGCGCGAACGTCGCCATCATGGGCAACCGGGGCAGCGCACAGGGCGGCGGCACCGTCAACAGCGTGGACAACCGCGGCAAGCTGACCGGCCGGGTCGTCATCGCCGGCAACGAAGGCAGCGCCACCATGGGCGGCACCGTCAACTCGGTGGTCAACCAGGGCGTGCTGACCGGCAACGTGCTGATCGCGGGCAACCGGGGCCGCGCCCTGGCCGGCGGCGTCTCCAACTCGCTCATCAACCAGGGCATCGTCACCGGCACGGTGGCCATCGTGGGCAACACCTCGGCCGCGGCGGTGGGCATCACCTCGGGCAGCGTGCGCAACGTGGGCGGCGCCATCACCGGGGCTGCCGGGGTGGCCGGGAACGCGGCCTACGCGGCGAATCCTGGCTACACCTACACGATTCCGTCGTCGGGGGTGATAAACCAGTCGGTGACCGTTTTGCCGGCGGTCAACCTGCTCAGCATGTAGTGCGAGGGCGCGCCCGGTGGCGTGCCTTCCCCACCTGTCATGCATGCGCGCAGCAGCCCATTCTTTGTCGAACAAGGAGCTTTCTTCATGACAACAACGGTATCGGTAAGCCACCGCTACAGCGCCTGGTGGGTCCGCTGTGCGTGCGCGCTGGCAGTGGCCGGCGGCGCGGCGGGTGCGCAGGCCCAGCTGGTCAACTACAACGAACAACTGGGCAACTACAAGGACTCGAACCAGAGCGGCGTGAAGCTGCAGGACAGCGTCTACCCCTCGGTGAGCGCCAAGGCCCGCGTCAACCGCGCCATCGCCCAGAACGCGCTGGTGGAGCAGAGCGCGCTGGTGCAGCCCGACGGCACGCTGAAGCTGCCGGAGGACCAGCGCAACGTGGTGATCCGCTCCACCTATTCCGACGTGCAGCGCGGCGCCGACGGCACGCTGCGCATCGCGAGCCCCGTGATCCAGGGGCCGGTCAACGGCAACGTGACGCTGTTCGTGGAAGGCCGCGGGGTCGAGAACATCACCGTCATCAATTCCCCCCGCTGAACCTTCGTTCCGTTTTTTCTTCGTCTCGTCGTGCAGGGTTGAGAGACTGCACGGGCGCCGGCAGGGGCTGAAAGGGCTTCGACGCCGTGGCGCCATTCCTTCAATCACACAAAGACCACAAAAATCATGATGCAAACGACACTGCGTTGGGGAGGCGCGCTGCTGGCGCTGGCTCTGTTGGGCGGCTGCGCCACGTCGCGCAACGCCCTGGACGATGCCTCCAGGCTGATGGCCGAGCGCGACGCCGAGAAGCTGCTGCCCGTGACCAACCTCAGCGCCTATTCGCTGGCGCTCGGCCGCTTCGGCTCCATGCTCGACGTCTACAAGGATGGCGACCCCATCATCTACATGCAGACGCGCAGCATCCTCGACGCGACCAATCTGTCGAGCCCGCTGGCCGGCGCTGAAATCCCGGGCGACATCACCGAAATGGTCCGCACGGCGGTGAACCGCATCGGCGCGCGCGTGGTGTACGTGCCCTACCACCCCGACTACCTGGTGGCGCAGGCGCAGCTGGGCGCCAAGTTCGGCGTGACCATGCCCGACTTCCTCATCACCGGCGCCCTGACCGAATTCGACCGCGCGATCTCCGGGGCTGGCCGGGTGAATTCGGCCGGCATCGAGTTCGGCGGCGGCAACGGCAAGGTCACGCTCGGCGCCGACGTCAAGCGCACGGCCATCTTCTCGGCGCTGGCGCTCGACCTGAACCTGGTCAGCTTCTCCACGCAGCAGATGGTGCCGCGCATCCAGTCGTCGAACGTGGTGAAGGTGCTTAACTTCAGCTCCGAGGACAACGCCAGCCTGGGCTTCTACGGCGACGCGTTCGGCTTCAAGATGGAGGGCAAGTACCTGCAGGGCCGCCACTCGGCCATCCGCACCCTGGTGGACCTGAGCGTGCTGGAACTGGTGGGCAAGGCCACCAACACGCCGTACTGGCGCTGCATCCCGGGCGGCACGCCCGACCCGGTGGTGATCGAGAACATGCGCGCGGCCTACACGGGCCTGACGCCCGAGCTCAAGCTGGGGCTGATCCAGGTCATGCTGCGCAAGTACGGCGAGCCGGTGCAGGTCACGCAGAAGTACGACGACGCCACCAAGGCGGCGCTGCAGAAGGTGTACTCGGAACGCTTCGCCGACAAGGGTGAAGTCGACGTCATGCAGTGGTCGGGCTTCGAGCCGCTCTTCTTCAACGTGCCCATGTCGTGGGAGGCGCGCTCGGCCAACGCCGCCACCGCCACCGTGCCTGTGAGCGGCGCCGCACAGCCCGCCGCGAAGGCAGGCACATGATGGCCCGCCCTGCATTCACCAGGCGCTGGCTGCGCGCCGCAGGCTGCGCTGCCGGGCTGTCCGTGGCCGCCGCGTCGGCCATGGCGCAGACGGTCTCGGCCCCGAACACCACCGTCACTACCGGCACCACGGGCACCACGGGCACCACGGGCACTAGCAACGCGGCCCCCGCCGCACCGGCTACGGCAGCGGCCGCCACCTCCACCGTGCGCGGCACGCCGGCCGCCGGGGAGGGCGCCCGCTTCGTCGAGGCCTGCAACCAGTCCATCGAGAAGGGCGTGGCGGGCCTGGGCTGCCAGGGTCCCATCTACCGCAACGAGCTCGAGCGGCTCAAGCAGGAGGCGCTGACCACGCAGAACCCGCAACTGCTGTCGTTCGTGGGCGATGCCTACCAGAACCAGCGCTCCGGCATCGCCGACATCAGCCAGGCCTACCGCTGGTACCTGCTGGCCGCCGTGCGGGGCGATCCGCGCGCCATGCAGCAGCTCTCCGAGATGAACCGCCAGGGCCGCGCCGGGTTGCCGCAGGACCGCGTCAAGGCCCTGGGCTACGCAAGGCTGGCCGAGCGCCTCGGCAGCCCGGGCATGGGGGCGGCGACCGACGCCACCCGTGCCATCACCGAACTGGGCGGGCAGATGGCCGCTGAAGAGGTGGCGCTCGCCGAGCGCTTCTCGCAGGAGCTGGAAATTCAGGTCCGCCAGCGGCAATCCGGCGGCGCAGCACCGTCGCCCGCCGCGCCTGTGCTGCCCTCGGCCGGCGGAGGCTTGCCGGGCGCAGGGCAGGTGGCGCCCTCCACGGCTCCAACCGGCGGGGCTGCGACCTCGCCAGCGCCCGCCGGTGCGGCGCCTCTGCCCGGCACCCGCTTGCCAGGAACCCCGATGCCATGACCCAGTCCTCTGCCCGTTTCAGCTTCCGCCTGTCCGTCGTGCCCGTGGCCGTGATGTGTCTCGCTCCCGTCCTGGCGCAAGCCCAGATCGGCCCCGTCGGGCCCATCGGCCCGGTGGGTCCCACTGGCACGGGCACCCAGGGCGGCAGCCGGGAGCGTGCCGCTCCTGCGGCTCCGGCCGCACCCGCCGCTCCGTCCACCCGGGCTGCACCGGTGGAGCCGGTGAAGCCGGTCAAGCCGGTGACAGGGCAGGGCAACCGCATCGAGGTGACCGGCAACACCGCCACGCACACTGGCTGCGGGCCGGGCGGCGCGTCCGTCAATTCCATCCAGGTCGACCGGCAGAGCCTGGAGGGGCAGACTGTGATCGTGCAAGGCCGCAACAGCAGCGACGTGGACGTGCGGCCCTGCCCGCCGGCGGGGCACGGCAGCGAAGCCGCACCCGCGGCGGGCCCGGGCACGCAGGTCAACAGCATCCGGGTGCGCTAGCCGCACCGCGTGGTCGCCCGCGCCGGCTGCGGCCGCCACCGTTTGCCAAGCCGGGGCGACTCCGCATCTTCATAACGAACAGGAACCAGAAAGGCCAAGGGAATGAACCTGATCCATACCGCCCTCTCCACCGACACGCGCCCAGCGCCCACAGCCCTTCGCGCCCTCGTGCGCCCGGCTGCCATGGCCATTGCGCTCGCCATGGTCGCGCTGGCCGGCTGCAAGGACCAGTCCGCACCTGCCGTGGCGGCCACGCCAGCCGTGCCAGCGGTGCCGGCCACGCCAGCGACGCCTGCGGTCGCAGTCCAGGCTCCGGCCGCTCCCGCAGCCCCTGCGGCGCCGGCCGTCGCCGGTGCCCCGACCGAAGTGCCCACCACCACCATGTCGCCCGCTGCCTCCGCCGTCCCGCGCAAGCTGCCGCTGGGCCTGCAGGGCGTCGCGCCGGCCGGCGTGACGGTGCGCGTGAAGAGCGTGGAGATCGGCGGCGACGCCACGGTGCTGGATGTGAGCATTTCGTTCGCCAACCGCATCACCGACTCCACCATGCTGGCGCTGGCCGATACCTACCTGCAGGACGAGTCGGGCGCCAGGCTGCACATCAAGCGCCCCGACACCAACCGCGACCTGACCATCCGCGAAGGTGAAACGCTCAACGGCCAGCTCGTCTTCCTGGGCAGCGTGGCGCCCACCGCGCGCAAGCTCAAGCTGGTGTTCAACGACGGCGCCCAGGGCGACAACATCGTCTCGCCCGGCTTCTCGATGGACCTGCCGCTGCAGGGCGGCTGATGGGAGGCGCCTACCGCAGTCACCTGGCGCCGGCTGTGCTGGCCGCCTGCGCTTGCCTGGCCGGTGGCGCGGCCAGCGCCCAGTCGCTGGTGGTGGAGCGCAGCGGCAAGCCCCTGGCGCAGGTGGCCAGCACCCAGTTGCGCGTGGTGCCCGATGCGCCGCGCACGCAGCTCAGCCCGCAACCCGTCGCCGGCTCGCTGGCATCGCAAGGCCCTTCCACCCAGCTGCAGCCGCAGGCCGGCCCGCAGACCCTGCTGCGCGAGGCGGAAGTGCCGCGCGCACGGCTGGAGCAGACCCGGGCGCTGCTGGTGGAGCTGAAGGCGCAGCCCACGCCGCAGCAGGCCATCTCCGTCGACCTGCCGGCCGACGTGCTGTTCGACTTCGACAAGGCCACCCTACGGCCCGATGCGGCAGGCCCGCTCGACAAGGCGGCCGAGCTCATCAAGAGCTACCCGCAGGCCCCCATCACCGTGGTGGGCCACACCGACAGCAAGGGCAACGACGCCTACAACGATGCCCTGTCGCTGCGGCGTGCAGAGACCGTCGCGCAGGCCTTGCAGCAGCGCACCTCGCGCCTGCCCGTGGCCCGTGGCCTGGGCGAGCGCGAGCCGGTGGCGCCCAATGCCAAGCCCGACGGCCGCGACGACCCACAGGGGCGCCAGCAGAACCGGCGCGTGCAGATCCTGATCGGCGCGCTCTCGTCCGGCGGCGCTGCCGCCGCCACACCAAGGAACTGACATGGCCCTGATCCGCTGCCCCGAATGCTCGCGAGAGGTCTCCTCGCATGCCCCGGCCTGCCCAGGCTGCGGCTACCCGCTGCAGGCCGGCACGGCCCGGCCGGGCGCGCCCGCGCCGCAGCCGGCGTGGCAGTCGCCCAGCGTGTGGGGCCGCATCGCCACGGTGCTGGGCGCGTGGATGATCGTGCCCTGGCTGGCGCGCCTGATCTTCGCCGTGGGCGCGCTGGTGCTGGGCTACTTCATGTTCACCAAATAGGCCCCTGGCCTGGCCTGGCCCGGCCCGCCGAGGGCGCGGGCCTTGCCGCCGTCACGTGCGGGCGACGGTCCAGTGGTTGTCCATGCGCGCGCCGGCCAGCGCGCTGGCATGCGCATGCGGCCTGGGCGCGGCGCCGGCCGCGTCCTGCAGCGAATGCGCCAGCCCGGCCGCCCAGAGCTGGCCGCCCGCGGGCGCCAGCGCGCACACCTCCGGCAGATCGACCAGGCCGCGCCAGTCGCCCTGGCGCGAGAAGGTGGCGATGCCGCCGGCACGCGGACAGCTCACCGCCCACCCACCGGCCGTCGCCGCGATGCTGCCGCCGTAGCCGCGCAAGGCCGCCGGCCCGGGCTGCGCGGCCTGTGCCAGCCGCAGCCGCTGGCCGTCGAACAGCGCCAGCACGGGCGCCTGGGCGCGGGCCTCGGCATCGTCGTGCTCGGCCTGCAGCGCGATGCCGAGCATCGACCCCGAGGCGTCCCATGCCAGGTGCCGCAGGCTCAGGCGCGCGTCCGGCAGCCGCCACTGGCCGCGCAGCGCGCCCGTGCTGCCGTCCAGCAGCACCAGGGACGAATCCATGGTGTGCAGGTCGCGCTTCACGCGGCCCGTTTCCGGGGCGGTGGGCACGCCGCCATTGGCCACGACGAGCTGGCCGGCGTGCAAGCCGCCATGGGCGGCGGGCACCCACAGCAGTTCATGCGCGTCGATGCCGTGCGTGGGCCATTCAGCCACCGTGTCCAGGCTGCCTGCGTCGCGGCGAACCACCAGGCTGGCGCCGGTGTCGAGGTCGGTTTCGGTGGTGTAGAGCGCGCTGCCGTCCGCCGATGCGATCACGTGGCCGTTGAACGACCGGGTGGCGTCCACCCAGTGCCAGCGCGGTGGCGCGGCGGCGCCCGGTTGCCAGCGCAGCAGCCAGTCCCCGGGCCGGCGCGCGGTGGCCACGATGCTGCCGTCGGGCAGCACGTGCACGCCGTGCGCCCGGGTGGGCACTTCCAGCGCATGCAGCACCTGCACCGGGGCGGCGGGATCGCGGTCCACGCCGAGCAGGCCGACGCGATAGCCACCATCGGCCTGCTGCCAGGCCGCCGCCAGCCGCACTTGCAGCCCTGCATGCGCCGCGTGCGCCACGGCGCTGCAGGGCAGGCCGAGCAGGCCCAGCCATTGCAGCGCGAGGCGGCGGCTGGGCCCGGCGGAAAGCAGGGTGCGCGGTATCACGTCAGTCTCCATCCGCATCCGAAAAGCCGATGCTCACTTCCAGCGCCGGCGCGATCTCGGCCTCGGCCAGGCGCTTGAGCGCGGCCAGCTCGCGGGCCACCTGCTGCACCGCAGCAGCCTGGGGTTGGCTGCCCGCCTTGTCCAGGGCAGTGAAGGCCGCGTCCACCGACCGGGTGGCGGCCAGCAGGCGGTCGGCCAGCGGATTCAGGCCCCGGCCGCGCAGGTAGGTTTCCAGCGGCACCAGCGCCTGGCCCGGCGCGGGCGTGGCGGCCTCAGCCGGCAACACGGCCAGGGTGCGCACGGCCTGCCACTCGGCCTGCCAGGCGGCGGCGGTGCGGCCGCTGGCGGCGCGCGGGTAGTCCGGCGCGCGCGTGCCCTGCGCGGCGCGCAGGGGCTTTTCCATGTGCGCCCAGCGCAGCCGTTCGATGCCACCGACCCACTGGTTGATGAATTCCGCCATGGCCTGGGTCGACCGCTCCTGCTCGTCCTCGGCCGCCCAGTCGGTGCGCGCGGCGGCATCGAAGGCGGTGCGCAGCGCGACGGCCTCGCGCTCCACGTCCAGCGCGGCCTGCACGGCATAGCCGCAGGCCGGCGTGCCGGGCAGGGTGGGCTGCGTCCACAGCAGCCATTCCAGCGCCGGCAGGCCCTTGGCGGGCGTGCCTACGCGCTCGAAGTCGGCGGCGCTCTGGGGCTGCGTCTTGATGGCCCGCTCGATCAGGTGGGGCCGGGTGGGGGCGAAGTCGATCTGCCGCTGCGCACGCCGCGCGATCACCGGGCCGATCGCCACGCCCGAGAGGCCCTCCCAGGCCAGCATGGCGTCGGCCCAGGCGGCGCGGGCGCCCTGCAACGCCGCATCGGCCTGCGCGGGGGGCGCCGCGCACAGGGCGCGCAGCGCCGCCGGCAGCGCCTGCGCCGCGCTGGCGAAGGCAGTGGCCCGGGGCACGCCCCGGTGCGCATACAGGCCCTGCAGGGCGTGGGTGGTGTCGTAGAACGGCACGGCCTGCACGCGCCAGCCCGTCTGGGCATGGGCCGGCGGCAGCGCGGCGGCCAGCGCCAGGGCGGCCGCGAACAACGCGCGCCGGGTGGGTGATGCAAGGGCTGCATGTCTCATAACGACTCCACGAACCGGACCAGCGCTTCGCGGTCGGCCTTGTTCATCTTCAATACGTTCTGCCTGGCCTCCTCGGCCTCGCCGCCATGCCACAGCACGGCCTCCAGCACGCCCCGCGCCCGGCCGTCGTGCAGCAGCCGGGTGTGGCCGTTCACGTCCTTGATGAGGCCGATGCCCCAGAGCGGCGGCGTGCGCCACTGGCGGCCGCTCGCCAGGAAGTCGGGGCGCCCGTCGGCCAGGCCCTCGCCCATGTCGTGCAGCAGCATGTCGGTGTAGGGCCAGATGCGCTGGCCCGACAGCGCCTTGCTCGTCAGGCGCGGGAAGGGGCCTTCCTTGGTGACGTAGCTGGGCCGGTGGCAGGTGGCGCACTGGGCCTGCGCGAAGAGGGTCTGGCCGCGCAGCACCTGCGCGTCGCTGGCGTCCCGCCGGGCCGGCGGCGCCAGCGTCGCCTGGTAGAACACCACGTCGTCGAAGGTCTTGTCGTCGATCTCCACGCCGTGCTGGCCGCGCGCGCCGGCGCTCACGCCGCTGGGCGAGGCGGCGCAGTCGGCCTGGGTGGTGGTGCACGATTCGCTGGGGAAGTGGCGCGAGGTGATGCCCATGTCGCCCACGAAGGCGCCGCCCGTCTGGTGGGCGATGGTGGCCACGTTGGCCTTCCAGCCGAAGCGGCCCAGCAGGGTGCGGCCCGAGGGCGCGTCCCACACGCGGTTGGGCATGCCCTTGATGGGGCCGGGCGCGGCGGCCTGGTCGGCCGCGTTGGCCAGGATGTCGGCCTCGTCGATGGCCTCCAGCAGGCCCACGCCGATGATCTGGGGCGCGATGCGCGGGCCGATCATGGTGCCCTCGTGCAGCGGGCCGTAGCCCAGGTCGCGCACGCCATAGGTGGGTTTCAGCAGGGTGTAGCGGGTGCCGTCGGCGAAGCGGCCGCGCAGGGTGTCGTAGCGCAGCGTGGCCTGGCCTTCGGGCTTGACGCCGTGCACGGCGGCCGTGTTGAGCTGGTCGCCATACACCGGCTCGGGGTTGGGGCCGCCGTGCGGGTCGGTGCCCGGAATCGACAGGCGCAGCAGCAGCGACACCAGCGGGTCGCGCGTCTCGCCCAGGCGGTTGAAGATGGCCGGCGGCTCGCCCCGGCCGTCCTGGATGTGGCAGCCGCCGCAGGAGCGTGCGATGAAGTGCGGGCCCAGCCCGTCGCGCGCGGTGGTGGAGCCGCCGGTTTCCACCCAGTTGCGGCGAAAGAACGAATTGCCGATCACGAAGCGCGTGCGCTCCGGGTCTTCCAGGTTGGCGGCGGGAAAGGAGAACGCATTGCGGCCGGTGGCAAACACGGTCGTGTCGCCGCCCGTGCGCTCGCCCAGCGGGTCGGGCGGGGCGCTGGCGACGAGGCCGGTGGCGGCGGCCAGGCCGGCGCCCGCCACGGCGAGGCCACGCCACGGCGCGCCCGTCCATCGCAGAGATCGTCGCATCAGGGGCATGGCTTTCTTCAGGGCTGCACCAGCGTCAGCTGCGTGATGCCGATGGCGTTGGCGGCCTCCACCAGATCCTTGCTCTGCTGCGTGAGGCTGTTCACCGCCTTCTGGATGCGCTGGCGGCCTGGGGCATCGTTGCCGCCGATGATCTCGCGGTCGAACGGCGCCTGGATTCCTTCGGTGGCGGCCACCGATGCGGCGATCTGCGCGGTGACCTTCTCGGCCAGCTGCGGGTTCTTGGCGGCGACCAAGGCGCGCAGGGACGCACCCTGCACCTGGCTGCCGTCGGCACGCCGGTAGCTGCCCAGCCAGACGTTCTGGATGCCCATGGCGTTGGTCACCGCGTCGCGGTGGGTGTTGTCGGAAAAGCAGGAATGCTCGTCTTCCTGGTCCTGGCTGTTGAGCGCCACCTCCAGCCGCTCGCCCGCCAGCTCGCCGCGCGACAGCGAGCCCAGCCCCACCAGCATCTTGCGCAGCGACTCCTGGCCGCCGCGCACGAACTGCGCGCGGTAGTTTTTCTTCGCCTTCGGGTCCCAGGCCTTGACCAGCGACGTCAGGTCGTCGATCAGCAGGTCGGTCACCACGTTCAGGTACTGGCGGCGACGGTCGGCATTGGGCTTCTTGCCGTCCACGAAGTCCTCGAAATTGCGGTCACCGGGGCCGGTGTCCGACAGGTCCTGGCCCCACAGGAAGAACTCGATGGCATGCCAGCCAGTGGCGATGTTCTCTTCGCCGCCGCGCTCGTTCTGCGCGATGAGGTTCTTCTTGTTGATGACGAACTTGCGGTCGTTGATGAGGCCCGAATCGGGCTTGCCCTCGACGCTGTCCACGTACGACTCGTCCATCGGCCAGGCGTTGAGCTGGCCTTCGGGGCCCTTGTCGTCGTCGATGGGGCCGCCGTAGAAGCGGAAGGCCTCGGTCTGGCCGTAGAACTCGCGCGCGGCGAGCCAGGTCTTGCGCGCTTCTGCAAGCGTCTCGGCCGAGGGCTTGGCGGTGAACGCCTTCACGGCGGCCTGCATGCGCCGGGCGGCGTTCAGCGTGTCTTCGTAGTTGGCATGCACCAGCACCGCGTAGTGGGCCGCCACGGCCTGTGCGGTGACCGGCTGGGCCGCCTGGGTCGCCGGTGCGGCCGTGCCCTGGGCCTGCGCCACGCCCAGGGTGCCCAGGGCGCCGGTGAACATCAGTGCGGCCAGCGTGGCGGTCTTGAACGAAGGGGTGGTCATGGGCATCTCCAGGAAAGGACAGGGTGGAACGATGGGCGTGGCCCGCCGGAAGGGGGCGCGGAAAGCAGCGCTGTGCAGCCGGGCCGCGGAGCGGGCTGGGGCACGCCGGAGGCCAGCCGGGGCGCTTGCCGACGACCGGGGTGGGCGCCCGGAGCTGGCTTGCGGCTGGACAGCTCGGCATTATAAGAATGCGATTTATTATCATTTGAGACGCGGCGCATTCTTGGGCGGAATGGGCGTAGATGGCGGGTGCGCCACGCTCGCATCACAGCGCCGTTTGCTATTGTATTGATAGCTGTAGGCGATTGATCTATAAGCGACAGAGCCGATTTTTGCCATGAAAAAGGCGGATGCCGAACCGGCCGGACGCCACCCGCATGCTGGCGGCGGCGATGCGAATGCCCATGCAAAAAGCGAGGCAAAGGCCTCGCTTGTGTCGAGCCCGCCGCCCCGGGTTCGGCACCGGAGCGGGGGCAATGCGCGCTGGTGGTGCGCGATCAGTTCAGCTTCATCTGCGAGGGCGTGCCCGTGAGGTAGCCCACGGCCGAGCCGAACTTGTCCTTGTAGTTGGCGCGGATCAGCGGATCGAGCTGGTCCTTGACCTTGCCGTGGATGCTGCCCCAGTCACCCGCGTGCTGGAAATTGCTCATGATGTAGGTGAAGCCGTTGATCTCGTCCACCGCGTGCAGGCCGGTGGATTCGCCGCCGGCGGGCACCGACATGAGGCGCGACAGCTGCTTCGTGTCCACGTTGTACGCCCAGAGGAAGTTGTTCACGTGCTGGCTGCTGTCCTCGCCGATGAAGAGGGTGCGCAGCTTCTCCGAGAACTTCAGGTTGTCGGGGTTGGCGATGTTGTTCGGGTTGGCGGTGTTGCCCAGCGCGTCGGCGGAAATGTCCTCGCCGGCCAGCAGGGCCTTGGTGTCCACCGGCATCCAGTCGCTGTTGATGGCAGCGCCATTCGTGTCCTTCTGGCCGCCGCGCAGGTTCAGCGCCATCACGGCACCGGCCACCAGCTGCTTGGGCACCGAGATGCCGTTGCCCGGCACGTTGGCCGCGTTGCCGGCCACCATGGACGACTGGATGTTCTGCAGGGCGGAGTAGGCGATCTTGTCCTTGGCGTTGACGGTGGTGCCTTCCATCTTGGTGAAGCCCAGGCTGGCGCCGCGCAGCGCGGCGTAGCGGTGGGTTTCGAGGAAGGCGGCGGCCTTGTCCATGCCGGGGTTGAGCTTGATCCACTCGGTCTTGCCGTTGGCGACGATCTTGGTGAAGGTCGCGTCCTTGGGGTCGGCGGTGGCCACGGTCATGATGTCCGTGGGCTTGAGCGTGTTGGCGAGCTGCTCGATTTCGGCGCTGGTGGCCGAGCCCAGCTTGATCCAGGTGAGCGGCGCGGCGGTGGTGGCGGCCGGGTCGATGGAGAAGCCCGCGCCCACCTTGGCCGCGTACAGCGTGCCGGAGGACAGGTCCTTCTCCTTGTCGGCCACGAACACGAAGTAGCCGCTGTTGGTGGCGTCGTCGCCCATCAGCGCGGTGCGCTGGTCGGGCATGACCTGCACCAGCTCGTGCGAGATGCGGCCCATGCAGAAGTGCTTCTTGATCGACGCGGTGCCGTCGGCGTTCACCGTCACCTCGGGCATGTGACCGTAGTGGTAGGGGTTGGCGGCCGTCTCGCTGCCGTACAGGTTCTTGCTGTAGGCCTTGAACTGCGCGTTCGACGCGGCGGTGAAGGCATCCGGTTCGTACTCTTCGCTGGACAGGTGCGTGCCCCAGGGCGAGAGGCTGGCGCCGCAGGTGATCCAGAGGCCGTGCACCTTGGACGTATCCACGTTGTGGTACTTGACCAGCGACAGCTTGCCGGTGGCCGGGTCCTGGTCGAGCGACAGCACGGCGATGGGGGAGGGCAGCTTGCCGTACATGTCGGTCTTGCCGTCCTGCGCCCAGGTGGTGTATTCGAACTGCACCACGGCGAACACGGGGTTGCCCTTGACGCCGTCCACCTTGGCATTGGGTACCGTCAGCAGCGAGGTGCCGTCCGGCGAGTCGGAGAAGAACTGGCGTTCCTTGCCGGCGACGGTGGTGTCGGTGATGGGCTTGTTGTTGATGTCCACATAGCCGCCGGCCAGGATCTTGCCGCCCTTGCCATCCGCGACCATGTCGCCCGTCACGAAGAAGGGCTGATAGGCCAGCTGGTAGTTCTGCACCGAGTCGTCGCTGAACTTCACGCTCATCGTGGAGCCGACCGAGGTGGTGGCCATGGCGGCGGGGTTGGCCAGGCTGGGGGCCGCCATCGAGCTGAAGCTGGCCGACTTGAACGTGGCGCTGTCGCTGCCGCCGCCGCAGGCGGTCAGGAACGACACGGAAGCGCTGGCGCCCAGCGGCAGCATGGGCATGCCAGCGAGGAATTGGAGGGCCTTGCGGCGGGTGGGCATCGGGGTGTTGGACATCGTTATTTCCGGCGGGTGAAGGGCGCAGCCTGCCGCTGCACGGCCAGTCGAGGCCGCGGCGCAGGCGAGCAAGAGGTGACCGGAGCCGCAAGGCCGCGATCACCGACCGGATGCTAGGCACCGGCCGTGACACCGCATTGACGGATCGATGACGGAAAAATGACGGTCTTGGAGGCGGCGCGCCGGCGCCCGATGCGCCCGGTGCGCCGGTGGCCGTTGCCCGGCCGCGTCAGGGCGCGGGTGGTCCGCTGCTGTTGCTGTCGCCGGCGTCGGGCGACGCGGCGGGTGGCGTTTCGGCCGCCGTGTGCGCGGTCCACTTCTCGGGCGGCTCGAAGCAGTCGCGGAAGGTGAACACCACCGAGCTGAAGAACATGGCGGCCAGCATCAGCGCGGTGCCCACCATGATGCCGCCGGCGATGCCCGTGCCCAGGCCGAAGACGGCCAGCAGCGTGACGACCACGCTGACGACGATGCCCGCGCCGAGGAAAACGCCCGTCCAGGCCAGGCCATACACCGTGAACGCGCCGAAATTGCGCAGGCAGGCGACGATGCTGAAGAAGAGGGCCTTGACCGGCGGCACGCCGTGCCAGTGGACCAGCCCGGGTGCATGCCAGAACAGCAGCGAGAGCGGCACGTAGAGCGTCAGCGACAGCCACATGGCGGCCTGGAAATCGCCCGCCTGGGCCACTTCGCGAGTCAGGGGCGCGCCGCCCAGGTACACGCGGGCGAACTGGCCGTCGTCCACCAGCGCCGAGATGCCCATCACCGCCAGAAAGCCCACCGCGTAGAGCGCGCCCAGCGCCAGCATGGCGCGCAGCCGGTGCTGGCCGGTGCGAAAGGCCACCAGCAGCAGCGCCGGGGTGGGAAAGCGCCCCTGCGTCGCCTCGGCGGCGGCCACCATCATCGCCAGCGTCGCCGACGGCAGCAGCGCCAGCGCCACGGCCGGCCCGACCAGCGGCAGCAGCGACGCCAGCGACATGGCGGTCATCGTGAGGAAGAACAGCGCCGCCAGCGCCATGGGCTGGCGCCAGAACACGCGGATGCCGAGGCGAACCCATTCCAGGCCCGTGCGTGCGGGAACGATGTGGAGTTTCATGCAGTGTGTGTGGAGTGCGTGCGCACGGCGCGGGAGCGGACGTCCCGGAGCGCGCGTGCGTTGAATTTACCCGACGCGCCGATGCGCGGGGTGGGCCAAGCCCTTGCGGCCGTCAGGCGTGTAGGGGATGCGCCACGCGCTGGCGCAGCACGCGCTCGAAATGCGTGGGGTCGTGCGGGGTCAGCAGGGCGGCCTCGCGCGGCAGGTAAAAGTCCCACAGGCGGGAGATCCAGAACCGCAGCGCCCCGGCGCGCAGCATGGCGGGCAGCAAGGCGCGCTCCTCGCCGGTCAGGGGGCGCACGGCCTGGTAGGCGTCCAGCAGCGCGGCGGCCCGGGCCGCGTCGTGGGCGCCGCTCGCCAGCTCGATGCACCAGTCGTTCAGGCACACCGCCAGGTCGAAGAGGAACGTGTCCACGCCGGCGAAGTAGAAGTCGAAGAAGCCGGTCAGCTCCTCGCCCTCGAACATGGCGTTGTCGCGGAACAGGTCGGCATGCACCGGCCCGCGCGGCAGCGCGGCGTAGGCGGACGAGGCCGCCACATGGTTCTGGTAGGCCAGCTCGGCCCGCAGCAGGGCGGACTGCGCCGCGTCCAGGTAGGGCAGCACCACGGGCACGGTCTCGTTCCACCACGGCAGGCCGCGCAGGTTGGGCTGGCTGCGATCGAACCCCCGGCTGGCCAGGTGCATGCGCGCCAGCATGGTGCCCAGCGCCGCGCAGTGGGCCGCCTGGGGCTGCAGCTGGCTCTGGCCGCGCAGCTTGTTGACCACGGCGGCCGGCTTACCCGCCACGCGGTGCAGGATGTCGCCGTCCGAGTCGGCCTGCGGGTCGGGCACCGGGATGCCGGCATGCGCCAGGTGCTTCATCAGGTGCAGGTAGAACGGCAGCTGCTCGGCCGAGAGCCGCTCGAACAGCGTCAGCACGTATTCGCCCTGGTCGGTGGTGGCGAAGTAGTTGGTGTTCTCGATGCCGCCCTGGATGCCGCGCAGCGCGGTCAGGGTGCCTAGCTGCAGGCGCTGCAGCAGCTCGCTCGCCTCGGGGAGGGAGACTTCGGTGAAAACGGCCATCGGTCAGGACAACGAAAGAGAAAGGGCTACGGGGCGGGTGGCGCTGCCGCCAGCGGAGTGCAGGGGCGCCAAGGCGCGGGCGCTGGATGCGGCGGTCAGAACCGGCCGAGGTTCCAGACGCGCGGCGCGGTCATCGTCTCGGCGCCGTTGCGGCTGCCGGGGCGGGCGCGCACGCCGTCGGCGGGCTGCACTTCGTATTCGGGCATGGAGCCGGTCTTGGGCTGCACCGTGATGCTTTTGGTCTGGCCGCCCACGCGCAGCTCGTCCACGCGGCTGCCTGCGTCCTCGACGACGATGCGCTCCACGCGCTGGTTGTGGCGGTTGCCGGACTGGTCGCGGTCGCTCGTCACGTCGCGCTGCACGGTGCCGGCGGCAGGGTTGGCGGCGGGGGCTTCGGTGTTCTGGGCCAGGACCAGGGCCGGGGCCGAAGCCAGGGCCAGCAAGAGGAGGGTGTGGGCAGCGCGCATGGGGCGGATTGTAGGGTGTGCGCCCACTCACGCGCGCGCCCGGCCGGTATTCCCACCCGGGCAGCGGCGCCCTCCGGCGGCGGGCACAATCCGGCCATGAGCAAACCCAAGACCCTGGTGCTGGTGGACGGCTCCAGCTATCTCTACCGCGCCTTCCACGCCATGCCCGATCTGCGCGCGGTGCCCGGCGACCCCACCAGCCCCGCCACCGGCGCCATCCGCGGCATGATCAACATGCTGCAGGTGCTGCGGCGCGACGTGCCCAGCGCCTACGCCGCCTGCGTGTTCGACGCCAGCGGCCCGACCTTCCGCGACACGCTCTACCCCGACTACAAGGCGCACCGGGCGCCCATGCCCGACGACCTGCGCGCGCAGATCGAGCCCATCCACGAGGTGGTGCGCCTGCTGGGCTGGCCTGTGGTGTGCGTGCCGGGCGTGGAGGCCGACGACGTGATCGGCACGCTGGCCGCCTGCGCGGCGCGCCAGGGCATCGACGTCATCGTCTCCAGCGGCGACAAGGACCTGTCGCAGCTGGTCAACGAACGCATCACCATCATCGACACCATGAACGGCAAGCGCCGCGACGTGGCCGGCGTGACGGCCGAGTTCGGCGTACCGCCCTCGCTGATGGTGGACTACCAGACCCTGGTGGGCGACGCGGTGGACAACGTGCCCGGCGTGCCCAAGGTGGGCCCCAAGACGGCGGCCAAGTGGCTGAACGAATATGGCTCGCTCGACGCGCTGATCGCCCGGGCCGACGAGATCAAGGGCGTGGCCGGCCAGAACCTTCGCGGCGCGCTGGAATGGCTGCCCAAGGGCCGTGAGCTGGTGACGATCAAGACCGACTGCGACCTGGCGGGCCACGTGGAAGGCCTGCCTGCTATCGATTCGATAGCTGTAGGCGCAGAGGAGACGGGCGCACTGCGCGATTTCTACGAGAAATTCGGCTTCAAGGGCCTGGCGCGCGCGCTGGAGGCGGGCGCCCCGGCCAACGCCGCGGCCACCCTGCCGGGTGCGGCGGGCGGCACGGGCGACCTGTTCGCCTCGCCCGGCCCGACCTTCGTCGCCGAAGCCGCCCAGGGCCGCGAGCTGGCCTACGACACCGTGCTGACCTGGGACGCCTTCGACGCCTGGTTCGCCAGGATCCAGGCGGCCGACCTGGTGGCGGTGGACACCGAAACCACCTCGCTCGACGAACTGCGCGCCGAGATCGTCGGTCTGAGCTTCAGCGTGGAGCCGGGCGCCGCCGCCTATATCCCCCTGCGCCACGAAGGCCCCGACGCGCCCGAGCAACTGCCCATCGACGACGTGCTGGCGCGCCTCAAGCCCTGGCTGGAAGACGCCAATCGCCCGAAGCTGGGCCAGCATGTCAAGTACGACCGCCACGTGTTCGCCAACCACGGTATCGACGTGCGCGGCTATGCCCACGACACCATGCTGCAGAGCTACGTGCTGGAAGTGCACAAGCCCCACGGCCTGGCCAGCCTGGCCGAGCGCCACCTGGGTCGCACCGGCATCAGCTACGAAGACCTGTGCGGCAAGGGCGCGCACCAGATCCCCTTCGCGCAGGTGGCGGTGGACAAGGCGGCAGCCTATTCGTGCGAAGACTCCGACCAGACGCTGGACGTGCACCGCGTGCTGTGGCCGCTGCTGCAGGGCGACGAAAAACTGAGCGGCATCTACGCGCTGGAGCTGGCCAGCAGCGAGACCCTCTTTCGCATCGAGCGCAACGGCGTGCTGATCGACGCCGCCACCCTGGCCGGCCAGAGCCACGAGCTGGGCCAGCGCATCCTGCAGCTGGAGCAGGAGGCCTATGACATCGCCGGCCAGCCGTTCAACCTGGGCTCACCCAAGCAGCTGGGCGAAATCTTCTTCGACAAGCTGGGCCTGCCCGTGGTCAAGAAGACCGCCACCGGCGCGCGCAGCACCGACGAAGAAGTGCTGGAAAAGCTGGCCGAGGACTACCCGCTGCCGGCCAAGATCCTGGAGCACCGCAGCCTCTCCAAGTTGAAGGGCACCTACACCGACAAGCTGAGCCAGCTGGCCAACCCGCGCACCGGCCGCGTGCACACACACTACGCCCAGGCCGTGGCGGTGACGGGGCGCCTGTCCAGCAACGAGCCCAACCTGCAGAACATCCCCATCCGCACGGCCGAGGGCCGCCGCGTGCGCGAGGCCTTCGTCGCGCCGCCGGGCCGGCTCATCGCCAGCGCCGACTACAGCCAGATCGAGCTGCGCATCATGGCCCACCTGTCGGGCGACGAATCGCTGCTGCACGCCTTCACCGAAGGCCTGGACGTGCACCGCGCCACGGCCGCCGAAGTGTTCGGCGTGGAGGTGGACCAGGTGAGCAGCCAGCAGCGCCGCTACGCCAAGGTCATCAACTTCGGCCTGATCTACGGCATGAGCAGCTTCGGCCTGGCCAAGAACCTGGGCATCGAGACGAAGTCCGCCGCCGCCTACATCGACCGCTACTTCCTGCGCTACCCCGGCGTGAAGCAGTACATGGACGAAACCAAGGCCCAGGCCAAGACCCAGGGCTACGTCGAAACCGTGTTCGGCCGGCGCCTCTATCTGCCCGAGATCAACTCCCCCAACGGCCCGCGCCGCAGCGGCGCCGAGCGCGCGGCCATCAACGCGCCCATGCAGGGCACGGCCGCCGACCTCATCAAGATGGCCATGGTGGAAGTGCAGCGCGTACTGGACGAGAAGAAGCCCGAGGTGCTGATGATCATGCAGGTGCACGACGAACTGGTGTTCGAGCTGCCGGCTTCGGAAGAGGACTGGGTGCGCACCGAAGTGCCGCGCATCATGGCCGAGGTGGCCCAGCTCAAGGTGCCGCTGCTGGCCGAAGTGGGCGTGGGGCCGAACTGGGAGAAGGCGCACTGATGGGCCGTGCGCTGCACGCCCGGGCCTGAATCGATAGACTCGTGCGGCACCGGCTGGCGCCCCGCCAGCCTTCGACCCCCTGCGTGGAGCCCCGCATGTCCGACACCCCTGCCTACACCCCACCCGCCATCTGGCACTGGAACAAGGAAAACGGCGGCCAGTTCGCCAGCATCAACCGGCCCGTGGCCGGCGCCACCCACGACAAGGAGCTGCCGGTGGGCCGCCACCCGCTGCAGCTCTATTCGATGGGCACGCCCAACGGCGTGAAGGTGACGATCATGCTCGAGGAGCTGCTGGCGCTGGGCCATGCCGGGGCGGAATACGACGCATGGCTGATCCGCATCGGCGACGGGGACCAGTTCGGCAGCGGCTTCGTCTCCATCAACCCCAACTCCAAGATCCCTGCGCTGCAGGACCGTACCGACCCGGCCAAGCCTGTGCGGGTGTTCGAGTCCGGCGCCATCCTGATGTACCTGGCCGAGAAGTTCGGCGCCTTCCTGCCGAAGGAGGGTGCGGCCCGGGCGGAGTGCCTGTCGTGGCTCTTCTGGCAGATGGGCAGCGCGCCTTTCATGGGCGGCGGGTTCGGCCACTTCTACGCCTACGCGCCGGTCAAGATCGAATACGCCATCGACCGCTATGCGATGGAGACCAAGCGCCAGCTCGACGTGCTGAACCAGCGCCTGGCCGTGACCGACTATGTGGCCGGCGACGACTACACCGTGGCCGACATGGCGATCTGGCCCTGGTACGGCCTGATGGTGAAGGGCGAGGCCTACGACGCGGGCGAGTTCCTGCAGGTACAGGAGTACACGCATGTGCTGCGCTGGGCCGAGCAGGTGGGCCAGCGCAAAGCGGTGCAGCGCGGCCGCATGGTCAACCGGGTGCGGGGCGATCTGGCCAGCCAGTTGCACGAGCGGCACGACACCGGCGATTTCGACACCCGCACGCAGGACAAGCTGGCGGCGGGTTAGCCCGCTTTCATTCGCCGCCTCGAAGGTGGCAGCAGCCATTCCGGATGCCGGGCCATCAGCGCCCGGCTGACGCTCGCCGCCTCCTGCATGGCGGCAGACGCGATGACGCTGGGCTGGCCCAGCCGGCGCGTGACGATGCCCACCGAGCGCAGCGGGCCGTCGGTGATCTGCGAGACCTGCACGCCGCGCATGCCGGCCAGGATGGGCAGCACTCCAAGGTAGGGCAACACTGCCACCCCCACTTCCTTCTTCACCAGGCCCGCCACCGTGGTCGCCTGGTCCACCTGCATGCGCGGGCGGTAGTCGATGCCGCGCTGCAAAAAGGCCGCGCTCATGTAGCGCATGGCGGTGCTGGCGTCGGTCAGCGTGATGAGCGGCAGGGCGAGCAGGTCCTCCAGCCGCAGGCGCGTGCCCACCTGCGCGCGCCATTTGCCGGCGGCCAGCAGCACGAAGCGGTCGCGCAGCAGCTCTTCGTAGCGCAGGTCGGGGTGCGATGGCGCGACCGAGGCCAGCGCGAAATCGGCCTGGTGGTCCAGCAGGCGCTGGATGCAGGCGCTGTTGGCGCAGTCGTGCACCGCGAGTTGGGGCGCGCGGAACTGCCGCTCCAGCGCGGCGCACACCTCGGGCAGCACGGCGTAGGCCAGCGACGGCCAGGCGGCGACGGCCAGCTGCTGCGCCTCGCGCTCGGCCGATGACTGCATGCGCTGCAGGCCGGCATCGAGCTCGCCCACCACCGAGCGCGCCAGCACCGCCATGCGCGCGCCGCCCGGCGTCAGCCGCACGCTGCGCGTGGTGCGCTCGAAGAGCGACAGGCCCAGTTCGGCCTCCAGATCCTGGATGGCCTTGCTGAGCGCCGGCTGGGTGATGAAGAGCTTCTCGGCCGTCTTGCTGAAGTTCAGTGACTCCGACAGCGCCAGGAACATGCGCAGTTGCTTGGGTGAGATATTCATTCCCTGGCCTGATAAATCGATAGATGCAAAGAATTTCAAAAATATATCGCAGCCGCCTAGGATGACTCCACGAACCGCCGCCCATGCCAACGTCCCGATGGCAGCGGCGTATCGAGCAGGAGTGAACCCGTGGCCCGTATTCCCTATGCCGACTGCGCCAGCGACGCCGTGCGGCCGCTGGCAGACCGCATCGCCGCCGAGCGCGGCAGCGTGCTGCACCTCTACCAGATGCTGCTGCACAGCCCGCCGTTCGCCGAAGGCTGGCTCAAGTACCTGACGGCTGTGCGCCACCAGAGTTCGCTGTCCGGCGCGCTGCGCGAGCTCATCATCATGCGCGTGGCGCTGCTGAACAACGCGCCTTACGAGGCCGACCAGCATGCGCCCATCGCGCTGCGCGAAGGCATCACCCAGGCGCAGCTGGACGCGCTGGCCGCCTGGCAGGCGTCACCGCTTTTCACCGACGAGCAGCGCGCCGTGCTGGCCTACACCGACGCCATGACGCGCCAGGTGCAGGTGCCGGACGCCGTGTTCGCCGCCGTCGCGGCGCTGCATCCGGCGCAGCAGGTGGTGGAGATCACCGCCACCGTGGCCGCCTACAACATGGTCTCGCGCTTCCTGGAGGCGCTGCAGATCCACACCGCGGACGCCCACGCATCCGCCGCCGGCGCGCCTTGACGCGCAGCGCACTCGCCACACACATCACAACGGAGACAAGCACCATGACCACCACCCGCGCCTTCCTGGCCGCCGCAGCCGCCATGGCGGCCACCCTGGCTCTCGGATTGCCCACCGCCGCGCACGCCCAGCAGCCCGATGCCTGGCCCAGCCGCGCCATCACCTTCGTGGTGCCGTATCCGCCCGGTGGGCCGACCGACCTGATGGCCCGGCTGATCGCCACGCCGCTGTCGCAGCGCCTGAAGGTGCCGGTCATCGTGGAGAACAAGGCGGGCGCCGGCGGCAACATCGGCACGGGGCAGGTGGCCAAGGGCAAGCCCGACGGCTACACGCTGCTGCTGGCGGCCAGCGGCAACCTGGCGGCCAACCAGTTCCTCTATGCCAGGCTGGGCTTCGATCCGCTCAAG
This sequence comes from Acidovorax sp. FG27, assembly GCF_040365715.1. Classification (NCBI taxonomy): domain Bacteria; kingdom Pseudomonadati; phylum Pseudomonadota; class Betaproteobacteria; order Burkholderiales; family Comamonadaceae; genus Acidovorax; species Acidovorax sp. FG27. The sequence continues at coordinate 118,797 of NZ_BAABVY010000015.1, forward strand.
GATCTGGCGCCGGTGATGCAGATCTCGCGCTTTCCGCTGGTGCTGGAGGTGGCGGCGAGCAGCCCGATCCGCAGCGTCCAGGAGTATGTCGCGTTCGCCCGGGACCCCGCCCATCGCGCCACGTTCGGCTCCGCCAGCAACGGCTCGCCGCAGCATCTGGGCGGCGAGCTGTTCAAGGCGCAGGCCAAGGTCGACATCTCGCACGTGCCCTACAAGGGCGCCGGCCCCGCGCTGGTCGATCTGATGGGCGGGCAGATCACCAGCATGTTCGACATCCTGGGCAGCTCGCTGCCGCACATCAAGTCGGGCAAGCTGCGGCCGCTGGCGGTGACCACCCAGGCACGCTCGCCGCTGCTGCCCGACGTGCCTTCGATCAGCGAGTCGGGCTACCCCGGCTTCGACTACTACGCCTGGCACGGCATCTCGGTGGCCGCGGGCACGCCCCATGCCATCACCCTGCGCCTGAATGCCGAGCTGAACGCCCTCTTCGCCGACCCGGCCTTCAAGGCCAAGTGGCAGGACATCGGCTCCGAGGTCGTGGCCGGCACGCCCGAGCAGTTCGACCGCCTCATCAAGTCCGAGGCCAAGCGGATGGAAGCGCTCATCAAGAGCCTGAACATCCAGCTGGACTGAGCGCACGGGGGGGCTGCCGGCCGGGCGCTTACCATCGCCGGATCATCCCGCCACCCTTGGCGGAGAGGCGTTCCCAAGACGCGTCTCCGCGCCCCCATGCGCCTGCGCCACATCGAAGTCTTCAACGCCGTCATGCTCACGGGCAGCGTCAGCGCCGCCGCCCGGCTCATCAACGTGACGCAGCCGGCCGTGAGCCGCATTCTGGCGCATGCCGAACTGCAGCTGGGCTTCGCGCTCTTTCACCGCCACAAGGGCCGGCTGGTGGCCACCCGCGAGGCGCAGACGCTCTACCCGCACATCGAGCGGCTGTTCCACCAGCTCGACGAGGTGCAGCGGCTGGCCGCCGGCCTGCGCGGCCAGCAGCGCGAAGGGCACCTGCACGTGCTGAGCGTGCTGGCGCTGAGCTACGAGGTGATGCCGCGCGCGCTCAAGGCCTTCCGCGCGCTGCATCCGGACGTAGAGGTCACCATCGACGGCCTGCACTCGCCGCAGATCGTCTCGGCGCTGGTGCTGCAGGAGGCCGATCTCGGTTTTTCCTTCGTCGCGCCCTCGCACCCCGCGCTGGCGCAGCAGGTGCTGGGCGAAGGCCGCATGGTCTGCGTGGCACCCCGGGGCATGCTGCCGTCCACCCTGGTGCGGGCGGGCGCCCTGCATCTCGCCGATCTGGTGCAGACACCCGTCGTGCGCCTGGGCGCGAACGACCCGCTGGGCGCGATGGTGAACCTGGCCTGCCGCGAGGCGGACGTCGTCCTGCAGGCCGCCTTCACCGTGCAGACCTATCACGCCGCGCTGGCCCTCGCGCACCACGGCCTGGGGGTGGCGCTGGTCGATGCGTGCACGGCGGCCTCGGCCGACCGCGCCCGGGTCGACGTGCTGGAGCTGGCGCCGCGCCTGCCGGTGCCGGTGACCCTGCTGCGCCTGGCCAACCGGCCGGCGTCGCTGCTGGCCGACGCCATGGCCCGCTGCATGCAGGAGGCGGTGCGGCAGACGCTGGCGGACTGCGGCCTCGCCGAACCGGTTTGAAGCGCGGCCCCGGCCGCTCTGACGGGGTTCAGCCGTGCGCTGACGAAGCGATCTCCGTGGCGACCGAGCCCGCCGTGCCAAAGGCGAGCGTGAAGCCCAGCGCGCCGTGCCCGGTGTTGACCCACAGATTGCGCGGCCCGCCCGGCCGGCGGCCGTAGATCGGCAGGCCGGTGGGCGTGGCCGGGCGCATGCCCGTCCAGGGCCGCGCCTCGTCGGCGGCGGCCGCGTGGCCGAACACCTCCTTCACGCTGGCGCGCAGGCTGTCGATGCGCTCGGCGGGAATGCGGGCGTCGTGCCCCACCAGCTCGGCCATGCCGGCCACGCGCAGGCGGTCGCCCAGCCGCGCGAACACCACCTTGCCGGCCGCGTGCGTCACGCTCACGCGGGGCGCCCAGGCGCTGGCGGGGGGCGCGTCGATCGTGATGCTGTAGCCCTTGAGCGGATACACCGGCAGGCGCAGGCCCAGCCCGCGTGCCAGGGCCGGGCTGCCGCTGCCCAGCGCCAGCACGAATGCGTCGGCCTCGACGTCGCCTTGCGCGGTGCGTGCGGCTTGGATGCGCCCACCCGACCGCGCCCAGCCCCGCGCCGGCGTGCCGAACACGAAGCGCACGCCGCGTGCGGCCAGCAGCGCATGCAGCCCGTCGCACACCTTCTGGCAGTCGGCGGCGCACTCGCTCGGGGTGTGGATGGCGCCGGCGATATGCCCCGCGTAATGGTCCAGCGCAGGCTCCAGTTCCACGCAGCGCTGCGCGGACACGGCCTCCTGCACGCTGCCCCAGCCGCGCTGCAGCTCCATCTGGCGCTGCGCCCCGGCGAAGGCCGCCGGCGTGCGGTAGATCACCAGCTTGCCGGTGCGCGACAGGTCGCAGTCGATGGCCTCGGCCGCCAGCATGGCCTCGAAGCCCGCACGGCTGCGCGCCGCCAGCTCCAGCAGCGCCGCCGTGGTGCTGCGCGAGGTGGCGCCGTTGCAGGCCCGCAAAAAGCCCACCGCCCAGCGCCACTGCTGCGCATCCCACTGCGGGCGCAGCTTGAGCGGGGAGCGGGGCGAGAGCAGCAGCGAGGGCAGCTGCGCCCAGATGCCCGAGTCGGCCAGCGGCTGCACGTAGCTGTAGCTCAGCTGGCCGCCGTTGCCGCCGCTGGCTCCGGCCCCGGGCCGCGACTGGTCCAGCACGGTCACGTCGATGCCGCGCTGCTGCAATTCATAGGCCGTGGCCAGGCCCACGATGCCGGCTCCCAAAACACACACCCGCATGGCTGTCTCGCTCTCCTGAATCGGTCTCTTCCAGACTGTAGAGGCCACCGCGTAGCGCGAACAATGCCGATTGCCGGGGAGGGCATTCCGCCAGGTTATGGGTGGCGTCGCCCCGCCCCGAGGCGCACACACGGCCGGCCGCGTGGCGGATGCGGCCGCGATGCGCGGGCGGGCCCGCCGCTTGCTTGCATGGCCGCTACGGGTAAATGCTGGCATAACTTTTCGGTATGCCCTGCAGCATCGAATGCATTGTTCAAGCGCGCAGAGCCTTCCTAGAGTGCGACCTTGCCGCTCGGTGCATCCTGCTCTTTCAACCTGCCTCAACTAGGAGTCGTCATGAAGTTTTCCCTGTCCCTCGCCGCCCTCGCCTGCGGCGTGCTGGCCTGCACCGCGGCCAGCGCCGACACCCTCAAGAAGATCGCCGACAGCGGCAAGATCACGCTGGCGTACCGTGAGTCGTCCGTGCCGTTCAGCTACTTGGCCGGCGCGGGCCAGCCGATCGGCTTCTCGGTGGACATCTCCAACGCCGTGGTGGACGCTGTCAAGAAGCAGCTGGGCCGCAACGACATCAAGGTCGAGCTGCAGGCCGTCACCTCGCAGAACCGCATTCCGCTCATCACCAACGGCACGGTGGACCTGGAATGCGGCTCCACCACCAACAACACCGCCCGCGGCAAGGACGTGCAGTTCGCCATCAACTACTTCTACACCGGCACGCGCCTGCTGGTGAAGAAGGCCGACGGCATCAAGAACTACGCGGACCTGGCCAAGAAGACGGTGGCCAGCACCACCGGCACCACCAACGCGCAGGTCATCCGCAAGTACAACCGCGACAACAACCTCGACATGGACCTGGTGCTGGGCAAGGACCACAACGACTCCATGTTGCTGGTGGAATCGGGCCGCGCCGCAGCCTTCGCCATGGACGACATCCTGCTCTTCGGCCTGAAGGCCAACGCCAACAAGCCCGGCGACTGGGACGTGGTGGGCGATTCGCTGCAGGTCGAGCCCTACGCCTGCATGCTGCGCAAGGACGACCCGCAGTTCCAGGCGCTGGTCAACGGCGTGATCGGCGGCATGATGAAGTCGGGCGAGTTCGAGAAGCTCTACAACAAGTGGTTCCTCTCGCCCATCGCGCCCAAGAACCAGTCCCTGGGCTTGCCCATGTCCAAGGAACTGCGCGACAACCTCACGGCGCAGAGCGACAAGCCGGCAGTGTGACCGGCGGCGGGGCGGGCGGCCACGACCGCCCCGCACCTATCACGCCTCTTACCCCTATCTCCACAGCGCCGGCTTGGCCACCATCAGGTAGTAGATCGTCAGCATGGCGACGAAAGCCGGGTAGCCCAGCCATTCCCACCAGCGGGCATACCGCGCGTAGTCGGCCGGCAGGCCGCTGCCGCGCGCCGCGGCGTCCGCGGCCATCGCCGCCATGCGCCACTGCAGCCACAGCACCGGCAGCCAGCACAGGCCCGCCAGCACGTACAGGCCGAGCGATGCGGCCAGCCAGGGCGTGGACAGCGGCCAGCCCGCCATGCCCGCCAGCACCATGCCGGTGATCGGCTGCACGATGCCCGCCGGCGTGGTGAACCAGGTGTCGGCCCGCACCACCAGCCGCGCCACCACCGCCTGCGCCGCCACGCTGCCGCTGCGGTTGGCGAAGAACAGGTAGAAGGCCGAGCCGAAGCCCGTGCCCACCAGCAGCACGCTGGAGAGAATGTGCACCCACTTCAGCACCAGATAAGTATTCATGACGTGTGCTCCCCGTCGGCGCGCCACAGCACGCACAGGGTGGCGGCGATGGGCAGGTTCTTGAGCAGGCGGCCCAGCGGGTCCAGCCACAGCGCGGGCAGCAGCAGCGTGGCCAGCACCGTCATCGCGCCCATCAGCGCCAGCGCGGTGGCATAGGCCGGGCGTCCCGGCCGCCACCAGAGCCACAGGCCCACGGCCACGTCGGCCGCGGCGCCGCCCAGGATCAGCGCCGCGATCCAGAAATCGCTCTGCAGGCCCGCGGCCAGCAGCAGATCGCGGCCCTGCGCGTGCAGGCCGGCGGCGCTGACGGCCGCGGTGCCCAGCCACACGGCCACCAGGCTGGCTAGCAGCCAGCGGCGCGCCGTGGGGTCGATGCGGGCCGGCTGGCCGGCACCGGCACCGGTATCAGCGACGATGGCCGGGGTGTTCATGACGAGCGGCTCCAGTCACGCGCGACCAGGTCGCGATACGGCACTGTGGGGCGCCCCAGCAGGGCCTGCAGCGTGGCCGCGTCGGCGGTGTTGTCGGTGCCCAGCAGCGCCAGGCTTTCGCTGCACCAGGGCGATGCCGGCACCAGGTCGCCCAGGCGGGCGCTCAGCCGGGTCAGCGGGCCCGGCAGCGGCAGCACGCGCGCGGGGCCGTGCCCGCACTGGGCCCGCAGGCTGGCGATCAGGCCGGCCATGGGCAGGGCCTGCGGGCCCGCGCATTCCACCACGCCCTGGCGGTCCATCGCCGGGCCCAGCAGCGCGGCCACGGCATCGGCCAGGTCCTGCACGGCCACCGGCTGCACCTGGGCGGTCAGCACCGGCTGGGGCAGCACCAGCACCGGCAGCTTCGCCAGGTTCATGAAGAGCGCGCTGCTGGCCCCGCCCCGGCCGAACACCACGCTCGGCCGCACCACGCAGGCCGACAGGGCCGTGCCGCCCGCCGCCGGGGTGCGGCCGGCCAGCCCCAGCAGGTGCTGGTCGGCCGCCCGCTTGGTGCTGGCGTACTGCGTGTCGCCCTGGGCCACGCCCAGCGCCGAGACCTGCACCACCCGCCGCACGCCGGCCTGGGCGCAGGCGTCAAACAGGGCGATGGGCGCGTCGCGGTGCAGCGCGGCGACGGGCTGGCGCGGGCTGCCCCGCAGCACGCCCACGGCGTTCACCACCGCGTCGATGCCCTCCAGCCGGGGCAGCCACGCGCCGGGCGCCAGGTCGCGGGCGAAGTCCACCACGCGCTGATCGGGGCCGGGCGCGCCGTGCCGGGGGGACACGGCCTCGACGACGCGGTGGCCGTCGGCCCGCAGGCGGGCGGCGACCCGCCGGCCGATGAAGCCGGTGGCGCCGGTGAGAAGAATCTGCAGCATGGTGGACGGCCTTTCTAGGGAGGGGGGCTGATTCAGGAAGCGTCGAGTGGCGGGAGTGCGCCGTTCAGGGCAGGTCGCAGCGGCCGTTCGCGTCGCAGCGGCGGGCTGCGGCGCGCTGGCTGGCCCGCTCGAAGAGCGGTGCGACCAGCCAGCGCGGCAGCCGGTAGCGGTTGCGCGCCAGCACGGGGTAGGCCCGGTCGGCGAGCGGGCCCAGCACCGGCCAGCGGGTGAAGGCGGTGACCCAGCCCAGCCCGACGGCTTCGTAGGCCCGGCGGAACACCTCCACCCCGCGCAGCACGCGGCCGTCGGCACCGCGCGCATGGATCAGCGCGAGCAGGTCGCCAAAGGTGGCGCTGCCAGGCGGGCCGGCGAAGTCGGCCGCCCAGATGTCGGCGAAGCGCAGCAGCCCGGCGTGGTCGCGCCGCATCAGGTTCTGCATCTCCGCCGTGCAGAGGGGGCAGCGGGAGTCGTAGTAGAGCGTGAGCGGATAGAGCGGGTCGGCGGTGGGGGTCATGGGGGCACCTTTTTGAGCGGTCAGTGACCGGCGTGTAGGACGAAAGCTTTTCTTGATTTCTGCAAAAACTGAAATAAATGGGCAAAAAAAGGCCGATGCGTTACCTGAACGGAGCGGCGCCTTCATTTCTCCACCGGGCCGCGCGCGGGTGGCGGGGCCTTGGCCACCACGGCGTCGTCGCCGCGCACGAACTTCTGCACGCTGGCGCCCAGCCGCAGCACCTTGTCGAGCGTGGACGGGCTGAGCCGCAGCATCTCGTCGGCCCACACGCCCAGCGACTCCATCAGCCGCAGCGTTTCGCGCACGCGGTCCTGGGCGTCGGGCGTTTCGTCGGCCAGATCGGGCCGCTCCGACAGCTCGCGCAGCATGCGCACCGTGGGCTCGAACTCGCGCTGCTTGCGCTCGCGCACGACGGTGCGAAACAGCTCCCACACGTCGGCCGAGGTCTCGAAGTAGTCGCGCCGGTCGCCCAGCACATGCGTGACGCGCACCAGGTTCCAGTTGACCAGCTCCTTGAGGCTGTTGCTCACGTTGGAGCGGGCCACCACCAGCGTCTCGCAGATTTCTTCGGCATGCAGCGGCCGGCCGTGGAAGAAGAGCAGGGCATGGATCTGCGCCACGGTGCGGTTCACGCCCCAGGCGGTGCCCATCTCTCCCCAGTGGACGACGAAACGGCGGGCGATGTCGGTGAGTTGCATGCTGGCAGTCTATTGTTTTCGTAATTTCTGTCAATAAAGAAATTTCGATCTGCGGGAAGCCCGCGAACGACGCGCCAGCGGCAGCGCCCGGCATGCCGGTGGCCGTTTTCTGGCCCTAGACTGCGGGCCGCACGCCCGTTTGCGGCGGCACTGCGCGTGCATTCCCGCCACGCCGGTCGCAACACACACCCTCAGGAGCTTCCCATGCAGCAAGACGATTTCAAGCAGGACTTCGACGCGCTTTTGCCCGGCCGGTCCACCGAGGCCGGTGCCAGCCGGCGCACGGCGCTGCGCGTGGCGCTGGGGGCAGGCTTCGGCGTGGGTTATGCGGCGGCGGCCATGCCGGTGATGGCGCAGACGGCCATCCAGACGTCTGCCGACGGACTGACCGCCGGGCGGGTGGAGATCGAGGTGAATGGCTTCAAGGTGCCCGCCTACCACGCAGCGCCTGCCGGCAAGACCGGCTTGCCGGTGGTGCTGGTGATCCAGGAAATCTTCGGTGTGCACGAATACATCGCCGACGTGTGCCGGCGCCTCGCCAAGGCGGGCTACCTGGCCGTCGCCCCCGAGCTCTACGCCCGCCAGGGTGACCCGTCCAAGTACACCGAGATCGCGAAGCTGCAGAGCGAGCTGGTGTCCAAGGTGCCCGACGCGCAGGTGATGGCCGACCTGGATGCCACCGTCGCCTGGGCCGGCCGCCATGGCGGCAACCTGAAGAAGGTCGGCATCACCGGCTTCTGCTGGGGCGGGCGCATCACTTGGCTCTACGCGGCGCACGGCCCCGTCAAGGCGGGCGTGGCTTGGTACGGCCGGCTGGTGGGGCAGGCGAGCGACATGACGCCCAAGCACCCGGTGGACGTGGCGCCCATCCTCAAGGCACCGGTGCTGGGGCTGTATGGCGGCCAGGACAGTGGAATACCTGTTGACACGATTGCTAAGATGCAGAACGCACTGCAAAGCGGATCGGCGGCGGCGAAGGCGTCGGAATTCGTGGTCTACCGCGAGGCGCCGCACGCCTTTCACGCGGACTACCGCCCGAGCTTCCGCAAGGAGGCGGCGCAGGACGGCTGGACGCGGGCGCTGGCCTGGTTCAAGGCCCACGGGGTGGCGTAGCGCGCCGCAGCGGCCGACCGCCTGCTGGCCCACCAAGCCCTTCGGGGCTTTTTTTGCGTGCGGACGGGCACGAGGTTTGGATACGAAAAAGGCCCCCAGGGCCCATACTGAAAGCGCAAGCAGCTATGACATTGATAGCAATCATCCTGGCCACGCTGGCCGCGGGCATTGGCAGCGTGTGGGTGGCCGCATGGCTCATGCGGGCGGGGCTGGGTACCAGCAGCCGGGTCCGCCCGCAGCATCTGCTGAGCCTGGCGGCCGGGGCGCTGCTGGCCACGGCCTTCATGCACCTGCTGCCCGAGGCCTTCGAGAGCCAGGCCGGCGCGCACGACCTGTTCGCCACCCTGCTGGTCGGGCTGGTGTTCTTCTTCCTGCTGGACAAGGCCGAGCTGTGGCACCACGGGCACGAGCATGGCCACCCGGCGCCGGCCCCGGCCCCGCATGGCGGCCACGCGCACCACCATGACCATGACCATGACCATGACCACGGGCATGCCCACTCCCACGCGCACGGCCATGGCTCCCACGGCGGCGGCTGGGCGCTGCTGACGGGCGACAGCGTGCACTGCTTCGGCGACGGCATCCTGATCGCGTCGGCCTTCATGGCCGACATCAAGCTCGGCATCGTCGCCGCGCTGGCGGTACTGGCGCACGAGGTGCCGCACCACATCGGCGACCTGGTCGTCATGCGCCAGAACAGCGCCAACCGGCGCGCGGCGCTGGTGAAGGTGTCGCTGGCCGGCGCCGTCACCGCCCTGGGCGGCCTGGTGGGCTACTTCCTGGTGGGCCAGCTCGAGTCGCTGCTGCCGTACTTCCTGGTCATCGCCTCCAGCAGCTTCGTCTACGTCGCGCTGGCCGACCTGATCCCGCAGCTGCAAAAGCGGCTGACCGCCGGCGGCACGCTCGCGCAGATCGCCTGGCTGGTGGCGGGCATGACGGTGGTCACGCTGGTGAGCGGACTGGCGCACGCTCACTGACGGGCGTTCGCTCCAGTGCCTGGTTTGCTATGAAAAACATAGCTACAGGCGCTTGATCCATAGGCGCTGGAGGCCAGAAAGACCCTGAAAATCGGTCGCTGGACGCCCGGCGCTCAGCTCGCCAGCACCTCGCGCACGGCGGCCACCTGGCGGCGCGACACGGCCACCAGCTCCGCCAGACCATGCAGGCGCAGCGCCCAGCCTTCGCCTTCCTCGGCGTCGTAATGCTTTTCCAGCGACCGCATGGCCCACCGGGCCACCAGCGCGTTGCGGTGCACGCGCAGGAAGTGCGCCGCGTGGCGCACCTCCAGCTCCGCCAGCGAGGCGTCCAGGATGTAGCTGCGGCTGCCGGTGCGCACCGTCACGTACTTCTGCTCGGCCTTCAGCGCCAGCACCTCGGCCAGGGGCACGCGCTCGGTGCGGCCCCGGTCCTGGATCACCAGCGCCTCGCCGCTCGCGGGCGGGGCAGCGGCGCTCGCGTGGCCGGCGCTGCGCTGCACCTTGGCCAGGGCCTGCTGCAGCCGCTCCAGCCGCACGGGCTTGGTGAGGTAGTCCACGGCGTCCAGCTCGAAGGCGCTGACGGCATGGTCGGCATGCGCGGTCACGAACACGATGGCCGGCGGCGCCGGCAGGGCGCGCAGCGTGTGCGCCAGCGCCAGCCCGTTCTGGCCGGGCATGTGGATGTCGAGCAGCACCGCGTCCACCGGCTGGCGGGCGGCGACGGCGTTCTGCACGGCGGCCAGCGCATCGGCGGCGTGGGCCGCCTCGGTGACCGTGTGGCCGGCCGCGCAGTCGCCCAGCAGCGCGCGCAGGCGGCTGCGGGCCAGGGATTCGTCGTCCACGATGAGGATGTGCATGGCGGGCAAGGGGCGTTGGCAGGAAGGGGAGCGAACCGTCAGGAGCGCGCCGGCAGGCTGATGCGCACCTGGTAATGGCGGCCATTTTGCGGCCCGTGCGGGCCGGCGCTGAAGTCGCACTGCACGTCGTGCAGCAGGCGCAGCCGGTCGCGCACGTTGGCCAGCGCGATGCCGTGGCCGCGCTGCGCGGCGCCCAGGGCTGCCGCCGGCGCGGCCGGCAGCGTGTTGGTGATGGTCACGACGACCCGGCTGCCGCGCAGCTCGGTCGCCACCCGCACGCGGCCGCCCGCGGGGCTGGGCTCGATGCCGTGCTTGACCGCGTTCTCGACCAGCGGCTGCAGCAGCAGCGGCGGCAGGCGGGCCCCCTCGGCCCGCACGTCCAGCGACCACTGCACGCGCAGCCGCTCGCCGAAGCGCACCTGCTCGATGTCCAGGTAGCGGCGCGCCAGCAGGATCTCCTCGCCCAGCGTGGCCGACTCGCCCTGCTCCACCAGCGCGTGCCGGAAGAGGTCGCTCAGGTCTTCCAGAATGGCCTCGGCCTTGGCCGGCTCGGCGCGCACCAGGGCGATGGCGCTGTTGAGCGTGTTGAACAGGAAGTGCGGCCGGATGCGCGACTGCAGCTCGGTCAGCCGGGCCGTGGTGGCCGCCGGGGTGCGGCCCCGCGCCCGCAGCACCAGCGCGGCCACCAGCGCGGCCGACAGCAGGGCGCCGGTGGCGGCGCTCGCCAGCCAGGGCGGCTCGGCCGCGGCGCCCACCAGCGCCAGCGTGCCGCAGGCCCAGAGGCCGGCCAGCGCGCCCAGCAGCACGCCCACCGCGTAGTGCCAGGGTGCGGGCAGCCGCTGCAGCGCCTGCTTCAGGCTGCAGGCCGTCAGCAGCCAGGCCAGCGTGGCGGGCAGGGCGCCGCCGGTCAGCAGCGCCAGGCGCGCCAGCCATTCCAGCGGCGACGCGGCCACGAAGAGCGCGCCCACGCCCAGCACCGCCTCGACGAACAGCACGGCCCGCAGAATCACGCCGGCATGGCAGGCGTCGAACACCAGCGCGCGGCCCGCCGGCACGGTGGCCGGGACCGCCGCGCCGAGGGGGGCTGGCTGGGTCGATAAAATTTGCGTTTCCTGCATTGCGGCATCCGGGCGTTCCGGGTGTCTGAACCACCGGATTATTGCCCTCCATGTCCTCCAGCTCCGCCTCCAGCCCGGCTTCCGCGCCTTCCCACAACCAGCTCGACACCAAGGCGCAGGCCTGGTCGGCGCTGTTTTCCGAGCCCATGAGCGATCTGGTCAAGCGCTACACCTCGAGCGTCTTCTTCGACAAGCGCCTCTGGCAGGCCGACATCGCGGGCAGCCTGGCCCATGCCGAGATGCTGGCCGCGCAGGGCATCATCAACGCCGACGACCACGCCGCCATCCAGCGGGGCATGGCGCAGATCACCCACGAGATCGAATCCGGCGCCTTCGAGTGGAAGCTCGACCTGGAGGACGTGCACCTGAACATCGAGGCGCGCCTCACCCAGCTGGCGGGCGATGCCGGCAAGCGCCTGCACACCGGCCGCAGCCGCAACGACCAGGTGGCCACCGACGTGCGCCTCTGGCTGCGCGGCGAGATCGACCTGATCGCCGATCTGCTCAAGGAGCTGCAGGTGTCGCTGGTCGACGTGGCCGAGCAGAACGTGGAGGTGATCCTGCCGGGCTTCACCCACCTGCAGGTGGCCCAGCCGGTGAGCTTCAGCCACCACATGCTGGCCTATGTGGAAATGTTCGCCCGCGACGCCGAGCGCATGCAGGACGTGCGCCGCCGCGTGAACGTGCTGCCGCTGGGCAGCGCGGCCCTGGCCGGCACCACCTACCCGCTGGACCGCGAGCGCGTCGCCCGCACGCTGGGCATGGTGGATGCGAGCGGCGCCGCCATGGTCTGCCAGAACAGCCTGGACGCGGTGAGCGACCGCGACTTCGCCATCGAATTCACGGCCGCCGCGAGCCTCTGCATGGTGCACGTGAGCCGCCTGTCGGAAGAGCTCATCATCTGGATGAGCCAGAACTTCGGCTTCATCAGGATCGCGGACCGCTTCACGACCGGCTCGTCCATCATGCCGCAGAAGAAGAACCCCGACGTGCCCGAGCTGGCGCGCGGCAAGACCGGCCGCGTGGTGGGCCACCTGATGGGCCTCATCACCCTGATGAAGGGCCAGCCGCTGGCCTACAACAAGGACAACCAGGAAGACAAGGAGCCGCTCTTCGACACCGTGGACACGCTCAAGGACACGCTGCGCATCTTCGCCGAGATGGTCGGCGGCCAGCCCGACGCGGCCACCGGCACGAAGGAGGGCGGCATCACCGTCAACGCCCAGGCCATGGAGCAGGCGGCGCAGAAGGGCTACGCCACCGCGACCGACCTGGCCGACTACCTGGTCAAGAAGGGCCTGCCGTTCCGCGACGCGCACGAAACGGTGGCGCACGCCGTCAAGGCCGCCGTGTCGCACGGCGTGGACCTGTCGGAGCTGCCGCTGGCCGTGCTGCAGGGCTTCCACCCGGCCATCGAGAAGGACGTGTTCGACGCGCTCAGCCTGCGCGGCTCGCTGAATGCCCGCAACACGCTGGGCGGCACGGCGCCGGCGCAGGTGCGGGCGCAACTGGCGCGGCACCGGGTACGGCTGGCCTGAACCAGGCCGGGCCGCCTCTCGCAGGCCGGAACCGGGCGGACGGCGGCCGGGCGGGCGGGGCGGGGCGGGTGCTGCGGTCCGTGGGCTTCCAGGCGGACATAATTGTAAAAAGTGTGTCTTGTAGGAATTTTCCGGCAACGGGCGCATCACACGCCGCTGCCCTTCCTCTCTGGAACCGCCCCATGCCACTGACCCGGTCGCCCGCCCTTCGTCTGCTTGCCGCCGCCGGCCTGGCCGCGCTGGCGTTCACCGCGCAGGCCGCGCCGCAGGGCGGGGCCACCCCCGCCGCCGTGGCGGCCGAGGCACTGCCCCCAGCCTATGCGCGCTGGCAGTCGAGCATGGAGGCCTTCGCCGCCGCCGACCGCGACCAGGCGCCGCAGGCCGGCGGCGTGCTGTTCGTGGGCAGCTCCACCATCCGCCTCTGGGCCGATCTGCGCCAGGACTTCCGGCAACTGCCGGTGGTCATCAACCGGGGCTTCGGCGGCTCCACCATGGCCGACTGCAACTACTTCGTCAAAGGCCTGGTGGTGCAGTACCGGCCGCGACACGTGATCGTCTATGCCGGCGACAACGACCTGGCCGAGGGCCGCAGCCCCGCCGACGTGCTGGAGAGCTTCCGCTCTTTCGTGACGGCGGTGCGCACCGCACTGCCGGACACGCGCATCAGCTACATCTCCATCAAGCCCAGCCCTCTGCGCAGCGCGCTGCTGCCCCAGGTGCGCGAGGCCAATGCCCTGCTGGCGGGCTACCTGCAGGGCGTGCCGCAGAGCGACTACATCGACATCTTCACGCCCATGCTGACGGCCGCCGGCGAGCCCCGCACCGACCTGTACGGCCCCGACCGGCTGCACATGAACGGCGCCGGCTACGAACTCTGGCAGGCGGTCATCACCAGCCACCTGGGGGCGGCGGACAAGGGCGGCGTCCCGCTGGAGGCTGCAGCGCCGGCTGGGCCCGGCGGGCTGATGCAGGTCAGCGCGGGCCGCTAGCCGACGCGGCTGCCCGCAAAGCCCGGGCGACTGCCGGCCAGTCGGTGCCTACAACGGCCTGATCGCTGGCGCCGCTACCGTATCCGGCTGGTGCGGCAGCAGGTCGATGTCTTCCGTCAGCGGCGTGGGCTTTTCGGCATAGACCGCGGGCGGCGGCGCGGGCGCGTCGTCCTCGGCGGGTTGGCGGTCGAACCAGAGGGTGACGCGGGCGACCGCGTAGAGGCTGCCGAAGCAGACCGCCAGCAGCGTGATGTCGAGCAGCCACGGGCGTTCGTAATCGGCGCCGAACAGCGTCAGCACCAGCAGCACCACCACCAGGTGGGCGCAGAACACCGCCAGCGAGGCGGATCCCAGCGTCTCCAGCCAGCGCATGCGCGGCAGCCGCGCCAGCAGCCCCGGGCCGAAGCGGATGGCCAGGATCACCAGCGCGAACAGGTCGATCAGCCGCAGCGGCCCCAGCAGCCATTTGTCCTGCAGCACGTTGGCCCAGGGCGCATGCGGGAACGGCACCTGCCCGATGACGTGGCGCCAGACCAGCCCGATCAGCGCAATGGCGCCGGCCAGCCACAGCGTCCAGCGCGGGAACTCGAACGGCGCCGCCGCCGGGTCGTTGCGGCTCGCTCCCATCCAGAGGCCCATCACCCAGAGGAACTGCCACGCGCCCATGACGAAGGAGCCCGTCTCGTGGAAGGGCACCGACACCGGCAGGATGCGGCTGAACTGCGACCATGTCCATTCGGCGAAGCCGAACTGCGACAGCACCCAGAGCAGCACGCTCACGGCCATCACCGGCACCCAGCTGCGCTGCAGCGCGAAGGCCAGCACCCAGGGGCTGAGCAGCATGAAGAGCACGTAGAGCGGCAAGATGTCCAGCAGCGGCGGCTCATACACCAGCAGCAATCCGCCCACCAGCGCGTCCACCGGCTGGGCGAAGTAGAAGGTCAGCAGGCCCTTGACGGCCGGCTGGTCCACATAGAGCCCCACCGTGGTGATGACGGTGAAGAGAAACAGCAGCGTGGCGGCCTGGCAGCCGTAGATGGTGAGCGCGCGGCGCCAGAACGCCTGGCGCATGGGCGCGATGCCCCGGCGGAACGCCACCCGTCCGTACACCAGGCCCGCCATGTAGGCCGACAGCAGCACGAAGCCCTCGGCCGCCGACACGAAGCCGAACGGCTGGCCGAGCGGGATCGACACGCGCGTGGGCAGGTGCGTCACCGTCATCAGCACCAGCATCAGGCCGCGGACGAAGTCGATTTCCCAGCGGCGTTGGGAGGAGGAGGGTGGGGGCATGGGTGTGTGGAGCCTTCTCGGCGCATCTTGGCGGCCAAGGCCCGCTCAGCGGTGTAGGTCGAGTACACCGGCGCGGTTCGGCGGCCGGCTCGCCGCACGGCGGGGAAGGGGCGCCTCGCGATGGGCTAACCTTGCCGGCTTCGGAGCCGGCGCTCCGCCCCCAGTTCGGTATCCACTCGGCACGCCATGACCACGACAACAGCGACGACCACGCCCGATCCTTTCGCCCCCGCCCGCCCGCACCGTGGGCCTCACCTCCGCCCATGGAGCCGCTGGCTTGCGGGGGCTTGCCTCGCGGCGCTGGCCACCGGCGCCCACGCGCTCACCGTCGCCAGCCTGTCGCCGCAGGGCGAGGTGGCGCGGGTGCGGCAGGTGGTCGTCAAGTTCGACAGCGCCGCCGTCTCGTTCGGCGACCCCAAGGCGCCCGCGGCCTTCACCGTCAGCTGCGACGATGCGGCCGCCGGCCAGGGCACGGGCCGCTGGACCGGCGAGCGCGAGTGGGTCTACGACTTCGCCGCCGACCTGCCGCCCGGCGTGCGCTGCTCGGTCACCGCCAAATCGGGCTTCAAATCGGCCTCCGGCGCCGCATTGACGGGCACCACCAGCTATCAATTCAATAGCGGCGGGCCATTCGTGCAGAACGTGCGCCCCGGCACCTACCAGCGCATCGACGAAGAGCAGTTCTTCACCCTGCAGCTCAACGGCGCCGCCACCGCCGCCAGCGTGCTGGCCCACGTGTGGTGCGTGGCCGATGGCGTGGGCGAGCGCATTCCCGTGCGTGCCGTCGAAGGCAAGGACCGCGAGGCGCTGCTGAAGTCCCAGGGGCTGGAAGGCCCGGCCGCCAAGGAGCCGTTGCGCTACGCCACGCTGTCGTGCAACCGCCGGCTCACCTCGGGCTCGAAGGTGCAGCTGGTCTATGGCCGGGGCGTCGCCACGCCCAGCGGCGTGGCCAACAACGTCGAAAAACGCTACGCCTACCAGGTGCGCGAGCCGTTCTCCGCCGACTTCAGCTGCGAGCGCGAGAACGCGCAGGCCGCCTGCCTGCCGATCCGGCCCATGCGCCTGTCGTTCAACGCGCCCGTGCCGCGCAAGCTGGCCGAGGCCATCCGGCTCAAGGGCGACGAGACGCTCAAGCCCACGGTCGATGCGCAGGGCGACGGCGACTCGGTCGTCACCGGCATCACGTTCGCGCCGCCCTTCGCGGCGGGCGCGAAGTTCTCGCTGCAGCTGCCGGCCGACTTCAAGGACGCCTCGGGCCGCACCCTGGCCAATGCGGGCAGCTTTCCGCTGGCGGTGGCCACCGGGGCGATGCCGCCGCTGGCCAAGTTCGCCGCGTCGCCGTTCGGCATCGTCGAGCGCTTCGCCGAGGGCCCCAAGGGCCCGGCGCTGCTGCCGGTGACGCTGCGCAACGTGGAGGCCGACCTGCGCGTGCAGGGCCTGCAGCCCGGCCAGGCGGGCGCGCCCGATGCGGCGGCCTCCAAGGTCGCCACCCTGCAGCCCACCACCGACGCCGAGATCATCGCCTGGATGCGCAAGGTGCGCCGCTACGACAGCGGCACCGTGGACCGCGCCCAGGCGCGCCGCGACGCGCGCGGCCCCCTGCCGGCCGTGCTGGGCGACGACGATCGCCAGCGGGTGCAGACCCGCATGCTGTCACTGCTGAGCGGGCTGCCCGGCGTGAAGGCGCTCGATTTGCCCAAGGCCGCCAGCGGCGACCCGCGCCCGTTCGAGGTGGTCGGCATTCCGCTGGCGCAGGGCTTTCATGTGGTGGAGATCGCGTCGCCCCTGCTGGGCCGCTCGCTGCTCGACGAGCGCCACGGCGCGGGCCGCACCATGTACGTGCGCACCTCGGCCCTGGTGACGAACCTGGCGGTGCACTTCAAGCTGGGCCGCGAGAACGCCGCCGCCTGGGTGACCACGCTGGACAAGGGCCAGGTCGTGCCGAATGCGCAGGTGCGCGTCTCGTCGTGCGATGGCAAGGAACTGGCGCAGGCCACCACCAACGCCGAGGGCGTGGCCACCTTCGAGGGCCTGTCGCCCCAGGCCCCGGTCTGCCAGGGGCAGGGCGACTGGATGCAGGCGTACTTCGTCAGCGCCCGCGCCACCGGCGCGGACGGCGCGCCCGACATGGCCTTCACCTGGAGCGACTGCCAGCGCGGCATCGAGCCCTGGCGCTTCAACGTGCCCACCAGCAGCGAGCCGCAACCCGACGAGATCGCCCACACCGTCTTCGACCGCACGCTGCTGCGGGCTGGCGAGACCGTGTCGATGAAGCACCTGCTGCGCGTGCAGAACCGGAGCGGCTTCGCGCTGCCGCAGAGCGAGCCGGCCACCCTGGTCATCACCCACGTGGGCAGCGGCCAGCAGTTCACCCAGCCGCTGCAGTGGCGCAAGACGGCCACCGGCGGCTTCAGCGCCGAAAACACCTTCGCCGTGCCGCCCGCCGCCAAGCTGGGCGTGTACAGCGTGGAGCTGCGCGGCAGCGACGACCACGAGCGCCCGCGCAGTTTCAGCTCGGGCGAATTCCGGGTGGAGGAGTTCCGCCTGCCGGTGCTGGAAGGCCGCGTGGCACCCTCCGGCAACAAGCCGCTGGTGCGCGCCACCACCGTGCCCACCGACGTGCAGGTGAACTACGTCGCCGGCGGCGGCGCGGCCAACCTGCCGGTGCGCGTGTCGGCCATGGTGCGCGGCAAGAGCCTGCAATATGCCGACTACGACGCCTTCAGCTTCGGCGACAGCTCCAGCGGCGGTGCTGCGGGGAACGGCGAGGAAGAGCCGGCCGCGAGCCAGGACACGCGCGTCATCGCCGACAAGCTGCCCGTCACGCTCGACCGCAACGGCGCGGGCAAGGTCACCATCGCCGACGTGCCCCAGGCCCGCCAGCCGCAGGACCTGGTGCTGGAGGCCACCTATTCCGACCCGAACGGCGAGGTGCAGACGCTGCGCAGCACGCAGACGCTGTGGCCGGCCGCCGTGGTGGCGGGCATCAAGACCGAGGGCTGGGTGTCGGCCGCGCAGAAGATCCGCTTCCAGGCGCTGGCCCTGGGGCTGGAAGGCCGCGCCCAGGAAGGCGTGCCCATGGCGGTGAAGGCCGTGGCGCGCATCACCACCAGCAGCCGCAAGCGCATGGTGGGCGGCTTCTACAGCTACGACAACAAGACCGAAACCAAGGACCTGGGCACCGTGTGCTCGGGCAAGACCGACTCGCGCGGGCTGCTGCTGTGCGAGGCCAGGCTGGACGAGGCGGGCGAGGTGCAGCTGATCGCCACCGCCCGCGACAAGGACGGCAACGAGTCGCAGGCATCGTCCTCCGTCTGGGTCACCAAGCAGGGCGAACTCTGGTTCGGCGGCGAGGACCACGACCGCATCGACCTGCTGCCCGAGAAGAAGAGCTACCAGCCCGGCGAGGTCGCCAAGCTGCAGGTGCGCATGCCGTTCCGCCACGCGACGGCGCTGGTGGCGGTGGAGCGCGAAGGCGTGCTGAGCACCCGCGTGGTGCAGCTGAACGGGCAGGACCCGACGGTGGAGCTGAAAGTGGAAGAGGGCTGGGGCCCGAACGTGTACGTGAGCGTGCTGGCCCTGCGCGGGCGGCTGCGCGAGGTGCCGTGGTACAGCTTCTTCACCTGGGGCTTCAAGGCGCCGCGCGAATGGTGGAGCGCGTTCTGGTACGAGGGCAAGGAATACGTCGCCCCCACGGCCATGGTGGACCTGTCCAAGCCCGCCTACCGGCTGGGCCTGGCCGAGATCAAGGTCGGCACGCAGGCCCACCGCATCGACGTGAAGGTGGCGGCCGACCAGGCGAGCTACCCCGTGCGCGGCAAGGCGCAGGTCACCATCACCGCCACGCTGCCCGGCGGCAAGCCGGCGGCCAATGCCGAAGTGGCCGTGGCCGCCGTCGACCAGGCGCTGCTGGAGCTGATGCCCAACACCAGCTGGAATTTGCTGGAAGCGATGCTGCAGCGCCGCGCCTGGGGCGTGGAGACCTCCACCGCGCAGATGGAGATCATCGGCCGGCGCCATTACGGCAAGAAGGCCGTGCCGGCCGGCGGCGGCGGCGGCCGCGCGCAGACCCGCGAGCTGCTGGACACGCTGCTGCTCTGGCAGCCCGCCCTTCAACTCGACGCCAAGGGCCAGGCGAAGGTGACGGTGCCGCTCAACGACGCGCTCACCACCTTCAAGATCGTCGCGGTGGCCGATGCGGGCACCGGCCTCTTCGGCACCGGCACCACCAGCATCCGCGCCACGCAGGACCTGCAGATCATCAGCGGCCTGCCGCCGCTGGTGCGCGAGGACGACCAGTTCCGCGCCCAGCTCACGCTGCGCAACACCACGCAAAAGGCCATGAAGGTGGAGGTGGCGCCCCGGGCCACGCTGCTGGCGCTGGAGCCCCGCACGGTGGACATTCCCGCCGGCGAGTCGCGCGAGGTGGCCTGGGACGTCACCGCTCCGGCGCAGCTGGCGCAGACCCGCGCCGAGGCGCTGCTCTGGGAGATCGAGGCGCGCGACACGCTGGGCGGTGCGAAGGACGCGCTCAAGGCGCGCCAGCGGCTCGTTCCCGCCGTGCCGCTGACCGTGCAGCAGGGCACGCTGGTGCAGGTGGACGGTCTGTTCCAGATCGACGTGGCCCCGCCCGCCGACGCCCTGCCCGCCAGCGGCCCCAAGCGCGGCGGCCTGAAGATGTCGCTGCAGCCCAGGCTGGCCGAGGGCCTGCCGGGCGTGCGCGACTGGTTCGCCAACTACCCCTTCGCCTGCCTGGAGCAAAAGACCAGCAAGGCCGTGGGCCTGCGCGACGGCAAGCTGTGGCAGGCGCTGGTGGCGCAGTTGCCCACCTACCTCGATACGGACGGCCTGGCCAGCTACTTCCCGCCGCAGGCCGGCAGCGCCGACCGGGGCAGCGACACGCTCACCGCCTACCTGCTGGCCGCCACGCACGAGGCCGCGGCGCTGCATCCCGAGTTCAAGCTGCCCGACGACGCCCGCGCCGCCATGGAGCGGGGCCTCGCCGCCTTCGCCGAAGGCCGCATCCAGCGCGACTTCTGGAGCCCGCGCAAGGACCTGGACATGCGCAAGCTGGCCGCCATCGAGGCGCTGTCGCGCTACGGCAAGGCGACGGGCCGCATGCTGGGCAGCGTCACCATCGCGCCCAACCAGTGGCCCACGCACACGGTGATCGACTGGCTGAACATCCTGAAGCGCGTGCCCGACGTGCCGCAGCG
The DNA here is from genome assembly GCF_040365715.1 of Acidovorax sp. FG27. NCBI lineage: Bacteria > Pseudomonadati > Pseudomonadota > Betaproteobacteria > Burkholderiales > Comamonadaceae > Acidovorax > Acidovorax sp. FG27. The sequence continues at coordinate 139,115 of NZ_BAABVY010000015.1, forward strand.
CGACCAGCGGCTGGCCGAGGCCACGCAGATCCTGAAGGCCCGCCTGAGCTACCAGGGCACCAAGCTCGTCTTCAGCACCGAACAGGACGACTACTGGTGGTGGCTGATGCAGAACGGCGACGTCAACACCGCCCGGCTGATGCTGGCCGTGATGGATGACCCGGCCTGGAAGGACGACATGGGCCGCCTGGCCAACGGCTTCATCAGCCGCCAGCAGAACGGCGCCTGGCACACCACCACCGCCAACCTCTGGGGCGGGCTGGCGCTGGAGAGGTTCAGCGCGAAGTTCGAGGCCGTGCCGGTGGCGGGCATCACCCAGGCAACCCTCGCCGGGCAGACCGCCAGCGTGGACTGGGGCAGGGTGGAGCGCGTGAAGACCGGCGACCCGGCAGGCGCCCCGCACCAGACCACCTGGTTCGGCGCGCCGGCCGCGCCCGGCAACCTGCGGGGCAACGGCATGTTCCTGCCCTGGCCGCCCGCGCCCGGCAAGGGCAGCCTGGCCGTGTCGCACCAGGGCCCGGGCAAGCCCTGGCTCACGCTGCAGTCGGTGGCCGCCATCGACCTGAAGGCGCCGTTCTCGGCCGGCTATTCCATTAAGAAGACCATCACCCCGGTGGAGCAGGCCGTGGCCGGCAAATACACGCGCGGCGACGTGCTGCGCGTGCGCCTGGAGATCGACGCCAGCGCGCCCATGACCTGGGTCGCCGTGACCGACCCCATCCCCGGCGGCGCGACCATCCTGGGCAGCGGCCTGGGCCGCGACTCCGAGATCGCCACCCGGGGCGAGACGCGCGGCGGCAACGGCTGGGTGGCCTACGAGGAGCGCAGCTTCGAGTCGTACCGCGCCTACTACGAGTACCTGCCCAAAGGCAAGGTGGAGACGGAATACACCGTGCGACTGAACAACGTGGGCGACTTCGCCCTGCCCCCGAGCCGGGTGGAGGCGCTCTACGCGCCCGAGATGTTCGGCGAGACGCCCAATGCGCGGGTGAAGGTGGGGGCGGCCGCCCGTTGACGGGGCGGGCCGGCGCGTTCGCCGGCCCCGCCAGTTGCTTCGCTTCGGAACGGGGCGGTGGCGCGGCGTGGCACGCGCTTTGCACCTTGGCGCCTGGCCGCCTGGGTGGCCCGGCGCGCCTTTCGCATGGGCACAGGGTGGCGCATCGATGGCTTGGGTTTGGCACCCGCCCGCGGCTTGGCCGTGGCATCGCCACTGTCCGTAGCGCCTGTACGGCGGCTGCCTACAAGTCGAGACAGTTTGTAACTTTAGTATCGATGCGACCCATCCTGTGACGCCTGGTGAGCGCCGGGGAGGGCTTGTGCAAGGTACCCCAAAGTCTCAAGCAGGAGCGAATGATGAATGTTTCCCATTGGCCGCTGGCGCGGCGTCTGGGTTTGGCTTTCGGTGGCGTCATCGCCATCTTCCTGGCGGTCATCGTGGTGGCCATGACCAGCCAGTCACGGTTGCAGGAGGCCGAGCGCTGGAATGCGCACACCTCCAAGGTGCTGATGGCCGCCGACCAGATCCTGCTGGGCATGGTGAACATGGAGACCGGCACCCGCGGCTTTGCCCTGGCCGGCGAGGCCCGGTTCCTCGAGCCTTGGGAGCAGGGCACGCAGCTCTTCAACGCCTCGCTGGCCGAGGTGCGCAACCTCACGGCGGACAACCCGGCGCAGCAAAAGCGGATGCAGGACATGCAGGCCGCGGCCAACCAGTTCATCGAGGTGTCGCGTGCCACGCAGTCGCTGCGCCGCGAGGTGGACGCCGGCACCAGCACGTTGGAGGCCCTGGTGGCCGACGTCAAGCGCGCCCGTGGCAAGGCGGCGATGGACCAGTTCCGCACCCTTCACACCGATTTCATCCGCACCGAGAACCAGCTGCTGGAGCAGCGCGCCGTGGAGGCCGACCGCACCCGCACCCTGACGGTGTGGCTGGAGCTGGGCGGCGTGGCGCTGGCGCTGGTGGTGGCCGTGGTGCTGGGCACCTGGGTGACGCGTTCCATCACGCGCCCGGTGGCACAGGCCGTGACCGTGGCGCAGGCGGTGGCGGCGGGCGACCTGACCAGCCGCATCGACGTGCAGTCGCGTGACGAGGTGGGCGTGCTGCTGGACAGCCTGCGCACCATGAACGCCTCGCTCACCCAGGTGGTGTCGCGGGTGCGGCAGGGCAGCGAGTCGGTGGCCGCCGCCAGCACGCAGATTGCGCAGGGCAATTCCGACCTGTCGGGCCGCACCGAATCGCAGGCCAGCGCGCTGGAGCAGACCGCCGCGTCGATGGAGGAACTCGGCTCCACCGTGACCCAGAACGCCGACAACGCGCGCCAGGCCAACCAGCTGGCGCAAGCCGCCAGCAGCGTGGCCCAGCAGGGCGGCGTGGTGGTGTCGCAGGTGGTGGACACGATGAAGGGCATCAGCGAGAGCTCGCGCCGCATCGCCGACATCATCAACGTGATCGACGGCATCGCGTTCCAGACCAACATCCTGGCGCTGAACGCGGCGGTGGAAGCCGCCCGGGCCGGCGAGCAGGGGCGCGGCTTCGCCGTGGTGGCGGGCGAGGTCCGCAGCCTGGCGGGCCGCAGCGCCGAGGCCGCCAAGGAGATCAAGCAGCTCATCACCGACAGCGTTTCGCGGGTGGAGGCCGGCACCGTGCTGGCCGACGAGGCCGGCAGCACCATGACCGAAGTGGTCAGCAGCATCCGCCGCGTGACGGACCTGATGGGCGAGATCAGCGCCGCCAGCACCGAGCAGAGCGCGGGCGTGGGGCAGGTGGTCGAAGCCGTCAGCGAGATGGACCAGTCGACCCAGCAGAACGCCGCGCTGGTCGAGGAAATGGCCGCCGCCGCCTCCAGCCTGAACACCCAGGCGCAGGACCTCGTGCAGTCGGTGAGCCTGTTCCGGCTGGGACTGCCACGCCGCAGGT